>OY775910.1:0-1626300 GCA_963675245.1 Acholeplasmataceae bacterium | reverse complement strand
TCAACTCAAACACTGCAAAGAGATCGATATGCTAACTATTTAGCTGTTATCGCACAACTGGGAACACAAATTGAAAAAATGGCTACAGAAGTTAGACATTTATCTAGAACAGAAGTTGGTGAAGTATCTGAACCCTTTAGTAAAACACAAAAAGGGTCATCAGCTATGCCACAGAAGAAAAACCCAATTACAAGTGAAAATGTATGTGGTTTATCACGCTTATTAAGAGGTTACATGCTTGCTGAATATGAATCAGTTGCGCTTTGGCATGAACGTGATATAAGTCATTCCTCAGTTGAACGTGTGGCTTTAGTGGACGCAACAACACTAATTGATTATATGCTTGTTAGATACGCAAATACTTTAGAAAATATAGTTGTAAATCCTGAAAATATGGCTAAAAATATTGAACTATCTCACGGTGCATTTTATGCGCAATTAGTCCTTCATCAGTTAATTGATCAGGGTTATGATCGAACAGCTGCATATGATGTTATTAAGATGATATCACATCGCTCATTAGCTGAAAGTAAAGATTTTCTAGAACTATTAAAAGAAGAAACTGATGTAGCTAATAAACTGGATTTTAATCGTATTAATTTTGCACATTATTTGCGACACATAGATGAGATTTATAAAAAGGTTTTCATAGATTGATTATAAGCATTAATTATGCTATAATCTTTAATGTTAATATCAAGGAGGATTCACATGGCTGACAAGTATAATAAAGTAGAACCAAAAATATCAATAGGTATCTTAGTTTCCATCTTAACAGTGGTTGCTGTTGCCGTTATTCTCGTTATTATAGCAATCCCTTCAAATAGTGAAAAAATTTACTTATCTTATATGGATACGGCAAATGAATATTTTACAGAAGATCATCCATATTATGAAGTTGATGCTAGTAAAGTAGAAAGAATGATTAGTAGAGATGATACATTTATTCTCTTCATTTCGTCACCTGATTGTGCCACTTGCCAAGATCATATAGGTACAATTCAAAGATATTTTGAATCAACTGGTGCACAAGAACAATTTGACAGAATCTATTATTTAAACCCACTGGAAGATCCAACTGCTTTTACAAGATTAGTAGATGCAAATGATAACATTTCAAGTGCGACACCACAAATGTTTGTCTTTGTTAATGGTGAGATTGCAGAATCATTTGATTCAACTTTAAGTACATCTGATCAAACAAGAAATACAAATGTTAGAACATTCTTTGAAGACGCTATTGCAGCTTTAGAAGAAGAATAAAAAGCACTTAGTGCTTTTTTTTCAAGGAGATTTCATGATTAATCAAATTAAACAGGATTTAAAAGTAAAATTATCAAATGTATTTGATATCGATGAATTTGCTATTGAAAGACCAAAACGTGGATTAGCTGATTTAGCTATTCCGCTATTTAGTTTTGCAAAGACATGGAAGATGTCACCACAAGCAGTGTTTGAAAAAGTTGAACCAGCACTTTCTCATGAAGCAATTGATCATGTTGAGTTCACAGGTGGCTTTTTAAATATATATTTAAAGCGTATTATATTCAGTAAGCGGGTCTTAAATGAGGTCTATGAAGCACAAGATTCATTTGGACAATTACAATCAAAAGGTGAAAATATTGTCATTGATTATTCATCACCAAATATTGCTAAGAGCTTTTCTGTGGGTCATTTAAGGTCAACCATGATTGGACATTCACTCAAAAATATCTACGAAAAATGTGGTGTAAATGTCACCGGGGTTAATCATCTAGGTGATTGGGGTACCCAATTTGGTAAAATGATTGTTGCTTATGAAAAATGGGGTAATCCAGTAGAAGTGGAAGAAGATCCAATTAATGCTTTACAGGCTTTATATGTTCGTTTTCATGATGAAGTAGAAAAAAATCCTTCACTGGAAGATGAAGCAAGAGATGTATTCAAAGCACTCGAAGAAGGTCATTCACATTATATGACACTTTGGGAAAACTTCAGAGAAAAGTCGTTGCATGAATTTATGCACATGTATGATGTTTTAAATGTCTCTTTTGATTCCTATCATGGTGAAGCATTTTATAACGATAAAATGGATGCGATTGTTGATGAATTAGAAGCTAGAGGTTTATTAAAAATTGACGAAGGCGCTACCATTGTTGATTTAGGTGAAGATTTACCACCTGCTCTGATTAAAAGAACAGATGGCGCAACTCTCTATATGACAAGAGATTTAGCAGCATTAAAATATCGTATGGATACTTATGGTGCTAAAAAGGTATTATATGTCGTTGGTAATGAACAACAACTTCATTTTAAACAATTAGCATCTGTTGCTAAATTACTCGATTGGGATATTCAAATTGAGCATATTAATTTCGGTTTAGTTTTGCTAGATGGCAAAAAAATGTCAACTCGTGGTGGTAAAGCAAAGCGCTTAGAAGCTGTGATTGATCAAGCAGTTGACGAAGCCAAACAAGCCATCACAGAAAAAAATCCAGGTTTAGATGATAAAGACAATGTGGCAAAAGCGGTTGGTGTTGGTGCTATCATCTTTAATGACTTGAAAAATGAAAGACATTTAGATGTTGATTTTAATTTGGCGAGCATGCTAAAATTTGAAGGACAAACTGGACCATATTTACAATATAGTAGTGTCCGTATTGAATCAATGTTAAAAGATCAAACGATTGATACATCATCAGTTGATTACAATACATATAAAATTGATCATTATTTTGAACTGATTAAACTCGTTGATCAATTCCCAGAAATGGTTGAAAGAGCGAAAGACAGCGATAGTCCTAGTGTTATTGCTAAATATATACTTTCTTTAGCACAGGCATTCAATAGTTTTTACGGGAAAGAACGAGTTTTAGTTGATGAAGTAGGTCGATTACAAGCAAACCTACTACTTGCGAGATCCATTCAAATTGTGATAAATGAAGGTTTAAGATTATTAGGTATTGAAACACTAAAAGCGATGTAATCATCGCTTTTTCTATAAAAAAAAGCCTTACAAAGGCTTTTTATCTAGTTAATATTTATTCGTCTTTATGCCACGTATTAATACCAAATGGTATATATAGTAGACAACGTCCTGTGATAGCTGTCATGGTGAAGATCGCTGCAAATACAAAGAAGATAATACTTAGCCATAATAATGATGATACTGTGAATATGCCACCTACAACGAGTGCCACAGCCAAAATAATACGAATATACTTATCCGTTGAACCAACATTTCTTTTCATATTTTTCCCTCTCTTTCTAACCCTATTTTAACACTTATTAAATTAAGGGTTGTTTTATACGCATAATTTCGATAAGAGAATTGAAAATTAGACAAGAATTGTGTTACAATATGTTAGCAAGTTGCCTGCGTGATGAAATCGGTAGACGTGCCAGACTCAAAATCTGGTGAGTGAAAGCTCGTGTCGGTTCGAGTCCGACCGCAGGCACCAAAGTTATATTTATGAAGACCGCGAGGTCTTTTTTCTTTAGAATTAATAAATTTTCTATGATAGAATAAATTTAAAGTTTATGCGAGGTCGATTATGATCATTATTAGAGATATGGAAGAAAAAGATTATAAGCAGAAGTCTTATATACATTATCAGTCATGGATTGAGACTTATACAGGATTAATGGACCCTGAATTTTTAAGTAGGCAAACACTTGAATATTGTGAAAAAATAACTGTTAAATATCCTGAAAACACGATTGTTGCTGAATACGAGGGTAACGTTGTAGGTTTTGCTGCGTATTGTGAAAGTAGAGATGAGCTAGATGATACAGGAGAAGTCATGGCAATCTATGTACTTAAGGCATATCAAAAACGCGGCATTGGAAAAGCTTTAATGGATGAATGCGTGAAGCGGTTAGACCAATATCAGCAGATTATTGTGTGGGTTTTAACATCAAATATAGCATCTATCATGTGGTATGAAAACTACGGATTTAAAAAAGATGGTCATACAAAAAATGTACATAAAAAACATCATTATGAATTACATGAAACTAGACTTACATTAAAGAAGACGTGTTTGAAATCACTCAATTGAATCCACGTGATGAGCATTTTAAATGATAAAGCATTTTAAATGCTTTTTATTTTTGTGGGTCTATCTATCACATGTGATAAAATAAAATAAAGAAATTATCAATCAAGTCAATTGATAAGGAGTGATTGGTACATGAAAAATCTATTTAAAAAACCATGGTTTACAGGTTCTCTAATGATTGGATTAATGCTCTTGGTCTTTTTTTTGAATTTGAGCATTATGTCACTGAATCTAACGACACCATACAGCAATGAGAATTTTTGGTCATTGTCAAGTGAGTTGTCACAAGGTGCATTTGTAAATATATACGGTTTTATCTTTGTGATCTTATTTTATGTATCAATTTTACCAATACTTTTATCAGCTTATAGCCTACTAAGAAAGAATAATTGGGGGTTCATTGTATCAATTGTTACCTTCCTTGGTTTTGAAACATTACTCATCGTCTTTCAATCGATTCTTAAGTACTTATCAATATTTGCATTAGTATTAACGATTGTTAGTTTCGTATTGATAGTTGTCATGTTTGTTTTGCTTATTTTTAGAACAAAAGCTTTGCAAGAGACAAGAGAACAAGAACGTGATGAAAAAGATATTAAATTAACGAGTACGAAAATTCCACTTTATGTTTTACTGATTGATGTTTTTGCGATACTTGTTTTAATCACGACTTTTTTCATACCGTTATACGCGCTCATTTATCCAAATACGACATATTTTAGTATTTTAATTAATGTTCTATTTATGGGTGATACCCAAATCGAAAACATCATTTATTTCCTATTCAATTTTGTTTTCTTTATGAGCATTATTTTATATTTCGCACATTGTTTATCTAACTACTTTTACAATAAAGAAAGATTTATCAATAAATCTAAAAACTTAATCACGTATACCGCAGTAGCTACACTCATGTTTTTTTTGATGGGATTAGCGATGCATATGTATTACACATTACAAGGTAATACTGCTCAAACGTATGCATTTATACCGATGCTGCTAATGGCATTTGTTATCTTCGCTTTTTCCATTTTTAAAGGAAAATTTGATGCGTATCAACAAAAAGTATATCATGATGTCACCATTACATACCCGAAAGTTGAACCATTAATTTATGTGATTATATTGAGTGCAATCACAGGTATTTTACTCATTGTTTCAATTATAAAAATTAACATCACATCGGGAATGTACACGAACACCATTAATTTAACAGGATTAGATATATTAAGAGATTATGTCAATTTAGATCCAGCATATCGATTGGTTGCTTTTATGCTTGTGGTGATGTTCATATCCTCAGGTATTAGTCTATTGGTTGCGTTGTCAAGCTATTTTGCCAAATATAGTCGTTTTAGTGATATTGTTAAAACAGCTACTGCAGTTAATATTTTCTTTGTCTTTTTAATTGGTGTTTCAGGATATTATTTCCAAATCGGACAAGAAATTGATCGTGTGATAATTATGAATATTTTTGATTTTTATAATATCAATCTTCCGAGTGATTTAACCTATGAATACAACATATCAACTGACGCTGTTTATGCACTAGTTGCTGCGATTTCAATACTGATTCTCATGTTTATTAGAAAAGCATTTGATCGCGATCAATTATCATTATCAAATGAAAATGCTCTAGCACTAGATAATGCATCTGATCAGGGACAAAGTGTTTCTGCTTCTAATAGTATTGAAGACGATGTGTATGGTAACTTTGATCCTAGTCCAGCGTTTACTGTGATTGATATGAATAAAGATCTATATATTGAAGATGTTACAAAGCGGAAACAACTTCAAGTTGAAGAAGCGTCTCTCAATAAATTAATCAATTTTATCGTTGATTATGCAAGAAATTCAAGATTACATTTATCCTATACACCTGAAGATATCGCGACATTTGTTTCTGGTTTAGGTGCCAGTAAATTATCGATTTTACAAGGGATGTCAGGAACTGGTAAAACGAGTTTACCTAAGATCTTTTCTGAAGCAGTATTTGGTAATTGTGAAATTATAGAAGTTGAATCTTCTTGGAAAGATAAAAATGAACTATTAGGGTATTATAATGAATTCTCAATGAAATATACTCCTAAAAAATTTACAATTGCATTATATAAAGCGGCATTAAATCAAGAGATTTTTACATTTATATTGCTTGATGAAATGAATCTATCACGCATTGAATATTATTTCTCAGATTTCTTATCACTCATGGAAAATGAAGCAGATCAACGTGAATTGAAGCTTATCAATATCAAACTTGATCGAAAAGTAGATGGAGAATCTGTTGAATATCTTGCATTAGAAAATGGTAATACATTAAAGGTACCACCAAACGTATGGTTTATTGGTACAGCGAATCGTGATGAATCGACATTTGTTATATCAGATAAAGTATATGACCGTGCGCATACCATGAATTTTACAAAACGTGCTCCTAAAGTTCGTAACTATACAGAGCCAATGTCAAAACAGTTCTATGATTATGAAACAATGAATCAATTATTTGAATCCGCAAAACAGAATGGTGATTTTGATGCTGAAAACAGTGAACTTATTAAGCAAGTTGAAGTACTTTTAGCACCATTTAATATCTCATTTGGTAATCGTATTTTAAAACAAATAGAAGACTTTGTTAATATATATAAAGCTTGTTTTCCAGATGAAAATGTTGAAAGTGAAGCGATTGAAAAAATATTGCTAAGTAAAGTTGTTGCGAAGCTAGAAGTGAAAACAATTGATGACAAAGAACAACTTGAAATGGCATTTGAAAAACTGAACTTAAATCAATGCGTTGATTTTATTAAACGATTAGATAGTGAGTAGTATGAAAAAACACATTAGCAAAGAAATGGTTGAAGCCTATTATCGTAATGTGTCACTACTAAAAGGGATTCAGGATTTTGTTAAAAAACATCAGATGGTCACGTATGTTGAATTTGATTACTATGTTGTCCATGATATGACATTATTTTCTATTGAACCAGATTTTGATTTTGACAAACTTGATCTTGCACTTCATGAGCTTAAAAAATCAATTCCTGCAATTAAGAGAATCTTTAGTAAGCCAATTATTGTTTTAAAAGATACAGATGATGTTTTACCAGTAGAAAATGCCCGTATTATTAATCAAAACACATTACTTCATCTCGCTAATCATACACAATATGTCGCTAATATTAATGATAGTAGAGTAAAACCGAGAAAATTATTAACAAGAATTTATGAAGATGACTACAGCATTTATGAGAATGTTATTTTCTGTAATTTTATTGATGATATTTTATTGATGATTAAGAAAAATAGAAGAACACTTAATAGTTTGCTATATGCTAGCAACATCATGAGTTTTAATCTATTAGAAAAAGTCAATCATATGAAATACTTTTTGGCAATCGGTAAATTACATACTGGCTATATCAGAGATTTTAGTCAATATTTTGATTTATCAAAGACATTATTGCATGAACTAGCACAAATTAGTCAAGCGATTAATCCAAGATTAATCAGACCAATTTATCAAAAAAACAAGAAACGAAATCGACATTTAAAACTCAAAAAAACCAATATTTTTCTTATGCAAAAAGATTATCGCATGGTCTATAAAACGTATAAACATTTATTAAGTAATCTTGCAAAAGTCGATGATAACATAGAAGCCATAGATTTTGAGCATCTTAATAGAGATTATTTGACCTACGTTCAGATCCTCACGATTTTTGCTGTTGGACACTTTAATTTTGAATTAGATCCTAAGATTAAAATGAACTTAATTTCCTTAGATACACCATTTACTTTTAAGGGTTGGACACTAGATATTTTTAATAATAATAAAAAAGAAATATTTTTATATTTTTCGAAGGAAAAGTCATATAAAATTATGTTAGTGGCGAACCATTATGATACTAAAGAAATCAAAAAATATAAAAAAGATTTTGGTGTTGATGAAATTATCACAGTTAATCAGTTTGATGATGATTACATCAATCAACAAGATATCTATATCAGTATGGAAGATATTGATTCATTTAGACGTATTCAACAAATGATACTGAAAGGTATGATTTACGCGGATAAGAAAAGAGATATATGTCCATTTTGTGGTGGGAAGCTTCAAAAAGACAAGTACCATGAGGTGTATCAGTGTCATACATGTATGACAGAAATTAAAGAAGATACATGTCCAACGACAGGTAAATCATTTTTCTATACTGATAATGCTCATTTAAAGAAATATGCCATTAATAAGCATGATTTCAAACATGAAGAACTTTGGTACTATCATAAAAAAATTGAATCTTCTATGTATTATAGAAACATTACAAAAATAGATTATAAGGGAGATATCATTTGTCCTCATTGTCATCAAGTACATGAAACTTGATATAGAATTAACACGATAGTTAAGTGTCTTTGGGACATATAAATAGCTTTATAAAGGAGTTATATAATATGAACATTACAACAGATAGATGTGCCATCCGAGCATTTATAGAAAAAGATCTTGATACATTTATCTCATATAGAAATAATGATGAATGGATGATATATCAAGATTTTAAGGGTCATACAAAGGATGAATATAGAGATATGATCATTGTTGATAAGGTTGATATTTTTGAAGGTGTTCAGCTCGCTATTACACAGAAAATGACAGATGAACTTCTAGGAGATTTATATGTGAAAGCCAACAAAAATACAGTTCATCTAGGCTATACAATACATCCTGTACATGCCAGGCAAGGTTATATTTATGAAGCTATAATAGGCATCATTCCTTATCTTAGAAATAAAGGAATAACACAGATGATTGCAAGCGCACATAACGAAAATATTGCATCATTAAACTTACTTTCAAAAATAGGATTTGACTATATAGGGATTGCTGATAATGGTGATAAAGAATTTAGATTGGATTTAGGTAGGTACGCATATGAAGCTAAATGAGCTCAAGGAGAAATATGATTTAAATCATCTCACAGATGAGCGGTTTGACATTGCAAAGCATGTCATTGAAAGACTTGATAAAATGAGTGAAAAAGGTGTTGATCATGCATCTGTAGAAGATGTTGATCATCTGATTAGTGCACTTCTAAAAGAACAAACACTCGGACTTGAAATGTTTTATGGTTTGATGCGTTACTTTTACATGATTGGAAGAACTGATCTTTATATAAGGCTTACACAATACACAGGTGGTATTGGTGTTTTTGAACGGATTCTTAATCGTCTCGAAAAAGTAAAAGGTGATGTTGCAAGAAAACGTATCACCGAAAAGTTCACGTTACCTTTGTTGGGTACAACACCTGAAAAGTTACCTTTATATACTGAAAAATTGATGATTTTATTAAAAGATGAATTACCGACTGAATCTTTATTTGAACGTGTTTTATCTGGCAACAATCATGGTATACCTGATGAGGCATTTTATGAAGAAAAGGCTGCATATGAGGCATCAGAATCATTAACTGCTTATTTAAATAGTTATCATCAAAGACAGATTGAAACATTAAGAGCACACGCCGAATCAGGAAAACCTTGGTTTGAACAGAAAATGACACATGACGTTGTCGATTTTGTTGCATCAAATCCTGAAATACAAGGTGGCGTCTATAAAGATGGTTATATTTATGAAACTAAAATTCCTTATGATATTATTAAATTTTTAGAAGCTAAAACACATACGGATAAAAGGTATTATGCATGTCATTGTCCATTTGCAAGAGAAAGAATCACCGATGATTTGAAAGATATAGATGCACTTTGGTGTCATTGTAGTGGTGGATTTGTCAAAAGAAGATATGAAGTCATCTTTGGACGACCACTAAAGGCTAAACCACTCGAAAATGCCCTTAAAGGAGACGAGTATTGCCGGTTTATGATTGATGTAAGAGATATACCTAATTTGAAATAAAACATAAAAAAAAGGGCTAAGCCCTTATTTTTTAGATGGTAAGATGTAAGTGAATTCTATTTTTGAATTCAGATATCTAAGATATCTTTTTCGTCTATCTCTATGCTCATAACTGACAAACAAGAATAATGAGAATGATTCCCACAACAATACCCAACCACCGACGAATATACCTTGTGATAAGACATTAAAAAGTAATTCATCAGGTAAAAATTGATCAAAAATAGTTGATAATACAATAAATAATAGACCCATCGTAGCAAAAATGATACTTTTACGGTTATTAATAGAAATGGTACGATTAATGAAATGAATCACATATCGAAAGTTATTTCTTAAACCTGTAATGGCATTTTCTTGTCGTTGGCGATCTTTAACATTCACTGGAATACCAAATAAAATCTTTGTCTTATATTTTAAAGGAATTTCATAAGACGCTTCTTCAAGATAATCAAAAAGTTCATGATTCATATCTTTACGTCTAAGTGGTGAACGATCCCACTCATTGAATATTTCTAAATAGTTATCTAAAGAGATATCAACTACATATGTATCATCTGAAGGATCATATCTGTATATTTGTTGTAATTCTAGCTTTTTATTTGCCACTGTAACACCTCTTCCTATTCCATTATATCTTATTCTGAAAGGCTTTGGAAGGAGAAGAAGACGAATATCTTGATTTAAAACAAAAACAAGTTTTATTAATTGTGATAGAATAAAGCATGAAAGGATGATTTGTTTCATCTCTTACATCAAAAAACTTACAGAAAGTGAATGATGAGTCAATGACAGAAAACAGAGTTAAAGAGCGTCCAGTACAACAATTCTTCATGAAAACACTCAATGGTATGGCCTATGGATTTTTTGCAACATTAATCATTGGTGTGATCATTAATCAATTAGGGAATCTGCTTTTCATTTCAGCGATTACAGAACCGATCTATGCTATGTTATCAACTGTAATGGGTATTGGAATTGGGATAGGAATTGCTTTAAGTCTAAAGTTAGATGGTTTAAAGATGGTTGTCGTAGCATCCATGGGAGCGATTGCTACATCTTTTACAATCCGTTATGGTGCAGATCCATGGATTGCTTTACCTTCTTATGGAAAACCTGGCAATCCACTTACTGTTTATTTTGTCGTAGTTTTAGGATACTTATTGATGAATTTAATTTTAAGAAAAAAAACAAACTTTGATATTTTATTAATTCCATTGTTGGGAGTTATTATCGCAGGTGTTCTTACTTTCGTGTTAAGTTATCCTGTTGATTGGTTAACAGAAGTGATTAGAGAATTTGTTAAATTCAGCGCTCAACAACAACCCGTTATAACAAGTATTTTGGTCGCTGTGATTATGGGAATGTTACTAACCGCACCGATATCATCCGCTGCAATAGCTATTATCATATCCTTAAATGGTACGGCAGCTGCAGCGGCATTAGTTGGTTGTACAGTTCAAATGATTGGTTTTGCAGTTCAAAGTGTTCGTAAAAATAATTTAGCTACAGTTTTATCTGTTGGATTTGGTACATCCATGTTGCAATTTAAAAATATTATCAAAAAACCGATGATATGGTTACCGACGATCATAGCTTCTGCGATTATATCTCCAATTTTCTATTTCTTGTTTAATCCAGTCTTTACAATCTTTGACCCAACAAAAATGATTAGTAGCGGTGCTGGTATGGGATCATCAGGATTAGTTGGTCAATTGGTCTTTATAGGAGTTTATGGGTATGATAGTGTATTAGGTTGGATCTTCATTATTGCAACCCTTGTAGCCCCATTATTACTCGTCTGGTTTATTGATTTTCTATTTGTAAAATTTAATCTTTATAAACCTGAAGATTTGATGATTGAGCATAAGATTTAAATGATAATATAAAATAATGTCAAAATCTGTGGTAAAAATAGTGGTTTAACGGTTAACAACGACATTATCTAGCGAAAAAGTTTTGTGTTTAACACTTATTTTGATAAAATGAATAGTGTAAATAGAACGAAAGTGGTGGAGTGAATGAATAAACGTGTCTACAATAAAACAATAGGTAAAATTTTTAGAACGTTAGGCTTTCTATTAATGTTACTTGTTTCGGTGATTTTAGCTTCAGAATTAGTGGTTGCATCAAATATACCATTTTTACAATCAGTTGAACCAATCGCTACGCAAATAACAGGTTTAATACCTACAGCGGTGAATGGATATTTTGGACTAGGGATGCTTGCAGGATTATTATTCCTCGTGTGGGCTATTAGAAGAGGTTTTGTTCTTAGAGTACTTGTGACCGTTTTGTTAGTCGTAGTGTTTCTTTTAGAATCTTATACAGCAAATGCATTTTTTACTGGTTATGTATTAACATCTCCAAGTTGGCTTGGGAGTGTAGTAAATTTAGTATCTGGTCCAATTGATCAATTACTTGCTATTTCAGGTTGGGTTGCACCAGGTGTGACATTATTTGCAGTGATTTTACTTTGGGGTGTGTTTGCAAATGCGAGACCTAAACGGTTTTCAATCTTTTTTATTAGATTAGCTACATTAACTTTATTTTTAGGTGTTGTCTTGATGGCATTAGAAGTTAACTTAACATCAGCATTTGTTTCATCAAGTGGTTTCTTAACAGTTAAATATTTAAGTTATATTGCTAGCTTTGCATTGATTTCAGTAGGATCCTTACTAGGTGTCATTGGATTCTATCGCAAATAATTCATTTAAACGTACAAACCTTACTTTATTTGTAAGGTTTTTTTTATACATAGTATAACCATTTTATGAAAACGTTTTTTAATGATATTTTGTTGACATATGGTTGAATATGTTTTATTATAACAACGAACAAAAAAAGTTTAGAGGCAGCGATGCATCAAAGTACAACGTCGAGCAGGCATGCGATGAAACGTTGGAAAGGTAACCATCGCCGAATAGATGACTTAGGCATATCTCATCTATGGGGTTATAGGAAACACCTATAACACTCCTACATTATTTGTAGAGGCGCTAGCTAAGTCAATTATTGATTAGTGTAGAAGGCGTCCTTGGACGCTTTTTTTGTCAAAAAAATTAGGAGGTCTTCTCACATGAAGAAAATATTATTTGTTTTAACAGCCATTTTAGTTGGCACACTTGCTGCTTGTACAACAAGCGACGGTTATGACGTTACTGAAGGTAATACATTAACAGTAGGATTAGAAGCTGCTTATGCGCCATATAACTGGACAACTACAGCAACGAATGATTTCACAGTGTCACTAGCAGGACAAGCTGGTGCATATGTAGATGGGTATGATGTTGTTGTGGCATCATATATTGCTGATGAACTCGGTTTAGAATTAGAAATAGTAGCGATTGAATGGGATGGATTAATTCCTGCATTAATTGCAAATCAAATTGATGTCATTATTGCTGGTATGAGTCCAACAGCTGAACGTGCTCAAACAGTGGCATTCTCAACAGAGTACTATAGAGCAACACAAGTCATGGTTGTTCGTAGTGACTCAACTTATGCAGATGCAACTTCTTTAGATGATTTTGCAGATGCAACTGTCATTGCGCAACTTGGTACTTTACAAGATGACTTAATTGATCAAATTACTGATGTTGATCATGGGACACCACTTGATTCTTACAATGCGATTACACAATCAGTAAGAAGTGGTGAAGCAGATGCGTTCATTGCAGAATTACCAGTTGCGATGGGTATTACACAAGCTAACTCAGATTTAACTTATGTTGAATTTAGTGAAGGAAATGGTTTTGTCGTATCAGAAGCAGATGTGACATCAGCAGTTGCAATGAGACAAGGTGACACAGATTTACTTGATGCCATCAATGGTGTTTTAGCAACGCTTACGACAGAAACACGAGAAGCTTGGATGTTAGCAGCATTAGATAGACAACCTGGAGAATAATATGATAAACGTGCTAGTAGGGTTACCGGCGCAAGGTGACGTAATCGGCACGATCATCTACCTGATTCAAAATTATTATCAAATCATTTTATATGGTTTGTTGATCACAATCGTCTTATCTGTTGTTGGTACTTTAGGTGGTTTCTTAATTGCTATGGGATTAACACAGATGAGATTGATTGAGATTGATAAGAAACGCGATTCTCGATTTAAGAAGATTCTTAAAGGCACTTTGATTCGTCTTGGTAATATATATGTCACGGTATTCCGTGGTACACCTATGATTGTTCAGGCGATGGTGATCTATTATGGTGTCGCTTCATTAGGTATTTTTCCTTGGTGGAGCCCACTGCCGGCAGGTCTAATTATTGTGACATTAAATACAACAGCATATATTTCAGAAGTGTTTAGAGGTGGTGTGAGTTCTGTTGATCCTGGTCAAATGGAAGCGGCTAGAACTCTTGGTTTATCCAGAAATCAAGCAATGCGAAAAGTCATTTGGCCACAAGCGATTAAAAATTCACTACCAGGTATCGGTAATGAATTCGTTGTCAACTTAAAAGATACTGCGGTTTTATCAGTCATATCAGTTGTAGATTTATTTTACTCTGTAAGACAAAGCGCATCTTCAACATATCGTTATTTTGAAGCATTTATTATTGCTGCTGTTCTTTATTTAATCATCACTTATTTATCAAGTAAGCTCATTAATTATTTAACACGTAGACTTGATAATACAGCAAAGGTGGTGAAAGCATGAATGGCATATTAGAAGCTGTTAATCTGACAAAGAGATTTGGTGATCAAGAAGTGTTGAAAGGGGTTAGTCTTACACTAAATAAACAAGAAGTGATCACATTAATTGGTGCTTCAGGTTCAGGTAAAACAACGCTTTTACGTTGTTTGAATCTGTTGAATGAACCAGATGATGGACATATCTATTTCGAAGATCAAGATTTAATGGATCCACAAACTGATGTCGATCGTTTACGTGAACATATGGGTATGGTTTTTCAACAATTTAATTTGTTTCCTAATTTAAATGTGATGGGTAATTGTACAATGAGCCCAATGCTCAGATTAGGATTGTCAAAAGAAGAAGCTGAAGAACGTGCAAAAATCTATCTTACAAAAGTAGGTTTAGAACCATTCATGTATAGTGACGTAAGACAGTTATCAGGTGGTCAGAAACAAAGAGTCGCGATTGCAAGAGCACTATGTATGCAACCAAAAATCATGTTGTTTGATGAACCAACTTCCGCACTTGATCCTGAGATGGTCGGTGATGTACTATCCGTGATTAAAACCCTTCGAGAAGAGGGTATGACGATGGTAATAGTGACACATGAAATGGCATTTGCTAAAGAAGTTTCGGATCGGATTTTATTTCTAAATGAAGGACAAATATTAGAAGAAGGTTCACCGGAAAAAATATTCGGACATCCCAAAGAAGAACGTACAAAACAGTTTTTAAATCGCGTTATGTCATATACATAATGGTGACAAAAAAAAGAGTTGATGAATAGGAGAGCATCAACTTTTTTTTATTAGAATAATGTAGCAAAGCCTCTAAGGACCACTTGCATCATACGATAGAATATATTTCGATGACTCAACTGATCGATAAGTACGCTCTTCTCAATCACTTGATGCATGTAAGTCACCATATCATTAATGGCAGGCACTTGATATAAGTAGACGTTATTTTCAAAGTGTAAATAAAGACTTCTGAAATCGAAATTAGCAGTTCCTATAAAGGCATATTGACGATCGATAATCATCATTTTAGAGTGAATAAATCCTGGTTTATAACGATAGATTTCGACACCTGCAGAAACCAGTTCATTTGCATATGTTTCTGTCACCATATAAACCAGTTTTTTATCTGGTATATGGGGAATAACTATTTTAACTATCACACCACTTTTAACAGCGAGTTTTAAGGCTTCAGATAGTTCATAGTCGATGATAAGATAAGGAGTCGTGATTAATATTTCTTTTTTTGCTGTTGTAATTAACGACAAATAAATATTTTTAGTGACCAATTCACCATTGATTGGACCATCTGTAAAAGGTGCAACTAGCCCAGTTGACTTAGCAGGTTTAGGTTTAAGATTATAAAGATCAAAGTCTGGCTTTTTGCGTGTGATAAACTGTAAAGTCAATAAGAATGCAACTGTGAGTGACCAAACCGCAGCACCCTGTAACTTAATACCTGCATCTTGCCAATGACCAAAAGGGTGTTCTAAATTAATATATTCATCACCAATATTTGTACCACCAGTAAATGCAACATTATTATCAATAACAACTATTTTTCTATGATCTCTATAGTTCATTGCGAAGTTAATATGCATTCTCATTTTATTAAATTGATAAGCTTCAATACCTAATTTTTTAAGTTGATTAGGGTACTTATAAGGTAAACGATATGACCCGAAATCATCATATATAAGTTTGATTTCTACCCCTTGTTGAGCCTTTTCTTTTAATATATCAAGAATATCATCCCACATTTTACCAGGACTGATGATAAAGAATTCTAAGAGTATAAAATGTTTCGCTTTTTTAAGTTCATTTTTCAATTCATCAAATAATCTTTCACCTGAATCCAAAAAGGTTGTTTCTGTATGCTTATATGCTGGCCAATAATATCGATCAAGATAACGAAATGCATTTTGATCAGATGGTGATGGAAGGACAACATGTGATGCTCTACTGATTTCTAGTTCCATAAATTGTTGTTTAACCGAATTTGAGATATTGATTGAACGATAAAACAAATAAAATAATCCGCCAAAAAGTGGAAACACAAGAATCGGAACAATCCATGACATTTTATAAATGGGATTTTCCTCACGATACACTAAATAGATAACAATTAATGTTGAAACCACATAAAGACCAATACTGACATAAGGAATACCAGATAAATAGTATATAAGAACAAAAAAAAGTGCTAATTGAAGCAGTAGCAATATACCGATTAATGATGTTCGACTTAAAACCATTCTCAAAATTCGTTTCATATGATTGTCCTTATAAATATATAGTTTGTAGAAGTAGAATGTAATATGCTATAGGTATAACCTTCAAGTTTAATGCCTTTGATATCGACATGAGGATACATTACAAGATATCTTGCGAATAAACCACGCATACGTTTTGCTTCCATCGAATGTATCGAAAGTTTACCATGTTTAAACATAAAAAATTGAATCGTAATGACATTTTTTAAATCTTTAATTAACTGACCATATTCATCACTGGCTAAATTATAAATAAGTTCATTTTTAAATGTATTTTTAATGAATTCATGTAGTTTGGGTTGCCAATATTCATAAAGGTTAAATATAGTCTTATCTTTCATTTCTAATCGATAAGGAGAAATACCATCATAGGCTTTAACTAGGCCATAAAGTCCAGATAAAATATAGATACATTTGATGTTTTCTTTTAAACCACTATCTTCTAAAGAAGAGACATCAAAGTGACGATATTGATGACCATTATAGCCATGAATCGCAGATGTTTTCAAGTGTCCAAAAGACATGTATAATGCTTTAGTTTTTTCAGCTAAAGATCGAGAGATTTTCATCTCAGCCATTAAGCGCTTTATAGGTCTTGTTTGTAACTGTTTAATAAGTGAATGAGCATCGTCTATAAATACAGGTATTGTATCATAGGGACTAGCAACAAAGTTGAAGGTTTTAGCTGGAGAAAGTATGATAATCATATGTGTGCCTCAATTCTATATCTATTTTACCAAAAATAGGTGAAAAAGTGTTAGAATAGTAAGTGCAATAAGGAGGCAACTATGGGACATAGAAAATTAGATTTATTGATGGATTTTTATGAACTAACCATGGCGAATGGATACTTTAAAGATGGCAAGATAAATCAAATAGCTGTTTTTGATGTTTTTTTTAGATCAGTTCCTGATAAAGGTGGTTATGCAGTTTTCGCTGGTTTAGAACAAGTCATTGACTATTTAGAACATTTATCATTTGATAAAGATGAAATTGACTTTTTAAGACAAAAGAAAATATTTGATGAAAAATTCTTAGCATACTTGGAAACATTCAAGTTTAGTTCAGACGTATATGCTATGAAAGAAGGAACACCAGTCTTCCCACATGAGCCACTTTTGGTTATTAGAGGTCCAATTATTGAATGTCAGCTCGTTGAGACTATGATTTTGTTGACAATCAATCACCAATCGCTTATTGCAACTAAAGCATCCAGGATTGTACATGCAGCTAAAGGAAGGGCTATCTTAGAATTTGGGGCAAGAAGAGCTCATGGTTATGATGCAGCTATTTATGGTGCGAGAGCAGCCTATATTGCAGGTGCGATTGGCTCATCAAACACATATGCTGATTATGCATATCAGATTCCTGCTTTAGGAACAATGGCACACAGCTTCGTTCAACTCTATGATACTGAATATGAAGCGTTTAAAGCATATGCACGCGCTTATCCTGATAATACCGTGTTACTTGTGGATACGTATAATACGTTGAAATCAGGCATTCCAAATGCGATTAAAATTGCTAAAGAAGTATTAGAACCCATGGGTAAACGATTAAAAGGTATTCGTTTAGATAGTGGTGATTTAACATATCTTACAAAAACAGCTAGAAGAATGTTGAAGGAAGCAGGATTAGAAGATGTTAAAATCACGGTTTCCAATTCGCTTGATGAACATTTGATCAGAGCACTTATTCACCAAGGTGCTGAAATAGATTCATTTGGTGTTGGAGAACGTTTAGTCACAGCAAGATCAGAAGCAGTTTTTGGTGGTGTCTTTAAACTAGCTGCGATCGAAACAGATCATGTGATTATACCTAAAATTAAAATATCAGAAAATAACGAAAAGACAACGACACCTGGATTCAAACAGGTTTATCGTTTCTATGATGAAAACTGTATGGCAGAAGCAGATGTCATCACACTTCATGATGAAGAAATAGATACATCTAAACCTTACCACTTATTTGACCCGATTTATACGTATAAAGCAAAAGACATAGAAAACTATAAAATTGAAGCTTTATTACAACCTATTTTTAAAACGGGTAAACTTGTATATAAAAAACCGACTTTAAAAGAAATTAGAAGTTATCATAAAAAAGCTTTATCACAACAATGGCCGGAAGTTAAACGTTTTGATAATCCCCATCATTATTATGTCGATTTATCAGAGAAATTATGGCAGATGAAACAAACGTTATTAAAGGAACATAAATAAGATGTTGCATATTGTATTATACGAACCTGAAATTCCTCAAAATACAGGAAACATTATGCGGACTTGTGTCGCGTTAGGTGCGAAGTTGCACTTAATTGAACCATTAGGATTTAGATTGGATGAAAAAAGAATTAGGCGTAGTGCGCTTGATTATTATGAATTTTTGGATTATGTTGTTTATGACGATTTTGATGATTTTAAATCAAAAAATAGCGGCGTTTATTTTTTCTTGACACGCTATGGTAAAAAGACATATACTGATTTTGATTATCAAACCATTGAAGATGATATTTATTTAATCTTTGGTAAGGAATCAACAGGTGTTGATCGTCATTTATTAGCTGCTAATCTAGATCGATGCTATCGCATCCCTACAACTGATAAAGTGAGAAGCATTAATTTATCTAATGCAGTCGCTTTAGTGGCATATGAAGTTGCTCGACAACAGGGATTTAAGGGCTTGTATACGGAAGAACCCGAATCTCATAAAGGAAAAGATTTTCTAGATCAATTCATCACGGAGGACTAACATGAAAGATTCAAAAAGACAAACATTAGGTGAAGAGATTGCCAATTCAGTGAGCCATGGGGTAATGGCTCTTTTTGGTATAGTAGCGCTTGTATTATTATTGCTAAAAAGTAATACGGGATATGAGATTATGGCAAGCATATTCTTTGGTGTAGGTATCATCAATTTATATACCATGTCAACCCTTTATCACGCATTAAGTCATGAAACTGCAAAAGGTGTCTTTAGACGGTTTGATCATTTATCGATTTATATTTTAATTGGTGCAAGTTTTGTACCACCACTTTTATTGTTACCGGATCTTCAAGAACCGTTTCTTGGTCAAATCGGTTTAGGGTTATTTATGTTTATTGTGCAATGGATATTAATCGTTATTGGAATTGTATTCAAATCGATTTGGATTAAGAAGTTAAATTGGCTACATTCGACCATCTTTTTAGCTATGGGATGGAGTGGGTTAATCTTTATTAGACAACTTTTTGAATGGCGTGTAGAATCATTTTGGCTCGTTTTATCAGGTGGTATTGCTTATTCAATAGGTGTTGCCTTTTATGCGTTCCCTAAAGTTAAATATTTCCACTTTATTTGGCATTTATTTGTTGCTCTTGGGACCATCTTACAATTTATAGCTTATTATGTCTTTCTATATTAATATGAATAAAAGTTCATACTATTGATAATTCAATAGAAATCGTGTATGATAGTAATGGACTTAATATAAAGGAGTTAAATAATGAAAATAGTAGCAGTGAACGCTGGTAGTTCATCACTTAAATTCCAGCTTTTAGACATGCCAGAAGAGCGTGTTATTACGTCTGGATTAGTTGAAAGAATTGGTTATGAAAATGCTGTATTTAAAATTGAAGTCAATGGTGAAAAGGTTGTTACAGAAACAAGCATACCTGATCATAAAGTTGCCGTGCATTTATTGCTCGATGGGTTAGTTGATTATAAAATTATCGACTCACTAAATGACATTAATGGTGTGGGACATCGTGTTGTACAAGGCGGTGAAATATTTAAGGATTCTACTGTTATTACAGATGAAGTTGTCGAACAAATTAGAAGTTTAAATGATTTAGCACCACTTCATAATCCTGCCAATATTACAGGTATTGAAGCTTTTCGCAAAGCACTCCCTGATGTTATACAGGTAGCCGTATTTGATACAACATTCCATGCGAGTATGAAAGAAGATGCATATCTATATGCAACGCCATATGAATGGTATCAAAATTATCATGTGAGAAAGTATGGGTTTCATGGCACATCACATCAATTTGTCAGTCAAAGAGCTTATGAATTACTTGGTAATAATAATGCGAAATTGATAGTATGTCACTTAGGTAACGGTGCATCATTATGTGCCATTGATGGTGGTAAATCTGTTGATACGTCCATGGGATTGACCCCACTTGAAGGTATTCCGATGGGAACAAGAAGTGGAAATGTAGATCCATCTTTGTTAAAGTTTATTGCTGATAAAGAAAATCGTAGTTATGAATCAGTATTAGATGATCTTAACCGCAATTCAGGTTATTTAGGGGTATCAGGACTCACAAATGATGCAAGAGATATTTCAACTGCTATTGAAGCTGGTAATCATAGAGCACTCTTGGCACAAGAAATTCAAGCAAAGCGTATTGCTGATTATATAGGATCATATTATGTATACATGGGTGGATTAGACGCGATTATCTTCACAGCAGGTATTGGTGAAAATGCACCAGACTTTAGAGAAGCTGTTGTGAAACGTTTAGGCGTTTTAGGGACAAAGCTTGATGATGCTGAAAATAATAAACGTGGTGAACATGTGATTTCCACTCCAGATTCTAAAGTAAAAGTGATAATCATTCCAACAAATGAAGAAGTGATGATTGCGAGAGAAGTTCTCAGACACGAATAATCATTGGGTCATATCAATTGATATGACCTTTTTTCTAAAGTTTTGATATACTAAAGATGAGGTGAATATGATGAACAAACCAATAAACCATCAAAAACCAATCATCACTAACAAGTATTTATTTTATATGTCCATTTGGTTTTTTGGATTATCTTTATCACTTGTATTATTACCGATGCCTATTGGTCAGCTATTTGGTGGATTATCGACTGATTGGGTATCTTTTAGTATCATTTTGATTGGTATGATTGCACCACTTATTTATTTAGCAGTGCTAAGTATGAGGAAAAAACTCAAACCTATCATATTATTACCCATCTTTTTTTATGACGCATTCACCATTGTACTCACGATGATCAATATCGGACGTGGTTGGGGTGGTGTCGTTATGCTTATCGGGAGTATTTTACAAGGTGCTGCACTGATTTGGGTATTGTTATATGGTTTGTTATTTTTATTTAGAGAAAAAAAGTATGAATTATTTACACAGCTTATGGTGATTGTTTTTCTTAATTTCGGGTTCATGATTGATGCAGTCATTATCTTCTATCCAGAAGCTTATCAAACACTACCACTTTATAGCTTAATCAGTTATGTATTAAGTTGGGTCTTAATCCATATCGGATTTTATTTATCGCGTCAAAACTTTGAATCAAGAAAGGTATAGAAATTTATGAATGCTCAGCATTTGAATGAAGGCGATCTCATCACGTTAGAAATCAAACGACTTGGTATTAATGGTGAAGGAATCGGTTATGATAGAAAACTCGCTATATTCGTCACAGGTGCATTACCAAATGAACGGGTAGAAGCGAGAATTACACAAGTATTTAATAATCGTGCTATCGCAGAATTAGTGAGTATAAAAAAAGCGAGCAAGGATAGGGTGAAACCTTTTTGTCCTGTTTATGAAACCTGTGGAGGCTGCCAGTTACAACATCTTAGTTATCAAAAAACATTGATCGAAAAAAGACAAATGATTATTCAAGCGTTTAATCGGTATTTACCATTTAAACTTAACCAAGAACGGGTTAAAGAGACATTAGGTATGGAAGATCCTACGCATTACAGAAATAAGGCATCACTTCCTGTAAGAAAAACAAAACAGAATAAAATAGGTATGTATGCATCTGGTGGGAATAAATTTGTACCAATTAAAGATTGTCCAGTTCAAGATGACCGCGTAAATCATATCTTAAATACAATTATTGATTTAATGGGTGAAGTTGATATAGATGCATTTGATCAAAAATATCGTAAAGGATTCATTACGAATGTCATCGTAAGAGTCACATCAAAAGATGAAGCTCAAGTGACATTTACATGCAAAAAATTACCAAATAGATTACCCCAATTAGCATCCTTACTGATGGAAAAAGAACCAATGGTCAAATCTGTATTTCGTGTCATTGAGGATAATGAATCAAGAGAATTTTTTAATGATTCTTTAGCAAAAGTTAAGGGGCAGGATATCATACACGAAGTACTTGGTAAATTTACTTATGTCTTAGAACCAGAATCATTTTTCCAATTAAACTCAAAACAAGCCGATGTCTTTTTTAAAACGATGAGAGACGTGGCGAAACTTAAACCTTCTGATATCGTTATAGACGCTTATGCAGGATCTGCTCCGATATCACATTATATCGCAGAGCATTGTCAACTAGTGTACGCAATAGAAGTGAATCAAGCGTCTGTTAATAGCGCAAATCAGAGTTTAAAAGAAAATAGCATACATAATGTCAAAGTAATCAAAGATACGTTTGATCAGGCACTAAAGACACTTAAAAGCGAAAAGATAGACGTGATGTTTTTTGATCCTCCAAGAGTCGGTTTAGGCGAAGATACGATTGCATTAATTAAGCAATTTAAACCTAACCGCATCGTTTATGGGTCTTGTAATCCATCTACCTTAGCAAAAGACATCGCATCTTTATCATCTGATTATGTCTTAGATGAAACGACACCTATTGATATGTTTCCCTTTACTGCGCATGTAGAGTCTATCACGTTGCTTTCATTAAAATAGCACTTGTTATATACTTGACACATACTTGACAGCACTCTATATTTAACCCAACTTAATAAAAATCAGCCATCAGATGACCTTCATAGGTATCCGATGGCTTTTTTTGTCTATGTGTGCAAATTTCGTCCATTGTGGGAACATATTTTTTGATGAAAAATGACCTTTTTTGTCCGAATGGTTGTCTTACGCAACATATTTAATTCAACATGGTAGTAACAACAAAAACTTATTATCGTTCAAAACCGGTGTAATTTCATTGACTGCTTATTTTGTTGTGATATAATATACCTATATGAATGAGCACTCATATAGATAGGAGATTAGTATGGATCAAAAAGATATAATAGAGTTTTGTGAATGTAATGTTCTTCACCCTGAAAAAATAGAAATAGCCCATAAAAACTTACTAGATAATGAATCTATTTCACTGCTAACTTTGTTCTTCAAAACATTTAGCGATCCCACAAGAATGAAAATCGTATTGGCATTAAAAGAAACCGAGTTGTGTGTGTGCGATCTGTCTGCTGTGATCAATGTCAGTCAGTCCGCTGTCTCACATCAATTGAAAACCTTAAGAGAGAATCGTTTGGTTAAATACCGAAAAGAGGGAAATGTTGTTTATTACTCGCTTGACGATGACCACGTCCATGTGTTAATTACACAAGCAATGAATCATATCAAACATAAATAGAATGGAGAAAAAACATGAAAGAGATTAAATATAGTTTATCAGAAATAAGCTGTGCGAGTTGTGCAGATAAGATTGAACAAAAGATAAAGAAGTTAAACGGAGTTGAAGAAGGCTATTTAAACTTTGTTACAAAAGAAATCAAGGTAAAAGTTACGGATTCAACTGATACCGCAAGACTATTTGACACGATTAAAAAAATTGTGAAAGATGAAGAGGGTGATGTCGAGGTATGTGAACTAACCCCAAATGTCATTTATACTATAGATGGTTTAGACTGTGCAAATTGTGCGGCTAAGATAGAAGAAAAATTAAACAAAACCGAAGGAATTTTAGGTGCCAACATTGATTTTCTAGCAAAAAAACTGACACTTCAATTCAAAAATTCGCTAGATCAAAAACGTATAGAAGAAAAGGTTCAAAAAATTATTGATAAAATTGAGCCTGGCGTAACGATAGCACAATCAAATGTGAAGAATGAAGATCACGTGGATGAAGAATCATCAATGACGAAAGATTTAATCATCTTCGGTATAGGTATCTTACTATTTATTGGAGGATTATTGATTGCTGAAGGAACGGTTTTTCGTTATGTATTACTTATACTAAGTTATTTCATCATCGGTGGAGAAGTTGTACTGAAGGCAGTCAATAACATATATCGAGGTAAGGTGTTCGATGAAAACTTCTTAATGACGATAGCAACTATGGGTGCATTTGCTATTGGAGAGCATCCTGAAGCAGTTGCAGTTATGATTTTTTATAAGGTCGGTGAATTTTTCCAAGACGTAGCAGTCAATCGATCCAGAAGATCCATAAAAAAATTGATGTCAATCAGACCTGATGTCGCAACGATTAAAAAAGGCAACACTTCTGTGGAAATGCGTGTTGAAGACGTTCAAACTGGAGAGATAATGATCATTAAACCAGGCGAAAGAATTCCGCTTGATGGTGAAGTGTTGTCAGGAGATTCCACAATTGACACAAAAATTCTAACAGGAGAATCTGTGCCTGTAAATGTTACAAAAGGTGAGATGGTACTCTCTGGTTGTATTAATATCAATGGTTTATTGACCGTTAAAGTTACCAAACTCGCAAGCGAATCAACTGTTTCTAAGGTACTTGAAATGGTTGAAAATGCAACCAGCAAAAAAGCACCAACCGAGAATTTTATCACTAAATTTGCACGAGTATATACTCCAATTGTCACTTCGTTGGCTGTTTTGATTGCGGTAATACCACCACTCGTTATACAAGGTGCAACTTTTGAGGAATGGATCTACAGAGCACTTATATTCTTAGTTATTTCGTGTCCATGTGCACTCGTTGTATCGATTCCGCTTGGTTTCTTTGGTGGTATTGGAGCTGCATCAAGAAATGGTATCTTAGTTAAAGGTGGAAACTACCTAGAAGCATTAAATAACATTGAGATTGCAGTTTTTGATAAGACTGGCACATTGACTGAGGGAACGTTTACAGTGACTGAAATCAATACAGCTAATGGTGCAACACAAGAAGAGTTGCTCGAAAAAGCAGCTTATGTGGAAAGTTTTTCTAATCATCCTATCGCTGTCTCAGTCGTCAATAAATACAATAAAGAAATAGATCAAAGTTTAATAACTGATGTTGAAGAAATATCTGGACACGGTGTAAAAGCAACTTATCAAAATGATATCATTGCAATCGGGAATGCTAGATTGATGAAAAGAGAAGGTGTTGAATTCAAGGAATCTGTTTCGTTGGGTTCAATTATATACATCGCTATCAATGGAAAATATGTTGGAAATATTGTTGTCTCAGATCAGATAAAGAAAGACTCAAAAGCAGCTATCAAAATGTTGAAATCATTAGGCATTAAAAAAACTGTCATGCTAACTGGTGATAAGAAATTAGTTGCTGATACAGTTGGACAAGAGTTAGATATCGATGAAATTCATAGCGAATTGTTGCCTGAAGATAAGCTCAATATTGTAGAGAAGTTATTACTCCAAAAATCGAGCAGAGGGAAGCTGTTCTTTGTAGGTGATGGTATCAACGATACACCAGTATTAGCGAGAGCTGATATTGGAATTGCTATGGGTGGACTCGGTGCCGATGCAGCCATCGATGTAGCTGATGTCGTGATTATGAATGATGAACCTTCTAAGATAGGTACTGCGGTCTTTGTGGCAAAGAGAACCAGAAAGATTGTTTGGCAAAATATATACTTCGCATTAGGAGTTAAATTCCTGTTTTTAGCCTTAGGAGCTATCGGAATTGCAACTATGTGGGAAGCCGTGATTGCTGATGTCGGAGTATCATTATTAGCAGTACTAAATGCAATGAGGGTACTCAAATATAACTATAAAATAAATAATTAACTTAAATTATACTAACTTATTAGAGTTTATTCAATTTAAGGCTATGTTTTTTTAACAAGTCTCTAATAAAAACAGCTTCATTAAGCCATAATTTAGGGGTGCTAAACTTTTACACGATTTGACGCAAGGGTGCTAAAAAATTGCACGATATAACACTAGGGTGCTAAAATATTTACACGATTTAAAGGTCGGGGTGCTAAAATTGTATTAGCCCTCAATACCTTAGACAAAAAGCAACTCCATCCGAAAATGAGTAAAACTCCGTTGGAAACAGAGTAAAACTCCGTCGAACACGAGTGATTTTAGAGTAAAACTCCGTAATGACAAGACAATCCACAATAGGTAAAGTGGCTAATAATGTAAATGCTGCATCAAAGGCTTATGTGAATGCTCAAATCACACAGGCTATAACGCAATTTGCAATTGAGAAAGCAGTTTTAAAATCAGTACAGATGGTAGCTTATATACATTCGATGATTCATCATCAACTGATGAAATAAAGATACAAGGAGTTACCATTTATTTATCTTCTTTAGAAGAATGGCTAAAAGCTTATAAAGCTATGAATAGAAAAGATAAAATTTCAATAATTGAGAACCACCTCAATGAGAATAGTATGAATTAGTTGTGAAAAATTAATATATAAATAAAATATGAACTTTTAGCATTATTTATAGTAAAGTTAGTCAAGAGGTTGTAGTAAAGTTAGTCTAGAGGTTATCAAAAACAGTGATAAAGTCCATAATGACAAGACACTAGGTGCTGTTGGTATCGCAACAATGTGGGAAGCTGTCATTGCAGATGTAGGAGTTTCAATAATTGCCATATTTAATGCCATGAGAGTATTGAGGTATAATGAAAAGAAATTTTCAATTCATAATGATCGAGTTTTAGGATAGTAGTAAAAATAAAGCTTGTTATATTCAATCAACGATGAAGAGAAACAACAATTTATACAAAGAAAGATTAAAATAGTTTAACTTGCAACTAAAATAATTGGTTCAAAAATGAAGGACACTTGTGAGAGAGCTATTCAATTTGAGGATAAACATGAAAAAATACGTTATATATTTATTAATTATTACAGTTTTGGTAACTATTGAACAACAGGTAAAACATTTTATAACTGTGAGTATTAACATATATCAAAAAGTTGTTATTATTCAGGATCTATTTACTATTACATACACTAAAAACGAAGGAGCAGCATGGGGACTATTTCAAGGTCGAATGACTTTCTTAATAATAATTACAGTGATTTCTTTAGTTATTTTTACGTTTGTTTTGATAAAACATGGTGATTTTAAGAATGAAAAATTACTTACAATTTCAATGATACTTTTGATATCCGGAAGTTTAGGTAATTTCATAAATAGGATTCTATTGAGTTATGTTATTGATTATTTAGATTTCCTTGTCTTTGGTTATGACTTCCCAGTTTTCAATTTAGCTGATGTTTTTCTTACCTTAGGAGTTTCAGGTTATGCCATAAGTTTGATATTTAAGAAAGAGAGCTGAGTAAAGGACAGTCATCGGTGAACTATTGATCCTTATATATAAGGAAGAGATAATCGTTGCCAAATGATACAATGATAAAATGTATGTTTAAAACACATCAAAAAAAACATAAGCAGTTAATCTTCAGGTTGTATAAATCAATGTCAAGTGATTAAGACTAACCCAAACACTACAAGCTGAAGTTATTTATAAGTTAAGCTCTATTGTACAAAAAAAAGAAAGGAGAATTATATGCTAAGAAAAAGAATAAAAATATGGAGGTCTAAATATATAAACAAGGATCGAGTTATTATAGGAAATTATATGGTAACCAATGACTTAAAAATTACAGTACTTTATAAAAATTTTGCGCCTAAGAAGGGACAAGACACTATATGAAGAAAGACAGATTTTTAAGAAACGTACTCATTGGCACTTCATTATTATTTGTGGCTCTTATTTTTAGTATAATCTTAATGAAGGATAATAATACTATTAAGAGTTCTTATTCTGATTTTAATAAAATAAATGATTATTCAGAAGTGTCAACACAGGAGAATAGTATATACGGTGTATATTTTCACTAGAATGATTTTACAGAATGAAAGGAGTATTAAATGGAAAACAAATTTTTAGATCTAAACGATACCACATACATTAACAAAGTTCGCAACAATATGGATTTTGATAATGTAACCGACAACTTGAAAAACTCTTTACAACATCACCAATTCGGAGTACTTTGGGAGTTGAATTTTAAGGACAAATTACACGAAAAGGGTTATGATTTTGAGAGTAACTTTAAGATTCTTGAAGTATGTAATCCGAAACAGGCAAAAAATGTTTTGGATAAAAACCTAGTAATGGGTTTCCTGCTACCATGTAAGATAGTGATATATGAGGAAAAATCTCAAGTGTTTGTAGGGTTAATAAAACCAACAAAACTAATGAACATACTTTCTGATGATAGTTTATCTGATATAGCATTACAGGTTGAAAAAGAGTTAATATCTGCTATAAACGAAGCATGTAATCCTTTAAGCTTTGAACTTTGAAGAACACAATAAAATTTGAAATCTGTATTTAATCCACGATTAAATGGAATTATTTGGATTATAAGACAAATAGAGAGATTCTTTAATACACTTTAAGAATTTCTAAGAATTTCTCAACAATCCATTTTGAGTAGTGATAGTTTTGAATTATTATATTGAGTGACTCGAAGGTATTGTTAAATACACTACGAAGTGTTACCACATATAAATTTAACCTCTGAAAATATATCTCAGAGGTTTATTCAATATTTTTATATGTATGCTTCAAACTAATTTTTATGTATCCTTGTATTCGTTTCCAAAAAGGTATATTTGATCCTTGTCCGAGAATGATTATCTTTATACAATTCCTTTTTTAATTATCCGCGTTATCAACTAGCTAGTATAAATTGATTGAGAAGTAAGAATCATCATATTATGCAAATACGGCGATCTAATTGTGACTTGCGTATTAGTTTAGCTAAATTTCAGCTTTCTATTTACTCAGTCTTGAAACTGTTTTCTGATTATTTCAACATTGGAGGTAATCGAAACATTATATTTATCGATGATCATTGGTGGTGCAGTACGCATTGTATCGCAATTAATACTAGCAACCCCCTTTTACCCTCAAGTTTGTAACTTCTTATTCATAGACTTATTCGTAAATCTTACTTGTAACGATATTTAGAAAGATTACAGATACACTTTACAATTTATTAACTTATTAGTAAAATCTAACTGCAACGATATGAAAAAAGGAGAATGTAAAATGAGAAAATTATTAAGTTTAGTAACATTAGTAGCAGTTGTGACTACACTAACTGCGTGCACTTTTTTATGACAACAACTTTATGTGTAAGAATTTTTGCAAGTATGAGTTATGCTTGTATAAACAGAGGTAATATATCAAAAAATGTAACCATTTAATGAGATTGCTATTGTTATTTCCCTACATAAAATAAGAGAATGGTTGATGTAAGGGTCAATATATTATAAGTATAAAATATGTTACCTTGGTTTTTCTGTGCCTGTGTGAGTAAACATAAAAAGTGCCATATTTATGTTTCTTGAGTACACACAACACCCCATTTTCAAGCAATATGGAGCACTCGACGCAAGTTGAAAGTGTCACATTACTGGAATTAAAATAAAGAGGTGTTTATATGAGTGTTTACTTTTATGGATGCATCACTTTGGATGGTTATTTAGCTGATAAGAATCACAAGTTAGACTGGTTATTTGAAGTGGGTACTACAGAAGAAACTGAATATGACAGTTTTTACCAAAAAATGGATATAACGATTATGGGCAAAAAAACATTTGATTTTATTGCAACTATTGAAGAGAAAGATACTATTTATTCTACAACGACTAACTACGTTTTCACGCATAGTAAAGATCTCCCGCTAAACCAATTTAAACCAGTAAATGGTGATGTAGCTACATTTGTTAGTGACTTACCTATAGATAAAAATATTTGGATCATTGGTGGTAATAGTATCTTAGCACCATTACTAGACCACGACTTAGTCGATGTCATGATGATTCAAATAGCACCAGTGCTACTTGGGTCTGGTATTCCCTTGTTTACGCAACAAGATGGTTTAAAAAAATGGCATTTACAAAAGATTAATCACTATGGTCAATTTGCTGAATTGGTCTATCATAAATAAGTAGTTTTTTAATAAGGCTGAGATATTCAGTCTTTTTATTTAATGCATGTTAGTTTATTGATTGATTATATTTGATATAATATAGGTGAATAAATCGTTAAAAGGAGTTTATGATGTATCTAAATGGCAATGATTTGTATCAAATGTTTAAGTATGGTGCGACATTTATTTCCAGAAAAAGAAAAATTTTAAATGATATTAACGTATTTCCTGTACCGGATGGTGATACAGGAAATAATTTAGCAATGACACTTCAGACGATTATGACTGAATCAGTTTCAAAACCGTCTTTTCACGTGACATTGGATTCAATTAGTAATGCAGCATTGATTGGTGCTAGAGGAAATAGTGGTATTATTTTCGCACAGTTCATCAATGGGCTTCGCTTATCATCAGCTGGTGATGATGAAGTGTCGTTGGAACGGTTTGCAATGATGGCAAACGATAGTGTTGAACACACGTATCATTCATTAAGCCAACCAGTTGAAGGTACGATTTTAACCGTGATGAAATCATGGGCAAATAACCTACTTGAATATTACAAACAAGCAACGTCTAATAGAGATTTCTTCCTTCATGCATACGCAAAAGCTAAAATAGCTCTAGATGAAACAAAAGAACAACTTGAAGTCTTAAAAAAACGTGATGTGATTGATAGCGGTGCTTTGGGTTTTGTGACATTTTTAGAAGGTATAAATAGTTATTTCAATGCAGAACAATTAGAACAAGAATCATTTGAAGAAATTATTATTGAACATGATCATTCTGAAGACGATATCGGCCTTTATCGTTATTGTACAGAAGGACTTGTTTCACACAATAATCAAAAAGAAGATGAGATATTAAAAGCGCTTCAAGGTTATGGTGATAGTTTGATTGTTGCTGTTGGTGCGACGATGTTTCGTGTTCATATTCACACGAATGAACCTTCAAATGTATTCCAAGTATTAAGTGGATTTGGCCATATCATTGCACAAAAAGTAGATGATATGACACTCGATATTAAAATGAAACAAACGAAATACGATACTGTAATTGTTACAGATTCTATATGCGATATTGATCAAAATTATTTATTAATCAATGATGTTTCGGTCTTACCTATTAATGTCATGATTGAAAATGTGAATTATTTAGATAAACTGACGATTAACAACACTATTTTGTTTGGTTTAATTGATAAGGGTATCGAATATCCAACAACAGCCACGCCAAGTTCTAAAAATGTGAAAGATTTGTTTGATAAACTATTTGGTGTGTATCAAAAAATAGTGGTCATTAGTGTATCTTCCAAGCTTAGTGCTACCTATGAAGTTATTCAAGCAGAAGTTAAAAACTTACAATCATTAGGTAAAGAAATTGTTCATATTGATAGTTTGACCAATTCTGCTGCAGAAGGTTTACTCGTCAAACATGCTGTAGAGTTAGTCCAACAACAAAAATCATTAACAGAAATCAAAGAGATTATAAATGATGAAAAAGCGAGATCTGAAATTTTAGTTTGTCTTGAAACATTTAAATATGCCACAATGAGTGGACGATTACCTAAAGCGGTTGGTAATATTGGTATGGCACTTGGTATTAGACCTATTATGGCTATTGATAAACAAGGCAAAGGCACCGCATTTGGATTCGCATTATCTCAAAAAGGAATTACTAAAAAAATTGTCAAACATATTAAAAGAGATCTTCAAGAACAAGGCATTGAGAAATATGCACTTGTTCATTGTGAGAATATACCTTTGGTCAAAACGTATGAAACACTATTCACTGACATTATAGGAAAAAAACCTGAGTATATTGCAGAAGTTTCAAGTGCAACCGCCATACATAGTGGTAAAGGCTCAGTAGCGATTGCATATATTAAAGAAAGGAAACTTTAATATGGGATTCTTATGGGCAGGCGTTATTATTTTTGTATATTTTTTCATCTTTTTTGTTATAGCTACCTTCATTAAGAACAATAGTATTGTTGATGTTGGATGGGGAATAGGTTTCGTCATTACTTCTTGGATACTCATGGTTACTTATGGGTATTCAATAGAGAAATTAGTGATTAACTTACTAGTCTCTTTATGGGGTATTAGATTGTTTTATCATATTTTAAAGAGAAATTTATTTAAAGAAGAAGACTTTAGATATCAAGCTTGGCGTAAGGCATGGGGAAAGTGGGTTGTTCCTCGTGCTTTTTTACAAATTTTTATGCTGCAAGGTATATTCATGTTTATCGTTGGTATAGGTGCCTTTTATGTCAATATCTATGGATTTAGTCTCAACAATTTGTCCATATGGGCTTATATTGGATTGGGACTAGGTATCTTCATTTGGATAATAGGATATGCATTTGAAGTCATCGGTGATAGGCAGTTAAGACATCATATCGCTAACCCCAAAAAAGATCAAAAATTAATGACTAAGGGATTATGGGCTTATACAAGGCATCCGAACTACTTTGGCGAAGCATTATTATGGTGGGGGATTGCATTATTTGTCATCGTAGGTGGTGGGTTATCAAGCTTATATGTCATCATAAGTCCCATTGTAATCACCTATTTATTACGTTTTGTCAGCGGTGTACCTATGTTAGAAAAACGGATGAGTAAATCTGAAGGATGGGAAGCTTATGCGTCTAAAACAAACGCATTTATCCCTTGGTTTAAAAAGAAATAATGCGTATTAAAAACGATCTTTTATTTCATGTTGAAAGAAAACGTGTTGTTTATGTCATGACAAAAACGTTTCGAATTCGTAATAACTATACACTTGATCATGCGATTAAGTACAGTAAAAAATACGCTTTATCTTTACATATTTATGTCGTTAAACCTTATGAAGAAAATCCTAAAAGTAAACGATTCTATGATGAAAATACAGTTGATTTAGTGGATAAATTAAAAGTCATTTGCCATAATGTCTCCTATATCTCGAGAGATGAGATTTTGCACATCATATCACAAGATATTCAGGCAATATTTATTGATTTTGCTTATCTTAAATTTGATATTGACGTATTCAATAGGATCAAAGAAGTCGCTGAAGTTGCTTCCATCAATTTATTTCAGGTGGAATCAAATGTTTTTGTTCCAGTGAGAGATGCAAGTGATCATTTGGAATATGGCGCATATACCATCAGACATAAAATTAATCTTTTATTAAAAGTTTATGATGAAGAAGTTTTAACCGAAGCAGAGATGTGCATTGGCGAACTGAGAGCAAGAGAAAAAGTTCATCAATTTGTTGATAAAAAATTAAATCATTATATTGAAAGAAATGATCCTTCAAAAGACTATACATCGAAATTGAGTGCATTTTTAAAGTATGGTTTCATTTCACCAGTTACTGTTTATCATATGTTAAATGGCATTGACAATGATAAGAAATCAAAATTTCTTGATGAGTTAATCATAAGAAGAGAATTAGCCTACAATTTTGTTTATTACAATCGTAGATATGATCAATTTGATTATATGACGGATCAATGGGCTTATCAAACGATGAAAGATCATTTAAACGATGAAAGATCATATATTTATGATTTAGAAGATTATATCCAATTTAAGACACATGACCCCTATTTTAATGCGGCGATGAAAGAAATGGTTTATCTAGGTTATATGCATGGTTATATGCGTATGTATTGGGCCAAAAAGATCATTGAATGGAGTGGATCATATAAAGAGGCGTATGATATCACTATCAAGCTTAATAACCGCTATTTCATTGATGGTTTAACACCCAATGGGTATGCAGGTGTTGCGTGGTGCTATGGTAAACATGATCATGCTTGGAAAGAACGTGCTATTTTCGGGAAATTAAGATACATGAATGATAAGGGGTTAACACGTAAATTTGATATTGAACAATACGTGATTAACATGAATGCATTAGAAAAGGAGAAATAATAATGAATTTTATTTGGATGTCTTTAATTGCTTTATTCATATTTGTTGTTATTGATGCGATTTGGTTAGGATTAATCGCACCAAAGTTTTATCGTAAGTATTTATCTCATTTATTAGCAGAAAAACCTAATTTTATAGCAGCTATTGTTTTCTATTTAATTTACATTTTAGGATTAACCTATTTGATCATTTATCCTGCAATCAATGATGGTCTTGTAGGTCAAGCATTTTTGTTAGGTGGTATATTTGGTTTTGTTGCCTATGCCACATACGATTTGACAAATCTTGCAACATTAAAAGCGTGGCCAATGACAGTAACTGCCGTTGATTTGGTTTGGGGAACTTTTTTATCAAGTATGATTTCAGGAGTCACATTCGTTTTATATAATTTAATATTTTAATTATCGAAAGGAGAAGGAGATGACGTACTCAATTATTGATTTTGGGGCAATTGATGATGGCAGTTTTAATTGTCAATACGCGATTCAAAAAGCGATTGATACGTGTAATAAAGGTGGTGGTGGTCGTGTGATCATACCGGAAGGTCATTTTAGAACAGGTTCTTTCATTCTAAAATCTCATGTTGATCTTCATCTTGAACAAGGAGCACTATTAGAAGGTGTCGATGATATCTCCCTCTATATGACATATAATGAACTTAGCATGACTTCAGACGATACAGATGAAACATCTATATCAGCAAGCGAAGACGATATGCATCGTCCATCACAGGTGTTCATTTATGCCAAAGATGCTGTTCATGTGATGATTTCTGGTACTGGGATTATTGATGGTCATAAAAAAACAAAGCATGATTTGAAAATCCCACTTATTTATTTTGAAAATATTAAACATTTAATTATCAGAGACGTTACTTTTCAACATAGCCTTTTATGGACCACTTATTTAGTGGGTTGCTCATATGTATTATTTGATAGTGTGAAAATATTTAACAATCTTGAATTGAGAGATTGCGATGGTATTATTCCTGATCACTGTAAACATATGGAAATAAGGAATTGCTACATTGAAACTGCTCATGATGCTATTGTGTTTAAAAATGCAGAAAGTACAAATCAATATGGTAATACAGAATATATTAAAATACATAATTGTGAATTAGTTGCTTCTAATACTGGTATCAATTTTGGAAGTGAATCAGTGAATGATTTTAAGCATATTTCAATTAGTAGAGTGACCATTAAAAAGGCTAGTAGAGGCATTTCTTTTCAATTGCGTGATGAAGGAAATATTGAGAATATTTCTTTTTCTAATCTACACATTCAATCTGAAAGACATCCATCGGAAGATAGGTGGGGAGCTGGTGAACCAGTTTTCATGTCATCTCTTAAGCGTCATGAAGAAAGTATCGTAGGCCGTATTTCACATATCAAATTTAAAAATATTAACATGATTGGCGAAAATGGTGTTGTGATATATGGTGAAGAAAATTCACCAATCAGTCATATCGTTTTCAATAACTGTAAACTTAATATTGATACCATGACCAGAAACACGAGATTAAATTTAGATTTAAGACCGACCATTCAACCTGATGTAATAGAAGATACGTCGCATGTGGTTAAATTAAGACATACAGAACATATCAAATTTGAGCATTTCAGTTATATCGTTGATGAAAGATCACAGTCTTTTATTACCAAGGAATTTGATATTGAATCATCAAATATCGTTCATATTAATCATAGAAGCATGTGATATATTGCCTAATAACGCGATTTATTTGACCTATAATTAAAAAAAGTATAAAATCAAGACATAGATTATAGGAGGTATGAATTATGCAATGGTATCATTATGTGATTATCGCCGCGGGTGCAGTTATTCTTATTCTGTTAATTATTTCACTTGTTAGTGGTAAAAAAGAAGAAAAGAAAGTCATTACAAAAGAAGCACCAAGAGAACCTACTATTATATCCAAAATTGAACCTACAGTTATACCAAGACCTATTACTCCAAAACCGGTTGATCCTAAACCTGTTACACCAAAACCGACGGTAAAAGATAAACCAACAGAACAACCTGAGTCGAAAGCTGTAGATGATAAAGTCGCTAAGTACCACATCTCACAAAATAAGGATGAAAAAAGTCCTCGTTTTAAACAGTGGCGTGTTAGAAAAGAAGGTTCTAATAAAACAATTAAGTATTTTCAAACCCAAAAAGAAGCGATTGAATATGCTGAAGGACTTGCTGATAACGCAGATTCTAGTATCGTTATTCATAAAGTTGATGGCTCTATTCGCAAGCAGGACTATACAAAAAAGGTTTAATTAAGGGACGCTTACGCGTTTCTTTTTTATATGAAGGTGGTTTAATATGTGCGGACGAATTACATTTACATTTTCTAAAGGTGAACTTGCTGGTTATTTAAAAGAGCAATACCATATTGAATCATTTAATACAGACATTGATCTTCCTAGATATAACGTCGCTCCCGGTCAAGAGATAATCTCAGTGATTAATGATGGCAAAAAAAACCAAGTAGGTTTATTAAAATGGGGATTTGTACCACCATTTGCCAAGGATGAAAAAATCGGTTTTAAAATGATCAATGCAAAAGCAGAAACCCTGTTTAGTAAACCAAGCTTTATGGAAGCAGTTAGATTAAGACGTTGTGTCATTTTAGCTGATTCGTTTTACGAATGGGATAAAGCGAAGCAGCCTTATCGTATTTTTACAAAGGGATCTCAAATATTTCCACTTGCTGGATTATGGAGTACCTACAAAAGAGCGAATGGTGATTTGGTTCATACGGTGGCAATCATTACGACTACGGCCAATAAGCCCATGCGTCATATCCATGAAAGAATGCCTGTTATACTAGATGAAAACAGTCAAAAAATCTGGTTAAACATGGCGATTAAAGCAGAAGACAAGTTGAAAACAGTTTTAAAACCGTATCGTGATGATGATTTATCGATGTATCCTGTATCTAGTCACGTTAACTCACCGGTTCACGATGATGAATTATGTATTGAAAAAGAAAAAATGCATGATTTATTTTCAATGGATGAGGAGGGAAATGATGAAAATTTATGATTATGTGGTTGAAGTGATTGCAGATGTTGAACCAAAAGAAGCTTTCTTGAAATACATTGATCCTAAGTTCATGAAAGCATGGCAACCTCATCTCATTCGCATTGATGAGGAAAAGGGATTACTTTTTCAACAAGGATCTAAAGGTGTACTCATCTATCAATCAGGTGATGGAGAAATGCAAATGAATGTCCACGTGGATTTATGCGAAGGAAATCTGTTTGATGTGACGTATAGCGTACCAGGTGTCGTTAATCGATGTATTAACCACTTTATGAAAAAAGAAGGAAAGCTTGTGTGGAAGATGATTGTCAATTTTAAATTTGAACACGACAATATACCTGACAAGGCTATATTTGAAACAACAACAAGACAATCAATGATGCAATTTATTGATTATTTGAAACGATGATAGACACTTTATTTGAGAAAGTCGGTGCAATAATTTGTATCGGCTTTTTATATTTTTTTTGATGTTAACATTTTCATATTGCTTTCATTAAATCTGCCGATTATAATGGATACACAAAGGAGGGATTAACCATGAAAGAATACCAAATCAACAGACACATTTTATGTATTGATTTAAAAAGTTTTTATGCATCTGTTGAATGTGTTTTGGCGGGCTATGATCCCTTTACTACGCCATTAGTTGTAGCTGATAAAGGTAGAGGTAATGGCTCTATTGTGCTATCGGTGACCCCATATTTGAAGGCACGTGGTGTTTCTTCTAGGTGTCGTGTTTATGAATTACCTATGGATGTGGACATTATTTATGCAAAACCAAAAATGAAAACTTATCTTGAATATTCTGCTAAGGTTATTGGTATTTATCTAGACTTTATTTCAGAAGATGATTTATATGTTTATTCCGTAGACGAAGCATTTTTGGATGTGACATCATATTTAAATTATTATCAGTGTTCAGATGTAGAGTTAGGTAGGCGTATTTTGGAAGCATTGAGAACTAAAATGGAACTATATGCAACCTGTGGTGTAGGACCTAATATGTTGATGACAAAGCTTGCCATGGATATTGAAGCGAAACACTCAGTAGATTTTATAGCTAAATGGACATATGATGATTTAAAAGAAAAGTTATGGCCTGTTGAACCACTTTCAAAAATGTGGGGAATTGGATATCGTATGGCACATCATTTGAATGTTTTAGGTATGCAATGTATTGGTGATATTGCACAGAGTAATCCTACCTTTTTAAAAGATCGCTTTGGTGTTTTAGGCGAAGAACTATATTATCATACACACGGTATTGATAAGAGTATGGTCCAAGATAAAGATAAGGTTAGAAAGATTAGAAAAAGCTTTGGTTTAGGACAAGTGCTTTTTAGAGATTATTCAAGCGAAGAAGTGATTTTAATTATTGAAGAGATGGTTGATGAGGTAACCAGAAGGCTAAGACTCGCTAAAAAGCAGACAAAGTGCATTTCACTACAAATTGGTTATGCCAAAGAATTTGGTGGTGGTTTTGCAAGACAAATAAGCTTAGATGAGCCGACAGCAAGCGTGCGTGCTATCTATGACAGTTGTCTTCGATTATTTGAGATGTATGATGAGGGGTTACCCATTAGACGTGTGGGAATTTCTTTGTCGAAACTATCCACACAATCTCACTATCAATATTCAATTTTTGAAGACGTAGATGCTTTGAAAAGAGAAGAAACTATTTTAGATGTAATTGATCGGATTAAAGCACATCATGGGGCAAACAGTATTAATAGAGCTTCTAGTGAATTAGATCACTCAACAGAGAAAAGAAGAAATGAAAGTATTGGTGGTCATCATGCGTGAATATAAAGATCGTGGCATCATTAAATGGGCACCATTTGACGCCTTAATTAGTTACCAAGATGTTCTTAAAACTATGCGATATGAGCGTGATAAACAAGACAAACCCATGTTATCAGATGACCAATATGAGATGCTGAATCGTATGGTTACAGAAGCCATGTTGACTCATAAAGAAATTTCTGTCACCTATTATGAAGATGGTTATTTTAAAACCGTTTATGGCACTATTAAAACTTATGCACAGCTTAACAAGACGCTTTTATTCCATGAAGGGTTCTGTATTGAAATTGATCGAATTACTGATGTTACTTACTGATGATGCTTAAAATAGATCAGATTATCATTTTATACTTGAAAGTAAAATCTAGTTATGCTACAATACGTCAGGATGCCTTTTGCATCGCAGCATCATAGTTCGCTATGATGAACAAAAAAAGGACACAACAGACTATCCCCCCCCAGGTCTCTTGTTCGTCCTTTTTTTCTTTATTTATTTTGCTAAACGCTTTGCCATTAAGGCGGCTGCTTGACTTTGTTTCAAAAGTGGTTTGATCATTCTAAAGTCAGGATCAATAGCAAGAATTTTGGCTTCTAATTGATCTTTAAAATAACCACCTGAACTCCCTAAACCACCACTTATAACAAGTGTTTTATTCTTCAATTTCAAATGACGATAAACACCTTTTACGATTAAAGCAAGTTCCTCAGTTGCGCGGTCGATGATGCGCATAGCATAAGGATTAAAATTATTGGCATGCATGGTCACAATAGGTGCCAGGCTGGCCACTTTAGAATGCCTTTCGTAAAAGTCTGACATCACCTGTATTATATCAGATGCTTCATTAAGTCCAATTGCTTTAGCAATATCGATTGCGAATTCATCAATATCGTAACGACCATCATAACACCTAATAACGTATTGCATGGCTTCCATCCCAAGAGCATATGAAGAACCCAATTCACCTTCATAATATCCCCATCCACCAGTGCGATGTGTTCGGAACAAATCTTTTCCGAAAGCCATTGCATGAGTATTTACAATTAGCGCAATGCCTTCTTCGAAACAACGTCCTGCGTAAAGGGCGTTTTCCATATTATGTCTGACATATAATTTCGTTTCTTCGCTAAAGCATGGTAATGTGTGAAGCATACTTTCAACTTCAATCGCTTCAGCCAAAAAGTTAAGACCATCTAAACCAATGAAAGCACCACTAAAATGACAATTTTGATTGGCATCTAAAAATGGCTTTAAGGCAATTCTAATGGTTGATTTAATCGCCTGTAAATCAACCGATTTTAAGGCTGTAGGTCCAGTGACACATTCAAAAATAATGTCCTTATGGGCATTGATTATAGTGATTTCTGTTTTTAATGTGCCACCATCTATACCGAGAAAGAATTCCATATATGTTCGTCCTTTCTGCAAATCGTGGATCTACCTTAACGATAACCAAATTAACTCGATTTGTCAAACTTCCTACATATTTTGTCAAAGAATCATCTAGATAAGGCGCATTTAATAAAAAAAACACTTTACTTTTGAAGAAAAAGTAATAAAATAGTAACATGATTATTATTTGATAATTCAATAATTATCGACGGGGGAACGACATAAATAAGGGGAATTAGATGAAAAAAGCCGTTGTATTCTACTCGCTAACAGGCAATACAAAGATAATTGCGAATCTATTTGAAGGTTATGATCAACTGGAAGTAAAGACGAATAATAATTATCCACAAAGTACGGATAATAAACTTGTAGATATCCCTGATATATCGGATTATGATGAAATTATATTTGCTTGTCCAACACACGGTGCCAGAATGGCAAAACCGATGGTGAACTATGTGCGACAATTAGCCTCTTTAAAGGGTAAAATAGTTAACGTTTTTATCACGCATTTCTTCCCATATAAATGGCTTGGCGGTTCCCAAACATTAAAACAATTCAAAAAATTAATTGAAAGTAAAGAAGGTCATGTAGGACATATGGTATCGATTGATTGGAAATCGAAATACCGTGAAAAATACATTCTGGACATGCTCAATCAATTGGGTATTAAAAAAAGCACTACATAAGTGCTTTTTCTCTAGTTTAAAACGAGTGAGCTATCAAATTGATAGGTTCTACCTGTTTTAATAAAATATGTTTTGATCGGTGAATTTTCCAGTAATGGAAATAACATAGCGACTAAGAAAGAATAAGGTACTGAAAATTGAATATTATCAATTAAGCCATGTATTTGAACAGCTATAAAGGCGACGAGTATCAATTTAGATTCGAGTGACCAATTGTCAAATAGTAATTTAAAGACTTGAAAATAATGGACTAATAAAGCGACTAGACCGAATATTCCCATCGTTGCTAGCACATGAATAATCGTTGAATGATACATAAATAATCTACCGCCAAATTCTTCGGCTAAAATATCAATCGATATCCAACCACTACCAAAGACGGGATGCAACTCAAATATTTCTAAACCACGCATGTATATCCAAATACGACTACTTGAAAAACTATTAATCGAATCACCTTCAAGCGTTTGTAAGAAGGCGTTATAAATACCTACTAAGACATCCTTAGAAAGATATGCGACTAATGCTGCTAGTATGATTGTGAAAATAGCATAGAAGTAGTGGTGATGTTTACCATGAATGAGAATGATGATACCAAGACCTGATGCAGCTAACGCGAACCCTATGAAACCACCACGTGATTGTGTAAGAAGAACGACTATTGCTGGAAGTAATAATAATATCCAAAAGATAACATTCTTTGGTTTCTTGAATATGAAATATACATATCCAGGTAGTGTTAAAGTCAAGTAATAACAAAGATCATTGACGTTTGCCCAACCGAGGTTGCCACCCCAACCAGCATTCATACTTGCTCGAAAGGCTTCAATTAAGTTCAAGTCGCTATAAGATGAAAGCGTACGAATCATCTTAATACCAAACTCACCAACCATTAATAAATTCATGATTAACATCATTTTGAAGAAATAATCAACATCACCTTTGGTTGTGTTAGATAAGAAGAAATAAAACAAGAAATATAATAGACCTACACCTGAAATCGCAATCGCTTTTAAACTTCGATCAGTATAAATGAGGGGAATTAAATAAGCGATAGCAATAAGCAATAAACCTAAGGTAAGTCCTCTGAATTTAAATTGAGGTCTAAATCTTATGATGTGGACGATAGGTCCAATTAGAATTAAGAATAAAACAATATATGGAAAACCAAATGTATTTAAAGTATCAAAGGTAATAACTGAATTATTAACAACAAATAATAATGATGTTAAAAGAGGAATAGCATATCTTGTATTTTTATAAAAAATTAGAACAAATGCTAAAACGAACACAATTGTAAAGATCCCAATCATATTGAAAAGACCGAAAGTAGTGATTGAATCATTTGAGCCTTTTATACTCCATGTAAGTAGAGCAAATGCATAGACAATCACGATATAAACCGTGCTATTTAGAAAAGATTCTATCTTTTTCATGAGTAACCTCTTAGTCTTATGAAAACTAACTCATATTATACGATGAAAGGCTATCGTTTGTCAAAAAAAATTAAATTTACATTTAACGCATATTTATGTTAAAATGATAGGCAAATGATAGTAGGTAAAAAGTGATGAAAAAAAGCTCAATTTTCGCGATTATAGCGACATTATCCATGTTAATTATACTCATGACATTTATTGTTTTTGTGGAAATAAGTGTGCGTTATGATACGCTAGATGAATTAGTTATTGAATCACCAGATTTATCAACTATTCCTGATGGTACTTATGAGGGTTCATATGATATATTCCCATTATCAATAAAGGTTGAAGTAACCATCATTGATCATCAGTACAATGACATTTCTGTGATAAGCGAAAGTTTGTTTTTTGACAAGGAAGCAGAGTTAATCATCGTAGATATTATTGATTTTCAAACGTTAAATGTTGAAATATCAGAAGATTATAAATATAGTGAAAAAATATTACTATTAGCAATATTTGATTCTATTAATTCAATCAATGAAACAGTGTTTTATGCTAATACACATGTCTTCATTTAAATTTATAAAAAGTAGACGCATCTTCATTATCATTTGATTTTAAGGCATAAACTTTAAAAAATCGTCATTTAGCGGTATAATAATTAAGCAAGTGCATTTATTAAATATTAATAAAAACAACTAGAAAAGCATTTAAATTTATAGGTAGTGGGGAGACGAACATGGAAAAATCTTTATTTAACAAAATTAAAGGTGCATTGCCTTTCATTTTAACAGACATTATAGCAATTTGTGTAACGTATCTAATTTCAGTGGTCGTCTTTTATTTTCTTGAAATCCCAATTAGCCTAGATTTGATTGCGATGGCAATCCCTTTTATTATTTTATTACATTTTATTGCGTACCTCATTGTAGGTGTGTATGGCATATTAATTGAATATTTCGGCTTTGAAGATTTTATTAGAGTTGCTGCGACTACGATTGTTGTGAATGTCCTAATCGTGGTTTTTTTAGCTATTGCAGGTGAGGAATACGCATTTATGTACAAATCAGCATATTTCTTTATCGTTTTCTTGGAAATGGGATTAGTCGTTCTACCTAGAATGACAAAACGAGTTATTAATTATTTTAAGACCAATTGGGATTGGAATAAGGCGTTAGGTAGAAGAACTTTGATAATAGGAGCTGGCTCAGCTGGAGAACAAGTAGTGAAAGAACTTTATCGCAATAAAGACTTAAATAATATGCCAATGTGTTTTTTAGATGATGATTCGAATAAACATGACAAACGATTAATGGGAATTAAAATTGCGGGAAAATTATCCGAAATAGAATATTTCCTTGACTTATATAGAATTGAAGAAGTGATTATTGCGGTAAAAGATTTCCCTAATAAAAAATTAAGAGAAATTGGAGAAATTGTCACTTCAAGAAATATCAGAATGAAAAGATTGTCTGGCATGGTTGAAGATGTCGGTGAATCAAGACCTATTATCTCTGATATTCGTATTGAAGATTTACTCAATCGAGAAGAAATTAAATTAGATGATTCATGTATTGCAAATTATATTAAAAATGAAGTTGTATTAGTTACTGGTGGTGGTGGTTCAATCGGTAGTGAATTATGCAGACAAATTGCCGAAAGAGGACCCAAAAAACTTATCATTTTTGATATTTATGAAAACAATGCATATGAAATTCAACAAGAATTATTAAGAAAATTTAAAAAAGATAATAAACCACTAGATTTGCAAGTATGGATAGGTAGTGTTTACAATAAGGCACGCGTCAAAGTTCTTTTTGAAACCTTTAAGCCAACAGTCGTATTTCATGCAGCAGCATATAAACATGTACCACTCATGGAAGACAGTGCGGTTGAAGCTGTAAGAACAAACGTTATCGGTACATATAATGTTGCATCATTGGCAAATGAATTTGAAGTCAAAAAGTTTGTAATGGTCAGCAGTGATAAAGCAGTTCGTTCAACAAATGTTATGGGTGCTACAAAACGTTATGCAGAATTAATCGTTCAAGAACAACAAAATCATAGTAAAGTCACGAAATATAGTGCTGTAAGATTTGGAAATGTGTTAGGAAGTAATGGTTCAGTCATTCCATTATTCAAAAAACAAATTGCTGATGGTGGACCAATCACGGTGACACATCCTGATATTACAAGATTCTTTATGACAATACCTGAAGCAGTAGGACTCATTTTACAGTGTGGAGTGTTTGCAAAGGGTGGAGAAGTATTTATTTTGGACATGGGGGAACCTATTCGCATTGCTGATTTAGCAGAAAAAATGATTCGCTTAACTGGATTAAAACCTCATGAAGATATAAAAATCGAATATGTAGGATTAAGACCTGGTGAAAAACTTTATGAAGAATTATTAGTTGATCATGAACATGGCAGTCAAGATCAGACACCACATCAAAAAATATTCATTGAGAAACAAAGAGATGTTGATTTAGACGAATTAAGCTTGGAAAAAATCTTTTTAGAAGTCGAAAATCTAACAAATGAAGAAGTTAAAGCATGTCTTGCTAGTATCATTACGACCTATAACAGAAATGGTAATGGTTCAAAAGGTGATGCTGAGACATTAAGCGAGTAAGGGGTAAGTCATATGTGTGGAATAGTTGGATATGTAGGTTCAGATAGAAAAGCTAAAGAAGTCGTCTTAAGTGGTTTAAGACGTTTGGAATATCGCGGTTACGATTCAGCGGGTATAACACTTTATGACCCACGTTTCCGCGTTTTTGATACGTACAAGGATATTGGGAGAGTAGCACATTTAACTGATATTTCTAAAAAAGCGGCACCTTCACCAATAGGTATGGGACATACAAGATGGGCAACTCATGGTGCAGTAACTAAAGGTAATGCTCACCCTCATGCATCTCAATCAGGACGATTTATTGCTGTTCATAATGGTGTCATTGAAAATAGTGATGAACTTAAAAGACAGTATTTGTCTGATGTCTATTTTTCTAGTGAAACAGACACAGAAGTTATTGTTCAATTAATTGAGAAAATGTCTGTACAAATGAATATTGAAAATGCTATTTCGACCACATTAAAACTACTTGAAGGATCATATGCTTTGCTGGTTATAGATACTGAAAATCCAGAAACTATTTATGCTGGTAAAAATAAGTCACCACTCGTATTGGGACAAAACGAAGAAGGATATATTGTGGCATCAGATATCATGGCGTTATCTGACTATTGTGACTCTTTTGTTGCATTACAGGATGAAACGTTTACTGTTATTCATGATGATCGTGTCCACTTTTTTGATTTAAATCATCAGCTTATCGAACCTGACTATTTAACGATAGATGATGGTTTTTATCAAGCTGAAAAAGGTGAATTTGATCATTTCATGCTCAAAGAAATTTACGAACAACCATCTGTTATTAGACGATTGATGACAGAATATCTTCTTAATGAAAATGACCCGATTGATGACACTATTGTTAAACAAATGTTATCAGCAGATCGTATATATATCATCGCTGCAGGGACATCGATGCACGCTGGTTTTATAGGTAAACGCTTATTTGAAAAATATGCTAATAAACCAACTGATGTACATATTGCATCTGAATTCGCATATGGAGAGCCTTATATATCTGATAAACCATTTTATGTGTTTATTTCACAAAGTGGTGAAACTGCTGATTTAAGAGCATGTTTAATTAAAATCAGAAAGACAAACGCTAAAGTGTTAACCATTACGAACGTTAAAACATCGACATTAGCAAGAGAAGCGGACTTTGCATTAGACTTATTTGCTGGTCCAGAAATTGCGGTTGCCTCAACCAAAGCATATGTCGCTCAAGTGGCTTTATTATCAATTTTAGCAGATAAATTAGGTGCAAAATTAGACATTCATGATTCTTTAAATCGTGTTGCACTTGCAATTGATAAGCTATTATCTGAACAGTCATTACGATTATTAGTTCATGACAAACTTAAAATGAGAAATTGTTTCTATATTGGTAGAGGTATTGATTACTATACCTCACTGGAAGCAGCATTAAAATTGAAAGAGATATCATATATTCAAACAGAAGGGTTTGCAGCTGGTGAATTAAAACATGGGACAATCGCTTTAATTGAGCAAGATACACCTGTAATTGCGTTAATTTCTGATCGTGCATTAGGTAATCATACAAGATCAAATTTAAAGGAAGTTATTGCACGAGGAGCAAATCCAATTGTGATTTCAACACGTTCTGCATCAAACTCAACAGATGATGTGATTGTTGAAGATGTTCATCCTGCACTATCATCAATGATTATGGTTGTACCAACACAACTGATTGCATACTACGCTGCACTTGATCGTCAATTAGATATTGATAAACCACGTAACCTCGCAAAAAGTGTTACGGTTGAGTAAACATTATGGGTAAATATTTTGGTACCGACGGGATACGCGGTAAAGCTTTTGAACAATTAAATGAAACGTTAGCATTCAGTGTTGGTCAAGGCCTTAGTAAAGCCTTTGATTTAGATACGGTAGTCATTGGTTACGATACAAGACAATCATCACCTATGCTTGCTTATATGATCGCTTCAGGTGCACTTTCTCAAGGTTTGAATGTGATATTTTCGGGAGTCTGTTCAACACCTATGCTGGCTCAATATTCAAAAGATCACGAATTGATTGGCGTGATGATTACAGCATCTCATAATCCCTATACAGATAATGGAATAAAAGTCTTCAATCGTGGTTACAAAACTACAAAAGCAGAAGAGCAGTTAATTGAGGAAGTCATTGATTATCCAATTAAGAAAATTCAAGCTTTTGGTCAATTCGAATATGTCAATAATTTTAAATCGTCTTATTTAAAATTATATAAATCATTTAATCATTTTCAATCTAAACTTAAAATTGTTTATGATAGTGCAAATGGTGGTAATTATCAAATTGCCAAGGAAGTATTTGATCTATTTGCACCAAATGCTATTCAAATTAACAATGAACCGGATGGGTTTAATATCAATGTCAATTGTGGATCAACCCATATGAATCACATTCAAGAAGTTGTTAGATCCAAACGATGCGATATCGGATTTAGTTTTGATGGTGATGGTGATCGGCTATTGGTGTGTGATCAAGAACGAATCTATGATGGCGATGAAATTATTTACATGATTGCTCGCTATATGAGAAAAAATGGTCAATTAAAAGATGATCATATCGTTCTAACTAGAATGAGTAATCCAGGTTTATTAAAAGCCTTAAGAGATGATGATATCAAATATTCACTCACTGATGTTGGTGATAAATATGTATCAGAAGTACTCCATAAAAATGATTATGCCATCGGTGGTGAAAGCAGTGGTCATATCATCATTAATACGCTATTACATACTGGTGATGGTTTACTCGCAGCAATCTACTTATTATATGTATTAACTTTAGAAAACAATAACTTAGAATCTGCAATTTCTAATTACAAACCTTATCCATATCGCTTAGTTAATATTAAAGATATTAACAAAGAAGTATTGAATGAGGAAGAGACAAAACTGTTTCTTAAAAATATCAATAAAAAACTTGGGGAAGATGGTTTACTCGTTGTTAGAGCTAGTGGTACAGAACCACTCATTCGTGTAACTGTATCCCATGAAAATGAAGCATTAGTCAATCAAACGATTGATCAAATTATAGAATACATCAATAAAAGGAGTGAATAATATGGCGAAAACATACGGTGTGATTTTGGCAGCTGGAAAAGGCACGAGAATGAAAACCGAATTACCGAAATGTGCATATCCAATTTTAAAAAAACCAATGATTGAATATATTATTGAAAAATTGGAAAGAACGCTTATTGATGAAAATGTCGTTGTTGTTGGTCATCAAAAAGAAGTACTAAAGGATATATTAGGTGATCGTGTTAAATATGCTGAACAAAAAGAGCAGCTTGGTACAGGCCATGCTGTATTATCTGCAGCATCTGTTCTTGAAGGAAAGAAAGGTACGACATTCATCTTACCAGGTGATATGCCTTTGATGAGCATTGATTTGACGAATCAAATTCTAAGGGCACATGAAGAAATGGGGAATGATTTAACTGTCGTATCAATGATTTATGATAATCCTACATCATATGGCAGAATTATTCGAGATGATTATGGTTCTATCGCTGCAATCATCGAAGAAAAAGATTGTTCAAGTGAGCAAAAAAGAATTAAAGAAGTGAACTCAGGTGTTTACGCAGTGAACAATGAAGTTTTATTTGATGTGTTAAAAAAGATTAAAAAGAATGAACGTAAAAATGAATACTATCTTACGGATATCGTCGCGTTGATGAGACATGATTATAAAATTGGTTCATTTATTGTCGAAGAGTCATTTATGATGATGGGGGTTAACGACTTATATAATGTAAGTGTTGCTGAACGATATTTGAGAGATGAAATCAATAGAAATCATATGCTAAATGGCGTTCAAATGGTATCACCAAATACCATTACAATTGGACACAATGTACAGATTGATTCGGGTGTTATGATTATGCCGAATACAACCATTACAGGGGATAGTGTCATTAAAGAAGGTTCAGTAGTAGGACCGAACTCAGAAATACATAATGGTATCATTGAACGCTTTGTTGAAGTCAAACATTCTATCGTATATGACTCACATGTTGGCGAATATTCGACAATTGGACCATTTGCACACTTGAGAAATCATGCAAATATTGGTTCTCATAATCGCATTGGTAATTTTGTTGAAGTTAAAAAATCTATCACAGGAAATAATACCAAAGCAGCCCACTTATCTTATATTGGTGATGCACTTGTTGGAAACAACGTTAACTTTGGTTGTGGATCCATTACCGTTAATTACGATGGTGTTAACAAACATCAAACAACGATTGGAGATGACGTTTTCATCGGTTGTAATGTTAATTTGATTGCACCTATATCCATTGAAGACGAAGTGTTTATTGCTGCTGGTTCTACAGTTACCGAAAATATTCCTAAGGGTTCTTTATCTATTGCTAGAAATAAGCAAATTAATAAAGCGGATTATTACAAAAACCTTGTTAAACCAAAGGTTAAAAACGATAAATAGTATAAGTTTATCTAAACCTTATAAAAAATATATTATGATATAATATAACCAATACTTGAAAGTAGGTGTAGTGAATGGAAAATGGAAGTATAAATGAAAGAGAATTCAGTTTATATGATCTTTATATGATCGTTAGAAAGCATCTGATTCTCATATTTTCACTTGTTTTAATTGGTGCTGTTGTGGCAGGAGCACTAGCCTGGTTTGTCATGGATGAACAATATAAAGCAGAAGCTCAAATTATTGTTCAAGTTGAAACGACTGGAACGACAAACGAAATTGACACAACAACTTCACTAAGATTGATTAATACAGTATCTACACTGCTATCAAGTGATTTGGTGTTGCTTGATGTTAATGAGACACTGAATTTGGGTTACACTACCAGTCAAATGGGTATCATTAGAAGCAATCTAAACGTTATTTCTAGTACGACGGATTTATTCATTACGATTAGTTATACTGATACTGATCCTGAAGTTGCACGTGACGTTGTTAATCAAGTCATTGAAAGTGCAAAAGCAATCACAAATGATGAAAACTCAAGTATTCAGTTTTTACAAGGTGTGATAGGGACAATGACACCTGCACCAATAGGTAGGTATGATTCACCAAATAAACCACTTTATGTCATCATTGGTGCCTTACTTGGTGGCATTGTTGGTGTATCTATAGCGTTAGTTAGTGGCTTTTTGGATAATACATATAAAACAAAAGAAGAAATTCAACGTGATTTAGATCTTCAAGTATTAGGATCAATTCCGGAATTTAGAGTAGAGGAGGATTTCTAATATGCTAGATAATAAAAAATTAAAAGACTTACTTGGAAAACCACGTTTAGAAAACTATGCGTATTTAGTTGTTAAAAATCGACCACTTTCTTTTGTTGCTGAATCATTCCAGAAGATCGTTTTAAACATTGAGTTTCTAAATGTTGATCAGAATTATAAAATCTTACAATTTACATCTACTGAACCGTCAGAAGGTAAATCAACAACCATATCTAATATTGCATATTTAATGGCAAAAGAAGGTAAAAAAGTATTATTAATGGATCTCGATTTACGTAAACCTAAACTTAATCGCGTATTTGATGATACAACGAGTGCTAATTTAACGGATTATCTTGCTGGAAGAGCTAATGTTGAAGATATTATTAAGCAATCTGATGAGTTAGGTATTGATTATATTATCAATAAGGAATCTTCAACGGCAGTTATTAATTTACTGAAATCACAAAAACTAGCACAATTACTTCAAGCATTAAGAGATAAATATGATTACATTTTATTGGATTCACCACCTGTTGAATCATTATCGGATGCATTATATGTGACAAAACTAGCAGATGGCGTTATCTTCGTCATTGGATATGGTAGAGCTAAAAAAAGTTACGTCAAGGATTCAATTGACTCATTAAAGAATTACGGTGCCAATATTTTAGGTGTTATCTTAAGTCAAGTAGAAATGAAGCGCAAACTTCATACCTATAATTATTATTATTTAAGTAAAAAGGAAAAACGTAAAAAGCATCGTTTATAATAGGTGATTAAATGCCAGTTATTGAGATTGGAAATGTTTACTATCTTATGTATATAGCAATTACAATCACGCTAACCTCGTTAGCTGTTGTTTTGCTACGCAATCGTTCCGATCGATTTAGATATTGGTTTGTTTTCTCTATTATAATGACAAATTTCGCTATTCATTTTCTTAAATTGTTAATCTTTCCTTACACAGACCCATACTATGTTGAACATATCTGGGTTAAAGCTTCTTTAGAAAACATTTGTGCCGTAAGTGTTGTATTATTTCCATTCTTATTCTTCGCAAAAAATAAAGTGCTTAAGGATTTCATGATTATGTTAGGAATTGCATCAGGTATTTTAGCCATTACTTTCCCGGCAGATGCCATTGGTGAAACATTTAATGCTGTTCCGATTTTATATACCAAAGGCGCATTTGATTTAGAAACAATTAGATTTTATACAACACATTTCTTGTTGTTTCTTGCCCCATTTCTCATGATGCGATTTAAAATGCATGAATTATCAATTAAACGAATCATTTATGCGCCCATATTGCTAATAGGTTTACTCTTTATCATATATTTTAATGAACTTATTTTATCTCTCATCGGTTGGGTTCCAGGTGGATATGATATGATGAATCCTATTGGTAGAAATCCATCATTAATTTTTGGTATAAAGGATTTACAATCATTGACTGGTGTTGGTATTTTATTAAGAGTATTAGTTCCTAATTTCTTGACGATTCATCCTGTTACTGGGGAAACTTTTTATTGGCCAGTTGCTTGGATGATCGGTCCTGTATTTGTTTATGGCACACTTATTGCTTTCTTATTTGCACTCGTATATGATAAACAAAATACATTCGCTTATGTTGCTGATTTGTTTAAATCAGATTATGAAAATACAGCTGATATTACATCAGATAACGAATAATAAACAAAGCGACTATATCATCTAGTCGCTTTTTTAAACGGAGGAAAATATGGCAGGTAAAGGTTTTTTATATCACAAGACAGATAAAGTATATGTGTCTTACTTTGATGACGGAAAATGGGACGATGGCGCATTGGTAGACAGTGATCAAATCAATTTATCGCTTATGTCAACAGTATTTCATTATGGTCAGTCTGTTTTTGAAGGTTTAAAAGCGTATCGTAGAAAAGATGGTCATGTTCAAATTTTTAGAGTAAAAGATAATGCTGCTCGTATGAAAGGATCTTGCGAACGTATTGTCATGCCAGTGTTTCCAGAAGAACGCTTTATTAATGCAGTTATTGAGACTGTACAAGCGAATTTATCATATGTACCTGCTTATAGAGAAGGAACACTCTATATAAGACCTGTTTTATTTGGCGTGGGGGATAATCTTGGTCTTAAGCCATCAAAATCATATGTATTCGCGATTATTGTTTCACCAGTAGGGTCTTATTTTGATTCACAACAAAAGCCAATGACATTAGTAACGAGTAAGTATGATCGTGTGGCATCAAAAGGCACAGGACAAGCTAAAACAGGCGGAAATTATGCATCGAGTATGCTACCTCAAAAATTAGCACGTGAACAAGGTTATCAAGATGTCTTATTCTTAGATCCTGTTTATCATCAAAATATTGAAGAGGTAGGTGCAGCTAATTTCATTGGCATCACAGCTTCAAATGAGATACATACACCATATTCTGAGTCAATTCTCAATGGGATTACGAAGCGCAGCGTCTTGTATATTGCTACACATTTACTTAATATGCATGCAGAAGAACGGGTAATTGCATTAAAAGATTTATCCAATTACGTAGAAGCCGCTGCTTGTGGGACTGCAACAGTGATTACACCAATTGGTTCAGTGACACATGATGAGATCGTTTATCACATGACATATCATGATAAAATAGGTCCTATCATCTCAAAATTATATGATTTATTAACAGGTATTCAATATGGTGATATTGAGGATCCTGATCATTGGATTACAGTTGTTTCATAAATCAATTAAGATAGCATTGATTTGCTATCTTTTTCTTTGAAATTCCCAGAAACTTGATAGATTTAGATGTAGTCATATAGTATAATAATAATATCTATCGTCACATACGCATCATTCAATGAGGTTAACATGAAGAATAAGCGTCGCACTAGAAAAATTATATTTACATCATTATTTCTAGTACTCAATATTGTTATCGTTGTAATAATAGCAAGAAGTATTTTTAATGACACACCAGATGAAGGGTTAGGCAGTATGATGACTCTTTGGGGAAAATACTGGTATTTTGTTGTTTTAGCGTTTTTATGTCCAGTGATCGCGATCTTTGCTGAAGGTATGAAGTTCTTTTTCATGATAGGTCATAAGTTAAAGGGTAGAAGACATTTTAGAGTATCTATGAAAACGGCATTATTTGGAAAATATTATGATAATGTAACACCACTTGGTACTGGTGGACAACCATTCCAAATCATGTATTTATATCAATATGGTATATCTGGTCCTGATTCAAGTTTGATGCCAGTCGCCTCGTTTGTCATGAATCAGTTAGCATTTATTGTAATTGCTATAACAGTTTTTATAACTGGTAGTCAATTTGTCACGATTAATTTTTTAAGAGTATCTGCTTATGTTGGTTCGTTTTTCATGGTTGCTATGCCACTCGTGGTATTAGTGTTTACAGTATTTCCAGTCATTAGTAGAAAATTAAGCATTGGTGTACTAAAGTTATTATATCAATTTAAAATAGTTAAAAGCGTTGAGGAACGAATTCAAAAAATTGATTATTTTATTGTGAGATTTAAAACAAGCCTAAGAGAAATGGGTAAATCAAAACGTACATTAGTCATTACATTCCTACTATCATTAGTTTATCAATTCGCAATATTTTCAATACCGTATTTTGTCATTATTTCAACTGGAATGGCTGTATCTTATATTGAAATCTTTGTACTATGTGTGTTTGTATACGCTGCGATTGCTTATATTCCTACACCAGGAAACTCTGGTGCATCCGAATTTTCATTCTATTTATTGTTTGAAGCAGTTTTAGTGGGGACTGGATTATTTTGGTCAATGATGATGTGGCGATTTGCTAGTTATTTTGCAATCATTATCATTGGTATCATCACATTATTAATTGATTTCCTTATTCATCAAAAAAGACCTGTGATTGTTTCCGAAGAAGAACGTCATAAAGTAGTTTATCCTTTAATGACATTAGAAGATTCTAAAAAATTAGTATTTCCAAATATAGAAAAAGGCGAATTATAATCGCCTTTTATTTTATTATTAAATATTCTAATAGTTTTTTTGATGCGTTTTTAGGACCGTCTTTTTCTTTTCCTATAATAGCCAACTCTGTAAATAACTCACCTACTTTAATATTAGATTGATACATTTTTCTGAAAAATTGCAAGATGAGTTTTGTTGTTTGTTGTTCTTGTTGAACTGGTCCAAATGGATTAGCAAAGAATGATTCAACTAAGCCAACTTCAGATGTTGTTCCTTTAGCTTTCCGCTTCCCTTGCATGAAGATTGATAACGCATCATCCATCTTGTCAAATAACCTTAAACCATCATCAGAAGGCGTATAGTTATTCGCATATAAAAATAAATCAATGTGATGTTGTTTACTAATGAATGAATAGTCACTTACAGGAAGAACAACACGGGCGTTGGTTTGATCTGGATTTAAGAAAATCGCACGATCTATTTCACGATATGCATACCCACTTTCTAAGTCATCTAAACGTACAAATGCACCAGTTTCAGTACCACTTGCTGTCAGTTTATCGTTTTCTAGTGTTAGAATACCCATATCATCAAATACGATACGCATGGATCTAATATAATCAGCACCATTCAATCTTAATGCTTCCAGTGTTTCAGATTTACCTGCGCCACTATCTCCCATGACTATGACATTTTTTTCTTCACCGTTTTTTAATAAGATATTAACCATAGAGCCATGAATAGGCAATCGTTTTTGATCAATCATATAGACATTATGAAGTGTTAGTAGCATTTTCTTCAAGTAACCAAAATAATCATAGGATTCATTATAAGACACTATGCCAACATAAATCTGGTTCTCTATATCTTTATAATAATGTAAATCAGTGTCATGCTGATCTAAGCCAAAAATCATGATTAAATCGGGTTTTCGATCAACATAATCATCATAAGCAGCTAGTTCAAATAGATTGCATAATGCAACACCATGATGAATATAGTCGATATGAACATAAACAAATGCCAGAAGTGATCCAACCCAGATTGGATAGACGACGTAATCATTTTTATTTAAGTGCATATCTTTTAGAGGATTTACTAATGTTTCTTTAAAGATACCTTGTCTTGTATTCGCTTTAGAATAAATCATAAATGGTGGTCTAATCAGAGCTTGTTGAATAAAATGAAAACCTTGTAAACCTTCATAGGACTCAATTCTTGTGAAGCGATGAGGGTAGATCATGAGAGTCGCATTAATTCCCGCAGGAAGTTGACGATATAAGAGATAAGATTGTTTTTTAATTTTTTCTGCAATTGTACGATATAAATATAAAATTCGTTCATTAAATTGATCGCTATTCGCAATCAATTCACGTGATTTATAACCTTTTGTAAAGTGTTTATCACCAAGCAAAAACCCATAGCGTTCTAAACTGCGCCAATAATCATAAAAAGATTCAGTAAAACGATAAAATTCATTTCTTTTGTTAAGTAATTGAGATAGATCGGGGTGAAGTTGATGAACTTCCTCATAAGACCACAAAAGAAGTAATTTATAAGCTTTTACAACCATCTTAGGTGAAATACCCTTCATCTGTTCAATAATGATGTCATCACTACTGCGTTTTTCGCGAATGAATTGTGCTAAGACGTATTCAAAAGCACGAGAGGAAATAATTTTAATTTCGCTATCGCATAATAAGCTTGAGAAGTTTATAACCGCATATCTATTCTTTAAATAAAATCGTTTCATAAGTTGCTCCTATATGTTGTATAGACTTTATTTTACCATAAAGAAAAAGCACTTAGTTTTCTTTAAGTGCTTTTTTATTAGTTTCAGATTCTTTAATAAAGACAACGACAAGTGATATAAATAATCCTAAGATGCCAGAAACAACTCCTGTAACGATGATAGAGTAACCACCGTTGATCGTCAATACTGATCCGAGATCATAAACCACACGTGTATCTTGATTAATATATGATAAATAGAAATTATTATATTGATCAGTATAATCATCAATTAATTGTTGCATATTATTGATTGATAACTCAAACTCTGGGCTCGTGTTAGATGTCATACCAGAAGCAAGTGCTTGATCGATTACTTCTTGATATAGACTAATTTGATAGTTAGCATCAACATTTGCAATTCTATATGTGACTATATCGATTAAGATTTGATTGGCTTGTTGTAGATTAGACGTTGTAACTAAGTTATTGTAAGTCGCCTCTAACTCTGCAATGCGTAATGAATTGAGTTCAACTGTTTCTTGTAAGGCATCGATTTTAACATTCAAACGATTAAGATATAATGTACTATTTCTATAATATAGATTCGTTCTAATAATTGTCTGCAAATCAGAGAATGAGTATCCGTTAGCATATTCAAACTGCAAGAGTTCTTTCATATTGGTGATATTTGTACCTTGAAAAGTTACGTCACCATAAATTGAAATAAAATTACTTATACTATCAATAACTAAATGATATTGGCTACTAAAATAATCAACCATATCGAAATATTCAACAGAGTCATTAATTAAATCAATATAATTAAAAATTTCAAGATCTTGATTTTTTTCTCTTGCTTCTTCAATAATTGATTCAATGAGAGTCATAATAAATGATTCTGCGACATTGAAGTCATAATTGAAATATTGATTTGGAATATAAAGAGTATAGCGATTGTTACTGTACTCTACATCTGAAGCAGTGGAATTAACGTTTTTTTGTCTAACAATTCTTGTATTATTATCTAGATACATTGCTTCAACATCAATATCAGCAAACAAGTCAGAAGATGACTGAACACTTAGCAATTTATCATAGCTAAGCAAATTTCTAAATTCAAATAGTGATCCATCTGGATATTGGTTTTGAGTGACCCCCATAAAATTATATTCAAATCCTGTTTCAGTGACTTGTGAGCCCTTTAATAAATAATAAGAGCTAATACCAAATACTAGTGTTATGATTGAGGTAATGATGAGGATTAAGTATTTGTTAGCCCATAATTTGTCCCAGATATCAGCTAGACTAATGCCTTGGTCTTCATAATGATCCATATAGTTATTTCCTCCCAAAAAGCATATATAGCAGTATTATAACATACAACAATAAAAAAAATGCTTTAAAAAATATGGACAATTATGTCTTGAATTTCAAAGCATTTTATTAAAATTAGTAACCTATTTATGCGATTGGTTTTATCCAACAACGTCTTCGTTTATGTTGTATATACTCAAAATCTTTCCACGGATTTTGAATAGCTTTGTTGTTTTCTAGTTCAGGACCAGTTTCAGCGTATTTGACACCATGTTTGACACCAACTTTAATACCGTCTTCCATAAAGAGTGCCATCATACCGTGATTTTGACTTCTTGGATCAACAGCAATGAAATAAAAGTCAATGACATCATGATGCTTTAAATCATGAAGTAATCTAAATATGCCAAAGGGAAGAAGTTTACCATTATTTTTTTTGTTAGCTCTTGCTAAACTCGGCATAATCAATCCAAAACCAACTACTTTTTCATCTTTATCAACAACAAACCATAGATACTCTAATTGGACAAGTGAAATCATTTGATCAATGTAGTAATCCATCACCTTATTCGTTATCGGATAAAAGCCATATAAATCCATAAATGCTTCATTGTATGTATCAAATGCTTTATAAATATATTGAAAAACATCTTTAATACGATCACATTTAATTAATTTGTAACCATAACGATCTCTTGCAATTTTAGCACCTCTTTTTACTTTTTCAGGTACTTCATTTGGCCAAGTTATTTTTTTTTCGACCCAATCAACATCTTTCGCGTAACCAAGTGTTGTCATATGTTTCATATAATAAGGGTGATTGTATATCGTGATGAACATATTCAGCTCATTAAAGCCATCAACAAGCATACCTTGTCTGTCTAAATCGGTAAATCCAATAGGACCGATAATTTCATCCATACCGTTTGATTTACCCCACGATTCAACAGCTTCAAGTAAAGCTTTTGTAACATTGATATCATCAATCATATCAAGTCTTGTAAAGCGTACAGTTTTTCTATTTTTTGCTTTATTCCAATCATGATTAATAATACCTGCGACACGACCGATGATTTTGCCATCTTGATAGGCTAAGTAACGCACACTATCACAATAGTTATGAGCTGGATTTTTTTTAGGGTTAAAGACATTTCTTTCATCCATGGATAATGCAGGTACAAAGGGTTCTACATCGCGGTATAATTTATTAGGGAATTCAGTGAATCGCCAAGCATCCAAGTTGGATTTAACTACCTTAATTGTTATCATATGTATTCCTCCGAATATCCTAATTTTAACTTAATTCCCCAAAAATGGCAATCTTTAATTAAATCACTTTATAATATTTATTTATATGCTATAATAGAAAAGCGAAAAGACTCAAGGAGGAATAAAAAAATGAAAACAGAAAAAATTGCAACAAATCGTGTGAAATTCACATTTACAGTGACACCAGAAGAGTTTGAACATGGTTTAGGCCATGCGTTTGAACATAAAAAAGGCGAAGTAGAAATTAAAGGTTTTAGAAAAGGACATGTACCTAGAAATGTTTATGAATCAAAATTTGGTATTGAATCGCTTTATCCAGATGCACTAGAACATGTCGTTCATCATAAGTATCATGACGCACAAAACCACCCTGATTTTGAATTAGTTGGTCAACCTAGTGTTGACTATGATGCAGAAAAAATCTCAACTACTGAGAGTTTTGATGTCATTATTGAATCAGATGTTAAACCGGAAGTTAAACTAGGAGATTACAAAGGTATCGAAGTTAAAGTAGAAGCTGCTGAAGTGACAGATGAAGAAGTCAATCAAGCAGTTAATGAATTATTATCGAAAAATGCTGAGTTAGAAGTTAAAGAAGGACCTATTGCAGCAATGGATACTGCCATTTTTGATTTTGAAGGTTTTGTTAATGAAGTTGCTTTCGAAGGTGGTAAAGCAGAAAACTATCAACTTCAAATTGGTTCAGGTCAATTTATTCCAGGTTTTGAAGATCAAATGATTGGTATGAAAGCTGGCGATTCAAAAGATGTTAATGTAACTTTCCCAGAACAATATCAATCAGCAGATTTAGCTGGCAAAGACGCCGTTTTTAAAGTCACTGTTCATGAAGTGAAAGTCGCTAAAAAGGCTGAATTAAATGATGAATGGGTTAAGGGTCTTAACCGTGAAGGTGTTGAAACAGTAGATGCTCTAAAAGAGTCTATCAAGAATGAGACACTTACTCAAAAAGAACAAAAAGCTGATCAAGCATTTACTGATCAACTATTCTCAAAAGTTGTTGATAATGCGTCATTTGAAGTACCTGAATCAATGATTAAAGAAGAATTCAACCAACAAGTAGAACACTTTAAACGTCAAGCACAACAATACAATATGGATTATGAAATGATGTTACAAATGTATGGTTTTACACAAGAAATTTTTGAAACTCAAGCAAAGATTGAATCTGAAAAACGTGTTAAATTAACACTTGTATTAGAAGCAGTAGCTAAAGCTGAAGATCTTAAAGCTACACCTGAAGAATTAAATAATAAGATAGATGAATTTGCGAAGCAGTACAATCTAAAACCAGAACAAGTTACACAGTATTTACCTGCGTTTTTAATTGAAAAAGATATCGTAGTTGACAAAGCTTATACCCTTGTTAAGGACGCTGCTAAGCGCGTATAATAATCAAATTGGCACTCATGCTTTATGATTGCAAATTTCATTAAACCGTGCTATACTGTTCTCGTATAATTATGCTCATCAAGAGGTGATAAACGATGGAACTAGCAAAAAGTTTACCGGCAATCGTCGTCCGCGGCGTCACGCCAATCCCAAATAACGATATACGTATTGAAATTGGTCGTAAGATCAGTTTAAAAGCATTAGAAGAAGCTGAAAGAAATTTCGGTTCATATGCCATCGTTATTATTCAAAGAAATCCTATGATTGAGAAACCAACAGCTGAAGATATTGAAGAATTTGGTGTACTAGTCAAGGTTCATATGAAAATAAAAATGCCAAATGGCTCATATAAATCAAAGTTACAAATCATTAATCGTGTAAAGGTTAAAGATTACTTTGTTACTGAACCATACTTTGTTGTTGAATATGAAGAATTAGAAACAGAAATGGGTAATGTTGAAGAAGAAGCGACACTTGTTAAAATGGTCGTTGAAGAAGTGGTTAATAACTCGTCATCAATCCTTCTTCCAAACAGTAATCCACTAGATAAAATCAAACAAGGCTTACCTTCTGAAAAGGTAGCAGATTTGATTGCGAATAGTCTTAAAATTGATGAAAATGATAAGTTTAAATATCTTGTTGAGGTAAACTTAAACAAACGTTTAAAAATGCTATTAGAAGATATTAATAAACTTAAAATGATTTTAGATCTTGAACAAAAAATTAATGATGAAATTAAGCAGTCAATTGATGAAAATCAAAAGGAATACTATTTGCGCGAAAAAATGCGTGCGATTCAAAACGAATTAGGCGATAAAGCGAAAAAAGAAAACGAAATCGATGAGCTAAGAGATAAAATATTAAAAGCTAAAATGCCTAAAGCGATTGAAGAAAAAGCACTTAATGAATTAGCAAGATATCAATCCACACCTTCGATGATGGCAGAATCTTCTATCATCAGAAGTTACTTGGATTTATTGATTGACCTACCTTGGAAAAAGGCTTCTAGAGATAATTATGACTTAAATAAAGTTCAAACGAAACTTGATCAAAACCATTATGGTCTAGATAAGGTAAAAGAACGTATTATTGAATATCTCGCAGTTAAAATAATGACAAGAAGAAATCCACAAACGATTTTATGTTTGGCAGGGCCTCCAGGGGTTGGTAAAACGTCATTAGCAATTTCAATAGCAGAAGCATTAAACCGTAAGTTCGTCAAACAGTCACTTGGTGGCGTTAGAGATGAATCTGAAATTAGAGGTCATAGAAGAACATACATTGGAGCAATGCCTGGTCGAATTATTAAAGGTATGAAAGATGCTAAAACTGTTAATCCAGTCTTCCTATTAGATGAAATTGATAAAATGTCATCTGATTATAAAGGTGATCCAGCATCTGCAATGCTTGAGGTGTTAGATCCAGAACAAAACGCTAAATTTTCTGACCACTATCTAGAAGAACCATATGATTTATCACAAGTTCTCTTTATCACAACAGCGAACTATTTAGAAAATGTACCAGCACCATTAAGAGATCGTATGGAAATTGTCGAGCTATCTAGTTATACAGAACAAGAAAAATTTAAGATTGCTAGACTTCACTTAATTAAAAAACAATTGAAGGCGCACGGTCTTAAAGACGATCAATTTTCAATCACAGATGACGCGATTTACTACATCATCCAGCACTATACAAGAGAAGCAGGTGTACGTGAATTAAACCGCTTTATTGGTGCTTTAATCAGAAAAGGTATAAAAGATATTCTGATGAAGAAAATTGATACAATTGAAATCACGATGGATAATCTTATTGCCTATATAGGTAAACCAAGATTTACACATAACTTAGCTGATGAAAAAGAACAAATTGGAGTTGCTACAGGTTTAGCCTATACAGCGTTTGGCGGAGATACATTGCCAGTTGAAGTGACCTATTATAAAGGTAAAGGTAATCTCGTTTTAACAGGTAAATTAGGCGATGTGATGAAAGAATCAGCGCAAACAGCGTTATCATTCGTTAAAGCGAATGCCGATGCATTCGGTATTGATCCGGATATCTTTAACAATAATGATTTCCATGTGCATGTACCTGAAGGTGCTGTACCTAAAGATGGTCCATCTGCCGGTATTACAATGGCTACAGCGATTATCTCAGCAGCTACTCACCGTTTTGTCAATAAAGAAATTGGGATGACTGGTGAAATCACATTAAGAGGATATGTACTTCCTATTGGTGGATTAAAAGAAAAATCAATTGCTGCACATCGTTCTGGACTAAAAACAATCCTGATTCCTAAAGAAAATGAAAAGGATATTGAAGATATTCCAGAAGAAGTAAGAGATGCATTAAAAATCATTACAGTTGAAAATGTCCAACAAGTATTTCAATATGCATTGAAGTAAGTTGAATTAAAAAGTAGTCCTTTGGGCTACTTTTTGTTATAATCTAATTATAGATAAAGGAGGGTTTTATGTTTGACAAAGCTGAGTATATTAAAAGTATCGAAAATGTAGTAGATGCACCTGATTCCCTCCCACAAGTTCTCGTTATGGGGCGATCAAATGTTGGTAAAAGCTCTTTTATCAATGGATTGACAAATAGAAAAAATTTGGCAAGGACTTCTGGTACACCAGGAAAAACTTTGCTTCTTAATTTTTATCAGATTGATGAACGATTTAATTTAGTAGATGCACCGGGTTATGGATATGCTAAACGATCCAGAACAATGAGCGAAAACTTTATGAGAATGATTGTGAATTTTATCAATGAATCTGAACCCCTTAAGGGTATTATCGTGTTAATTGATTTTAAAGTTGGACCAACTAGTCTAGATATTGAATGGATTAATAATGTAAAACAATCAGGTTTGCCTGTTGGCGTGATCGCGACAAAAGTCGATCAAATCCCTAAAACAAAACGTAAAAAACAACACGACATCATTCATAAAAAGTTAGGTATACCTGTGATTGCTATAAGTAATACCAAACGCATTAATCAAATTGGTGCGATGGCACTATTTGATGAAATTCTTGAAGAGGGGAAGATGCATGAATGAAACGTGTATTAATTTTAACGGATTCAACAGCTGACCTTAGTAGTGAGATAAGGGAAGAGAGAATGATTCATTCTTTACCATTGCTTGTTCAATTTGGTGAAGATAGTTATCGTGACGGTATCGATTTAACCACAAAAGAATTGTATGATATCGTTAATGAAAAAAAGGAAATACCGAAAACTGCAGCCATTTCACCTGGTCAATTTCTAGCTTTTTTTGAGCAGTATTTAGCTGAAGGATATGAGATTTTATATACAGGTATTGGTGGAGATATTTCTGGTACTTTTCAATCTGCAATGATTGCCAAAAGTTCTCTTGAGTCAGATGATATATATCTTATTGACTCAAGAAATCTTTCATCTGGTATTGGTTTACTAGTTTTAAAGGCTTGTGATTTAAGAGATCAAGGTTTATCAGCCAAAGACATAAAAATTCAGTTAGAACGACTCGTACCAAGAGTAAGATCACAGTTTGCTATTAAGACGTTAGACTATCTACACAAAGGGGGACGTGCTTCTGGCACGGCCAAATTAATTGGTGGTATTCTTGGTATTAAACCTATCATCCAGGTAAGAAGGGGAAAGCTTGAAGTTTATAAAAAACCTGTTGGTAAAATGACAAGGGCACTTGATATTATGTTAAAAGATTTTTTCAATGAAGCACAATTAAAAAATCTTGACTTAGACTATGTTATGATTACACACAGTCTAGCAGATAAACAAGCACTCTATATGATAGATCAAATAAAATCCAAGGTGTCACCTAAACATTTAATGGAAAATTATGCTGGTTGTGTGATTTCTAGTCATTGTGGACCAGGTACAATTGGTATTTTATATATAGTAAGGAGTTAAAATATTGAAAAGAATATACTTCATATTTTTGTTGGTTATGTCATTATTTGTTTTTTCTGGCTGTGTTGCAGATGATTTTTTAATCATTGAAATCACCGTGTCGTTCGAAGAAGTTGGTGGTAGTGACATAGATGATATGATTGTACAAAGAAAAACAATGTTCGTACCAAATGAAATTCCTACTAAAGAAGGTTTTATTTTTGATGGATGGTATTTAGATTCGGATTATTTTTATGAAGCAAACTTCTCGGTTGGCTTTAATGACGATATTACACTATATGCTAAATGGCTAGATGAAAATGAAATCTACTCGGTTGAAAATATAAGAAACATGATTAATGATATACTTGATGCTGATAATCTAACGATTGCTGATCAAGAAACAGTTACCAATATTGTTACAGATATTATTATGAGTGGTAATTATATTGATGAACAATCACTACTAGAAATAGTCATCGAATCACTAGACATTGTCGCTCTTCTACAAGATCAAATCGTTGATATGTTAGATCAAGTCAGACAATCTGTTGTCATGATTGAAGCACAATCAGGTATATTCAGCAGTGGATCAGGTGGATCAGGCGTCATTTATAAGCATGAAGGTGATGATTATTATGTGTTAACAAACCATCATGTCGTTGATGGTTATGATACAGGAGATTTTACAATAACTGTTTTTGATGGTTCAGGGACGATTGAAATTGCTAGAAATAGAACACAAATGCTGGGGACAAGTATTACTCATGATTTAGCCATTTTAAAATTCACATCTGATAGAAGTTTTGATGTCATTACATTAGGAAACATTAATGATTTAGCAGTTGGACAGTTTGTATTCGCAATTGGCTCACCACTGGATTTACCAAATACAGCAACAATGGGTATTATTTCAGCGATTAACAGGCCGATGGTTTATACTGATGATACGAGTAATACGAATACGGTATCAATTCAACATGATGCTGCGATTAGCCCTGGTAATAGTGGTGGAGCACTCGTTAACATTTATGGCGAACTTGTCGGTATTAATTTCTTAAGTTATGTCAATGAAGTTGTAGATAATACGACAGAAGGTATTGAAGGATTGCATTTTGCGATTCAAATTGATATCATTCTTGAACAAATACCGATATTAGAATTAGGTTAATTATTCGCTTTACTAAATGGATGACCTATAGTATAATAATGTCAAAGCAATGATTTGGAAGAGTAATGACTCGTTAAGCGTTAAAGAGAGCGATTGTTGGTGGAAATATCGTCCTTGCAGTCATGAACGTCACCAAGGAGTTCTGATAGTGAAATAAGTAGTTATCAGCGTCTATCTACGTTACAGATTTTGAGGGCTAGAAGCAATTCTAGAACTAAGGTGGTACCGCGATTATTCGTCCTTAGATTTTTCTAAGGGCGTTTTTTTTGAAAAGAGGTTTATATGCAAACACTAGAAACAAGAAGATTAATTCTGAGAAGTTTAAGATTAGAAGACGCAGAAGATCTTTTTAAATATGCTAAAAAACCAACGATTGGCCCAATGGCTGGTTGGGCTCCTCATCAAACCATTGAGGATACGATTAAAATATTGAAATTGCTTGTGACTGAAGGTGAAGTCTGGGCTATTACCATTAAACCTAAAGATGTCATCGTTGGTACGATTGGTTTACATGTTAGAAATTTCATTAATGCAATTGAAGACAGACGTGAAATTGGTTATGTGCTTGATGATACATATTGGGGTAAGGCATATACGCCTGAAGCTGTTAAAGCAGTACTTGATTATGCCTTTAATGAAGCAGAGATGAAAGAAATTGTTTGTGGTCATGCGGAAGATAATTTACAGTCTAAACGCGTGATTGATAAATGTGGATTTGTTTATTCGCATGATGAAAAAAGAGATCACTTTGATGGTACTAAGATTAATGTAAAAATGTATGTGATCACAAAAAAAATGTTTTTTAAGGAGAATGAATAAAATGAGCGAACTTGCTAAAAAATATGATTTTAAATCCGTCGAAAATGGACGTTATGAAACATGGTTAAAAAAAGGGTATTTTAACGCTGGAGATTTATCAAAAGAACCATTTACTATTGTTATACCACCACCAAATGTCACGGGTAAATTACATTTAGGTCATGCTTGGGATAATACGCTTCAAGACATGATTATCAGACGTAAGAGAATGCAAGGTTATGATGCATTATATTTACCTGGAATGGATCACGCGGGAATTGCTACACAAGCAAAAGTTGATGCCAGACTTAAAGAACAAGGTATTTCCCGGTATGATATTGGAAGAGATAAGTTTTTAGAGCAAGCGTGGGCTTGGAAAGCAGAGTACTCTGAAACGATTCGCAAGCAATGGGCTGCCTTAGGTAATTCTCTTGATTATAGTAGAGAGAGATTCACACTTGATCATCAGCTCAATGAAGCTGTAAATAAAGTGTTTTTAGACCTATATGAAAAAGGTATGATTTATCGAGGTAATCGCATTATCAACTGGGATGTTGAAGCGAAAACTGCATTGTCAAATATTGAAGTTGAACATATTGAAACATCAGGTAAACTTTATTATTTTAGATATCCATTTATCGATCAAAAAGGTTATTTAGTAATCGCGACAACTCGTCCTGAGACGATGTTTGCTGACCAAGCGTTAATGGTTCATCCAGAAGATGAACGATATAAAGATGTTTTGGGTAAGCATGTTTATATTCCTGGTACACAAACGGCGATTCCTGTGATTGCTGATGATTATGTTGATATGACGTTTGGTACAGGTGTTGTTAAAGTGACACCAGCACATGACCCAAACGACTTTGAAGTAGGCAAGAGACACGGCTTAGATATGCCACTATGTATGCATGAAGATGGTACGATGAATGCATTAGCTCATACATATGAAGGTATGGAACGATTTGCGTGTCGGAATGCTTTAATTGAAGATTTAAAATCACTTGATTTAGTTGAAAAAATTGAAGACTATACCAATAATGTTGGCTATAGTGAACGTACAGGTGTTGTTGTAGAACCAAGACTATCATTACAATGGTTTGTTAAAATGGATGGTTTGGCTTTGCAAGCTTTAGAAAAATCAGGATCTACATTTGTTCCTGAACGTTTCTCAAAAATCTTTGTCAATTGGATGACCAATATTCAAGACTGGTGTATTTCAAGACAACTTTGGTGGGGTCATCGCATTCCTGCTTGGTATAAAGGTGATGATGTTAAAGTCCAGGTTGAATCACCTGGTCCAGATTGGACACAAGATGAGGACGTTCTAGACACATGGTTTTCAAGTGCTCTTTGGCCATTTAGTACGCTTGGTTGGCCACATGAAACTAAAGACTTTAAACGTTATTATCCAACCAATGTGATGGTGACGGGTTATGACATCATTTTCTTTTGGGTTGCAAGAATGATTTTCCAAGGATTAGAATTCACACAACAAGATCCTTTTAAAGATGTTCTTATTCATGGTTTAATCAGAGATCATGAGGGCAGAAAGATGTCTAAATCACTTGGTAATGGTGTGGATCCAATGGATGTTATTGAACGCTATGGAGTCGATGCACTTCGTTATTTTTTAACGACGAATTCTGCACCAGGTGCTGATTTACGATATGAAGAAGAAAAAGTTGAATCATCATGGAATTTCATCAATAAACTATGGAATATCACGCGGTTCATAACGATGAATATTGATGATAATCACGTTAAAATGGATGATCAGTTGACTCTTTCTGATCGTTGGATATTATCGCGACTAAACCAAGTCATTGGTGAAGCTGATTATTATTACGAGAAGTATGAATTCGGTGAAGTTGCACGTGTCTTATATACATTTATTTGGGATGAGTTCGCTGCATGGTATGTTGAGTTTGCAAAATTAGCACTTGCTGATGACAGCCATAAAAAAACAACTCAAGCCATCCTTTTACACGTACTTCGCGCGGTCTTAAAACTTATGCATCCATTTATTCCGTTTGTTACGGATGCGCTTTATTTAGAAATTTCTGATGAAGAGACCATCATGACCTCAAGTTGGCCGGTTGCTGGTGAGATTAATGATAAGGCGATTGCTGAATTTAATGAAATAAAAGATACCATCACTAAAGTCAGAAATCTCAGAGCTGAACATAGTGTTGCACCATCAAAACCATTAACAATTCATTTGGTAATGAATGCTGAGTGGCTATCCTTATACCATCTGCAAAGACCTTATTTTGAGAAATTCTTACAAAGTGACGAACTTTATATAGAAGAAGCATTGAGCACAGAAGAAGAAACGATCTTATTAGTAGGTTCTGTTATTAATACATTTATCATTAAATCAGATATCATCGATCCTAAAGCTGAATATGATGCATTACTTAAACAAAAAGAACAGCTTGAAAACGAAATTAAACGGAGTGAATCATTATTACAGAATGAAAAATTTATGTCAAAAGCTCCAGAGGCAAAGAGAAAACAAGAAGAAGAAAAATATGCCGATTATAAACGACAATACGATCTCGTATCTCAAAAATTAAACACATATGAAAAAGCATGAGAATGCCGATTTAAAGGCTTTGATTCAGTGGGTTGAGTCTCAACCCAGGTTTAGACCTAAAACAGATCTAAAGCGTATGAAACAAGCATTAGAGATGAAGGGGATACATTTAAATGAAACGTATATGATTCATGTAGCTGGGACAAATGGTAAAGGGTCTGTTTGTCAGTATTTAACACAAATATTGATGGCTAAAGGATTAAACGTAGGCACATTTACATCTCCGTATATCCTGAATTTTAATGAACGAATTACCATTAATGACCAACCTTTATCTGATCGTGTATTGATGATGTTATTAAGAGATATCAAGTCATTTAATAATGACTTCGAACAAACCTATAAGGAACGTTTATCGTTTTTTGAGTTATTAACACTTGCTGCATTAATGATTTTTCAATCACAGAATCTTGATGTTGTCATTATGGAAGTAGGTATCGGGGGATTGCTTGATGCGACTAACGCATATGGTCATTATGATTTATCGTTAATTACGAATATTGGATTTGATCACATGACACAACTTGGCAATACACTTGAATCAATCGCTTTTAATAAGCTTGGCATTTTGAAATCGCACGGAAAGTTACTTACCACTGTTGATAAAACATTAAGACCATTTTTTAGTGATTATGCGAAGAAACATCACGCAGAAGTGACGTTTTTAGATCGAGATGTAAATATTCTTTCTGAAGTACCGCTTATCTTTGAGTATAAGGGTAATAGATATCAACCAGGACTGAATGGTGATTATCAAGTTGACAATGCCATACTTGCGATAGAGGCAATTAAACAAACACCATTTAGTGTTGACACGAATACCATAAAAAAGGGTCTGATGCAGGCTTACATTCCTGCGAGATTTACAGAGATTGAGCCTTTAGTTATCGTTGATGGAGCTCACAATTCTCACGCAATAGATGCTTTAAAGAAAACAATTAAGAAAGCTTATCACAATCATAAAGTACATATTGTTTTCTCAGCTTTAGGAGACAAGGATATTGAAAAGATGTTAGTTCAACTAGAAAGTTTTAGTGACCAACTCGACTTAGTCTCATTTCCTGATCCGAGATTTGTATCACTAGAATCTTTTCAAACTGATCGACGACAATATGTTGAAGATGATGTGTTGTCTTATTTAAAAAACATCATTCACCAAAAAACACGTGATGAGGTCATTATCATCACTGGATCATTGCATTTTGTCGGTTATATATTAAATCACTACAAGTAAAAGGTATAGCACTACCCTAGTATAGACTAGAGGAGGTGCTATTTTGTATTTAATCAGAGAAATGAACCAAACAGAGCGTCCAAGAGAGCGCTTATTAGCGAGTGGTGCACACGCATTATCTAATGAAGAATTATTAGCAATATTGTTATCAACAGGTACAAAAGATCATTCTGTGCTTGCTTTAGCACATGAAGTTTTAACAAGTATAGAACATCTTTCTGATATGAAAAGATTAAGTGTGCAAGAATTTATGCACATTAAAGGTATTAAAATTGCTAAAGCAACCACTTTGATTGCTGCGATAGAATTAGGGAGAAGGTTGGCAAAACCTATCACTGAAATAAAGCCAAAAATTACATCTCCTTATGATGTATATTACATGCTTAGTCCTGATTTGCTTCATTTGGATCAAGAACACTTTATTGTGCTTTATTTAAATGTAAAAAGTGAGCTCATAAAAGAGGAAACAATCTATATAGGCACGTTGAATCAAATGGTTATTCATCCTCGTGATATATTCAAAAAAGCGATTCAATATAGTGCAGCTGGAATGATTATCGTACATAATCATCCCTCTGGTAATTCAGAACCATCAAGAGCAGATATTCAAACCACTAAACAATTAATAAATGCATCAGAAATTATCGGTATTGATTTAGTTGACCACTTGATATTGGGTAAAGAAGAATTTTACAGTATAAAACAAAGTAAGAAGACAACGCTTTAATGCCTTAGTCATGATATAATCATGATAAGGATGTGATATTGATGAAACGAAACTCCACAAAACTATTTTGGTATTTAACAGCCATTGGTTTTATTATTTTATTTATACTTATACTACTCTCATCAGTGCTTGACGTTGGTGAAAGATTAAGAAATGTTTCTATGTATCTTGAGTATGCGTTTTATGCTTTGACGGCACTACTTGTCTATATATTGATATACAGACCGTTACACATCATTGTTTTCTCCCCATCGTTTTCAATTGAGACGACATTGGATGAGGAAGGAAATAGAAGAAATCATGCTACTTATCGAAGAGTAGCAAAAAGATTGTTAGATGGTAATAAACTACCTGACATAGAAAAAGAAAAATTACGACAAGCACTTAATCATCGTGAATCGCTTAAAGAAGCACTTAATCACACCTATAATAAAGTGATTAAAAAGCAATTAAATCAAACGATTAGAAAACATGCTAAAACTGTCATGATTTCGACAGCCATATCACAAAATGGTAGACTTGATTTTTTTACTGTCATCATTGTGAATCTTAGAATGATTAAAGAACTTGTTGAATCATGTGGATTTAGACCCTCTTATCGTAATTTAGCGAAGTTAACAATTAATGTCATGACAACTGCATTGATTGCTGAAGGTTTGGAAAATATGGATATAGCAGATGTTCTACCACAATCAACACTTAATACAATTGGTGAAATACCGCTGATTAAGCCATTAATGTCCTCAGTTACACAAGGGATATCAAATGCATTATTGACACTTAGAATAGGAATTGTTACGAGAAAATATTTATTTACGGATGCTGCTGATATTACAAAAGAAAAGATTAGAAGAGATGCATTATTAGAAGCAACTGGCATGTTACCTGTTGTCATTGGTGATGCGATGATTTCTTTACCAAAGAAAGTAGCAAATTTATTCAAAAAGAGCAATAAAAATAAAAATGAGTCAAAACAAGAAGAAGCACTGTAATTAGACGGTGCTTTTTTATCAAAATCGTAAAAAAGGTTCTATAATGATTGAATCTTTTGCAAATAGTATGTATACTATTAGTAATTGGGATGTAGGAGTCTCAAAAATTTTATAAGGAGAAATATGGGAAAATGAAGAAAATTTTGTTAGTATTATTTGCTTTAGCTGTTTCAGTTGCATTATTTGCATGTGGCGAAACAACATATGAAATTGCATTGATCACTGATAAAGGTGACATCAATGACAAATCATTCAACCAAGGTGCTTGGGAAGGTGTTGTCGCTTTTGCTGAAGAAAATAACATTTCACACCAATATTATCGTCCAGAAGATATTTCAGATGATTATTACTTAGCAGCTATTGGTGATGCTGTTGACGCTGGTGCTAAAGTTGTTGTAACACCTGGTTTCTTATTCGAACCAGCTATCTACTCAGCACAAACTTTATATCCAGATGTTAAATTCATTTTATTGGATGGTGCTCCACATACACCAGACTATTCAACATTCAGAACAGATGCTAACGTTGCATCAGTTATGTATGCTGAAGAAGAATCAGGTTTCTTAGCTGGTTATGCAGCAGTTATGGATGGCTTACGTAGCTTAGGTTACGAAGGTGGACAAGCAGTTCCTGCTGTTGTTGCATTTGGTAATGGCTTTTTACAAGGTGCTGAATATGCAGCACAAGAATTAGGATTAACTGCAGGTGATGTAGAAGTTAGATATCACTATACAGGTGACTTTGCTGAAAGTCCTGAAAACAAAGCGACTGCAAGTGCTATGTTCGAAGCTGGTGCAGAAGTAATCTTCGCAGCTGGTGGTTCTGTTGGTAAGAGCGTTATGGCTGCTGCTTCAGAAGCTGATCCAGTAGGTAAAGTAATTGGTGTTGACGTTGACCAACGTTATGATAGTGAAACTGTTATAACATCAGCTACTAAAGGTTTAGCTGCTTCAATCCAACAAATTTTAGCTGCAATCTATGATGTTGATACTGAAGCTGAATGGTCAGACTTTGGTGGTAAAACAACATATTTTAATGCCTCAAATGATGGTGTTGGTCTTCCAACTAGTGTCATTGGCGATGATACAGCTGATGCATTCGATCGTTTTGATTCATTCACTTTAGCTGATTACAACGCAATCTTTGCTGACTTAGTTGATGGTACTGTTGGTACATTATTACGTAAAGTCGATGTTGTTGATCCAGAAGGTGAAGACGGTGAACTTATCGCTGCTGAATTCTTAACAGCTGCTCAACTTGAAGAAGGTTTAGGTTTAGATTTAGTTACAGTTATTATCGTTGCATAATTAAACAATAATATTTGAAAGAGGAGAAAAATTTTCTCCTCTTTTTTTTTATCATATGATGGTCGAGAACTTGTTAAATTTATGCTATACTATAACAAAAGATGTAAATGGCGGTGATAGATTTGGAAGATTTTGTTATCGAGATGTTAAATATCCGAAAAGAGTTTCCAGGCATTGTTGCTAATGATGATATTTCTCTGCAATTAAAAAAGGGTGAGATTCATGCACTATTAGGTGAAAATGGTGCGGGTAAATCGACACTAATGAGTGTCCTTTTTGGAATATATCAGGCTGAAGCTGGTGAAATTCGAAAAAATGGCGTCAAAGTTGAAATTAACAATCCCAATGATGCTAATGAATTGGGTATTGGGATGGTTCATCAGCATTTTATGTTAGTAGAGGTATTTACGGTTTTAGAGAATATTATATTAGGCAATGAGCCGCATAAATATGGCTTCTTAACGAAAAAAGAAGCAAGAGATAAAATCGTTGATTTATCTAAAAGATATGGATTGCAAGTTGATCCAGACGCATTGATTAAAAATATTACTGTTGGTCAACAACAGCGTGTTGAAATCTTAAAAATGTTATATCGGGACAACGAAATATTGATTTTTGATGAGCCTACGGCTGTTTTAACCCCTCAAGAAATTGATGATTTAATGGATATTATGAAAGGTTTTGCTAAGGAAGGTAAATCAATTTTATTCATTACACATAAATTAAACGAAATTAAAGCAGTTGCTGACCGATGTACAGTTTTACGCAAAGGGAAACTCATCGGTACGGTAGATGTTAAAAAGACGACAAAAGCTGAACTATCGAAAATGATGGTTGGTAGAAACGTTAATTTTAATATTGACAAAAAAGATATTAAACCTGGAAAGGTTGTCCTTGATGTCAAGAATATTTCAATGAAATCAACAACTTCTGATTTGCATACGGTTAAGCATGTTTCTTTTACTGTCAGAGAAGGGGAAATTGTTTGTTTAGCTGGGATCGAAGGTAATGGTCAATCTGAGCTCATTCAAGGAATTACGGGATTAGATAAAATTAAGCATGGTTCCATTATGTTTAATGAACATGATATTGTAAAAGAATCTATAAGAAAAAGATCTAAATTAGGTATGAGTCATGTACCTGAAGATCGTCAAAAATATGGATTAGTTCTTGATTATTCGCTTGAAAAAAATTTGATTTTGCAACTTTATTGGCAAGAACCATTCCAAAGACATGGTATTTTACAACCTAATGCTATGCGTCAATATAGTGAAGAACTTATTGAGAAATACGATGTTAGAAGTGGGCAAGGTCCAGTGACTATCGCAAGAAGTATGAGTGGTGGTAATCAACAAAAAGCAATTATCGCAAGAGAAATTGAGAAAAATTGTAATTTATTAATATGCGTACAACCAACAAGAGGCTTAGATGTTGGGGCTATCGAATTTATACATAAACAAATTGTTAAGGCTAGAGATGATGGTAAAGCTGTTCTTCTAATGAGCTTAGAACTAGACGAAGTCATGGATTTATCAGATAGAATTCTTGTTATGTATGAAGGAGAAATTACTGGTGAATTAAATCCTAAAAAGACAACTCCTGAAGAACTTGGTTTATATATGAGTGGTGCAAAAAGGGATAAATCAATGGAGGTCAAACATGAATAATCAAAAAGAACTTTCATTTAAAGATCGCCTTCACTTTTTCCTTCAATCAGATGGCATGAAAAAATTCAGAGCTACCTTATTAGCGATTGGTATAGGGTTACTAATTGGCTTTATTGTCATGATAATCTCTAAACCAGAGGCATCATTTAGAGGTTTTGGTGCATTGCTATTTGGTGGTATTGGTCGATTTGATGATGTCTTATTCTTCATGGTTCCAGTATTAATGACTGGTCTTTCTGTGGGATTTGCATTTAAAATGGGATTATTTAACATTGGTGCATCTGGACAGTTTACAATGGGCATGTTCTTCACACTATTTGTTGTCTTCATGATGCCATTGCCAAGTTCGATTCATTGGATTGTAGCAATCCTTGCTGGTATTCTAGGTGGTATGTTGTGGGGACTTATTCCAGGTGTTTTAAAAGCTTTTTCAAATGTGAATGAAGTCATTACATCCATCATGTTAAACTACATTGGTATGTTTGTAGTTGATTCATTAATCACAAATAATACAGCACTTTATTCGGCTGATCGTTCAAGTACAAGATATATTCCTGAAGCATTACAATTAGCTTCATTTGGATCAAGTACAAATGTCAATATTGGCTTAATCATATCAATTGTTGTTGCTATTATTATTGGATTAATCATGTATAAAACAACGTTTGGATATGAATTGATTGCAACAGGTTATTCAAAAGATGCAAGTAAATATGCTGGTATCAATTATAAACGTAATACTGTTTTAACGATGGGTATCGCTGGTGGACTGGCTGGATTAGGTGGGGCTTTAATGATTTTGGCACCTTCTCTATTAGTGGGTAGTTCTATGACGTATACACCAATTAATGTCATATCAGATGCTGGATTTAATGGGATTGCCGTAGCTTTATTGGGTAACTCAAATCCATTTGGTGTTATATTTTCTTCATTCTTTGTTTCTTATATTCAACGTGGTGGTACAGCAGCAAGAATTATCGGATATGAACCGGAAATTATTGATGTCGTTATCGCGATTATTATTTACTTTTCGGCATTTGCATTAATCATTAATCAAGTGATTGGTAATTTTATTAAAAACAGACGTAAAAAACCGGTTGAGGATGCCATTAAAACACCAGAAGTTACGAGTGAAGGGGAGGTGGCATAATGGATACTGTTTATTATTTAGTCCAAAACATGTTACCTGTTGCTGTCGCATTACTCGTTGTTGCACTCGGTGGTATGTTCTCTGAAAGAAGTGGTGTTGTTAATATTGCTTTAGAAGGTATTATGTTATTTGGTGGTTTCTTTGCAGCACTATTTGTCTTCTTTGTACAAGGTTCTGGTATGAATGTTCAAGTCATTTTACTTATTGGTTTAATCATCGCAGGTACATCGGGAGTCCTATATTCTATGTTACTTGCATTTTCAGCAGTTAATATGAAATCAAACCAGGTTATTTCTGGTACTGCACTCAATATGTTTATACCAGCAATGGTTATCTTATTTTCAAGAATGTATTTTGGTGAAAATGGTGTAACGACAAATATTTCACTTTATATTCGTCGTGTCCCTCTATTGGCAGACATTCCTGTTTTAGGTGATTTATTCTTCCAAAATACATATCTTACAGTGTATGTAGGTATCGCCATATTAATCATTGCAAGCATTGTCTTATATAAAACAAAGTTTGGTTTGCGACTAAGATCATGTGGTGAACATCCACATGCAGCTGATTCAGTGGGCATATCAGTCTCAAGAATGCGCTATTGGGGTGTTGCAATCTCAGGTTTACTTGCAGGTATAGGTGGTTATTTCTATGCTATTGGTGTTTTGGATGCTAACATTAATGGTCGTGATGGTGTTAATGGATATGGATTCTTAGCATTAGCTGTCATGATATTCGGGCAATGGAAGCCTATGAGAATATTATTTGGTGCACTCTTATTTGCATTCTTGAATGTGTTAGGATCATCTGTCATTCTTATTCCATGGCTAAACAATTTGAATATTGACACAACATTTTATCAAATTCTTCCATATTTAACGACTTTGGTAGTGCTTATATTTACCTCAGCTAAGTCGAATGCACCTAAAGCTGAAGGTATACCTTTTGAAAAAGGAACAAGGTAATGATTTGCATCACCGGTCAAAATAACATCTCATCGTGTATAATAATAATATAGATGTCATTTAAAGGAGTGTTTTTATGTATCCATATTTATTTGGTATAGAGTGGCTTCACACATATGATGTAATGATTTTCATTGGTCTTATTGCAGCATTACTCGTACTTTATAGCTACTCAAAAAGATTGAAGATTCCTTACGAAGTTTTTAGATTTTATCTTATTTTAAGCCTTGTATCTATTGGTATTGGCTTTGCATGTGCATTTGGTTTCCAACAATTATATAATTATATTGAAGCCGTTCAAACAGGAGAACCGTATCAAGTTCAAGGGATTACATTCATGGGCGGATTAATTGGTGGTGCAGCGACGTTTATTATAGGTGCAAGAGCATTTGGAAATGCTGATGTTAAAAAACATTTTTTTCCAACCGTTAGTATCGCTATGGCTTCTGTAGCAGTTGCTCATTTCTTTGGTAGAATTGGATGTACTGCAGCTGGTTGTTGTTATGGCGTGGCAACAGATTCATGGATTGGCATCCAATTTGTAACGACATCAACAAAAGTTATTCCAACACAAACGATTGAAGCATTCTTCTTATTGATTTTATCAGTTGTATTATTGGTATTATTAAACAAAGGTAAGTGGCAATATAACTTATTTATTTATGGTGGATCATACGCTATATTCCGCTTCATTATTGAATTTTTCCGTGGTGATGAAAGAGGCGAATTCCTTCCATTCTTTAGTCCATCACAATGGCAAGTTCTCTTTATGTTTATCATTGTTGGAGTTGTCTTTGTACTATACTTAGTTAAGCAAAATCAAAATAAACCAGCATTACAATAATTAATTAATCGCATAAAACATTAAGTCAATGAAGAGATAAATGTATTTCATCTACTTTTTCATTGACTTTTTATATTAACTACGTTAAAATATTCATGTTGTACCACGTAGAATAGGTGAAAAATGCCATGTTGGCTACCTTAATAGTGAGTCTTCAAATAAAAAAAGGAGGTAACAGCATTTATGTATGCAGTCATTAAGACAGGCGGTAAGCAGTTTCGCGTTGAAGAAGGTTCAGAAATCTTCGTAGAAAAATTAGACGTTGAAGCAGGCGACACATACACTTTTGATGAAGTACTTATGGTCGGTGGCGAAAAAACGCTCATCGGTACACCAGTCGTACCAGGCGCGAAAGTTGTAGCGAAAGTCATCAAACAAGGACGTGCAAAGAAAATTATTGTTTTCAAGTACAAAGTCCGTAAGAAATACCGTAAAAAGCAAGGTCACAGACAAGCTTATACAAAACTTGTCATTGAGCAAATCGTAGCATAACCATGATTTCTTCAGTTTTTAAAAAAAACAATGGGCAAATTGATTCGGTTAAAGTAACAGGGCATGCAGGATTTGCCAAAAAAGGTGCGGACATTGTTTGCGCTGCTGTATCAACAGCAGTCATCATGACAGCGAATGCATTAGAATGTTTAAAGGTTGACAAAAAGGTCAACTTGGTTGTAAAGGAAGGGTATTTTGAAGCAAACATTGTATCTCATGATTCAGTCGTGGATGGTTTGTTCGCAAATTTGGAATACACTTTCAATGAATTAGTAAAAGAATATCCAAAATATATGAAAAACCAAAAGGAGGAGGGATAATATGCTTAAGCTTAATATCCAGCTATTCGCATCGAAAAAAGGTGTTGGTTCTACCCGTAACGGTCGTGACTCAGAATCTAAACGTCTAGGCTCAAAGCTATCAGATGGCCAATATTGCAGCGCCGGATCAATCATTTACCGTCAACGCGGTACTAAAGTTCATCCTGGTAATAATGTCGGTCGTGGTGGCGATGATACACTCTTCGCTAAAATCACCGGCTATGTCAAGTATGAAAGAGTCGGCAAAAAGAGAAAACAAGTTTCCGTTTACGAAGGATAACCAACGTTATCCTTTTTTTTCAGGGGTGATTAAATGTTTATAGATGATGTTGTAGTAGAAGTAACAGGTGGAAAAGGCGGAAACGGTATGGCTTCTTTCCGTCGTGAAAAATATGTGGAATATGGCGGCCCATGGGGCGGTAATGGCGGAAACGGTGGATCCGTTGTTTTTGTTGGTGATGAAGGGATGCACACATTATCGAAACTTCATTATAACCGTCATATTAAAGCTGCTAACGGTGTTAGTGGTAAATCTAAAGGTATGCATGGTGCAAATGCTGAAAACACGTATGTTAGAGTACCTTTGGGGACGATTGTTTATACAGAAGATAAGTCAAGATTAATTGGTGAAGTCACGCATCATGATGAAGAAATCATTATTGCTAAAGGTGGCAAGGGAGGCAGGGGTAATATGGCTTTTGCGACGCATAAAAATCCCGCACCAAAGTTTGCTGAAAATGGTGATAAAGGTGAACAATTCAGAATTCGTGTAGAACTAAAAGTACTAGCAGATGTCGGCCTAATTGGCTATCCATCTGTTGGTAAATCGACACTTATTTCGGTTGTATCAAATGCGAGACCTAAGGTAGCAGCTTATCCATTTACAACGTTGACACCACATCTAGGAATGGTTGATATTGATGATCAATCATTTGTTTTAGCTGATTTACCTGGACTCGTTGAAGATGCACACCAAGGTCATGGATTAGGTATTCGTTTTTTAAAACACATCGAAAGATGTCGTGTTTTTGTCCATATCGTTGATCTTACACATGACGATCCATTTCTCGATTATCAAAAAATCAGACATGAATTAGAGATGTATGATGAAAAATTATTATCTCGACCAGAAATTATAGTTGCCAATAAAATAGATATGCCAGACAGTGAAGAAAAACTAGCCTCATTAAAGAAAAAAATACCAACAATTATTGGTATTTCTGCATTGAATAAAAGCAATGTTCAAACGCTTCTTTACGCCATTAAAGAACAATTAAAGGAAGCACCTATTATTGAAGAAGAACAGATTGAAAAAGTTTATAAGTTTGAAGAAACACCAGCTTTTGTATTGTCAAAAGATGAAGATACGTTTATTCTTGAAGGTGAAAAACTACGTACTATCTTTGATCGTGTAAACTTTACAAACGAAGATGCTGTAAAACGATTTGCAAGACAACTTCGCTCACTTGGTGTAGATCAAGCATTAAGAGAAGCAGGAGCTGTTAATGGTGATCGCGTTAAAATATTTGATTTTGAATTTGAATTTATAGAATAGGGTGCAAACCCTATTTTTTTTATGCTTGTCTCTTTTTGATCAATAAGGCGATACTTTCTAGAGTGACCGCCAATAAAATAAGTAATAACGTCCAAGCGTAAACCATACTATAGTTTAACTCAATTCGAGCCATATAAATTGCTTTTCCAATGGAATGATTAACTTGCATCAAATATTCAGCCATCACGAGCACTTTAATGCCTAATCCTAGGGATTGAAAAACAGTAACAAATAAAGCGTCTGATAACGATGGTATATAAACGTATTTAAGACTTTCTTTGACATGCATTTCATTGAGTTTTAAAACATCCAATAATGCAGGATCAATCTGTTTGGTTCCATCTAAGGTTGCTTGATAAAATAACGGGAATAAAATTAAGAATGTAATCACATAAGGAGATAATGTTGATCCAATAATAATAAAAAGAATAACAATAATTGAGAGCACTGGAATGACACGTAAAATAGTTATAAAAGGACGATTAAATCCCTCAAATAAGTGATATTTAGCGCTTATGAAACCAAGGCTTATTCCGAGTATAGCTGATATCACAAAGCTTATAATTAGTCGTAATACACTCATTAAAACAATTGTCATATAAGAAGGACTGAATATATGAACAAATGATTTTAAGACATCAGTAAAAGTAGGTACCAACAAAGGTTCATCAATAATGAAATAGAGTAGGTACCAGACAGCGATAATCGTCAATATAGGAGATATAAAATAAGCCAATTTTTTCATGAATTGTTACCTGTAAAAATCACTTTCCGGTAAACAATTACCAATTAGAACTGGATTAGTTTCTAAAATGATATTAAAATATGCTTCTATGGCTGGTTTAGCGTCATTAGCCGATTGATAAGATAGATTGGATCTTTCAATTGATTGTTCCAAATAAAATGTCGACATATTTGATGATAATAATCGTGCAGTATTATCAATCTGATCATGATTATGTATTGAAATGATTGATGCCTCTAAGTCTGCTTTGAGTTGATTGATGACATCATCATTAAGTGAACTTTTTACAAATAAACTTGCTTGTGGATACATATCTTGACCAGTAACTTCCTTATAATAATTTTGAATACTAATATAATACAAAAATCCTAATTCCTCAGATAATTGACTAAAATCAGGTTCTGCAATCATATAAATATAATTTGGTTCTAATACCACTTGAGTACTAATTTCTAAACTGGAAGAAAGGTATACATAATTAGGTGAGATATGTAATTCTGACATTATATATTTTAAAACAATGTCAGGAGTTTGATTTTGACCAAATGTATAAATAGTTTCATCATCTAAATTCTCGATATCGATCGCCTGAGCACTAATTAAATAATAATTACCCCAAACAATGGATGCCGCTAGTTGATAATCTTTTGAGGATTGATAAAACTTAGCACCTAGATTTGTAGGTGCAATAATCGCATCATATTGATCAGAACCAAATGCTGCGACTAACGGATCAGCACCAATAATAGTATCAACATCATAAGCGCGCATCTCATTTAGATAAAGTGTTGCATATGACGGACTACCATAAGGAACAATCACTTTAAGAGTGATTTGTTCCTTACAAGCTGTTAAACCGATGATACTCAATATGGATAGCGATAGCAGAAAAAATTTCCTAAATATTTTCATACGGTTCGCGTTTAGCATAAGATGTATGCAGTAATTCATGCGCTTTATGACTGTTAGGTTTTTCTAAAAATTCTTCATAAAGTGCTTTAACAAACGGGTTTTCATGTGATTTTCTTAGCGTTTGTTGTTGATCAATATCATATAAGACTTTTGCTCTTAGTGTACGAACATCATATTTTTCCTGAATTTTTGCTGGAACAATTGGTTGACCCCCACCATTAATACAACCACCAGTACATCCCATAAATTCGACAAAATGATATTGTTTAGATGAGTCTTTCAATGATTCTAAAAACATTTTAATCGCTACACCACCATGAACAACAGCTACGTTGATATGTTTACCATTTAGAATGTATGAAGCTTCTTTAATATCTGCATGTCCACGAACTTCTTTAAAATCAATAGGTGTTGGTTTTTCTTCAATTATTTCACTGAGTGTTCTAAGCGCAGCTTCCATTACACCACCGGTCGCGCCAAAGATTGCACCAGCACCAGTGTACTCTGCAAGCATGCCAAATGGTTTTGATGAATTTAATGTTTTTAAATCAAGATCATGTCGTTTTATCATTCTTGAGAACTCACGTGTCGTTAAAACATAGTCAACATCTTGATAACCATCTCTACCCATATCTTCTCTTCTCGCTTCAGCTTTTTTAGCGATACATGGCATAATTGAGACAGATACGATATCTTTAGGATCTAAGTTCATCTTTTTAGCATAATATGTTTTGATTAATGCACCTGCCATTTGCTGGGGTGACTTACATGAAGAGACATTTGGAATAAATTCTGGATAGTAAAGCTCTAGATAGTTAACCCATCCTGGAGAACATGATGTAAATAAAGGAAGGACACCATTATGATTTAAACGATTAAGGAATTCTGTACCTTCTTCCATAATCGTTAAATCGGCAGTAAAGTTGGTATCCATAATTTCATCAAATCCCATACGTTTTAAAGCTTCAAACATTTGACCTTCAACGTTTGTACCAATGGGCATACCAAAAGATTCACCTAATGCGGCGCGAACAGAAGGAGCTACCTGTACGACGACTTTCTTTTGTGGATCTCTTAAAGCGCGTTCTACATGTTTAATATCATCTTTTTCACGTAAAGCGCCAGTTGGACATGCTTGAATACATTTACCACAATAGATACAACCAGCATCTTCTAATTCATGGAATTGTGCTGGACCTACATATGTATTTGATCCCCGTTCGTTAAAACTGATAACGCCTAAACCTGATTGCTTTTCACATGCAGATACACAACGGCCACACAAAATACACTTACTACTATCAATTACCATGACACCAGAAGAATCAGTGTAGTAATAATCTTCTGGATTAAAACCATATAAATGAGAGAATTCATTCTCGACTGAATATCTTCTAAGTAGATCAAGAAATTCACAATTATCTTCTCTGGAACACTTGAAACACTCAAAATGGTGTTTTTTTGCAAGTAATTCTAAATTCATGGATACATAATCATATATATCTTGATCACTCGTGATTATTTTCATACCTTCTTGTACGACAGTACGACATGCAGGTTTTAAATTATTTTGTCCTTCAACTTTAATAGAACATATTCTACAATTACCTTCTTCATGAATATTTTTTAAGAAACATAATCTGGGGATGTAGACATTATGACGTTGTGAAACGTCTAAAATTGTTTCATTTTCATGAGCAATATAAGGTTTACCATTAATTTCAATATTAATTTGCTTGTTCATAGTCGTACTCCTTGCTGATTGGTTGACTTGAGATTGCGCCTACTGGACAGGCTTTTTTACATGCACCGCAATGGATACATAAATCAGTATCAATGACGTGAAGCTGTTTTGGTGAACCTTCAATGGCATCAACTGGACAATTTTTGGCACATTTTGTACAACCTATACAACTATCATCGATAACGAAATTTGTTAAATTTGCACAAACACCTGCTGGACATAAATGATCAGTAACGTGAGCAATATACTCTTCTCTGAAGTGTTTTAACGTCGACAATACAGGGTTAGGTGCGGTTTGTCCTAGACCACATAATGATGTTTTTTTAATCATATTGCCTAATGACTCTAATTCATCAATGTCTTGAAGCGTGCCGTTTCCTTCACAAATGCGATTTAAAATTTCGAGCATTTGTTTTGTACCTTCACGACAAGGTGTGCATTTACCACAAGATTCATCAACTGTAAAGTCCAAATAAAAACGTGCGACGTCAACCATACAGTTATCTTCATCCATGACAATCATGCCACCTGAACCCATCATTGATCCAAGTTTAGTAAGTGTTTCATATTCAATGGGTGTATTTAAGTCCTTTGCTGTAATACATCCACCAGAAGGACCACCAGTTTGAACGGCTTTAAATGCTCTTTTATTTGGAATACCACCACCAATATCATAAATAACTTCATGTAGTGTCGTTCCCATAGGAATTTCAACAAGACCCGTATTCGTAATTTTTCCACCTAAAGCGAAAACTTTTGTTCCAGGTGATTTGTCAGTACCAATCGTTTTAAACCACTCAGGACCTTTTAAGAAAATAACGGGGATATTCGCTAATGTTTCTACATTGTTTACATTTGTTGATTTATCCCATAATCCCTTAATAGCTGGAAAAGGAGGCTTTAATTTTGGCATACCACGTCCACCTTCAATCGAGCGGATTAATGCCGTTTCTTCACCACATACAAATGCACCAGCACCCAATCTAATTGAGATATCAAAAGAAAAACCTGAATCGAATATATTCTTTCCGAGTAATCCTAATTCACGTGCTTGATTAATCGCATGTTCCAATCGTTTAACAGCTACAGGGTACTCAGCTCTTACATAGATATAGCCCTGATTAGAGCCGATTGCGTAGCCACATATTGCCATCGCTTCTAATACAGAGTGAGGATCACCTTCTAAAATAGCACGATCCATAAAAGCACCTGGGTCTCCTTCGTCTGCATTACAAATGACATACTTTTGATCACCACGTGCACGACTAGCAAATTGCCATTTCAAACCAGTGGGAAAACCACCACCTCCACGACCTCGTAAACCAGAAGCGATCATCGTATCTATCACTTCTTCAGGTGTTTTACGCGTTAATATTTGACCGAGTGCTTCATAACCATCTTTAGCGATATATTCAGTAATATCTAATGGATTTATCTTTCCGCAATTGCGTAAGGCAATTCTTTCTTGCTTTGCATAAAAATCAAGTTGTGTAAATTTTTCGATAATTTTACGATCTGCTTTATTTTTAATCAATAATCTTTTAACAGGTCTTCCTTTTAAAAGATGTTCTTCACAAATTTCTTTGACATCACTGATTTTGACATTTGCATAAAAGGTTTCATCAGGATATACGACAATGACAGGACCTCTTTCACAAAGGCCAAAACATCCAGTTAAAACCAGTCCTACTTCTTTATCAAGTTTCATCTCAGATAATATGGTTTCAAAAGTTTTCTTAATGTCTTCAGATTGGGAACTCATGCAACCAGTGCCACCACAAATGAGTAATTGTATACGTTCTTGCATCGCTTTATAGTTCCTTTCTATCAACTAATAAATACTTTTGAACAGGGTTACCGTTGATTAAATGTTTTTCAACAATTTCTCTAACCATAGGAATCGTTAAAGAGCAGTAGATGTATGATTGACCAGAAGAATCAATAATCTCTGCCATAGGTTCATGTGCACAATTACCCATACAACCGACTTGTGTAATCATGACATTTTTAAGATCATGAAACTCTACTTGTTCAAAAAATGAATTCAAGATTGGTCTTGCACCAGAGGCAATACCACACGTCCCCATACCCACTTGAATGCGAAATCCTTCTTTAACGGATCGCATCGTCATTTTTTTTAATGCATTTTCTCTCATTGTTTTTAATTCTGCTAAAGTCTTCATAAGCCACCTCTATCAATATATTGATTAATTTCTTTAATAATTAATTGTCGTGATTGATCTTTATAACGCCATTTAAATCGTTTATGATGATGTATATAGATAAATGATAAATGGTTAATATGCTGATGTGAAGAAATATCAGCAATCAAAGTTCCATAATTGCCTTCTGGCGGAAAATCTAAGTGTTTATTATCAAACTCAAAAGTAACCTTTGTACCATGATTTTTAACAGATTTTATGTCATATGAGCCACTTGTTTGCTCTGTCAATAAAATAATGAGTGATAAACCTAGTCCGATTTTACGTGTCGTTCTCGTCGTATAAAATGGTGATGTTATCCGCTTAAGCTCATCTTTACTCATACCATATCCATTATCTTTTACAATGAATTTTAAATTCTTTTTTTTGATGATTTTAATCGTTATGTTGGATGCATTTGAAGCTAAACTATTCTGCACGATATCAAAAATATAATCAGTAAACTTAGTCATGTTTGAAATATTCAAAGAATGCATCAATCGTTAATGAAGGAAGCTCAATTTCATTCTTTTGTGTACTTTCTAAAATATCAATTATTTGATGAGCATCCGAGTTATGTAATTGCTTGCGAGTCAATATTTCACGTTTAGACTCAATCGCATGATAAGGTAATTCATTAAAGTAAGTTAATATATTTTTAGGCTGTCTTTCCAGGTGTGGAATAACAATCAAATATTCAATATGTTTTAATGACTCATATAACGCATTTATAGTTAATCTAAGTGGTTGTATCAGTAGATGAGGATAATATGAGATCACTTCATCATTAACATCCATGATTTCTTGGGAACCATAATAACTATCATCAAATGTTTTGCAAGGCAAATGTTTTTCTAGAATGACATCAAATTTCAATGCATCGTCTAATGATTTAAAATAAACTAATATATCAAATCCTTCATTAACCGTAATTTCAACACCTGGAATAAATAATAAATCATAACTTTTTGCAATTTCAGCACAGACTTTCAACTGTTTTGTCGAATTGTGATCAGTGATGGCAATCACATTTAATCCTTTAATCATTGCCATATTTAGAATATTATTTGGTGTCATTAAACAATCTGCACATGGTGATAACACACTGTGAATATGTAAATCATAATGGTATATCATATTAAATCCATCTCGTGAAGGACAATAATGGCATCAGATGCAGTTAAAGAAGTAGTAATAACTGCAATTTGCTCATCATTTGCACGTGTAATCAACTGTTCTGAGAAGAAATGATCTTCGGTTAAGATAATAGCTGGTAAGTTAAGCATAATAGCAACTGCAAGAGTTGCCTCTGCACAAATTTGTGTGATAAGAATAGGTTCATTTTTGGCATGCTTAATGACCATGCTGATCAAATCTGTTGTATAAACATGTGTAAAATGATTGGACTTTGTAGATGTATTTGTAAAACATTTAAACAAATCGTTTTTCAGTAAATCATTGATTATTGGCATCTGCATCCTCCAAGAAAAAGAGTAATCTAAGATGTGTGCCTTCGGGTGTTGAGGTCAATTCCATCATGTCTGAACAGCGTTTAATATTTGCTAAACCCATCCCCGCTCCAAAACCGTTCATGTGGTCTTGTTCGCTAGCTGTAGACCAACCTTCTGTCATAGCTAATTCGATATCTAGAATACCTGGTCCATCATCATAGTAATTAAGTTCTATATATGTATCGTTAAAATGATATGTTGCATATCCCCCAATAGAATGGATAACGACATTAATTTCAGCTTCATAGGATGCCGAGCAAATTCTTTTAATCAATTGACGTGATAAATTCCGTTTTTTCAGATCTTTTTTAATACTAGAAGAAGCACGTCCAGCTAATTCATAGTTTTTTGCAATGATCTGATATTCGTTTACCATTGTTCGTTATATGTAATTCCGCGTATACCTTGTTCATATAAAGCCCCACTAATATTGAACATTGTATAAGATGTTGCTATCAACATAATATTAGACTCATAAGCTAAATCAATCACTTTTATTGAAGGTATTTTTCCTCTAACGAGTAAAACGACATCTATATCTAACATCTCTGCAGTACGTATTGATTGTTGTGTAACAAGTCCAGTGATGAGCATGCCATGAGCTAATATAGCGTCATCCTTGACACTATTGATAATAATCAGTGCATCACTCATTAAATCTGCACAGAAACCATATTTTATGTCTTTTTCGTGAATTAAATCTGGTGTGTATACCGTACAATTATAATTGTCAATGATGTCCTTAAGATTCATTAGCAGTTTCTTCCTCCAATGTTTTAATGGCTTGATTAACTTTTGCAACTGATCCAGTTCCAATTATTTTTTCATCAATTGAAAAAACAGGTGCTAGACCACATGCACCGATACATCTTGAGGCACATAATGTTACTTTGCCATCCTTTGTGGTTTCACCAGCTTTTACATGAAAATGATTTTCTAATGTTTCCATAATATTTTTTGAACCCTTAACATAGCAAGCAGTTCCAAGACAAACATTAATTTGGTGTTCACCTTTGGGTTCAGTCGAAAAATTACTATAAAAGGTGACCACACCATTTATAGTAGCAATACTAACATTTAATTTTTCAGCGATAATTTTTTGGATAGAAATAGGAATGTAACCAAAAACTTCTTGTGCATCGTGTAAGGTTGGCATCAAAGGTCCTGGATACTTTAGGTTTTCATCAATGCGCGCATAAAAAAGTTTCATCTGATTGTCATCAAATGGGACATACTTATTCATATGTAATTCTCCTCTATTATAATTCGTATATTCTGCTTGAATTATAACATGAACTTTTTATAAATAAAGAGGCAAAATTAAAAATTTATTTGATAACGTTTACAATGTTTAGAATTGATAAAATACGCATAAAAATGGACCAAAACTTAACTATTTAGAAAATTAAAAAACTAAAGTTGTTGGATTTTTATATAAAAAAAGAAGGTATGTCAACCTTCTTTAATTTAATTTTAATGCTTTAATTTTGAAGTTAAGATTACGCTTTAATGCAAGTGTTTCTTTGCTAAGGGTACCCTTTTGTGCTGATTCTGCCTGCTGTTCAAAACGATGTAAATGATTTTTGATGTTATTCAGTTCATCCAATCTGCGCTTATCTTTGAGTGCAGCATCCTTGTGATGAAGTTCCGTTGCTTTTTTAATATCTAAAAGATGATGATCAATTTGTGAATTATAATGAGCAAGTTTACTTTTCATGTTTTCAACTGTTTTCGCGTATTGAGCGACATAGCGTGATAGCAGTACTTGATTTTTATTTAGCAAGGTTGCATTTGTGCTTTCCAAATCATTTGACGTATTTGCGAAACGTGATTTAAAGAAATTAATATGCTTTTGATGCTCTTTATAATGAATATCTAATTTTTGTTCAGCTTCTTTAACATATTGTAGTGCGATGGCACGTTGGTTTTCATTGAGTGCATTTAATTCTGATTCACTATGAACAAGATGTGCATCCAATTTTTCTTCTAGTTGCTTAATGTCATGTAAATCCACATGAGTTGTTTTTTCTTTGTTTAAATGAAGTATATCTCTTTGGTGTATTTCATCTCTTGACATTGCTCGGTTTTGCTTTAAAAGCATCGTTGTTTGCAGTTTTAATGCATTATCTTGATCATGGTTGAATGTTATGATATTATCATTGATTTCATTTATATATTTAGCCGTCTTATTAGCGATAACTACTGCGTGATTATCTTCAATATGTTGACATTCTTGAAAATAGGCTAACGTATCTCTTAATAGATGTTGTTCAGCGACAATGAGTTGTCTTTCAAACTGCATACGATGCGTTCTAAGCTTTTTAAATGCACTTTGCAATGCATCGTTTGTGACATATACTAAATCTTTTAAATCACTATAAAATGAGAGTGAATGATGTGTGAAGAGGGAGAGTTTCTTACTTAATACTTTATAGTGTTTATCAAGCTTCACTAAATGTCTTAAGTAGAATTGTGACTCGTTTTCTTTTTCTCTTGTTAATTTTTTAGTTTCATTCTCAATGCTTCTTTGAACCGATGTTTGTTCTTTTGCTAGCGCATTAATTTCTTTGTGTTTAATATTGATTAAACGATCAGAACGTTTCATATTGTCTTTTAAGTGAGCTATCACTTTTTGATGATTTTTAATTAGCTTTATATTTTCTCTATAATCATATGAGGTTTGTAAAGGTAAAAGACCTGATTTGATTTGATCATTAATCTTAATAAGTTGAGCGATAAATGATTTGTTTTGATCAATATCAGATTGAAATTTAATGTAGTTTTGCTCGATATGTTGAATTTCTGACTCAATGACTTTTTGTTCTCTGTCTAAACGTTTTGTTTTTGCAGTATAGAATTTTAAGATTTCATCATGCTTTAATAATGATCGATAATCTTTTTGGTTATCAATTTTTAATTTAAAAACTTCACGAGAACGATTTTCAAATGTATGAATATATTCATGCATAGCTAAATCAATTTCATGATCAAAACGTATGGCGAGTTGTAGTGATTGTTTGAAAGTTTCGGGATGTGATGGCGCTAAATAGAGGTCATGGATGAGTTTTCGCATGGAGATTCTTTTATCATGTAAATGAAGCAAATAAGATAAAAATTGTGTAATATGATAATGATAATCCAGTAATTCTTCATGATCTATTTTGCGAACGCGATTAACATTAGCGATACTCGATCTTTTTAGATTTTTGATCGATGCTTTCATCATAAATGACATGCGTTTATGTGCGAGGTTACGATAGGATGAGTCAATATGAAATGCGTCATTATCTTGTGTCATTTCGATCGTCTTCATCTCGTGATCGATTTCCAATAAAGAAAGCTTTTTTTCGTGATCTAGGTTATGTTCACTACGTTCATAAATCTTTTTAGCGATTTCACCTCTAATATCTTGTTCTTCAAGTGAAAAATCACGTCTACTACGTGCTTTTTCAAGTTCTAATTGTGTATTTGAACTGACAGTTAATTTATTGTATTCATAGGAAAGTTCATCTTTCTTTTGTAAAAAATCCAACTCTTCCAAGGCTAATTGATGATCTATATCCAATTGTGCATGTTCTAACTTAGTTATATTAAGTGCGGTTTGTTGATCATTAGTTAACAAATTCAATTCTCTCTCTTGGATAATTGAACCAAGCTGTAACTGCGTTTCTAATGATAATAAATCACGATTTAAAGAAAGATTAAGAAGCTGTTCTTGATGTTTATAGATCGCTTCATTTAAGGCTAATTGTGCTTTTGATTGTGAAATATTATGATTAAAATTCAAATCAATCTTAGCGATTGACTGCTTATATCTGTAATTTGTTAATGTTTTGAGTAGTCGCCAATCATTAATTAACTTTAAATAGGCTAAATCATGATTGTATAATCGATAATGAAATTCTCGTTGTTTAACTGAAATCTCTTTATTTGTTCGAATGATTTGTTTATTTAATTCATTATTTGCATTTTTTAAATTTGCACGAATTTCTTTTTGCAGATCCACTTGTTTATGTTCATCATCTGTTGATTTGATTTCGCTTCTTAATTGTCTAGAAGATTCTAAATTATCACGATTGACCGCTTCTTTATAAGCCGTTAATTTAGAATTTAATAAAGATACGATTTCGTTAGATTCATGAATTATACGTGCCTTTTTTTCTTCATATTGTTGTTTTTTATCTTTGAAATCTTCATTCATTTTGATGAGCTCTTCTTGATGAGAAAGCTTTAAGTGCTCGATAGCACGATTGTAATCATCTTTAAGCTTAATTAAAAGTTGATTAATAGGCTCGCGTTTAGCCTCATAACGCTCTTTAATAGTTTTTAATGCGTTTTGATTTTCTTTATTAAGGGTGTTGATTTTCTTATTGAAAATCATCGAAAATTCATTATAGTTTGTTTTAATGCTGATATAAACATTATTATTATTTGTCGTAGAATCTTGTTGTCTACTATCGATTTCTTTTTTTCGTTGTCCATAATCTTCAATGAAGGATTGGCGTTTTAAATCTCTTTGTTTCGTCGAATTATCAAAAATGTTTTTTAACCCTTTTAAGGCTTCTTGTTGTTCTTTTTCAATTTCTAGTGTGACTTTTTGATTAAGTTTACGTGCATTTTGAGATACTTTTCGATAACTTCCTAGATCTCTTTGAAGGGTTGTTTCAATTTCTTTTAACTTTTGATTATATTCAGATTCAACTTGTTCACGACGTTGATTTAAAGTATCAATTTGTTGATTGAAGCGTTTTGTGATTTTATCTAATTGATAATTTTTTTTACGCTTTATATTTTTTAGTTCTGTTTCGTTTTTAGTGTTAATCAGTTTAATTGCTTTATCAAAGTTTGATACATTAGACTGATATTCATCATTAAAGGTATTAATACGACTAGAAAAATGCGCTTTTTGATCACTATCGTGATGCGCAATTGTCTTCAATTCTGAAGGAATTTCGCGAATTAGTTTACTGATAGACCGTTCGGTTTGATGGTAAATTTTATCACGGTTTAATTCGGCTTCAAATGCAGTTTTTATTGTCTTTAATTCGTCTTTATTCAACTTTTAATCACCTTTAAATTTATTATATCATAGATGTATTTATGCATGGAAAAAAGCGAGTAAAAATGGTATAATGATGCTAACATTTAGATGAACAGGTGAATACATGTACGCAACCATAAAAGGAATTATAACAAGTGTAAAACCAAGTCATATTGTCATTGAGAATCAAGGGATAGGATATCTCATCCTGTCACCATATCCATATCAATATCATATAGGTGATGAAGTTACTTGTTTTGTTCATCATTATATAAGAGAAGATATCAATGCTTTATATGGTTTTGATACGTATGAAAGTAAGGAGCTTTTTTTGAAACTCATTAGTGTTTCAGGAATTGGTCCAAAAAGTGCCATGTCAATTTTGGCTAGCCCAAATGTGGATGAAACAATGTTTGCCATTGAATCTGGTGATGTTAAGTTTTTAACTAAATTTCCAGGTATTGGTACAAAAAATGCACAACAGATAATTCTTGATTTAAAAGGAAAACTTGTCAGTGAAGAAGATTCACTATTCCCAACACAAGAAGATGATGTCACACAAGCTTTATTGGCATTAGGATATTCGAAAACAGAGATTAGAAAAACGCTTAAGAAAATAAATGCTGACCAAAGTGTCGAAGAAATGATCAAACAAGCATTGCAACTACTTATTAAATAGGAGGTCTCATGGATAAAGAACGTATTGTTACTGCGATGTCGATTAAGGAAGATGAAGATCAATCCCTACGTCCGCAGTTACTTTCTCAATATGTGGGACAAGATCAAATCAAAGAAGTCTTAGATATTTATATTAAAGCTGCTTTAAAAAGAAAAGAAGCGCTTGATCATATGTTGTTATATGGTCCACCAGGTCTCGGAAAAACGACATTAGCACAAATTGTTGCTAATGAGTTAGATGTGAATATTAAGGTTACCTCTGGTCCTGCAATAGAACGAAGTGGTGATTTAGCTGCTGTTTTAAGTTCACTCAATCCTGGAGATGTTCTTTTTATTGATGAAATACACCGATTACCGAGAGTTGTTGAAGAAGTTCTATATGCAGCAATGGAAGACTACGTTTTAGATATTGTGATTGGTAAAGATTCAGAATCTAGAAGCATTAGAATAGACTTACCACCTTTTACACTCATTGGTGCAACCACACGATTTGGTGATTTATCAGCCCCACTAAGAGATCGTTTTGGTGTCGTTTTCAGGTTGAATTATTACGGACCAGAAGATCTTGAAAAGATTGTCAGAAGAACAGCCGGTGTTTATCAAAATGAAATTGAAGAACCTGCTGTTATTAGCTTAGCTAGAAGATCAAGAGGGACACCAAGAATTGCAAATAGATTATTTAGAAGAGTCAGAGATTTTGCTGAAATTATCGGTGATGGTATCGTGACAAAGGAAATTACTGACCTTGCTTTATCTAAACTCGGTATTGATATTAATGGGCTTGATCACACAGATTATCGATATCTAAAAGCGATTGTTGATAAATTTAATGGTGGTCCTGTCGGAATTGAGACGATTGCTACATCAATTGCAGAAGAAATAACAACTGTAGAAGATGTTTATGAACCTTACTTAATGATGGAAGGTTATATCAGAAGAACACCAAGAGGCAGAGTAGCAACACAAAAAGCTTATGATGCATTGGGTGTCACTTATTATAAAGGATTATTTGACAATGCGAGTTAGTGATTTTGATTTCCACCTACCTAAAGCGTTAATCGCTCAGCATCCTGCTCAAAAAAGGGATCAGTCACGATTAATGATCTTGAATAGAGAAACAAAAATGATGAGTCATCATCATTTTTATAATATTATCGATGAACTTAACAGTGATGATGTACTCGTTATTAATGATACAAAAGTGATTCCTGCACGCCTTTTAGGTGAAAAGGATGAAACAAAAGCAGCCATTGAAGTATTACTGCTAAAACCCCTTGGTCATGATGAGTGGGAAGCATTAACAAAACCAGCAAAACGTGTCAAAATCGGTACTGTTATCTCATTTGGCAACCAATTGAAAGCAGAATGTATTGATATTGGAGAAGAGGGTATCAGACATTATAAAATGTCTTATGATGGTATTTTCATGGAAGTCCTAGAAGCATTAGGTACTATGCCACTACCCCCTTATATCACTGAACAATTAAAAGATCAAAGCCGGTATCAAACAGTCTACGCTGAACATCCTGGTAGTGCCGCAGCCCCAACAGCAGGATTACATTTCACACCCGATTTATTAGAACAAATCAAATCTAAAGGTATTGATATTATATCTGTGACACTCACCATTGGGCTTGGTACGTTTAGACCAGTTCAAGTTGATACAGTTGAAGCACATCACATGCATAAAGAAGCTTATACCATCAGTCAATCATCTGCTGATGCCTTAAATAGAGCAAAACAAAGTGGTAGACACATTGTGGCGGTTGGTACGACTTCTATGAGAACATTAGAATCTAATTATGATGGTAAGTTTCATGCGGGGTCATTTGAAACTGATATATTTATCTATCCTGGGTATCAATTTAAAGCAGTTGATCATCTGATTACCAACTTTCACCTACCTAAATCCACGCTTTTAATGTTAGTGTCTGCTTTCGCAGAAACTGATTTTATCAGAAAGGCATATCGTTTAGCAGTTGAAAATAACTATCGTTTTTTCTCCTTTGGAGACTCGATGTTTATAAAATAGTACGTTATAGATTGAAAAATGAATGCAAAATCTATATAATCAAAGTAACGGAGGTTTAAAGATGCCTATACTTAACACATTTATTGAACTCTTGCCGTATGTTATATTAGCTCTAGTTGTTATTGTCATTATCATCTTTTATATCTTTTGGGAAAAGAAACGTAGAGAACCAATACCCGATGATGATTACATTAAAAACATTTTAGAAGCATTAGGCGATATCTCAAATATCATCAATGCTAAAAAAGAACACAAACGTATTCAAATTGAATTAAAAGAACCAAATAAAGTTGATGTTAATAAACTTAAAGCACTAGCTATATCAGCTTTTCTAAATAATCAAAGGATCACACTATTAATACACGAACAAGGCGATCGTCTGCTTAATCATATTAAAACTCAAAGAAAAGAGGAACGATGAATGGAACAATCATTCTTCATTACATCTGAATATGGGATTCACGCACGACCTGCAACAAGGCTAGTCAATCTCGCTATGAGCTTTCAATCTGACATCAGATTAGATGCAATGGGTAAAACTGTTAATCTAAAATCAATTATGGGACTTATGTCACTCGGTATTTATAAGGGTGAAGAGGTTCGTGTAAATGCAGATGGTCCGGATGCTGAAGAAGCCATTAAAGCACTTTCTGATTTCATTATTACAGAAGGACTTGGTCGATTAGGATAAAAAAGTGGTGGATACCACTTTTTATCTTTAAAGAGGTAATTCATGAGACAAAAAAGAATTAAAGGTGTCGATGAAACACGCCTTAAAACAAGAGGTGTTATAACTGATATACATGCCATTCAGTTGCCAAATAAACGTTTGGAAATTGAAATTGGTAGTGGTAAAGGAGACTTTATTACGAGTCTAGCACTTGATCATAAAGAGACACATTTCATTGCGATAGAAAAAAATAAATATGTTTGTTATCGGATGCTTGAAAAAAAAGAAAATTTAAATATTGAAAACTTGACAATCATTTTAGGCGATGCAATTCATTTAAGTGATTATATGGCTCATAGAAAAGTCGATGTGATATACTTAAATTTTTCTGATCCGTGGCCAAAAACAAAACACCATAAAAGACGCTTAACTGCAGAATCATTTCTACCATTATATACGTCTATTTTAAATGATAATGGTATCTTGCAGTTTAGAACAGATCATATAAATTTTTTCAATGATTCGATTGATACATTATCAACTGCTTTTGAAATTTATGATATCAATAGAAATTTAGATGTTACAAAGTATATGACTGAATATGAAGTTAAAAAGAGAAAAATTGGACCTATTTATCAATTGAAAGGAAAGAAAAAACATGTTGCCAACACACTATAAAGATTTAATGATGATTGCTGGTACTTCTGGGCATGAACAAGCAATTAAAAAATATATGAGAGCATTTATGGAAAAATACCCATCATATGATATCGTTACTGATAATCTTGGATCTATTTTTGCATATAAAAAAGCAAAAGATCCAAACGCACCTACAGTTATGGTTGCTGGACATCAAGATGAAGTAGGATTAATTGTTTCTGGCATCACATCATTGGGTCTTTTAAAAGTGATTAATGCAGGTGGTTTAAATGGTGAAGTATTTATTTCACAAGTCATGAACGTCTATACGACCAATGGTGTTATCAAAGGCGTTATAGGGGCTATTCCACCTCACTTGAAGACAGAACAAAAGTTAACCATTGAAGCATTAAGATTGGATATCGGTGCATCATCAAAAGAAGACGTTATCAATGCTGGTGTTCAAATCGGTGACATGGTGTTATTTGATAATCCATTTGCATACACATATGACAAACGAAAAGTTATTTCAAAAGCAATTGATAATCGTTATGGATGTGGCTTAGCGTTGGATGCCATTGAAGCTTTTAATGATGTTGATCTTCCATTTCATATCGCTTTTGGTGCTACTGTTCAGGAAGAAGTTGGATTACGTGGTGCAGAAACAGCAATTAATAAAATAAAACCAGATGTCTTTATAGCGCTTGATGCAAGTCCAGTCAATGATATGCTGGATAAAGAATCACTTGCTAAACTCGGTGGTGGATGCCTATTAAGAGTCTATGATCCTAAAAATATCATGCCTGCATCATTACTCGCATATTTCAGACAATTAGCAAAAAAATATGATATCAAAGCACAAGATTATATATCTAAAGGTGGCACGGATGCAGCGAAAGCATTCTCGATGCATGAAGGTATCTTGTCAACGACTATTGGGTTACCTGCAAGATATATTCATTCAACAGCAGCAATGATGGACCTTTCTGATTTGGATCATGCAAGAAAGATGCTATTTGCAGTCTTAAATGACTTAACACCTCTAAAAATTAGAGAATTAATTGAAAACGAATAAAGGCTAATGGCCTTTTTTCTTGTTTATATATTTATATCGCAATATAATAAAAGTGATAAAACGATAAGTGAGGAGAAACACATGAATAAAATTAAACTTTATAACAATATTGAAATGCCACAATTTGGATTAGGGACATTTTTAGTTAAAGAGGGTGAAAGTGCCTATAATACAGTCAAATATGCATTAGAAATTGGTTATCGCCATATAGATACTGCACAAATGTATGGTAATGAAGAATCCGTTGGTCAAGCCATTAAGGATTCAAATGTTAAAAGAGAAGATATATGGATTACGACAAAACAAGCGAGACATATGAATTTAGAACACATGAAAAAAGCTTTTCAAGATTCACTTGATAAACTTCAAACAGACTATGTTGATTTGTACTTGATACATTGGCCAAATCATAATCCTAAAATCAATCGTGAAACATGGGCATATTTCGAATCTTTGTATCAAGAGGGGAAATGTCGTGCCATTGGTATATCTAATTTCCAGATTCATATGATTGAAGATTTAATGACACATGCAAACATTTTACCGATGGTGAATCAAGTAGAACTTCACCCTGGTTTAAGTCAAGTACCACTAAAAGCATATCTTGATAAGAAAGGGATTGCGATTGAATCTTATGGTCCTTTTATGAAAGGTGGCATATTTGAAGGTCGATATGCAGATGTACTAGCACCAATTGCTAATCGTCATCACGCATCAATCGCTCAAATCGTCATTGCTTGGGGATTAGCTCGTGGCATCATTATGATTCCAAAATCTGTCACTCCAAAACGAATTAAAGAAAACTACGATGCACAAAACATTAAACTCTCAAAAGAAGAAGTGAACATGATTGATGATTTAAATCGTGGAAATCGCGTCTATACTGATCCAGATAATAGCCCTTGGGGTGCATATATTGATTAAAGTGAACGCCGCAGATATGTGGCGTTATCTTTATGCTTGTTAGTTTGATCATATCAAGGTATAATAAAAGTAACTTATGAGACCCATTTGGGCTTAAAAAGGAGAAAAAAATGAAGAAGAATGATTTACAGACGTTAACATTATTATCGGTTTTTTCAGCAATTATATTGCTAATGACATTTGTCCCACAGATTGGTTATATTACCTTTGGTCCACTGTCAATGACATTGATTCATATTCCGGTTTTAATTGGCGTTTTTTTGTTACCAAAAAGATATAGTTGGATTTTAGGATTAGTTTTTGGTTTAGGATCGCTTGTTAAAGCGACTACAGCACCTGTTGGTATACTTGACCCCGCTTTTGTTAACCCGTTAGTTTCTGTACTACCTCGTGTTGCGTTTGCAGTTGCTGCAGCTTGGTTATTTGAACTATTTAAGTTAATTGAGCGAAAAATTAAAAATCCTGATGTTTATATTTTTGGATTTGTTAGTTTATTAACGCTTTTTGCAGTATATTATGCAGGCAGAGTGATTATTGATCAAGCAGGTTGGAATGAAGCCTGGTTTATACCAGTCATCTTAGTGCTTATTGGGTTTGTACTGACTGCTTATTATGCTTTTATTAAGCACAATGATAGTAGACGCACCATTATTCCTGCGACATTCCTTTTAAGTACCATCTTTCATACTGTCGTGGTTTTAGTATCTTTAGCAGTTTTTAGCTACGATTTTGTTACACAGTATGTACCTGCAGAAAATCTTGTGAATGTTATCTATACGACAACTGTAACAAATGGCCTCATTGAAGCCGTTTTAGCAGTACTAATTGGTACGCCAATACTATATGGTTTAGAGAAGGTTATGAATAAGTAGAGGTACTTTTATGATTTTATTATTTGACGTAGGAAATACAAATGTAACGATCGGTTTATCTGATGGGTTTAAAATCATCGACGTCTACAGATTGAATACCGATGTGATTAAAACAGCTGATCAATATTATATTGATATGAAAAGTTTGTTTGAGTTTAGTGATATTAAACATGTTGCTATTTCTTCGGTTGTTCCTAGAATTACTGAAAAATTAAGAGAAATATCATTAAAACATACTGGAGTTGAACCGTTAATCGTAGGTCCAGGTATTAAAACAGGTATCAATATCAAAACAGATCATCCAAGAGAAGTTGGTGCTGATTTGATTTGTGATGCAGCCGGTGTGGATGATGATTTAATGTCTGCATTAGTCGTTGATTTAGGTACAGCTGTTAAGTATATTTATGTTAAAAATAAAACCATTAAAGGGGTCGTTATTAGCCCAGGTGTTAACATTTCAATCAAAGCGTTAGTCGGTAATACGGCTTTACTTCCAGATATTGATATAGAAGTGCCTAAAAAAGTTTTAGGAACAAACACCATTCATTGCATGCAATCTGGTGTCACATATGGGGTGGCAGCTGAAGTAGATGGCATGATTTCACGTATTAAAGATGAAGTGAATGAATCATTTAAAGTGATCTTAACAGGTGGTCTATCAGAAAAGATTGCACCATTATGTAGAGAAGAAGCTACTAGAGATGATGACTTGACTTTGAAGGGATTACTAAAAATCTTTTATAAGAATACTTAAAAAGAAATGACCTTATGGTCATTTTTTTGTATAATAGATGGTATAGAGGTGATTCCATGACTTACCAAGAACAATTTGATTTTTGGAACAAACAACAATTAACGAATGAACTTAGAGATGAAATCAACCATTTAAATGAATCTGAAAAGCAAGATGCGTTTTATACAGATCTTGGTTTTGGTACTGGTGGTATGCGCGGTTTAATGGGTGTTGGTACAAATCGTATCAACATTTATACCATTAGACGAGCAACATTGGGATTTGCTAAATTTATGAAAAATAATGGTTTATTTAATGGTGTAGCTATCTCATATGATAATAGAAAGGACTCAAAAGTGTTTGCGAAGGAAGCCGCAAAAGTCTTAGCTTTTGAAGGTATTCCATCTTATTTGTTTACAGAACTTAGACCAACACCGATGCTAAGTTTTGCAGTCAGAGAGTTGCGCTGTGATGGCGGTATTATGATAACAGCATCACATAATCCTAAAGCCTATAATGGGTTTAAAGCTTACGATAAAACAGGGGCTCAAGTAAGCCCTGAAGTGGCTGATGACATCATATCTGAAGTCGAAAAGATCAGTAATCCATTTACGATTGAAACACTTGATAATGAGTTAATTAAATACGTTGATGAATCTTTTGACGATGTTTATCTAAGACGTGTAAAAGACATCACAATCAATCATGATCCTAAGCGACTAAAAATCGTTTATTCTCCACTACATGGCACAGGTGGAACGGTTATTCCTAAATTGCTGAAAGCAGAAGGATATGATATTTTCCCTTATCAACCCCAGATGATTGTCGATCCTAATTTCTCACATACATCATCTTCAAACCCCGAAGAAGCAGAAGCCTATGATAAAACGATTCAATATGCCAAAGAGATCAATGCAGATATTGTCATGGTAACTGATCCTGATGCAGATCGATTGGGTATAGCAGTGAAACACAAACATGAATTTATAAGACTGACGGGTAATCAAACAGCAGCATTAGAATTATATTACATATTATCAAATCTTAAGAAAAAGCATCAATTACCAAATGATGGACATGTCTATACAACAAATGTTACAACAAACTTAATTAAACGCATTGCTGAGGATTTTGACCAATTGGTTATAACGACTTTAACTGGGTTTAAGTTTATAGGTGAACAGGCAGAAATTTATAATGGTAAGAACCCATATTTGTTCGGTGCAGAAGAATCATATGGTAGTTTAATTGCTGATTTTGTAAGAGATAAAGACGCTGTTCAAGCAGTTTATATGTTAGCTGAAATGGCAAACCATTTAAAACTTGAAAATAAAACACTTATGGATTATCTAAATGATGTCTTCGATCAATATGGTGCTTATTATGAATATACACATTCATTGACATTAACTGGTTCTAAAGGTGTTGAACTGATCAAAAATATTGTTGAACACTTTAGACAGCATCCACCGAAATTTGGATTAAATTTACTCGGTTATGATGATATCTTAAATGGTTACAGTGTAATTGATGGAATAAAGGAAAAAAGTAAATTTCCACGTTTAGATGTGATGAAATATAACTATGAAGATGACACATGGATTGTCTTTAGACCAAGTGGCACCGAACCTAAACTTAAAGTTTATTATGGCACAAAGAAAAAGACAATTGAGGAAGCTGAGATATATATCAAAACAATTGATCAGAAAATATTTGAAGATATTGAAAAATTAAAGGAGATACTATAATGTATAAACAACGAAGAGAACAATATTTTAAATTTGCAGATAATCACTCATTCACATTGAGTTTTTCAGGAAGCGCACTGATTAGAACTAACGATGAATCATTTCCTTTTTCAGTAGACCGCAATTTCTTTTACCTCACAGGTATTGACCAAGAAAATGTCGCTTTACTCATGGTAAAAGGAGATTTAGAAACGAAAACATATTTATTCATTGAAGAAAATGATCCGATTAAAGCATTATGGACTGGAAAGACGCTAGAAAAAGAAGAAGCAGCAACCATTGCAGAACTTGAGGTATCAAACATTTTATATATTGATAGTCTTAAAGAAACGATCACTTCTTTATTATCAACCTCAAGACGGGCGTTGTTTGGCGAATTAAAAACGGCTTATTTTGATTTAGAGCGTTTATCGGTTGATGCACCTGATAAAAAGGCACATCAATTTGCTAAAGAATTACAAGTTGGTTTTCCATATTTGCAAGTGAAACCATGTCAAAGAATGCTAGCAAAACTTCGTATGGTCAAAAGCGAAGATGAAATTAGTGCCATTAAAAAGGCAGTTGCTATCACGAAAGATGGATTAGATCGTATCATGGATAATCTTAAACCAGATATGCTTGAATACGAAATTGAAGCTGAGTATAACTACGTCTTAAATAAAGCTCATACATCACCTTCATTTAAAACGATTGCTGCAGCAGGTGGACATGCAACAACCCTTCATTATGTTGACAATAATGGTGTTATTAACGATGGTGATTTAGTCTTATTTGATTTAGGTGTTGAAAAGGATCATTACTGTTCAGATGTCACAAGAGTTTATCCTGCTAATGGTAAATTCAACGAACGTCAAAAAGCCGTCTATGAAGTGGTTTTAGAAGCAAACAAGAAAACCATTGAATGGGTTAAAGCTGGTGTAACCTTTAAGGAATTTAATGAGTATGGTAAACAAATTCTTATTGAAGGAGCAAAAAAACTTGGCTTGATTAATGAAGATCATGACATTAGTCAATATTACTATCATAGCTTAGGTCACTATCTTGGATTAGATGTGCATGATGTTGGTATGTATCATGAACCGATTCCTGAAGGTGCGATTTTAACAGTAGAACCAGGCTTATATATTGCAGAAGAAAAGATTGGTATCCGTATTGAAGATGATATTGTCGTGACGAAGGATGGGGCAATTAATTTAACAAAAGATATAATCAAAGAAGTCGTAGATATAGAAGCAATCATGAAGAAGTCCTAACGGGCTTCTTTTTTTTAAGTAATTATTGCTAAATGGCACTATGATAATGTGGAGGAATAAATATGAGAAAATTATTATTTACATTATTATGCTTTAGTGTTTTATTGTTAGGAACGATGAATGTCTATGCTGACTCAAATTATCAGGCGTTCGAGGAATTAGAAATTGATAGTGGTAAATTATTATCAGATTTTACGAGTGCAGAATATCGAAAATATTATAAAAATGTCGATAAAAGAAAATTTTTTGGGTGGCGTGTTTACCCTGTCCATAAAGATATTGGGTGTAGCTATGTAACAGAAACAGTGTTTTCATATTACAACGATGGATATACGCCATTTTCTTATAGCTATAAAGTAACAGAAGATTCAACATCCAGATTATCGTTATCTGCTACAGGGTCAATTGGGATTAAATCCACATCCACAAGTGCGAAGTTCAAAAACAATTTAGAAGGATCTCTAAAACTCTCTGCAGAATATACGTCGACAACCAAAAAGACTGAGACATACGAACTTAAAATTGAAGTAGATCCAGGTACACAAGTTGATTTATATATTTATGGTGAAGGTAAAATTACAAATGGTGTAGCTGCTTACTATGCTTTTTGGTTTCGGTCTAGTAAAGGTGGTTATGAAGTGTTTGTTGTGACAACACAATATACAAGACTAGAGAAGACAAGAATATGAAACAAGTTATCACTTATATGTGTTTGGTCATTCTAGCTATATCAGCAGTTATCGTCATCAGACTGAATCAAAAACCACGCGCTGATAAAGCCATTACTATCTCACAATATTATAGTGTCATGGATCCATTTCAGGGTATTGATGTCCCACTTTATTTAACCAATGATGAACATCTATTAACTAACATGGATGCGTATCAATCGATCTATTTGATCAATGAAGATTCATCAAAAAAATTAGCATTGACTTTATCAAACATCAGTATTGATGGAGAAGAAAATTATCTAAACGACATATATACGACATATATGCTCGAGTTTGAGTTGCCTGTTTTAAATGATGATTACTGGATAGCAAATACCTTTCTTGAAATTACCTTACTTAATGGTATCAATTATTTATTTGAAATTGGATCATTTAGTTATATGGATATTAAAGATGACGTCGATTATATGTTTTGGACTAGTCTTGAAGCGATTAAAGAAATAGATGTAAGTATTGCCAGAATTAAAGAGATTGCAATTAGTTTTGACACATTATCACAGACAATTAAAAGTGTCAGTATTGGCTTAAATCAAGAACTTGATTATACGATTTCCAATCAACTATTGACCATTACTATCGATCATGATGATCAATTGTTATATGCTTGTCCAATTGCGATAACATATATAGATGATCAGACGCAAATAATTGACTATTTTAGCTATTTAAGAGAGAATGCGATACTTTACTCATCAGGAGTTCTAAATCATGTCTATAACGTTAATATCGCTTCATGATGTATATAAGTATGATGTGATTAAGCCATATAATATTGATATAAAAACAGGAGAATTTATTTTATTAACAGGAAAAAATGGCAGTGGTAAAACAACACTTTTAAGATTAATCCTTGGATTTATTAAGCCTGATAAAGGTTTAATTAAAAGAAAAAAAGCAAAAATAAGCTATTTGCCAGAACAAATGTCATTACCGCATTTTGTAGAAGGTTATCACTTTATAAAACTTCATATGCATATGAAAAAATGTGATATTAACTCTAATTTGTTACATTTATTTGATGTACCTTTATTTAGACATGTTCATCAACTTTCAAAAGGAAATCAGCAGAAATTAAGCATTATTTCAACATTGATAGGGCATGGTGAATTGATTATTCTAGATGAACCTTTATCTGGATTCGATGATAAAAGTATCGAGAAGTTAATTAACTATTTAGAAGAGCTTAAGAATGTAGGTGTGACGATTATCGTATCTAGTCATCAACCAGATGTATTTAGTGCGTTAAAAACAAGGACTATTTCATTATGAGAACCTTGATATTACATTATATGCTTCATAAGAAAAAAGTGATTGCTATTGGCATATTACTGGCATGTTATTTAACGATTTTAATAGCTATAGTCGTGACGAATGATTCAGCACTGGACCGTCTGCTTTATCCTAAAGAAGTTTTTCTTTATTATGATATTGTGAGTCATCAAATCATGCGCGTGGTATTGACTGCATTGCTTGCAACGATTACGTTTGATTTCAATAGTCTCTACGATGAACCTCTATATGCCTATTTCTCAAAAAACAAAGTTGTTCGTCTTAAAATGAGTGTTCACATAATCATCATTATTATATTATGCATATTTGTCAACGTACTAAGATTAGGGATTGCATCATTCTTATATCCAGCAATGGACTTATCAAACTTTATCGTATCATTTTCGATTGTTTACGATATGATCTTATTGTTTTTTCTAATGCTACTAATTACTCCTAAAAGATATCGACAAACGGCGTTCTTGATGGTGGCATTTTATATGTTAATATCCATTGTTTTAGAAGATTCAACAAGAATCGAATTATACTATATATTACCTTTTTATCATCACATGTTTAGTCATTATCAACTATCTATTTATTACAATATTATCTATGGATTATCATTGATATTTTTGGTATACTTAAAAGAGATACATGTAGCATAATGATGACCCTTTGAAATATGACAAAGTTCATTGTGTTTTATCTTGACAATAAGATATGCCTCATGTATAATAACTATGTCGTGAAAAGAAGAGGTACCCTCTCGCCTGATGATTCATTCATGGGCAAGCCAGTCACTAAGCCGATTTTGACTATTTTAAGTGGGTACATGACGTACGCACTTTTTCTTTTCATAAATATCAACATAAAGGAGTGAAATGCTATTAAGCAAAACAAAAGCAAGACAGTTGATTTAATCAACGAAAACATCCCTAATGTTCAGATCTTATTGATTGCTGAAGATGGTGAAAAGCTTGGTGTAATGAGTAAAGACAAAGCTTTATCACTTGCTACAGAACGTGAACTAGATTTAGTTGCTGTATCTGGGGCTACCGCAAAGCCACTTGTATGCAAATTGATGAATTATTCAAAGTATCGTTATGAACAACAACGTAAATTAAGGGAAATGAAAAAAAATCAACGTACAGTTGAATTAAAAGAAATCAGACTATCACCAACGATTGATAAACATGATTTTGAAACAAAATTACGTCACGCACTAAGATTCTTAGAGCATGGTGACAAAGTTAAAATTTCAATTCGTTTTTATGGCCGTATGATTACGCACCGAGATGTTGGCGAACAAGTGATTAAAAACTTTATTGAAGCTGTTGGCGATAAAGCTACAGTTGAAGCTAAACCAAAAATGGACGGTCGTAGTATGGTCGCAATCATTGCACCAACGACGAATAATTAGAAAGAGGTAATTAACATGCCAAAACAAAAGACACATAGTGGACTCAAAAAAAGAATTAAAGTTACTGGAACAGGTAAACTTAAACGTGGTCAAGCATTTAAAGGCCACTTAGCAGCATCAAAAACAACAAAACAAAACAGACAATTAAGAGGCGAAACCGGCGTTCATCCTACTGATGAAAAGCGTATTAAGTCACTTATTTCGAATTTAAAGTAGGAGGAATGACACATGCCAAGAGTTAAAGGTGGAACGACAACCAGAGCACGTCGTAAAAAGATTTTAAAACTTGCCAAAGGTTATTTTGGTTCAAAACATGCATTATATCGTACAGCACATGAACAAGTCATGCGTTCACTTCAATATGCTTACCGTGATCGTAAACAAAGAAAAAGAGAATTCAGAAAATTATGGATTTCACGTATTAATGCAGCAGCTAAGTTAAATGGTACAAAGTATTCGACATTAATCCACGGATTAGCATTAGCACACGTTGATGTAAACCGTAAAGTATTAGCTGATTTAGCAGTTAATGCACCTGAAGGATTTAGCGCTTATGTCAAAATTGCATTAGATGCAATTGCAGGTAATGTACCTGAAGTAACCGTTGTTGAAAAAGCAGCTCCAGTTAAGAAAGCTGCAGTACCTAAAAAAGTTGAAAAAGCTGCTCCAAAAGCTGAAGCAGCACCTAAAGTTGAAGCAGCACCTAAAGTGGAAAAAGCACCAGCTGCTCCTATTAAAGCAGCTTCAGTTGATCTTAACAATATGCTTGTTAAAGATCTCAAAGAACTTGCAAAAGAAAAAGAACTTTCTGGTTATAGCACAATGAAAAAAGCTGAATTAATTGACGCTTTGAAGAAAGTTATCTAAAAAATGTAATGAGTGGGATTTCCCACTCATTTTTTGTTATAATGGAAATGAAGGGGTTATTCATGAAACGACGTATAATTATATCCTTAATCTTCATATTAATTATACTCATAACTCTGCCTTTTGTACTTATTTTTGCACAAGTACATGAACAAGGTATTTTTTTGATTAGTGTCCTTATCATTGTCGTATATATGGCTATTTATATATTTGGAAGTACACCTAAATTGTTCATTTACATCATATATGGTGGCTTAACCGCACTATTTCTATACTTATTACAAGATTATCAAATTCCGATTGTGATGATAGCAACCCTTATCTTTGTTTTAAACCCGCTAGCACGCTTCGAAACCTATTTAAACAAAATAATGAGTGATGGTGATGTGTTGCCAATTCACATTTCTTTTCATGGCTCAAAATGGCCATTTTATGATTATAGAAAAGCAATGAAAAATTTCTATCACCTACCACAATCTAGAAAGTTATATACAATGAAGTGGTATTTGCGTTTAAGACAACTTTTGATGCTGTTGTTTATTGCTGGAGGTATCTTTTTATTCATTAATCAAATCAATATGATTGTGAATACATTAGATGACTTTAACTGGGAACGATTCTTCACTTTCTATATGGTAACAATCTTATTTTTACTCGCCTGGATTATTCACTTAAAAGGTTTTACATCTATGTTTAGAGCCTTAGCAATCAGTTTATTCCCACCAGTTATTTACCTGGTTTTACTGTCCTCATTTACAGATCCATTGCGATATAGTTTAGCAGGTTCATTGTTTATCATTACGATAGTAGTAGGTATTTGGGAACTTGTTACTTTATATCGTCGTGTTTCGTATGATATTTATCAATATTATGATGTCGATAGACAGTTGGAAGTTTATGCTAATGCCTTATTTGAACCACTTGTTTACAACGAAAGCTATACACTTTGTGCAGATTATCGTTTCAAGGGTACACAAAAAGAATTTGATCGTATTTTCCAAGATATTTTAGTCTATGCAAATTATTTTAAATTTATTATAGTTGCATATGCTTTTGGTAAAGATGTTGTCGAAATAAATGCACATTTTCATTATCGTGCTGAAAAGCGCGTCCTTAAATTTAAAACTTATTTAGAATCAAAGTTAAAACGCAAGATGGATATGCGCTATTTTCATGATTTTAATAAATCTGAATATGAACAACAATTTTTCCATAAACCTGCATTCATTATCGCACGCACACAACACCTAGCTGAATTGTTGACAGATCTCAATATAAGAGCCAAAATCATCATTAGTTTTATCGTCTACTTTGAGACATTAGTAGACATGCAAGAAATGTCTAAAAACTATCAATTAACACCCCTTTCAGACTTGAAAGTTGATGAGTATTTAACAGCGCGTATTGATATACAATCCATTAACGATGACTACGTCATCGAAACGAAGGTCCGAGACCTCCTATTAAATCTCATGATTAATGGTGGTACATTCGTTCGTGTAAGCGTTTACTATTAGCAATCAATGGACTTGACTTTCTCATTCGTTCATGTTAAATTGTAGGTGAACCTAGGAAGCAGCCGTGGAACCCAAATCTTTAAATCGGGAATTTAACAGTATGGGTGTCGAAAGCCAAGTCATTGGAATCCCAAAATACTGATAAAGTCAATTCCCACCGTGAAACATAAACCGTTCTCACAGCTTTCTAGGGTTTTTTTATTTTATTAGAGATGAAAGGATATTATTATGCGCATTATTGGAGGACTATATCGTGGTCGTAAGTTATCACGAGTAGGAAAAGAGACAACAAGAGAAACTGCTGATATGGTCAGACAAGCTGTCTTCAATATGATTCAGATTGATGCACAATCTGTCGTATTAGATTTATTTACTGGTTCAGGGGCTTATGCACTTGAATCGATAAGTAGAGGAGCTAAGCATGCGATTGCTATCGATCATGATATTGACGCAGTAAAGACAGTGAGAAAAAATTTAAGTTCATTTGGTGAACCTGAAAGAGTAGTAGCAATCAAATCAGATTATCGTACTTTTTTGGCGAACCCAATCGGATATCCTTATGATGTTGTTTTTTTAGATCCACCCTATGATTTAATGGTTTATGCTGAAGTTATGGAAGCTTTAGACCACACAGTTTCATTAGGCGCATATATTGTTTGTGAATCTGCAAAGAAAGAAATATTACCAGATGTAGTTTTAAATTTTGAAAAGACAAGAGAACGAACATATGGGATAAAAAGAATCACGATTTATAGAAAGAAAAGAAGTTCTTAAAAATATTACATTAAATCCTAAGAATGCTTGTATTTTCATAAATTATCAAGTAGAATAAATACGATAAGGAGCGTGAACATCATATGCCTGGATTACAAGTATGGTTATTTATAGTAATTTTAGTCGGAGTATTGTTAGTTGGAGGCGTAGCAGGATTTTTTGGTGCAAGAACTTGGTTCAAGCGCTATTTAGAAAAAAATCCACCTGTCAATGAACAGATGATTCGTGAAATGATGCGTCAAATGGGAAGAACACCTTCTGAAAAACAAGTCAGACAAATCTTAAACTCGATGAACCAATACAAATAAAAAAGCCAATCGCGATTGCGAAAGGCATTTTTTTTAGACTTTATTTTCTGTTCCTTTTTTTAAGCGTTGATAATTTGCTCTATGTCTTAATATAATGACAACAGCACATAACAAGATGACCACTGCATCAACGATTCTTGTCGGTTGATTGGTGATTGGATATCCTGGTAAAGCAGCACGTAAAATAAAGAAAGACAATACGATTAAAGCAATCACAGTAGATGAAATAGATACGTATCTAGAAATTAAGACAAACAGTAAGAATATCGCTACTGCTGCAACAAATGTCCAAGGCTCAATAGCTAGCATTACACCAGAAGTAGTTGCAACTGCTTTTCCTCCTTTGAATTTGAGAAAAACAGGAAAAACATGTCCAATTACCGCCATGAAACCATAAACACTTAATATACCTAATTGAAAACTACCAAACTGATAAAGAGACGTGTCACCGATTAAATCTCTAATCAAGAAAATGACAGCCCCACCTTTTAAAATATCTAACAAGAATACGAGGATACCTAAACCCCAACCTAAAACACGGATTGAATTGGTTGTACCGGTGTTTTTTGATCCATGATGTCTAATATCAATTTGTTTAAAAACTTTGCCAACGAGAACACCGCTTGGAATGCTTCCCATGAGATAAGATAGTATCATTAGTAATATGATATATAAATAGGTCATAAACTTCCTCCAATATGTGTTATTATAGCATGATTTATACTTTTTTTCACGCGAAATAAAACATGTTCAAATATTGTAGTTGAGTATCTTTTTTGCTATAATAAGGATAAGACAAAAAGATGGTGAAAATGTGAACAGAACGAATAAAACTTACGATGAAAAATCCATTCAAATTCTCGAAGGACTGGAGGCAGTCCGTAAAAGACCAGGGATGTATATTGGCTCAACAGACCAAAGAGGTCTTCATCATTTAGTATGGGAAATTATTGATAATGCAATTGATGAAGCACTAGCTGGTTATGCCGATGAAATTACCTTAACGATTAAAAGTGACAACAGTATTGAAGTTTCTGATAATGGGCGTGGTATGCCTTATAAGCCACATGCATCAGGGAAACCGACAACTGAGGTTATTTTTACTATACTCCATGCTGGTGGTAAGTTCTCAGATGACTCTGGTTATAAAGTATCTGGAGGCTTACACGGAGTAGGTTCATCAGTCGTTAATGCACTCTCGCAATTTTTATATGTCACGGTCTACCGTGATAAAGGTATATGGCAACAAAAATTTTCTAATGGTGGTACAAAAATCGAGCCACTTATTAATTTAGGTAGTACACGAAAAACAGGAACAACGGTTTGGTTTAAACCAGATCCAAAAATATTTTCTACAACGCTTTTTTCATATGATTTAATTAAAGAGCGAATGAGAGAATCTGCTTTTCTAATTAAAGGTTTAAAAATGAATTTAAATGACCAACGTCATGGCGAAAAAGTGACCTTTCAATATGATGAAGGGATTAAAGAATATATTCACTTTTTAGCTGAAAATAAAAAACCCATCAATGAAGTCATCGTTTTTGAACAAAACGTCGCTTTAGAACATAACAAGAAAAAATTTATTGAAGCTGATATTGCACTTCAATTTACACATAGTTATAATGAACAAATTATCTCATTTGTTAATAATGTAAGAACAGTTGATGGTGGGTCACATGAGGTTGGATTTAAATCAGCTTTAACCAGATCTATCAACGATTATGCTAGAAAGTATGGTTTAATCAAAGAAAAGGATTCTAACTTGGATGGCTCTGATATTAGAGAAGGTATTATAGCCATTATTTCGCTTCGTATACCTGAAGAAGTGTTAGAGTTTGAAGGCCAGACAAAAGGTAAATTAGGTACACCGGAAGCCAGAAACGCAACAGATAGTGTCATTTATGAACATATGACTACTTATTTAGAAGAAAGTAAAAAGGTTGCTTCTTCAATTATTAACCGTGCATTAAGTGCTCAAAAAGCGAGAGAAGCAGCACGTAAAGCTAGAGAAGAAGCGAGAACTGGGAAAGCCAAGAGCAAAAAAGAAGTGACGCTTTCTGGCAAGCTGACACCAGCTCAAGGAAAAGATCCTGAGAAAAACGAATTGTTTTTAGTGGAAGGGGATTCTGCAGGTGGATCGGCAAAACAAGGCAGAAATAGACGCTTTCAAGCCATATTACCGCTACGTGGTAAGGTTATAAATACTGAAAAAGCATCTTTAGATACGATTTTAAAAAATGAAGAAATCAGCACTATGATTTACACGATTGGCGCTGATTTTGGTCCGGATTTCAATATTAAAAAATGTAATTATAAAAAAGTTATCATTATGACTGATGCTGATACCGATGGTGCACACATTCAAGTCTTATTGCTCACATTCTTTTTTAGATATATGCGTCCTCTTATTGAAGATGGAAGACTCTTTATTGCACAACCACCTTTATATAAAATTACACGTGGCCGTGGAAAGAAACAAGAGTCGTTTTATGCATGGAGTGATGACGAATTGAAATCATATATTGATGGTAATCCTTACAATATTCAACGTTATAAAGGTCTTGGTGAAATGAATGCATCCCAATTATGGGAAACAACTATGGATCCTACTAAACGATCACTTATTCAAGTGAAAATTGATGATTTTGGCGCATCAGATCGCAGAATATCTATTTTAATGGGTGATGCTGTCGCACCAAGAAGAGAATGGATTGAAGAAAACGTTGATTTTGAAATGAGCGATGATTTTGATCTTGAGATGGGGGTAGAATAATGGCTACTAAGAAAGACATCAGCAAACAAATCGATGATTTTATTGAAACAGTCATTGAAACAACCCTTGAAGAGATTGTATCTGATCGATTTGGACGATATTCAAAATATATTATTCAAGATCGTGCACTTCCAGATGCTAGAGACGGTTTAAAACCTGTTCAAAGACGTATCTTATTTGCTATGCAACAACTAAAGATGTTTCATAACACACCTTATAAAAAATCAGCACGTATTGCTGGTGAAGTTATGGGAAAATATCATCCTCATGGTGATTCATCCATATACGAGGCAATGGTGAGATTAAGTCAAGATTTTAAGATGCGTGTTAACTTAATTGATATGCATGGGAACAACGGTTCTATAGATGGTGATAGTGCTGCAGCAATGCGTTATACAGAAGCCAGACTTTCAAATGCAGCAGAAGCATTATTAGCTGATATCGACAAGCGAACTGTTCCTTTTATTCCTAACTTTGATGATGAAGAGTTGGAACCGACTGTTCTTCCAGCTAAATTTCCTAATTTGCTTGTCAATGGTGCCATGGGAATTTCAGCAGGTTACGCAACAAAAATTCCACCTCATAATCTAAGAGAAGTGGTTGAAGCGACCATCGCTTATCTCGCAAATGAGAATATTGGTGTAGCTGAATTATCAAAAATTGTATTAGGACCAGATTTTCCTACAGGAGGTATTGTCCAGGGGAAAGATGGTATTTTAAGTGCACTTGAAAATGGTTCAGGTAAAATCATCATTCGTTCTAAAACGAGTGTAGAAGAAATTTCTAAATCTCAAGAAAGAATTGTCATTACTGAAATACCTTTTGAAGTCAATAAAGCGGATTTAGTACGTAATATGGATCAATTAAGAATTAACCAAAAGATAGATGATATCATTGAAATTCGAGATGAAACAGATCAACAGGGGTTAAGAATCGCCGTTGATCTAAAAAAAGGTGCAGATCCACTACTGATTTCAAATCTTTTATTTAAATCAACTGATCTTCAAGTCTCATATAGTTATAATATGGTTGCTATTATGAATCATAGACCTGTTCAAGTAGGTATTTTACCGATCTTGAAGGCATATGTTGATCATCAAAAAGATGTCATTACAAACCGTTCAAATTATGAACTTGAAAAAGCCACTAAACGTCAACATATTGTTGAAGGTTTAATTAAGATGGTTTCAGTCGTTGAAGATATTATTCGTATCATTCGTCAATCACAAAATAAAGCTAACGCAAAAGAAAATATTATATCCGCTTTTGGATTTACAGATCTTCAAGCAGAAGCGATTGTTACATTACAACTCTATCGCTTATCCAATACTGATGTTGTTGCCCTCCAAAACGAACAAGATTCACTTCAAGAAAACATTGTTGAGTTAAATCATATTTTATCGAGCGAATCTGCATTAAAACGCGTTATTAAGCGAGAATTGATGGAAGTTTCAGTTAACCTTGGCGATGATAGAAGAACAATCATAGAGGATGAAATTGAAACGATAAAAATAGATCAAAAAGATTTGATTAGTGAAGAAAATGTCATTATCGGTATTACCAGAGAAGGTTATGTAAAACGTGCTAGTTTAAGAAGTTATAGTGCAACACCAGATCCAGGATTAAAGCAAGATGATGCACTAATTTACGAACGAGAGACGAGTACATTAGAAACATTATTGTTATTTACAAACCTAGGTAATTATATCTTCCTTCCTGTCTTTAAAATTGAAGAACAGAAATGGAAGGATTTAGGGACATACATTAATAATATTACACCAATTGAACGTGATGAAGTGATTGTTAAGGTACATGCGATCGATCGTTTTGACACACATGAGCATTTTCTTTTAGCATCAAAACAAGGTATGATGAAACAAGTTAAGATTGAAGATCTCAATGTGACGCGCTATTATAAATCGTTAAAGGCAATGAAATTGTCTGATGGTGATGAATTAGTTTCAGTCGATCGAGGTGAAAAAGAAAATATATTATCATTAACAAAGCGTGGCTATTGTCTCAGATTTAAAACCGAAGAATTGCCTTTATATGGCTTACAAGCCGGTGGCGTTAAAGGTGCTTCAATCGCTGATGACGATCGACTCGTAGGTGCAATATATGTCCATGAAAGTGATGAATTTGTCTGTTTAACGACTAGAGGTCATGTTATAAAAGATGTTGTTGAAGAATTACCGACTTACGGTAGAAACAGACGTGGTATTTTAGTCATTGATAGATTGAAATCTAATCCACATTTTGGTGCTTCTATTGCAAGATTATCCAGAGCTCAGCAAAAAGAAGATGTACCAGTTCTAATTGTCTCTGAAAAAGGGGCATTAAAAACAACAGCAAACGAACTTAAGTATAACGCGAATAAATTTGGCAAAAAAATGATTGATGAAGAGGTATACGGTCAAGCACAAATGATTCAAATCGATCATGAAAAAATCGATCTTGAATTGAAAGCAAAACCACAAAAAAGAAAAGAGATTCCAATACTTAAAGAACCAGCACCAATCAAAGAAGAACAAGTCATCACAAAAGATAAAACAGCGATTCATTTAACACGATTTGATCTTTTTGATGATGAAGATAACTAGGAGAAAAATATGAAATTAAGTGTATGTGATCAGACGCTAACGTTTGAAAATCCATTAACACTTGAAGAAGTGGTTGAGGCGTGCGATGGGAAGCATGTCTTGGCTGCCACTGTTAATGGTCGACTAAGAGAATTAACGTATGTTATAACAAAAGATTCTGATATTAAGTTTATTGGTTATGAATCACCGGATGCGATTCACATGTATGAAGCAACATTAAGATATATTACAGCAATGGCAGCCCATCGTATCTTTGGACAGTCAACAATCCATTTTAACTATAGTATTTCAAGGTCTATATTGGCTATATTTGAAGGTTTAAAAGGTACTTTGAATCAAGATAAGCTAGATGAATTAAAAGCTGAAATAGACCGTATTATCGCTAGCGATTTCAAGATAAACAGACGACGTGTTTCAGTCGGTGAAGCCCTACAATTATATAAATCCTTTGGGATGAATGATAAGGTTAATATTATTAAATATCGTGAAGAAGAATACGTCAATCTTTATGAATGTGAAGGGTATATGAATTATATGTTTGGTTATATGTTGCCATCTACCGGTTACATTGAAGCTTACGCATTAAGACTCTATCATCCAGGATTTTTAATACATTATCCTAGAGCAGAGCTAAATGGTGAAATTCCCCCATTTATAGATGAACCTACTTTTGGTAAAGCCTTAAAAGAATCTGCAAGATGGGGTCAAGTTATATCTGGAAATACAATTCCAAGAATGAATGAATGGTCTAAAGATTCTGAAAAAGCTATTGAATTTGTTAATATGTGTGAAACAAAGCATTTTCATATGCTTGCTGAACTTGGTGACATGATTGCAAGTAATTCTGACTCATTGAGATTAATCGCCATTGCTGGACCATCATCTTCTGGAAAAACAACGTTTGCTAAAAGATTGCGTGTCGAATTGATGACTAGAGGTATTCATCCTATACGTATTTCGATTGATGATTATTATTTAGGAAAAGATTTAGCACCTAAAGATGACGATGGGAAACCTGATTTAGAGCACATTGAAGCATTAGATTTAAACCTGTTTAATCGTGATATGTTAGCTCTTATCCAAGGTGAACCTGTTACATTACCACAATTTAATTTCCAAACCGGTAAAAGAGAAGCAGGTAAAAAGATTCATCTAAAAGGTGATACACCTATTATTATTGAGGGAATTCACGCTTTAAATGAACGATTGACTGCGTCTATCCCTAAACATCAAAAATTCAAAATTTATATTTCGCCTCAAACACAACTCCATATTGATGATCATAATCCTATCTCAATTACAGAATTAAGATTATTAAGACGCATTGTTAGAGATCAGCAATTTAGAGGGACACCTGCGATAGACACGATGGAGATGTGGCAATCCGTTAGACGTGGTGAGTTCAAATGGATTTATCCATTCCAAAAAGAAGCGGATTATGTTTTTAATTCTGAATTATCATATGAGCTAGCTGTTCTAAAAAAATATGCTCTTCAACAACTAAGAGCTATTCCAACAGAGTCTAAACATTTTATAACAGCGAATCGTTTATTGAAATTCCTAAAATATTTTGTTGATCTTGATGATAAACTTGTTCCAAACAATTCACTGATTCGTGAATTTATTGGAGGATCTTGTTACGAATAGGAGAAGTCATGAACGCACTTAAAAATATAGAGCGTGTCCAAATAAACGCAGAAATGATGTTACTTTTGCTAACATTATATGAGTATAAAGGAAAATCATTTTACTATGATGATTTGTTTAGTCGTGATTTTCAAGCATTCTCAAAAAAAGCTGAAGAAAAAGATATTATAGCCATCGCAAAATATCTTGATTTAAGCATGACTGAATCAAGAGTTAAATTGTTTGCTAAAAAGAAAATGGTTCCTAGAACCAAGGATGAACACTTATTAAATAATGTAAAATTGGCTATACATCAATTGCGCGATGGTCTTGATGATTTTGAATTATTACCTAATGAAGTTGGTAATTTACTGAAATTATTGTCGAAACATAGTGATCCCATCAACTTTAACCCTTCAAGCACGAAAACTGAAGGTATGCTGGGTAGTAAAGCAAGATTAGGTAAACGAGAAGATCTCGAACAACTTATGATGTTATATGATAAATCTGAAAGAGATAAGAAACACGAATTAACGCAGTTAATCACGAGCTTTTACGTTGATTTTCTTAATATGAAAATTGTTAGTGCTCAAGATAAGTTAATTGCTTCTATACTACTTTTTGCAATGGTTTCAAGACGTTTTGGTGTATTCAAGTATGCAAGTTTCTTTACATATTTTCTACATGTAAAAGATGCTTGGGATAATAGTTTTGTTCAAGCAAGTTATTATTGGGAACAAGGTTATCCACAAATAGATATGCTCAATCGCTTTTTAGTCAATATTATTTTAGATAGCTATAAAGAAATTGATTCATTTGCACACGAATATGCATTCGAGAAGAAACTCAATAAGAGTGATAACTTAGAAAATAGTATATTGAAATTACCTGAAATTTTTTCTAAGAATGATTTAAGAAAACGTCATCCGAATGTATCTGATGCGACCATTGATCGGACGTTAAAGAGATTACGTGATGAGAACAAGATTCGACCACTAGGTACTGGAAGAAGTGCCAAATGGCAACGCATTGTTTCAGGCAATAAAAAATTGTCGGTCGAACAATTATCGTTATTTGATCATTAAAAAAGCACTCTCAGAGTGCTTTTATTTTATGAACATACCAATTTCTAAGACTTTCATCACGTTATCGACGATCATATCTAATTTTTTCTCGGTTAAGGTATCACCAAATAAGACTTGTAAACCAACGAAGTTAGAAATACCCATAAGAATATATGATAAAGTTTCTAAATCAATATCATCTCTTACTTCACCACGCTCAACAGAATGACTTAATCCTCTTACATAGTCTTCACTAAAGGTTTGATAGTATTCCTTAAAAAGTGATTCATCAATAAACATTGACTCCCAAATAATTTTATAAACAAGTGGGTCGTCCCATGCTAATTGTAAGAAGGCTTTGATACCAAGCCTTTCTTTTTCATATCTTGTGTGGACGTTTTTAATTTTCTCGTTGATGTGTTTTCTAATGCTTTTGTGATACTCAAGGAGAATATAAGAGTATAACGCAAGTTTATCATCAAAATATAGATAAAAAGTACCTGTTGCAATACCTGCTTCATCAATAATTTCATTAATAGAAGTAGCAACATAGCCTTGTTTGGAAAAAAGTTTTTTTCCAGTATCTATAATTTGATCAAATGTTTTTTGTCCGTCTTTCCTCTTTGGTAGACGATATGTTTTCTTACTCATTCATTTCACCTATTACTAGTGTAAACTAAAAAAAGTCAAAACACAACAAAAACATGAATTTTTATTCAGCAAGTTTACAATGATTAAACAAATTAAGATTAGTTATTTAAATATAAATATGTAAACGCTTGTAATTAATATGACTTTTTATTCATAATTCGTTGACAATGAAAAAAGTTTGTGATATGATGAAATCGTAATATGAATATATATTCAGTTTAAAAACGATGTATAAAGCGAATAAGTGTTTGTTGGTATAAAAAACAAGCATTAACGACTTAGGCATCCTTTTATAATGTTAAAAATGTAAACGCTTTATCTAGGAGGATATAAATGAGTAAAGTTTATGTGGTGGGTGCGAAAAGAAGTGCTATAGGTTCGTTCATGGGAATGCTTAGCTCAGTGCATCCAGCTGAATTTGGTACACAAGTGTTAAAGGCACTATTGGTGTCTTCAAAAGTTAATCCTGAATCAATTGATGAAGTACTTGTTGGTAATATCTTAAGTGCTGGATTAGGACAAAATGTTGGTCGTCAGATTTCTATCAACGCTGGCATTCCATCATCTGTTCCTGCTTCAACACTAAATATGGTTTGTGGTTCAGGTATGAAAACAGTTATGAATGCTTATTCTTCAATTAAAGCTGGTCTAGCTGAAATTATGGTAGCTGGTGGCGCAGAATCGATGAGTGGTGCTCCATTCTTAGTACCTGGTGCTGCACGGACAGGTGTTAAAATGGGTGATCAAACATTAAGGGATCACATGATTTATGATGCGTTAACTGACGCATTTAATGGCTATCACATGGGTATTACAGCTGAAAATATAGCTGAAAAATATGGTATTACACGTGAAATGCAAGATACATTCGCTTGGGAGTCACAACAACGTGCGATTGCAGCTGACGATGCAAATAAATTTAAAGATGAAATCGTACCAATCGTTATTAAAACTAGAAAAGGTGACATTGTTTTTGAAAAAGATGAATTTATTAATCGTCGTACAGACCTTGATAAATTATCAAGCTTACGTACTGCATTCAAAAAAGATGGTACTGTCACAGCAGGTACTTCCTCAGGAATTAATGACGGTGCAAGTTTTATCATGGTTGCAAGCGAAGATGCTGTTAAAAAATATAATCTAACACCTTTATTTGAAATTATTGGTGTCGGACAAGGTGGCGTTGATCCTTCAGTTATGGGTCTCGGACCAACACCTGCAATTAAACAAGCTTTAAAGCGTGCAAATCTTGATTTTAGCGATTTGGATTTAATTGAATTGAATGAAGCATTTGCTGCACAATCACTTGGTGTTATTCACGAATTAGAAGAAGCTTTTGGCGTTTACAAAGAAGATGTATTAAAGATAACTAATGTTAATGGTGGTGCAATTGCTCTTGGTCACCCTGTTGGTGCCTCTGGTAATAGAATTATTGTTACATTGATTCATGAAATGTTAAAAACAAATGCAAATTATGGCTTAGCTAGTCTATGTATCGGTGGCGGTATGGGGACAGCTATAGTTCTTAAGAAAGTATAATATAAGGAGAAAGAAATGGGAAGATTAGATGGAAAAGTCGCTGTTGTTACAGGTGGTGCACAAGGTTTAGGTCAAGCAATTGCTGAAACATATGCAAATGAAGGTGCAACTGTTATTGCAGCTGATATGGGTGAATTAAAATATGAACACAAAAATGTTCATGGTTACATATTGAATGTCACAGATGTTAATGCAATTCAAGCATTTTATGATGACGTAATTGAGAAGTTTGGAAAGGTCGATATTCTTGTTAATAACGCAGGTATCACACGCGACTCAATGACAAGAAAAATGACAGACGATCAATGGAATTTAGTCATCGATGTGAATTTAAAAGGTGTTTTTAACATGACACGCTTATTTGGTCCACTTATGGAAGTCAATGGTTATGGATCGATTATTAATATTAGTTCAGTAGTTGGTGTATTTGGTAATATAGGTCAAGCAAATTATGCAGCAACAAAAGCAGGTGTCATTGGTTTAACAATGACATGGGCTAAAGAATTTGCTAGAAAAGGTGCAAATGTACGAGTTAACGCGATTGCTCCTGGTTATATCATGACTGACATTCTAAAAACTGTACCTCAAGATTTATTAGACCAATTTGCAGCAATGACGATGTTAAAACGTTTAGGTCAACCACAAGAAATTGCTAATGTTGCCTTATTCTTAGCATCTGAAGAAGCATCTTATATCACAGGACAAACTATTAATGCAAATGGTGGAATGAGACTATGAAGCAATATCAAGTGCAATATGTGAAACTTGAAAATGGTGAAACAATTGCATATCGAAAAGCTGGTACAAAAGGTGATATTATCCTATTAGTTCATGGTAATATGAGCTCATCTGTACACTTTCAAATTGTTATGGAACAATTGGAAGATTCATATCAAGTTTACGCGATTGATTTAAGAGGCTTTGGTGACTCAAGTTATTGGAATAATTTAAATTCATTACATGATTTTGCAGTTGATGTAGAAATGTTTGTAGATGCACTTCATTTAAATCATTTTAATATTTTAGGATGGTCTACTGGAGGCGGTATAGTTTTAGAAGTAGCTGCAGATTTAAAAGATCGCATTAAAAAAGTATTCTTGTTAGATTCAGTAGGTATTAAAGGTTATCCAATGTTTAAAAAAGATGATAAAGGACAACCAATATTAACTAAACTGATTACATCAAAAGAAGAGATATCTAACGATCCAATTCAGGTTGTACCAATATTAAATGCCTTTGCCAATAATAATAGAGCTGTATTAAAAGCAGTATGGAATGCCGTTATCTATAACCTCAAACAGCCTAATGATGCTGATTATGAGCTATACTTAGATGCGATATTCAAGCAACGAAATCTTGTTGATGTGGATTATAGTTTAGTTCATTTCAATATGACAAATGATTCAAACGGTGTTGAAAAAGGATCGGGTCGTATGGATTTGATTACAGCACCTATTGTCATCCTGCATGGCAAGAAAGATTTAGTTGTACCATTCAGTTATGCTGAAGAAATGAAAAAATATTTTAAAGATCAAGCAACACTTATTCCGTTTGAAAATGCTGGCCATTCAGTGATTACTGATGATTTGGATGCATTTATGAACGTTCTGAAAGAGAATTTAAACTAATTGAAAGCAGGTATCCGAATGGATAAACAAGTTACTGTTGGCGTTGTCGGTACAGGTATTTACTTACCTGAAGGCATAATGACAGCTAAAGAAATCAGTGAAAAAACAAATGGTTTTTGGACTGAAGAAGCTGTCATTGAAAAACTCGGCATCGTTGAAAAAAGAATCCCGGTTAAATTACCAGAAGATGGTTCGCAAGAGATGGGAGCACTTGCAGCACTTGATGCAATCAAACGAACTGGTATTGATCCTAGGTCAATTGATGTTATTCTATCTGTTACAGAGGAATGGAAAGAATATCCTTTGACGACTTCTGCACTTTATATACAAGATCGTATTGGTGCGGTTAATGCTTGGGGTATAGATGTGCAAAACCGTTGCTGTACCACTGTATCAGCACTGAAAATGGCGAAAGACATGCTCATCGCAGATGATGAAGTACATGTCGTCATGGTTGTTGGTGGTTATCGTAATGGCGATTTTGTGGACTATGCTGATAAGAGTATGTCTATGATGTATGATTTGGGTGCAGGAGGTGGCGCCATCATTCTTCAAAAGAATTATGGTAAAAATCTACTGCTAGGATCTCATATGATTGGCGATGGTTCACTTGCTAGAACAGCAGGTGTTGAACTTGGTGGTCAATGTCATCCATTGACTAAAGAAAATGTTGAAGAAGCATCACATTCCTTACGTTTAATGGATGCACAAAAAATGAAAGATCGTTTAAATGCAGTTTCTATGAATAATTGGTATAAATGCATTGACGAATCACTTAGAAAATCAAATTTAAAACGTGAAGATATCGGATTCTTAGATATTTTACACATGAAACGTAGTGGCCATTTAGCAGTGTTAGCTGAACTAGGGTTATCTGAAGACCAATCGATTTATTTGGAAAACTATGGTCACATTGGTCAAATAGATCAAATATTATCATTACACCTTGCATTACAAACCGGACAGGTAAAGGATGGCACTGTTGTGTGCATGCTGGCTGCTGGTATTGGATATGTTTGGGCTGCTAATATTATTAAATGGGGTAGTTAGGTTTTATGATTTTAGCAGAAATAATTAACAGATTATTATTGGCTTTAGCTGATGCAGCACCTTTAGCGCTGGTCACGTTCGCGATTGTTTTAATTTTTAGAACATCGTTTACGACAAATTTCGCGCAAGGGATGATTGCAACGACTGGTGCTTATGTTGTTACAATATTTTATTCAGCATTTTTGGTTCAAATATTTCCAAACAGCAATCCTATTTTTCTGACGATTATCGCGTTTTTATCAGGTATAGTTGTTGGCTTTTTGCTTGGTGTATTTATTGATACGATACTTATTAGGAAATCTAAATTCAGTACGCCTTTAACCAAACAGATGATTACTATGGGTATCGTCTTAGTGATTATGGGTGTTTTACCTACGATATTCTTTAGATACGATCAAAATATGCCTTCTATACCTAGATTCTTTACAGAAGTTTCTATTATTGAAACAGGTTTTGGAAATATTGTGCTTAGATATAATCAAATTTATGCGATTTTAATTGCGACACTTGTAATTGGTACAGTGTTTATTTTGCTTAAGAAAACCAAATGGGGTTTAGGTGTAAGATCAACCGCAGCTAATGAAAAAGTAGCAAGCATGTTAGGCGTTAATACGAAATTCATCACTGCGATGAGTTGGGGAATTGCTGGTGGACTTGCAACATTAGGTGCGATTATATATGCGAGTTACAATTTAACTGTGAATGTTGCCTTTATGACTGAAATGCAAGTTAACGGATTTTTAGCCGCTATTTTAGGTGGATTCTCGACTTTCTTTGGTCCAGTTATTGGCGCAATTATCATTCCTGTATTGACGCAGATATCATATTATGTGACAAATAATTTCCAATTAGGTATTCCTAATTTAGGTGTATATTACAAGGTATTTGTCTATATCATCATACTTATTATTATTCTCATTAAGCCGATTGGTATTTTTGGGAAAAAGATTGCGAAGAAGGTGTAGACATGAAATTAAAATACGATAAAACAACTAAAAGCAATCGTCAGATTAGAATTAAATCATATATTAATCATCCTTATTTCCCAATTCTGATTTTAGGATTTGCGTTAATCTTATTAGAATTAATTGGATCAACAGGTTTGATTAGACCATCTGTCCTTAATTTCTTATCGCCTGTCTTGATCAGATATATTGTATCTCTAGGATTCTTATTACTTTTAGGATATGGTGGGTTAGCATCATTAGGTACAGCAGGATTTATGGGTTTAGGTGCTTATCTCATCGGATATTTAGTTCAATCATTAGGTATGAGTGCTGAATTAGGATTTGTCATTGGTATGGCAGTTTCGATTGGTCTAGGTGCTATTGTTGGTGTCATTTCACTTCGAATCGAAGGTATGTACTTAGCAATTGTGACATTAGGTTTATCTGAAATTCTCAGAAATCTGTTTATGAACGCAGCATTCACTGGTGGAGCAACGGGTATGAACATTACTGAGGGAATGACATTCTTTGGTATATTCAGTTCAAATAGTATTGCATATAATGCGATGTTTTATATTATTGTTGGATTTATGGTCATACTAATGATCTGGACGTTGAATATTATTAAGAGTCCAACTGGTAGAGCATTACTATCAATTAAAAATTCTACATCAGCTGCACAAGCGATGGGTATTAGTATTATTAGATATCGATTAACAGCATTTTTGTTAGCAACCTTATTTGCCGTAATGGGTGGTATGTTACAAATGATTAGATCATTAACATCATATCCTTCAAATTGGGGTATCGATTTGTCACTTAATGTTTTGGCAGCTGTTGTGATAGGTGGAACAAAGAACATTTGGGGTTTATTAATTGGTACGTTCATTGTCTTTGGTTTAAAAGATTTGGTCTTATCAAGAATAGCATTCTTCCAAACATATAGTAATGCTTATCTCATCTTTACTGGAGCACTCATTATTTTGGTTGTTATGTTCTATCCTGGTGGTGTGATTCGCTTATTTACAGACATCAAAAATTTTACCGTCAAAATGTATAATAAATCAATGACAGCATGGAAGGAGTATCGCTATGGCAAAGATATTTAAAACACTTCAAAAACGACTCCTTGAGCAGCAAGTCAGTAAATTACAATACAAGATAGCAGTCACTAAAGCTAGAAAAGATATTTATAAAGATAAGTTAGCAAAACAATTTACTCGTCAAATCAATCAATTCTCACAACCTTTCATCAAAGACTTACGAGAAAAAGAAATTGAACAACTTTCAAATGCTGATTATATCGCTTATTTTACAAGTGATAAAATGACAGTATTGGAAGAAAAATTTAATTTGAAAAAACGTGCAGCGATTGTATCATTTAATCGAAAGCATCAATCACATGAAACTTTGGAAACTAAAGAAGATGAATTGAAAGAGACGCTTTCACAAATTGAACAATCATTGATAGCAAGTAGAGATGCTTTGCTTGCTCCATATAAGACTAGACAATATGATCAAAAGACATTGGAAGAACATCAGCAAGCATTTATATCACTTGAACAAACATTTAATGAAAAACTTCGGAACTATCAAAAAGAGTTAAAGTCATCGCAAGATGAACTCCTAGCACATGAAGTGGCAAAGTTAGATGAAAGAATTAAACATTATGGACATCAACTAGAGAAGAAGACACAAGTTCTCAATCCACTCATTAACGAAATTAATCAAGCAAATATTAATAACGTTAATATGGATCCTAATACGATTTTAAAAATAGAAAATCTAACGATGCAATTTGGCGGGTTAAAAGCAGTTGATGATCTTTCATTTGACGTTAAGAAAGGTGAAGTGTTTGGTCTCATTGGACCTAATGGTGCTGGCAAGACAACTGTCTTCAATTGTATCACTCAGTTCTATAAACCAACTGCTGGTAAAGTGACCTATCGAAATAGCGTTGATGACTTACTTTTACTCAATAATTATAAAGTTCATGATGTTGTTAAACTTGGAATTGTTAGAACTTTTCAAAATGTTGAATTAATTTGGGAACTATCGATTTTAGATAATATGCTCGTTGGTGCTCATTCACTCTATCGATCAAACTTCTTTGACCACTCGTTGCAATTACTCAAGTTTAAACGAGAAGAAAAGATACTAACACTCAAGGCTGAAGGAATACTCACAGATTTGGGTTTGATTGCTTTCAAAGATGCATATCCAATTGGCTTGCCTTATGGTGTCTTAAAGAAGATCGAACTTGCTAGAACACTTATGTCAAATCCTAAACTCATTATTCTTGATGAACCTGCTGCTGGATTAAATGATACAGAAACGCTTCAACTTGCAGAGACAATCAAAAAAATTCAAAAAGATTATAATTGTACTATTTTCTTAGTTGAACATGATATGGGACTTGTCATGAATATATGTGACACGATATGTGCCATTAATTTTGGTAAAAAGATAGCGATTGGTACACCAAGGGAAATCCAAAATAATGACTTTGTTAAAGAAGCATATTTAGGAGGCGAATGATATGGCACTTTTAGAAATTAAAGATCTGACGATTGACTATGGTATCATTCGTGCGGTAAAAGGTATTAGCATTAAAGTAGAAAGAGGCACAATCGTTGCCATCTTAGGAGCAAATGGTGCAGGAAAGTCATCACTAATTAAAAGTATCTCTGGTTTGACAAAAGTATCTGGTGGAGACATTCTTTATAAGGATGATCCTATTGCTAATTTAGATCCACATAAAATTGCATATAAAGGTATTTTACAATCACCTGAAGGACGTATGATTCTATACGGTCTAACCGTGGAAGAGAATCTAAAAGTTGGCGCATACTCTCTAAAAGATAAAGTGGTTGACATTGAACAGAATGGGGTCATCATTAAAAAGACCATCAAAACAAAGACAAGAGTTGCTAATTTACTTGATGAAGTTTATGGATACTTCCCCATCTTAAAAGAACGTAAACATCAACAGGCATCGACGTTATCTGGTGGAGAACAACAAATGTTGGCCATAGGTCGTGCCTTGATGGGTGATCCAGAGTTATTATTACTAGATGAACCATCATTAGGATTAGCACCACTTATCGTAAGAGATATTTTCAGGATTATTGAAATTATTAAGCAAAGAGGTACTACGATTCTGATTGTTGAGCAAAATGCATATCAAACATTAAAGATTGCTGATTATGCATATTTGCTTGAACTAGGAAAAGTAAGTAAACATGGATCAGGAATAGATATGTTAAATGACGAAGAACTAATCAATGCATATCTTGGTTCAAAAAAATAGGTTAAAATTGCAAAGCAATTAACATATAAAAATACGCAAAAAGCGAAAAGGAGAAAACGTATGAAAAAGGTAGTACTATTATTAGTAATGGCATTAGCGTTATTCGGGTTGGCAGCTTGTGTTGAAGAAGCAATAGTTACTGTTGATCATTTGACAATCGTTTCACAACCAACTAAGGTTGAATATAACGTTGGTGAAGAAATTGATTTATCAGGTTTAGAAGTTAAGGCTGTCTATACAGATGAAACAGACTTAGACTTAACAGTTGCAGATTTAACAGTCACAGGTTTTGAAACATTAACTGTTGGTGTTAAAACTATTATGTTGACTTATGAAGGTCGCTCAGTATCATTTACAGTTACTGTATTTGATCCAGATGCAGACAAAGAATTATTGTCAATTAATGTTAAGAGTTTACCAGAAACACAACAATATCTTGTTGGTGCTGAATTTGATGACACTGGTTTAGTCATTGAAGCAGTTTATAGTACTGGTGAAAAAGAAGACGTTGAAAATTATACAATGGCTGGATTCGATAGTTCAGCAGTTGTATTAGATGGTGTCGTTTATATATTCTTTGAAAATATGACAACGTCATTCACTTATAAAGTTAGAGAAATCATCGTACAAGGTGTTACAGACACTACTGTCACTGTTGGTAACACAGCAGCAACTTCTGGTGGATTAGCTTTTGTTGGTTTACCATTCAACGCTGGTATTGATGCATATTTCCAAAAGATTAATGCAGCTGGTGGTGTTGCTGGTCGTACACTCGTATTTGAACATTACGATGATTTATTTGATGCTACTACAGGTTTAAACTATACAAAACAACTTGTTGAAGAAGATGAAATCTTCGCTTTAGTTGGTCACTTTGGTACTCCTACAGTTGGTGCTACAATTGACTATATCCAAGAAGTTGGCGTACCTATGGTTTATGCTGCAACAGGTATTAACTCTCTTTATTTTGATCCAGTAGATGGTTTAAGTAACCCAGTTATGGCTGTTCAACCTATTTATAAGACAGATGGTAGAATGATGACTGCAAGAGCACTTAATGAATTCTTATTTGGTACAAATGAAGATGAACAATTATCAGCAACTGCAAAGGTTGGTGTTCTACACACAACAACTGATGATGGTGTATCAATTAAAGCTGGTATCGAAATTGAAGCTGCTCAAGAAGGCAGATCAGATGATTTCATTTATCGTTCATTCTCAGCAGCTGATTCTGCAGCATTAAGTGCAGCAGTTAGTGATTTACAAACAGCTGGTGTATCAGCAATAATCGTTGCATCTAACCAAGCACCTTTCAAGGCAGCAGTTGGTGCATTACAATCAGCTGGTTTAACAGTTCCTGTATTCACATCATATGTTAACGCAGACGCAACTTCAGTTGACTCAGCAGTAGATTATGATTTCCCAATGTATGCAAATGCATGGTTGGATATTGTTGATCCAGAAGGTACAAATGGTTTATCAGATGCTTATTGGACATTCGCTACAGATATGACAACTGCAGGTTATTCTGACTATGCAGCTAATGCATACGCGATGGCTGGTTATATTGCTGCTTCAATCTTTGTTGAAGGTTTAAACCGTGTTGGTGAAGGTTTACTCACATGGGAAACATATATTGATGCAATGGAATCAGATGCTATCAGTGTCCCAATGGGTGGTACAGTTGATTTCACAGAAGGTAAACGTTGGGGTATCGCTTCAATGGCATTACTACAATTAGATAATTCTGGCGCAGCTCCTGCATGGGCTAAAGTTAGAGATATTGAAGCATTACCAGTTATTCAAGCTAAATAATAATAAAATTATGGTAGTATCAAGGGGAGGGGAAACCCTTCCCTTATCTACTCATACAAAGAGAGGCATATTATGAAAGAAGCTAAATTGATTACTGTTGAAGATGCACTTCAACTCGTTAAAGATAATGACATCATCGTTTCAGCAATGGCTGGTGCAGAACCAAAATTATTTCTATCTAAATTGCACACAATTGCTGATCGTGTAAAAGGGGTACGCGTAACAAACTGTTTACCTTTTGATAACTCTGAATATTTCACGAATGAAGCTTATGAAGGGTCTTTTTCTGTTGACTCGTGGTTTTATTCAGGTTCCTTAAGAAAGGCGCATCACAGAGGCACTGTGAGCTTTATACCAAACCATTTACACTTGGCTGGTAAGAAGCGATTCCAACACAAGAAACCAGACATCTTTGTCGGTACAGCAAGCCCTGTTGATAAACATGGATTTGTTTCATTATCTTTATCGAACGTCTATGAACGTGAAGCAATTGATCTTGCAGATATCGTCATTCTTGAAGTTAATCCGAATTTCCCTAGAACATTCGGTGAGATGAATGTTCACGTGTCGGAAATTGATTATCTCATTGAAACGGATTATAAAGCACCTGTGTTACCTGATGCAGAGCCTAATGAGAAAGATTTACTGATTGGTAAATATATTTCTGATCGTATTGAAGACGGCTCAACATTACAACTTGGCATAGGTGGTATTCCAAATGCAGTTGCACATGCACTCTTAAATAAAAAAGATTTAGGCATTCATACGGAGATGCTTACAACAGGTATCATGCATCTTATTAAAGCTGGTGCGGCAAATGGCACAAAGAAAAATATCCAAAAGGGAAAACATGTATGTTGCTTTGCTCTAGGTACACAAGAACTATATGACTTTATTGATGATAATCCATCAGTAGCCATTTTACCTGGAGGCTATGTGAATGACCCAGCTATCATTGGTCTTAATGACAATCAAGTCTCGATTAACACAACCATAGAAGTTGATCTTACAGGACAGTGTGCATCAGAATCTATTGGCGCAAAACAGTTCTCAGGAACAGGTGGTCAATCTGATACAGCAGTTGGTGCACAGAATTCAAAAAACGGTAAAAGTTTTATTACATTATATTCAACAGCAATGGTTAAAAATCCATTGACAGGCGAGCGTGAAGAAATTTCAAAAATTGTGCCAACATTAAAACCAGGTGCAGCAGTTAGTTTATCAAGAAATGATGTTGACTATGTTGTGACTGAATATGGTGGTGTATGTTTAAGAGGTACATCTATTGCAGAAAGAGTTGAATTGTTAATCTCAATTGCACACCCAAAATTTAGAGATGGCTTGCGTAATGAAGCTAAAAAGTTAGGATGGATTTTCTAATGTCAATTCTGAATTATAAAGGTAGAAACATTTATTATGATGTAAAGGGAGAAGGAAAACCAATCCTCATCTTAAATGGTATCATGATGTCAACTAAATCATGGGAACCATTTGTTCATTCGTTTACAGCAAACAACAAACTCATCAGATTAGATTTTATCGATCAAGGACAATCTGACAGATTAGAAAACAGTGTTTACAATCAAGATTTACAAGTCGATATTATAGAGACGTTATTAGAAGAATTAAAGCTTCATTCAGTTAATGTTGTAGGTATTTCATATGGCGGTGAGGTCGCTGTTAAATTTGCTTGTAAACACCCTAATCAAGTCGAACGATTAGTCCTCTTTAATACCACTTCATATACAAATCCATGGATCTCGGAAATCGGTAAATCCTGGAACAATATTGGTAAGACTAGAAACGGTCAAAATTACTATCAAGCAACTATTCCTGTTATCTATAGTCCAAGCTTTTACGAGCGTCGATTAGACTGGATGAAGAAGCGAGAACAAGTATTAATTCCAGTCTTCTCAAATCCTGATTTCTTAAACGCAATGGAACGTTTGACAAACAGTGCAGAGAGCTATGATGAAAGAGAAAATTTAGGCAATATAAATTCGCCTACATTGATTGTAGCAGCAGATGAAGACTATCTAACACCGATACCAAATCAATACGATTTACATGAGAAGATTGAAGGATCAGAGTTAATCATTATTCCAAAAGCTGGACATGCATCCATGTATGAGAAACCAATGTTGTTTGCGACTTTAGTATTAGGTTTTATCAATACAGCAGATACAACATTTAATATTTAATAATCCAATAGATACTATTAGAAATAATGGTATCTTTTTTTATTTAAAAATTGTATGTTTAGTATTTGTAAACTTTGAATAACAAATATCTATATTTAAAATAATTATAAAAATCGGTAAAAAGTTATATTGAACAATAAATCATATTATGTGTGATTTAAAATTCATGTGTGATTATATATGGTATTTGAAGAAAGTCAAAGTGAGAAATTAGAATCATGTAAAAACACAAAAAATAACATGTGAATAGAAAACGATGAATTGATCAATAAGATAGTTGCTCTTATGAAACGAGAAGATCGAGACTTGTCTGTTAGATAATTAGAAGAACTGAAAAACTAAACACAGTAAGTGAAAATTTAAAAGCAGAAGTTCAAGATAATAATAACGTTACAAGCGTTTGAATTTGGAAATAGTTAAAATTGAAGAGTGGGAGACAAATGATCAAACAAAGATCAATAAAACCAGTCCTTTCAAAAATGCGATGGTAACAATTGCAAACATATACAAAATAGTCCATCTGTGAAAAACATATAATATTTATAAAAATAAGTTTTATGCTCGTTTTAAAATAAACACACATATATACGTTAGTAGAAGAAGCAGAAGCAGCAAATGTCACCTCATAGGGTTAGTAATCACTATCACGTGAAAAGACTAGAAAATCGACCAAAACGACGTCTAACGCGTTTTGAGGACACTACCATATGATTACCAACCCTAGCAATACAAAAAGTAGCGAGAAACTACTCTCAATATTTCCAAACATCATATTTTAATCTATATGATTATGATTATATCTAAAAGAAGCATTCAAACACTAATATATTCATACTAAATATATTTCTATAACCTTGTTTACAAATTACAAATGAACTCTATTTATTTCAAATGTATTCGTATAATATATATTATGTTAACCTTTAGTTGACACCTTAACTGTGCTGATGAAAGGTTTTGTGTGGAAATGTTGGTTTGTTGTGCGAATATAAAAATTGCCTTCTATGAGTGATGTATTGTATAAACCATTGAAAAACGAACTTTTAATGGATTATTAATTCCGATTTTCGTGATACAATGAAATTGGTGATGAAATTGAATAAAAAAAATATATTAATTGTATTTACTGGTGGCACAATATCCATGATTAAGAATGAAAATCAACACATGGGTATAGGTGATAATCTAGCTGATTTAGTCGATGTTATGCAATCTGAACTGCCTAATATCAATGTGTTATCACATACTTTTTCGTTAAAACCTTCTCCATTTATAACACCTTTAGACATGTTTGATCTGGCTAAGTTTGTAGATTCTAAGTTAAAAGACAGTCATATTGATGGGGTCGTAATAACTCATGGAACGGATACTTTAGAGGAAACTGCCTACTTCTTAGATCTCTATCTTGAACATAAAAAACCTGTTGTTTTCACAGGTTCCATGAGAGGTTACAAAGAGATTGCTTATGATGGTTTAGCTAATCTAAGGTCATCTATTCTGGTCGCTTCTAATGATGAATCCATCGATAAGGGTGTTCTCGTTTGCTTAAACGACGCCATCAATACGGCCCGTGAAGTAACTAAAACTCATACTCTTTCTTTAGATACATTTAAGTCTTTAGAGTTTGGCCCTATAGGCATTGTTGAACAACAGAGTGTCATTTATACAAGAAATTCTTCTCGTGAAGTTTTAAATTTACATCCTGATCACATTGTCGATCAAGTCTATTTGGTAAAAACTGTAGCTGGTGAAAGTTCAGATATACTAAACTTACTAATTGACCATGGGATGAAAGGTCTAGTCATTGAGGCTCTGGGGAGAGGCAATGTTACACCACAAATGGTTCAGGGTATTCAAAGAGCAATCGACAATCAAATTCCTGTTGTGTTAACTTCTAGAGCACCTATTGGTCGTGTATTAGATAACTATGGATATGAAGGTGGAGGTCATCAGCTCAGACAATTAGGTGTAATCTTCACGAATGGTTTGAATGGTCAGAAGGCACGTATTCAATTGATATTAGCATTAGGTTTAACAGATGACATTCAACGTTTAAAAGACTATTTTAATTAGGGGGTATAATGTGTCTTTTAGTCATAAAAATGAACATCTAAAATTCTATTTAGGCATATTTATTATTCTACTTTGGGCACTCGGTTTTTCACTTCAAACAAGGCGTGTAATTAACTATGATGACTCACGTTCTGGACTTCTAATGATAGCTACCTTTTTCACCAATCATGCGAACTTATTTGTCTTCATATCTACGCTTCTTATACTCCTTAAAATTAAAAATAAACATGTCGATCGATTCCATTATATAGCCGCAGTTGATATCACAATTACGGGACTTGTATGGTTAACATTATTACTTCCATTTATGCCTAAAGTAACATTCTTACAAGTACTTTTACATGGCATTATTCCACCAATATATATGACGTTTTTCCTCTTATCATATAAAACATCACTGAGAAGAAAAAACGCCTGGATTGCATTAATTCATCCCTTTCTTTACTTCATATTTGTATATACAATTGCACATCCTTTATATGGTGATTATCTTTATAATCTATTTCCATTAGAAGTCGATTCATACATATATCCGTTTTTAAATCCTGCATATTTTGAGCATGGTTTAATTGGAATGTTGCTGGTTAATTACCTTATTTTATTTCCTGTAGCATTCCTATTATCATTTGTGATTTTGTTGTTTAAAGAGAGAGTCGATGCACGATTAGCATAAAAAAGCACACAATTTAAAGTGTGCTTTTTTTAATATTTTAGTTACTAAATTTATTTTAGAAGTGATAAAAATGAGCTGCCATGTTTTGGTTTTTCAGTCTTGAAATTATCATTGATGGTGTATCCTATATCAGCAAAAGTCTTTAACAATGGTAGTTGTTTTCCTTCTTTAAGTGAAGGTGAAAATGCTAATAGAGGTACATATTCTCTTGTATGATCAGTACCATGATGGACTGGATCATTACCATGATCTGCTGTTATTAATACGAGATCATCATCGTTTAATTGCGCAAAGAAATCAGGTAATTGTGCATCGTATTCTTCGATCGCTTTGCCATATCCAAGAGGGTTTCTTCTATGTCCATATAATGCATCAAAGTCTACTAGATTCAGAAAACATAGTCCTGTAAAATCCTTTTTAGCAACCGCTGTAAGTTGTCTCATACCATCATCATTTGATTTTGTTTTTGAGAATTCTGTGATTCCATAACCATCAAATATATCGTTAATTTTACCTAAAGCAATGACATCATATCCATCTTCAGATAAGAAATTTAGTGTTGTTTTATCAAAAGGTTTTAAAGCATAATCGTGTCTATTTGGTGTTCTTTGGAAGTCATCTTTACTGTTGCCAATGAATGGTCTAGCAATAACTCTGCCAACTTTCCATTCAGGTTTCATCGTGATTTCTCTCGCAATTTCACAAATACGATATTGCTCTTTTATAGGAATTATATCTTCATGCATCGCGATTTGCAAGACAGAATCTGAAGAAGTATAAACGATTAAATCACCTGTTTTCATGTGATGTTCTCCCATATCCTTGATGATTTCGGTACCAGATGCAGCAATGTTTCCAATAACTTTTCGTCCTGTTTTTTCTTCTAATTCTTTAATTAATTCATCTGGAAAACCCGTATCAGTAAAGGTCTGGAAAGGCTTAGTAATATATAAACCCATCATCTCCCAATGACCTGTCATTGTGTCTTTACCTAAAGATGCTTCTTGCATTTTCGTGTAAAAAGCAGCTGGTTTTTCAACTGGATCAACATGCTTAATTGGCGCAATATTTCCATATCCAAGTGCCTGCATATGAGGAATGTTTAGCATCATTCTCTCAGCAATATGGCCGATCGTATTTGCACCAACATCATTATAATCCTTGGCATCTGGTGCCTCTCCAATACCTACACTATCCATTACAATTAAGAAAATTCTTTTAAACATTTTATTCATCCTCCTTTGCGCGTGGGTGTGCGCGTCCATATGATTCTTTTAGTCTTTTTTGACTTATATGCGTATAAATTTGAGTGGTTGAAATATCTTCATGACCAAGTAAGGTTTGCAATGTTCTTAAGTCCATGCCATTTTCTAATAGATGTGTTGCAAACGAATGTCTTAATGTATGTGGTGAACAATCTGATTCCACACCAGCATCTTTTGCAAGTTTTTTTAACAGTTTGAAAAAGCCTTGTCTTGATAGTTTTTTACCATCTCTATTCAAAAACAGATCATTCGTTCTTTCGTTACCGATAAGCACTTCACGTCCACTAACCATATAGTTTCTAAGTGCAATCAGTGCCATATCAGAGATAGGAACCATACGTTCTTTATTGCCTTTTCCATGAACAATAACATATCCTTGCGTTAAATGAATGTCTTGAGTTTGAATATCCAAAAGCTCTGAAACACGCAGTCCAGATCCATAGATCAATTCTAATAATGCTTTATTTCTAAGACCTAGTGGCGTGTCTTTATTCACTTGTTCTAAAATGCTTACTACTTCATTTATCGTCAGTACTTTAGGAAGTGATTTACCTATTTTTGGTGTTGCAAAATCTTTTGCAATGTCATTTGAAACCACACGATCTAAATGTAAGAAACGATGAAAACTTTTGATTGCTGTCAATTTTCTAGCGATTGACTTTGCACTGTTTTTTCTTTTTAAACTCTTTAAATAACCTTCTATATGTTTCTTTAAAATGCGTTCTGGTTTATCTATATCATGGTATTTTTTTAGGAAATCTGCATACTGATAAAGATCACGCATATATGCATCAATCGTGTTCTTGCTTGCCCCTTTTTCCTGTTTTAAATGATAAAGATAATCGTTTAGTATATACTTCATTAGATGAACTCCATAAAGACTTGATTGCCTAAAAATAATCCCTTTTTAGTTAGTTTGAGATAGTTGTTTTCGATGGTTATTAAACCTTCATTCATGCGTACTTTTAAATGAGGGTAACGATTAAATATGTCAATTTTAAATCGATTTTCAATCTCAGAAATTGATACACCTTCTAGTTTTCTTAACCCAAATATCAACGCATCTTGCAGCAACATTTCGTCTGTTTGATATACTTTTTCTTTTTGAAAATGATCAATATACTTTGGTAATGCTCGTTCATTGTACGTCCTATATCCATCAATAAAACCATGTGAACCAAGGCCAATACCTATATATTCATCAAGAGACCAATAGATAATATTGTGTTTTGATGTATGTCCATCTTTAGCGTAATTAGAGATTTCATATTGTGTAAAACCTTGCTTCACTAATTCATCCATTATTAAGCCATACATTTCAGCTTCAATATCCTGATCTGCAGGATGAAACTTACCATGGACATATTGATGATAAAAATAAGTTTTATCTTCTAAAATGAGTGAATATAAACTCACATGAGAAATATCTAACTTCTTAATATGTTTTAAATCTTTCTTCAAATCTTGAATAGTTTGACCTGGAATAGCATATATTAAATCGACTGAAAGATAGGGGATACCGATTGATTTCAAGTGATTGATGGCATCGAAAACATCCTGGTTTGTATGCTTTCTATTAATATATGTTAGGAGTTTTTCATTGAATGTTTGTACTCCTAAACTCACACGATTGACACCAAATTCTTTCATAACTAATCCCTTTTCTTTTGTATAAGATTCAGGATTAACTTCTATCGTATATTCAATAGGATGAATATCAGAAAGTGCTTGAAATAGTTTTTTCAGTTGTTCTGGAGAAAGTAAAGAAGGCGTTCCTCCACCAATATATATAGTATCAATGGTATTAAAATGTGTCTTATATGTTTCGATTTCAGCGATGAGTGCATCCATATAATCATCAATCATTTGATCATTTTTTGGTACACGCTTTGCGAAATCACAGTAATGGCATATCGCACCACAAAATGGGATATGTACGTAGAGTCCTTTCATATAAATCCTCCTACATCTATTATACAATATTGGTTTACATAATTAAAAAAAAGTGATGACCCTAGTCATCACTATTTGATAAGATTGCCATAAATGCTTCCTGTGGAACTTCAACACGACCAATGGCTTTCATTTTCTTTTTACCTTCTTTTTGTTTAGCAAGTAGTTTTTTCTTTCTCGTAATATCGCCACCATAACACTTCGCAAGCACATCTTTACGCATCGCTCTTATGGTTGTTCTAGCAATAATTTTTGATCCAAGAGCTGCTTGAACTGGTATTTCAAACATTTGTCTAGGGATAAGATCGACCATCTTCTCACATATCGCTTTACCTCGATGATATGCAAAATCACGGTGTACAATAAGCGACAAGGCATCTATGACATCGCCATTTAATAAGATATCCATCTTCTGTAATTTGGATGTCTTATATCCTGCTATTTCATAATCAAATGACGCATATCCTTTTGTTGAACTTTTTAATTTATCAAAGAAATCATAAACAATTTCTGATAAAGGCAGACTGTATGTGATCGTGACTCTTGATGCATCAATATATTTCATATCACCAAAGACACCACGTTTACGTTGACAAATTTCCATGATTGGTCCAACATATTCAGTTGGACTCATAATGATCGCTTTCACAAACGGTTCATCAATATGATCAATTTCTTGAGGTGAAGGTAACATGGATGGATTGTCGATTTCAATCATCGATCCATCAGTTAAATAAACATGATAAATAACAGATGGAGCAGTTGCTAAAAGTTCAATATTAAATTCACGTCTAATGCGTTCTTGAACGATTTCCATATGTAATAAACCTAAGAAACCAGTTCTAAAACCAAATCCTAAAGCTTGTGATGTTTCAGGTTCATAGTGTAGTGATGCATCATTTAATTTTAGTTTTTCCAATGCATCCTTTAAATCATTATATTGATCTGTATCAATTGGATATAAACCACAAAAGACGACAGAATTCATTTCTCTGTATCCAGGAAGAGGTTTATCAGCAACATGTTCAAGGTGGGTGACGGTATCACCGACTCTAACGCCTTCAATGTCTTTAATCGCCGCAGTTAAATAACCAACATCACCAGGTCCTAATATATCTCGTTTAACAATTTTAGGTGTATGTACGCCTACTTCAACAACCTCATAGGTTGCACCAGACGCCATAAATTTAATCACATCACCTTTTTTTATAGTGCCATTTACGACTCTTATATAAGGAATAACACCTTTATATGCATCATATAATGAGTCAAAAACAAGTGCTTGAAGTGGTGCATTTGCATCACCTGTTGGCGCAGGTATGTCTTTAACTATTCGTTCTAAGATCTCTGTTATACCTAATCCTTCTTTTGCACTAGCAAGTACAGCATCATGCGCAGGTATACCTATAATATCCTCAATTTCTTCGATTACTTTTTCTGGGTCTGCACTGGGTAAATCAATTTTATTGATGACTGGGATGATTTCCAGATCATTATCGATTGCCAAATAAACATTAGCTAATGTTTGTGCTTCAATTCCTTGAGCAGCATCGACAACTAAAATAGCACCTTCACAAGCAGCAAGTGATCTCGAAACTTCATATGTGAAATCGACATGACCTGGTGTATCAATCAAGTGCATAATATAAGTATTACCGTCATTTGCTTTATAAGCAATTTCAACAGCATTTAATTTGATGGTTATTCCTCTTTCACGTTCAAGATCCATAGAATCTAGAAGCTGTGCTTTCATCTCACGATTGCTGACAGTTTCAGTCTTCTCTAAAATTCTATCAGCCAATGTCGATTTACCATGATCGATATGAGCAATAATAGAGAAATTTCGGATTAATTTTTGTCGTTCATTTAAGCTTTTTTTATCCATTTTATCTATACCTTTCGCATACATATTGTATCATTTTAATGATTATTTAAAAAGGTATATCATTATTTATTTTGATTTTCGCAGTTTCTAAACAAAGAAAACGTTTTTATTCAGATTTTTATAGTTATTATTGCTAGATTGACATCATTATTGTATAATATAGGTAAAGAATTCAATACATTTAGGAGGAAATTGAATAATGAAAAAGATGTGGTTACTACTGCTAGTAGTAATGGCTGCGTTCGTTTTGACTGCTTGTCAAAAAGAATTCGCTGCTGATGGAGAATATACGGCTTTTACCTATGAAGAGTCTCACGGTGGTCCACAAGTTACATCAGTAACTGTGACAATTGAAAATGATGAAATTGTTGGGTATTATATTGATGCTAGACAAGGCCACAAAGTTCAAACTGAAGGCGAAGATACACCAGATGATACTTCTGACGATGTATTTCAAGGTGAATGGAATGAATTAACCAAGAAAGAATTATTAGAAGATTATGGTATGGCAGCTGTTGCTGGTGGATTAGAGTGGTATGAACAAGCTGAAGAAATTGAAGCACATTGGTTAGCAAATGGTGTATCAATGGATGATGTTATCGCAGAAGGCGAAGATAATGCTGGCAAAACTGATGCTATTACTGGTGTATCAATTACAGTTTCAGAATATTACACACTTGCTTTAGAAGCTATTGAACTTGCTAGATCTGGTGATTTCCAAGCAATATATTGTGTCAATGGATCACACGGTGCTGAATTATATATGGCATCAATGACAGTTGAAAAAGGCGAATTTTCTGATTTGGTTATTGATGTTGTACAAAGTCATGTAACAGATGGTGAATTTGATTTTAATGAAAAAACAAAATGGGAACTTGGTTTCGATTATGGTATGTCAGCTGTAACAAACGGTTTAGAATGGTTTGAACAAGCTGAAGATATTGCAGAATATGTTGAAGCTAACGGTTGGGCTGCTGGTGATGACCTTGATGGTATTGCTTCAGTTTCAATTTCTACAGAAGACTTCGTTGAAGTATTAGATCTTCTATTCGATGCTGCAGCTCCTGCATTAGACTAATATATCAATAAAATTAAAGGTGATCTCAATCGAGACACCTTTTTTTTGTAAATAAAAAGAGAATGTTATTCAACATCCTCTTCTAATTCTTCATTTAAATCAAGTATATCAACGATTACTTCTAACACTTTTTTAGTATCCGCACCTGTCACAGTAACATTTAAATTGCCATTATGAAATGATTCACCAATGAATGGAATATGACCAAATTGATCAACAACCCAACCATTGACTGTTGCAACATCCATATCTTCATCTTCAGGCAAACCTAATGTTTCAAAGAAGATATCGATATCAGCATAACCTTTCACACGATATTGATGATCATTGACTTTAACTATTGATTCAACAATCGTATCATGTTCATCCCAAATCTCACCGACAATTTCCTCTAATAAATCTTCCATGGTTACAATACCAATCGTACCACCAAACTCATCTTTAACAATTGCCATGTGACTCTTATTACCTCTTAATAAGGCAAGTAAGTCAGTAGCTTTCATGTATTCAGTAACAAATACTGGTGGATTAATTATTGAAGATAATGGTTGTTTTTCTAATACAACCAAATTATAAAAATCCTTGTGGTTAATCGTTCCTGTGATGTGATCAATTGAAGTATCATAGACTGGTAGTCTTGAATAACCGGAATGTCTAAATGCATGAATGATATTTTTTTGCTCCTCATGATCTGATATCGCGACCACTCTGACTCTAGGTGTTAATATATCCTCAACCCTTAGATCATCGAAATCAATCACACTTCTAATTAATTCTTCTTCATTCTCATTAATGCCACCTTCTTGTTGTACTTCACTCACATAAGTTAAGAGTTCATCTTCACTCACTGTGTCAGGTGTGACGTTCATAAATAGACGGTTCATTAATGCTTGAATACCCGTGAATATGATACTAATGGGTTTTAAGATCCATATGAAAAATTGTAAGATAGGTGTCATCGTTAATGCATATTGTTCAGCATATTTTTTCGCATATGTTTTAGGTGTAATCTCACCAAAAATTAAAACTAGTATGGTCATTACTGCCGTCGAAATAGTGACCCCAATATTACCCCAAAACCGAACAAACATAGCTGTAGCAATTGAAGCAGATGCGATATTCGCGATATTATTACCAGTTAATATGGTAGTTAAAACTGTCTCAAAATCTTCAACCAATTTTAGTGTATGTTTGGCTCTTTTAGAGCCATTTTGTATTAAATATTTAAGTTTAATTGTATTAACAGATGAGAATGCTGTTTCAGTTGAAGAGAAGAAAGCAGACAATAAGATTAATAAGAATAACACACCTAATAATATCCAATCAATAGATGTCATTAATCATCAGCCTCCATCGATTCTGGTTCAATTTTTGTAACCTGTACTTTCGTAATAACATTTTCATCAACAGATAATACTGTATATTTATAACCATTATAGATGACTTCAACTATTTCATCTGTTTCAGGAAATCTACCCAACTGACCTAAAATAAAACCAGATAATGTGTCATATTCATCAACAGGTAAATCTGCTTCAATTACATCTTCTATATCATCAATTGGCATTAAACCATTAATTTCATAGGTATATTCATTAATTTTTCTGATTTCTTCTTCAACAATATCGTATTCATCAAAAATATTACCGACGATTTCTTCGATTAAATCTTCGATTGTAACAATACCTGCTGTGCCACCATATTCATCTAAGACGATAGCAATATGATTCTTTTGTTTTTGCATTTCAGCAAATAATTCTGCCGTGCGTTTTGAATCTGGAATGAAATATGGTTTGCGCAGTAATTCCTTTAATGAAAATTTATCTTCATTCATCACTTTCAGTATGTCTTTAACATGAAATGTCCCGATAATGTGATCTATATCTCTTTCATAAACAGGAAATCTTGTATATTGTTCATCTTTGACCAAATCAAATATTTGTTCTTTCGTTAAGTTAACATTAATCGCTGAAATTTCAGTACGATGGGTCATAATTTCATCAACAGTCGTATCCGTAAAATCGAATATATTCTGGATCATTTCACTTTCTGCTTCTTCGATATTACCAATTTTTGAACTCGCTTCAACGATATTTCTTATTTGTTCTTCGGTTACTTCTTTTTCGCCTTCATTGTTTTTCAATCCAAAAAGATGGCCAATTGCTTTTGATAAAGTATCATATAACCAAACAAAGCCGATAAATATAACTTTTATGAACCTAACAATTGGGATAATATTATATGCTACTTTTTCTTTATATTTATAACCAATACGACGACCAATGATAGATGACAACACTATAACACATGTCAACCAAACAAACAGTATAAGGGCATGTGTTAATATGCCTATAATCCATAAACTAGTATTAAATAACGTCATCAGCCATGGGTAAAAAGCTGTATCTAATAAAACAGCAATCACGCCATATAATATAAGTATAGTGATTAATATTGTTTGTCTGTAAGGTTTAGGATATTCAATATATTCAAGCACTTGCGTAGCTCGCTTGTGCCCTTCTTCAATATCATCTTTAACTTGCGTCTCTGAGATGGTTTCTAATGAACTGCTGGCCATTTCTAATACGCCAATTAATAAAGCAAATAAGATTGCTATAATGAGTGATAAAATCATAATGATTTACTCTCCCTTAAATAACAAAAAAAGACACCAAAAAAAGATGCTGTCTTGTAAGTTCTTTTAAATCGCTCTATCGGGTCTTCTAGCCGACTACTGTGTTCTTCCATTTTTTTGTCTAGATTCCTCCATGAAATCATTTATAGAATTATGATACATGAAATAGGCTGAAAAGTCAATAAAGAAGGGATTTTATAGCAAATTCTTTGAGTGAACTTGACTTGTTAAGAATATGAAAATATGCTAAAATGATTAACAGTTACTTGGTGATGATATCATATAGAAATAGGGGTCTAGGTTATGCCAATTTTTTTAAATGTATTATATTTAATTGTAGGGTTTATCCTACTTATAAAAGGTGCTGATTTTTTTGTTGAATCATCGGCATCTATCGCTAAAAAATTAAAAGTTCCTACCCTTATTATTGGACTTACACTAGTTGCTTTTGGTACATCTTTACCAGAACTTGCGGTAAGTGTAACTGCTGCATTAAATGCGAGTATACAAGGTGTATCTGCAGATATTGCAATGGGAAATATTGTCGGATCTAATGTGGCAAATATTACGCTTATCTTAGGTGCGAGTGCAGTCATGATGCCAATCATCGTTCATAAAACAATTAAAAGAAGAGAATTCCCTTTTCTTCTTGGTGTATCCATCCTACTATTTTTGTTTGCACTCTATTTTCAAAGTGATTATAAGATTGTATGGTGGGAAGCACTTATTCTTCTGGTTTGTTTTATCGCTTATATGATTATCATGGCTAAGAGCGAGCATGAGGAAATATTAGTGGAAGAAATTCACATTATATCTAACAAAAAAGCTATTATTTTACTAATTATTGGCTTGGCTGGCGTCACTTTAGGTGGTATTTTAGTAACAAATTCTGCTGAATTTCTATCTCTTCAAATCCTTACAGATCTATTAGGTGTCCTTGAATCTGATGCAAAAACCCTGATTGGTTTATCAGTGGTTGCCTTAGGAACCTCTTTACCTGAACTAGTCACTTCTGTGGTAGCGGCTAGTAAAAATGAAGGTGATATCGCATTAGGTAATGTCATCGGTTCAAATATTTTTAATAGCTTATTAGTGGTTGGCTTTGCTGGTGTTATAACACCACTTGGTTTAAATGGTGATGTGATTATTGATATGGTAATCGTGATTGGTTTAACGGTACTAATTTTCGTCTTAACATTAACAAAAAAACAGTTATCAAAACTTGAAGGTATGATACTGTTATTCTTGTATATTTCATATATTGCATATATTATTTTAAGAGCATTTTCAATTCTTTAGAAAGCTTGTTTGAATAGCAGATATAACTACCGTGTGATTCATGATTCATAATATGCAAATCACTGTGCTTTAATAGTTGGTGTATTAGATGTTGATGTGCTATCTTTATCGCATCATGCTCACCAAAATAGAGTGTAATTTTGTGTTCGATATGTTCTAAATCTGATACGTTAAAAATAGGACCTTCTAACATTAATTTGTGAAGTGGGTTCTTTTCTTTTAAATAACTCTCTTTAATCTCATTAATACTCTCATCAATTAAACCGTCAGGGCTAATATTCATACCACACAATATGAGTTTATTGAATAAATGAGGATGTGTGATGGTTGCTTTTAAAGCTACGATTGCACCATCAGAATAACCGAATATATGTGCTTTATTTATACGATTCTGTACCATGAAATGGATAAGATCTTCTGCCATCTCATCGTAGGTAGTATGGATTTCACCAGGACTTTTCCCATGACCACTTGAATCCACTAAATAAACAAGAAAATCAGTAGACAGAGCTTCCCCTAATGATAATAATGTATCGATATTTTCACCATTACCATGCAGCATAATCAATGGATAACCTTGCCCTATTTTCTTATAATACAGGTTAGTTGTTATCATTTTTGTTACCAACTTTTTTCTCTATAACAGCAAATTTAACAGTTCGGTCTACGACTTTTTCAATTCTAATCATGATGTTTTTATAATCAATCGTTAAAAGATCTTCTTCCGTTGGAATTTTCTGAATTAATGTGATAATTAAACCATTTAATGTGTCAAATCTTTCATCATGCTCATCAATATTGATACCAATTTTACGATTAATATCTTGAATTTGAGCATCGCCTTTAACTAGATAGATGTGAGGTTTAATTTTTTTAATAGATATATCCATAACATCATGTTCATCATACAGATTACCAACAACTTCTTCTACTATGTCTTCCATCGTCAAGATACCAACTGTGCCACCATATTCATCCACAAGAATCGAAAACTGTATATTTTTTGATTTCAGCGTTGTAAAAACCTGTTTAATTGGCATGTCCTCAGGTATATACGTCGGTTTTCTTATTAATGATTTGATATCCACATGTTCAAACCCATTTTTCTTAGCTGCATAAAATACATCTTTTACGTGAATAATACCCTCGATGTCATCAATATTTTTATCATAAATTACGACACGTGAATATGAAGATTTCGCGATTTCATCCATTAATTTTGGATGATGCATGGATAAGGCAAATACTTTTGTTCTTGGAACCATCACTTGACTGGCCTTTAAATCGTCAAATTTAAATATATTGTCAATCATTTCTTTTTCTTCTTTTCGATAAAGACCTTCTAATTGACCTCTTAATATATAACCTTTAATTTCATCTTCAGTTAAGCGTTCTTCATCTGTTTGTTTTCTTTGACCAAATAGCTTTAAAACACCGTCAGTAACAACCGTCAATAACCAAACAAAAGGTTTAAATATAACCATGAGCGCATGAACAACACCACTTGAAAATCGAGCATATTGATCAGCATGTGACATTGCTAATCGTTTAGGGACTAATTCTCCTAAAACAAGCGTCACAAACGAGAGTAAGAGGGTAACAATTATCATAGCTATTGTCTGGTGCATTGATATGCCTATATAACTAAAAAATAAAACAACATCATCTGATAAATTAGAACCAGCTAGTGCCGAAGATAAAAATCCTGCAAATGTAATAGCAACTTGGATTGTTGATAGATATTTTGTTGAATCAATTGTTAAATTCATGACCCGTTTCGCTCGTTTATCACCATGTTCAGCTAATTGCTTTATACGATGTTTGTTAGCAGAAACTAATGCCATTTCAGCAGCAGCAAAAAAGCCGTTAATTAATATAAGGATAAATATGATAAGAAAATTTAGCCAGAGTGGCATTACTGTCACATCCCTTCCTTATATATTATACCATGTAAAAAGAATGAAAAAAGGTCCGTAAGGACCTTTTAATTGTTAGCTTGCATAAGCCATGTTCTGTTCCCATAAGGGTGTGATCATTTATCTCTACATAGTAGCATGCATCAACTTCATTTGGTTTCTGCATATGCCCCTACCAAATTTGGGTTGCTAGCTTGAGGGGTTTACCGCGTTTCATCAATTTGTTTCCAAATTGCTCGTCTCTGTGGCACGTTATGCGATTAGCCATGGTTTCCTTTAGGCATCTCGCGCCGTTACTTTCGTACCCTAAGTTATTGTTTCCTTAGGCACAAACACTACATTCATCTCAGAATGTGCTAGCATGGACTTTCCTAACCTTTAAAAGGCTCGATCACCTTCGGCTAACATCTTAATTCTATCACTAATTGTTTTATGTGACAATATTAATTATCTTTATGTTCTGGTCTTTTACCACGTGGTTTATGATCTTTTTTGAATGATTTATCATCACTGCTATCAGCACCTGGAAGTGCATCTTTACGAGATAAATCAATACGTCCTCTATCATCTACACCGATACATTTAACCATAATTTGATCGCCAACTGATAAGACATCCTCCACTTTTTCAATACGCTCTTTTGCGATACGTGAAATATGAACTAATCCATCAGTACCTGGCCACAATTCTACAAAACAACCATATTTTTCAATACGCATGACTTTACCTTCATAGATTTTACCAACTTCAACTTCTCTAACGATATTTAGAATGTATTCAGCAGCTGATTCCGTCCATTTAGATTCCATATGCATCAAGAAGACACGACCATCTTGTTCGATATCAATCTTAACGTTATTGTTGTCTTCAATAATTTGATTAATAATTTTACCACCAGCACCAATGATATCCTTAATCTTATCTGGATTAACACGAATCATCTTAACCTTAGGTGCATATTTAGAGAGTTCTTGTCTTGGTGTAGCAATAACAGTTGACATATGATCAAGAATTTCTAAACGAGCAACTTTAGCTTGTTCTAATGCTTCTTCTAAAATTTCTCTTGTGATACCATCAATTTTAATATCCATTTGAAGTGCTGTAATACCTTTTGTCGTACCAGCAACTTTAAAGTCCATATCGCCTTCATGGTCTTCCATACCTTGAATATCTGTGAGAATTGTATAGTTCTTACCTTCCATGATAAGTCCCATTGCAATTCCTGCAACTGGCGCTTGAATTGGCACACCAGCAGCCATTAATGATAATGAACCAGCACAAATTGTTGCTTGTGATGATGATCCATTAGATTCAAGAATTTCAGATACGATACGGATTGAATATGGGAATGATTCCTCATCAGGTAAAACTTGTAATAAAGCACGTTGTCCTAGTGCACCATGACCAATTTCACGACGTCCTGGTGAACCATAACGTCCTGTTTCACCAACTGAGAATGGTGGAAAGTTATAGTGAAGCATGAAGCGTTTTGTATCTTCATCACCAAGTCCATCAATAATCTGGTTTTCACCTAATGAACCAAGTGTGGTCGTGCCTAAAGCTTGTGTTTGACCACGTGTAAATAATGCTGAACCATGTGCTCTTGGTAATAAATCAATTTTAGAGTCAAGAGGTCTTATTTCGTCAACCTTACGACCATCTGGTCTCACTTTATCTTCTGTAATTAAACGTCTTACTTCCGCAGTAACAATCGCATCCACTAAGAATTTAACTTGTTTAATATAATCTTTATGCGCTTTTTCATCAAACACTTGATGTCCTTCAACTGTCTTGAAGAAAGCTTTATTTCCAAGTGTTTCTACCGCTTCATCGCGAAGTGCATCGATGGCATGATAACGCTCTAACTTATCAAAAATTGAAACTGCTTTAATCAAACGATCTTCATATGTCTCATATAAAACTTTTTTAAGATCATCATCAATTTCAAGTTTTGTAAATGACATTTTGTCAGTAGGATTATCTGAAATAATTTTTTCTTGGAATGCAATAAGTGCTTTAATTGCATCGTGTGCAAATAAAATTGCTTCTAACATATCTGCTTCACTTACTTGTTTAGCACCAGCTTCAACCATGTTAATTGCTTCTTTTGTACCTGCTACAATTAAGTCAATATCTGATTCTTCTTGTTGTTCAGGTGTTGGATTTAAGATAAGTTCACCATCAATACGTCCTACTTGAACTCCTGCAATAGGCATCGTGAATGGAATATTTGAAATACTTAAAACGAGTGAAGATCCAAACATTGCAGCCATCTCAGGTGTACAATCTTGATCACTTGATATAACTGTATTGACAACTTGCACTTCATTTTTAAATCCTACAGGAAATAACGGTCTAAGTGGTCTATCAATTAATCTTGATGTCAATGTTTCGTGTTCTGATGGACGACCTTCTCTTCTTAAGAAACCACCAGGTATTTTACCAGCTGCATAAAGTTTTTCCTGATATATCACCATTAAAGGGAAAAAGTCTTGGTATGATTCTTCTGTTTTTGCTGTGACAACACTTAATACTGTAGACTCACCATAACGGATAATAGCGGCACCATTTGCTTGCTTTGCCATTTCTCCTAGTTCAACAATTAGAGGTCTACCACCTAATGTTGTTTCATAAACTTTTTTTTGCATGAATATAAAATCTCCTTCATTTTATATCTTTCGATTTTTTGTTTTTATATATCCAAACTATGATACCATAAAATGACTAAAAAGTCACTTGATGATATACGCTGTTTTTATCATTTTTTCAAGAAAAAAAGGCTGCTAGGCAACCTTTTTACTTACGTAAACCAAGTTTTTGAATTAGAACTTGATAACGATTAACATCATTATTACGTAAATAGTTTAGTAAACGACGTCTTTGTCCAATCATCTTATATAAACCGCGACGTGAGTGAAAATCATGGATGTGTGTTTGAAGATGACCATTGAGGCTGTTAATGTTAGCTGTTAATACTGCGATTTGGACTTCTGGAGAACCAGTGTCGCCTTCTTTAACCGCGTATTCCTTGATGATAGCCTGTTTCGTTTCTTTACTTAGTGCCATTGTGTGTGTCCTTTCTCGAGTAACTAAAGTAAGGGGTGGCATACCCATAACCTTGTTATCGCCTTCTATATTTTAGCATATTATTAATAATATGCAAGGTTTTTATTTAAATTTTAATGAATTGATCAACACTGACCACAAACACAGTGGCACCACCAACTTCAACTTCAATAGGTAAAGCAGTGAATGATCCAAATTCGTTAACTATGGTATTCGGAACTAATTTTGCTCTCTTTTTACTGTGAGCTTCAATCACTTCCAATGCTTGCGGTACTTTCTCATCATTAACACCGATCATAAACGTTACATTTCCAGCTCTTAAAAAACCACCTGTAGTTGCCAAACGGGTAGAGAAAAACTTCTCTTTAACTAGTGCTTTTTGAACTTTATTTGCATCATCATTTGATACGATAGCAATGATTAATTTCATAGTCTCACTTCCTTTATATAATTATACCACGACTTCCAAATCTATGAGATTTTTAACTGTCACTTCATCCTGTTTTAACTGTTTGATAAGCGATTCTTTGTTTTTAAACTTAATTTCATCACGGATATATTGAATGAATGTAACTTCCATATGTTTATGATAAATTTCCTTTTTAAAATTAAAAATAAAAATTTCGAGTCGTTTCTCATTTGAATAATTTATCGTCGGGTTATAACCAATATTTGCCATCCCATTATAAGGTTTTCCTTCAACTTTTACTTTAACGTAATAAACGCCTACACGCGGTAAAAAGTAATTACCATAATTGACATTGGCTGTTGGAAATCCCAATAATTTGCCCACTTTATCACCGTGTTCTACATCTCCTCTTACGGTATACTTTCTTCCTAGTAACTCTTCAGCGGAAGATAAGTCACCATTTTGAAGAAAATCTTTAATGTATGTCGTCGAAACACGTATATTATCAAATACCAACTCAGGAACAACATCTACCACAAAACTTTTACGCAAATCTTCGATGGTTCCCTGTCCACGAAACGCGAATCTTGCATCACGCCCTAAAACAAGTCTTTTCACTGAAAGTTGCTTTAAAAATCTAATGAATTCATCTACACTTAATTCTGAAAATTGTCGATCAAATTTCACGATGAATGCAAAGTCTATAGGATATTGTGAGATTAAATCAATTTTGTCTAATTTTTGAGACAATGTTTTAAATGTTTGATTCCGTAATATGGAGGAAGGATGAGGATCAAACGTTAGAATCGCATGTTTCGTGTCTTTATACTTCAAAACACGTTCAATAAGCTGCTGATGACCTTTATGAAGACCATCAAAGTTTCCAAATGTGAGTGTTAACGATTTACGATTCTTGATTTGATCAAATGTATTATAATATATTTTCATAGTTGCTCCTAAAAGATTATCAATGGTTTATATGTATTGTCATTCGTTGGTTCATAATATGCAATATAGTTATTCAAACTATCGACGACAATAAACGCATGCTTCACAGTCGTTTGTCTTTCGTCTAGCATAACACCATTTTTCACTAGATTAATCATATAATCATTCAACACTAGTTTAGGATAGTGACTAAAAAAATCTTCAAGTGTTATCATATCCTCTAATGTGATGTCTTCAAGAGAATGTGCATGATCAATATGGTATTCACCAATTGTTGTTCTTCTTAAAACAGATAAGGCACCATATGTATGAAGTTTTTGTGCTAAATCTACCGCTAAACTCCTTATATATGTGCCTTTAGAAACATGAACTTCAAAATCAAGTTCATTATTTCTAAACGACAATAACTCAAATTTCTCAATATTGACCCGTCTTTTGGGACGTTCAATTGATTTTCCTTGATGTGCTAGTTTATATAATTTCTGACCATCAATCTTGATTGCTGAATGCATAGGCGGTTCTTGATCATATCCACCGATAAACGATTGCATCGCTTCTAAAACATCATCTTTGTTGACTAGAACCGCATTTTCTTTCATGATGTTGCCTGTAGTATCATAAGTATCATAATGATTCCCAAATACGATTGTACCTGTGTATGATTTATCATTTGAAGAAAGTAAATTGGACATTTTAGTCGCTTTACCAACACAGACAATAAGAAGGCCACTTGCGAATGGATCAAGTGTACCGGTATGCCCAACCTTTTTTAATTGAAATTTATGCTTAATATGTCTTACAACATCATGAGATGTTACGCCTGTTGGCTTATCGACTAGAAATATACCGTCCATCACTTTCACCACGTAATATTATACCAGTTATGGCATATAAAAAAAAGCACTAAGTGCTTTCTCTTAATTAGCGATTTTGATCAATCCAAGCTTGAACACGTTCTTTTGGTTGATAACCACTTGTACGTGCAACTTCTTCCCCATCTTTGTATAGAACGACAGTTGGAACACTACGAATACCAGCTTCAATAGCTTGATTACGATATAAATCGATATCAACACGATAGAATGACGTATTTTCCATTTCTGTACTTAATGATTCTAATACAGGCTTTAACATTTTACATGGACCACACCATGTTGCATAATATTGAACAACAGTCAATCCCTGTCTGCCAACGACTTGTTCGTATGGCTGTCCTTGATAGTCAGTCATTAAATTTTCCTCATTTCTTAATAAATTTCTTTTATATTTCTATTATATTCTTTTTTATTATTTTTTCAAGTAGAATGTTTACTTTAAAGTCAATATCGTAACTCCATTTAACCCTTCACCTTCTCCCCCAAATCTTGAAGACTGAATATAAGGTGAATGCTTAATATATGCTTGCACAGCTTTTCTAACAGCACCAGTACCAAAGCCATGAATAACACGAAGTGTCCTTAAGCCAGATAACATCGCACGATCTATTGCTTGATCGAGTTCTGAATCAACTTCTTCATAACGAAATCCTCTTAAATCTAGTTCTAAAGAAGCTTCTCTTTTTGGTAGCGTAGTTGGATCTTTTTTGGCTTTTTTTACAGATGATATGGTTTGTTTCTTTTTCTTAACTTGATCTTTCCTAAGATCAGTACGTTTAAAGGTTAAATCAAAGTTACCAAAAACGACTTCATATTGATTGTTTTTAATCGCCTTAATTGTTCCATATTGTTGATATGAAAGGATAAAAACATCATCGCCAACCTTCAGTTCTCTATCATCTAGTGATTGTTCACCTTCAATATGGCTTTGATTAAGCTTGTTTTTATAGGCAGCGTATTCTGGTTGTGATAATGACGATTTTTGCTTTATTTCTTCAAGTAAATCCGCTAGTTCAGTCCTTTGTTTATCCCATTTTGATAATTCTTTTTCTTTAAGTCGTCTCAGCATATCATCTTGTTTTTCAATCAATGCCTGTTTTGCTTGTTGATACGATTTAGATTCCTTTGCGAGTGAATCTTTCATATTTTCTAATGCAACTTTTTCTTCTTGAACTTCCACCATCTCATCATTTAATTGTTCCATTAATTTTGCTAAATCGGTTTGTCGACCAGCATAAATTTGGTTTGCTTCATCAATTACTTCTTCTGGTAACCCCAATCTTTTAGCGATTAAAAATGCATGAGAAGAACCTGTTGTCCCCATATGAATATGATAAAGTGGTTTTAGTGTTTCTTTATCGAATGCAACACTTGCAGTTTGTATATCTGGTTGTTCGTATGCATACCGTTTTAATTCAGAATAGTGAGTTGTTACCATCATTCTAACGTCATATTTTCTAAACGTGTTTAATATAGCAATAGCCAAAGACACACCTTCATTAGGATCTGTTCCACTACCTATTTCATCTAATAAGATAAGTGTTTTATCACTTACATCTTTCGTCATTTTAATTATTTTTGTAAGATGTGATGAAAATGTCGAAAGCGATTGTGAGATGGATTGTTCATCACCTATATCTGCAAAAATTTGATCAAATACAGATAAATGTGTATGTGGATCTGCAGGAACCAATAATCCACATTGCATCATCAAAGTCAGTAATCCTAGTGTCTTTAAAGCAACTGTTTTACCACCAGTGTTTGGTCCAGTGATGAGAAGAACTTTATGATGCTTATCTAGCTGTAATGAGATAGGAACAGCTATTTTTTGATCTAATAATGGATGTTTTGCACGTTTCAAATCGATAAATCCTTCATGATTCACATGAGGAACTATAGCGTTTAAATGAATCGCTTCATTCGCTTTTGCTTGAATAAAATCGAGTTCAATAAGTTGAAAGAGATTAGCTGAAAGGGACTCATAGTTATCTTGAATCATATGAGATAGTATAGCAACAATTCTCTCAATCTCTTTAACTTCTTCTACTTTTAAAGACTCAATCTCTGCAGTAATTTGTCTCGTTTGATCTGGTTCAATGTAAACCGTTTGACCACTCGAAGATATATCGTGAACAATACCTTTAACCCTATTTTTATTACCTTCCTTGACGCCAATGCAAAAGCGTCCATTACGCATCACAATTACTTGATCTGATAAGTAACTACTATAAGTAGAAACAAGTTTGGAAAGCTTATCTTGTAACGTTTTATCTAGTTTTGATAATCGTCTTCGGATATGGAGTAGTTCAGGTGTTGCATCATCTTTTATGACTCCTTCACCATCAACTTTCTCATCAATTTCGTTTAGAAGAAAGCGATGACTAACAAGTGACTGAAAATAATGAGCAACAGATCCTGCGTCAATCTTTTGAGACATTGCATTTTTATAATATTGGATAACATCTCGTTCCATCGCTAAAAATAAACGTACGTGTAATATTTCCACTAATGAATAACTACGATTAATCGCAGCATATCCTATTAATTGATGTATATCAAAGTCAGGAATGAGAGGCAAATGACTATTTTGTACCATCAAAGAACGAAGGCTATCAACTTCATTTAGAGATAATTTGATATCATCTAATGAGGTGGATGGCTTTAAGTTTAGAATTCTATTTTTAACACTATCTGTTTTAGCATGTTTACTAACCGCTTCAAGAACAGTATTAAGTTCAATTTGTTTTGTCATAAATCGCATATGTGCCACCTTTTTTCGTAAAAATATGATATAATATAGAGGAATTGGAGCGATAAATCTATGAAACATTGCACGCTTTCTGTTAATGAAAACGAACTTGATAAACTGCATAAAGTCTATATTAACCATCTGGTGCCGGATAAGAATCCGTACCTTTTATTTCATGCTATGCACAACGATATCGTTGTTTTAGCATATAAATCGGGAAAAGTTCTCATGCAAGGACCAGAAGTATCTCATGAACTCATCGCAATTAAGAATCATCTTGGTAGAAAAGATTATGAAGCCGTAGGTTCAGATGAGGTTGGTACAGGAGATGTTTTTGGACCCATTGTTGTCTGTAGTGCATACACATCTAAAGAAGATATTACCTTCTTAGAGGATATGAATGTGAGAGATTCAAAAAATTTGACGGATGAAAAAATCATTCAAATGGGACCAGAAATAGCAAAGAGACTTACACACTCATTGTTAATCTTAACCCCACAGAAGTATAACGGTCTCACAAAAGAAGGCTATAACCTTAATAAAATTAAAGCATTACTGCACAATCAAGCCATTATTAAGACGACATCCAAGTTAAAGCATCAGGTACCAGTTATTCTTGATCAATTTTGCACACCTCAACTATACTATAATTACATCAAAGATGAAACACTCGTCTATAGAGATATTAATTTCCATGTCAGAGCTGAACAAGTACACTTATCAGTTGCTGCTGCTTCTATCATTGCACGCTATGCTTTCTTAGTTAAAATGCAACAATATTCTAAAAAGGTTGGTTTTAAACTTTTAAAAGGTGCTAGTAAAGAAGTTGATGAAGTTGTTTATCAAATATTTAATAGTAAAGGTGAAAAATCATTATCACTCGTTACAAAAATGAATTTTAAGAATGTGACCAAACAAAATCTGGTATAAATCTCTTAATAAATTTAATAAAAGATTCAGGCATATCGGCATTAAATGTCATATGCTCTTTTTTTATAGGATGTTCAAATGTTAGTGATGTTGCATGTAAATATTGACCAGTTTTACCAATCGTTTTTTTAGGTCCATACAAAGGATCACCAATAACTGGATGATTAATATAAGCCATATGTACACGAATTTGATGAGTTCTTCCCGTTTCTAATTCACAAGAAATAAGTGCGTATTGATCAAAATTCAATAGTACTTTAAAGTATGTTACAGCTGGTTTTCCACCTTCTATGACTGCCATTTTAAGACGATTACCAAGGTTTCTACCAATAGGTGCATCAATCTTTCCTGAGAGTTCTTTAAAATTACTATAGACGATAGCATAATAAGTTCTTTTGATATCATGTGTCTTCAACGCTTCACTTAACAATAAGTGTGCCTTATCATTTTTTGCAACCACCAACAATCCACTAGTATCTTTATCAATGCGATGTACAATACCTGGCCTAATAACACCATTAATACCACTTAAGTTCTCTGATTGATGGAGAAGACCATGAACAAGAGTAGGTTCATGATATGACGATGCAGGGTGAACAACCAAACCGCTTGGCTTATTGATAACCAGTAAATCATCATCTTCATAAACAATATCTAAATTCAAATTCACTGGTTCTAAATCAAGTGGTTTCGGTGCTGCTTCTTCAACTGTTACAATATCATTTAGTTTTAAAGCATACCCATTTTTGACAACGTCATCATTTACTCGAATATATCCTGATTTAATTAACGTTTGAATATGGCTACGACTTGCTTCTTTTAAAACATATTCTTGAATATACTTATCAAGTCTAAGTTTTTCTAATTCAGTTGTTACTTTAAACTGATTCATTAACTGATTCCTTTTCTTTTTTTGACCGCTTATGTTCTAAAAATATAACGTCAATTGCAAATAATACGATGGCGGCAGAAAGCCACATATCCGCCCAGTTATTATGAAAAACAACGATCCAATCGATAAAAGGAAAGTGCATAAAATCAATCACTGCACCAATTGGTCTAATTGCACGATCTATGGCATTACCGAGAGTTCCTGCAATAAAAAGTGAAATCGATAAACTGTAGATTTTCGCTTTTTTAAAATTAACTTTAGTAAACATATAACCAAAAAATATTAATGCCAGTACTGTTATCACAAAGAAGAAAAGTCTTGCACCATCAAAACTGCCTAAACTTGCACCTGTGTTACCAAAAAAATCGACATCCAAAATACCTGGAATCACATCAAAACCAGGAACATTTGATACTAATCGTTCTGTCCCATTAATAACCGCTACATAAGGTTCAAAATGGTATACAATTAATGATTTAGTGATTTGATCGATGAGTAAAGCCACAATGATAATTAAGACACCAATAATCATATTAAAACTCCTTGCAAAATAACAACGATTACAACAATTCCTGTTATCAATAATATTAAACTCACGAATATACTTTCAACAAATTGAGGAATACGATAAGCAATCTCTTCTAATTTAGGATGATAGTTTTTCAAAAGTACATAATAAAACTGAAAATATAGGAAAACTGCACCTATAACAACAGTTAGTAATAAAATAGCCAATAATAACGTAAGTTTAGTATATATAAACATATTGATAATAACCAATATTGGAATTAAGACAATAATCACTGTGATTAATAGTGATCCTAACACTGATTTAACAATAGATAAAACCTTAACATTTTCATCTACTCTTTTTGTTAAGACAACATATCTTCTAAAGCCTTTTGATAGCTTGGTCAACTGCTTTTTAATCCAATCCATTAGCATACTCCAATAGCCCCATTAAGGCTTCTTCTATGGTTGTTACTGGTATAATATCAAAACTATAACTAAGATCTTCGATTTCTTCCATATGTGATTCTGGAATGAAAAATAAATCAACGCCAAGATAATCAGCAGTTAATATTTTTTGTCTAATACCACCAATTCTACCAATTGATCCATCACTGTTTATCGTACCAGTTCCAGCAATTTTGACATCATCAAAGTTTATATTTAATAAACTTGCATATATCGATAGTGTTTGCAATAGACCACCACTAGGACCACCAACGCTATTATTCAAACCTGGAATATCATATGCTGGATTTGCACTATTAATGGTAAACGATGGATAGAACCAAAAGATTAAATCGTCATCTTCTTCTACATACGTATAATCAAATATGTCACCATCTCTATCAATTGTATAAGTGACTTGACTTTGATAAGCTAACACTCTAAAATCTTGATCGTCCATAGATGATGCGTAGACACCATTTACTGCAATGATAATATCGCCAATTTCTAGCGCTTCGATCCGTCTTGGGTAATCATTGATATATAATCCATCAAATGTGTAATCAATGGTGATATTTGGGTCTGTTAGATGTGCTTGTTCATATGCATTGATTAAAGCGAGTTCATAAGATGATGTTTTTTGAAGTTTGCCTTGTGCAATACTTTCAGAAGGCGTTGTAATCGCTTCTCTCACAGTCGTTTTATAAATATTGACTTTCTCATCATCATGAAGCAAGAAATATTGGAATACCGTGATTGGATCATATGCATAAACATACACAGTATAAAAATCATCTGAGGCAGGATGACCATCAATGATAAATGACTCATTCATTGGTGTTAAACCTCCAGGTGCGATGATTGAGTATCCTGTTGGTGTCACTAAAACCATAAGGGCATATGTATAAGCAAAAGCCAATATAATGATTAGTTTTAAGTGTTCTTTAATGAATTTAAGCATATTTAAGCGTTCCAACCTCAATTTGATGATAAGTCACACCAGAGGCATCAAGCATTTTTAGCGCTGCTTTATGTGTGTCTTTATCTCTATCTTTATTTGATTCAAACACAATTTCTTTTATACCACTTTGGATGATGAGTTTGGCACATTCATTACATGGAAATAACGTCACATAAATAGTCGCACCTTTAAGTGATTGTGTTGCATTTAAGATAGCATTCGCCTCTGCGTGTACAACATATGGATACTTTGTATCCACAGGTTCTCCATCTTTAGACCAAGGAAAACTATCATCTGCACAGCCCATAGGAAATCCATTATAGCCAATACCGACAATTCTTTTATCTTGATTAACAATACATGCACCTACTTGTGTGTCTGGATCTTTACTTCGTAATGCAGAAAGTTTAGCGACACCCATAAAATACTGGTCCCAAGAAATATAATCTTTACGCATTTTTCTTTTCATCCTTCATTGCTAAATTTAAATTAACATGACAGTAACCACTCGGATTCTTATCTAAATAATCCTGGTGATATGTTTCTGCTAAATCATAATCTTTATTGAATTTAACTTTAATTTGAACACGATTATAATCATCTTTAAAGTAAGATTTAAGATACGACTCAACTTGTTTTTGTTCTTCTTCATCACTGACATAAACACCACTACGATACTGTCTTCCAATATCATTGCCTTGCTTATTAATGCTAAATGGATTTACAAATCTTAAAAAATGATCCAGTATCATATTGAGTGTTATTACTGATTCATCATAATTAATCTCACAAGCTTCAGTATGAGACGCTAGTCCATTGCAAACTTCCTGATAACTTGGATTTCTTTTATTACCATCAATGTAACCTACAGATGTGTCAAGAACGCCTTTTAATTGTTTAAAATAAGCTTCAACGCCCCAAAAACACCCACCTGCTAATATAATTTTAGCCATACTATTCACCAACCTTTAAATGTAATTCTTCTATTTGCTTGATATCCACTTCACTTGGTGCTTGCATCATTTGATCCTTAGCACTTTGTGTTTTAGGGAATGCAATAACATCTTTAATGTTTGTGGTGTTTGTCATTAGCATTACAAGTCTATCTAACCCTAAAGCAATCCCACCATGTGGTGGAGTACCATATTTTAATGCATCGACAAAAAATCCAAAACGTTCTTTAATATCATATTCAGATAAGCCAAGCGTATTAAACATCAATTCTTGGACGTTTTGATCGTGGATACGAATAGAACCTCCCCCAAGTTCATAACCATTCAAAATAACGTCATACGCTTTGGCTAACGCAGTTTCAGGATGCTCTTTCATGTCGTTGATATGTTGAGGAGCTGTAAATGGATGATGTTGTGCAACTAAACGGTCCTCTTCTTCATTGTATTCGAATAATGGAAAATCAACAACCCATAAGAATTTATATACATCTGATTCGATTAGATTAAACGTTTTAGCTAGTTCAATTCTTAAGGCACCTAAAGCATCTAATACATCTTTTTTTCTACCTGGTACAAATAAAATCATTTCCTCATTTTGAAGTTGTAAAGAGGATAAATCTTTCTCATCAATCAATTTAGCAATACTACCACTATATTGATCGTTTGCATATTTCACATAAGCAAGTGCTTCACCATGATTTTTCTTCACATGTTCTGCTAATTTGTCTAATTTCTTTCTTGATAGTGCACTTGAATCCGGTACTCTAATCCCTTTAACGTATTCCTTATCATGAAATAATGGGATATCACTATGTGTAAAACTTGATTTAAAATTTTCAATTTTTAGTCCAAAACGTAAATCTGGTTTATCGCTACCATAAGATTCTCTGGCTTCTTCATAAGTCATCGTCATAAAAGGTGTTTCAATATCAAGATTTAAGACACGTTTAAACGTATACTTTAAAAGACGTTCAGTAAGCGCTCTAATCTCCTCTTCTGATCTAAAAGATAATTCAATATCAACTTGTGTGAATTCCGGTTGTCTATCAGCACGTAAATCTTCATCTCTAAAGCATTTCGCGATTTGGAAATACTTTTCAAAACCAGCAATCATAAACAATTGCTTATAGAGTTGTGGTGATTGTGGTAATGCATAAAAATGACCCGCATACAATCTTGATGGCACAAGATAATCTCTTGCTCCTTCAGGGGTTGATTTACCAAGAATTGGTGTTTCTAACTCATAGAATCCTTCATCGACTAGGACGTGCCTGATTGACTGCATAATTTCATGTCTTTTAATTAAAAAATTTTGCATCACAGGTCTTCTTAGGTCAAGGTAACGATATTTTAGTCTCGTATCTTCGAGTGCATCCGTTTTATCAGAAACGATTATTGGCGGTGTTTCACTCGAATTTAATACCGTCAACTCTTCAACATTAATTTCAATGTCACCAGTACTTAAATGAGGATTTTTTGACTCTCTTTCGACAACGATACCATTCAATTCAATTACGTATTCGACTTTTATATTTAGTGCTAATTCATAGAACTTATTTTCAGGTCTAATCGCTAATTGTGTGATTCCAAATCTATCTCTAAGATCTATAAAGATTAATCCACCTAAATTTCTAGCTTTTTGAACCCATCCTCTTAAATGAACATATTCACCAACATTCTTGATGGATAACTCACCATTATTTTTATATTCGTATGACATGCTTATTGACCTCTTTTCAACACAAAGTTAACAACGTCATCCAATTTGACGTTTTCTTGTTGTTCTGTTTTTGTATCTTTAATACCTGCAACACCTTGTGCGACTTCATCTTCACCTAATATCACAAGATATGATGAGTCATAGCGCAGTGCTTGCTTCAATTGTCCTTTAAATGCTTTACCTGTATAATTCATATCTGCACTTAAACCAGCTACTCGTAAATCGTGAAGTAACGTTAAGGCAATTTTTTTCGTATGTTCACCAAATGCGATGACATAGACATCTAAAGGTTTTTCATCAACAATTGTGATACCTTCCATATCTAAAGCATCTAAAATACGCTCCATACCACATGCGAAACCAATACCACCTAAATCTGGTCCACCTAATTCTTTCACTAAGTTTTGATATCTACCACCGCCACCTAGTACATTTTGTGCACCAAAACCTTCTATATCTGCTTCTATTTCAAACACAGTATGACTATAATAATCAAGACCGCGAACCATTCTTGGTGAGACCTCATAATCAATGTTTGCAGCATCCAAATATGATCTAACAGCTTCAAAATAATTGATAGATTCTTCATCTAAATAATCAATTGGCGTAGGTGCACTAACAACACCTGGATGATCATGGTCAATTTTACAATCTAATATTCTAAGTGGATTTTTTTCTAAACGTTCTTGACAATCTTTACATAACGTGACTTTATGAGGTGCTAAATGCTTTATTAAGGCTTCTTGATAATCGCGTCTTGATTGTCGATTACCTAGACTATTGACGTTAACCTTAACACCTTTTAAGCCTAGTTCTTGGAAAAGATCATAGGCAAGCATAATCATTTCAGCATCAAGCGCAGGATTAACTGTGCCTATTGCCTCTACGCCAAACTGATAAAATTCCCTATATCTACCTTTTTGTGGTCTTTCATATCTATAATTTGGGCCAATATAATAAACTTTTTCAATTTCTTGAGAGGCATATAATTTATGTTCCACATAACTTCTTATGATACCTGCTGTGCCTTCTGGTCTAAGCGTAAGATCCCGATCACTACGATCTTTAAAATCATAGGTTTCCTTCGTTACCATATCAGATAAATCATTTTGTCTATGGAAAACAGCACTATATTCCATGATTGGTGTTCTCATTTGATGGACATGATACCTTTTGAAAATAGCTTTCACTTTCAATTCTAGTGCATGCCACTTTGCTGATTCACTTGGTAGTACGTCATACGTACCTTTAACGCGATGAATAGACATCGTAATCCTCCTTTTTAAGCTCATAACACATGAGCATACCTTCTAACTTACCTTGTGCCTTGTCATAAGAATAAGGCATTTGTGAAACAAATTTAAAACCATTTTTAACAATGACTCTCATCGAACCAATATTATCATGTAAATGCTTAATAATGATTACATCATATAAGAGATACTCAAAACCAATTTCTATCATTTTCTTGAGTGCTTTCGTCATAATACCTTTACCCCAATAATCTTTATTGAGACAGTAACCAATTTCAGCAGCATTTCTCGTTTCTAATCGCGCATGATAATCAATTGTACCAATCATTTTATTATTTTCTTTAAAGATGATCGCATACCCAATTGGCAAACCACGTTTCACTCTAGGGAAAAAAACTTCTTTGATGCTTTTCTTAGCTTCGACAATACTAATCATCGGACCCCAGCTAAGCCATTTCGTAACGTCTGGATCACTACCGTATTCAAACATGTCCTTGTAATCAGACTTTTTAATTGTACGTAGTATGACATCGCCAAGATCAATGTCTGGCATATTCTTATAATTTTTCATTTTCTCCATATAAAAATCGTCCTTAAAAAACATCTAAGGACGAAAGATTCGCGGTACCACCTTAGTTCCAGGGTCTTCCCTAGCACTCATTTATAGTAACTGTGCCTCTGAAGGTGTCACGTTAAACCCAAATCCTTCTTCATAGGCGATTTAGTTATGCTCTTATTATATCTTTTAAAGATATAGAAAGTCAATCAATATTCAATAAAGATCGTGACTGGTCCATCATTTACTGATGAAACATCCATATGACTTTGAAAAACACCAGTTTCGACGTGACAAGATGCTTTTAAGACCTCCACAAAATAGTCATATAAAGCATTTGCCATTTCAGGTCTAGCCGCTTCAATAAATGATGGGCGATTGTTGCCTTTGACATCACCATATAATGTAAATTGTGAAACGACTAAGAGTGCACCCTTTACTTGGTGAATATTGAGATTAAGTTTTCCATCGTCATCTTCAAATACACGAAGTTTCAAAATTTTTTCAGCGATTTTTTTCGCTGTTTCAATTGTATCAGTGTGGGTCACACCTAAATAGACCAGATAGCCATGCTTGATCTCACCAACAATTTGATGATCAACGGCTACTTTTGCTTCCTTAACACGTTGTACGACTGCTCTCATTGGTAATCCCTTTCCACTGATGAAATATCACTGATTTTTCTTAGATTAACCATAAGACCTTGTAAATCATTTTGATTTTTAACAAGTATTTTTAGTTTGATTATCATTTCAAGTGAAGATGTTGTTATCGCATTAACTTCAGCAATAGAAATCTTTTGTGCATTTACACCAGTAACCACTTCAGTTAGTAAAGTCGGTTTAGATGTACCAACGACTTTGATCCTCGTCGGATAATTTCTCTCAATCTCAGATGACCAAAAAGCTTCAATCAAACGACTATCCTCAAATTGCTTGCAATTGGGACAGAAAGTCGCATGAATAACAATCCCGCTTGTTTTTGATATATAACCAACAATTGGATCTCCAGGTATAGGTAGGCAACAATTTGCAAGCTTTAATTGAGGGCTAGATAATCCTTCAATAACAACACCTGTTTCTGAGTGTGTTGTGAGTTGTCTTGCTGCTTTTTCCATTTGTCTTTGTAAAATAAGTTGTTTATCTACTTCTTTACCTAATAGTTTTTGAACAACTGTTTTTGGTGATACTAATCCTTTACCAATTTCTAAATATAAATCAGAAACGGTTTTAATCATATGTTTTTCAAAATGTTTTTTTACGAATGCATCATCAATTGACTCATCAACCTTTTGGGCAACGAGTTCTCTGTCTAATTGGTCTTTACCATTTTGAAGTAAGTTATCCCTATTTAACTTATTTAAAAAACTCTTAATCTTATGTTTCGCATGCGATGACTTAGCAATCTTTAGCCAGTCTTCTGATGGACCAGTTGAGTTTTTATTCGTCTTTACAGAAACAATATCGCCAGTATTTAATTTATAGTCTAGCGTAACGATTCTATTATTAACGATTGCACCTACCATTTTATTACCAACATCTGAGTGAATACGATAAGCAAAATCAATAGGGGTTGCACCTTTAGGTAATTCTATGACTTCTCCCTTAGGGGTGAATACATAAACATTGGCATCTAAAATATCACCTTTAACTGTATCAACAAATTCTTCAGCGGCACCTGATACTTCATCTTCATCTTCACTCATACGCAAAAGTTCACCATACCACTTTAACTTCTGAGCAATTTCAAACTGTTCACGTTCTTTTGAATAGGTCTTATTTTCTTTATATGCCCAGTGAGCTGCAATCCCATATTCAGCTACTTGATCCATATCTTGAGTTCTAATTTGAACCTCAAAAAGCGTGCCATCTTCAGATAAGACAGTCGTATGAAGGGATTGATACATATTTGGTTTTGGAACAGCAATATAATCTTTAAAACGCCTTGGGATTGGTGTAAAATTCGCATGAATCACACCTAATGCTTGATAACACGTTTCAACTTTATCAACAATGATTCTAACGGCTAATAAGTCATATATATCTTCAAAAGCGCGATTATCTCTAACCATTTTCTTATAGATTGAGAAAATGTTTTTAATACGCCCCTTTATTTCAAAATCATTTAATTCGGATTGATCAAACAATGTTTTAATATGTTTAATGACCTTTTCTATAGATGCTTCTCTTTCTGCTTTTTTGGCTTGAATCATGTTTGATACACGATAGTACATCGGTGGATCTGTATAACGTAATGATCTATCTTCTAATTCAGCCTTAATTCTAAAAATCCCTAGTCTGTGGGCTAGGGGTGCATAAATTTCTAATGTTTCACTAGCGATACGGTATTGTTTCTCTGGAGGCATAGAACCAAGTGTTCTGACATTGTGTAATCTATCGGCAATTTTTATGACAATGACACGAATATCTTTTGCCATTGCAAGTAACATTTTTTGATGATTATCCGCTTGTGAAGCAACTTGGTTAAAGGATAATTGACCTATTTTTGTCACACCATCAACTATATTTGCAATCTCAGTACCGAATTTTTCTTTCACTTCTTCAAGTGTATAATTGGTATCTTCTACAGTATCATGCAAAAGAGCAGCGATCAAAGTCGCTGGCCCTACACGTAATTCAACTAAAATTTTTGCTACTGCGACCGGATGTGTAATGTAAGGATCTCCACTTTTACGCATCTGACCAACATGTTTATCTTTAGCAATATTATATGCATTCTCAATGAGTTTGATATCTTCTTTTTTATGGATATAAGAAGCAAAACTATCGGCTAAAGATTGGAATAATGCATCGGCCATGCAAACACTCGTTTCTAATTAGTTAATAACTAATTAAAGTTAGTATATCATAATTATCTAATTTTTTACGTCCATCTAATTCAGTAAGTTCAATTAAAAAAGCTAGTCCAACAACTTCGCCACCTAGTTTTTCAACAAGTTTGACAGTTGCTTCCATGGTTCCACCTGTCGCTAACAAGTCATCAATAACGATCACTCGATCACCAGGTTTTACCGCATCTTTATGCAGACATAGTTCATTAGAACCATACTCTAAATCATATGAGAATGTCACTGTTTCTCTCGGTAATTTACCTGGTTTTCTAACAGGTGCGAAGCCTATGCCAAGTTCAACAGATACAGGACAACCAAAGATAAATCCTCTAGCTTCAGGTCCAACAATCAAAGTTGCTTTTTTTTCTTTCGCATATGCTGTAAATGCATGTGCTGCATATTGATATGCTTTACCATCAAGCATCAATGGTGTTATATCTCTAAAAAGGATATCTTTCTTTGGAAAATTTGGTACTTCTGCGATGTATTTTTTTAAGTCCATTTTGTCCTCCAGTGACAGTTATTTAATAAACGAATACGGTATTATTTTAACTCATTCATAAGAGATTAGCAAGTATGCTATAATGAGATTAGGAGACATTATGAAACCATTAGCATACCGCATGAGACCCACTCAATTTGACGATGTATTTGGACAAGACCATCTTGTAGGAAAAGATGGTGTTTTACGTTTGATGCTTGAAAAGCATAAATTAATGTCATTCATTCTATATGGTCCTCCTGGCACAGGTAAAACGACTATCGCAGCCATTGTTGCAGAAACATCTGAACTAGATACTTATTTCTTCAATGCTTCCACCGATAATAAAGCTAAATTAAAACAAATATTGGATACAACTAATTATCATGATGTGTTGGTCATCATCGATGAAATACATCGCATGAAAACAGATATTCAGGATTATTTATTACCATACATGGAAAATGGTCATGCGATTGTGATCGGATTAACGACGTTAAACCCCTATCAAAGTATTAATATGGCTATTCGCTCAAGATGTCACTTATTTGAAGTTAAGAATCTGAACGATGTAGCCATAGAGCAAGCTATTAAACGGGGATTGCAAGAACTTGATATGGATTTACGCATGGATAAAAATGCTTTTAAAGCGATCATTCGCTTATCTAATCACGAGATTAGAAGTGCTTTAAATATCCTTGAGAGCTGTTCAATCATTTTAAATGACGGTGATAAACTTACGAGCCAAACCGTTTATCGTGTAGCAGGTAAAATCAGACATGATTTAGATGATCATGAAGATCATTTCTATGATTTACTAAGTGCTTTACAAAAATCAATTAGAGGATCCGATGTGGATGCTTCTATCCATTTTCTTGCAAGATTAATTACGTTAGGTGATCTACAAGCGATTATTCGTCGTTTGTTAGTCATTACATATGAAGATATTGGCCTCGCTAATCCAATGATGGGTGTGAAGGTTACATCTGCATGTGATGCTGCGATTAAAGTAGGTTGGCCAGAAGCGAGAATTATTTTGGGAACAATCGTTATTGACATGGCATTGTCGCCAAAATCAAACACCGGCATTACTGCGATTGATAAAGCCCTCGCAGAATATGAAAATGAAGATACAGGTGTTGTTCCAGATCAAGCCAGTAATCGACGTATTAAACAAAATCCAGAAATATATCATTATCCGCATAATGACCCCGATAGTATTAACGATCAAACCTATATGCCTGACCACATCATTGATCATACATATTATGTACCTAAATTAGAATCTGCTTATGAAAAAGCACTCGCCGAAAGACTAAAAATAATAGATCAAATTAAGCATAAAAAAAGATAAAAAGAGCCATGGTTCAGCATGGCTCTTATTTTATATATTAAATGTCTGTTGAGATGATCACTGGAATGGTTATCGGTCTTCTTCTTATCGCTTCATAAATATATCGATTGGTCTCATTTCTAACATCACGTTTAAAATCATTCCAGTTGATGTAACGTCCTGTAAGATGTTTTTCACTGACTGTGAAGAAAATTTCCTTTATTTTATCGACAATTTCTTCTGATTCTTTGACATAAATAAAACCTTTCGTTACGATTTCCACTTCACCTAAAATCTTTTTGGTTTTAGGATTGACATGTGCAACAATAAGTAACGCACCATCTTCAGCAAGCAGTTCTCTGTCTTTCATGACAAAATCATTCACATCACCAACTGCTGTACCATCAATCAGAATTTCACCGACATTAATATCACCACGTGACACAAATGAATCGTTGTTTTGATAGTTGAAAACATCCCCATTGTCTAACATCATAATTTGACTTTCTTTATAACCAATTTCCATCGCTAATTGTTTTACACCATATTGATGGCGATATTCACCAATGGTTGGAATAATGTATTTCGGTTTCAAGAAGTTGATCATCATCTTAATTTCTTCTGCAGTCGCATGTGCTGCTGTGAGCAATCGGCGATCGATATTTTCAACATCAGCATCACTTCGATATAATGTGTCTAAGGTTCGAGCTGCCATTTTTTCTGTACCTGGTACAGGAGCAGTCATTAAAACAATCGTGTCACCTTCATTAATATTGATTAAGCGATCTTGCTTCTTACACATTCTTTGTAACATAAAGAATGGTTCATGACGATTACCAGTCACTAAAGCAACGATATTCGGATCATCATTTTGATTCTTTTCATCAATATATCGAAGATTTATTAATGCTTCATTAGGTATATCTAAATAACCATCAGCAATCGCAATATCAACAATTCTTTGAGCACGACGACCAATAATTGCTATTTTTTTGTGATGTTTTAAACTGATATTAATTGCATGTTGAATCTTTCTTAAATCGGAAGAAAAAAGACTAATAATAATACGTCCAGTTGCATTCGCAAATATACTATTTAATTTATGATCTAATGCTTGATTTACACCACCATTTAAGACGAGTGTTGAACCTAAAGATTCTGTTAGTAAAGCGAGTACTGGTTTTTCTGCTAATTCATTAATTTTCTTAAAATCGGTTTGATATCTAAAGTCACCACTTTGATCAAATGTAAAATCAGATGTATAAATGATAGAACCATCTACTGTATGTACCGCAATTCCTAATGATTCTGGGATAGAATGTGTGGTTTTAAAAAACGATACACGGACGTTTCCAAATTTAATAATACTATTTTGAGAAACCACATTTAACGTGTATTTTTCTAAATCAAATTTACTATCATTTAACATATCTTTAACAATTTGCATTGTAAAATTAGACGCATAGACTGGTACATTTAATTCTTCAATCAAATGTGGAATAGCACTGATATGATCTTCATGTGCATGAGATAAAAAGATCCCCTTGATACGATCTTTTGCATGCACAAGCACTTTATAATCAGGGATGATTTCATCAACCCCATATAATTCGGAACTTGGATATTTAATTCCAGCATCTAGTATAAAAAGACTTTTGTCCACTTCAACTACATACATATTTTTACCATTTTCGCCTAGTCCGCCCAAAGCGAAAAATCTAATATGACTCAACATTAACACTTCCTTAATTCTGTAACGTTTATTAACTATAGTAATTATATCATAATCTTTGATTATCTCAACAGATTTGTTTCGCGTATGATAAGATAGTATTAGGTGAGACAAATGATAAAATATCCTATCAAAAGAAAAGCACAAAACAAACAAACTAATTACGCAAACCTGGGTATGACACTAGAATCAGATATTGAAGCTACCAATCAATACTATCTGATTAATCATATCGCAGTTATACATAAAAAACCAACACCTGTTCAAGTTGTTAATGTATCTTATCCAGCACGTAATAAAGCAAAGATTACAGAGGCCTATTATAAAACACCATCAACAACAGATTTCAATGGTTTATATAAAGGAAAATATATCGATTTTGATGCCAAAGAAACGAATTCAAAAACATCGATGCCTTTAAAAAACATACATTCTCATCAAATCGAACATTTAAGAAATGTTGATGAGCATGGCGGTATTGCCTTCTTAATCGTTCATTTTAAGCAATACAATGAATATTATGTTTTGCCCTTTAACGTATTAATTGAATACTGGCAAGAACAGCATAAAGAAAAGGGACGAAAATCCATCCCTTATCAAACTTTCAAAGAAAGTGCATATCTTATTCAATTTGCTTATCAACCTAGACTTGATTATTTATCTGTTATTGAAGAGTACTTATTCCAATAATGTTGTTTTTCTCAAGTAAATCGACTAGACGAACTCTTATGGCTATAATAATCACGATGACAACGATTCCAGTCGTTAAAATGTATGTTAAATTGTAAAACATACTATATAACCATAAATTGCCATTCATTGCAGCAAAGATACGCGTTGCCAAATCAGGATTTGCATCACCATTTTCAACAGCTTCCACTGCAAAATTGATACTACTACTCCACAGCACGACTCCTGATAGTGTGCTTGACACTAATCTGACAAAACTAACCGCTATTGTCGCATATACAATTGAACTCACTTTTCTTAAACCATCTTTGAATAGTCCAACTAAGCCAAAGGCTGTAAATGGTATGACATAATCCAAAAGTATCAGTAAAAGGATTTGCATAGCTGTCCAAGATGTTCCAGTCCATGATTCAAGCGTATCTCTTAACGCTGATAAGTAGATTAAGTAATCAAAGCTGAAATTATATATACCAAATATAAAACCAGCTAATAAACCATATCTTAATCCAAATATTAATCCTATCATAATAATAGGAATCATGGATATCCCAAAAAATTTCCCGCCAAATGGCATTCTTAAATTTAACCCTGGCACAAAACTCACAATGAGATCAATCGCAATACCACTAGCTAAAAGTATTGCCGTTACAACTAACTTCTTTGTTTCATTTCTGACTTGCATTTCTTTTCCTCCTTAGAAATAAAAAAATTTCTATGGATGCCCAAAGAAATTGATAGTTAATAAAGACTATTACACTATCCCTCCGCTGGTTTCATCCAGATCAGGTTCAACGGGTCGACACATGTCCTCTCAGCTTTTGCTCCCCGTAGTGATCATTATCAATAATAACACGTTTTATTCAATAATACAATGAGGTTACTTATGATTATTCTATTATCCGATTCATTACGCATTACAATCGTTTTACTTTTGATTATTCTTGTTTTTACAGCACTACATCTCAAATTTAATAAAAAAGATGAAATGACCATCGTTGAGCGTTTTGGTAAATTTCATCGTTTGATTGAGGATCCAGTTATTTTCTTCTTATTTCCCTTTATTGATCGTGTGTTAGAACGCATTCCAGTAGAGGAAATCCATGTAAGTCGACGATTCACATATGAAGACAATCATCATGAACAAATTAAGATGAATATATCCATTACATACAAAGTTTTTGATCCACAACTTTATGCATATGCTTCTATAGACGCAATAGGATCGATTATCGATTTGATCAAAACATCAATGGAAAATCAGATTGAAGCTAAAGAGATGGATGACCAAATCAAGTCCTATGGTCGGGATTTAGGACTAACAATCATTAACTATCATTTTAATTAATCTAAAATAATTTTGCATAATTATACTTGCATTCACAATAATTTAGGTGTATAATTATTGGTGTAAGGAGGGATATTATGCATATAAATTGGTTTAATGAAAAACCAAAGGATTGCGTGGTCACCGTCGCAAGCGGTAACCTTACCCTAAATAAACCAGCTACAATTTTCTTTGAGTCCGCTTATAGCGTGATGCTTGGTTTCAACAAGGATGAAAAGCTTGTCTTTATCAAACCTCTAACAAAAGAGGCAGCGACAAAGCATGACATTCCAGAGAATGCGAAGTATCGAATTTCTGTTCGTACTTCTTATAGTCGGGTCGCCAATAAGGCATTTGTCAATGAAATCGCGGATCTCGTTAACTTAGATTTGGAAACAGCGACGTACAAATTTAAGGCGAACTGGGATTCAAAAGAAAAACTTTTAGTCGTCGATTTAAAGGAGGCAATATAGTATGGAAACAATGATGATCATTTGGCTCGGGGTATTTGTTGTAGCGCTCGCTATTGAGTTTGCTACTGCAGATATGGTTTCAATTTGGTTTGCTATTTCAGCAATCCCAAGTTTTATCATTTCATTAATTGTTGGTAATGAATTGATTTGGCTTCAAGTACTTCTATTTGTCGCCTTAACCGTTGTACTCTTCTTCTTCACAAGACCTGTCGTTATGAAATATTTTAAGGTTAATGAAATTAAGACCAACGTAGACTCCATTATTGGCCAAGAAGGATTTGTTACAGAACGTATTACAGAAACGGGTAAGGGACGTGTCAGATTGCGTCTAAATGATTGGGCAGCTGTTGCTCATGAAACAATCGAAGTCGATGAAAAGGTGCGTGTACTTGATGTTGAAGGTGCAACACTCATCGTCGAAAAAATATAATTTAGAAAGAAGGTAATATTATGGGAGCAGGTTATATCGTATTAATCGTAGTTTTAGCAATTGTACTGATTGTTATTGCTGCTAGTTTCCGTCTTGTCACACAAACTAAAAAAGTTGTTGTTGAAAGACTTGGTGGTTATTATACAACGTGGGGGGTTGGTATTCATTTTCTTATTCCAGTGATTGACCGCATCGCGAGTGTTGTATCTTTAAAAGAACAAGTTAAGGACTTTGATCCACAACCTGTTATTACAAAAGATAATGTCACCATGCAAATTGATACAGTCGTTTTCTTCTCAATCACAGATCCTAAAGCTTATACGTATGGTACAGAAAGTCCACTTCATGCTATTGAAAAGATTTCTGCAACGACACTTCGTAACATCATCGGTGATTTAGACTTAGACCAAACATTAACATCTAGAGACTTAATCAATACGCACATGCGTAAGATCTTAGATGAAGCTACAGATCCATGGGGAATTAAAGTTAATCGTGTCGAAGTTAAGAACATCTTACCTCCAAAAGACATTAGAGATTCGATGGAAAAGCAAATGAGAGCAGAACGTGAAAGACGTCAAACGATTCTTATTGCTGAAGGGGAAAAACGTGCTGAAATTCTTCGTGCTGAAGGTGAAGCACAAGCGGTTATTCTTAGAGCTGATGCTGTTAAACAGCAAAAAATCAAAGAAGCTGAAGGGGAAGCATCTGCTATTTACAAACTTAAGGAAGCTGAATCACTTGGTATTAAATTAATTAAGGATTCTAAACCTGACAATGCAGTTCTTACCATTAAAGCCTATGAAGCACTTGCTAAAGTGGCTCAAGGTCAAGCAACAAAGATTGTTGTTCCAACAAACATTACAGACTTAGCTTCAACTGTTTTAGTTGCTGCTGAAGCTGCGAAAGACAGCAAATCAAAATAAGTTGTGATTAGACATAAAAGCGATGAGTTTTAGCTCACCGCTTTTTTTTATGATATAAGATTAAAGGGACGATCATCTCATGTTTTGTCAAACCAGCATGATGACCTTTGAAAGGTTTTTTATCTTTAAATTGGAAATATCTATCTTTAATGGCAATCGCCATATAATCCCCTATGCATTGATCCACTAACATATGTTTTTCACCATTACCCAGCAATCCCATATGAAATAACTCGTCTTTTGTATAAAGAGCATACCATTTTCCATAAGTATGATTGAAGTATGACTTGAATGAATTGATGGCTTCTGGCTTCACAAAGAAACTCGTAGCTCTTGGTTCAAGAGTGGGTAATTTGTCTAACATCGATAGTAAAGTCTCGTCTTGATATAAATTAATTGGTTTTACTTTCTGATGTCCGTGATCGGCAATCACAATCAGCAAACTATCTTCATTAAGCGCTTGTGCATGATGTTTAACCGCCTGATTAATATCTAGTAATAATGCCTTAGTGACTGAACTAAAAGGTCCATAATCATGTTCAGTTAAATCTGGTTCTCCCCAATAGATATACGTAAAAGTCTTCTCTTTTGTTTTTGAAATATTCACCATTTCATCCAATTCTTCACTTAGTGTATCAAACCCATTAGGTTTAAAATTAGGAAATAATTGTCTTGTAATCATTTCAGCATTAGCTTGTTTGATTAAGTCAGTAATTTGGGGTTGCTTAAAATATTTCTCAATGAAATCTTCTGCAAATACTTTTTCCGAATCATAATAATCTTTATTTAAAAAAACCGTATCATAAACATCTTCATCTTTTAAGTATTGAACCCAACCTAAATAACCTGAACTCCAAGGTGATTTACCTGTTAAAACAGCATTGGTTGCAGCAACCGTCGTCGAAGGAAAGACAGACGTTATGGTTTTAACAACATGCTCTCTTAAAAAATCTTTCCGCTTTAAATACCGATTAATAATGTTAATTCCCATCCCATCAAGCAATAACAAAAAGACATGCTTGGGATCTTTTTCTAGTTGTTCCTTAAGTTCTGGTATCGGATGATAGATGGTACGAATACCATAATGATTAAGGAGTGTTGCTGAGACATTTAATATTGAATTATCATAATCTGGAAGAATAACATTAATCACCTAATAATCTCCTTAATGAGTGGTTCTATCTTTGGTTTATCACCAATCAATACAGCTTTCTCAATCATCTTAGATGCTTCTTCAATACCTTTATGATTCACATAAAGTGTAGCGATAGGTTGACCTTCATCAACGGCATCACCAACTTTGATGTGCAAATCAATTCCGACCGATAAATCAATTTGGTCTGCTTTCGTTTCTCGACCAGCACCAAGTCTCATAGCAGCTTGTCCAATCGCCATTGCATCAATTTCATTGACATACCCTTTTTGATTCGCTTTAACAGCAACAGTTTTAGATGAAAGTAATGCTTCAGGATGTTTCAATTGTTCAACATCGCCACCTTGCGCTTTAACAAACGCTAAAAACTTATCATAAGCTCTACCATCATTTATTGCTTCATTTAAGCGTTTTTTAGCATCCTCTATATCATTTGTCACACCTGCATAAACAATCAATTCTGAGGCAATTGTCATAACCACATCAACCAGGTCTTTAGGACCATGTCCTTTTAATGTTTCAATCGCTTCAACAACTTCTAATGCGTTGCCGATTTTATGACCTAATGGTTCATCCATAGCCGTTAGTATAGCTGTCATTTTCTTACCAGCAAGTTTACCGATATCAACCATTAATTGAGCAAGTTCTCTCGCTTCATCTATAGTCTGCATAAATGCCCCTTTACCTACTTTTACATCAAGTACAATTGCATCGGCACCACTAGCTAATTTTTTACTCATGATTGATGAAGCAATAAGTGGAATGACATCCACTGTAGCTGTTACATCTCTTAACGCATATAGTTTTTTATCGGCAGGTGCAACTTCACCACTTTGCCCTACGACAGATATCCCGATCTCTTTGACTTGTTTGATAAATTGATCTCTTGGTAATTCAACTTTAAAGCCTGGAATACTTTCAAGTTTGTCTATCGTACCACCAGTATGACCTAAACCGCGTCCGCTCATTTTAGCGACTTTCGCACCTAAACTCGCAACTAAAGGTGCCAAAATTAATGTGACTTTATCACCGACACCACCTGTTGAATGTTTATCTACTTTAGTTCCTTTTATTTCAGATAAGTCTACAACATCACCTGAATCTCTCATCGCGAGTGCAAGATGGGTCGCTTCTTCATGTGTCATACCTTTAAAATAGGTTGCCATTAAAAAAGCACTCATTTGGTAATCAGGCATATCACCTTTGGTATATGATGAGATTAAAAAAGCAATCTCAGCTTGACTAAGTGCTTTACCATCTCGTTTCTTTGTAATTAAATCAATGACGTGCATCGTATCATCTCCTTACCATTATTTTATCATAAATTATTACAACTATGTTATAATGCTAAAGGGAAAAGAGGTACACTATGATTCTAACCATGGTCCGGCATGGACAAACACATTATAATAGTCAAGGTCTTGTACAAGGGCGTATCAACAATCCATTAAATGAAACAGGTAAAAAACAAGCTAGAACAGTGGCTAATTTACTACAAGAAAAGCATTTTGATGCCATTGTTAGCTCACCTTTATCAAGAGCTTTAGAAACAGCTTATATTATTGCTAAAAAAATTAAATATAAAGGATCAATCGAAGTTTTACCTCATTTTGTCGAAAGAGATTTTTATCATCTGGATGGTGTATCTGTACAAGACGCAATGCCCTTAGTTAGAACTAAAGGTTATCGTCATCCTGGTTTTGAACATGATGATATGTTAATTAACCGTGTCACCAAGCAAGCGTTTAATCTACAAAAGAGATATCCAGAAGCTCGTATCCTTTGTGTCGCACATTCACACGTTATAAAGGGTCTACTTGTTAAAGCTGATCCTAATCAGTTTTCATTTGCAGATTACTTCCTTCTTAATGGTGATATTATTACATTAGAGATTACTGATAATCGTATTAAATTCATTAGTCACGAAACACACCCAGACGCATAAGCGTCTTTTTTTTTACAGATAAATTAGAATAACAAGTGCAACACTGTAAAAGAAAATAAAAAGGTTCATAGATTCCTTTATAATGTAAGTGACCAAACAAACATAAAAGGAGAACCTATGAACTACACTCATCTTACCATAGAAGAAAGAACTTGTATATATCAGTTATGGCTGTCTGGCGTTAGCATGAGACAGATAAGCAAAGCAATCAAACGAAGTGTTAGCACAATCTCAAGAGAGTTAAAAAGGAATGACTGCGGCTATCGATATAAATACTTACCACACATTGCACAAAAGAGATATCAAAAGCGGCGAAAGAAATGTCATAGACCCATACGAATCAATCCTGAATTAAAAATATACATAGAAGAAAAGCTAGCTCAACAATGGTCACCAGAACAAATTGCTAAACGTGAAAAAGATCGACCTGAATACTGTCCATGTTACGCGACAATATATCGATGGATTCACAAAAAACACCTAATTAAAGGCGATATGACGCAATTAAGACGTAAAGGAAAGTTCAAGAGACCCGCAGAAACAAGGGGACGATTCAATATTGGTAAAACAATAAAAAAACGACCTAAAGAAGTTTACAAGAGAGAAACAATAGGTCATTGGGAAGCAGATACAGTTGAATCGGGAAGAGTTAATTTTCAGCGAAAAAGCAAATATTGTTTCGTGACTTTAGCAGAACGCAAATCAAGGTTATACTTAGTTAAACTATTGCCAGATAGAACGAGTGAAAATGTGACAGCAGCTATCATAGAATTATTATCACAATTCCCGCAAGAATTAGTAAAGACAATAACCTGTGATCGTGGTAAAGAATTTGCCAAATATAAAGAAATAGAAACACGATTAAGCTGTGATATGTATTTCGCTGATCCATATTGTGCGTGGCAAAAAGGGACTAATGAGAATTCCAATGGATTATTAAGAGAATATTATCCAAAAGGAATGGATCTGTCGAAAACAAATGATGATGAAGTAACAAATGTACTAACACGCCTAAACAACAGACCTAGAAAATGCATAAACTTCAAAACACCATTAGAAGTAATCAATGAATCTTATAACGCGTTGCACTTGAATTGACAAATTATCTACAATAAAAAAGTGAGGCAATCGCCTCACATGTTTGTAAATGGTTCATTAATAATATTAAATAGATATTCTGCAATCTCATTCGTTGACATATCTTTGATTTGTTCATAAGGTATGACTGGGTGAACGATAGCGTTCACAACTGTTCTGCGCCACGGTGCACGATTTTTTATTTCCGGCGTGTTAATCAACGTAATTGGAAGTAAATCCGCTTGTGCCTTCATCGCTACTTTATAAGCACCAGCACGCATTTCTACCATTCTGTTATCATGTCGGTCTTTGATGCCACCTTCTGGGAAAATCGCCATATTCATGCCACTTTTAACTACTTTAATCGCGTCAATCATCGCCCTAGCAGTATTCCTTGTGTTACTTCTATCAATTGGAAAAGCGCCAATTGATTTTAACCATGTTTTAATAATTGGTAATCGATAAACACCAGTTTTTGGTGTATATGTAGTTGGTCTTTTAATAACATGTTCAATGATAATTGGATCTGCATAGGATTTATGATTTGAATATGTCGTTAAGCGTCCAGTTTCAGGGATGTTTTCTCTACCTGTTATTTCCAATTTAATTCGTAAGACAAATATATCAAGAAATATGGCAATGCTTCTTGTCATTTTATATTTCAATCGATTATTTACTTTTGTCAGTGGAAACCACGTATAGACATTGATTGCAACAAACAATACAATACCGATTAAAGAAACCAAAAACCCCGAGATTAGCCAGACTGGAATGAGATAGTATATTGGAATAGTCAATGTCATAAACACAACATAAGCAATCCAAAAAATTATAAATAATGCTGAAATCATTTTGATTTCCTTCTTTCATAAACTGCGAAAATTAAGCCAGGTTCAAGTCTTTTGTCGATGAGCTTGAACAAATTTAAATTAAATTTAGGAAAATAAACATTACCATCATGATGATTTAAAACATACGTAATATATAGTTGATCAGCATAAGGTAGTGATAATTGATAAATGGTTTTCCCACCAATCACGAAGACATCTTCTTCTAATGTCTTAAAAAATTGATGGATATCTGAAATCCATGTAGCATCATTATAGTGTTTTTTCACAAGATTTGCCACTGATATCTTCTTAAAAGGTAAAGGTTTTGTCTTATAATACCCTTTAAGTGATTCATAGGTCATGTCACCCATCACGACATGGGCATCTTTTGTTTGTTGTTTAAAATACTTTAAATCAGAAGGATAATGCCATGGTAATTGATTATCTTTACCGATCAACCAGTTTTCATCCATTGCCCATATTAATTTTATCATACGGCCACCTTCCCTTTAATACCAGGATAGGGATTATAATCAGATAAGACTATATCGTCATATGTAAAGTCGTATAAGGATTTAACATTGGGATTTAATGTCATTATAGGTAATTTTCTAGGTGTTCTTGATAGTTGTAATTCAATTTGTTCGAAGTGATTACTATAAATATGAGCATCGCCTAAAGTGTGGACAAATTCACCCACTTCAAATCCCGTTACTTGTGCAACCATCATCAGTAATAATGCATAGCTAGCAATATTAAAAGGTACGCCTAAAAATATATCCGCACTACGTTGATATAGTTGTAGTGATAATTTACCATCAGCGACATAAAACTGAATTAACGTATGACAGGGTGGTAATGCCATATGATTAATTTCTGCAGGATTCCACGCGGATAAAATCATACGTCTTGAATTTGGATTTGTCTTTAATGTATCAAGTATATATTGAAGTTGATCAACACCATTAAAATTACGCCATTGGGCACCATAAACAGGACCTAAATCACCATATTGATGAGCGAACGCATCATCTGATTTAATGCGTTCAACAAAATCTACCATACTTTCACCTTGGAAATCCTTACTTTCTTTAAAGGTTTGATATGGCCAGTCATTCCAAATACGAACACCATGGTCGACAAGGTATTTGATATTTGTATCACCTTTAATAAACCACAATAACTCATGGATAATTGACTTTAAGTGGACTTTTTTAGTTGTTAACAATGGAAATCCGTCATTTAAATCGAATCGCATTTGATACCCAAATACACTTTTGGTACCTGTTTTTGTACGATCCATTTTATTTGAACCATGTTCCATGACATGTTTACATAAATCTAAATAGGTCTTCATGCCTTCTCCTTATTTAGCTAATTCGTATAGTGCTTCTGTATAAATGACTACCGCTTTAAAGAAATCTTCTAGGTCAACAAATTCATTTTTTTGATGAATGTATGTTGGTTTATCAAGAAAATGTGGTCCGAAAGCAACCGTATTTTTCATCACTCTTGCAAAGGTGCCACCACCAATATTAATTGGCTTCGCTTCCACTTCTCCTGTATGCTTTTTGTAAACAGACATCAATGTTTGGACTAATTCAGATTGTGGATCAAAATATAACACTTCATGATGTTTATCTAAATTCAATACGGCTTGATATGGTGCTAATAAATCATTTCCTTTTTGGAGAACGTCATCTAAAACAACGCCATGTGGGTATCTTAAATTTAGTGAGATTTGATACGTTTTACCATCAAAATCAATTTTACCAACATTATTGGTCAGTGGTCCCATTTCTTCATCCACATAATCCACACCTAATTTTTTACCTGGCCAGTCATTAAGCAATAAGGCTTCATACATTTTAACTAAATGAGAGTCTAGTTTTAATAAGATAAGAAATTCGAATAGACGATCAATCGCATTTTCACCTAGATGAGGTAGTGAACCATGTGCTGACTTTCCATGTACAGTTAATTTAATACCTTCTTTAACTGTTTCAACTGATCCTTGATATTGATGACGATTTAAAAAAGATTCAAATGCGTGTGCGAATGATGTATCACTGATAATGACATAAGCAGACTCTGGTACCATATTATCAGCTAAACCGCCATGTAATTCTTTAATGATGGTTGGTTTATCGATACCATCTAAATATATTCTTGTAATCCCTTTTTCAGCATAGATAAGAGGAAAATCAGCATCTGGAATAAATCCTGCAACTGGCATTTTAGGATATTTTTTAAAATAATAATCGACACCACGCCAAGCGGTTTCTTCATCTGTACCTAAAACGAGCTTGATTTGTTTAGATAGTGGAACATTTAAATCTTTTAATATTTTCATGGCATAATAAAATGCAATTGTAGGTCCTTTATCATCCTCAGTACCACGACCATACATCTTGCCATCAACCACTTTCCCACTATAGGCAGGATAAAGCCAGCCTGTCCCAGCAGGAACGACATCTAAGTGACCAATTGAACCGATATAATCGTCGCTTTCACCAAATAATATATGACCAGCATAATTATCGACATTTTCAGTAATAAACCCATCTCTTTCGCCTAAAGTTAACATATACATAAGTGCTTCTTGAATACCTTCACCAAATGGTGCATTCACTCTTTTAGGATCAAATGTCGTTAATTCAGAATTAATTTGAATTAACCCTTTTAGATCTCTAATGATTTCTTCTCTTCTAAGTTCTACTTCTTTTTTAAAATTGAAAGGCATATTATCATCTCCTATATCCCATTATAGCAAACCATAGCCTCAATAGAAAATGAAAAAAGTCTATTTCTCTAGACTTTTTTTCATTCCGTTATTCATTTGTTCGATTTGGTGAAGACAAGAATGTAATCCGTTCAGCAATCACTTCAAGCATATTCAACGTTTTATCATCTGAAAGCTCATATTTATAAGTTTGTAATCGTGCTTTGACAGCAATCAACGTTCCTTTTGTGCAATAAGATTCAATCGCGCTTGCTAAGCCTTCCCAGACAGTGACTCTAATGAAATCAGTATCGTAATTGCCATCCATATTCTTAAATGCTCTCTGTACTGCAATTGTCATATCACTTACCTTTCTACCATCATCTAAAACCTTAACTTCGGGATCTCTTGTTAGCCTACCAATAATAATCAATTGATTTAACATAATAACTCCTTTTTTCTGTTAGTATACAGAGCAAGATCGCTATTATCTAATGGTCAATTTCGTACTCATCAATAACTAAAGCTTCCTTTTGATATGAAAAAATTAAGTGTATGATTCCATTAAAAAAAGATTGACCTGACATTATAAAAAAAAGGCTAAGATTTAGCCTTTTTGTAGATAAGTGTTGAAATTCTATTTTTCTTTATGTGCGCTTTAGCTTCCAAGATATCTTCAAATGTTAGCTCTCTCATGGTGTCAATAGCCTCAAACAAATTCGCTTTTTGATGAATATACTTGCCATAAAGATGTGCCTTAAATTCAATTGAATTTAGTGCGAATACATGTTGACCTAATGACACTTTTTTAAATCTTTCAAAGTTTTCTTCATTGATGTCATCACTACCATTAACAAGTGCATCAATGATGATGCGCTTTAATAAGAAGGGTTTTTTTGTTTCAGCATATAAAAGTAGACTTTCTGCGTGTTCTTCGAAAATAGGTGCGTAATAATAGTTTTGGTTAATTAATCCTTCTCTCATGAGTGTTTCCGTTAATTTTGAAGAATTGCCAAATAGCATTCCCATTAAATAACTGAATGCCAATTCAATTTTAATACTATTAATTGGATTTCTTTTTTTAGGGACTAGTTTAACACCAATCATAATTTTTGGTATATGAATTGGTTTTTCAATGACTTCATGTTTAATAAGAATACGATTAGGTTCTTTTGAATAGATTGTTTTTACTTTTTCTTTGACAACGTCATGATCATAAGCTTTTAGAACCTTATAGATATGTTTGACATCAATTTTACCTGACATGACCAACAAACGATTAGATGGTTGATAAAAATAGCGATGCGCATCTGATAGCGTTTGAGGTGTAATTTCTTTGATTGATTCTAATGTGCCACCAATATCTTCTTTTATCGGATGATTTTCATACATATTATTCGTCAAGTGGTTCATCATTTCTGTTTGAGGATCATCTAAATACATTTTTATTTCTTCGCCAATAATCAATCTTTCAGAATTGACATTTTCTTCCGTAAAGTGCGTTGTATCAAGCATATTAAGCATGTGTATTAATGCTTTATCAACATTATCAGTTGCTGAAAATAAATAAGATGTTTGAGAATATCCAGTCATGGCGTTCGCATCCGTACCAAGTTGTGTGAACATTTGAAAACCGTCATTGCCATCTGGCATTGCGAATATTTTATGTTCCAAGAAATGAGCAGTACCAGCAGGTAGCTCATAGAGTCCTTGATCTGTTTGAAATTTTAATGCGAAATTACCAAACGGAATCGATACTTCTGCATATGTTAAATAAGAGGGTTCATCTTTAGGCAATAAATGGACTCGCATACCGTTTTTTAACTTAAAAGTATAGACATGTTCATTGGCTTCTTTGTAGTATGTATGTTTCATGACATGACTCCTTTTAAGACATAAATGGTATCAAGTTTTAATTGTTTGATCGCGTTATTCACATCATCAACCGTCGTGAAAGAAAGAGCTTCTATACGTGATTCAATCGATTCATCGACCGTTGTTAAATACGCATAATATGCACGTTTTGTGAAATAGGATTGATGATCTAATCCAGCTTTTAATTGATGAACCACGTAACCTTTAGCGGTGACTAATTCGTCTTCTGAAATACCATTTTGAATTGTTTCATTAATCAAGTCATTAATTGATTTTTTGGCCTTATCAAGCATATCAATTGCAACTCCACTTGAAATAACGAACGTCCCTTTATAGACATCATAATTGGAACTGATATCGTAACACAATGCTTGTTTTTCTCTAATTTCTTTAAACAATCTTGATTCAGGATAACCACCAATAATCACGTTAGCAAGCAATGCAGACGCATAAGATTGATCAAAACGATAGATTGGAAAAATATAACCAAATTTTATCATCGCTTGATTCATATCTGTTTCTTCTTCGATTTCTATGAGTGGGTGTGTTTTTCTAAACGACGTTTCAAAAGGTAAATCCTTTTTAACATGATTTTTATGTAGAATTTGAGTTTCATCAAATTGATTGATATTGCCGTTCGCTATTAGATGAAAATCCTCATTCAAATATACATCTTTATAATATTGAAAAAGTCCTTCCGGGGTAGCTTTTCTAATTTGTGATAAGGTACCTGACAATGGAAAGCCAGATAGGTCTGGTTTTCTAAATAACTCTGAAAAACGGTGGTTCGCATAAGCAGCTTTATTATCTTTTAACGATTGCCATTGTTCAATTAGAAGACGTTTTTCATCATTAAAAATAGCTTCATCAAAGAAATCATGATCATAGATGATATCTTTAAAAAATGTGATGGTTTCTTCTAAAAGGTGGTCATCACCGACTATTTTCGGATCAGCAATTGTTAGAGAAATACCTAATGTGTTGATATTTCCATTTAGTTCTGTTCTTGCAGAAAGAAGCGCCCCATAGAGCGCTTCTAGACGGATTGACATGTCTAGTTTTGTTTTATATTTGTTTGTATGAGAGACAATTAACTTTGATAGTAAATAGCGATATACACGTGTTTCTTTCGTATCAATAGCGCTATTATAGCAAACCAATTGAATCGTCTTAAAATCATTTTTAATAATATCCATTAGATTGAATGTAATGCCACTTCCATCATTTTAGTGAATGCTTCTTGTCTTTCTTGAGCAGTTGTTGCTTCATGTGTTACAAGTGAATCAGAAACGGTTAAAATACATGCTGCCTTCTTCTTTGATGCTTTTGCATTAGCGAATAGTGCAAAGCTTTCCATTTCAACGGCTGCTGTATGATGTTTTTCTCTGATATCTTTCCATACACTAGGATTGAGTCTGTAGAAGACATCAGATGAATGAATGGTCACAGGTTTTACTTTAATGCCTGTTTCTTCACTTGCTTTTAAAATACGATTATTTAATGCACGATTGGCTTTAATTGTGTGACTACCTTTTAAACCCAAAGTCTTTGCATATGTTGATTCTGAATATGCTTGTTCAACGAGTAAAACATCAAAGAGTTTAAGATCTGGATCGTATGCACCACAAGAACCAATGCGAATGATTTTATCTACATCGTAAAAATTAAATAATTCATAACTATAAATACCTATAGAAGGCATCCCCATGCCAGAACCAAACACAGTCACTTTCTTACGTCCAAAATAACCTGTATAACCTAACATATTTCTCACGCCATTAATTTGAACGACATTTTTAAGATACGTGTCTGCAATATATTTTGCCCTTAAAGGATCACCAGGCATTAAAACTGTTTTTGCAATTAAAGTTGGGTCTTTTAGTTCAATATGAGCTGTCGGAATCATTTGTATCTCCTCCTGTTACGATTTGTACACCGTTAGATGTTCCGATGCGCGTCGCTCCTGCATTAACCATTTTTACGGCATCTGCATATGTACGAACACCACCACTTGCTTTTACTTCTGCATGATCACCTACAGTTTGTTTCATCAACTTAACATGTTCAACTGTAGCACCTGCAGAACCAAATCCTGTTGATGTTTTTACAAAGTTAGCACCAGCTTTAACGGCTATTTCACATGCTTTAACGATTTCTTCATCTGTTAAATAGCATGTTTCTAATATCACCTTAACATATCTCTCTTCTGCGATGTCAACGATACTTTTTATTTCTTCTTTAATCGTGTGATAATCCTTTGATTTTAAAGCATGTACATTAATGACCATGTCCAATTCTTCAGCACCATCTAATATGGCTTGTTCCGCTTCAAAGACTTTGACATTAGGTTGGTGAGTCCCATGAGGAAAACCAATGACAGTACATGTTAAAACATTTGAATGTCTTAACTTATGAACCACATATTTGACCCAAATAGGATTGACACACACACTTTTAAAATCATATGCAATGGCTTCTTCAACCAATTGATCAATCTGTTCTTTTGTTACATTTGCGCCAAGCTTTGTATGATCTATCATTTTATTGAGTTTCATGATTTACAACTCCTTTTTTAATTTTTTTGATAAAGAATTTTACAACGACACCAGTGAAAAATGCAATCACAAATGTCATAATGAATACTTGTTCAAATAAATGTTCAATACCTAAGATTAATCCTAAGACGATGGCACCAATAAAGAATGTACCATCAATAAATATTTTCGATATTGATATATTATGGATATTTTTATCAATGTGTAACAGTAATCTTTCATAGGGAAGTGTTGGCAAACCACTAAGTAACGTTAAAGCAACCCCATAACACATGATAAAAAAGACCAATATTGCACTTGTGACACGATATGCCATATGTGTTAATATCTCACTGGGTATTAATCCATAAAGATAATTCCAACCATCGACAAAAACACTTAAGCATAATAAAAATAAGAAACTATAAATTAATTTTTTATCTTTGGTTAAGACATAGGTCAATATGGTTGCAAACACACCCATCACAAAGACGACAGTACCTAAAGTAACATTAATACCATTGTTAGCTAATATTGTATGTAAGAAAACGTTAAATGCATCTATTGGAGATGCTCCTAATCTCGCTCTAATAATGCCAACGATACCAAAAGAAATCAGTGTAAATCCTAATATATGTTTAAAATATTTCATCTTCTAATCAAGTAATTTCTTTACATTTTGTTTTGTAAACGTGTGATCAACTTTTGAAAACTTATACTTTTTCATCACTTTATGAGCTTTACGAAGCCATTTTTTGGTGAGTACTTTTGTACCTCTTATAAATCCAGGTACATCCGTTAAGAATTTATCTAACACTGATAATACTTCTTCAGCAACCAAGACTATAATTTCTCCATTCAACCTGTAAAAAACATAGTCTATATAAGGTGGAAAAACAGTTAAGGTTTGTTCATTCCATTCAATGCCAATTGTCATATGATGATTTTCTACAGATAAAAAATGATATTTCGGTACATAAGTATCAAGTTCCTTATAATATTTCTGTAATTCTACAATATCATCTAAATAGCGATAGATTGCTGTAAGTTTATCAGTCGGCATCACAAAATAATCATTTAAAAGTACAGGATTCTTTTCTACATAAGCATCCTTCAACATATGAAATACTTTATCTAGTAGTTCCATTTTAAATGCCAATACATCTTCAAACATTTCATTATAAATGTGAAAATCAAATTTATCACAAACTTTTTTAATCACTTCAAATACGTCTTTTGCGATATAATTTGGTGTTAATATTGGCATTTCCATATGAAAATTCACGTCAAGAAAACGTGGATTTAAACGATATATATCAGGCACTTGAGATTTAGGTGTGATGATAAAAAGTGCTTGGTATGGTAAATGTGGATGTGTGTATAAAAAACGAACGCTCGACTCATCCATATCTGTTGTGACACCTTCGATATTTTCAAAAAAATCAATGACAACTTCAATATCAATATGACGGCTTTTTTCTTTAAAGAAATGCACGTTAAATTGTGCCATTACCCCACCACCTTTATAATGTTATTTTATCACAAAATGGGCGATTATTCGCCCATAATGTCAATTATTCTTGCTTCATCTGTTCTGTTAATCATAAGTGGCGTTATTGATATAAAGCCTGTTTCATAGGCTTCTACATCAGAATCTACATGCTCTTCATACTGAATAATAGAACTCTTGACATGATAACTGTCAGGTGTTTCACTTTTCACATATTCAGCATGTTGATAACGTTCACCTTGCCTTGTGATTTTAACACCTTTAGGTTTTTGATAGTCTGCTCTTGGAAAATTAATATTAAGAATACCAGAACCTTTATAAATACCAGTTTCTAATATTTCATCCATTAGTTTAATCGTTTCATCATATAAATAACTTAAATCTGTTCTAGCTGCTGATATAGCAATCGCATCTATACCTAGTATCTTCGCTTCATATGCCGCTGCAACCGTTCCAGAATATAAGATGTCTTTTGCAATATTTTGTCCGTAATTGATACCTGATACAACAAGATCAAAATCAACATCAAACAACTTTAAACCTAGTCTTACTGAGTCAACAGGTGTCCCATCAACAACTAATGTCGCTAATGTACCATGCATTGGTTCAATCATAAATGTATCAATACGACGATTAAACGTAATCGCTTGACTCATACCACTTTGGTGATTTTTTGGTGCAGACACATAAAGATTACCAAAAGGTGATAATGCTCTAACAAGTAATGCTAATCCTTCGGCTTGATAGCCGTCATCATTAACAACTAGTATATTCATTTTATTCTCCTTCTAAAATGTGATGGCAACGATCACAAAGTTCATCATCATGCACATGATCAACGACATTCCAACAGCGAGCACAAGTTTCACCTTCAGCTACGCTCACTTCAATAGCGAGTTGATCACTAACCTTTACATCAACTGATGAAACGATTAACACTTGATGAAGTTTCATATCTAAATAATTGATTGCATCCATCTGAGCTTGAGTCACAGATAATGACACTTTTGCTTGAAGTGATTTACCAATTACTTTTTCTGCTCTCGCATCTTCTAGTACTTTAAGTATAGCAGTTCTAACTGTTTCAAATTCGTTAAATGCGTCCATTAATGGCTTATTTTCATGAACGTAGTTTTCTGGCATACGTTCTAAGTAAACATCTTTTTCTTTAGGACCTGGTAAATAAGCATACGCTTCTGATGTCGTATGAGGCATAATTGGTGTTAATAAAACAAGTAAACCGTATAAGATTTCATAGATTGTTGATTGAACACTTAAACGTTCAAAAGATTTCTTACCTTCAATATAGAGGATATCTTTTGTATAGTCAAGATAATAAGCGGATAAATCATTGATCATAAATGGCATCACAAGCCGTGTAACATGATCAAATTGATAATTATCATACGCGTCTAAGATTGCTTTTTTAAGTGCTTCATACTTAATAGTCATGACACGATTTAAATTACCGCGCATAGAATATCCGATAAAATCTTCTTCAGGATTAAAATCGCTGATATTCGCAAGCATAAATCTAAATGTATTTCTAATTTTTCTGTAACTTTCAGCAATCTGAACCATGAGTTCATTAGAATTTTTAACGTCTGCTTGATAATCAACAGATGCGACCCATAAACGTAGTAAATCTGCCCCTTGTTGTTTCATCACTTTGATTGGATCTACTGTATTACCTAAAGATTTACTCATTTTTCTACCTTGTGGGTCTAACGTAAAACCATGTGAAACAACTTTTTTATATGGTGCTTTACCAAAAGCAGCAACCCCAGTTATGAGTGATGAATTAAACCAACCACGATATTGATCAGAACCTTCTAAATATAAATCTGCTGGATAGCTTTCACCGCGTGCTTCCATCAATTGATGTGATGTCCCAGAATCAAACCAAACATCCATAATATCCATTTCTTTTTTGAAGATACCATTTGGACTTGAAGGATGTTTAAATCCTTTAGGAAGTAAATCATTCGCTTCCCACTTATACCAAACATTTGAACCGTGTTCTCCAAATAGTTTAGCAACATGCTTAATAATAACAGGGTCGAGGATTGCGTCACCATTTTCAGCATAAAAAGCAGGAATTGGAACACCCCATGCACGTTGTCTTGAAATGACCCAGTCTTCTCGGTTTTGTACCATGTTTGCTAATCTAACTTCACCCCATGTAGGTAACCAACTAACCTTTTTAACTTCTTCTAATAACTCTTTTTTTAGTTTGGATATAGATGCGAACCATTGAGGCGTCGCTCTGAAGATAACTGGTTTTTTAGTTCGCCAGTCATGTGGGTATGAATGTGAAAATTTCTGTGCTTTTAATAGAACTCCTTGTTCCTCTAGTGCTTCAACTATTTTATCGTTAGCTTCTTCGTAGAACAGCCCTTCAAACTTTTTACCTGCTTCTGCAGTCATAAAACCACGATGATCAACAGGACTTAGAATGTCTAGATTATATTGACGACCTACTTTATAGTCATCATCACCATGACCAGGGGCTGTATGAACAAGTCCTGAACCATCTTCAGCAGTGACATGATCACCAAGGATAACTGGAGAAACACGTCCATAAAGGGGATGTACATATCTTTCCAATTCTAGATCTTTACCAAATAGGGTCTTAACAACATCGTAAGCATCCCATCCAAAATCAGATGCTAATTTACTGAGTAACTCTTGTGCAGCAACATACTTTTTACCATTGACAGTAAAGATTGCATACGCCATTTTAGGATGAACTGCAATCGCTAAATTTGCAGGAATCGTCCAAGGTGTTGTCGTCCAAATAATGTAATGTGCATCTTTTAATAATGGATTGTTTGAATCAGCTGGAAAAGCAACATAAATAGAGGTTGATGTATGATCTTGATATTCAATTTCTGCTTCTGCTAATGCAGATTCACTAGATGGTGACCAATAAACAGGTTTTAATCCTTTATAGATTAAACCTCTTTCAACCATTTTAGCAAATACATTAATTTGTCTTTCTTCATAATCAGCTGTTAAAGTGATATATGGCTTATCCCATTCGCCTAAAACACCAAGTCTTTTGAATTGTTCTTTTTGTCTTTCAACTTGTTCCATCGCATACTGATAACATAGTTCTCGGTATTCATAAAGTTCTAATTCTTTACGTTTTACACCTTTTTTAGCTAGTGCGGTTTCAATCGGAAGACCATGCGTATCCCAACCTGGAATGTATCTTGTGTATTTACCAAGCATGGTTTGATAACGCAAAACAAAATCCTTTAAGATTTTATTTAGTGCATGCCCTAAGTGAATATCACCATTCGCATATGGTGGCCCATCATGTAAGATAAACGATGGATTTCCTTCATTTTTCTTTAAATTTTCTTCGTATAATTTTAATTCTTCCCAGTGCTTTTGCATCTCGGGTTCTTTTTGCCCAAGATTTCCACGCATTGGAAAATCTGTTTTCGGCATGTGTAATGTGTCTTTGTAATTCATAATTCCTCCTAAAAAATAAAAAGTCCTTAGTCAATGCTAAGGACGAATATGTATCCGCGGTACCACCTTAGTTCTAAGCGTTGCTTAGCCCTCATTATATCATTTGCTCCGAGGTGATATAGCTTGTTTATTATGTTGCTGGACTTACACCATCTCCAACTCGCTTTAAACTTTTACACATCTATGTGTTCTCTTCATCACAATATTCATTTATTCGACAATTTCTTTTAAAAACTCCTCAATCGTACCATCTTTATAAACGTCTTGATTGGCAAAAAGAAATACTTTTTCTTGGATATGCACTATCTCACCTTTAATCGCATATACGACACCAGATAAAAAGGCAATTACTTTATTTGCTTGATCGATGTTTAATAAGTCAAAGTTTAAAATGAGTGGTGAACCTTTCATCATTTTTTCAACTAAACCAATCAAATAATGATCATCATCCGATTCTAATTTCTCGAAGATTAGGCGATCATAGGTCGTCATGTCTGGTTCAGTAGTTTGATCAGATTTTTTCTTTTTGCTAAAAAGTCCCATAATGCCTCCTCTTAGAGTAATTCTTTAAATTTTCTACCAATTCTAAGATGTGTTGTATGATGCTTAATGGCTAGTTCATAATCGTCGGACATACCCATTGATTTAAAAGGTAAGTGATATTGATTCGCTAATTCATCTAAAAGTATGAATACACGTTCTGTCTCAACGGTATCATCTAGCTTACCCATAGTCATAAAACCGACTGGCTTTATTTTATCATATTTTTTCATTTCATTCATGAAATGACCTAAATTTGATAGTAAAACACCACTTTTTTGCGGCTCTTCCGTTAAATTCAATTGAATAAAGCAGGATAATGGTGTGTTTCTTAACGTTTGAATTGCTTCCGCTAAATGAAGTGAATCTAATGTATGCAAATAATCAATTTCATTAATTACTTTTTTCACTTTATTTGTCTGTAAGTGACCTATAAAATGCCATGAGACATCTAGATCTCTTAATAAAGATTTTTTAGCTAGAAAATCATTCACTCTGTTCTCACCAAAATCACGATAACCTAACTTATAAAAATGCTTAATCTCTTCAGCACTAAAATATTTAGATGCACAAATAATTGTTTCGTGATAGTTTGGAAACATCATACGTTAAACCTAAATAGCATAATATCGCCATCTTGGACGACATAATCTTTACCTTCAAGACGTACACGACCAGCCTCTTTAGCAGCTTGAGGTGATCCGTATTTAATCAAATCGTCATAAGATAGTGTTTCTGCTTTAATAAAGCCTCTTTCAAAATCACTATGAATGATACCTGCACATTCAGGTGCTTTCATACCTTTTTTAAATGTCCAAGCTCTTGCTTCAGGTTCTCCTGCTGTGAAATACGTTTGCAAGCCAAGAAGATCATAACTTTGTTCAATGACTTCATTCAAACCTGATTTTGTCATCCCATATGCATCTAAGAACGAGACTTGTTCTTCAGGATTTAATGCTGCAATTTCCATTTCAACTTGCGCAGAAATGAAGACAAGCTTCGTTTCAGTCGATTCAGCATAATCTACTAATTGCTTATAAAACGTATTTTGTGTGTGATCTATTAAATCATCTTCAGCTATATTTGCAATATAGATCATTGGTTTTAATGACAACAAATTAAAACTCTTAACAAGTTTTTCTTCATCTTTTGTAAATGATAATAATCTAGGATTCCCATCTTGATCCAAAGCTTCTTTAATACGTTTTAATACATCATATTCTTCTTTAGAGTCAGGTGCTTTGGCTTTTACTTTTTTTTGAAGTTTGGCAAGTCTCTTATCAATTGAATCCATATCTGCTAAATTAAGTTCAAGTTGAATCGTTTCGATATCACGAATAGGATCAATACTACCATCCACATGTGTAATATTTTCATCAACAAAACAACGAATCACCTGACAAATTGCATCTACTTCTCTAATATGTGATAAAAATTGATTCCCTAAACCTTCACCTTTTGAAGCACCTTTAACAAGACCTGCAATATCAATAAATTGATATGCGGTAGGTACTACTTTTTTTGGTTTATAAATCTTTTCTAATACATCAAGTCTTTCATCTTGAACATACACCACACCAACATTAGGTTCAATTGTCGCAAACGGATAGTTTGCAGCTAAAGCTTCTGCTTTGGTGATGGCATTAAATAATGTGGATTTACCAACATTTGGTAAACCAACAATGCCTGCTTTCAACATGGCATTCATCCTTTCAATAAAAAAGGCTTACGCCTTTTAAAATTTGTTTTTCTTTAATAACCACGTAGGTACATTGCGTTTTTTTGGTTGTTCATCAACAATACCGTCTTCTAAAACATCATCTTCAGATTGTTTAAGACCTTGTTTTGTTAATGTCATTTGCTCATCAGATGTCTTATTAAAGATTTCAGACGCGAGATTTTCAACTGTTGAACCTTTTGCTTTTAGTTCATATCCTGTTGCGATAACCGTCACAATCATTTCATCTTCTAAATCTGCATTAACGGTTGTACCGTAAATAATATTTAAACTGTGATCTGTTGCATTTCTAATTTCATTTAATGCACGTTCTGTTTCAAAAAGTGTAATATTTGTTCCCGATGTGATATTAACAATTGCATCTGTCGCACCATCAATTGATACTTCCAATAATTTAGAGTGAATTGCTTTTCTAGCCGCTTCAATCTCTCTATCTTCACCTGATGCAATACCGATACCCATTAATGCAGTACCCTTGTTTTCCATCACGGTTTTTACATCCGCAAAGTCAACATTGATCAACCCAGGAATAGCAATAATTTCAGCAATACCCTGAACACCTTGACGTAAGACATTATCAGATTCTCTAAAGGCATCTAATAATTGTGTTGTTGGTCCAGAGATTGCTAATAAACGTTCATTTGGAATAACGATTAAGGTATCAACGTGTGGTTTAAGTTCTTCTAAACCATAAACGGCTGCTTGCATTCTAGCAGGTCCTTCAAACGCGAATGGTTTAGTCACAATTCCAATCGTTAAACAACCAAGTTCTTTTGCTTTTTGCGCAATGATTGGTGCTGCACCTGTACCCGTACCGCCACCCATGCCAGCTGTAATGAAGACCATATCTGCATCTGATAGTACTTCTTCAATCTCGGTAATAGATTCTAAAGCAGCTTCTTTACCTACTTCAGCTTTTGCTCCAGCACCTAATCCACGTGTTAAATATTTACCAATTTGGACTCTTGTATCAGCCTTTGAAACTTTAAGTACTTGAGCATCTGTATTTATCGCGACAAAAGAAACGCCTTTTACGTCGTTTTCGATCATTCTATTGATGGCATTACCGCCACCGCCGCCAACACCGATGACTTTGATGATTGGTTTTTGATTAAAGTTATCAGATTCGCCGAATACCATATAATCCCTCCTCGGTTAACTAACTCTATTTTACACGAAATATACATTAAAATAAAGACATTTATCGTGATTTAAAATAATTCGTCTTTTTCTTCATTTCTTGATAGTAATCACCTAAGCGATCTTCTTTAATAGCTTGTCTTATTTCAGCCATCAAATGTTTGAGATAAGCTAGGTTTTGATAGGTCACTAAGCGCATACCTAACATTTCATTCGCTTTAAATAAATGACGAATGTAACTTCTTGAATATCTCGAAACCTTCGTTTCTAGATTTAAATCTAGTGGACGATAATCTTTTTCATACGTTTGATTTTTAATCACTACTTTACCCTCAGTGGTTAAAGCCGTACCATGTCTAGCGACTCTTGTCGGTAAAACACAATCAAACATATCAATCCCATTCATGACATTTTCTATCAAATCATCTGGTGCACCAACACCCATTAAGTAGCGTGGTTTATCGGATGGTAATATATTATTTAAATAGTTGGTAATCTCATACATTTCATGTTTTTTTTCACCAACGGATAGTCCACCAATAGAGTACCCTGAAAAATCCATTTTGATGAGTTCTTCAGCACTATATTTTCTTAAATCTTTATTTAATCCACCTTGTACAATACCAAAAAGTGCTTGATCAGTAGAAAGTGCTTCTTTTCCTCTTTTAGCCCAACGCAATGTACGCTCTACGCTGTCCTTCATATAATCAAATTCTGCATAAGGAGGTGGACATTCATCAAAACTCATGATGATATCCGCACCAAGACTCTCTTGAATACGAATCGCGATTTCTGGTGATAAAAATAATGAAGAGCCATTTTTATGATGCTTGAAATAGACACCTTCTTCTGTAATTTTTCTCATATCAGTAAGAGAAAATACTTGGAAACCACCACTATCGGTTAATAATGCACCATCCCAATCCATGAACCCTCTTATCCCACCATGATCTTTAACAATCTCTTCACCTGGTTGTAACCAAAGATGATAGGTGTTTCCTAAAATGAGACCTTCTGACACTTCTTTTATTTCACTCGGCTCTAATGTTTTAACGGTTGCTTGTGTCCCCACTGGCATAAAAATAGGTGTTTCAAATACACCATGTGGTGTCGTTAATCGACCAAGTCTTGCACCTGTTTGTTTACATGTATGTAACACTTCAAATTTAATACTCAATTCTATCATTCCTTTGTATTGTAATTATAGCACGTTTTTGGTAGAATAGACCGGTAAAAACAAAAAGCTGTATCCTAGGAAACCAGCTTAAAAAAACAAGGAGCTTTTTTATGAATAAAGATTTAAAATTGATCATCTTTGAAGCGATGATTGCAACGATTTATGTCGTCTTAGTGTATGCATTTCAGTTTATGAGTTTTGGTAATTGGCAATTTAGAATTGCAGAAGTTTTACTTATTCTAGTCTTTTTCAATCCCAGACATGCGATAGGTATAGTCATTGGTACTTTGGTGGCTAATCTATTTTCAACAATATCGATTGTTGATGTATTATTTGGCACACTTGCAACCATCATTGCGCTAATCCCAATGATACTAACAAGAAAGAAACCATTGATTGCACTTATATTCCCTGTCATTATTAATGCCTTTGTGATAGCAGCCATGCTCTATTACTTCTTAGACTTACCATACTGGTTATCTGCTTTACAAGTCGGTCTTGGTGAAGCTGCAGTCTTATATATCGTCGGATATCCTATCTATCGATTATTAAATCAAAATACTTACTTTAAAGAAATAATGGAGATTTAAGTCTCCATTATTTTTTATAATAAGGTTTAATTTTAATGAATTTTTTAAATACTTCTCTAGGTCTTAATATGCCACTATCTAAATGTTCGTTATGAATGCCATCTGGTGGATATTGACATTCAGCTGTCACGCTTGAATGGACACCATTTGTTGAAACATTTTCTAGTTTGACAAGTGCAGGATGATTATGCGTATACACCACGACACTAGGATAATCAGTGAATACATCAACTGTTAAATTAGATATTTCATTTGCTAATCTAAATATGGCTTCTTGATCATCATGTTTATTTAATAAGAAGCAATTATCATAACCAGCAATATCAGGTTGTTTAACAAGATAGATACTAGATGCTAATCGTTTAGGTAATCTAAAATCATATGGTGTATTAACTGTTTGTTTAATACTTTTAAGACGATAGGAAGTTTCTATATCAAGATAATAATCACTATCCAAATATAATGATTGATCTAGTATACTCTCTGGATGTCCAACATTTAAATATATGTGGTTTGTAATATTACAAATCGTTGGTGCGGTTGAAGAACCGTGGTAACTGATCATAAGGGCATCATCTTTAGTGACTTCATAAGTGACATCTAATTTTAGTTTACCTGGAAACCCATCATTGGTTGTGATACATTGAAATGTTACGCTCGTTGCATCCCCCATTCTCTCATAACCAGTTAATGTGAAATGTTGAAAAGCCAAACTAGTTTTACCGCCATGAAGCTGACTTATTTCATTTTCATCTGCTTGAACATCAAAAACATCTCCATCAATATCGTAGTTAGGTCCAAAAAGTCGACCACTATGTCTTCCAATCGTTTTGCCATAATACGCTTTTGATGTTAAATAATCTTCTAACTTTTCTGGTGTGGTTGCGATACTTTTACCATCGTATATTAATTTAAAAATACCAGCCCCATAAGATGATAAGACAACTTCTAATTTTTTCGTTTTAAGTGTTATTAATTTAACTTTACCAACACTCGTTTCAACATTTGTAATTTCGATATTTGTCATAGTTATATTCCTCTTACTTTTTTATGTGCCGTTGCCATCGGTAACGTTTGAATGATTGATTCATCAAAAACTTGCCATGAATCATCCATGTGATTACCAATTAAACGACATTCATATATATGCATAAACCACTTTTGATGTGTAAATATATGAGTTTTCAGTATTTCATCACTTAAAACATCAATCATAATTTGTTTTTCATCTAGCATATCAATAATAAATTGAATGCTCTCACCCTCAAATTGAGGATATTCATACATACCTTCTAATAACGATTCTGTTCGTTTCCTTAGAATGAGACCATCTTTTGTATGAATCACTAGGACAACATAATGAATGTCTTTTACAGCACTCTTTTTGGACATAAACGGAAGTTCATTTTGAATGCTTAACGCATAAGCTTGACACGTTTCTGCAATTGGACATGATTCACATTTTGGTTGTTTTGGTGTACATATCATTCTACCTAAATCCATCAAACTTTGTGTATAGATTTTTGGATGTGTATGTTCAATTAATGCTTGATTGATATTTCTAATCAGATCTTTATTCTTCTCTATACGCATATCAGCTTGAATGTTTAATTGCCTAGATAAAATACGAATTACATTACCATCTACTGCACCATAAGGTTTATTATAAGCAATAGACATAATCGCACCTGCTGTATATAAACCAATACCAGGTAAACTGATAACTTCTTCATACGTTTTTGGAAAAACACCATCAAATGTCTTAACAATCATGTTCGCAGCTTTTTTCATTAAAGCAAATCTACGATAATAACCTATCCCTTCGACAGCTTTCTTTAATGCATCATCTGTTGCATTTGCAAGTTGATAAACATCAGGATATAATTTGATGAATCGTTCGTAATATGGAATTACCGTTTCTAGTTGTGTTTGTTGAAGCATAATTTCAGAAACCCATATATGATATGGATCTTTCGTTAGTCTAAATGGGAAAGCCGTATGATTTTTTAAATACCATTGTTCTAGTTTTTTTGTTTGCATTATATCTGAATTTCCCTAACACCACAAAATGGTACTTTATCATTAAATTCGGTGACTGAATTCATCACGATTCCATGACAAACAACAATCACTTTTTGATAGGATAAATAATTATTTAAAACGTCCATCACACGTTTTCTAACATTAGAAATAGATTCCCATTGAAGCTTAGAATCTACTGGTCTTTCCCCTTTATGAGTAAAATATTCATCCATGACGGCTTTGATTTCATCTTCTTTTTCACGACCAAATCGATAATTGAATGTTAAATCAGGAGACCATTCATGTAGATTCGTTTCCACGCGAACGCTTAATCCTGTTTTAGACGCGATGATTGCTGCAGTTTCAAGAGATCTCGTATAAGGAGATGAAAGAATCAAATCAGCATCTGAAAAACGAGGATCTTTAGCTCTTTCTAAAGCTTGTTCAATCCCAGCATCAGTTAATCTTCCAAAATCCCAAGCGATCCCATATTGATTATCAACCATGAGTTCATCATATCTTGGTTCGCCATGTCTTACTAATATAAATGTTGTGCTCATCATTTCACCTTGCCTACATTATAGCATATTCATAAGTACATTATTTCCTCTTAATTACCACAAAGTGATATAATTCTTGTGGATTAAAGGAGGAAGAAAGATGAATCAATTAATATCAAGAAGATCAATAAGAGTTTATGATGAAAACATCAAAATTACAAAAGAAGAAATGACCGCTATCATTAATGATACTTTGCGTGCACCATCTTCTATGAATATGCAACCAACACGTTTCTTTATTGTCGTATCACATGAAGCCAAAGAAAAATTAAGACATGTTCTACATGGTAATAAAGCACAATTAGAAACTTCAGCAGCGATGATTTGTTTGTTTACTGACTTAGAGAAATTTGAATATGCAGAAACGATTTATAATAAAGCAGTTGAACATGGATTAATGCCTGAAGATGTCAGAGATAGGCAACTAAGAAACATAGCCAATTTTGCAGATGATCTAACCCCATCGGCTTTAGAAAAAACAGGTTTGCTAGATGGTGGTTTGATCGCGATGCAACTCATGCATGTAGCTAGATCATACGGTTATGACACATGCCCTATTGGTGGTTTTAAACATGAACTATTAGCTGAGAGTTTAGGGTTGGATCCTAAAAGATATCGTCCGATATTGATCATATCAATCGGTAAAAAAGCTGAAGACGGTTATCCTTCAGTAAGACTTGATGCTGATACAGTAACGACTTGGTTATAAAAAGAAAAAGGCTCCATAGAGCCTTTTTTTGTTAAATATCGTATTGTGATAAGATTTGTGCAGGTGTTTTTCTTAAGAGGAAATAAACTGGTGCGATCCCCGCTAAAATATTTAACCCATACACTAATATTAACCCTGCACCAATCGTAAGTGGTGTCACCAAAATAAAGTTTAAATCACCAAGTAAACCTTGAGTTAATCGGCTTAATAACATGGTTGCTAGTAAATAACCTAATAATGTTGATACTGTTGTTAAGATTGATATTTCAACAAGGAAACTACTGAATATATCTCGTTTGTGTACACCTAATGCACGATAGACACTGACTTCATATATTCTCGAAATCAATGATGATCTTATAACGAAATAAAATCCGATCAGTGATGCACCAATGAGAATAGCAAATGTTGTAATTGATGAGGCAAGAATTAATTGTTGTTGTTGTCTCAACGAATCAAATGCGGTTTGATAGATATCCGTAAATGTACCAGTAAGTTCACCATCTGATTTTAATTTTTCAATGAGTTCAGGTGCATCATTAGAATGAATGAATAACGTTCTACTGCTTTCTAAATAAGAGCGAATAAATGCATCTTTATACATGTAAATGATCATGTCATCACTTTCAATTAGACCAGTGATCACATATCCATCTGTCGTAATTGGAAAAGATGCAGTAGCAGGATTAGTAAGCGGTAATAACGATGTAAACAACGTGGTTGAAATGACTTGTCCAACACTAGAGGTTGGCAAATCACCGTATGCTAAATCTGCAGAACTATACTCATCTAAAAATTCATTTGTTATAACCGCATATTGGTTACTAAGCGATAATAAGTATGTTGCTGCTAATTCATCACTCATATAAATCATTTCAATGCCAGATTTTGCAATTCCCGTGATTGGTACTGTTAAACCAGCAATGTTCACTGATTCATTTAACAATGCATCATCATTCCAAATCCCAAAATCTTGTCCTTGGTATGAAGCAATTAAATTATCTGCTAATGCTCTAGTAACAACGATACCTAAACTACCTTCTTCAGGTATAGACCCTTTATCTAATTGTCTATCATTCAATACTTTAAATAAATTGATATTTCCTGAAATAGTTAATGAACCATTAGTGCCCTGTGGTGTTAAGAAATAGGCTGAAATTGATCCATAAGGATTGATAAAGTATGAGTCATCTGTATCTGTTAAACCTTCTAAATAATTGATATCAGCAGTATCAAAATAAACGGAACTGTTCACACGAACATAACCTCGATCTAATACCATACTCGGCTCAGGATCAATAATAACGGCTGTGGCAAACATGGAAATGGATAATGCAATCACCATTCCTGCAACTGCAAAAGCAAATAACATTAACTTGCCACGTCTAGTTGCTTGTAATATTTTCTTAACCGCTAACCATAATGATTGTTTAATACTGACTATGCTATGTCTTTGTCTTGGCACATTAGTATTATCAATTTCATCACGATTAAACGTTGTTTCCATCAGTTCTGCTCTTGTTTTTTTAACATAATGAGCATCTTCGATTTTAATTCCTGATCCTTTGTCTACGAGTTTAACTTTATTAAACTTAGAGTCAACATCTAAATACAATGTTTTATTCTTAACAATAAGTCTAACTTCGATCGGTGTAGATTGTTTTTGATCTGAATAATAATTGACATTTAAATAGTCATCAATTTGGCCATCAACTTTGTTTAAGTCTTTTAAATAGATGGTCTCATCAGGTCCAAAGTCATGATGACCATCAGAGCTATTTTCAACATCGCTGATAATCTCACCATCTTTAATTTCGATGATACGATCCGCATATAATTCAGCAATATTCTTTTCATGTGTCACTAATACAACAAGTGTTTGTTCAGAAATTTGCTTAATGATATTCATGATATCTAGTGTATTTTTAGAATCTAAATTACCTGTTGGTTCATCAGCAATGACCACATTAGGATTTTTAACAATTGCTCTTGCGATTGCGACACGCTGTTGTTGTCCACCAGATAATTGTGTTGCTTTTTTCTTTCTAAACGGGAACATATTAACTGCTTTTAAAATATATTCTACGCGTTCTTTAATAATCTCTTGGTCATTAATACCCATCATTTTTAAGACAAAAGCAATATTTTCAAAGACACTCATATCAGGTAATAAATTATAGTTTTGGAATATATATCCGACATGTTCGTTTCTGATTTTATCCCATGCTTGTGCATGATAGCCTTTTAACGTTTTATCACCAAAGATAATCGTACCTTCTTGGACACTGTCTAAACCACCAAGTACGTTTAAAAGCGTTGTTTTACCTGAACCAGATGGCCCTAATAAGACAACAAGTCCTTTTTCTGGCAAGTCTAATGTAATGTCGTTTAAGACGTGAATTTCATTACGTTTTCTTCTGTTAAAATACTTATGGAGTGCTTTTAATTGAATCATTCTACTCACCACCCTTACTTGATGTTAATGACTCGATAACGGTTTGTTTAAAGACCTTCTTATTAAATCTTAAGCCTAACCATGCACCGAATAATGCAAAGGCAACAAGTAATATAATATAATCTTGTAATTCCATGTAAGATAATTCTGCTCTGATTAGTGATACGTTTGCTCTTAATATTTGAATACCTACTACAACAATCACAAACGCTACAACATTCATGATGATCTGTTCTAGAACAACTAGTCTTCCTAATGTCGTTTCACTTGTTCCTACCGATCTGAAAATAGCGAAATCTCGCTTTCTAGCTGCCATAACATTTTTGGTGACCGCATGTACGATAGAATATAAGAACATACCAAATATACCCAAGAAGAAAATAGCCAATACGCTATACAAGAAAACAAGAAAATCACGCATCGGATCAGCTAAATTAGCTGGATAATAGACTTTATAAACGGATTGATCAATGGTTTCGATAAATCTTGTACCATTATGATAACCATCGACACTAACTGATACAACTGATTTTGGAACTTCCAATGTATAGAATTCTTCAAAATGAGTCATCATCTCATTCATGACAGAATGCATAATCTCTTCATCAATCGTTATATATGAATTAAACGATAAGGGTCCTCTACGATAAACTGATAAATTAGTCAGTGATGTCGTATACATTCCATATGTTGGATCCATGAATGAGAATGTAAAATCATTGTGTTCCATGACGGTTTCGGTCGTATCTTCATATGAATTAATAACCACATCATATGTATTATTCACATCAGTTGAAAAATAACTGAATGTTACATCATCAACTGTAATCTCCATACTATCGTAGATCGTTTGAAACAATCTACTATAGGCACTTTGATCAATATATGGATTAATGAGTGGATCGTTATCTAAATATGCGTCATCATAATAGTTTTGTGTTAAAAATGCTTCTGAAAAATATATCACATCTCTACTTAAGTTATCAAATCCAACAATTTCAAATTCACCAATTGATTCATAACTAAATGAGTTGTTACCATAATAGACATCAACGTCATTACCAAAAGGACCAAAATAGTTGTTTGGACCTGCAAATAATTCAATGGTTTGACCAATTTGGAAGTCATAATATCGATAATTCGTAAGAACTACTTCGTTCATTTCAACTGGAAGATTACCATCAACATCACTTTGAATCAACGTTTTGGATGTATCTGTATCTCCTAATTCTCTATAATATGTATATTCATATTCCGTTATGCCATAATAAATCGTACGTTCATTAAAGAAATTTAATCCATATTCATAAACATTATTCACATATCGATTACGATTAATAGATGTTATTTCTGCGTCTGTAAAAGGCGTACCATCACGTTTTTCAACAACTAATCTTGTTTCCGGTACTGACGGATAAATCTGGGTATAACTTGAATCAAGACCAGTTTCTCTGATTTGACTAATCTGATTGGTATAGACAACTGTAAACACAGCCACCACGATGATTTGCATTAACATTATAAATATAAGTTTTTTGGGTGTTGAGAATAAATTTCTAAAAGCGAACTTTAATAACATGAGGACATTCATATTTCTAATATGAGGTACCTCTTTGGCTTTTAAGATTTCTGTTGATTTAATTTTTTTATCTTCAACTACTTCGCCATCATGCATCAAAATTTTTCTTGTGACATATTGTTCGACGTGATTATAATCATGCGTTACAATAATCACTAATTTATCTTTTGATACCTCATGAAGTAAATTGATAATTTGTTCTCCCGATTTTGAATCAAGGTTACCAGTTGGTTCATCAGCAACAATAATCGGACAGTCTTTTGCAAGTGCTCTCGCAATCACACATCGTTGTTTCTGACCACCAGAAAGTTTAGAAGCTTTATGACTCTTGTGGCTCGTCAATCCAACACGATCAATTAATTCTAACGCTCTTTGTTTCCTTGTTTTAGGATCATAACCCTGTACTTCTAAGGCTAATAAAACGTTTTGTAATACCGTATAACTATCAATGATATTGTAATCCTGGAAGACAAAGCCGATGTACGCACCTCTAAATTTCTCCCAATCACGAATGGTAAAATGTGACGTTTCTTCGCCATTAAGAAAATATTCGCCTTCCTCATATTTATCAAGTCCTGATAAAACATTTAATAAGGTAGATTTCCCTGCACCAGATTCACCAGTGATCGCGACAAATTCACCAATATCAAAATTGAGACTGACATGTTTCATACCAACTGAAACAGTTTCTGCTGATTTATAGTACTTTGCTATATTCTCTAATTTAATCAGTGACATACTATTTAATCTCCTTTATTGTATCTAGCAATTGAAGTGGTTTATCGATAATATAGGTAGCCCCTTCATCTTTAAGTTCTTCATATCCTCTAAAACCCCAGGTGACACCAATTGATGTCATACCGGCGTTCTTTGCTGTAATAATATCGACATTAGAATCGCCAACAAAAACAGCTTCTTCAACTGTGATATTCAACATATTTAATACATCATATATCACATCTGGAGCTGGTTTAAGTGGTCTTTCCTTGGTTTCACCTACAGCAACTTCAAATAATCCTTCAAATAGCTGGTCATTTAGTGTTTTTACTAAATAATCATGTTTATTAGAAACTACTGCTAGCTTATACCCATCATACTTCAATTGACGTAAAAGTGCCAATATATCGGGATAAGGTGCAGTTTTAACCATACGATGTGCATCATAATACGTTTGATAGGTCTGATAAATCTCCTCAAACATAGGGTTATCATAACCATTTTTTATAACACGTCTGATGAGTTCTTTTGCCCCACTACCTACTGCCAATTTCACCTCAGATATTGATTTTAAAGGTAGATCATATTTTTTAAGTGCAAAATTAACACTTGTCGTAAGATCTTGAATTGTATCGAGTATTGTGCCATCCATATCAAAGATGATCGATTTTAACATATATACACACTCCTTGTTAGTTTAATTTATTATACCATTATATGGTATATCAATCTATCAAAAACAAAAAGAGACATTGCGAGCAATGCCTCTGGTATCACACATAATATTGGAGAATGCGTGGATACCGAAATATCCCCCCGGACATCCCCCCACTTAATTATCATATGATATTTAAAGCATTTTTAGTAGGGCGTTTATGTCCGATTTGCTATTTTATTACTAATTCATTGCATTTTAACAGCATATTCAATTATTTTACCACTTAATCAAGAACATATCTTTACATTTCATTTCTTTTGATGTATGATATGTTCGCTGGGGATGTTCTGGATTCGTCACGGCATGAAATTAAATATAAGCATGTCATGGTTGCTCATGTAAAAAAGCCGAGGTTTTAATAACCGGAAACACTCAATTAACTTACGCTGCCTAAGAAAAGGACTAGCGAGCTGATTTAGCATTTGCTTGTGATGCTATTTAAGCCTAACACTTAGCAAGCTATCCCATTGAGTAGCCTAGGCTCAATGAAGAACTAAATAGGCTAGTCTAGTAAAGCTTTGTTCGTTTAAGTTGCTAGGTGAATACAGAAACGGACTAAACATGTAGAAAGTATTTTAGGAAGTGTCTTGCACAGGGGTTCAAATCCCCTCATCTCCACCAAATAAACTCAAAGTTCACTTTTACTCTAGAAGTGATTATGAACTAATACCCAAATAACTGGGTATTTTTTTATGGAATTCGTAACGAATCTTTTGATTTAATTGAATAGGCGTTGATAGATTTACTTGTGTTTCATCTGAATTACATATATAATTCTAATATCAAAGTAAATACATACATGAGAATCTTGCATATTTATGGAGGTAGTTGATGAAATCATTAAAATCATTACCAATATTTAATTATCGCGAGTTAAGTTACCGACAAAAACTGGCGGTTATTTATATTCTGACTGGACTTCTGATGTCTTCGTTAGCATTTGTCATGAATTTTTTCTTTGACATTCCTTTTTGGATGAATATACCAAATCTCGTTATCATGCTAATGTGTATAATTTTCATATCACTATTACCTGAAAAAATTGAAAAGTTTGCGTTAGTTATTATTTATTTATTTGCTTTGTTATATATACCCTTCAATTATTTTATTAACGGTGGTTATAACGGTGCTTCTCCTCTATATTTCGTAATGATTATTGCTTATTTTGCCTTATATACTGAATCAATGAAAAGTACTATATTTACAACCATCTTACTATCTACTATTTATACTTCTATCATGATTCTTTCTTTTCATTATCCTAATTTGGTTATTACTTATACAGATGAAAGCTCAGTCTTGATTGATAATATTTTCGGTGTATTGGCAGCTGGTATCAGTCTTGTCATCGTAAGTCATCTTACTCTTAATCGTTATATATATGAGAGAGATCAAAATATTAATTTAGTTAAGAGTTTAGAAGTCAAGAATACGTTATTGGAAGAATTATCATCTATAGATCATTTAACTGGTGTTTATCAACGTCAAACTTTTTTTGGTGTTTTGGAAGACAAACTAAATTTAATTAAAAAGACCGATGAAAAAATCTCTTTAATGATGATTGATGTTGATCACTTTAAAACAATTAATGATACCTGGGGACATCAATATGGTGACGATATTTTAAAGAAAATCGCTGATACTATTAAAAATTCATTACCTAATAATGATGTAATTGGTAGGTATGGTGGTGAAGAATTCATTGTTTTAACTAAGTTTTTTAGTGAAAAATCAACATTTGATCTTGCTGAAAGATTAAGAAAAAGAGTTTCAGAAATAACCGCTAAAGAAAAGCATGTTGCTACAATTAGTATTGGTGTGACCAACATTTCACCTAATGATGATGTTAAAGATATTATCTTTCGAGCTGATACGAACTTGTATAAAGCAAAAGCAAGTGGTCGTAATAAAACAGTTTATGAGTAATTGATGGCTTAAATGAGTGGTTTGGCATTCCTAAATATACAAATAACTCTATTACTCAAAGTTTAACAATAACATGAATCGCATTAAAAAGGAATGAGCAACGATGCTCATTCCTTTATTTTATTCGTTAACACTTAAAGTGACATTGCCTACCTTATGACCAGTCTCAACATAAGCTTGTGCTTCACCAAGCTTCTCAAATGGAAAGACTTGGCTATGTAGTGCCTTTATTTCTTTTTGTCTTACGAGTTCTTCTAGATACTCAAGATCTCTAATTTTAACATCTGGTTTTCTAAGACCAGCAGCCATAAAGCTTGTCTTTTTCTTGTTCGAATTCTTTTTTGTCATAGCTTGCCACATGACGCCAAGTGTTGGAACTGTAGTGATATACATGCCATGTTCTATTAATGATTTCTTGCAAATAGAGAAATTAGATTTTCCAACGGCATCAAATATAAGATCATAAGTGTTTTCTTGTTTTGTAAAGTCCTCTTGTTTGTAGTCAATAACATGATCTGCACCTAATGATTTAACTAAATCAACATTTTTCGTGCTGCATACACCTGTCACTGTTGCGCCTAAGTGTTTCGCTATCATCACGCCCATACTCCCCACAGCACCACTTGCTCCATTAACCAATACATGATCTCCTTCTTTTACTTTTCCTAATTCTTTTAAGAAAGGTAAAGCAGTAATTCCGCCATCAAGTAATGGTAAAACCTCTTTATAATTTAAATCTTTTGGAACTTTCTTAATTGCTTCTTTAATATTAACAGTCAGATAGTCTGCATAAGCACCAAGTGCCATACCATTTGTTCCATAAACGATATCACCCACTTTAAAATCTTTTATCGATTCACCAATACCATGAACGATACCGGCAAACATTTCACCATGAACTTTCTTTTTCGGTGAAAACAGTCCGCTAAATAAACGTGCAATAAAAGGACTTCCACTTCTAAAATTAGCATCTGTTGGAGATACTATCGCTCGATAAACTTTCACTAGAAGTTCATCTTCTCTCGGTGTGGGTTTATCCAATTCTTTTAATTGGTATACCTCAGGTCCACCATACTTCTGACAATACATTACTTTCATCGTTTATCCACCTTTATATTTTTGTAACTATATAAGGATCATTCTTGAATGCATACGGTTTAAAGTGTATATATATAGTTTTGATAATCAGTATAACTTGATTTAAATAATGGGTTGGTTAAATTTTTAGCACTGATCACACATATATTTAAGTTACCAAATTGATTCCTAATGCGTTCAATATCTTTTAGTTCATCTTCATAGACAATGACAAATGATAATGAATTCTTTTCAAATTGCTCAATGTCATTCATATCATGTTTGAGAATAATATTACGTCCCAATTTACTTAGATCAAGATCTAACATGTCACATTTTGTAAAGACTAAGACATCTTTATATCTGGATGTAACTGGATTATAAAGTTGTTTAATGTATTCAGTGACTGTTAAGTTAAGATTAATAGCTTCTTGCTTCTTTGGTGTGATGTTCATAATGATATCAGAAAAAGCAGTGACATAGAATATAGAAATTAATAAAAACATCATTTCAATATCAAAATTTGGGAATTCATAAAGATCTAGAACTTTAATCATTAAAATAACAACTACTAACATAATCAATCTTGCATAAAATACAAGATCCGTAACTTTAAATTCTTTATGAATCAATCTTAAGATAATATCAATGAGCCACGTAAAAACGGAAATAATAGCTATGGTTGCGATAACTTCTTCCTGCATATCAGCATAAAATGTGAATATGGATGCGACAATAAAGCCTAACAACACATATCTAAGCACATTCCAGTGATGGTTTCTATATAATTTTAATCCATACCAACCGATGGTAAATAATAAAGCACCTAACAAAAATATTTGAAAGGTAATAGATTGTGCATCAGTAAATGGTACATATTCATTAAATAACGTATTACCAGAAAAGATAATAACAATGTAGTCAATCACACCAAATACAATACTAAATATTAAAATTTCTTTGAAAGAAACCTTTTTTGATATTAAATATTTATATGCTAATACAAGAATGAAAACTAAGCTAAATACTGAAACATACATTTCAATATTCATCAAATATTGATATACATATAAAAAGACAATCAGATTACCAATATAACCAAAAATGACATGATTTTTTTCATCACTTTCAATCTTTGGAATTTTTTTCTTTAATGCCAAAAGATAAAGGATTAATGTCGTTATTAAAACAAGGATGACATTAACAATAATCCCAATAATCCAAGTATTTTGATCACTAATATCATCAAAATTTATCATGACCATAAAATAGATAAATGGAGGATACAAAAACATAATATAGGTCATGATGTAATAAACTAAATTATTTTTCATCATATCGCCTCCTATTTGTAGTATACCACTATTTAAATCTTACAGATAACTTCGTTATAACGTCATCTTTATCATTATATGGTATCTTTGCTTTTAAATGATTTACTGTGTATAATTAAACTGTAAAACAACTCTTTCAAAGGTCATATATGATAGCACATAAAAAAAAGTTAAACATCTTCATAAAAATTGGTTTATCTCTTGTTTTTATTGTCACATTACTCGTGATCTCATTATGGATTTATTCGAGCTTTTCCTATGAACCATCAGATGAGATGTATGACTATATCGACATGCTTGATATGGATCAAATCGTTATAGAAGAAAATACATTTTCAATTACCTATACAAACAATCAACCATTAAGGCATATAATTATTATCCCAGGTGGGTTAGTGTCACCTGATAGTTATAAATTTTTAGCTTCTATTCTTGCTTTATCAAATAATAACGTCACCATAGTTAAACCATTATTCAATCTAGCGATTTTATCACCAAATCAAGCAGCAAGATATATTGATGAAGATTTGGATAATGTCATTGTTGGTCATTCTTTAGGTGGTGTTGTCGCGAGTATGGTGGCTGCAAAACATGATGACATCAGTACAGTTATTTTACTTGGTAGTTATTCAACGGTTGATTTAACTGATAAAAACGTCTTACTGATTACCGCTTCAAACGATTTAGTATTAGATCAAGAAAACTTTGATAATAGTCAGATTAATTATAACGATCAAGTAGAAATCGTCATCATAGATGGTGGTAATCATGCTGGTTTTGGTTTTTATGGTCCTCAATCTAGTGATGGTGAAGCAACCATCACAACACAAACTCAACAATCTCTTATTCAGGAAAAAATATCCTTATATCTTACGAGACTATTATTTGAATAGACATATAAAAGGTGGTGTTTTAAATGATTAGATTTGGTATTGTCGGTGCTGGTGGTATTGCAAAGAAATTTGCAAGAGATCTTAAATTAGTAGCACATGCTGAACTCACAGCAGTTTCAGCAAGATCATTAGAAAGTGCTGAAGCGCATAAGGCTTATTATCAGTGTAAATATGCATTTGGTAGTTATGAAGATATGGCAAAAAGTGATAAAATTGATGCAGTCTATATTGCAACACCTCATCGTTTTCATAAAGAGCATGCTATCTTATTTTTAAAACATCGTAAACATGTTTTAGTAGAGAAACCCGCATCTGTTAATGCCGATGAATTTATGGAAATGAAACAAGTTGCTGAAAAAAACAAAGTCCTCCTCATGGAAGCGATGTGGACGCATTTTTTACCTTCTGTAAACTACTTGCTTTCTAAGATAAAAGAAAATCATTTTGGTAATTTACTAAAAGCTAAATTTGTATTTTGTTTGCCGATTGCTCATTTCAAATCAACCGATGGACGTTTATTAAATCCTAATCTTGCTGGTGGTAGTTTATTAGATTTAGGCATATATCCAGTTAGCTTTATATCGTTACTAGAAAAATCAAAACTCACTCACTTACAAGCTAAGGCTTCTTTTACTAGAACTGGTGTAGATAAAAAAGGTATAATAAATATTTCCGAAGAAAACGGTACGACATATAAGATTGAGCATAGTATGACTAGTGCTAAAGGGAATTACGCGACATTTAAATTTGAAAAAGCGACTGTTGTCATGAATCATTTTCATGAATGTCAATCGCTAACCATTAATGGTAAAAAGATGAAATTTCCTTATGAAGGTGAAGGATTTGTTCATGAAATTAGATCATTCGTCCATACGATTGAGAACAAACAGTTAGAAAATCAGATCATACCACTTCAAAAAACGTTAGAAACCATGAAATTGATGGATCAAATTAGATCTCAGATTGGTTTGAAGTTTCCATTTGAATCTTAATCCAACATTTTACATTCATTCACTTTTCATATATACTATAATTACAACAAGAATACAACCGTACAATCGGTTGTTTTCATTTCAGGGAGGTATGATTATGTACTATTTTAAACCTATCGATAAAAAAGAAAATGCCACAGACTTAATATTAAATAAACGTGCAACGAGACCAACGGTCGATACATTCACAATTATTGATATGACGAGTAGACATTTTTCAGAGATATATAGAATTGCTGACAAACAACTCGGTCAAGATTACGTCACACATGACTTACTTACAAAATGCATTACACCAAACAGTGGTTATATCGGTAGAACTGCTGTTGATATGAGAACCTATAAAGTGCTTGGTTTTTGTATTTCATTTATATTAGATGATGAAGAACTCCCCGAATTGCTAAATATTGATCAAGAAGCTATTCCATATCCCTTATCTGGCGCTGATGATTTAGGTGTGATAAAGACAATCGCGATTAATAAACATTTTAAGGGTTTAGGTATTGGTACAAGTCTGATACAAGATGCCCTTAACACTTTCAAAACCCAAGAAAGAAAAACCGTCTTTACGATTGCTTGGAAATCAAAATTAGGAACAAACCTTCATGGTGTACTTATGAAAACTGGGTTTAAAAGAGACTTTGAAATTCCACACTACTGGTATCAATCAAGTTTAGAAAGTGGATGTCATTGTTCCGTTTGTGGCGAACCACCTTGTATATGTTCTGCAGTAATTTATTCGAAATTATTAAAGGATCGGTAACTGATTTAATATATAAAAAACACCTCTATAAGTTCTTTTATAGGAGTGTTTTTTTGACATTCAACTTAAACAATTTGAAGTTCCCAATCTAATGGACTAGTCTCTGGATTTGCATTGTAATTACTGGTTATTGCAATATAATAATCACCATTGTAATAAACTCTAGCACCTATAGCATAATGATTATAACTTAGCCAATCTTCTGACAATTCATACCATGTACCACTACCAACACTTATTTGATCTGGTGTGATATCATTTATCACACTGCTAAGTGCTTGATAATAAGCACCATTATGATACACGATATCACCCATTAAATAGGTCGAAAATTGATCATAGTTTATATCAACATTTCTTAATCCAATTGCTGAAAATGTATCTGGTGCATTTGTTGAGCCATCATATATATATGTATATCCAGGTTGAACTTCATAGGTTTGATTATTGTATAAGAATCTGTCTCCTTGATGATATGTATACCCTTGGACTAAAGCATCTTCATATAATGAAAATTCATAAATTTCTTGATATCCCCATTCACTTGATGTTGGTGTATCTTCAATGATATGAATGGTTACATAATATCTTCTAGGAATACGCGAAGATTCTAAATACATAGATGCTGGATCAATTAACTGTTGAGACACGATGCTTACAGTAAATCCTTCAGGTAAATCCACATGAACCATATATCTACCATACATCGATGTCATAAATTGATTATTTGTGTAACTCATGGATGCTGGATCATAATAAGAAAATAGGTTCATGGATACTGCAATCATGTCATTTGTAATTTCATCTTCATAATCTGGTCCAACTTGAGCAACGTTTACATGAATAAAGACTTCATCAATACGTTGATCTGTGTCGTTAATGACTGTGACATCAAACTTAATGTTATTTGTCGTATCTTGAACAGCAATATAATAATCCGTATAATGTGTAGGATACGTTACATAATCTTCTGCATAGATACGATAGTGAACAAAGTTTAAGCTCTCACCTGTACCAAAGTCTGCAAAATCTGCTGCGAGTAATGTTGATTGATATTCTGGACCAACATTCACTTCATCAATTACTCGATAAATTGATGCACCATCCGGCAAATAAAATGTAGGTAAATAAGCTGACAAGTTTGTTTGTTGTACTTGCCCTACAACCCAATAAGCTGGATAGTCATAATAAATATCATAGTCAATACCACTCGTTGGTAGTGCAACGATTTCACGTTGTGTTGGATTTTCCGGATTATAATATTGCTCATATTCTAATGGTGTGACTTCATCAATTTCAATAATGGTATTAAAAGCATCCAATACTTCATCAAACACTGACTCAGAAGCGAATAATATATTGGTTAAATGTGAATTATCATTTGGAAGTTTTTCTGCATAAATCGTATCCATCACATAGTTCCAAGAAATCGTTTGACCCCATATTAAAACACTATTGCTATACGTTAATTGAAATGTATATTCACCCTTTGGTGTATCACGATCAAAATCAATTTCATAACCGACATCATCAATCGTTTGCATATAGAAATCTTCATTTTCGACTGCTGTTTCACCAATGTTATCCGGTGTGAATCCTTGAACCAATGACAAAACTGAATCACCTGGGAAAAATACTTTATTAAACGCATACTCAACACGCATGGTAGGGGCTTCTTCATATCCAATATTAACAGGATCAATAACGGATGATAACGCACCACCATTTTTATAAATGTTCTGTGGTGTGACAGACATTGGTGCTTCTACTAAATAGTGCGTAAAGGTTGCAGTTGAACCATTTTCAGCACTTAAATGATATGCAATAGCATATTGATGTTGATAACCATTAATAATGCTTACTGAAAGAGATATGTCATCAATCGTCGTAAACGTTGATAGCGTTAAACCCTCAAGATAATCAGGTAAATTTGTTGAAACGTCAGTATAATATATATCAGTTAATGATGATAAATTTGTAAAATTAACAATGTCTGTTTCTTCATTTCCTATTTGATAATATATACCATATGGAATCTCAGATGTATAACTCATTCCAGTAGGTGTAATGACTTCATCTTGATAAACGATTTCTAATACGGAAGTGTTTGCACTCTCCATCTTATCGAAGGTGATATCATAGGATAATCCACTCACTAAAGTGAGTGATAATGTGTAATTACCACTTGGAAAATCGTCTTTAATTTCAAATCTCGTTTGTACACTACCAACACCCCAACTACCCGTCAGATTGTTGAATGTACTTTCAGTTTCTACGATACCTTGAGATAATCGATAATAGCTTGAACTGACTTTAACTTGAGTATTATTATCAAAGAGTTCAACCAGTGGTCTAATGTTATATAAATCTGGTATGTTGTATGTATCATATGCCCAAACGATTGTGCCATTAATGCCATCATACTCATAATAGAGATCTACTGTACTGGTTGCGTCTTGATAATTATATGGTGTATCTAACCCATTTTGATAATTGACATTAAGTAGTGATAAATCTGTAATAGATTCATTTGCAGTACGAATGATTCTTATTTCATAATCTCTATAGGTAGATGAATCTAAAGGATTGTATGACGCAGAGAAAACTCTAACAGAACCATAGTGATCACTTACTGAATCAATATATGTTGTTCCTTCATACATGCTTTCATAAATACCATATGCTCTAGGAATTGATACAAGTGTTTGAATATCTGAATCCATATATGTTAAACTCGCATTTTCAGATATACTATATGATTCACTTTCTGTATTCGCCTTAAAACGAACAGATGAATCATTATAAATATCAACATCACTGATTGTCCCAGAATAAACATATGTTTCCAAAGCAGGGTTTGGACCAACATATTCATAGCGTTGAATAGTAGTACCCCAAGAATAGGTGTAATTGACATATTTATAAGCACCATAGCCAGCTGACTGAGCACCACCTACTCGATCTACACGATATCCAGTTGCATCATATCGATACCAAAATAAGACACGTGTTCTAGTGTGTGGTACATGTGTAAATAAATTACCTGTAATACCAGATCCTGATGCATCTCCTGCAATGACCCAATCATAAAGTGCTTCAGGTAATGTATTATATACTGAATCAACACGTGGATATCCATATGGATTACTAGGATCGTTGGTTAGATTATATATACCAGTACTTGCATATGGTCCAATTGGAATCATCGAAGTACCACTTCGAACATGAGTGCCAACATATGCATATTCAATCGAACCACTACCTGGTATTTCAGGAATCACTCTAACACCTGTCACACCAGGGCCAGCTTCAGTGTATGTGTCAACATCTTTTAACGTTGGTGTATTACCACTTAAAATTACCGCATTACTTGGAATATAATATGTCAACAATCCCCGTTCTTCATCAATAACAGGATTTGATAATGTCAATCCGTCTTGAATTGGATTGCCATTTATGTCAGTTTGAATAATCTCTAAATTATATATTGTTGTTGCAGATGAGACATTTATTTGTCTCATTTCTTCATATAATGCATAACTAATTGATGTTGGATCTGTTGTCACACCTACCCATGATAGGTCAGGATTTGAACTATCAATATCGTAAGGATGTAAACCTTCTAAAGTAAAATTATCAGGAATAAAAATCCCATTACCAATACCTGTTGAGGATGCTAATGTATAAATACCAGGATACGCATATGATGTATCGGTTTCAATGGTAGTTAGTAAATTATTATTCACTTTTTCAACAGGAATATAATCAATGTAATCAGCTATATATTGATCCGTACCACTAAAAACTGGTCGTTGGCTTCTGAAGCCAAAGCCTTCATAAAACATACCATCTTCATTTTCAGAAACACCAAGATAAGTAATGACTTTACTGAATTCACCTGAAATCCAGCCACCAGTTTCAAATCTTGTAAAAGGCGCTGCCGATTCATCTGCAGGATTAGTAGTTGCCATATATTCTAACATTTGTAATAATATAGCGTTAGCGTCTTCTGAATCTCCTCCTAACAAATCATACCAGGACCCAGTAGGACTTGGTGCGCTTGCGAACATATTTATTAGTGGATCAAAGTTTAGTAAATAACCAAAATAGATACGATCAATGGCGTATGTCGTGTTACCTAGAAATGTCCATGTACTAGTTCCGATATGTATTTTGCCAACAATCGCACCAAAAGCATAAGGTTCACTTTCATTTGGTGTGGTTGACATACTATATGTGAATACCTCAGAATTCTTGCTATAACCCGTCACTTGACGAACTTTACCATAATTAATATTATTGGATATATAGACTTCATCTGCATTAATTGCACCAAAACGATTATAATAAATAAATCCAAATATACCAGCACCTAAATAGCGACTAAAGACATTACCATAATTGAAATTATTAACTACTGATAATAAACCAATACCAAATATACTTGATGCTTTTGACCGTGTTTCATACGTAATCGTATAACTACTTTCATTGGTACCATTATATGAAAAAATATTGCCATAATTAATGCTAAACATCACTTTACCAAGCTGCTTATTACTACCAATTGAATTCACCGATAAATCCTCATTTAAATCATTCCTTAGGACAATACCAGCAGCATGTGTATAGCCGACACTTGATGTAGATACAACAACGATATCGCCATTGTTTGCAGTATCTCTTACTTGAGAATACTCACTTGTCATTAAATATACAATACCAGCTGCTTCAATTTGGTCATTTGCGCTTTGTGCATCATTTCTAATATCAATGTCTCCTAAATTAATGGCATTAGTTAACAAAGATTCATTCATGACTAAAATACCAGCTACTTTTACATGTCCATCAAAGTCACCGCGAACCGTGATATTTCCACTATTTAAAACTGTATTTATAGGTCCATCAATGGTCTCAATATCGATGGATGCATGATCTATATTATGTTCTGAGTAAAAATTAGTATTTCTATTTTGAAAAGCAATTCCCCCTATATAGATGTCATATACAATATCAGCACCACTATCTTTATCTAACGTGATATTACCACCATTAAATAGATCTTTCGCGTAATAATTTTGACTAACTTCTTGTATGACACCATAAATAAAGAATTTAGCATTGACTAAAGATGATGAAGAGTCTTCTGTTAGATAGATACTTGCATCTCCTTCTTGTCGTAAATGTTCCTGTGTCAAATTTGTGCCAAAAACATTCAATGATATATGTAATTCATCATGAGTCAATATATTCGAACTATAAAAATCAAGGTTACCTGTTTGATAAGATTGTTTCATGACTAAATCAGTTTGATCTAGTGCTAAAAGTGTCCCAGCAAAATAAGAAATGGCTGAAATATCAATATCTTGATTTCTTGTTTGAAATAAACCTGTAATCTCACCATCAGCATAACTAATTAGAACACCTGAAACATAACCATCAATAGCAAGTAAATTTGCTTCAGACATTTCCGTAATCATATCGACTTGAATTAATCCACTATTCGTTATTGAAACAATATCCAAATCATCTTCAAGATCTTCAACGGTACCAAATCCGGCTAAGTGATAATGTTGTTCTTGATTGATGTGTTGTAATAAGTTACCACTATTATATGCGTATTGAATATCTTCAAGTAGATCTTCTTGATAACCAATAATACCGCCCACATATGTCTCATAAACATATCCGGAAGATTGGGTTGTGATATCACCGTGATTAACAACACGTTCTAAGGTGTTCACAGAACCAAAACCGAACAATCCACCATAATAAGTCGTACCTGTTGTTGTATTTATATAGCTTAGTCCAAGTATGTCTATATGATTTAATGCGTGTGTAGCGCTTGCATTTGTTGGATGTGCGATTAAACCAGCAATAGCAGAATAATTAGCTCTTGAACTATATGTCAAATTCATTTCATCAATAGTACCCGTTGTTGATACATAATCAATTGTTGCTGAGCCTTCAGCAATCATACCACCGATTAACAATTGTCCTAGTGCCGTCATTTCATTTGGTATATCAATCGTTATTTGAAGATGTACATCATTAATCGTCGCTGTCGTTGCTTTCGCAGCTAATCCACCAATTAAAATTTTATCGCGATTCACTGTTTCAATTATATTTTCTGGAATAATTGTTAAGTCCCATAAGTTCAAATGACTTATTTGACCAAATAATGAACTAAATAATGCATAACTAGCATAATTACCAATTAATGTCGCTTCACTGATTTTTAAACCAATAATCGTATGATATAAATAAGATCCACCTTGTGTAGATTGATGCGTATAAAGCGTTGTTTCAGGTGCTGCCAATCGACTTGATAATGAACCAGAAAAACCCACACTTGCTGCTTGATAAGCTTTACGTGAGACTTGGTTCATATCAATATCATGTGTCACAATATAATCAGACGATCTAAATAAACCAGACACTTGAAGTAATTCATTCATGTAAACAAAATCAACAGCATCATTTATTAGAATAGTGCCATTTTCAACTTCAATACCTTGAAGCGTTGGATATGTAGCATCAATGATGGTTTGACTAATAAGATTAGGATCAGTTGTTAATCCTGTATATGAATCACTGAAATACCAATCACTATTAAAATTGTTTGGATTTTGAAAGTCCAATGTACTTAATCCAGTACCATTTGTGACTGATGTTGTTGCTTCATCTTCATATACATCACTATCATAATAAAGATTTTCAATGGTGCCAGAGTTTGAATAAATTAATACCGATGTTGCTAAATTGTTGATAATAGCGAGACTTCGAATATGTGGTGATGAAACAAATGCGTTAGTCACTGTACCGAGATTTCTAGAAACCAACCCAGATATAAAGAAATTACCTTCTGCATTGATTCCTGATGAGTCACCACGATTATCTAAGTAGTAAACATTTTTAACTAATCCTCTATTTTCTCCGACTAAAACTGAGACATGTGTCATAGCACCTTCTTCAATTGCTTGTACTATTAAAGGATTGATTAAACCTAAATTTTCAATGACAGCTGTTGAAGACGTTTTTGAAAACATAGAATAAAATACTAAACCTGGCATATATGTATCATAATCTTCAGTAGAATTTACTGATCTGAAGATCAAATTTGTTATTTCATAACCTTGTCCATCAAATGTGCCAGTGAATGGTGTATTAAAACCTATAGGTGTAAACAAATAGGTAATATTTTCTTGTAAAGCAGCAAAATAGTCAATATCTTTTCCTAAAACATAATCCAGACTTAAATAAAGAGCAGAATGATCACCTCTCGAAAGTTCTGAAAACATATAGAGATCTTTCGCTGTTTCTATCACATACTTCTTATTCGTATCAACTAGTAAATAATTATCAATAACAGATGAAAAAGGACGATATTCACTATCGAATGATATGTCTGATAGTGGAGCAACACCAACATCTTCTCCCATCCAAGCTGATGATGTTTGATAACCATCAGCATAGATTAAATCGCGTCCTAAAAACGAACTGGCAAACAGTGCAATTAATATGATTAAAATGACACTTGCAACTCGCTTTATAACACGTTTCATATTTATTACCTTTCCTTAGCTAGTTGAAATATGTTGGATCAATTCCCCATACTTCAGAGAATCTATTGGCTTGAACTAAATCAATATATACATCAAAATAGACATAACATTCCTCGTATAGAACACTATTTGTTCTCACGGTATAAGAATCTCCACCATTTATAATTGGTATTATCGTTTCTGTGCTACTAGGGATAATATTTGTATAATAGTTCATACCATTTTGTTCATAGATGGTCGTCATACCATTCGCCCATAACATCAATGAATATGGGTAATATGTACTCGCTTTTTGAGAATGATAGATAGACTCAAATACTGGATCAATTGGATGTTCTGGATCTTGATCTAAATAATATCTTTGAAGAATCCATTCCTGTTGAATTTTAAATCTCATTCTTGCAGCAACCTCAGGTGTTATTAATAAGTCAATTGTCATGTTTCCGATATAATTGCTTGATGCATTGTCAAATGCATTAGCAATAATTTTTCCTCGATCGATATCATAAAATGGACTATCATATGTAACAACCACACCATCAAATTTAACAAGTAATTCTACATCAAACTCACCTGCTGAAAGCGTGATGCCATGTATTTCCGCTATTTGAAAATATGCATATGTTGATATAACTGCAACCATCAAACCCAGCATAAATGTCATCGCAATGAGAAGTATTCGATCTATTATTCTCATGGTGTTGCACCTCTTGCATTAATTGTCTCAATGGTTACAGTTAGTGAAAATGTCAAATCTAAATAATTTGATTGATCAGATAATTCATCATAATCACCCCATACCACCACTTGCAAATAAAGTGTATCAGAAGCTGTCATAATCGTCTCATAAACATCATCTAAAACACTTTGATTGTACAAATCGATTGCTAGTCTCATTTCTTCTGGTGTGCTAGAACCGGTTGTAATCGTCTCAATCAGATCGTGGTAATTAGACGTGATTTGAGCTCCAGATTCTAGATTTAGTCCTTCATTAATTAATAACAATAGCAAACCTTCTTGTCCAATAGGTTCATTAATTGTAACTGTGTGAACAGCAAGTGGTGATTGAGGGTCAAGCGCAATTTCGAGAACGTTTGACGATGCCATATAATCAAACGTGTTAGAACTATCATTAACGACATCCTTATCAAAATCTATATAAGCAATATCGGAAATTTCATATGTGACTGAGAAAACATCATCATTTATCTTTGTTTGAATAGCCAAAACGCCTGCTTCAAAAGTCGCTAAGCTTTTCTTCTCAACGTACGTGAACCAAGCATAAGACACACTACCAATAAGTGTGAAAGTTGCTACTATTAACATGATAATTAGACTTGATTTTCTCATGTTATTCCTCTTCTTATAAAAGCATAAAAGCCAGCTACCAACGATAATGGTGCAACTGGCTACCTTAGAAAGGCCCTATAGCTTTGCGTCCCTAGATTGCTCTAGGTTTGCCAAATACTCTTTTTTAATTTCCTCTTTGATTGACTTCCTTGTGACGTCATTCATTATAGCTAAATAAGATGCGTGTTGCTTTGCCATATCTTCTTTTTTCTTATCCTCTAGCGTTTTAACAAAATGAATTAACTCAGAAATGAGAATGACCGATAAAATAACTGCAATTATTGCAAATATCATTGATCTTGAATTCGTCATAATATTTGCTATTGGTTTTAAAAAAGTGATTTTCGCGACATATATACCTTGAATATTATCATCTGTAATATATGCTTGAGCACCATTAACTAATAATTGATCAGCGACATCGTTCGTATCTTCATTATCACCTTTAGTGATTAAACCTTCATTTGATTCGCCAATCACTCTGTGAATAATGAGAATATCAGCATTATTATTTCCTGTACCTTGATAGACAATCACTGGATGTTCTTCAACATGGATGTCACTAATATCAATTTTTCTAATAATAACGAGATCATTCATATCAAGTGAATCTTCATGTTCACCAACCATTGATTCAGTAGGAACAACAGCAAGTGCATATCCAAAGATATAAACTGGTTCATTCCTTCTAATCGCATAAGTGCCAGAAATCATAATAACAATCGCAAAAATGAAAATGATAATGGCTAAAGAAGTAAACAATTTAGGTGCTATATTTCTCATGGTGTCACCTCGTTGGAAGTAATATACATATATATATTATTTACCGTAATTGTTTGACCCATGAAAATATTTGAGTTGGTATAAGGTATACCAAATTCATCTTCGCCATAAATCGTTGGATCAAATACAATATCAAAGAATATAATTGTGACTTCATCTGAGGATGTATAACCCAATGGAATATTTCTCAACATTTGATATCGTTGAAATATATCACCGTTAAAATATGAACTAAAATGTTGTGCAGGACTAATGTCCTTGATATCATCACTTTCCGTGACACCATCTGAACTTACAATTTTAGTAACTTCAAAGTAAATTGCATTTTGAATACGATTAATCTCTAAATCATAATTGATTGATGTGACATTTCCAAATTGTATTTCTAAATAGCCAGTTCCCGATCCAACATTTGTAATTTTAATCGCAAATGAAAATCTTTCGCCTGGTGCGATATAACCATCAATAAAGCTAGCGACTGTGGGATTTGGTACAAATTCATAAGCTAAGTCTTCCCCTGTTGTCGTAGTATTATTTATTAATGTTAATTCTTGTGAACCAGTATGAGATGTATCATTATAAACAAAATATTGATATTCTGCTTCAACTGCTGCAACATTTTGAATTAGACTAGCATTATTATGATTTGTATTTGCAAACCAAGCATATGTCACAACCACTAACATAAAGAAGGCAAATAATACATATAGTAATGAAACGATTGTCAGTTTTCTATGATCTTTAATTTTTAACTTATTCATCGTCTCATCCTCCTCAAATAAAACTAAGTTTTGACTTTATTTAATTTCTTTTGATATCGTTTTTCAATTGTTTTCATTTCTTTATCAATCCGTTTTTTAGATGCCTTTTCGATATTTGACAATTGTTGTTCTAATCTTGTTTTATCACTTTGTGTCTGCTTTGCTAATTGAGTCTCTAATCTCTTCTTATCAGCTTTATGTTGTTCCTTAATGCGCTTAAGTTCTGCTTGATATGCCGCTTTTGCTTTTCTCTTTTCAGCTGCAATAACTTGTTTTTCTGTAAGTTTAACCTTTTCTCTTGTCTTTCTGATTTTTTCAGTCGTCTTTCTGTGATTTTCTTCAAGTTTTTTATGTTGATCAGAAACGTATTTCAAATATCTAGTTACTCTTGCTTGATCTTTCGCTGCATTACGTCTTTCAATCTTTAATTTTTCTTCTAAACCTTTTCGTTTTGCGACTATCTTAATATTTGATTTTTCTTCATCAAGATACTGTTTATTAAGATACTCTACTTCTTTTAATAATCGCTTTTCTAGTCTCATCATATTGTTATAGTCTACTTCTTTTGTTTCTCTTATAATCTTCATGATTCTTGTTCGCTGTCTTGCGGTTTGTAGTTGATCGTATGTAGACTCTTTGACGAGTGACCTAAACATGAAATCTTCGCCTTCGGGTTGATCATTCAAATTAAAATAGGATTCAAATAATGAATTGGTAATTTGAATTGTATCACGTAATGCTCGACGTAAGGCGACATCATAATTAGATGATTCTTCTTGTTTTTCTTCAAGTAATTTAGTAAATTGCTTTTTACTTTGCTCTAAGAAATACTCGTTTAATGAAAAATCTTCCATTTCTATTACTTGATCATGTGTCAGTAATTCATCAAGTCGTTTATTGATAATTTTTGGACTTCTTCTTTTGTACTCTTTTTCATTCAGATACTGATAATGTTCATCTAGTGCTAACTGATTACCGTATATCATCGCTACAGTTTGTAAGGCAATTTGATATACATTTTTTGTATAGTAATTATCAAATGTTAGATTCTTTTCTTTAACATCATTATCAAAATCAAGATTGCTAAATCGGTCTAGAAAAAGCCACAGTGTATAACAATTTTTATAGTCAATATTCTTTAAAAGAATAGATGTTTGCATAATCGGTGGTGTTACATTTTTAGCATTTTTAACTTCAGCCCAAAATGCTGTAGACATAAACCCATTGATTTGTTTCATTAAAGCTTCGATACGTTTAAGCATTTCATTGTTTTTTTCAATCGCATTTTCATCATCTGCTCGTTCAGTAAATGTTACATGAATATCCAAATCAATATCTGTATCTTGCATATCAAATTTGCTTTTTAAATCAAAGTGTCTCTTATTGAAAGAATCAATATTCGCCTTAATAATATTGTATCTTCTAAACACAAAATCAAATAAGCGTTCAACCAATGTTTTAATAAAACGATTTTCATAAATGGCATAGTCAATTTCAGCTTGAGTCGTCATAATTTTTTTAGGAATAACCATGTCTTCTCTAACTTCCTTAACAAGATGAGAATGCATGGATAAGTGCCTGATTGACTGCGCATTAACTTTTTTTGCTTTTTCAATTGCGACAACTGGTTGTTCATATCTTAATCCTGATTTAGGATTCATAATAATCTTATTCAAAGATGGTAAATATGACTCAAGCGTAGGTATCCAATCTACATGGAATGCCTTCAACTCAGTAATGGATTTTTGATACATTTCATTCTCACCAGCAAGAAATGCATCATAGAAACGATTTGGAAAAACCTGTTCCATTTCGATTTGATAGTAAGCATCGGTGATTGCTTGATGAAATTCTTTTAGTTCTTGTTGATGTTTCATTGCTTACTCCTAGTCATTTAGAATGTTTTCTTTATCGAATCAAGATATGCTTGACACTCTGGGAAAGAGTTTTTACCAAATAAGCGATCAAGCAATGTTGATAATTCAGTGATTTCTTTTTGCAAGAACGGTAAATTTAATCCTTCAAATTTTCTAAATATTTTGTTTGCAACCATGTAATCTAATGCATCATTTTCAGAGCCACCACATGCAACAAATACAGGAACGAATGCTCTGATTTGTTTCATGATACGATTACCGAATGTGACTTTAAAATTTACTGTAACATAGCTATCAAGTTTTTCAAGATTTTTTAATGCCTTTAAGGTAAGTTGATGTTCATCCATTGCGGATCTAAATAACTCTTGTAAATAGTCATGACTTAGTGTGATACTATCTGTTTCAGGTGCATCAATGAAATCTGCTTTTGTGTTGATAACAATAGATGTGGCACGGTCATATACTTTATCCGTAATTGTAAATGTTGAATCATCTTTATTGGCTGTACCAATAAACCACACATTTTGTGGAAGTAGCATTTTGCCTCGATGTAAATGTACAGGATCTGAAGGTTGCTCATCAGGAACAATATCAACAAGCCATTTATCGACATCTGGCATTTCAAGTAGTGATAAGAATTCTGCAAAATAATATTCAACACGTGCTAAGTTCATTTCATCTAGAACGATGATGTTGATATCGTTGTGATAAGTCGTTTCATATATCGCTTCTAAGAATTCTGTTTCATTGAATCGCTTCGTAAACTCATTTAGATAACCCATCATTTCAGCTCTATCTCTCCAAGAAGGTTGAACGGCAATGATATGTGCATCGTTATTAAAAAATTTACCCATGGCATATGGTAGTGATGTTTTACCAGTACCCGATATCCCTTCTAAAATCATTGTTTTAGAAGATGCCATACCAGCAAAGAATGCAGAAATTATTTTTCTATTGTAGAATAAACCAAGCTTATTTGCTGAAAAGTTAATGAATCTTGTCACGATTTCGTTCAAATTCAACATGTCTTCTTCTCGCATGTGAATTTGTGTCACGCGATTTTCGTATTCTTTGTCAACTGCAATGAGTTTAACAAATCGAGAAGGACCTTGATCTTTAATTTCTTCTTCCAAGATTTTTTCTTCTGCTTTGATTTCTTCTTCAGGACTTAACCCCAAGTTTGAAACCTTAAGTGCTAAGATTTTATTACGTTCATCAACTAGTTCAACTGTCTTTTGGTTTAAGAACGCAATTTCTTCAAGTAGTTCGTCTTTTTCAATCTCGCGCCCGACGAAGCGCGCGTATTTAGAAAGCCACTGATAGAGTTTTAAAACCAAGAACACCAAAAAGACTAAATTGATCACAATAACGACAAATGCCATTACCCAGTCAAGTAGTCCAAATTGAGCTGTTGCTATAACAAAACTATTAAAATATTCACCTACACTACGAACAAAGAAATCGGCAAATGCTTGAAATATAGCTCCAAAAAATTCACCGACATTAATGAAAAAGTTTCGTAACAGGTCAATATAGTAACGAGCGAACTCTACCATAATATAACTCCTGTGAGTATCATTAATATGTTAATTTTATGCGTGTAATGCCTTTTCTCTCGTCATTTCAGCCAATATTTCAGCACGAAGTTTTTCACGTTCTGATTCTAAACTTTGCGCAACCTGTAAACGTTCTTCCGCATATTTTTGCTCCAACTTTTCACGGTTCATAGCCATGATATGTCTTGCTAAAATAACACCCTCGATGATCAACACGATCAATACAGGAAGAATAACAAATAAGGCGAATCCAACTGATGTTTGCATATAATCAAGTCCTGATCCCAATCCTGCAATCATTTGACCATCATATCTTGCAATAACACGATCAAAGGCAACTGGTTGATCCGGTACAGCTACGGAACCATTTCCACCTGCATAATCAGCTTTTGTTGTTAAAAATTGTTCATCAAGATTAATTTCAACAATTCTGTGTGTGTTAAAAGCACCTAATTGAACATCAAAATAGGTTACTATATCCCCAACTTCAAGATCTTCAAAGTCTGATTCATCAAGCATACTTACAAATAGCATGTCACCAGGATCAAATGTTCCTGTCATGGAATCTGTTTGTACAGATAGTAAGCCAACACCAAATATATTTGCGATATTGTTTTCACTTCTAAGTCTCATATTAGCAACTGAGAACAACATCAAAAATACAATTACACCATAGAATATGGTATTTAAGCCAATTTTAACAATTCGCTTAACATTCCATTTTGTTTGTTTCATACGTAACTCCTTGAATTAAGTCGTGATCTAGTACTAATCCATGAAGGATTGGTAAGTGTGGTTAAAAACACTGTCTACCACACTTACCAGACTAGAAGTATAATTGAGCTATAAATCTAAATGTTTTAGAATTAAGCAGCTTCAAAACTGAATGATGTGAAAATTGTTTCACCTAATAATGAATTGTATGCATTTTGGTCCCAACCTTCAAACCAAACACGAATTCTTAATAGACCGTAATTAGCTTTACCATAAACTGAACCAGCATCTGCAATTAAACCAAGCACTGTCATTGGTGATACAAGCGGTGTAGCTGGTGATGCATATTCAGGAATTAATGTTGTATCTGGAATATTAACCAAAACACTGCCATCGCCATCACCATCAGATGGATATGCGCTATTTGCAGCATAGTAATATTCAATCGCACCATAAGTATATGGTTCTGATGTTGTTGGATTTGTGTTAGCTACATCAAGAATGTCTAATCCTGCAATTTCTCCTAATACGACATTAGTAGCAGTACCTTCTAATTCAAAGATTGAAGTACCATTCGAACCAGTAACATCAGTAAGTGAAATTCTAAATGCATCTGCAGCATTGACTGCAAATGTGCCATTTGCTGATATAGCAGTACCATGTTCATTCGTAAATCCAACTGTTGTACGCCAAGCTGGTACATCATCTGCACGTAAAGTTAATGCATTTAAATTGATAGCTGAAATATTGTCTGATCTGAAGTATACAGGAATATTTAAAAAACCAGTTGTTGTACTATTACCATCGATGTTTGTAAAGGCAACACCATTTTCTGATGACAAATGATCAAATGTGAAACTTGAATTGATGTAATCTGAAATATATGTTGCGATATCTGTTGCATCAAGATACGATTTCCATCCCCAATTAAGAGGATCTGCTTCTCCAAATTGTGGTAATGCAATTTCAATCCCAGAATCAGCAGCGATATTCGCTTGGAATTCTTGAACTGACGCTTGGTTTGTAACTGTGAACCACGCAAATGTTGATGTTCCCAGTGCGACGACTGTTAACACAACCGTTAAAAGTGATAATACGAGCTTTCTTGTAATTTTACTCATTTTTCTAGTCTCCTTAAACTTGTTTTCTTTTTTATTTTAATTAACTCTCGTTAAGTTAATCCTTAAGATTGATCATCTGGAATATATCTTGTTGATTTGAATTGCAATTGGATTTTTACACGATCTTTATCTACAGCATCGAACGCGTCTGCATCCCATCCTTCAACCCAAATGTTAACTGTGATTTTACCTTTGTAGTAAACTTCACCTTCTTCGTTCGTTTCATTTGACGCTTGAAGTATAGTTACTAAGGAATTAGTATCATGTGTAATATATGGGTTTTCTGGATCTGTTTCTGTTAAATCATATATTACTTCTGGTATGACATTTGGAATAGTGATATAGTTATTTGTTACTTGAATGTAATAACTATATGCACCATAACTCTTGCCATAACCCCTCATTTCATCACCCGATGGATCAAATATCCAACGACTTAACTCACTTACATCTCTTGTATCTAGTGGATTCGTTTCATCATGTTGCTCAATGAAACTCATTCTGATGGTATCACTTGCATAATATCTTGCTTGTGTACCAGACTCAATATAATCTGTTGGATCAGGACCATTTAAGAATCCTACACGATTAACCCAATCCATACCATTTGAAACTACATAGGTTCCTCTTGCTGAAACATCATAACTCACTTGTTCACTTACATTGTTAATTAAATAGACATGATGTTCATCATAAACTGTTCTGAAGTACAAATCAAATGATAAATAATCTTCGTTTGCATATATGTTTTGACCAGTTCTCAATCCACCTGATTGAAAATTAATACCATCTCTGCTTGTGACATCTGTCAATACAATATTTTCAAATAAATCCAACAATTCATCAGTATTAAGATTGTTGTAATAATTAATACCGTCAATTGAAATTTCTAATTCTTCTCCAGAGGTAGCACTAAGTGATAATCCTTCAATATTATTGATTGTTGATAAGCTTATCCATGCATATGTCACTGTTCCTAGTGCCATTAGCATGATAATCATAAGTAATATGGAGTATCTTAATCTGTTAATTGGTCTCATGCGATTACGTCCTCCTCAATGGAGAATGTCAATCTGAATTTAATGAGTCCACCTAAGACTTCGTCGTTTGTATCAGGATCTTCGCCTTCTAACCAAACCATTATTGTGAATTTTCTTATTTCATTTGGTACAAATCCTAATATTGTCCTCCTGACAACTGTATCATCATCTAGGAACATTAATGCAGGAGGCATCGATAATGGATAAGTCGGAAGTTCACCAAATTCATCTGCTTCATCTCTTTTTTGATAAAGTGTTTCTACGCCGTCGTCTATAATTAAAATTCTGACTGCTTCATCTAAACCTTTATAAACATCAGTAATTCTCATAGAATATGTGATGTCAACAACTTCTGACCCCACATTTTGTAAATAGAATGTATACGCCATATATGTAAGGTCTGGATCAAAGAAATTACCATCAGTTTCACTTGCACTTGAAATATCTAACCATCTATACGTCACATCTTTTGCATCTGTGATAGATTCACTAATTAATTGTGGCCCAGCGTCTTCCATTGTTCTATTATCAGCAATGACTATTCCTCTATTGAAGGCATCATAATCGACATTCATCACGAAATTCCCTGTTTGTTGACCATAGAATGTAACAACACCTAGAACGATTGATAAAATACCACTAACAATGATACCGATTGAAAATATGCGATTTCTAGTTTTTATCTTTTTCGCCGCTGTAACGGTTGAAAGTCTATGCATCGGATCACTCCTTACGACAACAAAGCCAGCCGTCATCAAATAGTCGATGGCAACTGGCTACCTTACTAGGCCCTATAGCTTTGCGTCACTGGGTTCCCCACAGCTTTGCTTTTTACATTTTAAAAATCTATAAATTATATTTTTTTATTTTACAGAAAAAGCCAGCAGTCATCAATCTTGATGGCAACTGGCTACCTGTTCTAGGCCCTTTAGCTTTGCGTCACTGAGTTCCTTCAGCTTTGCTTTTAACATATCAGATTCTGGAAAATAAAAATACCAGCACCACTTTGTCTTAACAAATGGTAACTGGCTACCTGATCTAGGCCCTTTAGCTTTGCGTCACTGAATTCCTTCAGCTTTGCCTTTTTCAACTTGTAACATGATTTTAATACCGTTTTCACAAATTGTCAATACTTTTCTACACATTTTCCCATATTTTTTTACCATCTATATATAGATGGCTTTTTTGAACATTTATATGAGTTTTGTAAAGAATAGTTCAAAATCATGATTTTTTTATGATTCAGTAAAGAAAAACGGCTCAATAAACCGTCTTTCTTATAATTTTTGATCCCATGAAGATACGCCAATATAACCACGTAATGCTTCTGCAGATACAGGTTGACTAAAATAGTACCCTTGCAACAAATGAATGCCATACCCTTTAGCGGCTTCCATGAGTTCTTTTGTTTCAATAAGTTCACAAACGACATCACAATTATTGTTCTTAGCAAAATCAACTAATAGATTTGCAAATTTACTTCTCATGAAATCTTCTTCTTCTGATAAGAATCCTGAATCAAGTTTAATGATATCTACATTTAGAGCAGCGACCTTCTCTAATGTTTTAAAATCTAAGCCAAAACCATCAATCGCGACTAAAAAGCCTAACTGTTTTAATAAACTTAAGTTTTTGCGAATGACATCTTGCCGGTCAAACAATGTAAACTCAACAATTTCTAAAACAATGTGTTTTGCATTCATACGATATTTTTTTAAGATTTTTTGGAAATCCTGGAAAATCGTATCACTCATCAACTGTTTCGGTGATAAGTTCATTGTGACTCTGAAATCAATCGTTGGAAACATCTGAGAAATTTCTTGATAAGTTTTAATGATGGTTTCTAATCCCCACAAACCAATCCAGTGAATATCACCTGATTGTTCCATGATACCTAAGAATTTAAATGGTGAAAGTAAACCGTGTTCTGGGTGGTTCCAACGAATAAGTGCTTCTGCACCATAAATCGTTTGATGTTCAACATCAATAATAGGGTGATAAAACAATTGGAATTCTTTATGTTGAATGGCATGCTTAATCTGATAATAATACTCAACATGCTCACCTTCTTCACTGCTCATTTCTTCTGAGTAGATACGAACGGCATCTCCACCATTTTTCTTAATGATATATGTTGCTATTTGTAGTGAATTAAGCAATTCTTTAACTTGTGAACCATGTGCAGGATAGAAAGCAACTGCGATTGAGGCTGTCGCGTTAATCGTCGTATCGCCAAACAATCTAATCTGTTTAGCGATCGCTTTTTTAATCTTATTTGCGATTTCCATAGATTCAGTTCGATCATACTCATAAGGCAACGTTAAAATGAGTTCATCTTTTTGCATACGCGCAATTTTAATGTTTCTTGGGATGACTGCTTCGATATTTCTTACAATACGTTCGATGATTCGTTCAGATTCGATATTACCAAATGCATTTTCGTAATCCGTAAATTTATCTAAATCGATATAAATAAGTGAAAACTGCATATCTCCAGATGCTCTAGAGATTAAACTGGAAATTAACGAAATCATTTCAGTTTTAGTCAAAATACCTTCAATTGTTAGTGACTTTTCATCTTTTAAACGTTGTCTTTCCTTGAAGAACGACATTGCGAGAAAATAAATGAGTATGCCAAGAATAACAACAATTCCGACAGAAATTAAGATCTGTATAGCTGGGCTGATTTCAAATATATATGGCATCATTTTCTTCCCTCCTTTGCCTTAGGTAAAAGTGCACTTACATCTGCTGTATGGTCTATATTATAAGCCTTGAGGAGTTCGATTGCAACTTGTTTATCAACTGGTTTTGAAACTAGATATCCTTGAATGATATGACAGTTTGCTTTTTTGATAATAAAGTTCTGCCTCGCTGTTTCAACACCTTCTGCGATAACGTCAAGTTCAATATTTTTAGCGAGGTCAGACATCATGCTTACAATGGCTCTTGCATGGGCATCTGTTTCTACTTCGTCGACGAACGTCTTGTCAATTTTGAGTGCATTGATTGGTAAATCTCTTAAGTATTGAAGTGATGAATACCCTGTTCCAAAATCATCTAAATGAATATGGAAACCATGTCTTTTTAATAGATTTAATTTGTTAATGACAAGTTCAAATGAATCAATTAAGAATGTTTCGGTAATTTCTAATGCAATTGACCCTTTCTTTAAATCGTATTGTTCAAAGATTGTGATTAAATCATTAACAAATCCTGCCTGAAGCATTTGAACTGGTGATATATTAAGTGAAATTGTGATATTATATGGTTCCATTTCTTTAGCAATTGTAAATGTTTCATGAAGGGCAATGCGACCGATATCGATAATCATACCGTTTTGTTCTGCCATTTTAATAAATTTTAGTGGTGATTCATTACCATAAGATGGATTTGTCCATCTAATCAATGCTTCAAAACCAACAATCTTATTTGTCTGATTGTTAAGTTGCGCTTGTAATACCATTTTAAATTCATTTTTCTTAATCGCATTAGCAAGATCAAGTTCCATCTTGTGTTCTCTTGATGCGATGATGGATAGTGATACATCGTATGTGAATTTATTATATCTTGTAGAATCCTTACTATGTTTATGTGCAAGCATTATATTTTCATAACATACATAATTATTTAAAATCTCATAACGATCATATTCAATATTAAAAATACCAAAATTGAATTCAACGTTTAAGAAGTTACGCTCAATCGTTACTGGTTTATCAAAGACTTGCATGACTTTATCGATCCAACGATCCGTCCATTTATATGTTTCAATATTTTGAAGTAAGACGACAAAGTGATCTGCTTCAATATTATATAAGGTTGATGGATAACCATCTAGTGATGAATTAATCATTTCCGAAACAAGTGAAAGGAAACGATCAGATGAGCGTTGTCCTAAAATAAGCTTAATTTTTGAGAAGTTAACGATATCAAAGGTGATAAGTGAATTGTTTAGATGTGCTCTTTCAGGATCATCTAACATGTCATCTAAGTCTTGCATCAATTGATTTTGATTGGGAAGATTTGTAACACTATTCATTAATGCTAGTCTACGATATTGATCAAAACGTCCTTCAATATGTGTTGTGTCACTACCAATTAAAAGAATGCCACCTGTTGTACGTGTCGGAATAAAAAGGATATATTTTTCGTCATTATCAATTTCAAATAAGAACGTCATGGATTGTTGACGTCTTGCCATTTCTAAGATACTTTCCTTGTTAATGACATTCTTGACTTTAAAATCTCTTACATCATCATAAATATCAAAATCACCTAAAAAATTTCTAAATGTTCTGTTATAGCCCTTAATTTTACCCTTTTTACTAATTTTAATGATATAAGGTTTTGCATAATATAACGCGAGTCTCGCATTATCAATATCTTCAATACGTGATGCAAGAACACGGTAAATCACTACAATCGTTACAGAGAAAATAACAAATATAACTGCAAATACTGCCCATAATAAATTACTCAATGTTGAGACAGTTGCAATCACATCAGTTCGTTCATACATGATTGCAAAATAAAGTGGTTTTGTCATCTGACTAAGCGAAATTGAAATGGGTGTAAATGATATAAGCTGTGCTGAATCATATAATTCAGATTGCATTACACCTGATTCACCATTTGAAAGAATACCTGTCATTTCAGCTAGATAAGCCTCAGAATAACCTTCATTTCTAAAAATCGTTGTAAATCGTTCATATGTTGTATTTACATGATCATAGTATAATCTGGAATCTGCCCCGATCACATAGAAGTCATATACAATATTATTGCCTGAGAAAAATGTTTGTAGATAACTGGATGCCTCAAAATAGCCAATATAGTTATTGTAATTGAATACCATGAGGTTCGTATCATCAGTCCACATTGAAAAAGCGTCACTAAATCTATAGATGGCGACGTTTTGTTGGAAATCTAAATTATAAAAACTGGCATCGTATGTATAAACATCTTCGCCAATAGTTGCTTCACGATCCACGATTTGCCCAAAACCAAGCATGTTCTGACTAAGTAAAGAAAAGCTTGCAGGAACAAACTCATTTAGTGGGTCATCTAATGACTCAATTTCATCGACAAAGCGATTGTAGTCATAGGTGACTTGGAGCGAAAAGGAATTTGCAATTTCTTCTCCTATCGTTGAGAGTTCTTGTTCTGCTTGTCCCATAATAAAGCCATTCGAAATGAATGTATAGGACAATAAGACAACGGATGTCAATAACAAGTACGCAACAACGACCGTGATAGCGAGTTTCCAAGTGAACTTCTTCATTGAAACGATCCTTCTCGACCTGATTGAAACGATTACATCTTAAATATATCACACAAGTTCTTTAAAAAAAAGTCAATTCAATCTTATTTATATAAAAAAAAGACGGTCCGAAGACCGTTAATAATATATTATTAAGTCGTGCTATATTTTTTTTCTAAATCGAGCAACATTTTTTTCACATGTATATAATCTTTTCCTGAGTAACCAGTTAATGAGTGGTCACTACCAATCACACGATGACAAGGTACCATTATACCAACTGGATTTCTTTTACATGCTTGACCTACTGCTCGAAATGCTTTTGGTCGACCAATCGCTTTAGCAATTTGTGCATAGCTTCTGGTTTCGCCAAAAGGAATGTTTAGCATAGCTTTAAAGACATCTATTTGAAATGCAGTAAATCCAGTAAAATCATAGGAAAAATTAAACGTTTTTTGTATGCCATTAAAATAAGCCTCTAAGGATTGATTAATTAGATCATTTGACGTGATTTCACGTGGTATTTCATCAACAAATGACATACTAGAAATGGTATGACCTTCATAACTATATTTGATATAACCTATATGACTTTTATAATATCCAATCATCTTGTCACCTACATATTCATAAACATTTGTAATGCAATTAACGTCTTAGAATCAATGACTTCATTTGAAGATATTAACATATTGACTTGTGCTTTATCATAGCACATAACTGTAATAAATTCATCGTCATCGCCTTTGATTTTTTCGGTCATCAAATAAGCGTTTTTGGCAAGATAAATCGTAATAATTTCACCTGAATAACCAGGTGTTGGATAAATCGCAGTCAGATAAGATATATCATCAGATGTATAACCTGTCTCTTCAGCCAATTCTCTTTTAGCCGTTAAAAATGGATCATCATTTGCATCATGTTTTCCAGCAGGTATTTCAATCAAATATGATTTAATTGCGTATCGATATTGTTTGACTAAGATGACCTTATCATCAGGTGTAATAGCAAGCACACCTGAACCACCAGGATGACCTATATAAAGCCGTTTTCCGAGTTTTTTATCAGGTAGTATAACCTCATCTTCATAGACGTTCATGAATGATCCTTTATAGATAGTATTCGCTTTTTTAAGTTTCTCTTTCATGTCTTATCACCAAGATGATTATACCACTTTTTCAAGTGGTTCACGTGTCCGTAATGTTTTAACGACTGGTGAGAACTTCAACTGCTTATAAAGAATAATTCCTGGAATTGTAATCACGACATTTGAAATCGTCATCGCGATCCAAATTCCAGAAGCACCAATCTGTGTAACATAGGTAAATAATAAGACAATAGGAATGCGTAAAACCCATAATCTCGTTATCGATATTAAGAATGTAAATCCAGTTCTTCCATTCCCATTAAATGTACCAACAAATGTCTGAAAAATTGCCATTAAAGGAATACTTGATAAAACATAGATCATATATTGGGAAGCTAGTTTAACGGCTTCTGGATCTTCTTTTAAAAAGATCGATACTAGCGGTGTTCTAAGAAACATGAATAAGACCGTAAAAAAGACTGAAATTCCTACTGATAATATCATGGCTTTCTTGAATGTTTCACGTGCTCTTTGAGGGTTATTATTACCAATATTTTGACCAATATAAGCAGCAACAACACCACCAATTGCCATAACAGGATGTAGAATCATAGAATTGATTCTATTACCGACTGTAAAGGCTGCTAATACTTGATCGCCAAACGTATAAATAATCGTATTAATAATGATAAATCCAATTGCCGTAATTGATTGACCAAGTGATGCAGGTATAGCTGTTCTAATCAACTCTCTTGTTTGGTCCCATCTTGTTTTTAGATCCGATATAGTGATTGTAATGCCTGTTTTATTCACAAATAATTGTCTAGCAAAGAATGGAACGATTAAAATATTCGCTGCTAATGTCGCGTAAGCCGCACCAGATACACCCATATGAAACACTTGAATAAGTGTTGGTGATAAAACGATATTAACAATGACTGTAATGACACCATAGATGACCGCAGTCACTGTATCACCACTGGCTTGTCTGATGGCAGTAAACGCGAAGAATAAGAAGACAAATATTAATTCAAATGATCTAATTCTAATATATGTAGAGCTTTCTTGCAATACAAAACCTTCTGCACCCATTAAACGCATGATTTCAGGACCAACAAAGAAAGCGAACACATTGAGTAATACGCCTAATACAATCGCGATAATAAGTAAATTTCCAGCATATTGTTTCGCTTTTTCCATTTGACCCGCACCTACAAGTTGACTAACAATTGCTGTCCCTGCTGCTGATAACCCAATACCCAGAGAAATGAATGTAAAAAAGACAGGAAATGTCAGTTGAATTGAATTAATCGCTTCAATGCCAGAACCAGGTATTCGACCGACGAAAAACATGTCAATAATGTCATGAATCGTCTTTATAAAATTGTTAAGCATGAGCGGTAATGCCATGATGATAAGACCTTTATAAATATTCTTATCATATAATATTAACCGACGTTTCTTCTCATCTTTTGTTATAGTGTTTTCCATACTAAATCATTATAGCACTTATCATTTACATGTCAATATAAAAAACAAAACCCGTTAGTATTAACTAACGAGTGCTATCATAATCATCTATAAAGATGTTATTAGCGAATTGCTTTTAGAGCAGTTGCCCATGTTTCAACTTGATCAAATAATGTGTTTAAATTGGTTAAGTGTAAATCTTGTGGTTTAAATGCCCCATTATCAAAATCAGTGAATAAAGAGAGCAATACTTGAGTACGAACATCAGCTACTTGCAATTCTCCTAATACACCTCTTAAGTGTTCTGCTGCTCTTGCGCCACCAATTGAACCATATGAGACGATGCCTGCTGCTTTATTGTTCCATTCACTAGTCAAGTAATCAAGCGCATTCTTTAATGATGCAGCTAATCCATGATTATATTCTTGAGTAATGAATATATAACCGTCTAATTCAGCAATTTTAGCTTGCCACTTTTTAGTTCCTGATAGATCACCATCTTCACCCAATAATGGAAGATTGAAATCTCTAATATCGACAACTTCATATGATGCATCGCGTGTTAAACTTTGTTCTTTAACCCACTCACCAACTTGTGGTGAAACACGTCCTTCTCTTGTTGAACCTAATATAATACCTATTTTTAAAGTGTTTGTCATCATCATGACCTCCTTTACTTACTTTACGTAACCTATTATATATTTGTTACTTGATAATGTAAAATCATTTGCTTATAAAAAGTTTTATGCTAAGATAAATATAAGAGGTGATGACGATGGTGGAACCTGTTATTTGTGTCAAATTTGAAAAAGCAAGCACATTATTATCCAAACGTTGGGTTGGACTAATCATTAATCAACTGATGGAAGGTGCTAAGCGATTTAGTTTATTGGAATCAGAAATCCAAGTGAGTGGAAAAGTTCTCTCTGAACGTTTAAAAGAATTAGAAGCTGAAGATATCATAACGCGTACGGTGTATGCTGAAGTACCGGTTCGGGTTGAATATGCATTAACAAAAAAAGGCTATGCTCTTAAACCAGTCATGGATGCCATTGATCAATGGAGTCAAAATTGGGTTGAAGAGGCTTAAAGCCTTTTTTTTATGCGAACGCGATATGTTCTTCTAACGATTTATTATGAATATGTTTCATTTCTAATATTAATATCACTAGTCCTACAATGCCTGCCAAGATATCAGCGGCAGGAAATGCAATCCAAATACCTACAGAGCCATACAAGGCAGTTAAAATATAAACGAATGGTATGAAGAAAATCACCTGTCTTGATATCGTTACAATAAGTGCCCTTATAGGATATCCGAATGCTTGCATAACAGAACTAACAATGACTTGGAAACCGACCAATAAGAATCCAATTGATATGATTCTGATTGCCTGTGCTCCGTCACTAATAAAGGTTTGATTATTAGATTCAGAGAAAATCGAGAATATCTGAGGTGCTAAAGTCATGACGAACACAAATCCTAATATGAAATAAATAACAATTAATTCAGTTGCGAATGTGATAGCTTCCTTTAGACGCTTATAGTTTTTCGCACCATAATTATAACTTACTATTGGTGTCAATCCCTGAATGATTCCAAAGGCAGGCATAAACGTGAAATTAATGACGCGATTAATGATGCCATAAATCGATATCGTTAATGCCGGATCAACGGCTACATATCGATTTATAAGACGATTAATAATAATCACTAATACAGCAGCAGTTGCGTTTCTTAAGAATGTTGGAAAACCAACACTTAAGGTTTCACGTATGAGTGGAAAATCGAATTTAAAGAAATGAGTTATATGAATCTTCAATAATGATTTTTTGCCATAAGTTGTCGTGAAAATGAATATAAACGCCATAGTTTGTGCAATCACAGTTGCTATAGCTGCGCCTTGTACACCCATACCAAATCCAAAAATAAAGATAGGATCTAATATGATATTCAAACCTGCACCGATGATCATCGTAATCATCGCGACTTGAGGTCTTCCTTCAGCGCGACTAAGATTGTTTAAAACCATCGATAATGTCATAGGTAATAAACCTAATAAAATAATGCTTAAATAATCTCGACCATAACCTATATTGATATCGGTTGCACCAAAGAATCTTAATAAATCATCTAAAAAGATATAACCTAAAAGCATGATAATACCAGCCAAAATAATATCGATACCTAATGCTGTATTTACCGCTTTATCCATTTTTCCATAGTCTTTTCTGCCAAAAGCACGACTATATACCGATGCAGAACCAATACCAATCATTAATCCGATTGCTAGTAAAATCATTTGTACAGGGAAGGCGAATGTTAGCGCACCAATAGCTAATTCATTCACACCACGTGCAACAAATATCGTGTCAACCAAATTATATAAAGCATTAAAAACCATACCAAATGTTGCAGGAACGGAAAGTTTAAATAACAATTTTTTTACATTCAAAGTACCAAGCATCTGCTCACGTTCTTGATTCATAATTCACCTTTTTCTAACAATACGCCATAATCTTATAACCCTGAAGAGATGGAAAGAAAAAACCTATTTGCATAGGTTTTACATATGTGCATGGTGGAGTTAGAGGGGATTGAACCCACGACCCCCTGCACGTCAAGCAGGTGCTCTCCCGCTGAGCTATAACTCCATGCACTATTTATTATACATATTTATTTAATTAATGCAACCAAAACTTACAATCATTATTTTGCGAGTTTTCGCCAAGGACTGACAAAGCCACCTTGAATTAATGAGACTTCATTTGCTGCTATAACAGCTTTAGGATCTGTCTCTTCAATTAATTTCATGACAATTGGTCTATTTTTACGGTTCACAAATAACAACAATACTATGCGATCAGATTGTTTACCTTTCGCGTTGATTTCAGTAACCCCATGTCCTTGTTCTCTTAGGACACTCGTGATTAAAGGTGCATTTTTAACAGATGTAATGACATGAATAATCATACGACCAATCGCAAGTCTTCCTTCAATTAAAGACCCAATATAAACACCAACTGCAAAACCAAGTGAATAAACAACCCCTTTAATAGGTGCTTCTAAAATACCACTAATCACTGATGATGCAACAAAGACCCATAATAAAATCTCGAAAATAGCTAAAATCGTACCCGGCTTACGATAACCTTTAGATATGAGAATAATGCGCATCGTACCAATGGTTACTTCAACCAGCTTAGCAAAAAATATAAGTAACAATTCCCACCATGGTGCAGCTGTAAAAAAATTAACAATAATGTCCCACATAATAACCCTCTATTTCTTCAACATTGAAGAGTATCTCGGTACTTTTTGTTCAGGATGAATCGCGAAATTAATCGCACCTATTGCCGTAACAACCTCTCCAAACCCACTGGTAAGCATATCTTGCTTACCCTCATAAGATGCTGCATTACCAACTGCGTAAATACCTTTAATAGATGACTCCATCTCTTGATTAACACGAATACCTTTGTGGTCAAATTCAACTTGCCATGGTGCATAATTTACTTTTGTTTTCGCAAGCCCAAAAAAAACACATACAGCATCAACCTTAATTGCTCTAACACACTCATCGGCATTACACATAAGCTTTAATGACGTGATATGACGTTCGTCCATCACGTATTCCCATACGATATGATTGGTGATAATCTTACCACCACGTTGTTTAAAGATATCCAGTGAGGATTGATGTGCTCTAAATTCTTCTCTACGATGAATCAAGGTCACAGATTTCGCTTCTTCAAGTAGCGCGATTGCCCAATCAACAGCCGAATCACCACCACCTAGAACCGCGACATTTTGACCATGAAATTCACTGACTTTATAAATATGATAATACAAATTTGAAGCTTCTAACCCTTCAACGAGACGAGGTGAAAACTTACCACCACCATTAGCGATTAAAATCTTTTTGGATTGGTAGTTACCCTTATCTGTTTTTACTTCAAAATGTGTTTCTGTTTTTTGAATTTCTAAGACATCTTCACCAATGTGTAATGGCACATCTTTTTCATAAGTCTTGTATTGTTTAAGTAATGCTTGTCCTAAATCTTTTGCTTTAATACTTGTAAATCCAGGGACATCTAAAATATCTTTTTCTTGATATAAAGAAAGTTGCCCTCCTGTTTCATATGATGATTCTAAAATCATCGCGTCAAGCTTTCTTAATCCCGCACAAAATCCAGCATATAAGCCAACTGGTCCAGCACCTATAATGATGAGATCTTTCATAAGAATTACCTCTTTTCTTTTTTATGTATACACACATTATATCATAAAAGAAAAGGCGATTTTATCGCCTTATTCATCTAAATTAATTTCTTTATTTTCAATACGTTTTTTTAGATTTTTAATCTTATCTTCAATCAGATGCATTGTATCAACAAATGCCTGCTCTGGATGTCCTGTAGGATCATCTAATCCCCAGTCTTCTCTATGTTTTGTGGGTATAAAAGGACATTCAACAGCACACCCCATCGTCACCAAAACGTCGAGTTGTGGTGGTAATTCATCAATCAATTTTGAACGTTGCGTTTGATTCATATCAATATCATGATAAGTCAAAATAGTCTTAACGGCATCTTGGTTGATTTGTGGTTTTGTTTCAGTGCCACCACTGTAGACTTCAAAGAAATCACCGTAATATTTTTTTGTTAATGCTTCTGCCATTTGGCTTCTGCAACTGTTATGAACACACACATAGCCAACGATAACTTTTTTCATACATACACCTCTTCATACATATCTTACCATACGGAAAACAAAAAGGAAGGCTAGAATAACCTTCCTTTATAAAATCTTTACATTCTCAATTTATTGTTCATAATTAATAAACAATTGTTCAAAGGACAATTCTGTAGATAAATTGTAACTGAGGATTTCATGTGCTGAGAATGTATAGATATACCCATCAATATACACACCACGATCAACTTGGTTATACCAGTCAGTTGATTCATGTTCAATAATAATCGGTTCACCTAAAACATTATTTTGACTAAAGTCAATTTGATAGACTACAAATGATGTATGATACGTATAATTATATGTTTCATTATCATAATGATATGAAACCATTGGGAATCCAAATAAACCTAAATCTACACTAACCATGAGTGCCTTCGGATTATACATCGCTTCTGTGTAACTATAACGCCATCCAGTACCATCTTCATATGGATATGGATCTGTATCAAGAATTGTGCCAGTATTTGTGTCATATGCAGATAATTTCATACCATCGATTCTACCATCTTCATTAGCATCTAGAAAGCCTAAACCTAACACATGATTTGATTGATCCCAGATATGAAGATATTCACTATAACCAGCTTCTTCAATAGGATTATCTAACATGACAGGATTTTCTGGATCTGATAAATCAAACGTGTATAAAGGATCCGTTCTTTCAAATGTCACGATATTGACATAATCACCATGGAAACGAACAGATTCAACATGTTCATTTTCATGACCAATGTTTTCATCGATGAGTGACACTAAATCAAACGTGTCTGTTTCGGGGTTTTCTTTTAAAATATAAAGACTATTCTGCAAATCATTTCCCCACCAAGAACGACTTGTAACAACCCGTAGATAATCTCCTGATTCGTCTAACCAGTAACGATCTTCAACGATACCTTCAATACTAGTGGATGCCACGTAATCGATCGTTTGATTTTCTTGATTAATATGGTATTTTACAATATTTGTTTCAATGTTATAATCATATCCTTCAGCTGTTTCGGTATAATTATAATTCGTGTAATATGAATAAATCGAATTTTCAGTGACGTAAATTTGAGAGGTTGCTCCAATAAACCCTTGAGAACTTTGTGTAAACGTATTTAAATCAAGAGATGTAATCACCGTCATTGAAGATGCTGGTACATCATCAAAATAATACATATCCATATAACTCAAATAGCTTTTTGATGTTTCGCCATTAACGGTTTCATCGAATTCAGGTCTTGGTTCTTGATCGATGTAAAACCATTTTGTAGAGACAATATAAAGTGTATTATCAATCAAACGATGATCAATAAATGATAAATCTGTTTCTAATCGATATACTTCCTCAAGTGTATCCGTATCGAAAACGATAATTGATGCTGTTTGCTCATAGAAGTAAAATCCCCAATACATATCAAGTGTATCCATCGGATAAATCATTTCTTCATATCGATACCCAATGACTACCAAGTAGTCATCAGTTAAATAAAGAGAATCCACTCTAAAGTCATCAATGACCATTGATTCAACATGTGTCATCGTGTGATCATCTTCAATATCTAACACTTCAATCACGTTATAATATCTTGGTGCATAAAAAACACGATAACCATCCGTCTTTAATACATCACCTTCATCCACACCTTCAACTTGCACATTGGTATCTGTGTGATCTCTTGATTCTGCAGTCGGAACATCTGCTAAATCTTCTGCGCCAAACTCAGGATAATAATTATAATTACCTGAATCACGTAGATAATCATTGATTAAATGATTTAAAGTGACTTCATTGCCCACTCTGTTCGCGTTAACTAACGTTTTATCACCAAGTGGTACAACAGGTGAGAACATACCAGAAAATACAGATACGACGATAACAGCGGCACTTAATGCCAAACTATACCCGTACTTAACCCATCTTTCAACAGGCATTTTAACTTTTGATATATGTTCACTTACTTTAAATGCATTTAATCTTCTATTCCAAATAAATTCCACAATTGCTTTTGTCGTAATTAATAACGCTAAAACACTAAAGACACTGATAACAATCCAACCTAATACTGTCATAAAGATACCTCCTATTTAAGCCCTAATATTTCTTTGAAGGATTTTGCGTAAGCACGAGACACATAAAGATGCGAATCATCTGTCAACTCTAAATTAAGCTTAGCATTCATACTTAGACTAATATACTTAATTTTTCTTAAATTGACGATATACGATTTCGCTATTCTTGCAAAACGATAGTTTGCTAACATGTCTTCAATCTGATAGAGTGGTTGTTTAACCTTCTCTGTGCGATTACCAACCAAATGCATGTCAATCTCCTCACCAAATGATTCGATAAACAGAATACGATTGAGTGGAATCTGTACCCAACCAGATGTGGTCGGAAAAACCATTAAAGCTTTATCGAATTCGATTTGTTCTAGAATAGGTTTGATTTGGTCCATCTCTTGTTCTTCACAAATAATACCAATCTTACCTGCTTCAATTAAATCTGGATCATCGATAAGTTTAAAATGTTTAGATTCGCTCATTCTTTTTGTCAGTAATTCATAATCAGACTTGTTCCAAATAATTTTGAACACGCCAACTCCTCCTAACCCTAACTTACTATAGAAAGTACACTAATCAAAGGATTTTTCGATAAGATGCATTAATAAACGATAACTTACAATCATATTTTATCACAAAAAAAAACCGTGATTTAATTCACGGTTATTATTGTTTACTTACAATTCTTTTGGTATCGGTTGCGATTCTTGCGATTGCAACGAATATGACAAAGAATTCAAGACGACCCATAAACATACCAATAATAGATGTCCAATGAATACCGGCTGGTGCATTATAACCTGTAATGCCTACAGAAAGTCCAACGGTACCTAATGCACTAGAGAATTCAAAAAGTGATTCCATGAGTGAATATCCATACGCAGTAAATACAAATGTTCCTGCAACGAGTACTAGAATATAGACCATTAAGAATGCATAGTTCTGGTTAATATCTTCTTTTTGAACGACTGTCTGTGTACCCAATTTAGATATAAACCTCGTTCTTATCGTCTTATGATGGGTAGTTTGTTCCTTAATATGCCACCATAAACTCTTAAATGCTAATGCGACACGATATTGTTTCATACCACCAGCTGTTGAGCCTAAACCTGCACCTAAAACCATCACAAGTATAATCACACTTAACGAGAAAACCGGTATGACTGTTGATACAGGTGCGAACCCTGCAACAGTTTGATAACCAGTACCTGTCACTGCTGAGACAAACTGGAAGGTTGAAATTCTTAATGATTCACCAAATCCTGCACCATTAGAAGTAATAAAGTTAATGGTCATGAGAGGGATAAAGATAATCAGTAATAATCCTAATAATTTGATTTCAACATGTCCAAAGACATTCTTTAGCTTACCTCTTAATAACATCAAGTGGACGAAGAAATTGGTACCACCTAAAATCATTAAGACAATAATCGTAGTTTCAATACCAACACTATTATAAGCGCCAATAGAACCTGCTTGTGTTGAGAAACCACCGGTTGCGACTGCACAAATGGAATGGTTTATTGCATCAAAGACATTCATACCAAATATCACAAGAAATATTGCACCTATTGCAATATACCCTAAATATATTGACATGATGATACGTCCAGATTTAATTAAGTTAGGAACCAGTTTATCACTATGTCCTTCAGCACTATAAAGTCTCATACCAAACTTATCAGAAATAGCTGATGTTAATACCAAGACTAACCCAACCCCACCAACAAGTTGTAACATACTTCTAAAGAATAAGAATATATGTGCTGTTTGTGTCACATCAACGACCGTTAAACCAGTCGTAGAATATCCTGACGTTGTTTCAAATACACTTTGTGTAAAATTATATGTACCAGTTAACATAAAAGGTACTGCGGATGTCAAAATCCCCATAATCCAAATAGAGACAACCAAGATTGCATCTTGAGAACGCTCTAAACGTCCTTTTTCTCTACCTTTAAAGATTAATATGATGACTAGTCCAATAAAAATCGTCATTAAAGATGGCGCTAAAAAGTGCCATAAATAGGTTACTTCATCCGGATAGAATAAAATAACCGCCAATGGCAAGGCATTAATAATACCAATTAAAATAGCGAATATCCCAAGATAATTGAAAATAAGTGGATATCCTGATGTAATCTTTTTATCCATTATTTACCTTTTCCGTTGTACGAAGTCGACCAGTTCATCTTGATGATCTGGTGTTGTTACAAGAATTAACTTATCATCTGGTTGAATGACAGTAGATCCATCAGGAATAATGACATGAGGATCACGGAAAATACAACTAATATTAACGCGTTTTGGAAATTGAATATCCATAATCTTTTTATCAACGAGTTGATAATCAGCTTCAATACCTAATTCAAGCATCACAATCTTTTCATCTTCTATAGATAATGTCTTAATGATATTTTCAATTGAAGATTCATTTAAAATGGTCTGTGCAAGTAAATACGTAGAACTGATTACAGAGTCCACACCCAAACGTTTAAAGAGTTCAACGTTTTTAGGATTTTTAACTTTCGCAACCGTTCGTTTAATATTAAATAATCTTTTTGCAGTAATACAAGCGATATAATTATCCGTATCATTATCTGATAATGCTAAGAAAACATCCGCATTTTTAGCATCTGCATCTGAAAGTGTATACGCCTTTGTAGGGTCTCCTGGAAAGACATCAATATCATTATGTGATGAAATATATTCAGCAAATGAAGGATCTTGGTTAATCACGATGAGATTATGCTTTTTCTTTAGCAATGAAATAATATAATCTGACTCGTGTTTACCACCTGTTAGAACGATTTTCATAGTTCTTCCTCGCTTTCATTTAAATCATCAAATTCTGATAATGATAAATTAAACGGATAGATAGCTTTAATATTCGTACCTTCTAATAATTTACCTTTATCTGTATCTGCTAAGCGAACAACAATTTTTGGTACATTATAAACGTAATAACAAACATGTGCTAAGAAGATATTGACATTATCGTTATCTGTCGTGATGACGGTTGCTTTAGCTTGCTTAATAAACGCATTATCTAAAACAGATAAATCTGTTGCATCACCAACAACTTGATAACCTGAAAAGGATTCTTGTAATTTTCTAAAAGAATCATCCGTCGCATCAATAATAATAACGTCTTCACCTTGTTCTGACATTTTAGTCGCGATATTCGATCCTAATCTTCCTGATCCAATGACGACAAACTTGTTGCGTTTCATAAATTTCTCCTTGTATGCTTTTCAATTCAAGCCTAACTTTTTAAATCTATGTTGACACTATTTTAACATTATTTTTATCTTTTCCCAAATAGCCTTAAGGCTATCTAACTACTATTTTACCTTAAATTGCCTCATTCTCATCTATTTCTTGCACAAGTAAGTGTTTATAGGTCCTATCCATCATAATCGCACCAAATGGCGCAGTAATGACAATAGCAAGTACCGAAACAAGTAAAATCAAATCACCATGAGGTAATCCTAGAGCTAGAGGTATCGCACCAATCGCTGCTTGAACTGTCGCTTTAGGTGTATATGATAATACCGTAAACCATTTTTCTTTACCTGTAAGATTCGTTTTTATCGTTGATAAATATGCAGCAAACATTCTAAACATTAAAGCTACCACTATTAATAGTACAGAGAACAACCCTGCATCAACTAATACCGTGATGTCAACTAAGGCACCGACTAAAACAAATAGCATAATTTCTGCTGTAACCCAAATCTTTTCAAACTTCTTTATAAGGCGATTAGATAAAAGATTATGTCTTTGATTGATCGTCATTGCAATTGCCATCACAGCAAGTAGTCCTGATACAGCAATCCATGGTTGAACTAGATCCTCAAGCGTAATAAATAGAAAGCCGAATGCAAATATTAACATCACTTTTACAGTATCCCGTAAATGAAATGTCTTAAAGAACCAAACCAAACCCAAACCAACACTAATACCTAATAAAGCACCTAATAAAATGGATAACGGTATATTTAATATCGTTAGAAAACTAAAATCTTGACCTTTACTTAAATTGATACCTACGGTGAATATAATAATCGCATATATGTCATCAATCGACGCACCTGCCAAAATCATCTGTGGTACTTTATGATCTTTCCCGTATTTCTTCTCAATTAATTTGATCATTCTTGGTACGACAATAGCTGGCGATACAGCTGCTACAATAGCTCCCATTGTCATAGCCGTCAAATAAGAAATATCAAAAAAGAGTGGTGCGATAAACGTAATCGCCAATATTTCAATCGTCGCAGGCAAAAACGATAAGAAAATCGCAGGTCTTCCTACTTCTCTTAAATCCTTTAAATCAAGTGATAGACCTGCCCTAATCAATATCACAATTAAAGCAATCTCCCTTAAATCTCCTGAAATGCCTAAAATCGCTGGATCTATGAGGTTAAACACAAATGGACCTAATAGAACACCTGATAGTAACATCCCTAAAATACCTGGCAATTTTAACTTTTCAAAAATGGTTGCCAGACTTAGGCTGATTAAGATGATTAAAGCAATAGATAGTAACATATTCATTCTCCTATAAAAAAATCTACAACAAAAATTGTTGTAGATGTCATCAGCGCTTTTGCGGTTTTAGCTTTCGCTAAGGGAGACAGTCATTCCCTTCGTCTATTATAGCAAATAATTCGAAAGTGTCAATCTGTTTCTTCCATTTGCTCTTCGACTTGTTTTCTTGGCCAGAAAAAGAACATGGAAACTTGATCTTGATACGCTTTATATTCAGGTCTGGTTTTCAATATTTTCTTTTCCATCATCGGAATACTAATAAACAGGAATAATGCCGTCATAATGAGTGGTGATATCATCCAAGGATTAAAGCCTTCAACTGAATAATAGATTAAATATAATCCCCACCAAACAGTGACTTCACCTAAATAGTTAGGATGTCTTGAGTACCGCCACAATCCATCATCAATACATGCCTTTGTGCCTTGATTTGCTTCTTTGAAAGCATCCATTTGTGCATCAGCAATAAATTGAATCACAGCAGCAACAATCATCATCAACGTCCCGATAACCGTTAAAAGGTTTAATGCCGGATTTGCTTCAATTACATAAACACCAAGTGCGATTTGTGCAAATACAATCAATGTTGGTGTAAGTTGAATCGCAAATAAATTTGATAACCAATATAACTTAGGATTAGCCTCTTGAAAGTTTTTATAACGCCAATCCAAATACGTAAAATCAGTCCAATGCTTTATCCAGTTATACGTTAATCTGATTGACCAGAATGATAATCCAAATAACATGAAAATGACACCCATTGACACAGGTTGACCGACTTGTACTGCGACAAATATCAATAATACAGGTGGTATAACACTCCAGTAAGGGTCATATAGACTTGCATTCTTCAAGATTAGACTGAACACATAAATGAATAACGTGTAAACAACATCAGCAATCAAAAGTGATATTACCGTACTAAACGGTAACATGAAGAAAGTGAATGCTGCTAAGACAGCACCTAACGCATAAAGTGTAAATACAATAAGTAACGATTGTGTTTTTTTAGTCATTTTTAATCCTCTTTAAATGTTTTTTCAAGTCCGATAAATATATCATAAAATACGACTTTCAAATCCAATACTTTATTCAAAATATTTGACATTGAGGTTGCCTTATAATTACCAAATTTTTTTTGATTGACATTTAATCCAATACCAATAACGGCATAATCTAATTGATTATGATTGGCTTTTGTTTCAATCAAAATACCACAAATTTTCTCATGACCCACGTATAAATCATTAGGTGCTTTAAATGTCGCTTTAATACCATATGTTTTCAGAACATGCATTAAAACAGCAACCGTTTGGTTTTTAATGTTGTTAATCGTATTGATATGAATATCTTTTAAAAGTAAAGACATTAATACGTTTTTGCCAGCTTCAGCATCCCAAACACGATCAAATTGACCACGGCCAAATTTTTGATAATTTGTACGAATAACTGTAAAATGTGGAAATGAGCTATAGTGTTCTTTTAATATTGATGACGTTGAGTCAACATCATCAAATTCTAATAATGTAAACATTAGTTAATAGCAAAACTAAGCTCAGCTTCACAAACTAAATCTTCACCTACGTATGCTCTACCTGAACCAAACCCAAATGAACCACGTACTTTAGTAATTTCGACATTTAACTCTAACGTATCGCCTGGAAAGACACTTTTACGCCATTTCACACTCTTTAAACCTGTAAAATAAGCAATTTTTCCTTTAAAATCTGGATTCGATAAAATCACGACCGCACCAGTTTGAGCAAGTGCTTCGACAATTAATACACCTGGCATCACAGGTTTTTCAGGAAAATGACCTCTAAAGTAGTCTTCATCAACCTTGACATGTTTAATACCAGTTCCATGTTTCATTGATTCAAAATCAACGATTTCATCAAGTAATAAAAACGGATCTCTATGTGGTATGATTGCTTCTATTTCTTTTCTTGTCATACATCTTCTCCTCGTTTAAATATGACCACCGCATTTTGTCCACCAAATCCAACATTAACGTTCATTGCGTAAGTCATATCTCTCTTAACCGCTTTATTAACAGTGTAGTTTAGATCACAATCAGGATCAGGGGTTTCATAATTAATCGTTGGTGGTATCATTGATGTTTCTAATGCTTTGATCACGGAAACCGATTCAATAGCACCAGACGCACCTAGTGCATGACCAGTCATCGATTTAGTACTGCTTATGTTTAAATCATAAGCATGCTTACCAAATGCTCTTTTTATCCCCAAAGTTTCCAATTTATCGTTTAATGTTGTTGACGTACCGTGTGCATTAATGTAGCCAACTTCTTCAGGTTCTATGTTAGCATCTTTTAAGGCATCTTGTAAAGCCCTTGTGATACCATTTGCTTCTTCATCTGGTGCGGTCATATGAAATGCATCAGCTGTTGTTCCATAGCCAACGATTTCTGCTAGAATTTTCGCACCACGTTTTTTAGCGTGTGTATATGATTCTAAGATGAAAATACCAGCACCTTCTGCAATCACAAATCCATTACGCGTTAAATCAAATGGACGGCTTGCACGTGTTGGATCATTTGATGGTTCTAGTGCACGAAGACTCGCAAATCCACCGACACCAATTTCATTGATTGGTGATTCTGATCCACCAGACATCACGACATCCAAATAACCATCTTTAATGTATCGATAACCTTCACCAAGCGAATTTGTAGCAGCACTACATGCGGTAACTTGTGGAAGATTAGGTCCTTTTGCTTGATAAATCATACCCAGTTTTGCACCAACCATATTAATAATCGCATTAGGAATGAAAAAAGGTGATATACGTGAAGGATCACGTGTGACACTCTTTTTCGTTTCTTCGAATATCGTATTTAGACCACCTATACCAGAACCAACCAACATACCAAAACGATAAGGATCTAATTTAACACCCTCAAGTTTAGATTGTGCCCATGCTTCCTGTGCAGCAACTAATGCTAAATTAGTCACACGGTCATTACGCTTTGACTCTTTTTTGTCTAAATAATGATCAAAATCAATATTTTTAACTTCACCAGCAATCGTTACCTTCCAATTGTCGGTATTATAGAGTGTTATATAGTCAATACCATTAACACCTTTTAACATATTATTAAATGATTCTTCCACTGATAATCCAACAGGACTGACAAGTCCCATACCAGTAATCACAACACGTTCTTTTTCCATTTATATCACCATGCCTCCATTTACAGATAATACTTGTCCAGTAATATACGCCGCTTCATCACTCGCTAAAAATAAAACTGCATGAGCTACTTCTTCTGGTTTCCCAAAGCGTTTAAGTGGGATTGTTTCCATGAACGCATGAACCACATCTTCACTTAGTTTACTTGTCATGTTTGTATCAATGAAACCTGGCGCTACTGCATTCACTGTGACATATCTACTGGCAAATTCTCTCGCTAATGTTTTAGTTAATCCAATCACACCTGCTTTAGCAGCACTATAATTAGATTGACCAACATTACCTGTCATACCTGACACACTTGTGATGTTAATTAATCGACCAGATGTCGATTTTAAAAGTGGTCTTGCTGCATATTTACAGACATGCCAAACGCCTTTTAGATCAGTATCAATCACGCGATTGAATTGATCTTCAGACATTCTTAAAATTAATGCATCATCTGTGATACCTGCATTATTTACTACAATATCCAAACCACCAAAAGTCTTAACCGCTTCATCAACTAAACGCTTTGCATCTTCAGCATTGGAAATATCTGCTTGAACAGCAATGGCTTTACCACCATTATTCACAATTTCTTCAACTAACTTTTCTGCTTTGCCAGCACTATGATTATAATTAATCACCACAGCTGCATGATGGCTTGCTAACACACGCGTAATCGCTTCTCCTATCCCAGAAGCACCACCCGTAACTAGGGCAACTTTATTTTGTAAATCCATGATTTTTTAACCATCCTTTCACATCTTCTAATTGTTCGAATGTATCAAAATTCATGACCTCTAAATCACGATCAATTTTTTTCACAAATGCACTTAGTGTTTTTCCAGGACCAATTTCTAAAAAGTGCGTAAATCCATCTTTTTTCATGTTTTCAATCGATTTAATAAACTGTACAGGATGACTTATTTGTGCAGCCATTAAATATTTTAAATGATCTTTTTCCAAAGGTAGTGCTGTTTTATTCATATAAACAGGTACCTGTGGTTTCAATGCTTCAAACGCTTCTAGTTCATGACTGAATTTATCGCTTACTGGTGCCATTAAATGAGAATGAAATGCGCCCGATACATTGAGTTTAACTACACGTCTCGCTCCTTTTTCTTTTAACAAGTCAATCGCTTTATCGACTTCTTTGTCATCTCCTGAGATAACATATTGACTAGGACTATTGTAATTGGCAATGATGACATTTTGGTGAAGTGTATCACATACATCTTGAATAACACTTTCTTCTATACCAATCACTGCAGCCATCGCACCTGGATTTAAAAGGGTTGCTTCTTGCATCAAGTTTGCTCTCACAGAAACAAGTTTCATTAAATCAGTAAAATGAAATACACCAGCTGCGTATAATGCACTATATTCACCTAGACTAAATCCTAAAACACCATCAAATTTAACCAAATCTTTAATGGTTTCAAATCCTATAATTGACTTTAAAACAATTAAAGGTTGTGCATATAATGTTTGATCCAGTTTTTCTTGATCTGCAAGGACATCTTTGGGACAATATCCTAATATATCATGTGCTTGTCTAAATAAATTCGATTTATAATCTAATCCCATGCCGACATAATGACTACCTTGACCGGAAAAAATTAAAGCGAGTTTATGCATTACATCACTTCCAATTGATCTTTATATTCATTCACAGAATCAAATAAATCTGATAATACTTCTTTGACTGTTCTAATACTGTGAACTAAACCTGCAGATTGGCCTGCCATAAATGAACCACGCTCAACATCACCTTCAAATACTGCACGCCTTAGTGAACCAAGCGTAAGTTTCTCTAATTCCATGATATCAACACCTTGTAAACTCATTGATAAATATTCAGTTGACATCATATTTTTAATCACACGCACAGGAGCTTTTGTCTGTCTTCCAGTCACGACTGTATCTGTATCTTTTGCTTTAACGACCATATGTTTATAGTTTTCATGAACTGGACATTCTTTAGTTGCTAATAAGACTGTCCCAATTTGCACACCTTTTGCTCCTAAAGCAAATGCTGCTAAGACACCTCTTTTATCAGCAATACCACCAGCAGCAATCACTGGGATATTTACAGCATCTACCACTTGAGGTACCATTGCCATCGTTGTTAGTTCACCAATATGACCACCTGCTTCTGTGCCTTCACAAACAACGGCATCCGCACCCATACGTTCCATGCGTTTAGCAAGTGCAGCAGATGGAACAACAGGAATAACAGTAATACCGTTTTTCTTCCATTCATCCATAAAAATACCGGGAGAACCCGCACCAGTTGTGATGATTTTAACGCCTTCTTCAACAACGACTTTCGCTATATCAGCAGCATGAGGGCTCATCAGCATAATATTAACGCCAAATGGTTTATCTGTTAATTGATTACATTTTCTAATTTCATTCCTGACCCATTCTGCATCATAACCACCTGCACCAATTAAACCTAAGCCACCAGCATTTGATACTGCTGACGCTAATTCAGCGGTTGCAATATTCGCCATGCCACCTTGAATAACTGGATATTTAATCCCTAACATTTCTGCAAAATTTTTCATAACGTTTCTCCTAAAGTGTAATTAGGGCACTGCCCCATGTAAACCCACCACCAAAACCTACAAATATCAGTTTTTGACCGGGTTTATGATTTTCATCTAAATATTCATTAAGTGTAATCGGGATACTCGCTGCAGATGTATTGCCATATTCAGCAATGTTCATCACGAACTTATTAATATCCACGTTCATATTTTTAGCAACTGCTTGAATAATTCTAAAGTTAGCTTGATGTGGAATAATCGCGTCTATATCATCCATTGATAAACCTGATTCCTCAAGCATTCTTTCAATGCCTTTCTGCATCGCGTCCACAGCAAATAAATAAACGCGTTTACCGTCCATTTTAATATGGTCTTCAACCGTCAAATAACCATTAGGATCACCGATAGCCGCTGAATAATAATAACTTGGTTTGTCTTCTGTAGTATGTTCCATAATGACTGCACCAGCACCATCACCAAATAAAATACATGTGTTTCTATCTGTATAGTCAACAACATTTGTTAGTGTTTCTGCACCAATGACAAGTGCTGCTTTAAAGCGTCCTGATGTGAGTAACGAAGCTGCGACATCCATACCGTAAATGAAACCTGTACATGCAGCAGTAAGATCAAAGCTCATAACATCATGTTCTAACCCTAAACGTCTTTGAATTTCGTTTGCAACAGATGGTGTTCTCAGTGAATTAGTAATGGTTGCAACCACAATCAAATCAATCTTTTTGACATCATATTGTGCAGATTCAATCGCGTTAATAGCAGCATTATAAGCTAAATCAGTTACTGATTCATTTTCTGCTTTATGTCTTTTTTTTATACCCGTTCTTGTAACAATCCATTCATCTGATGTATCAACTATTTTTTCTAAGTCCTCATTGGTTATGATACCACTTGGGACATACTTTCCGCTACCCTTAATGGCTATGTTTATTGGTTTCATTAATATCTCCTTCTTGAAATAATCCCATTTGTCTATATTTGAGATATCGTTTGTCTAAACGATCTTTCATTTTCATTTTTGATATAGTGCTTAAGGATTTAATGATTGCTTCTTCTAAAAGTTTAAATCCTGTTCTTTGATCAACGTGCAATCCATCTCCTTCAGGTATGATTTCATCAATCACATGAAAGGATAATAAATCTTCTGCTGTTAGTTTCATTAAAGGTGCAATATCTTTCGCTTTATTAGCATCCTTATACAAAATAGATGCAAAACCTTCTGGTGATAAAATCGAATAAATGGCATTTTCGAACATAAATAAATAATCTGCAACGCCAATCGCTAATGCACCACCAGATCCACCTTCCGATAACACAATCGTTAAAACAGGTGTGTTCAGTCTACTCATTTGCATTAAATTATCAGCAATCGCTCTGGCTTGTCCACGCTCTTCAGCTTCAATACCTGGATAAGCACCTGGTGTGTCAATAATTGTGATAATGGGTCTTTTGAATTTCTCTGCTTGTTTCATTAAACGCAATGCTTTCTTATATCCCTCAGGATGTGGCATACCAAAATTGTGTTCAATCTTTTCAGCCGTTGTTCGACCTTTTTCTTCATAGATAATCGTTACAGGTTTTCCTTTAAATGATGCAATACCGCCAATAATTGCACGATCATCACCATATGAACGATCTCCATGCATTTCAATAAAATCCGTAAATAAGGCTTTAACTAACACTTCTGCTGTTGGTCTTTTCGGATGTCTTGCTAGTTGTACACGATCCCATGCGTTCATGATTTCACCCCATGTAACTGCAACAATTGATATAGTGTTTTACGCATATCTTTACGTCCAATAACCATATCCACTTGTCCGTGTTTTAGTTGAAATTCATCTGTTTGAAATCCCTTAGGTAAATCTTGATTAATCGTTTGTTTAATCACTCTTGCACCTGCAAATCCAATTAATGCTGATTTTTCAGCAATAATGACATCACCTAACGACGCAAAACTTGCAGCAACACCACCAGTGGTTGGATTTGTCAAAATACTTATATAGAGCAGACCTGCTTCATCTAACTTAGCTAATGCAGCTGAGGTTTTCGCCATTTGCATGAGGGATAGAATACCTTCTTGCATTCTTGCACCACCACTAGCAGAAAAAATGATGAGAGGTAATTTTTCTGCCATTGCGTACTCAATTAGTCTCGTTACGCGTTCACCAACGGCACTTCCCATACTTCCCATCATAAAAAAGCTATCTAATACACCAATTGCAACTTGTAAACCAACAATCTTAGCTGTACCTGAATAAAAAGCTTCGCTTAATGAACTGATTGTTTTAGCTCTTAGAATTTTTTCTTCATACCCTTCCATTTCTAATGGATTCAAAGACGTCACATCTTCAAATAAAGGTTTAAAAGAACCTGTATCAACAATACTATCCATGCGTTCTAATGAAGACATTCTAAAATGGTAGTCACAATATGGACATATAAGTTGATTGGCTTTTAAGTTTTTTTCATATATAGCTGCTTGACAACGATCACATTTTATGAATAAACCACTTGGAATATCGATTGGTTCTGATGTTGTCGTCTTTTTACGAACAGTTTTCTTGAAACGATCTAGTCTCTTCTTCCGTTCTTCAATAAAATCATTCATCGTCAACATCCTTTACCAAATTATTAAATCTTTCGATAAATCCAGTATCATAATTACCTTTAATAAAATCAGGATTATGCATAATAAGGTATTGATATTCAATATTGGTTTTAATACCCTCTACCATAAACTGTTCTAAAGCAACCCTCATTTTTCTTATCGCTTCTAATCTCGTTGGTGCATGCACGATAAGTTTAGCTAGCATAGAATCATAAAATGGTGGTACGACATAACCAGGATAAATATGCGTATCTAATCTGACACCTAATCCACCAGGAAATAACACATTTGTAATTTTACCTGGGGTTGGCATAAAATTATTTAATGGATCTTCTGCATTAATTCGACATTCAATCGCACAACCTGTCGGTTTGATATCACGTTGTTTCATATCAAGTTCTTTACCATAGGCAATCCGAATTTGTTCTTTCACTAGATCGACACCAGTTACTAATTCAGTTATTGGATGTTCAACCTGAATTCTCGTATTCATTTCAATAAAATAGAAGTCGCCTTTTTGATCAACTAAAAACTCAACTGTACCTGCATTCTCATATTTTATCGCCTTCGCTAGACGAACAGCAGCTAATCCTAATTTATGTCTCACACTGTCTGAAATAAATGGGGATGGTGTTTCTTCAATCATCTTTTGATTTCTTCGTTGCATGCTGCAATCTCTTTCAAACAAATGAATCACATTACCATATTCATCCGCTAATATTTGGATTTCAACATGTCTTGGAGATTCAATAAATTTCTCAACATATAACATCGGATTACCAAAACTAGATTCAGCTTCTAATGATGTTCGATTAAATGCATCTTTAAATTCTTTCGGTGATCTCGCAATAGATATACCTCGACCACCACCACCACTTGCAGCTTTAATCATGACAGGATAACCAATCGTTTTTGCAATCTTTAATCCTTCTTCTACATCTTCGACGACATCCTCACTACCTTCTACAATAGGAATATTCGCCTTCTTAGCAGCTTTTCTTGCAGCTGCTTTATCCCCTGCTAGTTTAATGGATGATGCTTTTGGACCAATAAATTTAATCCCACAACTTTCGACCATTTCAACAAATGTTGGATTTTCAGACAAAAAGCCGTAACCAGGATGAATCGCATTCGATCCTGTTGCCACAGCAGCACTTAATACTTGATTCATATTTAAATAACTATCTTTACTTGCTGCTTCACCTATACAAATCGCTTCGTCAGCAAGCTTCACGTGTAAACTATCTTTATCGGCTTTCGCATAAACAGCGACCGTTTCAATTCCCAATTCTTTTAAAGCACGAATAATTCTGACAGCAATCTCCCCACGGTTGGCAATTAATACTTTATGCTTCATAATCCTTCACAATCGTCATGAGAGGTTGATCAAAACTCACAACGTCCTTGTCTTTTACAAGAATTTCGCCTATTTTTCCATCCGTTTGTGCTGTAATTTCATTCATGATTTTCATCGCTTCTATAATACAAACAACATCACCTTTTTTAACAGGTTGTCCAACTGTTACAAATGGGTCGCCACCCGGTGTTGAGGCACTATAATATGTACCAACAAGGGGTGCATTTACAGTGTGTCCATTAACTTTATGACTGGTTGCTACAACTGGTTCTTGATGAACTTCTTTTATCGTCGTAGGTATGAATGTTTCATTATACTCATTCTTTGATAATTTGATCTTAACACCATCTGCTTCAATTTCAAGTGTCCTTAAACTTGACTTTTCAAAATCCTTAATGATTCCTTGTATTTCTTTGATTGTCATATTTTCACGCTTTAACCCTTTATTTTTGATTTTTTTAATCGATTGTAACTAAGGTTACATAAAATCATATTTATTGTTAAAAACATAATTATTTTGAATTTCAAAATATCTATGTCTTATTCTATCATACTATCTTATTTTGTCAACTGTTTTAGGGTAAAAAAAAGTGAGTGTTCAACACTCACTTATGTCTATTTAGCAAATTCTATTGTCGATTGGCTCATTAGATCTAAATTGATTGATTAATCTTTCTAGTAAGGCATTAACTCGTGTATGCGCTTTCGGTGAACTCCCCGCTACATGTGGTGAAATGAAGAGGTTTTTAGCATGCCATAATGGGCTTTCAGACGGTAATGGCTCTATCTCGGTGACATCAAGTGCAGCACCTCTAATCCATCCTTCGTTTAGTGCCTTAATTAGTGCATTTTGTTCAATTACTTTACCTCTTGCAATGTTAATTATGAGCGCATTTTTTTTCATTAATCTTAATGCATCTTCATCAATCAAATATGTCGTTTTATCGTTCAAGGGTACTGCTAAAATAACATAATCACTTACCTTTAAAAGTTTTTGTAAGCCTTTATCACCTGTATATATTTGATTAAAGTCAGGTAGTGGTTCTTCATTTCTTCGATAACCAATGACATGTGCATCAAAACCTTTCATAACTTTTGCAATCCTCTGACCAATGGATCCAGCACCGATGATACCAACAGTACTACCATAAATCTCTGCAAACGAACCTTCATAATGCCATATAGATTGATTCATATTCTCTTGAAATAATCTCATGTTTCGATTGAAATATAATATTTTCGAAAGAACGTCTTCAGCAATTTGAATGTCATAAACACCGCGTGCATTTGTCAAAACAATTTGACGTTTTTTGAGGTAAGATAAATCGGCTTTATCATAACCAGCTGAAGGTAGCATAATAAGTTTTAAATCAGGATATTGATCCAATATGTCAGCCCTAATGGCACTTGGCCATGTAATCATTGCATCAATGTCGAGATCATTGAAATCATCAGTAAAAGTCACATCATCAAGATGTGTTATTAATAATTTAAATTCTGACATATTAAAATGTTTTGAATTAATTAGAATTTTCATGCTTTATCTCCCATGTCATATCATAAGCGAGTCGTTTACGTGTTGTTGGATGATCTTCAGATAATAAAATATAGCCACAGTAAACAAACCCAAATTGGGTAAAACGTCTAATGGCTGCTTGATTATCTTCATGTGTATCAATGCGCATGTAATGATAGCCTAAAGTGGATGCTTTTTTCTTGGCAAAATCAAGTAATTTTAAGCCATAACCATGCGATTTATATGCACGATCAACGGCAATCCTATGGATGGTCATGTATGGTAAATTTTCGTGCCAATTGCCATCATATATGACATCATAAGTTGGCTCAACACCTGACTTTAATGCCATCATACCAATGATTTTATGATCAACTTCCATCACGTAAAACTCTTCAGTATTGATATCATTGATAAATTGTTCTTTCGTTGGAAATTGAGACTGCCATTGATCAATACCTCGCTCATGAAGCAAATCAGATGTCATACATCTTAATTTCCAAATTTGATTGATATCTTTTAATATTGCTAATCTAATCATACATCCTCTAAAATGACGCGCATAGGTAATGCGTCCATACCGTTTATTTTCAAAGGTAATGCATACATATAGTAAATACCAGCATCTATTTCTTTTAACCTTAAGCCTTCGATAATATACGTATGAGAGGCCATGAAAGCAAGATGTGTCGGATGACCAGGTTGTCCTCGTTCAACACCTAACCCATCAACACCGACAATATTTAACTTCAGTGCAGATAGATAATCAGCTGCATCATGTTTAATATAAATAAACTCAGGTTCAAAAGAGTCAGAGAAACTATTTGAGGTTTTAAAAAAAACATTATCTTTAGGTGCGATAGCTAACTGTTCTACATCTTCTTTCGTAATGGCATCCATCACATGAGTTAAATCGAATACTTTCACCGTGCCAATCATACGGTTTAAATCGAGCATCGATGATGTCTCACCATCTTTGATCATGTGAAGTGGGAAATCCATATGCGTGCCAGTATGCACATTCATCGTGATATTCGTTTCATGATAATCATAACGATCAAAATCAGCAATGACATCAAACACTGGTTTTTTAGAAGCCATATTTTTATACACTTGCATATCTTGATCAATCGTCATCGTGACATCATATCGTTTCATATCATATCCTCCTTAGTTTTCGCCTTTATTAAAGTCTTTAACTCATCATAGTCGTTATAAATCACTAGTTCAGGTTTAACGGCTTTAACAGCATCAATAAAAGCCCAAGAATATTCGATTTCATCCCATCTTGTAAATAAGGTCTTATGACCATTTGTTATATCTAATAGTAATTTTTCATACGCTTCTGGCATATTACCATACGCATTACATGCGACACAATATTCCAATTCAACATCTGTTACATTATTAGTCAACCCAGGCACTTTGGAATTTAATTCCAATCCAAAACCATCTTCAGGGGCAATTTTTATATAAAGTTTATTTGTTGATAATGCTAAATCCCATTTTCTTTGTTCAGTAGTTGCTTCAAATTCAACAATAATCACTGATTCTTTTTTATCTAATTTTTTACCAGTCATTAAATAGAAAGGTACACCTTTAAATCTGGGCGTATTAACAAAAGCTTTTAAAAAGATAAAAGTATCCGTTTTTGAATCAGGTTGAATATTTTTTTCATTTAAATATCCTTTATATTGTCCGAAAATCATCGATTCCTCATCAAAGCTTAAATGCTTTAAAGCATGAACCTTTTCGTCGGTCACATCTTGACTATGATAGCTTAAAGGTGTATCCATCGCCACAAGGCTTAACATTTGCAACAAATGTGATTGAACCATGTCTTTTAAAGCCCCAGATTGGTCATAATAACCTGCTCTAGATAAAATACCATCAGATTCCTTGGCAATAATTTTAATCGACTTAATCGTTCTATTATGCCATAATTCTTCAAAGATACGATTAGCAAAACGCACCATGATGATATTTTGTATCATCTCTTTACCTAAATAGTGATCAATACGATAAATTTGTTTTTCATCAAAATATGTCCATAATAATTGATTAACGTCTTTAGCACTTTGTAAATCATGTCCAAATGGTTTTTCAAAAACAATCGATTGATTCAAATTACCATGTTCAACAATGTGTGATGCATGAATATGATCCGCAACCGTGCCAAACAATTCAGGGCCAATGGCTAAATAATATAATTCTTTAGTGTCAGGACCTTTTTCACGATCAATAATCGTTTTTAAAACCTTATAACCATCACGTTCTGTAATTTGTATGTTATGATATTGAACAATCTCTTTTAAAATATCGCGTTTCATTTTTCCATTCATATGCGCTTCAATGTAATCAAGATACGAATCAGTATCCATTTCTCTTCTACCTAAAGCAAACACACGAATATTTCTGGACATTTCATTACTTTGATAGAGTTTTGTAATCGCAGGTAATAATTTTCTGGATGTCAAATCTCCAGTCGATCCAAATATAACAAAAATGATGTCTTTCATGATTTATTCTCCTTAGGTTTATCTGTTGATTTCCATAAAAAGAAAGAAACAATGGATCGATATGGTATCCATTTCTCGCAAATCTGCTCAAATTCTTTCACACTAACTTCTTTATCAATTAATCTTGAATAAGCTTTTCTAAGTCCTAAATCAAGTGGTGCAGCAACATCTTCTCTGCCTAATGAAAACATGAGAAACATTTGTGCAGTCCATCTACCGATACCTTTGACTTTAATCAGTTCTTCGATAATAGACTCATCATTCAGATGGATAAAATCTTCAATATTGATTTCACCTGATACAATCATGGACGACAAGGATTTCAAATAACTAATCTTTTGATATGAGATACCTAATTGTCTTAAATCTTCATCATCAGTATGTATGACCTTAAGTGGTGTTACATCATTTTGATAATGATTCAAAAAACGATTGTAAATAACATCAGCAACTTTTCCAGACAACTGTTGACTGATGATTGATCCAACTAAAGATAAAAAATAATTATCAGAACGCGTTATAGATACATGATCAATTTCTTCAAACAATGATTTTAAGTGCGGATCTTTTTGTATTAGCTCATCAATGATCGGTGTGTTATTGTGATAAGTTATGGTTTTTCTCATATATTATCTCTCTTTTTAAACATCCTACTTACTACATTAATTATAACATATGTAATCTTTAAGACAGGGTGTAATACCATGCTAGACTAATTTATTTAACCATTGAAAGTAAACTGATTTTTAAAAAAAAGATTAGCATTTAGGCTAATCCTTTTGAAGATTCATTCGCTAATTTATTTTCTTTCTTTTGGAAATAATATGTTAAGCCTAATAATGACACACCAATTAAAAATGTAATCGCTGCTGCATCAAACTGCAATAACGGTGACATATTATATAAGAAGCCACCCACTAAAGGTCCAATGACCATACCTAATGAATAAAATGACTGTCTTACGCCCATGATTGCGCCATACCTATTATCAACAGCATGTTCTGAAATGTAACTTTGTTCCAAAGGTTGATAAATGGATCTAAACACCATATATAACAAATAAACCGTATAAATAGCTAACATGAAGTTACTTGCTCTGAATACATAAAATATAATGAATGCGTTTAATACTTGTAAGATAGTCAGTAGTAATAATCGCTTTTTAAATTTCGCAACAATTGGGACAATAAAGATACTAGTAGCAAGCGATACATAACCTGTAACCATGACAAATGTACCTAAATCACCAGGACTGTATCCCAGATCATTGAAATAAACATCAATAAATTTACCCAAATTTGTCACACCCATTGTGATAAATGTTAATGCCAATAAGAAGAATAATAAACTCTTTTTAATTTTAGTTGTTTCCTTAAGACTTGTAAAAAAGTTAAGGTGTTCTTTTTGTGGATTCTTATCTCGACTTTCTTGAAATGCTAGCAAGATATAAACACCATATAAAACATTAACAATTGCTTGTATTAAAAAGACATGTTTTAATTCGCTGATATGTAAAAATGTCATCACTGCATCATTAGAACCGAGTAAACCACCTAAATAATAACCAATTGATCCTCCAAGTACGGTCATGGCAGCAGATAACGCTAAATTCTTTGCGCGATTTCCTTTATCAGACAATTCGACAATTGAACTAGTTAGTAATGTTACAGATGCAGCAACACTAAATCCACTTAAAAATCTGAAAAAAACCATAATGGATTCTACTTCTGTATATGCAAACCCAATTTGACCTATCGAATAACCTATCAGACCAAAAAAGGCGTAAAATCTTTTACCACCACGATCACCTAAAACACCCCAAATGGGTGCACCTATCATCAAACCTGCACTCATCATGGCAAAAAAAATCCCAAACATATAGGATGGTATGCCAAGGCTAGTCACTAATTTTGGAGTTACAGGATGTCCTAAATTATGTATAATACCCTGTAATAAAAAGAAACTTAATGTAATAATAATTGATTTTTTCATAACGCTGATATTATAGCATGTTTTTGCTGAAAAATAGAAAAGAAGCCCTTAGGCTTCATCTATTTTTTTAATCGCAAACGACAATGATGCTTTTTCACCAATTAATCGAAGTCGAGCAAATCCTTTTTCAATAGGTGCTGATACATTTCCTGTAGCAGAAATGTTCTCAAGTGGAAAGACCAAACCATTTTGAACTAATACAAATGATGCTTCTCCTTCACTGACATCCATATTGATGATAAACCGCTGATTATCTACCACTGGTAATTTTGCAACTGTCTTATATCCTGTAAAACGTTTAATTTTTCCTTTAAGAATTTTTTCTTTGCGATCATAGCTAATAAAAAATACTAATGCTTTGACACGATTAACTAATGATCTTGCTTTATTCCAATCAAATTCCATAAATCCCCCTATTTAACCGGCTTGCCAAAAGCAAACTCTTCTTTTTTTTCAACCTTGCCAGCACGATCGAACCTTGTCCAAGTACCATGCTTTTGATTATGTGTAAAGTGACCTATTTGCCATAATTCTCCAGAATTGCGATAAAACATCCATTCGCCTTCCATTAAATTATTTTCAAGCAAACCTTGTGCTTTAACAAGACCATTCTTAAAAAAGACTGTCATCTTATGATCTTTTAATTCATATGTCTTTTGTCCATTTGCGTAAGTCTTGTTTTTTAACATAATCAAGTCCCCTTATACGATTATTGTATCACGATACAACGACATTTACTTTAAACTGTTAGTGGTAAAGCGTTTTCAATGGCATATATTCATGTCAAAATTAAAAAAGTCACTCAAAAAGTGACTTATTTTTTATATGGCGCACCCGATGTGATTCGAACACACGACCTTTGCCTTAGGAGGGCACTGCTCTATCCAACTGAGCTACGAGTGCATATCATGTCAATTAAAAATGCCATGCCTTTTGACATGGCATTTGTGACAATGTGGATATTGTGTAACTTTATTATGATTTATAGTTTTTACTTCTAATTGCTTTATAGACTTCTACTCCCAATAAATAAATAAAGAATACAGCACCTATCATGTAAAAATAATAAGTTAAATCACTCGATCCAAGTGACAAGTTTATCGCGTCATTAATGAATATGAAAGGTTCATCAATCACAATAGCGAGCATAAGTATCAAAGCAGGGAATTCTAATCCTATAAATAGTGCAATCAGAGGTAATGCCAAAGCAGTCACAGCAATATAAAAACCTTGAAGTAACCATACGAACACGAATAGTAAAACACCTAACATGAATGTTTTACCTTTAAGTGGATTTGTGCTAACGCCACCTGCCATTAAATATGAGATAACTATGAGTGTTAAATAAATAAATATAATAAGGTTTACGAATAGTTGAGGTGTAAACCCTGGTGCATATACAAAAGGACCAAATGATAAATTAAATAATGCACCTATAAAATTGGTTAATCCATCTATAAATAATCCTAACAGTAAGACTGCATGTCCTGCTAATGGTTTCTTGAAAAAGACGAGTAATACTGATGAACATACAATTAACAATATTGGTAATAATGATGTAAGAGCTGCGAAAAAGCCACCTATATAAGCAACCCTAAATGCCAACGTATAAATCGCAATGATAATAACGATGACAAGTTGTAGCTCAACATTCAAGATGTCCTTAAATTTCTTTACAAATGAAATCATAAATTTCTCCCTTAATTTATATTGTAATTTTATTTTAGCAGTTTTCATGACAAATATTCAATGATATACTGAACTTTTTGGCTTATTTGCTCGATATTTTGTCTTTTTTAAAAGCATTGTTATATACTATATTTAAGTTAAATATTTAAGGAGAGATCATCATGTTCGAAAACAATCCACTCTCATATCCCTATCCCTCTAAAAGAAATTGTGTCTATGCTAGAAACGGTATGGTTGCTACTTCTCAACCTTTAGCCGCTCAAGCAGGATTGGATATTTTAAAAAAAGGTGGTAACGCTATTGATGCTGCAATTGCAACCGCAGCATGCCTTACAGTTGTCGAACCTACTTCTAATGGCATTGGTAGTGATGCTTTTGCAATCGTTTGGTTTAAAGGTGAACTTCATGGTCTCAATGCGAGTGGTTATGCACCTAAAGACATTTCCATTGACGCCTTAAAGAAAATGGGTCTAACTGAAATACCCCGTTTTGGTATGGTACCTGTTACAGTACCTGGTACACCAGCTGGATGGGCAATGCTTTCAAAACGTTTTGGGAAGTTACCACTAATTGATGTCTTACAACCTGCAATTAACTATGCGGCATTCGGATATCCCATTTCACCCACACTCGGTTACCATTGGGAAAATGCATTTAACCTCTACTCTAAACATCTTAAAGATGACATGTTTAAGCCTTGGTTTGATACATTCACAATCAATGGTCAAGCACCAAAAATTGGAGAAATGTGGCATTCAAAAGGTCATGCTAAGACACTTGAACTCATTGGTAAAACATATGCTAAAGCATTTTATGATGGTGAATTGACAGATCAAATCATAGCTTTTTCAAAGGCACATGGTGGTTTTTTATGTAAAGAAGATTTCTCATCCTATGAACCCGAGTGGATCACGCCAATTTCCGTGAACTATAAAGGCTTTAATGTGTGGGAAATGCCACCTAATGGACAAGGCATCGTTGCGCTTCAAGCCTTAAATATATTGAAACATGATACCTTTGATCATCATGATAGTGCTGATACATTTCATAAACAAATCGAAGCGATTAAACTCGCTTTTGCTGATGCACAAACTTATGTTACTGATCATAAGTATATGCACGTTTCTATTAAAGGATTATTAAGTGAAGATTATGCTAAACAAAGACGTTTACTTATTTCAGACCAAGCACAAATACCTAAAGCAGGTATCCCACCAAAAGGTGGTACTGTTTATTTAGCAACAGCTGATCAAGAAGGTAATATGGTCTCTTATATCCAAAGTAATTATATGGGCTTCGGTTCTGGTATAGTGATTCCACATACAGGAATTGCACTTCAAAACAGAGGTCACAACTTCTCGTTTGATGACACACATTATAATGCTTTAGCACCGCGAAAGAAACCATATCATACGATCATCCCTGGCTTTTTAACTAAAGATAATAAAGCGATAGGTCCATTTGGCGTTATGGGCGGTTTTATGCAACCGCAAGGACATCTCCAAGTCATTATGAACACAATCGATTTTAAGATGAATCCACAATCGGCACTTGATGCACCAAGATGGCAATGGCTTCAACAAAAACAAGTTGCAGTTGAATCAGCCTGTGATAAAGCAATCATAAAAGCACTCATTGCAAAAGGACATGACATTAAAATAGAAACAGATTCTTCCTCTTTCGGTAGAGGGCAAATTATTTGGAGAAACAATGAAACTGGCGTACTCGTCGGTGGTACCGAATCAAGATGCGATGGTGCTATTGCCAGTTATTAAAAAACCTCAATTAAGAGGTTTTTATTTTAATCTCTTTTTTAAATTTTCTAATTCCTGTATTAATGCAGTTGGTAACTTTCTACCAATCGTTTGATAAAATTTCTCAATTGAGCTAGCTTCAGTAAGCCACTGATCTTTATTAACCGTTAATAATTCATTCATTTGATCCTCAGATACATCAATACCTTCTAAATCTAGACTATCCTTTTCAGGTATATAACCAATCGGTGTCATTTTAGCATCAACTGTGTGATCGCAACGCTCAAATATCCATTTAATCACTCTAGAATTTTCACCAAATCCGGGCCATAAAAATTGACCATTTTCATCACGTCTAAACCAATTGACATAGAAAAATTTCGGCTCTGTTTTTTTGTTTATTCTTTTTCCCATCTCTAACCAATGATTCAAATAGTCACCGACATGATACCCTATAAAAGGTAACATCGCAAACGGATCTCTTCTGATTTTACCAACATCTTTTGTGAGAGTCGCTGCTGTGATTTCAGATCCCATCATAGATCCCATAAAGACGCCGTGATTCCAATTTAAACTTTCATGTACTAATGGAATAGTATCAGGTCTTCTACCACCCACTAATATTGCAGATATCGGCACACCATGAGGATCTTCCCATTCAGGTGCCATGACAGGGGATTGGCTTGCATAAGCAGTAAAACGACCATTAGGATGAGCTGCAGGTGCTGAAGAACCAGCATACCAATCATGATGTTCCCAATCTTTTAAATGGTTAGGTTTATCATAATCAATACCTTCCCACCACACATCATTATCATCAGTGATCGCGACATTCGTAAATATGGCATTTTTTTCGATTGTTTTCATCGCGTTTGGATTTGATTTATACGATGTTCCTTTAGCCACACCAAAGAAACCATATTCAGGGTTTATCGCATATAATTTCCCGTCTTCTTTGACCCACAACCATGCTATATCGTCACCGATTGTTTCAACTTTCCACCCTTTAATTGTAGGGATTAACATCGCCAGATTGGTCTTACCACACGCAGAGGGAAATGCACCTGTTATGTATTTAACTTTTCCTTCAGGATTAGTCACCTTAATGATTAACATGTGTTCAGCCATCCAGTGTTCTTTTTTTGCCATCACACTAGCAATTCTTAATGCTAGACATTTCTTGCCTAACAACGCATTTCCACCATAACCTGATCCATATGACCAAATCAATTCTTCATCAGGAAAATGAGCAATATATTTCTTTTCAATGGGTGCAGAAGGCCAAGCAATATCAGGTACATCTTCTATTAACGGATATCCAACTGAATGTAGGCACGGTACGAATGATTCACCTTGATTAATGAGTTCAAGTACTTTATACCCAACTCTTGTCATGATCCTCATATTGACAACCACATACAAACTATCAGTGAGTTGGATACCAATTTTAGAAAGTGGCGACCCATATGGACCCATAATGAATGGAATCACATACATGGTTCTACCTTTCATAGAACCTTTATATAAAGCTTTCATTTCTGCTTTTAATTCTTCGGGTTCACGCCAATGATTTGTAGGACCTGAATCATCTTCATTAAGACTTGCAATAAATGTTCTCTCTTCAACCCGTGCAACATCCATCGGATCACTAAAGAAAGCATACGAATTAGGTCTTGTTTTTTCATTTAACTTTATGGCTTTATGCTCATTTATTAATTGATCTAAAAAAGCCTTATTTTCTTCTTCTTCACCTGTTACCCAATGAATGTCATTCGGTTCACAAAGCAATGCCATTTCGTTAACCCATTCAATCGCATTTATTCCTTTTATCACGATATATGTTCCCCACTTTCAACGAAAAAAACAACCTTAAAAAAGGCTATTAGTCTTATATTTAATCCTATCATATTCTTTCTCTAAAATAACAAGATGTCTCATACTTATATTATAAAATGTAAACGCTTTTATGTAAAGACAAATCATCACTTTTTCCAAAAATGAGTATCATTTAATTTATCATTGATTTTAAATGCAATCATGCGTTCCAATAGACCATAATTAACGGTTTGCTCCCACTTGATTTTAAAAAGCATCATGGTTTGTTCGTATCCTGCATTTTCAATTTCTAATCTAAATTTATCCATGCCATATTTTTCAATGGTGATGGCGATATGTTGTTTCGCAACACTAAAACCTATAATAAATGTATCATGATCAGTAAACATAGGTTGATTCCATTTAATCATAGGTACTAATTGTGGATAGTTGGTCTGAATCCAATCCAATATATTCGCTAATTTATAACGATGTTCTAATGAATTTATTTTTTCTAAAAATGTTGTAAAAACACTCATGTACATTCACCTTTCTTTAAAATTTAATTGTGTTGGATAGCTTTGTGTTTTTGCTGTTGTTTAGCTTTATTCGGTTGAAGTAGCATAATCACCTTCATAATCGTATAAACTCCAAATATCATGACATAAAGCCAAAATCTTTGATTGTCAAGTAAGATTATATGTGTAGCAATCAGTGCGTAAAATAAATAAGATAGTTGATGTAATTTCTTCCATTTCTTATATTTCATTTTACTTTTTACAATTCTAAATGAGGTTAATGTTAAAGGTAACATAGTGATTAAAGCAATTATACCTATATAGAAGGATAGATTGTTTTGAAAAAAATTGTTTTCAAGTCCATAAAATTCAAAATAACCCCACGCATGTGGAAACAATAAAATCGTGCCAATGATGGCATATTCTCCTCTAACTCCTAATAATTGATTTCTAAATTTTCCTTTATCAAATACACCCATAAACATCACTAACAATAAAATACCAAATGCGACGTAACCAAGACTAAATATATTTGCAGAATGAGGATCTACAAATATCGCTATAAGGCTAGCAACTATATACCAAAAGATTGCACTTACTCTAATTTGCTTACTGAAAAAATATCCGGAAACTGCAAATAATAATGCTGTTAATAAAATAGTCAACATTAGTCATCATACTCCGATTCATCTTCGTGTTCATCTTCATGTTCATACTCATCTTCATGTTCATCATCATCGTCGTCATATTCATCTCTAGATGTTGATGCACCACTTAAGGCATCTAGTTCAGATATCATCGTTACACCTGCAAGACCATCAAAAAATGCACCTTCATTAATGATTGTTGGACTTGTCGTGCCATCAATGTTTGATGAAATAGCGTGTTGTGTAGCACCTGAGTTTGCATCAGTCGAAACTGATCGATTAGATAATAATTGAACAGCACCAACAAAAAATGAAACCAGGAGTAATAATATGATGATTTTATTTTTCATACAGTCATGTAAGATTTAAAGTGTATTAAGTTAGTTACTTAAGTCTTTAAATCTTTACTCCTTTCGTTCTAATTTAATATACTAATAATGTACTGTGGATCTGTGTCATATTTTTATAACCTAGACTATTTTGAGGTGACGCTTACCACGGTCTTTATTTTAATCAGCAATAGTTAGTTAGCGGAAGACGCTTTTTACATGATTATGAGATAAAGACGCTGCTGGACTTACCACACGTACAAATTTAATTCTTGGAGGTGTACTTATGATCTATATCGGCATCGATATTTCAAAGTACAAGCATGACTGTTTCATCGCCACCGAAACAGTTAGCCATCAGTTCTCATTTGAGAACAGTCAGTCTGGGTTTAAAGAACTATTAGGATACTTTAACTCTTTAGTCAAGCAAGAAATGATAATAGGCTTAGAGGCCACAGGTCATTATGGAGAAAACCTTAAGTCATTTCTTATCCTCCATGGATATTCATTCATGGAGATTAATCCTTTTCTCGTGAAGAAGTTTGGAGAAGCCCATTCACTGAGAAAAACAAAGACGGATAAGAAAGATGCACAAATGATTTCAACTTATATGAGATCTGTAGACTACAAAGCCTATCATCATCAATCTTATCATATAAGTGCTTTAAAATCACTGACCAGGTTACGTTTTAAACTCATCTCAATTCGGACGAAACACTACAATATGATGACCAAGGTCTTAGATGTCATCTTTCCTGAATTCAAACCTTTTATGCAAGAACAAGGCTATAGTGATACATCTTTATACATCTTGAAGCGCTTTTCATCACCGGATAAAATAGCAAGGATGACTGATGACCACTTCGATAAGCTTCGTAAACGATCGATGGGTAAATTCAATTATCCGAAGTTTGTTAAACTGAAGGAACTCGCAAAATCAACCATTGGTGTGACACAAGATCATCAACTATTCAAACTTAAGACTTCAATTTCTTATGTTGAGAAACTCAATCAAGATATCGAAGAAACTGAGAAACAGATCATTTCTTTAATGCATCGATATCCAACTAAGATTCAAACCATTAAAGGTATCGGAATCATTTCAGCAGCTGTCATCGTTTCAGAATATGGTGATATTTCACTTTTCTCCAATCCCGCTGAAATGTTATCCTATGCAGGTCTGGATTCAACCATCAGACAGTCTGGCACCATGTCTTCAACAGGTAAACTGGTTAAACGTGGCAGCAAGTACCTAAGAGCAACACTCATCAATATCTCAATGATGGTTATGATCTATAACCCCGTCTTCTACGACTACTACACCAAGAAGAAACAAGAGGGTAAACATCATCGTGTCGCACTGGTTCATCTTTCAAAAAAACTCATTAGAGTCATTCATCATCTCGAAACACATCAGGAAGATTTTGATTCCTCTAAACTACAATAATTGATTACTTAAACTGTGGCGGTTAAGTCATAAAATCATCCAGTTATATGGCTAACCTCTAAAAATTATGGCTATTGGAGGTTTTTACAGTTTATCTACTAAAAGTACTTGACTTTTAATAGTTAGTCACCTCATTGATAAAAGTTAGTAATTTCTTTCTTTGTCTTTATCTTACTACTACAACTATTGTACGTTTATCAATTTGCTTTAAATCCCAATAAATCACACACTTATGCATGAATAATGTTAATAATTCTTTATTTATCAAAAAAGATGCTAGCTATTGACTAACATCTCTAATAGTTGTTGCAAAAATAAATAATAGATTATCTTTGATAAATATTTTCCTTCATTGATTCAATTAATTTCTTAACTGCATGATTGATCATTTGATAAGCATCTTCATCCGCTGTACCAATAAACTCTAAAGCATCCACAATATCCCATTTCATACGTGATGTCTCAAGAATAGATTCAAAATCCTTTTTTGCACCACCAATCCATCCAGCTGATCCAAAATAAAGCGTCTTCTTTCCAATCATTCTTTTTCTACCAAGTTCATCAAGTGCATGAGCTACAGGTGGAAACATTTTATATTCATAGGTAGGTGCAGCGATTATTATCGCTGCAGAACTAAGTGATTTTGTTAAAACATTACTTTGTGTGTCATAAGGCATTTGGACCATCTTTACTTTAATGCCTTCTTTTTCTAGTAGTCCTTTCGTATAATTGACCATTTTTTCAGTTGATCCATACATTGACCCCCAAATAATCGTGACTTCATTCTCACCTTGGCCATTTGTATAAGCACCCCATCGTTCATAATCATCTACGATTTGATCTGGATTACCACGATACAAGATACCATGACCAGGAAGAATTAACTTAATATCTAATGCCCTTGTTTTTTCAATCGCCTTTTTAACTCTTGGTGTATAGGTCATCATAACATTGGTATAATACCTTAAGCCTTCTTCAGCATATATCTTCTTTTCATCATCCGTTAATTCATCATCATAAAGATGACCTTTAACTGTCCCAAAAATACCATATAAATCACATGGAAATAATGCTTTTGAACTGATTTCATAAGTCATCATCGTCTCAGGCCAATGTACATTTGGAATTTCATAAAATGCTAATATCTTACCATGACCAAGATCTAATGTGTCTCCATCTTTGACCACTAAGATGTTCATGTCATCGCCATAAAATGATTTGATTATGTCTTCTCCTTTTTTGGTTGCGACAACGGTAAAATCTTTACTCATTTTTTTGAAGTTAGTCAACCATCCAGTGTGATCCATCTCAACGTGGTTAACAACAAGATATTTAATGTCTTCAAGTTCAATATCAAAATCTTTTAAATTTTTGTAAAGTGTTTCAGGCACACCATCCCAACCTATGACACCATCAATAATAGCCACATCATTACCTTTAACAATGTATGAATTCATCGATACACCATGAGGTAGTTCCCACATATTTTCAAATATAATGTTGTCAATGTTCATTGAAAAACTATATATACCATCTACAATTTCTCTTTTATTCATATCCATCACCTTGCCTTTTCTAATCACCCTCATTATAAGCGCTAATCATATAATATTCAATCATAATTATATTGTAATTCGGATGTAAACAATATCTTTTTAACACATAAAAAATGTAACATATTTCAAATTTTCTAAGACAATACATCTTGTCATGATAGTATGTCAAAATTTTATAGGTTATTTTTATTAAATACACATTAACAATGTTGTATTGAGCGAATTAAAGTTGATTATTTTTATTATGTTTTTGATTTTCTTTGATTCTTTTATCATTAATCATATCCGTTTCTTTCGCAGCATGAATTAGTTCAGACATAAAAAAACGCTCGTTTGAGCGTTTTAATATATTGTTGTTGTATTCCTTGCGACGAATAAACTCTATTTTGAAGAGTTAATGTCGTGTGATTTGTTGGTACCAAATTCAATAAATTCTTCCAAGTCGGATTTTTTTACTCGCCAATATTTGCCGATTTTTACGGCTTTTAAGTCACCACTCTTAATGTAATTGTACAGCGTTCGCTGCGTTATTTTCAGAATGTCTTTGACTTCATTTACCATGTACAGTATCAAATCTTTCATTTTTCTCCATCCCATCTTGTCATATTTGTCCTTATAGTAAGGATTTTACATGACATACTATGAATAGTATATTTTCAAATTATCATATTGTTTTGGAAGTAAATATTTTAATTTTGTAACATCAACATCATATATAATATTAATCAAGATGGTACTCCTATAGATCATTTTCTTCATTATATCATGTTCATTTAATAAAAAAAACATAACCTTTGAGAGGTATTTAGATACTTTACCCCTTTGTAAGGCAATTCATGAAACAAAAAATGTTACATGATTGAAAATATAATCTGATTAATTTAACATAATCTTTTTCTAATGAGCTAAAAATAATTAAAAACAGCAAATTGAAATTTAAAGAACATCTAATTAACTATTTAAAGAATTCAATTTTGGTAATTACGATATTGTTCCAAATGTCTTTCAATGTATATTTTCCTTTTGAACCTAAATCAAACAATTTATAATTTTCACTAAAATCACCGTAAAAAGATACATCTTCTGAATGATCTTCAGTTAGAATACAGGTTATCCTTCCATTAATTTTTTTTTGTACTGTTTTAACGTTATCTATATATCTACCAATACTACAATTTTTATAATGGTGATAATTCTTTATATAAAAGTTTATTTGTTTGATTCTAGTTCGATTATTTATTCCTTTAATAAATTCTTCATATGTCATTTTTACATATACCTCCGTATTGTCAAACAGAAATAATCATAACAATCAAAGGATTTCGATGAACCATTCATGATAACAATTTGAAGTTTTGAGTTAGATTCCCAGAATATAGAATCCATTAAATTCTAATGCTTGTTTCAACCATTCAATCATAATTTTGTAATCAGTAGGTTTGGATTCCAACATATGATTAATAAAATCATTTATTTGATTTTTCTGGAAATAGTTAATTCCATACGGATCAATAAATCCAGTCTTTTGATTATTGTATGTACCATCAACAAATATTTCTCCATATTCATCGTAAAATTTCTCAATATCTGAACTATGAATATAAAGTGAATCTAACAAACGATACTTCATATTTCTCACAGCAACTTTCTTTTTTATACTTTTGGAAGCTCTAAGTTTACAATATTGAATTTCTATAAAAACAGTATTATGCTTCTTCATCTCATTATAATCCTTAAATATTATTGACATGAGTATACCCCCCCAAAGCATTCTATTAAAGTTTTAATCGTTATTCTTTATTTCTATTATATCATAATAAAATATACAAAAAAAAACATAACTTTTTGAGGTTATGTTTAAGAGACAGTATGGGTTGCATTACCTATTTTGATACAAATTAGCACCCCTAAATTATGGCTTAACTTAGTCATTTTATTTTTTGTGGTTTTCATGTAGTAATTTCTTGTATCAAAATAGCGAATTTTACTATTTAAAATAGTAATATAGACTTCCTTGATAATTTTTATCTAGATTTTCTTTTGAGTCAAAACTTATGTACTCTTCTTTATAAAAATTAAATTCATCTAGTTGCTTTACTCCTAAATAAATCTCGTTTTTAATCTCTTCTGAAATACCATTTTGCTGGCTAATAAGTTTACTGGAATCTGTATCATAGAATATAACAATGCCAAAAGTTCCTGTATGTATACCCCATATATTTGCTTTAATTTTGTATTTGGAAAGCACATCTTCTATTAGTTTCTTTTGTACTTTACTTACAATAAGACTCATGTATTGTGTAGAAAACCAATAGAAATAATCAACCCAAATGTCTTCCTTCCTAACATTTATTTTAAAATTGTATTTCTTTGACAATTGAAAAAATTCATCTAAAATTGTATTCTGTATATCTTTATCATTAACCATTTTATGCGCATTTGGAAAGTTATCTAATTGAACATCAACTCTATTCTGCATCTTTTCTCTTTCGGTATAAGAGGATACATAGCAGATCAACCTATACTTCTTTCCATATATATATGAATTCTTATTGGATTTGAATTTAATTTTCTCATAAACTATGTTAAGAACAATAATCGAATACATATTTTCAATAAATCGTTTTAGATCAGCGAAGATAGGCTTCATACTAGTTTTCTGCTTAAGTATTGATTAGGTTTCTTTAAACGCTTTCTTATCAATCCAAATCATGTTGTAGGTATCCTCCTATGGGTATTTATTTCCCGTGAAAAGTTTTTATTTCATCAATCACTCTAGACATAATATCTTCTGAAGATAATCCATCTGTCGATATCGTATCTCCTATACTATCAAGAGTCATTATATTCTTACCTTGTTCTGTACCAACAGTAGTATACATACCTTTTTTCCCACCATTAATGTTTTGTACCATTACCTCATAATATTGATCTTCATCAACAAAATCAAAATCAATATAGAGGTTGTACCTTTTTATTAATTCAACAATTTCAATATCCAGAGCATTAAATAAAATGTACATCGCTTCAAAAGTTGTGTTTTTATCTTTGTTAACCTGTAGCCTTTCTCTAAAATGTGTTCTATGGTTTTCTCGAGCTTTTGCAAGTTCTTCTTCATTGTTCTTTTTCTTAAAAAGCCTAAACATTCTCATTTCTTCCTCTACTTGAAATAAATGATTTTGCTCTTTTTCCTAATGAAATATAAAACTTCTCTGCATTTATCTCAGTTGTAACGATATCCTCTTTTTTTCCATAAGACACTTTAATCTCATCCAGTCCAAATTCAAAACAACCGAAGTCCTTAATTGTCGATGTAAAATCATTAACCATCCTTAATTTGTCTATGTGAAAAAAAAGCAACACATCCTTATCAACAAGAAGCTGATTTGAAGAATCATAACATTTGGTAACAATATAGTTTTCCGGAATTTTATAGTATTTCAATAGCTTTATATTAATGATAGCAATAATATCTTTTGGAAATGTTTCTAAAGACTGAGGTGGATAATTTTTCTCGAGTTTTCGATATGGAAATAATAATAACAATGCCGGTAAAATTAAGCTGACGAAAATAACCAAAATCGTATATAAGGTCTTTCCAATCACTGGTTTTATATTTTGCTCAAGAACAATCATAATACCCAGAAAAAAAACGAACAAAATCCAAAATAGGGTTCCAAAAATTAGGCGAAACCGTCTATTGGCAATATATCTTTCTCGTGCTGAATTATCTAGTAAATCAATTCTTTTTCTAAGCAACTTTTTGTCAATGTGCTTTGAAAATGGGTATTTGAATCGTCTCATTGGCTCCTCCCCATAATTATTTAAACTGATGCGTGTAACGGTTTCATACTGAACAATCATTATCATAATTATACACTATATAGTCTCAAAAAGTATACTTGTTATAACCGTGTAAAAGGTTAGGCTATCGTGTAGCTTGTTAAGTAATTGTGTGACCCATTAAATGTAGAATTAAATGAATGTGAAGAAATAGTTAGATTTTTGACTTATACTTGACTATCTATATTTTGAAAATAGGGGAAAATCCTCTATCTTCAAAATAAAAAGGTCCAATACTTATCGTATCAGACCAATGCTCGTTTAATGTCTTGTCATTACGGAGTTTTACTCTATTTCCAACGGAGTTTTACTTTTTTTCTGATGGACTTGCTTTTTTTTAGTATCTTGCTCTTTGAACTATACAAAATTATTTTATTGATTCTATATTTATGTTAGTGGTTGATGATTTAATAGGTACATTTCGAAACTAAAATTCACTAAAGCTACCAAATGTAATAACAAGTTAACTATAGCAGTATATGGATGATAAAATGAAATATTGACATACATCATTAATCCGATCATAACAAATAATATTGTTAAAAATTTTAGTATAGTCAATATAGTTAATGATGATTTTTTCCCTTTGTTTTTTGAAATAATATACTGAGTCAAAGTTATGCTGATAAATAAAGCTCCAATAAAAATTCCACCTGATAAGACAAAACCTTCAAAAGTAAAACTATCATTGATAATAGATAGCATGATAATGATTAAATAAACAATATGTAAAATCAACAATCTTTTCTGTTTGAATATACCTGATCTAATAATTTCATTAGAACGAGAATTTAGTTTCCGAGATATACCAAAATATTCTATATAAACTGTAATCAACACTAATAGTATACCAATGATTAAAAATATCAGTTCAGGTGTACCTAGTACACTGCTTCCTCTAAACAAAAACACAGACATAACTAATGTATAACTAGTTCCTTTTAAAATTGTAATAATGCTCAACAATAACCATTTTTTATTGTTGATTGCTAAATATACAATAATCTCAAATGCTGATAAACCGAAAAATATCCACAATGGAAATGATGTTCCATAATATGAATTTAATGTACCCAAAACATATATAAGTGATAAATAGATTGATGTAATTAAAAAACTACTTAATGAAAATATTAGATATTTATGTGCTTTCACAATGACCACCAGAAACATAGAAGAGACATTTTAACTCTCATCTTTCTTAACATTCGTAACAACGATACCTCCACTAGTGGTAAGCTGGTTGCCATAAGTAATAAATCTCATGTCTTCACTATCAAGCCAACCGGCTACAACTGTTGTAGCAAACCAATTTTCGCGAATACTTACAGTTACAGAAGTATTCGGATATAAAGATCTCGTAACTAAGTCGTTTAGTCCGCTCCAATTTTCGGCATCATTTGCAAAACACATTTTACTGTTATATTGAAAGCTAATATACGAGCTTGATAAATTTGTAATTTTGATTAACCAATAACTGCCTGATTTTCCCATATTCTCCATTTCAAGGAAAAAACTTGGTATTGTAACTTCACTTGTATTATAACTGTTGTAAATATCAACTGGTAAACACCCTAATACTAAATACACATCATTACCACTACTGTTCTTTTTAACACCAATATCAATATTAGCATATTTATAAGCTGCATATACAAGTTCAGAGCAATACCACTCACTAGAATTTATGTTTGTATTTAACCTTATTGGATTTAAACTATATGATTTACCAATCTGATAATTCATAAAATATCTAACTACATTAATTTGTGCTGTGCTTGCACCAACAACTCTTAATATTTTAACTCTATAATCAATCATTCTTGTATCATCTAAAAAACCATTTGACACAGTTGGTTCAACTGCTTCTACAGTACGATAGTAGGATCCATATGTACTATCATAGGCATAATCTGTTATCATCGCTATATGACCAGAATCAAAAAATATAGTATCCGTTTCATAAATAATATCCCCAATTTCAATTACAGAGTAATCAAAATAATTGTAAATTGGTTCACGTTCAAATATACCATTATCTAAAATATAATCGGCTGTTTCTGAAGATGATGATGAAGATGATTTAGCAATTGGAATATCAGAATATTCACCATATACATAAGCATCTATAACTGCTTCAGTATATGTTTTTATATCCATATCAAAATAATAATACTTATCACAAAACTCTTCAAAGGATAGATTTGTATCTTTAAATGCTAATTTAGCCTCTAAGATTACTGTATCGTAATAAGATTGAAATACATCTTCATATGATACAATTACTTCTGTCGAATTTACCACATTAGATTCTGCCTGAACTGGCGTAGTACTAATTGCAAATACACTAACAAAAAGACCAAAAAATAGAACAAATAACAAAATGCTGCGCTTTATGGATTTCATTGTTTGTTTCCCCCTTAACGTATTTAGAGAATATGATTCAATAGTTCTCTATCAATTGAGTTGATTATAGCATAATACATAATCCAAGTCAATTCACTCTAAATTATGTTATCCTATATCAATCTCTAAATATTTAAATTTAAGTAGTAACTTACAAAGTGAATTATTTTATTTGCAGATTATCTCTTAAGGAACCATGTATTATAATCAAAAACTCATAATCATTTAACAAAAAAATCGCAAATATAAACGCTATTAATGGCTATATTAAGCTGTTAAAAGCAATTTTTTTGCGATTTCTATAATAATCGTGTCTTGTCATTACGGAGTTTTACTCTAAAATCGTTCGTGTTCGACGGAGTTTTGCTTTTTTTCGGGCTGAGTTGCTTTTTTTGCATGGAAAAATGTAATAATCCCCTCTGTTTTATTAGTATTTTTTCATCGGTATCATTTGCTATCAAACATAATTTTCTACTAAACACTAACTACAATGTCCTATATGATGCAAAAAAATATCCAAAAAAAATGCACCAACTTAGAAGTTGATGCACTATGATTGAAATTCACTTAATCTTCACAATAATATTCTATAGCATTAATCACAATTTATATCATCTATCAATAATTATATAACCAATTGTGCTTACAATAAATATAGCTACTATAGTTACATGAACAAACAGACCAGAAACAATATCGACTGCTTGCCAATCGATAAGCGCTACTATTGTTAATGTTATCATAGCGATAAATGATAACATGGAAGAAGTTATAAAGATTAATTTTATATTTCTTTTACTCATTTTTAGCACCCGCTATCAAATATTCTGAAAAATTGCAAATCCACCGACTGCATCATCAAAATTAGGATCATTTACAAAAAGAGAAGTTTCATAATTAATGAACGCTGGAGTTGAAGTCAAGGAAATTTTCCCCCAATCTATTGATCCACTACCTGATTGATGAGCATAAAATTCAGAAAAAGTTAATCCAGTTGTATCAGAATTAGTTCTTGTGAAATTCATTTCCAGTTGCATATGAAAATTTGAATATTTAGAATCATATATATATCCAATAACACTAAATTGGTCCTTTGGTAATTCATATTCAACACCAACATAATGTTCATCATTATGATCATATATATATTCTGAATAATCACTTCCATCAAAAGTTATATTATATGATGATGAAGTAACTGTAGGTGGACCATATAAATAAGTTATATGCAAATCATGATCATAAGTAAACGAAGAATGAATATCTGGATAAGATTGTCCTCCAATAAATTCTTCTTTTAGCATGACATCTTCAAAACCAATTGTTAATATATCAGTAAATCTTTGACTAGGTTCTGTAACCCAATCTATTTCAATTCTGATATAGACTTCTCCACTGCTTCCAGCGTCTGAATAATAGATATTGTAAGAATCAAATGTCATATAATCAGTTGAATCATAAATTGATCGCACGATGTTTGAACTACTGCCTCCGCCTCCAGGAGGTTCAATTTCGAATATTGGAGTAATCGAATAAGAACTAACCTCAGACGAAAGTATAATATCATCTTTGTCATAATTTTTATCTTTATTTATTTTATTTTTGTGAACTTGTACTTTTTCTTTAAAATCTATCTCATTCATTCTTTTGTATACCCTTGAGACAATTTCACCATTGTCAACAGTATAAGTTGTTTCAATATTAATCCTATTATATGATTGCTCTATAATATTTCTATTGGCATATTTATTATATGTTTCCAAGTCTAAAATTTTAATTTCATCATCTGATAAGCCGAATAACTTGAACATATCGTAATCCAAATAAGAAACACTTATCCCATTATCGTTAACTAAATATACATCACTAGCATATACATTTTATGTAAGCATTAAACATAAAAAGAAAAAAGATAATAATAAAATTGTTTTTTTCATAAATCCCCCTTATTGTATAGATTATTATTAAATCCTATTGTATGCATTCTATCACTTATACTAATTCTTGTCAAATAAAACTAAACATCATCAAAGAAAATTTTACGCTATGAAGTTATCATCATTAATAGAATAAATCAACTATATTATATAAATTATAAATCATAAAAAACTAATATTAATTCAAATCCGGTTTCCTCCAGGTGGCGGGGGAAAGGTCTGCTTAAACATAACCTTTGTGAGATGTTTAAGCAATTTCTCCTTTTATAAGGCCATTCAATAAAACAAAAATGTTACATAGTTTTATAAGTTACTTACCAGATGATTCACTTTTAATTCTTTCAATTAACTTCTTAGCTTTTTTTACAACATCATAATCTGAATCATATTTAGCAATATATAAGATATTCATGTTTTGTATTTTTTTCCTTTTCATAATATCAATTACATATTCTCTTTGGTATGAATTCAGTGTTTCATTAAATATGTATTGTAGTAATTCTATAGGTACATCTTTTTTCTTTGAATAAATAAGATTAAGCAACGCAGAAAATGTATCATACCAATATTCTATATCATCATAATCAATTTTAAGTTTTTTAGTATAGTATATAACACTCTCTTTGTCTGACGACTTATAGCTATTTATAATCATTTGCAAACCAAAAGAACGAGTAGAACGTTCTTCAAGTAAACTATAGCCTAATCTTTTAACAAAATTATTATTAGGAATATTACTGCAATATTCCAAAATTATTTTATCCAAATTATCAGGATATTTACCAATCATTTCTATTATTTTTCCAATGTTGTGGTCAATAGGTTTCCTTGATAAGAGTCTTAATAATCTTTTTTTCTTTATTACATTGCCATCTTCAATTAAAAAATTAATAGCTTTCTTTATTTCTAGTTCATCTGCTCTAAATGAGAATGCATTGAATCTAATAAAGAAATTTTCATCCATTAAATGATTAAATATATTTTGAAAAGAAAAATCATTCTGCTCAAATGTAAACTCTGGTTTATTGTCATAGTGTGGGTGAATAGATTTCAACAAACTTCCAGCCTTTTCTTTGTATCTTTGAATAGCACTATAATAAAACCACCCTAAATGATCTTCCTCTATATATTTTTTCATTTGTTTTACTGTTTCAATATGATATTTCAAAAATTTATATCCGTAAACTTGCAATAAATTAACACATAGCCAATCTAAAACTATACCATTATCGTGTGTAATATTATTCTTGTGAATCAAGTATTCATATTTTTCATATAGTATTTGTTTAGCCTTATCACTTCCATTGCCTGCAAAATAAGCTAGTCTTTCAATAAGTGTGACTATCAAAGTTACGCTTTTTAGATTTTTCTTGAACTTACAAATTATTGAATTTTCAAAATACGAATCATCATTGAAATATTTAATAAGTTCATACATATATCGACTTCTTGTTCCTTCTATTTGATGTTCGTAGCTGATTGTATTTAGACATCCAAAAAGAACAATAGATTTATATTGACTTATATCATTAGAATTTTCCAATTCAATGATACATGTTCCAAGTCCTCTAATCATGTCATGCTTAAATTGTTTTAATGTCATATATCCCCCTTACAACCATATAAATTTTTCTTATAAAATCATTATAACATGTCATTATAAATAAAAAAACATAACTTTATAAGGTTATGTTTAAGTTACATAATGGCGGAGGAAAGGGGATTTGAACCCCTGCGCCGTGTTACCGACCTACGAGCTTTCCAAGCCCGCCTCTTCAACCGCTTGAGTATTCCTCCTGCTATGGTGCACCCGACATGATTTGAACATGCGACCTCAGCCTTCGGAGGGCTGCACTCTAATCCAACTGAGCTACGGGTGCGACACGCGATAATATTCTATCATCTATCATCAAAAATGTCTATGCACATAAGATGAAACATTCAAAAAAGTAAGATAAAATGTCTCATTAACATTTTATCTTATCACTTAAAATAAATCTTTAATATAAGCATCAATCATTTCAGGTTTCACTTGAGGTGAAAACCTTGCTACAACATCACCTTGTTGATTGACTAAAAACTTCGTAAAATTCCATTTGATGCGTTCTCCAAACAATAACTTTGATAGTTTTTTCTCTTTTTTTAATTGTGCATTTAGTTCGACTGGACTATGTTTTTTTAAATATGAAAATAATGGATCTTCATGTTTACCATTCACATCGATTTTAGCAAATCTTGGAAATGTCGTATGATAAGTAAGTTCACATATCGTATTAATTTCTTCGTCAGATTCAGGTGCTTGTTTTGCGAATTGGTTACTTGGAAAATCTAAAACTTCAAAACCTTGATCATGATATGTTTGATAAAGATGTTCCAATCCTTCATATTGTGGTGTGAATCCACAGTGTGTTGCTGTATTAACAATAAGCAACACTTTTCCCTTATAGTCATTAAGCGATGTTAATGCGCCATCATTGCGTTTGATTTCAAAATCATATAAAGACATCATATCATCTCCTTCTCCCTTATTTTAGCACGATTAAAGACTCTAGAAAAAGAAAAGAGACTTATGTCTCTTGATTTTAATGGTCGGGACGACAAGATTTGAACTTGCGACCCCTTGCACCCCATGCAAGTGCGCTACCAAGCTGCGCCACGTCCCGTATTTGGCAAACTTATTATAACAGCCATTGACACAAAAGAAAAGCCTAATTCGACGATTAGGCTCTACTTTTTTTAGTCGGCTAAAGCACCCATTGGATCCCATGGTTTTAAGACCTTAGGTTCTTCTTCAAATGCTATTAATTCTTCTTTAGATAAATATTTCTTATGAATGACTGCTTGATAAACAAATTGATCAAACCAAGCATCAGATGCCAAATAGTAACCTTTATTGCCTGTTGTATCTCCCCAACTATTTTGAATCTTAAAACGAACAGGTTGATTGTCATCTAAATGAACACCTGTAATCACCATCGCGTGTGTCATTAAGCTTTGCGCATAATCTAACTGATCTTCTTTACTCATACTCATATCCATACCGAGTAATGTATCATCATAATACTCTGAATCCCACACACCTAGTGTACGATCACCATAGCGTCCAACATCTGATCCAAACCATACCACTTCTTTTGCATCTAATTGCGCAATGACTAGTGATTTTAATCGTTTCATATCAACATTTAAATATTTAATGTCTTTACCACCAACAACATTACCTAAATATGAAACCGTGTATGAATGCATATAAGGTTTATCGTTTGTTGGTGCATTTATCACGGAAACGTAATGATTTAAATCAAGACCAACTGCCTCTTTATAAAAGCTTTGAGGTGTTAAATTTTTAATCACTTGATATTCATTATTTTTATTCACATAATTGAAATCAAAGACGCTTGGTGGTTCACCAAATGCTGTCACTAAAAATGTATAAAGTTCATCGAGTGTTTTCTCTTTTAATACGTCTAATGATTTTCTTTCTTTATGTAGCTTTCTCGCATTAGCAGCATATTGTCTTAACTTAAAATTAATGATCTGATTCATAGGTCTTGTTTTTGAAGATGAGACCGTCTCTTCCATATATGCTTTAGGAACAACCCCATATTTTTCTATAAGACTTACGAACATATCCCATTGACCACCATCTTGAATACCATTTTTTAAAATGTGTTGCAAGGTTCTGTCATCTTGATCAACTTCTAAAAAATCATCAATGGATTCAATAAAGTAATTAATTTTTTCGAGTTTGTCATAAAAAGCTGTATAGTTTTGTGAGAATTCAAAGGACGTTAATTGATATTTATTTGCGACTAATTCACGCAGGACATTTAGACCTGCAAAGATCCAACAACGACCGCTTGCTTTTTGGTTTGCTACCGGTAATGTTTTAATCTCATTTGAAAACACAAACTGATTGGCTGGAATGCGTTCTTGTTTTTGAATAGCCGTCTGAATATCATTGGCATAAAGCACACGCTTTAACGCTTGTTGTACTGGTTTTTGACTTGCACTAACGGCAAGTGATGCAAGTTTACCTGATGTCATTGATTTCATATGTCCTCCTGTTAAAATCCAATCAATCTGTTATCATTAAATGTTTCTACAATTGCGTAATCATTGTCTTTAACAATGACTAAACTTGTATTCACATAATTAATAATGTTTGATACACGTTGTGGTGGTACAGCAATCAACAGTTGAATTGATAAGCTGTTATAGAATTTCATCATGGCATCAATTCTTGATTCATCCATATTATTGAATGCTTCATCGAATAAAACGATGCAACCCGAGTCAATTCTTCTGTTTTTAGTTAATAGTTGTTGGAAAGATGCAGCAATAACGATATAGAATGGTACTTGAGTTTCACCACCACTCTTTTCTTTAGATACTTTGGAGAAGAGTGATTTATTACCATTGATATTCGTGACTTCTATGTCATAAGACATATAATTTCTATAATCCAAAAACTTATATGTTAAATTATCATACTCAGGATCATTCGATGCGATCTTTTCAAATAATTCTGTTAAAATTGTTTCTTTACGTTTTGATAAACCTTCTGTGAATAGTGTATGCTTTTCGATCGCCTGCGTATGCATAATAATATCATAATAAAGCTTGTAATCAGGATGATCTGAGGCTTTATAAGTTAATTGATATGAGTCACTACCAAATGTTTTATCCGTTAAAGCAAAGTTAAGTTCAGCGATTTGTTGTTGCGCATTTTCAATAGATGCACGAAGCTTACCAACAAACTCTTCTTTAAATCCAATTTCCGAATTTCGTCTAAGTTCAGTTGCTTCAAACTCATAATGAACAAGATTATTATTTCTAATCTTGTTGGCTTCTTGTTCATATGTCACTAAACCTTCTAATGTCGGTTCTGCACCGAAATGATAGGAAAGATTGTAATCTTTCATTTGCGTAGCAAGATTCGCTTCACCTTTAATAATTTGTGATTGAATCGCTGCCGTTGATTCTGAAAGATAATTGGTAATCTTATCATGATCTTGTTTATATCTATTTTTTAAGGCATAATACTGTGTATTTGCAATCGATAATTTTTCTGGGTGTTTTTGAGCAAGATTTTTTTGTTGTTGCATAAAATCATCTAGTTTTTCTTGAACATCTTCAATACGGTCCATGACTTTTTGACGATCTTCACGTTGTGTAGCAATCTTTCCAACAAGTTGATCAGATTGAAGTCTTAAATCTCGTCTAATGATTTTAGCCGCATCCAGTTGTTTATCCAATTGTTTCAAACTCTGATCTTTAGCTAACGATGCCACACTATCTTCAATTTGTGTGTATTCTCTTCTCGTTTGTTTGATTAAATCAAAATAGCGAATTTGTCCTTGGTGTAATAATTGTGCACTCTTTGATTGATTTAATAAGCGAACGACGGATGTTTGCATGTCAGATAAATCATATAGTGTGTTCATTTGTGCTTCTAAGCGCTCTAAAAGTTTACTTTCTTGTTCTTGTTGAATATTAGTTGCTCTTAGACCAATGAAAGGCACTTCATAATTTCTTGGATTTATTTGTCTAGCTGTATAATTACCATACGTCATACAAGTACGTGTTACTGCACGTCTATATTTCTTTAAATCTTGAACATTTTCTACCGTGGTAACGCCATTTAATAACATATTGGCATATAGTCTTGCATAACGGTGGTCTGTATCAAGTTTCGCTGCTAAGCTATTTGCACTTACTTCACTATATTCAGAAAGGTTTTGTGTGTTTACTAAACCAACACCATAAATCTTTTGTTCAACTTTTACTTGATCGTAAATGTCTAATGCATCGTTAAAATATGATGGGTCAACAATAATATCAAAACGTTGTCCTCCTAAATAACCTTCAAGTGCATTACGCCATGTTTCATCATTAACTTCTAGTAATTCACATAGAGGTTGGACATTAACTTCTTTTTGATACATGTTTGAGAGACCATCATTAAGTGCTGTCATTAGTTTTTGGACATGAAATGGGTATGTCTTAACATGTTTTTTCAATTGTCCTAAACGCTGTTGTGACTCACGTATCTTTTCTGATAATTCTGTTTTATCTTGTTCAACTTTGTTGCGTTCAGTATGATAGGCTTGAAGAAGTGAAGAGACTTCGCCACTAATGATCTCTAAATGATTAGAGATCTCTTCATGATCAATGTTGTCCATCGCTGTTTGATAATATTGAACAAATGCTTTAATCGCTGCATTCGGTACGATATTCGTGAGTTCTTTCATCGTTGTAAATTCTTTTGCAAGCATTTGTTTAACTTGTGATAATATTTCTTTTTGTTGGTCAAATTCTTGACCTTTCTTCTTTAATGCATCCTGATAAGAAGACAATGTTCTCGATAAATCTGAATCGCTTTTAGCACGTTCTAAATTTAAAATAGCAATATCATTCTCATCAATTTGATCATCGATTTGTTGCTTTGCTTCTCTTAAGTAGTCAAGTTGCTTGCCAATATGTGTGAGTTTTGATTCATTTTCTTTAATAAACGCTTCACGTTTTTCAATCCAATTGAGTTGATCTATGAGCGTATTAATATCTTTTTGTTGCTTGTTATGAACGATATCTTCACCAAGCTCTGATAAAGCATCTAACTTTGTTAATTTTTCTTTATCAAATTGAATTTGAGCTTCAACACGTTTCAATTGTGCAACATTATTTTTGAGTGATTGAATGTCAATCGGATCATCGTCTAATAAAAATTCAAAGACAAACTGTTGTAAATCGATCGATCTAAACGCTAAAGCTTTTGGTAATATTTTCGCATACTTAGTGGCGTCCATACCAAAGAAATGAGCAAGCGCTTCACGGTATTTCTTTTGCGTATCAAAAGGTTTAAAATCGATATCTAAATCTTTTAGGTAGCCTTTGATGCTCTTATAATCTCTTGGATATTTTTTCTCAAGATAGAGGCTATCATGGATAGACACATTTTCAAGTAAATATAGTCTTTCTTTTAGTTGTCCGCTTTTAGGTAACTCAAGAATAGAACCAATCACAGAATATTGTTTCGATTGTTCATCAAAAAATTCTAGCGCAATATGTGTAATCACATCACCATTTCTTAAATATTCTTTATTTTCAGCACCAATACGGCCACGGACATAACCTTCTAATGTACGTCTTGCATCATCTGTTGCAGCAATATTAAACTTCGCACCTGAGCGCCCACCAACAAGCAGATATTGCATCGCGTCAAGTAAGGTTGATTTACCAGATCCATTTTCACCTGAGATAAGTGCATTATCTCTAATATCGATCGTCTGATTTGTAAAGAGGTGCCAATTGACTAATTTAATCTTCGTCAGTTTCTTCATCGCTTACAGGACCTCCTTCAGATGTATAATCTTCAAACCTATCAATGACTTCTTTAATACCTTCTAAATTAGTGACATATAAAATCGTTGGATAAATTTTGATTCTTGCATCATCATGCAATCCACGATCGATATAATCAATAATATTATAGCCTCTTAAAAACGATAAGGCTGGTTTTAATTTATCTTTGGTAATGCGCTTATTGTCAAGGTAACCGACACGCATTAATTCTGAATGAATTTCGTGTAGATATATTTCAACATTTTCATCTAATGTCACAAAATCTTTTTTACGTTGATATAAAATACGTAATACCAAAATGATAATACTTTCAGATTTTTTAAGTCTCATATGATTGAATACTTGCTCATTAGCAATATATACAACTTCATCTTCACGATGAATATTTAGTTGAAAATCAGTGAGTGCGAAAAAAGCTTCAAAAATTTCTTTCCACGCTAAGATAAACCGATAATCATTTGATTCACCTGGTTTTTTCTTGGTGATGAAATTCACTTGAAATAACTTATTTACAATTCTTGAAAAATTGTTTTTTTCGCCCTCTTTTAACAACATGTAATTTTCATTTAGTTGTTTCATTGCTTGCGTCTTATTCATCAATTCAACCCCTTAATCACAAAGTTTTGGAAACTGATATGCTGATTCGTTACCACTTTTCCAGTAAGTTCGATATTATAGTGCATACCCACAGATTTCGAGTATAAGAAAATTAAAATGAGTTTCACGAAATCTTCTTGTGTGTCTAATTGAATACTACCAGCTTCTACCGTTTCACTTTCTCTTAATAGTGAGAGCACATAGCGATCAATTTCTTTTTTGCCATAAATATTATTTTTAAGTAAAGCTTTAATCTTTTGGTTTCGAAATGCCTCAGAAATCATGTTCTCGTCATAATTAATTTCATCAGGTACCGTTTCTTGTCTAGCACGTCTTTGATTATAGAGTGATTCAGTATCTAAATTTTTTGTTTGTACCAATCTGAAAATCATCGAATAATCAACATCAGCTTTCGATAGTATGATTCTAAACAAGCGATTAAATATTCCTTCAATGTCATCAGATTGATTAGTGAAAAATAAAATTTTTGATGCAGCTGCACTAACATACTGTTCGTTTTTTCTATCAATCGCTAAAATTAGATATTCTAGTGCACTAAAATTATTAGAAATGGATCTTAATTGGTCTTCAACATATTGATAACCATCATTGTAATCTTCTAAATGTTTAATCTGCATCACACTTTGAGCAAGCATATCCATAATTTCTTCATTGTTGATGATATTATTGACAGACTCTAAAATGCCTCTTTTATAGCGTGATAAACTGTCGGTTGTTTTCAAATTATAATAAGCTGAATCAAAAAAGTTTTGTTTATATTCTACAAGTAATTTTTCAAGTAATGCTTGTAAATCTTCACGTTTATGTTTCTTTGTTATATCATAGTAAAAGCGGTATATGTTCGCTTTTAACGCTTTTAATTTACGCATGATATCTTCGGTCTTAATCGCTGCTTGCTCAAGCACGCCAATGCCCTCTTCAATCGTAAATGATGCTAAAAGTGAATAAACCGCAAATATTTCACCCGTATATTCTGGTTGTGATTTTATTTCAATTTTTTCGAGTAAATCAATAATTCTAATAGAATAATCAAATAAGTTTAACGATGTACGGTAATCCCCTAATTCTTCTTCACCGAGCCATCCATGCTTCTTGAGTACAGAAATAACATGGTTTGCTTTTTGACGACTAGTATGTGCTAGTTCTTCTTCCTCTACATCCTCAAATTCATCGGAAGCATGATCATCGAAATAATCAATTAATTTACCGACGATAAAATCACGATCCCCTTGAAAAGCATCTTCAATACTATCGATTGCTCGATAAATAATAAATATGCAATCGACATATACATGTCTATTTGGAGAAGCGAGTAGGCTAAAAAATGTAGATGGTATTGTGTCAAACAAGTGTGCCATGAATACGCTCCTTTATGTTTTTTTTATATAATAAAAAAAGGCTTAATATCACCTATTATTTTACCATGCTTATAGCTTATTTTCCATGTATATTCACCAATTTAGCGGTAAAGACCCCTTAAATCAATGAAATCACACAATTTTTCCTATTAAAATCTATTTTCATTATATCAATGAAATAAAAAAACTTCCATAAATGGAAGTTTAACTGATTTTTAAGTGTCGATCACAATTATCACCGACACAATACTCTTTATCGCCCAATCTTTCTCTGTTCATCGCTGCGATAATATCATATTCATCGGATAATCCCTTTAATTTAACATGCTTATTAATACGAATAAAAGGGAGATCAGAAACACCTTTTAATAGTGCATTTTCTTTATTTGAAATGACAGCATTTGAAAATTTATCGGTCGTTAATACTTCATCTACCAACGTGCTAGGTAATCCAACATTTAATGCTAATTCTTTGAGTTTCTCAACATCTGATAAATCAAAGTGATCTTCATAGATTGCCTTAAAAACTGCTTTGCTATATAAAAAGGATTTGTTCTCTTTTTTAGCAAGATGTGCCATTTTATGGACATTATGGATTGGAAATAATCTAATTTCTATCTGTCTTTCATTTAAAAATGCAATAACCTCTTCATGAGGCAGATGCTTATATTTCGCAATAAAATCAATAAAAGACAAATTTTGATCAAATTGCTCATGATTCACCATTTCATAACTACGATAAATGATATCATCTGCAGCAAGTTGTTTTTCATCAACTAAGTCTTCTAATACTTTATGTTGTATATAACACTTTGGACACAAATAATCTAAATAAAACTCTACTGTCATAATACACCTCTATGCCTTTTCACTACATTATTATTGTACAAAAAGCAGAGGTTTGATTCAAGGCATTTACATTATCGTTTAAAGACGATCTTCTCGTTGATGATAGTGAATAAAACCTTGTTATCTTTAAAGCGTGATTTAGTGATGTTTAAGACATCTTCCTTTAGCACGGTAAAATCAGCAATATAACCTTTTTTTAGTTGTCCTCTATTTGTTTTATAAGTCGGTATATTCGCATAAGTCGTATATAGTTTTAAGGCTTCATAACGCGATAGACATTCACTTTTATCATATACTTCTTTTCCAGCTTCTCGATAGATTGCATCATACATGCCAAGTAAGGGGTTAGGTATTTCTACGGGTGCATCTGATCCACCACAAATAATTAAACCTTTTTCAAGCATACTTCGCCATCTATATAACGATTTTGGTCGATCATTAAAGACATCAAGTATTGCAGGTATATCTGATGATAAAAATTGTGGCTGAATATCAAAAATAAGGGATAATCTCTTTGCTCTTTCAAAATCCTTATCTTGCCATAAAGAAGCATGAATGATGCGATCATGCAAGCCTTTTTTAACGGGGTATTTTTCAAATAAATCAAACACTTCTGACAATGCTTGATCACCGATAACATGAATTGCTATCGGCAATTGATGCAATCTAATTTTTTGAATCAAACGTTCTAAATCAAGTGGTTTAAAAATTCTTATACCATACGTCTTATCGACATAAGGTTTTGATACGAGAGCAGTTTTTGATGAGAATGTGCCATCATAAAAGATTTTTATCGCACCTAATTGTAAATAGTCAGATTGATCTAAAAAAGTAAATTGTGACTGAATATAGTCATCAAGAATCTCATGATGCATAAGCAAATGTGTTCGAAATGGATGATCTTTCAAAACATGCTTCATCGCGTTTAATGTATCATAAAAACCATTAAAATAAGCTAAGTCATCAGAGTGACCACCTGTTACACCAAAAGCGTATAAGGATTGAAGAGCTCTATGAAACATCGCTTTCAAATCATCGTTTGTGACTTGTCCAAATGTCATCATTGCTTTGGTTGCTTTATCTTCAGTTAAGATCCCTGTATCACTTTCAAATCCAAGACCTTTTAAAACAGCACTACTCACAGTAGCTGAATGGTAATCCTTATGTCTTAATACAATCAACCTATGACTAAATAAACGATCTAAATCATGCTTCGTCACGTCAATCCCTTCATATCCTTCAAAAATCTGATGATCAGGATGATTTTGGATGATATTATAAATATCTTCTTTCACTTTTAGTCCATTTAAGTTAGGTCTAAATAGCTTCCTTCCATAGCCCATCAGATGCAGATGGCTATCAACAAATCCTGGATATAAATGTGCACCACCTAAGTCAATAACTTCATCAATATTAGATATATCAATGTCATCATCAAAAGCAACTATTACCCCTTGATGAGTTGTCATTTGATGGTAAACATCATATTCATTTTCGAGTGAATGAAGTATACCGTTTTTCCATAAAATCATATATCAATCGCCTCGATTGCATGTTTGATATCATCATATCGATATCCTTTTCGATATAATTTTTCAATTATTTTTTGTTTATTAATATCCTCTTTTGATTTTTTAATCAGCTTTTCAAGATCTTTTTTAAGTAACGAGGATTCATCAATTTTCATGTGTGAAACAGCTTCATTTACACAGGCAGACACAATATCTAGACTAAATCCTTTTTGCATATAGTAACGCTTTAATTTTAGTTTAAGTTGTTGTCTATTTTGATTGGTCTTACCTTTAATTTTCTTAGCGATACTTTTTGTTAAGCAATCTCTTTCATTAATGAGATTGAGATGCTTGTTGATCAAGTCATCAGAGACACCTTTTTGTTTGAGTTTATCGGTAATCATCCGTGGTCCTTCGATCAAAGATTTTGAACTGATGTACCATGCTGCATAGGTATCATCATCAAGATATTTCTTCGTTTTAAAATCATATACAATTTGGTTAGCAATCCCTTTATGAGCACCTTTCTCGATCAAATATGTATATAATTCGAATGCAGTCATCATTCTTGCTAAACGTTTTAAGGCGAGACGCTTAAAGAAAAGAAATGCATTTTCTTCCTGCATTTCCTTAAATATATTATCATCCATGGCTAAAGAAGGTGTCAAATGATACTTTAAGTAAATATCATATTCAACTAGCATGGATGACCCATCTTCAAATGTTACGATTAAGTCACCTTTTCGTTTCTTAATCGACTCAATGATCATGATTATGCTCCTTCGATTAATTGAATCAGTGTTTGAAGTTGTAAATCATAGTTTGCATCACTACGAACTGCTTTAAAGTAATCATAAACTGCATGGGAAGTGTCTAAATCTAATATGCCGGTAACTGTAATATTCATATCGGTTTGAAACTGTGTGATAGCTGTTTCTGTGTTTAAATCAAAGTAGCCATCCGTACGAATCAAATCTTCACCTTGATAATCAAAATATAGATTTAAGAATTGCTGATAGACTGCTAAGCCTTCAGAAACTTGATCAAATGCTATTTCTCCAGTATAAACTGGCATTTCCATCGTATACAAGTCTGTTTGTTCAAGTGCATTAACAGTTAATGGTGTATCCATCACGTTCAATGATGAACCATATTCCCAAGTACCTTCTGTATAAGTTAAGTAGAAATCATATATTGAATTAGAAATATTTTGTAAATAGACCGTGTTTTGATAAACACCTTTGCCATACGTTTCTTCACCATAAAGTGAATAACCAGCATCCATTAGTGTAGCGGCTAAAACTTCAGCAGCACTAGCAGAATGACCATTCACTAATAGTTTAATATCATAGTCTTTAGGATTGCTTAAACGTCCAAAAAATTCAGTCACAACACCATCATTATCCGTCATGGTAAAAATTGGATTTGCAGGATCGTTGGTTAGTAATTGTTGTGTAATGCCTGCTGGTTGATTAGAATCTATATTATTTAATGCTGATAATGAACCACCAGGATTATCTCTTAAGTCAATGATTAACGTTTTTGTATCATCTGTCAATATTGAATCTTCTAAGTCTAATAAAAGACTACTAAACACTTGAGAAGTTCCTGCTGTCACATGTTGTTCATAAGCAGAAAATTCAGTGATTTTTATATAAGCAATATCTTCAGTGTTGACATCAAGATTCGTATAAGCTGTTGGTGTTTCAATACGTTGATATGTAGCTTCAACGATCACTTCTTCGTTATCAGGATTAACAACAATTAATGACTTAATTTCATCTTTAACACCTGACATATAATCCACGACGTCATCTTCTGTGACATCAGCAAACATCAATCGTTCACTATTAAATATCATACCTATAATACGATCATTTGGATAAATGACGCCAAACACAGAACTTTCGTTCATCACATCATAAATGACTAATTCATGATTTTCATTAAACGTAAATGATATGCCTAATCCGACAAATGACTCTGCATCTGAAGGTGTAATACTTGTGGGTATTACATTTAACCTCGTATATGGATCATCATTATCAATGGCATACTGATTAATGATCGCTTCTAAGGATGCGATAAACGCACGGCTTATTTCTTCATCATCAATCTCGTAATAATAGTATTGTTCTAATTCATCAGTGATTGAGGTAAATGCTTCTGAACTATAAATAGACGATTGATTTTCAATCACTGTTGATGAAAAATAGCCGGAAAAAAAGGCTAATAAAACTGATAGAAAAAATAAAATTGCGAGTTTTTTATTACCCATGACCATTCTCCTTTATCAATTAAGCGTGACTAAACTCTTTCAAATAAGCATTAATAAAACCATCTAAATCACCATCCATCACTTGATCAACTTGACCTACTTCATAGTTAGTTCGATGGTCTTTGACCATTTGATAAGGATGGAATACATATGATCTAATTTGTGAACCCCATGCAATATCTTTTTGTTCACCTTTGATACTTCTTAAGTTTTCTTCCTGTTTTTTCACTTCTTCTTGCATAAGCTTTGTCTTTAACATAGATAAAGCAGTCTCTCTATTTTTGATTTGACTTCGTTCATTTTGACATGTGACAACAATGCCTGATGCCAAATGTGTGATACGTACGGCAGAATCTGTCGTATTAACTGATTGTCCACCTGCACCACTTGAACGATAAACATCAATTTTAATATCTTCATCTTTGATATCAATTTGAATATCATCATCAAATTCAGGCATAACATCTAATGATGCAAACGATGTATGTCTTCTTGCATTTGAATCGAATGGACTGATTCTGACTAATCGATGAACACCTTTTTCAGCCTTTAAATACCCATAAGCATATGGCCCTTTAATGCGCATCACAACGCTTTTAATACCTGCTTCATCACCTGATTGATAATCTAAAACATCAACCTTAAAACCACGACGTTGTGCAAATCGAGTGTACATTCTATAAAGCATATCTGTCCAATCTTGAGACTCTGTACCACCTGCACCTGGATGCAATTCTATAATGGCATCATGGTCATCATATGGACCACTTAATAATGTTTCTATTTCAAAGTCTTTAAGATCTTTTTCAAGTTTTCCGATATCAGATTCTAAAATTACCCACTCTTCAGTGTCTTCTTCTGATATCTCAAACCAGTCAATTAAGTTGTGATATGCTAAAGTAATCCGTTCAAAACGGTCTAGCGCTGAACGGATTCTTGTGGCTTCTTTTGTCGTCTTTTTAGCTTCTTCTTGATGTTGCCAAAAACTTGGCTGTTGCATCAAATCATTTAACGACTTATATTGTTCTTCCTTAGCTTCTGGTTGAATCGCTTTTTTTAAGTCAGCAATTCGTTCTTTAAATGAAGCTAATTGTTTATTAATATCATATCTTTCCAATGGAAATATTTACCTCCACGGATGACTCCGTTGACCTCTATTTTTTCTTACTTTCGGCTTTCTCTTTTTGTTTGAAACAGCTTCTTGTCCTTGATTGGTTTGTGTATTTTTAACGACCGCTTCACGTTCGACATTGTAGTTGATTTGCGCACGAATTGCATATCTACAAATATCTTTTGAAATGTTTTCAATCATTTCATTGAATTTACGTAAACCTTCTTGTTGATAGATGACGAGTGGGTTTTGTTGACCATAACTCTGAAGTCTAACCGCTTGTCTTAATTCACTCATTTCATCAATATTACGCATCCAATATGTGTCTATCACACGTAACATAACCACTTTTAAAAATTCGTTATAAATCGACTCTGGCACACTTGCTTTTTTGCGATCAAGTTCTGCCATACCTGTTCCAACGATATGTTCAACGATATCATCTGTTTCGTGATTTTCAATGTCTTCTCTTGTGAATGTCGCTGCAGGGAAGATATTTCCATTGAAATAAGTGAGTAACGCATCAAAATCAATATTAAGTTTATTTTTACCAGAATAATGGAAAAACTGTTTAACTTGCGCTGTTAAGCTTGTTTGAAGCATTTGTCTTACTTGTGGCTCAATGGTTTCAAGTGTAATGACATCGCGACGTTCTTGATAGATAATTTCACGTTGACGACGAATGACATCATCATATTTCAAGACATTTTTACGTGTATCGTAGTTATTACCTTCAATACGTTTTTGTGCACCAGTAACAAATCTTGTAAATATCTTTGAAGCGAGTGGTTGTCCTGTAGATTTATTCATTCGTTCTAAAAATTCGACACGGTTTTTAAATGTTTCACCACCGAAACGAATGAGTAATTCATCTTCTGCAGAAATGTAAAATCTAGAATACCCTGGATCTCCTTGACGACCAGAACGACCTCTTAACTGATTATCAATACGTCTTGATTCATGACGTTCACTACCAATAACCGCTAAACCGCCTAATTCTACAACACCTTCTCCAAGTTTAATATCGGTCCCACGACCAGCCATGTTTGTCGCAATCGTTACAGATCCTTTTAATCCGGCTTTAGCAACAATTTCAGCTTCTCTCGCATGATTTTTCGCATTTAAAACTTCATGTGGAATTCGACGTTGTTTTAATAAAAATGATATGTGCTCTGATGTTTCAACAGCAATCGTACCTAACAAAATAGGTTGACCTTTTTGATAGCGTTCTTCTACTTCATCAACAATCGCCTTATATTTGTCATCTAGATGTGCATATAAATAATCTGGTTCATCCAAACGAATAATAGGTGCATTTGTTGGCACTTCAACAACGTCCATATTATAGATTTCTCTGAATTCTTCTTCTTCAGTTTTCGCAGTACCAGTCATACCAGCTAGTTTTTTATACATTCTAAAGAAGTTTTGGTATGTAATCGTAGCAACAGTAACCGTTTCACGCTTAACCTTTACATTTTCCTTAGCTTCTAACGCTTGGTGAAGCCCTTCAGAAAATTGTCTTCCTCGTAAAACACGACCTGTAAATTGGTCAATGATTAAAACTTCATCGTCTTGAACCATATAATCTTTATCTCTAAACATGATATAGTTTGCTCTTAACGCATTGTTTATATGGTGAACCAATGAAACATATTTCAAATCATATAAATTATCAATTTGGAAAATCTTTTCTGCTTTCTCAATACCAGAAGGTGTTAACGCAATCGTCTTCGCTTCAATATCGATTTCATAATCTTCATCCCGAATAGATTTTGCAAATCGATCCGCACTTTGATAAAGATTTTGATTATTTTTAGAACCACCTGAAATAATAAGTGGTGTTCTTGCCTCATCAATCAAAATCGAGTCAACTTCATCAATAATCGCGTAATTGAGCCCTCTTTGAGAAACCATGTCTTTCGCATATAAAACCATGTGATCACGCAAATAATCGAACCCTAATTCAGAGTTCGTAGAATACATAATATCACAATCATAAGCGTCACGTTTTTGTTCAGGAGTGAGTTCACGGACATTTAGACCAACGGTTAAACCTAAAAATCTAAACAGTTCACCGATATCTCCTTCTACTTCACGACTAGCCAAGTATTCATTGACGGTAACGATATGAACACCTTGACCATTAATCGCTTGCAAATAAGCAGGCATAACTGCAGTTAACGTTTTACCTTCACCGGTTTTCATTTCTGCAATATTACCTTCAAATATAGCAACCGCCCCACAAACTTGGACGTAGTATGGAAATAATTTTGTGACACGCCTAGATGCTTCTCTAACAACGGCGAACGCTTCAACCATTAAGTCTTCTAACGTTTCACCATTTTGATAGCGGTTTTTAAACTCATCTGTTTTTGCTTTTAAATCCTGATCGGATAATGCTGTCATTTGATCTTCTAGTTTAAAGACTTGATCAGCTATTTTTTCGGCTCTTTGTAGTATTTTTCTGCCTGGGTCAAACCACTTTTTAAACATAGATACACTTCCTTTTCGTTCTCTATTATATTACTATAATAGAGCACCTTTTACAAGGTTTTTCAACCATTAAGGCGATTTTACATAATTCACAAAACCAAATAAAAAATCCCCGATAAAACGAGGATTTCATAGGATGAGTTCTAGATTAGAAATCAAATTTAACGTCTTGTCGCTTAATTTCTTCTGCTTCAAAGAAATCACGTTCTTTAAATCCTCTCCATCTAGCAATAATATTAGATGGGAAGACAACAACACGTTGGTTATAATAAGATACATTAGCGTTATAAACACGTCTTGCTGCTTGTAGGTTTTCTTCTACTTCCATTGAGCCGTCCATGAGTTTATTCACGGATGTATTTGCTTTGAGATCAGGGTATTGTTCAACAACCACATTGATCGCTTGTAATCCTTTTGTCACTTCATCAGCAAACTTTTGTTTGTCAGCAATCGGTGCTGCATGTGCAGGTTGTCTCATACCAACAACTTGCGTTAATGTTTCTTTTTCATGCTTCATGTAGCCTTTTGTTGCTGAAAACAATTTGTTAAGTAAATCAAAACGCTTTGTTAAAGCAACATCAATGCTTGATTCAGACTCATCAATTTTAACAGTCATGCGTCTAAAAGCATTTGTCGTTGAAATGATCCAACTAATAAGCATAAATGCGATGACACCTACAACAATTATAGCAATTAACCACGGTTCCATATTTATTTCCTCCTCATATTTTAGAGCGTATTTTTAAATTTAGAACTATCTAGTCTAAATTCGTTAACGATTGCTGGAATTAATTCAATTTGATCCAATAAACTACTTAATGTTTCTCTTGTAATCGGTGTTTTATATGAGATTTCCATATAATTTCTTCGATCATTAACACCAATATGTAATTCATCATGTCTAAAACAATAAAGAATTGAGCCACGATGCATACTTTCCATCGTCAATAATTTTTCAATCATACTTGGTGTAATATGGTAAAAGCCAAATTCTAAATCAGAAGCGTAAATACTAAATTTCTTGTTAAAGGCAATTGATTCTGTTTCAACTTTAACGAGATTCTGATTGGCAAATAAAGGAGCTCTTGCTTCTAAGATCTTCAATTCTTTACGGAAATTACGTTCGAATTGATAAATGTACCAACGACCTTTAAAGTATGTTTCATAGGTGACATGAGTATTCCCTTTAGAATCCCGATGCACATGACGCTCTTTTAAATCTACATCAGATACTTGAAATTTTACACCTTTGTAAATACCTTTCATATAATCCTCACCATAGTAGCGGTCAGGACTTTTAACAGTTTTGGTACTCATAATATGTCCAATTGGAATTTTTCCATGAGGATCGTAAGAGACACCTTCAAATTCTTCTTCTAAAAGTGTTGTGACTAATTTAAACTTAAGTTCAGCTTTTAATCTTGATATTTTTGCACCAGCTTTGCCGTAGAAAACAGCGACCACTAAAATACCGCCACCAATCAGGATAAATGAAACAATCTGAATGGACGGTATCGCTAGCATCAAAATGACACCAAGTACAATACCAATAAAGCCAAAACTGCCATTACGATAGTCGATTTTTGTTTCTGATACAACTGCTAATCTTTGCGCTTCAAGTTTTTCTAAACGATCTGCCATTTTTCATCACCTAGAGTTATTCTAATATAATTTTTTAAATAAAGCAATTTTATCTAATTTTTCCCATGAAAAACTATCATTATCTTTACCAAAATGGCCATAACTAGAGGTTTTATTATAAATTGGATGATTTAAATCGAGTGATTTAATAATACCTGAAGGCGTTAATTTAAAATGTCTTCTAACAACATCATAGATTTCCTCAATCGGTGCTTTTTGGGTTCCAAATGTATCAATATAAAGAGAGACTGGATCAGGAATACCAATGGCATATGCAATTTGAATTTCACAGCGATCTGCAATCCCTGAAGCGACTATATTTTTAGCAATATATCTTGCCATATACGCAGCAGATCGATCGACTTTCGTTGCGTCTTTTCCTGAGAAAGCACCACCACCATGTCTCGCATATCCACCATACGTATCAACGATAATCTTTCTACCAGTTAATCCTGCATCACCATCTGGACCACCTTTAACAAATCTACCGGTTGGATTAATACGAATGAATGTATCTCCCAAATCATAATCTTTCATAACAGGTACAATCACACGTTCATTAATAGCGGCATGCAATGCTTCTTGTGTCCATGATGGATCGTGTTGTGTCGATAAGACAATCGTATGGATAAAAGCCGGTTTTCCATGTTCATCGTAAGCCACTGTTACTTGTGTTTTACCATCTGGTCTTAACCCTTCAATGATGTCATGTTTTCTAACATAAGCTAATCTTTCTGCCAATCTATGCGCTAAATAAATAGGGAGTGGCATAAATGTGTCTGTTTCATTGACGGCATAACCAAATACGAATCCTTGATCGCCAGCACCTAAATCTTTCGTGTCACTTTTATTAACACCTAAAGCGATATCTGGAGACTGTTCTTTGACTCTAATATCTATTTCTAATTGACTAGCATCATAGCCATATTCTGGTTTTGTATATCCAATTTCCTCGACAGATTTTCTAATGATTTTTTCGTAATCTACATTCGCTGTCGTAGAAATTTCTCCAAAAATCAAACAATAGTGCGTTGTCACGGCTGTTTCAATTGCAACACGCGCATTTGGATCTTCTTTTAAACAAGCATCAAGTATACTATCTGAGATATAATCAGCGACTTTATCAGGATGTCCTTCTGTAACAGATTCACTTGTAAATAATTGATACATATCTTGTCCTCCTCTAATAAAAAACGCCTTCCAAGGAAAAGCGTCATCGTTTTCCTTATTGATGGGCTAAACCCCTGGTGATAAGCACCTAATTAAATAGGTTGCTGCTACGTCAATGGTCACTCCGCCTGTGTAGCTCTGAATAAAGAGATTAAATTGTAATGCCTTATCATAATAGCGTAAAAGTCGAGATTTGTCAACTGATTAGAAGTTGTTAAACATCTCATTAAACTCATCATTAAACTTCAAAAACCGTTCTTTTAAATCGTAATCAAAAAAGTTTCCTAATTCTCCTCTAAAAGCTTTTAGTACATCCTTATGAGGATATGGTCTTTTATATGGTTTAACTGTACGCAACGTAATATATAAATCACTTAGTAAAATGACTTGTGCTTCAAGTTCTGGTTGAATCACCAACATATCTTTTAAGAACTTTTCTGAGGTCGTATCTTCAATATAAGCTCTTGCAATATCTTCACATTTTTGTGCCAGTTGCATGCGTCTTGCAATTTTTGAACCAAGCTCAGTTTTCTCTTTTAAGCGCTCATAGGATTGTTCATCAAAATCACCACGATCATCGAGCAAATTTTTAATTTCTTGATATTGTAAATGAACCATCGCATAAGCATTCATGCGTTGTGCCTGTTCGTGATTCAATCCGCTATAACCCGCAAGACGTTCCGCCATTTGTTGTACCATTGAAGCGTGTCTGCGATCCATCAAACTGTAAGAACTTGAGAAAACGACACTGAATAAATCCCCAACAATATGTGCATAATCGTTTTGCACTTGACGTCTTTTTATGAGCTCTAGTTTACGTTGGTCTTGCATGTATTGTCCCATAGATACAATCGCGTAAACAACAAAATAAAATAAGATAAATAAAATTGTTCTTAATAAAATATCTTGAAATATACCATCAAATGTATCTGATGTGAAAAACGCGTTAATAAACTCGAAAAATCCCATACCTTCTGCTAAATCAGGTAGGTTATATGTCCAAAATAAATGAATAAATGTAAGAATACCTAATAGTCCGATAAAACTACCTGATAATACTTTTGTGATCTGATAAAGTGAAATAACAACGACAGCATAAAAAACTAATATATAGCCAGCTGTTTCATAATAAGGAATCGTATATAATCGCGCGTAAATCAAGACCGCTGAAAAGAATATATATAACGATGATACATACATAGCAACCTGTTGTTTTGTTTTATCTTTAATATCAAGATTTATGAGCTTATTTAGCATATTATTGACTGCATACGTAATTGGAAACACCATCACAGTAATAATCCAATTTGTCATCGATGGTGTTGCTAATGATAAGGTAAATAAGATGACTGAATACATTAAATTAGAGATAAAGACAATATTCTTAATGACGACATTTTTTCGATATAAAACGGCTACATCATCTGTGATATCTATACCTTGCTCAAAGCCAAAAAACCTGGCAAAGAGATCTCTACCAAGTTTACTTAAACTCAAACGTTGTTTTTTCTTGTTGTCAGATTCCACAGTGCATCATCCTTATAAATCAAATATTGTAAAACGTTCTATACCTTCTACTTCATGTGCTAAATCTTCATTTAACACCTGTGCAACTCTTGTCGATGCTGCTGCAGCAATCGCACCAACGATATCATCTAAGAATGTATGACATTTATCAGGTTCTTTTCCTAAATCATTTAAGGTCTTAACGATACCATGTTTATTGACATCAATATCGCCAAAGTTGGTTTGACCAATTGTACCATATAAACCAGATACATCTAAACCCATCGTTTCATCAATACCAAATAAACCTAAGTCTTCAAGAATAATATCTTGAATAGGTCCTTGAAATGCATGTTCTTCTGCTAGACGGTCAATTTCACAAGCGAGTTGAACATGATGAAATATATCACGTAATGTTAAGATTTTTTCAACTGAATCGATACATAATTTCATAGTGACACCATCACTATATTTTGATTGCTGTTGATAACAAATGACTGCAATCTCTTCAATTGTGACACCACGCTTTGCTAAAATCGCCTTATTAAACTCTAACATTTCACTTCTCGTATAAATGATTTTCTTTTTAGACATCTTTATCCTCCTTGATTTGATCACCCACATGAAATGTAGTTTGACCATTTAGGTAGTCTCTAACCAGCAATCGCTTCTTGCCTTGTGCTTGAATCTCTAAAATGTCTATTGCCCCATCACTTGTCTTGATGGTTAACCGCTTCTTAGTGGAAAGGATGGTTGAAGGTTCTTCCTTGTCATCTATTATATCACTTTTAATGGCTTGATAGACCTTAAAAAGGTCTCCTTGATAGTAAAAGTGTGCCCCTGGTTCTGGTGATAAACCTCTGATTCTGTTGATGATTTTATCACTGGACCACTTAAAGTCTATCACTTCACCTTCATATTTGATTAATGGAGAGAAAGTCACCTTACTGATATCTTGTGGTTTTCTAGCTTCAAAATAGGTGTCAAATGATGATAGTGTTTCTCTGAGAAGGTTTACCCCTAATATACTTAATTTTAAACTTAAGGTTTCAAAATTATCAAAAGGATCAATATCCACTTTTCCTTGTAAAATAATCGGTCCAGCATCCATTTCGTAAACCATTTCCATAATCGTGACACCTGTTTCTTTTAACCCATCAAACAAGGCATATTGAATTGGTGCAGCACCTCGGTACATGGGTAATAATGAACCATGTACATTTAATGACGTAATACCAGATAATAAATCTTGAGGTAGTATTTGTCCATATGCAGCTGTGATTAAAAGATCAGCACCGACATCCAGAATCGGTTGAAAATCTTTTCTGATTCGAACAGGTTGAAAAACAGGAATGCCTAATGATGTTGCTAATGCTTTTATTGGGGATGGTGTTAATACACGTTTTCTGCCAACTGGTTTATCAGGTTGTGTAACGACCAATAATACCTCATGTTCTTGATAAAGCATATTTAAAATGGGTCGTGCAAATTGAGGTGTACCCATAAATACAATTTTCATCTTATCACTCCCTATAAACAATCTGGTAAAGGATAAAATCTCAAATTCACAGATTCTTCCTTAAATAATTTCATGTTTTTAAAAATTGGTTCTTTTGAGTCAAGTGAAGACTTAATTGTCATCACAAAGCGAAATTTATCGCCTTTCTTTTTTATATAAGCAGGGACAGGTCCTAACACGGTTATCCCATCATATAACTCTAACTTCTTTTTTAATGTAAATAACACTTGATACGTATGTAAATAACCTAAACCTTCAGCACGTATTTGATAAACATGATTAAATGGTTCATAGCCGCTAATTTTACGTTCATAAAGGGCTTCTTTATAAAAAGTATCATAACCTAACTCGACATCTTTTATGGCGAAATGTGCTAAATCGTAACCTTGAATAATAACTTCACCATGTTTCGTTCGTCCTGATCTTCCAGCTACTTGAGTGAGTAGCATAAAAGCATCTTCACTCGCACGATATGACGGTGTTTTTAACATTAAGTCTGCCATCAGAACACCGACAAGTGTGACATTCGGAAAATCAAGCCCTTTAGCAATCATTTGTGTACCTAATAAAATGTCTGCTTTTTGGTTTTGAAAATCATGCCAGATTAATTCATGTGATCCTTTTGTTTTTGTTACATTAGCATCCATACGTATAACATCAGCATGTGGAAATATTTTTTCAATTTCTCTTTCGACTTGTTCGATACCTACACCAACAGGTTTCATGGTTTGTTGATGACACTCTGTACACGTATGACTATATGATTCTTCATACCCACAATAATGACATTTTAGTCGATTATTTGTTTGATAATACGTTAATGAAATCCCGCATGTTGGACATGTGGGTACATAACCACATTGTCTACACATCACAAATGGCGCATATCCTTTTCGATTGAATAAAATCATAATTTGCTCTTGTTTGTCAAGTCTATCTTGTATACTATCTTTTAACAATTTAGAGAACATCGATGTATTTTTTTGTCTTAGTTCTTCACGCATATCAACAAATGTAAGAGATGGTTGTTCAATATCAAATGGTCTTTCATCTAGTGTCAGTAATTGAATAGGACCTTCCAATGCTTGATACATGGTTGATATAGAAGGTGTCGCACTTCCTAATATTAATGGACATTGATGATACTCAGCTCTTATCTTAGCAACTTCTCTTGCATCGTATATGACATGTTCTAATTGTTCATATGACGTATCATGTTCTTCATCAATGATGATTAAACCAAGTTGTTCAAGTGGAAGAAATACTGCTGATCTCGTGCCTAAAACGATATTGATCTCACCGCGTTTCACTTTCATGTATTGGTCAAAGCGCTCACCTTTTGACAACTGACTGTGATAAATAGCAATCTTGCCAAATGCAGATTCTAATCGATGTGCCATTGGTGCAATCAACGTGATTTCAGGGACTAAGATTAGTACCTGCTTATGTTCATTTAACACATCAAATATCCATTTCAAATAAAGTTCAGTTTTACCAGATCCTGTTACACCTTTAAGTAAATAGGTTTTTCCTTCATGCTTTCGATTAGCAAAATTATCGTAAACTAATTGTTGTTTTTTTGTGAGTGAGACATTTTTATCTTTTAATTCATAGACATGTTTAATCTCGCGATTGATTTGTACTTTCTCTTTCATCAATACATGATGTTTAACAAGCGTATTGATCTTACCATCAGTTAAACCAAAATCATTAAGCTCATGCTTAAGATAATGACGATCAGAAAGCAGATCTAATTCGGGATATTGATTAATTCTTTCATAGTGATGTCTCGTATTAAATTGATATGCAAAAAGTTGTTTTTCAGTCGCCTTTTGACGCCATAATGGTTGAACTTCTAATGCGTTAAGCTTTACGTATTTTCTTATTTTATAATCATAGGTGTGATTACTTTTAGATAACCGTAGTACACCATTTTTGTCAAACACTTTATAAAAATCTTTATCAATGATATCTGGCTTAACAATGCGAATTTCTAGAAAATAATCCATTGTGAGTTCAGATGGAACAACCGTTTCAAAAATGGCACTATATAAATCATTTGTTTCTTGCAACAAATAATCAATTAAGACAAATGTTTCTTCTTGAATGGTCGGAATGACGTCCAATAATTCAATGATTTCCTTGGTTGCTTGATCACTATGATCAATGATAGAAATCACGTAACCCATACGTGTTTGATTACCAAATGGTACGATGACACGCATACCTCGTGAAAGATCATCAATCATATCTGAAGGTATGATATAGTCAAAAAACCGATTTACTTCTTCATGTTTTATATCTATTAATACCTTAGCAAACATATCATCACCACTTTATATTATACCCTAGATAACAACCTCTTTACAGCCAAATAACAAAAAAGTAACCAATGGTTACTTCAATGTTTTAAGAATTTGATCGATGTGGTTACCATAAGCTAGTGCCTCATCAAACTTAAAAATTAATTCAGGAATTTTTCTAACATGCTTGATTTGTTTTGCAAGCATCATACGAATTGATGCGTTCGCTTCATCCAATGCTTTATTAGCACGTTCTACAACGCCTTCTTTATCATCTAGTATTGTGTAATAAATGGTAGCAAATGATAAATCTTTTGTTACTTTAACTTCAGTTAAATTAATGTAACCAAAACTTTTGTCTTTCACTTCTTGATTGACAATTGATGCTAGTTCTCTTTGAATTAAACTAGCGAGTCTTTCTGTTGTTATTGACATGTTTTACACCTCAATTTCTCGCATTTGTGATGCTTCAATGACATCACCAACTTTGATATCGTTATAATTTTCGATTGAGAGTCCACATTCAAAACCCGTTCTAACTTCTTTGGCGTCATCTTTAAAACGTTTAAGTGAAGCTAATTTACCTTCATAAACGACGATACCTTCACGAAGTAGGCGGACAAGTGAGTCTCTTCTAATCACACCATCAGTGACATAACAACCTGCAATTGTGCCGATTTTAGAAACTTTAAATGTGTCACGTACCTCGGCTTGTCCAATGACATACTCTTCAAGTTCAGGTTCCAACATCCCTTTAAGGGCTGCTTCAATGTCTTCTTGAATACGATAAATAATACTATAAAGTCTAATTTCAACACCTTCTTGATCCGCAATCTTTTTAACTGCGGCCATCGGTCTGACATTAAATCCTAAAATAATCGCGTTTGATGCTGATGCTAATGTAACATCATTTTCTGAAATTGCACCAACTGAAGATCGAACGACATTGACATGGAATCCATCAATATCAATCTTCTCTAATAATCCCTTTAATGCTTCAATCGATCCTTGAACATCACCTTTGATGATAATATTGAGTTCTTTTTCAGCTTGTTCTAAATCGCCAAATAACTTATCAAGTGATTGTTTACTGCGTGATCTAATTTCTGAATCTTTTGCTCTTGACTGACGATCAGATGCAATTGATCTCGTTACTTTTTCGTCATCAAATGCCATGAAAATATCACCCGCTTCAGGGACTTCATTTAAACCAGTTACTTCTACCGGTGTTGAAGGTCCTGCTTTTTTAAAGCGGCGTTTTAAGTCATCATTCATCGTACGGATTTTACCATATGTATTACCGATAACGATATAATCACCTGCATGTAATGTACCTGTTTCAACAATTAAAGTTGCAACTGGTCCGCGACCTTTATCAAGACTTGCTTCAATAACAGTACCTCTTGCAAGTCGATTTGGATTTGCTTTATATTCATGTATTTCACTAATCAGTTGAAGAACATCTAAAAGTTCATCAATACCTGTGCCTTTTAATGCTGAGACCTTAACAAATGGCGTATCGCCACCCCAGTCTTCAGGGACTAATCCTTTTTCTGATAATTCTGTCATTACTTTTTCTGGATTTGCTTGAATACGATCAATCTTATTAACTGCAACAACAATTGGTACGTTAGCTGCCTTCGCATGATCAATCGCTTCAATTGTTTGTGGCATAACGCCATCATCAGCTGCAACGACTAAAACAACAATATCCGTTACTTTTGCACCACGTGCACGCATTTCAGTAAATGCAGCATGCCCTGGTGTGTCAATAAATGTAATTGCGCCACCTTCACGTTTAACTTGGTATGCACCAATGTGTTGTGTGATACCACCTGCTTCGCCTTCTACGACTCTCGATTTACGAATCGTATCTAATAAAGTTGTTTTACCATGGTCAACATGACCCATGATGGTGACAATCGGTGGACGACCTGTCATATCTTTAGGATCATCTGAAATTTCCATTTCATCATAACGTGTCACATCTGTAATGACTTCATCTTCAACTTTATAGCCATCCTCAAGTGCAATCAGCTCGATTGTATCACGGTCGATGACTTGGTTAATGGAGGTCATCATACCTAATCCCATTAACTTTTTAATAATAACAGCATTTGAAACACCCATACCTTCAGCAACGTCTGCAACACTCATATCAGGTTTGACAATAAGTATTTTTTCTTTGACTACAACTGGTTTTTTAGGTGTAGTTTGCCTTTGGTTTGAATTGTTTTTGTTATTGCTGCCTTTTTTCTTATAATTCCTATTGTTTGCAGGCATATAATCACTTCCTTCTTTATTGACTCAGCAATCGGCTAAACCCCCTGTCGGTTATGCCAACCACTTTGACGCCTCGTTTACCGATGGCGTCAGAAAGCTGTTGTGATGACAATGCTTGGCTAACTTCTACATTGTAAAAACTTGCCTTATCAAGAATCTTTTTCTTCGTTAATTCTGATGCATCATGCGCTACTAGCACAAGATAAACGTCATTTTTACGAACAGATTCAATTGTCATTTCAGTGCCTATCACGATTTTTCTCGCACGATAAGCAAGACCAAGATTTCTAGTCATTGACGAGCCCTAATAGTTCATCATAAATATAATCTGGTACAACTACTTCTAATTTTTTATCTAATGCTTTATTCTTTTTCGCAAGCAAAATGACGTCTTTACTGAGTTTGAGATAAGCACCTCTACCGTGTGCTTTACCCGTTAAATCAACAGAGACAAAACCTTCTTTGTTTGCTGCTATTCTAATTAACTCTTTTTTCGGATAAACCTCACGTGTCACGACACATGTTCGCATTGGTACTTTCTTTATTTTCATAAAATCACCTTCTAAAAGATAATACCTTCACCTTGTGCCATCGTCACTGATTTAATATCAATGGACCATCCACATGCTTGAACAGCAAGTTTAACATTTTGTCCTAACTTACCAATTGCAAGTGATAAATGATCATCTGGCACGATTGCTAATGCACTCTTTTCTTTTGGATTAACGTGTGTAACAGCTTCTACTTTAGCTGGTTGAAGGGCATTTGTAATTAAATCCTTCTCGTTATCTGCCCAACGGAATAAATCAATTTTTTCCCCGCTTAATGCGTTGACGATTTCGCGAATTCTTGAACCTTTTTCACCAACACATGCGCCAATAGGATCAATTGATTCTACATTTGATCTGACTCCTACTTTAGAACGATCTCCTGGATCTCTTGAAATCCCCATAACTTCAATTTTTCCTTCTTTGATTTCAGGAATGTAAAGTTCGAGTAGACGAATAATCAATGATGGGTGGATACGACTAACAAATACTTTTGGCCATTTCGTCTTCATTTCAACATCTGTCACATATACTCTAACATGATCACCAACATGGAAATTATCTTTAGGCAACGCTTCTTTTTTAGGTAAAAGTGTTGTTAAATCTTTACCAATGTCTAGTCTGAAATGTGATTCATCAATATCAATGACACGGGCGTTAATCATTTCGTGTTCAAGCGATTTGAAGTGTTGATATAAATTCTTCTTTTGATAATCAACTAATGCTTCATTCAATCTGCTCTTGAAATCTCTCACAGCATAATAAGAGAAATCTTTTGGATCAATCTTTTGTTCGAGTACATCACCGACTTTAGAACGTGCATTAATCTCTTTCGCATCTGGCAATAGAATTTGTGTGAAATTCTTATCAGCTTCCATGCTATATTCATCAACAACCAACTGTTGTTTATAAACTAAGATTTCATTTTTGTCTTCTTTGAATTCGACACGACAAGAACGAACATCATGCGCTTTTTTACATCCTGCGATTAAGCCCTGTTGAAACGCATCAAGAACCTGTTCTCTTGTAAGTCCTCTTTCTTCAACAACTTCCTCAATGTTTCTATAAAATTCTTTACTAATCATGTCTTCCTCCTAAACCTTTACCGCATATCTCATATTGTGAGCTTGATCCCATTTGGCATCAATTTTGCGTAAACGTCCTTTATCGTTAATTTCTAATTTCATTATATCACCATCAAGTGAGATTACAGTGGCATTACCATGATATTTAGGTAGTTCAACATAGACATAAGAACCAACGGCTTTTTTAACATCATCAAGTGTTTCAATTGGTCGTTCTAAGCCTAAAGATGAGAGCTCTAAATAACAGTCATCATCTAAGTCATCATCATCTAATGATTCTAGATACTTGCGATGGATGGTTTCAAGTTCCAAAACATCAATCGTATCTGTATCAATCAATATTTCGACTACTTTTTCATCAAATTCCTTTTTCAAGCGTATGCTATAAATGTCTAACCCATAAGGTTTTAGAATTGGCTTTAATTTTTGTTTTAAAATTTTTAAGTTCATATCTTCCCTCAATAAAAGTGAGTGGAAATTTGCTTCCCACTCAACGTTGACATCAATATTATATCATTACTTCATTTAAAAGACAATTTATTTTAATTATATTTTTAGAACAAATATATTGCGAATCATTTGCAAATAGCACTTTTTATGATACACTATAAATGCGAATCATTTGCAATAAGGAGTATATGATGAAAAAAGTTTTTATCTCGTTAACATCATTCATTATTTTAATCTTTTTGGTTTCTTGTACGGGATTGAATGTACAGCCAGATATTGTCACTACTATGTTTACCCATTATGACTTAGCATCACATATCGCAGGTGATAAATTAACGGTCAATCTGCTTGTGCCTCTCGGTCAAGATATCCATAGTTTTGAAGCGACTAGCGTCGATATGGTACATATTGAAAATGCGAGATTATTTTTATATACAAGTAATGAAATCGATACATGGATATCAAATCCAGATGATATCGGTGGTAAAGACACAATTGTTGTTAATATGTCAGAGGCTGTGAAACATGATGATGAAGTTTCAATCATATCTGATGAACACACACATTCTGAAGATATTCATTATTGGGTTGATCCACTTGCTGCACTAGATATGCTAGATTATATTTTAGACTTTATAATTCAAATAGATCCCTATAATGAAACATACTATATAGCTAATAAAGATGCGTATTATGATGAGATCATGACAACTCACTTAAGCATACTATCCTATTTCGATGAATTTAATCACCAAAATAAAACTATTTATTTTGCAGGGCATAATGCCATGTCACCATTTGGCAATCGCTATGGATTAACGATTGAATCGTTGTTTTCAGAATTTAAACCAGATGATGTACTTACGTCAAATGAACGTATAACATTCTCAAATGAAGTCCAATCATCAGGTACACATTATCTATTTATTGAAGCTTTGGAACAACCGGTTGCTGCCTTAGCTATACAAGAAACATTGACTAATCAAGGTTACAATTTATCGTTATTAGAATTACATTCATATCACAATCTATCACAAGAAGATTGGGACAATCATGTCACTTACGTCGATTTAATGAATAGAAATTTCGAGCATATTAAAACTGCTCTAGGAGAATGATCTTATGATAACTTATCAACATGTTGGTGTTAACTTTGGCAAATACACTGCACTAAAAGATGTTAATTTCACCGTTCAATCTGGTTCTTTTTTGCATATTGTTGGTCCTAATGGGAGTGGTAAAACTACACTAGTTAGAACACTCGTCGGTTTATTAAAGCCCACATCTGGTGTAATTGATATCAATGCAAAAAAAATGGGTTATTTACCTCAAAAACTTGGTCAAAGAAATCAATTACCAATCACTGTTAAAGAGGTGATTTATTCAGGATTTCCACATCAAAGACTTAAAGCTACAAAAAAAGAATGTGAACTCATAAAATTTTGGTTAAAAAGAATGGGTATTCCTGATCTATTTGATGAAAGTATGATCTTCCTCTCAGGTGGTCAACAGCAACGTGTCTATTTAATTCGCGCGTTAATCGGTGAACCTGATTTGCTGATATTAGATGAACCTACTTCTGCTCTTGATCCATCCTTTAGAGAGAAGTTCTATCAATTATTAAAAGAGATTCAACATGAAAATAATATGACGATTGTCAATGTCACCCATGACTTGACAGATGCGATTAAGGAAGACGCATGTGTGATGTATGTCGACCAAACCGTTAAATATTTTGGATCATATCAATCTTTCCATGAATTTGAACACGAGGGTCACCATCATGCTTGAACTACTTTCATATGATTTTATCCAACGTGCGCTGATTATCGGTATCACACTTGCCTTATCAGCTGCACTACTTAGTCCTTTCTTAGTTCTAAATCAACAAGCGATGATTGCTGATGGTTTGGCACATGTTAGTTTTGCAGGATTAGCATTGGGAATTCTTCTGTTCAGTCAGCCATTATGGATAGCTGTGCCATTTGTTATCGTCGTTTCTTTATTAATCAAGTATTTAGCTGCAAACAATCATATGAATGGAGATGCAGCCATTGGGTTGGTTGCTGCTGTCTCATTTGCAATTGGTCTGATCATTATTAAAAAAGGCGCAGGATTTAATGTCTCGGTCGAATCAATGCTTGTTGGTAATATCTTTACCGTGTCTTCAGCTGATTTAATCTTATCAATTATCACAGCGATTTTAATCCTATTTTTCATATTATTAACTTATCGGAAATTATTTCTGATGACTTATGATTTCGATTATGCGAAATTCTCAAACGTTAAGGTTAGAGTGCTTGGATATGTGCTTTCTGCATTAACCGCATTCTTTATAGTTGTAGGTGTCAGAATGATAGGTATACTTCTCATTTCTGCTTTTGTGATATTCCCTTCAATCATTGCAAGTCAATTCACAAAGAGTTTTAAAATGACACTAATAACAGGTATTATCGTATCATTTGCAATTACCATCGTCGGCATCTTCTTAGCACACCCACTGCAAATTCCAGTTGGTTCGACCATTGTCGTGATTGATGCAGTTGTATTGCTCATATCGATTCTAGTGAAAAATGTCAAGAGGAGGGTTTAAATTATGCGTATGACTAAACAAAGAACTGCCATTTTAAATATTTTTAAATCGGCTGAAAAGCCACAAAGTGCAGATATGATTATGGCCAATTTATCCGATCATACAATCAACTTGTCAACCGTCTATCGTACATTAGAAGCCTTTTATGATGCTGGTCTAATTTCAAAATCAACCATTGATCAAACCAGTTATTATTACTACAACAAAAAAGAGCACCACCATTATATGATTTGTTTAAATTGCCATAAAATGGTTCCAATTGATTGTCATCTAGGTCATTTTAATGAGGAAGTTGCAGAAAGACATGGTTTCGAAATTACACATCATGACATGACACTTTATGGTTATTGTAGTGATTGTCAAAAAATAATGAAAAAATAAAAGGAGAGTTATTCTCCTTTTTTTTATGACTTATTTCATGATGTAACTCAAATTAACGATGATCCGGATCTAACTTATCTAAGTAATCCATATCTTCTAAACTGATTTCAAAATCATCTAATTGTGCATTTTCGATGATGCGATGTTCATGTGTTGATTTTGGAATTGGTAGGGTGTCATGTTGTAAATCATACTTAATGCAGATTTGAGCAGGTGATTTACCATATTTTTCAGCCATCTTAACAATTTCAGGATGTGTTAATAATTTACCAATACCAAGTGGTGAATAAGCTTCTACTAAGATATTTTTTTCTTTACAGTAAGCATCTGTTTCCGCTTGATGATGTTCAATATGATAAGAAATTTGATTTGCAAATGGTTTAATATCACAATGAGTCAAGATATTTTCAATATCTCTGGGTGAAAAATTTGATACACCTATGGCGCGAATCTTACCAGCTTTATAAAATTCTTCCATGGCTTTATACGCTTGAACATTACCTTCATCACAATTCTTTCCAATTTCACTCCATGGCCATGGGGCATGGATAAGATAAAGATCGACATAATCCATGTCTAAATTTTTTAAAGTGTTTAAGAATCCTTCTTTAGCACCTTCGTAATCTTTAATATGAGATTCTAATTTGGTTGTAATAAAGATGTCTTCTCTAGGGATTCCGGAGTCTTTAACTGCTTTCCCAACACTTTCTTCATTTCGATAAGCAGCAGCTGTATCGATATGCCGATAACCATTTCTTAATGCTGCACTGACAGCGTCATAAGCAACTTTTCCATTAGGAATTTGCCACGTTCCAAATGCCAATTTAGGGATTTTTACACCATTTTCTAATACATAGAATTCATTTAATATTGCCATCATTATTCTCCTTTATCTTTCTTGATAAACGTTGATAAAACATGTCTTAATTGATCTGGTGATTCAACGCGTGATGGCGCAACCGTATCACCAAAGCCTACTTTCAACTGATGGGCATTTGGCAAAGCGGTAAACATATCTTCATCTGTCGTATCATCGCCAGCTACAAATACAAAATCATAACTATCGATATCAAATAAACGGGTTGCGATACCTTTATTAACACGCTGATCTTTAACTTCTAAGACCATATTTCCAGATTGGATAGCAATCGGATTTGTGCCTTTAATGGAATAAAGTGCATCTTTAATTTCAGGTAATTTAACCGCGACCATTTCTGGTTCTGCTTTGCGATAATGCAATGCAAGTGAATTTTTCTTTTCCTCAATAAATGATCCAGGCATTCTATCAACATAACGTTCCAAGATGTGTATAATAGATGATTTCCAATCACTTTGGACTAATATCGTTTGACGCCATTCTTGGTTAGGGTGTTTATACCAAAGCCCATGATCACCTACTAAACTAATATTTAATTTGCTTAGCCATTGTTCTAGCGTATCATGATCTCGTCCTGAGATAATAACAACATCATTCTTTTCTTCTTTTGATAAATCACTTAATAATTTTAGGACACGTTTCGTTGGATATGCTTGCATCGGATTATCAGCAAACTCAACGAGTGTACCATCATAATCTAAGACAATCAAACGTTTTTTTGCTGTTGCATATTGATTTAATAATTTATCTTCATCTAAAGGTTTAATTTTATTACGCTTCTTTTCTTCATCATGTGTTTTAGATAACCGATCAATAAAAGCTGCTGCCCAAAAAGTCACATTATATCGTTTTAAACGTTGATGCATAATGTCATTTCTAGCCATTTGCTCACTTTTTGGCATTTCAAGTGCGTATTTAATGCTATATGCAATTTGATTATCATCATTTGGATTAACGATAATTGCTTCTGATAACTCGCTTGATGCACCCGCTGTTTCGGATAATATCAGCATACCTAAACGGTCAGTATGAGCTGCAATATACTCTTTCGCAATTAGATTCATACCATCTCTAAGTGGTGTTACAAGCAATACATCGGAGGCTTTATATCGTTCGATTAAGTCATCTTGATCAAATGATTGATATAAATACCATATTGGCATCCAATCAAAGGAACCAAATTCACCATTGACTTGAGATACCAATTGTTCAATATCTCGACTAAGCTTATCATAGGTTGGTAAACTCTGTCTAGAAGGTGCGACAATTAAGTGTAATTTAACTTGTTTTCTATACTTTGGGTATTTGGTCAAGAAAGTTTGATAACCTCTTATACGCTCTAATATACCTTTAGTATAATCTAATCGATCAACCGATAAAATAATGCGATATGGTTCTTTATTTATCTTTAATTTTCTATCTTTTGCAAAGTAATCATAATTGATACCCATAGGATAGGCATCTACCTCTATGTTGCGATCATTATATTGCAGATTGTAATAATGATGTTGAATATTTAAAATCCGTCTGACACTACTTAAAAAGTGACGCACATAATCATATGTGTGAAAACCAATTAAATCAGCACCTAAGATGCCTTTTAAAATCGAATGCTTCCATATAAGTAATCTAAATATTTCCGAAGATGGAAATGGTATATGCAAGAAAAAGCCAATTTTAACATTAGGAAAATCATTTCTGACTAGCTCAGGTAATAACATTAGCTGATAATCATGAATCCAAATCAGACTATCTTGTTCAATGAAGGGTTTTAGTGCATCATAAAACTTCATGTTAACACGTTTGTATCGTGCCCACATTTTACTATCAAATTTTGTGAGTGCTGGAAAGTAATGAAATAACGGCCATATCGTTTGATTAGAAAACCCTTCATAATAAAGTTTGACATCATTATCAGACAAACTCACGGGTACACATCGATACGCATTAAATAATTTTTCGGAAATTTCTTTCTGATGACTTCTCATGCGTTCAGTTGATAATCCAGACCAACCAATCCAAAGTCCTTCTTTTTCATGTTCTCTTTTTAATCCTGTAGCTAGTCCACCAATACTTTCATGATATGAAAATTCACGGTTTTTATAGCGTACTGTAACCGGTAAGCGGTTTGAAACAAAGATCGTTTTAGGCAAACAATCACCCCTCTCTCTATTTCATTATAACACGATAATAAGGCTATTTCTTATGACCACGCCATAAGATATATATATGTAAGCTTAATGACACTAAACTAATCACCCCTAAAAAACTAGCAATCAGAATAGATAAACTTGCTTGATATTCTCTTGGATTTGGTACTAAAAGCATTTGTACAACATATACAATTAAAAAGGCTAACGTTAAGACTCTCGTGAGTGTATATTGCCATTTAGCAATAGGAAGTAATGCTTCTGTTTGCTTCCGGTAAACAAGCAAACCAACAGCACCTATGATTAATATGATTGCAAACGGTATATACGCATACCAGCTTGTTGTTTCACCTAGATAATATGATAATACGATATTAATACTTAAAATAACATATGCCACATCTAACAGACTCAGTATAATGATGTTTTTCTTATGAATTGACATGTCTTTTTAATCTCCTTAGATATCTTTTCAATATTTTTTTTGCTATACTTATAAGTGAAATGAGGTAATAAGATGAAAAAAGCCGTATATCCTGGGACTTTTGATCCCCTTACCATTGGACACTTAGATATTATCAAACGTGCTGCTAGAATGGTTGATGAACTTCATGTTGTCGTCGCTGATAACTATAAAAAAGTGCCTACCTTTACAGTTGAAGAACGAATTAAAATGATTGAACTAGTGACTACTGATGTTAAAAACATCGTGATAGCCTATTCTGATGATCTTATCGTTCGTTATGCCAAAAATCACGGCATTAAACTTATTGTTAGAGGTTTACGTAATATTCAGGATTATGAAAACGAATATGCTTTATATCAATTCAATAGAAATATCGATCGTGGTGTTGAGACATGTATCTTATTCCCATCATCTAGAAATCACTTTGTCTCATCTTCAGCGATTAAAGAATTAATCGTTCATCATGCGGACATCTCACCATATGTGCCAAAAGAAATTATTAAAATGGTTCAGGAACGTATTCGACCTAAATCAGATGAATAGATTTGAAGAAATCATAAAGCTGATCTTCGGATATCGCCGGTGCGATATGATCGGCTTTTTCTTTTAGCTCATCAAATCTAGAATTTTCCATCGCGATACTAATATCCGCTATTTCTAACATACCTATATCATTATAACCATCACCAACACAGATGAGTTGACATTCAGGAAGCGTTTCTAACGCTTTTTTTATACCAAAAGATTTATTGATGTGCGGATAATTAAAATCAGCACCCCCATGATGCCAAGGATAGACTCTAAATGCCGGTATATCTTTAGCAATATCCAATATTTCTGTTTCATAATCAGCAAACATCCATAATTGATAAATCTTTGATTTTAAATAAAATTCAGGATCAACTTTTGGAAATATCCCACGCATGACTTTCATCCCATAACCTACTCGGTCATCCCAATAGTTAACTGCTTCATCGTCCAAACCAACCATACCAACATTGAGATCATGTCCTTTGGTTTTATCTAAAGCAAATTCGATATCTTTTGTTTTAAGAGGTTCATCAAAAATAATATCGTTATCTTTTAAAACGACTGCACCATTTAATAAAATCTTAAATGTGAAAAAAGGTAAGATATCTTCTATAATATCTAACTTTTTTCTACCTCTTCCTGTCGCTAACCCTAAAATAACGTTATCTTTCGCAGATAATTCGGCGAGCAACTGTCTTGTTTTTTCAGGGACTAAAGATTTTTTACTATCATAAATGGTATTATCAACATCAAAAATAACGACGTTTAACATAACTTACTCCCATTCAATCGTTCCCGGAGGTTTAGATGTAATATCATATGCCACACGGTTAATACCTTCTACTTCATTGACCATTCTGCTTGAGGCTTCTTGTAAGACATCATACGGGATTTTAGCCCAATCAGCTGTCATACCATCGGTTGACGTGACTGCCCTAATCACAAGTAAATATTCATAACTTCTTTCATCACCTTTAACACCGACTGTTTTTGTATTTGTTAAAACGGTGAAATATTGCCATATATCTTTATCTAAACCGTGCGCTTCAATTAACGATCTTAAAATTGCATCCGTATCTTGTACGATACGCACTTTATCTGGCGAAATAGATCCCATAATGCGAATTGCTAAACCTGGACCTGGGAAAGGTTGTCTATAAACAAATGATGCTTGAATACCAAGTGCTATACCTAGCGCTCTTACTTCATCTTTAAATAATCTGTTTAAGGGTTCTACTAAAGCAAACGGCATATGTTCAGGTAAACCACCTACGTTATGATGACTTTTAATTGTATGTGCTGTTTTCGTACCAGACTCAATTAAATCCGTATATAATGTTCCTTGACCTAAAAATGCATAATCACCATGTGATTTCGCAACCTTCTCAAATGTATCAATAAATGCTTTACCAATAATTTTACGTTTTTCTTCTGGATCTACAACATCCTTCAATCGTTCATAAAATACATTTTTTGCATCAATACATTCAACAGCTATATGATAATCCTTTTCAAAGCGATCCATCACTTCTTTAGCTTCATCTTTTCTGAGTAAACCATGATCAATAAAGAAACAACTCAATTGATCACCGATTGCTTTATGTATCAAAACAGCTGCAACACTACTATCGACACCGCCTGAAATGGCCATTAAAACTTTTTCTTTACCCACTTGCTCTCTGATATCATTAATCAACACTTGACTTAATTGATCCATTTGCCAATCAAAATTGACATCACAAGCCAACAAGAAATTTTTAAGCATGGATTGGCCATAATCAGTATGTAATACTTCAGGATGAAATTGGACACCATACCAATCTTTCTTGTCATGTTTAATTGCAGCAACCACATGTTTTGAGGTTGCTAAAACATGAAAGTCTTTTGGTGCTTCATCTAAGCGATCACTATGACTCATCCAAACAATTTGTTTGGTAGGTGTATCTTTAAATAAAGAGTCAGTAGAAAAGACAGTTATCTCTTGTCTACCATACTCTTTTTCGCCTGTTCTAATAATCTGTCCACCCATATCTTTAACCATAAGTTGCATGCCATAACAAATACCTAAAATCGGTTTATCGAGTTGATAAATCGCTTGATTAATGTGATAGGCATCATGTGCAAATACAGATTTAGGACCACCTGACAAAACTATACCTTTAACGTCATCAGATGCTAAAACGTCTAACGGTGTATCATAGCTTAATAATTCACTATAAATACCCAATTCTCTAATTTTTCTAACAATCAATTGATTATATTGAGATCCAAAATCTAAAACAATTATTTTTTCCATATAAACTACTTTCTTGAATAATTAGGTGCTTCTTTTGTAATATTGATATCATGTGGATGACTTTCGATTAAACCGCTTGCCGTAATTTCAACAAACTGAGCATGCGCTTGAAGGTCACTAATTGTTTTTGCACCAAGATAACCCATACCTGCTCTAAGACCACCTAAGAGCTGGTAAATTGTATCTCTTGCATTCCCCTTATAGGATACCATACCTTCAATGCCTTCTGGCACGAATTTGTCTTTTTGTTCACCTTGAAAATAACGATCTTTTCCGCCACGTTTCATCGCAGATAAAGACCCCATACCAACATAGGTTTTAAATCTTCTACCTTCCCAGATAATCTCTTCACCTGGTGCTTCACTACAACCAGCAAGTAGAGATCCAAGCATGACACTTTCTGCACCAGCAGCTAGCGCTTTGACAACATCACCTGAGTATTTAATACCACCATCTGCGATCACTGGTACATGAACTGTTTTCGCGTATTCACACACATCCAATATAGCCGTTAACTGTGGCATACCAACACCTGCAACAACTCTTGTCGTGCAAATAGAACCAGGTCCAATACCTACTTTTAAACCATCTGCACCCGCTTCTACAAGCATCTTCGCAGCATCTTTAGTCACTAAATTACCTGCAATAAGTTCTACTTTAGGAAATGCTTTTTTAATTGATTTGACAGCTTCAACAACATTTTTAGAATGAGCGTGTGCAGAGTCAATTGAAATCACATCAACCCCTGCTTCAACAACCGCTTCGACGCGCTTAAGATAATCTGGTGTAATACCGATAGATGCCCCCACTCTTAATCTACCTAAATGATCTTTATTAGCATCTGGAAATTCAATGATATTATCAATATCTTTAGATGTGATTAAACCAATCAATTTAAAATCATCATCAACAATCGGTAACTTCTCAATTCTATGTTTCCATAAAATATCTTTCGCATCTTCTAATGTGGTTCCTTTTTTACCAGTAATTAAATTAACTTTCGTCATGACTTCTGTTACTGGATGAGCCACTTCTTTTAAATACTTGATATCTCTATTGGTAACAATCCCTAACAACGTATTATCCTCATCGACAACTGGTAAGCCACTAATTTTATATTCATTCATAAAACGTTCAGCATCTACAGTGGTCATGCGTACATTCAATGTGACAGGTGTTTGAATCATACCTGTCACATTTTTCTTGACTTGATTGATTTGCTGAGCTTGATCTTCAATGGTCATATTCTTGTGAATAAAACCGATACCGCCAGTTCTAGCAAGGGCAATCGCCATTTTTGCTTCTGTGACAGTATCCATTGCTGCTGATACAAGTGGCATATTCATTTCAATGTTTTTAGTTAATCTCGTTTTTAATATGACATCTTTCGGTAAAATATCTGATTGACTTGGTATGAGTAGTACATCATCAAATGTTAATCCTTTTTTCATAAGATCCTCCTATTTTTTAATAAAAAATGTGCCAGTAGGCACATCAAAAAAGTGCCGTAGTACTAACTTAGGTGTAGTGTAGAAACGTTTGAACCAACAACATCAAACATATACGGTTTCTAGTATCATAACATATTACATATGTTTATGAAACCCTTATTTCGTAAATAATAAATTAAAATGTGTGTTTCTGTATCATTTTTGCTTTATTTATCATATAATATTAATGAACTTTTTCGTTTTCGGAGGAATTAAATCATGAAAAACCCTTTACTAAAAACCGGGGAAATCGGCGTTTTTGCGTTGGGTGGCCTAGGTGAAGTAGGTAAAAATATGTATATTTTTGAAATTGAAGATCAGATTTTCATTGTTGACTCTGGTATTCTTTTTCCTGACGAACACTTACTTGGGATTGACTATGTTATCCCTGATTTTACATATTTAGCACAAAATCAAGAAAGAATCGTTGGCTTATTTATTACCCACGGCCATGAAGACCATATTGGGAGTATTCCTTATTTGTTAAAACAAGTAGAGATTCCTAAAATTTATGCGTCTGGTATTGCAGTTGATCTTATTGAATATAAATTCATGGAGCACGCTGATGTCAAAGTGCCTCAAATTGAAGAATATAAGAGCTATTATAAATACAAATTTAAAGATGTAGAAGTCAGCTTTATTCGTATGAACCATTCGATACCAGATATGTTTGGTATTGTATTTAGAACACCTCAAGGTATTATATTCCACACAGGTGATTTCAAAGTCGACTTAACTCCTGTTGGACCACCATGTGAGTTTGATAAGCTTGCAGCGATTGGTGCAGAAGGTGTGTTATGTTTATGTTCTGATTCAACGAATGCAGAACGTGATGAACTCATTCAATCGGATTCTAAGATTGGTAAATCAATTAATGAGTTATTTTCACGATTAACTGGACGTATTATCATCGCGACTTTCGCTTCTAATATGTATCGGATTCAACAAATTATTGAAGCGGCCGTATTAAATCATAGAAAAATCGCTGTTTTTGGTCGTTCTATGGAACGAGCGATTGATGCAGGAACACAAACCGGTTATATTAAAATTCCAAAAGGAACGTTAGTCTCTGGTGACCAATTAAAACGGTTAAAACCTGAAGAAGTTACGTTATTAGTTACCGGTTCTCAAGGTGAACCTTTAGCTGCATTATCTAGAATTGCGAGTGGTTCACATCGCCAAGTACAAGCGATGCCAGGAGACACAGTCATCTTCTCATCATCACCTATTCCAGGTAATCAAGAAGGCGTTAACAGAACGATTAATAAGCTATTTAGACAAGATGTAAATGTTATTACACATGGACCACTTGCAGATACTCACACTTCAGGACATGGTGCCCAAAATGATTTAAAACTTATCTTAAGTTTAACACGTCCAAAACTGTTTATTCCAATCCATGGTGAACATCGTATGTTACGTCACCATCAACAACTCGCTATTGAAACAGGTGTTGATCCAGACAACATTTTAATTATGGATAACGGTCAAGTGGCTGGCGTCTCTAAAGAAGGTATTCGCTATGCAGGTGATGTACCATCAGGTGAGATTTATATTGATGGAACGGGTATTGGCGATATTGGTTCTCAAGTCATTAGAGAACGTAAAATGTTATCTGAAGAAGGTTTATTCTCTGTTGTTTTATCGCTCGATAGCGAGAAACGTAAACTCATTAACTCGCCAACAGTCATTTCACGTGGTTTCATCTATATGCGTGGTAATGAGGAATTAACAAATAAATTAGCCAATGAAGCGAAGACAATCGTTGAAACGGAATTGAATAAAAAATTCTATAATGAACAAAACATCAAACAAGCTGTGGTGGATCAACTCGGTAAAAAAATATTTAAAATGACCCAACGAAATCCACTAGTTATCCCAATTATTGTTGATGCTAATACATTTTAATTAAAAATAAAACTGAGCGTTCTGCTCAGTTTTTTTATATATAATCAATAAATGCGTCAAACACTTGTTTGGTCACATGGGCATCATCAAGTGCATCATGACATTGATCTTCTTCTACGTTGTAATACGCTTGATACGCTCTGAACAATCCAAGATCATCTTTTAAATTGAAATAATCTTTATGTAGCTTAAGCAAATCAATGAAATCAGAATTTTCTGTAATCGGTTGCTTATGATGTAGCTTATAAGAATCATTTAACGCCGAAATATCATTTTTACCCCAGACAACAAATTTAGGATGGTATTCATCGACAATGGCTTTTAATTTATCATAAAAATCATCGTAGTGAATCGCTGACTCATAAAAATGAAGTTCATCAAGTTTTAAGAATTTTTGTGTTCTTCTGGATAATGTCGTATCAATCAATGGTAACACATAATAACCTTCATCAATAATAGTATCACCCTTTGCTTGTGCAAGCATATATCCCGCTTGAATGATTTCTGGTATAAAAGATTTCGGTTTATAACCAGGCATCGTCATTTCAAAATCAATAAACAAATAATATTTTTGATGTGCAAGAACATCTTTCATGTCTCTTCTTAATTGATCAATATCGTAATAAACACGATAGGGCTGCAATTGCACGATTTGTCTGAAGAATGACACTTGATAAACAAATGATTTATTAATTCGTTTTCTTCTTGGTCCAATTTCAAAATCAACCAATACACCTCGATCTAAAAATAACCAAAATGTTTTTGCTAAGCGTTTTGTTAGATGAAAACCAATCTTTCTACCTTCAATAACGAGATAGAATACTTGTTCTTTATCATCTATTTGTTGAATAATATGTTTCATGGCTTAACCTTTCTTAATGATTCAATTGATGATGGTTTAACACCACAGGCTTTTAAGTCATCATCACTCGCGATTAATATATCATCTAGACTCTTAAAATGAGCTAATAATTTTTGTTTTGTCTTGGGACCAATTCCTGGTACTTGATCTAGAAGCGATTGATTAGCTAGTCTTGATCTTGTTTGTCTATGGAATGTAATCGCGAAGCGATGCACCTCTTCAGACATACTTACTAATAATTTAAATAAATCTCGATGTTTTGATAAGGAGATGGTTTTATTTTGATAAACCAGTGCATCTAATTGGTGATGACGATCCTTTTTTAATCCTGCAACAGGAATATTTAAATTAAGTGAGCTCATCGTCTCTTCTGCAGCATGTACATGCCCAATACCACCATCTATTAAGATGAGGTCGGGTTGTTTCGCCTCTGAAATTAAAAGCTTCTGATATCTTCTATACGTGACTTCTTTCATGGCTTGATAGTCGTCATTTTTTGTCGTCTTTAAATGATATTTACGATATTCTTTTTTATCAAAACCATTATCTTTATAAACTACTAATGCAGAAATAGGTGCTGTGCCAAAGAGTTGGGCATTATCAAATATATCAATATGATTAATGGGATGACCGATAATATCTTTCAACTCATCTAAGGCAAGAACTCTTTGATCTTCTTGATGCCTATAAAGCAAGTGATAATGTTCAAGATCATATTCAGCATTCTTAGTCGCTAAATCAACCATTTTCTTTTTTTGACCTTTTTTAGGGATGATAGCTGTTTGACCAAATATATCAATCACATCAGATGCTGTAAAACGATCTGAAAACAACAATTCATCTGGTAAATACTTTTCATAATATTGCGCAATATAATTTAAAACAGCACTCATCATATCACCAACGAAACCAAAGACGATCTGATGTTGATCAACCATTTTACCTTGACGCATAAGTAAGATCTGAATCGCGACATCATCATCGTTATGTGCGAAACTGATCATATCTCTATCTTTGCCATCATTTAAATCAATCATTTGTTTTTCGGTTGTTTGTTCTATCGCTTTGATCATATCGCGATATTCAGCTGCTTTTTCAAAATTCATTAAGAGACTTGCTTTTTCCATATTCGTTTTTAATTCTCCCAAGACTTCTTTTGTGTCTCCTTTTAAAAAGCGAATAATCCTTTCAGTCATTAAAGTGTAATCAACTTCAGGATGGATACAAGGTCCTAAACACTGACCGATATGATAATATAAACATGCCTTTTTAGGCAATGTTTCACATTTTCTTAGTGGGTATATATGATTCAATAATTTAACAGTTTCTCTTGCGGCATAAACGTTAGGAAAGGGTCCAAATAATCTACCTTTAGGTTTCTTCTTTCTAACGACAACGAGTTTAGGGTAAGTCTCATTCGTGAGTTCAATATACGGATATGTCTTATCATCCATTAGTCTCACGTTATATTTAGGCGAATGTTGTTTAATTAAATTCATTTCGAGAATGAGTGATTCATGCTCAGATGAGGTCATGACATACTCAAAATCATCAATTTCTGATACTAACCTAGTTGTTTTTGTATTGTGAGCACCTGTAAAGTAAGAGCGAACGCGTTGTTTTAATTTTTTTGCTTTACCGACATAAATAATCTTTCCATGCCGGTCTTTCATTAAATAACACCCAGGCTCATTCGGTAACAGGCTTAATTTATCTTTAATTGCCATATAACCACCACTTTTATTGTAACCAAACACAACCGCATATACAACCTTTAAACAAAGAAAAAGCGATTGCTCGCTTTATCCTTCAAATTCAATCTTAACTCTGCCTTCTGCAATTTCTTCTAGCGCTATGCCAATGCTTTTAACGCATTTTGCATTTTCAACTTGTAAATCTTCATCTTCTAATATTTGAGCTACTTTACTTGCGGCATAGACAAGTTTATACTTTGAGTCAATTCGATCTAATAATTTGTCAATTGACGGATAACGCATACCATCATTATTTTTGTTCATAACATCATTCTCCTATCATCTTCATATAATTATGAATTGTACGTTCTGTTTTAGCATGTTCTGCTCTTATAATCGCCATGATACGATCTGCAGCATTATTGACTTCATCATTAACGACAATGTAATCATACTTGTGTGCTAATGTGAATTCTTTATCTGCTTTTTTCATTCGTTTTTCAACGAGATCTATATCTTCAGTACCACGATTAAGTAATCGCTCATATAATGCTTTTCTTCCTGGAGGAACCAAGAAAATAAACACTGCATCTTTCATTTGTTTACGGACTTGAAGTGCGCCTTCAACTTCAATTTCTAAAACCACTTCTTTACCGCGATCAAGTTGTTCATCGACTTTATCACGAGGTGTACCATAATAATTACCAACAAATTCAGCCCATTCCAAAAACTTGTCTTCTTTGATACGTTTTAAAAATGTTTCTTTGCTGACAAAATAGTAGTCAACGCCATCGACTTCACCTGGACGAGGGGGTCTAGTTGTCATCGAAACTGAATAGACAAGATCATGATTTGGCATATTAAATAATGCGCGACGAACCGTTCCCTTACCAACGCCAGAAGGGCCTGATATGACAACTAATAAACCACGTTCATTGAGCTTCATCGGTGCCTCCTGTAACACTTGATTTACCCTTTATTATAACTTATATTTACACATATGTAAATAGCATGCATTCATTTACACCTTTCTTTTCATTGAAAGAAAGGCAATTCACAAATCATATGTTAAAATGATGTGTAGAGGTGTATTTTCATGATTGATGGTTTATTATTATATCATTTGCAAAAAGAGTTAGATGAAACGCTTAGTAAAGCGAGATTAGAAAAGATAGTTCAACACGATGAACATCTATTTGGTCTTACTTTTTATCGTTATGGCGATAAACAACACTTAATCATCAATGTACATCCTAAAGATTTCGCGATTTATTTATCGATACACAAACATAATGAAATATTAAATACACAATTTTCACAGTCATTAAAAAAAGAATTATCTGGTGCCATTTTAGATCATATTACACAGTATCAAACCGATCGCGTTTTAGTCTTAAGTTTCACTTCATATGATTTAATTGAAGGCCCGATTAAGAAAGAACTCGTTTTTGAAGCGATGGGTAAGTATTCTAACTTAATCTTAACAAGTAATCAAATGATTATTGACACACATAAAAAAATGTTTTTCGACACCGGTAGACAACTACTTCCCCACGCAACTTTTGATTTTTTTCCTTCAGATAAGAAACCATTTACTCATTTTTCATATGACAATATAACAATCCCAAAAGATATTTCAACTCAATATATGGGAATTAGTAGATTAACAGCAACCTACCTTTTTGAGCATCACCTAAAACCGCTTGATTTAGAAGTGAAACCAACCGTTAATGTTGATAAACAAGATGTATACTTTTCAGATATCTTTGACGAACAAGATGAAAAAATAACACAATCAACTATTTCTCAATTATTTGATCGACCAAAAAAAGCAGTCAAGCAATCAAAAGTATCTTATGAGCAATTTATACAAAAACAATTATTAAAATATCGTCGAAAAGATGAGCAATTAAAACAACAGGAAGAACAGAATAATGAACGATTATTAGCTAAAAATTCAGGTGATTTGATTTATCAATCAATGATACCTTTAACTGAAAAACATTCGTCCATTAGCGTTAATGATCAAGACATCATACTCGATCCGATGCTAACATTAAATGAAAATGCACAGCGTTATTATCAAATCTATCAAAAAGCGAAACGTGGCATCAGACCCATTCAGGAACAAATTGAGGCTAATCAACAGTTAATCAATCTCTTTTTAGCCTATCAAACCTATTTATCCATTAGTGATGGAAATGATTTAAAAGACTTTGCTTCTGATCTTGAACCATTTGGTTATAAAATCAAAACGAAAACAGTTAATAATAAGAAAAAACAACAACCAAACATTACAAAAATCATTGATCAAAATGCCACCTATATTCTTGGTAAAAACGATAAGCAAAATGCTTATATTGCACATCAACTCGCCAACCAAAACGATATGTGGTTTCACGTAAAGGATGCTCCAGGTACCCATTTAGTTGTACAAACAAATGACCTTAGTGAAGCCGTTATTCGTAAAGCAGCTATGCTTGCAGCTTATCATTCTAGTCTTTCTTTATCTTCATCCATTCCCGTTGATTATACACAAATTAGACATTTAAAGAAAATTCCTAAAATGCCTGGTTATCATGTCACTTATACACATCAAAAAACCATTTATATTGATATAGACAATACCCAAATAAAGTCATGGCTTAAATTATAAAAAAGATAATTTGAGAGTGCAAATCAATTGTATTTTATTTATAATTGATGTAATATTGAATTAGAAATTAAGGAGGTATTACAATGACATTCGAATTACCAAAATTAGGTTATGCATATGATGCATTAGAACCATTTATTGATGCTAGAACGATGGAAATTCATTATACAAAACACCATCAAGGTTATACAAATAATCTTAATAATGCGTTAGCAAAACACCCAGAATTAGATACACCACTTGAAACACTACTCGCTGACTTAAGCTTAGTGCCTGCAGACATTCGTACTGCAGTTCAAAACAATGGTGGTGGTTTTTACAATCATAAGTTATTCTGGTCTATTTTAAAAGTAAACAATGGGGCAACGCCAACTGGGAAGCTTGCTGCTGCTATCAATGATGCATTCGGTTCATTTGATGCATTTAAAGAAGCTTTCTCAACAGCTGCTAAAACAAGATTTGGTAGTGGTTGGGCTTGGTTAGTTGCAACAAAAGATGGTTTAGTTGTGACATCAACACCAAATCAAGATACGCCACTTGCAATGGGTACTCCAATCTTAGGTTTAGATGTTTGGGAACATGCATATTACTTAAACTATCAAAATCGTCGTCCTGATTATGTATCAGCATTCTTCAATGTTGTTAATTGGGATCAAGTAGCTAATAACTTTGCAGCAGCTAAATAAATTAACTTAAAAAAGAAAAGGATGATTTCATTAAAATCATCCTTTTTTATTAGCTTTTATTTGCAATTGGGATATGTGCATCCACATGGTGAACATGTGCTTCACCAATTTTTTCAATTGACATCTTAAAGACAATCGGACCAACTATTTCAAAGAATAAGATACCTGCTAAGACAACGGTTTTAATGAGTAATGCTTCTTCTGCATATCCTTGAAATATACTAGATACAGCAACAAGCATACCTATTTCAACCCCACCTTGTGACAGTATACAAGGACCTGTCCAATTTCTAACCACTTTCGGTGATTTAGCAGCAACAGCACCAATATAAGAGCCACCAATTTTTCCAATTGATCTAAAGACGATATATAAAATCGCGATGAATCCTGCTGAAATTAAAACATCTAGTTTTAATTGTGCACCAGCAAGTGTGAAGAATATAATAATAAGCGGACCAGAGAAGTTCGAAAGTGCAGCACCTTGAATTTCAAATGGTTCTTTTTTAATCATGTTCGTAAATACCATACCAACCATCATAGGTGTTAAAATCATGGATAAGCCATGAACTTCAAAGCTACCAATTGCGAAACCATGATGTGCGATATAAACCGTTGTTAGTACTGATGATAACGCGAAAACTAAATATGTGATATAACGTTCTCTTTTTGGTAATTTGACAACAAAGAATTTCGAGATTAAGCCAAGGAATAATCCGAATAATCCACCAATTAAGAGTGAGAAGAACACTTCAATTAAAGGTTCTAATAAAGCCGTTTCTAAGGTGAGTGCACCTCCACCAATAGTAGCTCTAGCAATTGATGTAAATAATCCAAAGATGATGACACCAAAGATATCATCAATCCCTACAACAGGAATCACAGTATCCGTCACAGGACCTTTAGCGCGCAATGATTTAACCAATACCATAATTGGTGCTGGTGCAGTCGCTGTCGCTATCGCTGATAAGGTTAAAGCGAGCCATAAACGATGTTCAGGATCTAATAGATAAACTGCGCCAAATACAAGTAATGCCGTACCTAAAGCTTGAATCGCAGTAATAATAATGATTGATTTACCACTCTTCTTAACTTTTGGTAACCATAACTCAGTACCAATTTGATAAGCAATAATACCTAACACAAAATTTGTAATGACATCTAATGCTACAATATTTGTATCTGTTAAAATACCAAAAACACTAGGTCCAATTAAAACACCTGATACAATGTAACCTGTAATGGCTGGAATCTTAATCAGTTCTGCTAATTTACCAAATATAAAACCGACAAATAATGTAATGGCTAAATATAATAAGAATGTATATATATCTATTGGCACGAATAATCATCTCCTGTAACGACGTTTCCCCCTCGCCAATTGTTTATTATACTACTATTTATGAAAATATCAAGGAAATCTTTCAATTTCTTTCATTAAATATATTTGTTACAAAAAAAGGGAGAAAAATCTCCCTTATTCTTTAGTTAATCGTCGTTTCAATCACTGCATAATCACCATCATCTCGACGATAGACAACGTGTGTTTTGTTCGTGTCTTTGTCTAAGAAGACAAAGAAATCATGCCCCAATAATTCCATCTGTGATATAGCTTCACCTGATGTCATTGGTTTTAATTCGATTTTTTTATTTTTCACCAGTTGTGATGCAAGAATATCTTTTTCTAAATCTTCTGCATCAAATGTTTCACTGTAGGCATCTTTGATACCTTCTTTTTCGAGGTGGTGTTTGAGTTTATCACGATGTCTTCTAATTTGTGCAATCAACTTGTCATTTGCTTTATCAATTGCAGCATACATGTCAGGATCGCTGGCCTCAGCTCTTACAAGTGTACCTTTAGCAATCACATTGACTTCAACTTTGTGATGATCTTTATATACTTTACACATCACACGAATTTCATCAACGACTTGTCTACCAAACAATGACTCAACTTTGTGGAGTCTTTTTTCAGCATAAGCTTTGATCGCATTGGTTGGCACAAAGCCATTTTTACCTAATACTTCAAATGTCATACTCGTTCTCCTCTTCTTCGTCTATATTTTCATAAAGCGTTAGAAGATAAATATCTCCTAGCTTTAGTGAATCTAAGATTGATAGTATTGTACTGCTTAAGCGGTCAAAATGCAAGAACAAACACTTATTGTTATGTTTTATATAATCAAAATAAAATGGTTTCATAAAAGACATATAAGCAGTGGATGACACATAATCTGGTGTTTTAATCATGGATGTCCAATACATAACACCTGATTCAATTGGTAATACTGATTTTTTTACTATTAATGGATATTTTCTAAAACAATAATCACAAATATGATGCATCTCATTTTTAAATAATGTATGAATAGTATGTCTTTTTACGATGACTTGATGACAGATTTCACAGTACATAAAAGCCCTCCACTAAAATTGTAGAGGGCTTAAACATATTTTACTCTTTGTAGGCTTCTACAATCTTAGGGATCAAGTTGCCTGGAACTTCTTCGTAGCGTAGGAATTCACGCGTGAATTGCCCACTACCTTGTGTCATTGCTTTTAAGTCGATAGCATATGTAGTAATTTCAGATTCAGGAACTTCTGCTTCAACAACTTGATAACCATCGCTTTGCCCCATGCCAAGCACACGACCACGACGTTTATTCATATCGCCCATGACGTCCCCAACAAACGTATCTTTAACAGTTACTAAAACTTTAACAATCGGTTCAAGAATGGTTGGACCAGCTGTTTCACAAGCTTTTTTAAATGCTAGACTTGCAGCAAGTTTAAAACTGATTTCATTTGAATCTACTGGATGGTAAGATCCATCAAATAGTGTCGCTTTAACATTAATAACAGGGAAACCTGCCAGAGGACCATGTTCAAATGTTTCTATTAAGCCTTTTTCTACAGCAGGGAAATAACCTCTCGGTACTGCTCCTCCAAAGACTTCTTCACTAAATTCAAAATCTTTATCATTTGGTTCAAAACGAATAAATACATGACCAAATTGTCCAGCACCACCGGATTGTTTCTTATGTTTACCTTCCGCTTCAACTTTACGTTTAATCGTTTCACGATAAACAATTTTTTGGTCTTGAATATCCACTTCAACTTTAAATATATTTTTCATACGTTCTAAAACGTAATGAAGGTGATTCATACCCTGACCACCTAATAGAAGTTGGGCAGTTTCTTTATTACGCTTTATTTCAAACGTAGGATCTTCTAAGTTAATGCGGTGAAGTGCCATCGAAATCTTATCTTCATCGTTTTTATGTTTCGGATGTACTGCAATATAAATGACAGGTGTTGGTTGAACAACAGGTGCAAACATAATAGGGTGTTTTGGATCGGTTAACGTTTGTCCTGTTTCAATACCTTCAAGTTTTGCAATTGCAGCGATATCTCCTGCATGAAATACATCAAGATCGATTTGCTGTTTTCCTCTTAATTCAAATAAATTCATGATTTTCTTTGTTTCACCATTATTTGAAATAAGTACTTCTTGACCATTTTTTAATGAACCTGAATTAATCTTCAATAGATTAATCGTTCCTAAGAATGGGTCTACAACTGTTTTAAAAACATAGGCTGAGAATGGTTCTGATTCTTTAGTTTCTCTCTTGATTTCTTCCCCAGTCGTGATGTCTTTTGCAACAAGCGGTTCTAAATCATTAGGTGCAGGCAACATATCAACTAGTAAATCAAGCAATGTTTCAACACCAATAGTCTTTGTAGCACTTCCGACAATCACCGGTGTTAATTCCCCATGGAAAATACCTTCTCTAAGAGATTTATGAACAATCTCAGTAGGAATATCTTCACCAGATAAATATAAATCTAATAATTCTTCTGAAGATTCTGCAACACTTTCAATAATCAATGTGTGTAACTCTTCAACTTTTGCTTTCTTTTCTTCCCAAATTTCTGCATCTTTACACGTATTGCCATCGTAGATGCGTGCTTTCATGTCAACGACATTAACAAAGCCTTCAAAATCGTCATGATGTCCAATTGGCCATGCAAATGGGACTGCCTTTTTACCAAGTTGTTCACGAATTTGCTCAAGAACTTCTTCAAACTTGATGTTTTCTTTATCCATTTTATTAACGAATAAAATTGTAGGAATATGACGTTTTCTAATTTGATTCCACACACGTTCGGTGCCAACTTCTACGCCTTTGCTGGCATCAATCATGATGATCGCTCCCTTAACGACCTCTAATGCTTGATTTAAATCACCGACCAGTTCATCAATCCCTGGCACATCTAAGAAATTAAGTTTATAATCATGCCATTCCGTAGGTAGTAAGCTTAATGACAAACTTGCTTGTTTGCTTTGCTCCTCAACCATATAGTCAGAGACGGTACTTTTTTTCTCAACTTCTCCTTTTTTGTCAATGGCGCTACTGACAAATAACAATGCTTCTGAAAGACTCGTTTTACCAGATCCTTGATGGCCTAAAATGGCGATATTTCGGATTTGATTTGTCGCATATTCTTTCATCTCTAACCTCCTGTAATCGTTTCCATTATCTATAATTCTATTATAGCATAATCATACTCGATTGAAAGATAAAACCTTTAAATAACATGATTTACCATGTACAAGAACTCGTGATATAATAATCTTGGTGAGATAATGAATAAAATACCGATTAAAATGATTAAATGGTATCAAAAAAACATCAGTCCATATAGTGGCCATCATTGCAGACATAAGCCAACATGTTCACAATATGCCGTCACGGCATATGAGCGTTTTAACTTTGTCAAAGCGAGCTTTTTAACGACGAAAAGAATCCTGACCTGCAATCCTTTATTCAAGCCTAAATATGACCCGGTTCCTGAGAAAAAAATTAAACATCATCACACACATGAAGAGGATCATAAAGAACAATGAAATACATGACATTTAGGGGATCTCACGTTTATACATGTATCGCCATCTTATTAGAAGATTTTAAGATTAATAAATTTGATAAAGACATTGCACTTGAAATGCGAATGCCTTATCTTTTTATGCGTCAAGAAATGTCGAAAACTAAGATTGCTTATACTGCTGGGACCAGATTACAAAGTAAAATTTGGTTTGATTTATTTTTGAATCATTACGATTTAGAATTTATTGAAGAACATATTACCAAACTTCAAACATTAACCATGTTACAGAACTTAAGTAAATTCAAACGTAAGGCTTTATTGTCACTACATATGGACGATAAACAATATGCCGTCGTGTTCAGTCATCATGATTTAATGACTGACACATATATATTTATTATGCCAGAACAAATTGAATCTCCCAATTACCGTTATATTGAATTACATGAAGAAAACCTACTTAACTATTTGGCAGATCATGTTCACATTGGTTTTATCAATCCTACTAAAGATAAGACTTATACGATTGTTGATGCGATTAAAGATTCTCTAAAAGCGCTTGATGACTATCTCAATTATGTCACTGAATGGTGTGATACAAAACGTACGAAACACCGTCAAATTGAAGGATATGATATGGTGTTTAGAGCTTTAATTGTCGATGTTAGACGTATGATGAAATTAAAAGGTGAAGACAAACTTCATGATCAATTAAATCGGTTAAGTCATGCTTATGTAAAATATTTAAGATCACGTGAAGAACGATTTGTTATTCCTCTAAAAAATGAATTTAGAGAGGCTATCTTAAGTTATCGTGCATTTATTGAAGATTATTTAAAACATATTGAACATTCATTGAAATATTAAAAAAACGCGGGTAGCCGCGTTTTTATTATAGTTTAAGTTGCTTGCGTTTTTCTTGTTGTTCTTTAATCACTTTTTGTCTTGTGAATTGCTCACGTTCTTTTTCTTCAAGTACTTCTGTGATATATTTTATATTCGCTTTAAAACGTGGAATCACGATATTTTGTAATGCATTCGCTCTTTTTTGTGCTTTACGAATCGCGTTTGCTAAACGATACGTCGCGTTATCAACTTCAGAAAGTTTAACTGTTAAGTCTCTAACCTTTTGAAACATTTTATAAGCATAGTCAAATTTTGTATTGGTCGCACCAATACCATAAGAAATTTTAACGGGTTTTACTTCATGGCTTACTTTTGGGATTTCCACACCCATGACAGAGCGATAGACAACTTCTACACCTGAGTCAATCGGAATTGATTTTGCAATATCACTTACAATACCTAAGGTGATGTTCGCCTCTTGAAGTGCCTGATATGCACGTTTAAAGGTGCTTGATATTTCTTCACGAAGCATTTTTACATCTGCTAATAAAGTCATCATTTCTCGCATTAAAATGTTACGCTTACGATCCATCAATTCATACCCTTTTTGGGCTAATTTATTGGATTTTGTAAGTGCCATTAAATTACCCTTCGTCGGGAATACTTGATTAGTCACTGTTTCGCTCACCTCTTAGTTGGTTGATGATCGGTTTCGTGATAATATGGAATCTTTCAACAGCGCGTTCATGGTTATAAAATTGGTCAATCACTTTATCATCGACACGAGATAATTCTTCTTTTGGTAAGACTGAAAGTAAATCCCACCCGAGGTCAAGTGTTTCTAGCATGCCACGATTTGTTTCGAATCCTTGATTAAGGAAGTGCTCTTCAAATAGTTTTCCAAATTCAATATATTGTCTATCGACAGGTGACAATTCATCTTCCCCTATAACTGAAGCAAGACTTCTTGCATCTTGTACTTGTGCATAGGATGCGAATAATTGGTTTGCGACATCAGAGTGGTCACCTCTTGTATATTCAGCACCAATCCCATCTTTCATCAAACGTGATAATGAAGGTAGGACACCAACAGGTGGGTAAATGCCCACTTGTGTTAATTCACGAGATAAAACCACTTGTCCTTCTGTAATATAACCTGTTAAGTCAGGTACTGGATGGGTAATATCATCATTAGGCATTGTTAAAATAGGGATTTGTGTGACAGATCCTTTTGCACTGTGTACAATGCCAGCTCTTTCATATAATGATGCAAGATCAGAGTAAAGATATCCAGGGAAACCTTTACGTCCAGGAATTTCTCCTTTTGATGATGAGAATTCTCTTAGTGCTTCACAATACGAAGTGACATCCGTTAAGATGACTAGCACATGCATATCATGCTTATAGGCAAGATATTCTGCTGCTGTTAATGCGAATCTAGGTGTTAATATACGTTCAATAATCGGTTCGTTTGATAAGTTTAAAAACATGACAACACGGTGCATAACACCTGCTTCTTCAAACTGTCTCTTAAAGTAATCAGCAACGTCATTTTTAACGCCCATCGCTGCGAATATAATGCAGAAATTATCAGCATTTTTATCAGCAATTTTCGCTTGTTTAACGATTTGAACAGCGAGTTCATTATGTGGCATACCAGACCCAGAAAAGATTGGCAATTTTTGACCACGAATGAGTGTTGTTAAAGCGTCAATCGAAGATACTCCTGTTTGAATGAAGTTACGAGGATAAACACGTGATACTGGATTTAATGATGAGCCATTAATATTTTGTTTCTCATCTATATAAACTTCACCTAAACCATCAATTGGATGGCCGGAACCATTAAATGTTCTACCTAAAATTTCTTTTGATAAATTCATTTCAACGGGGTGACCAGTGAATTGTGTCTTCGTGTTTTCAAGGGAGATATTACGTGTCCCTTCAAAAACTTGTATCGCGACACGTTTACCATCAATTTGCACCACACGACCAAAGCGTGAAGTACCATCTTGCAATTTAATTTCAACCATTTCTTCATAACCAACATTTTCAACATCATCTAAAAAGATTAATGGTCCATTAATTTCACTGAGTCCTGTATATTGGAGTTTCATATCATCCCTCCTATTTCATACGCTTGATAATTCGATTAATTTTGGTCAAGTAATCGTCAAACTTATCAAGCTCATCATTTGGTACATCATATTTCATCTTTGAGACTTCTTCAAACATACCCGTTTCTAAAAGGACATCTAATGATTTACCTTCAGAAACGACTCTCTTGGCTTGGTCATAAAGATAAATAATGACGTTCATCATCAATAATTGTTTTTTAAGAGGTACGTACGTATCATCTTTGTGGAACGCATTTTGTTGGAGATAACCTTGTCGAATGACTTTACCAATTTCAATGACCAATTTTTGATCATCTGGTAAAACGTCACTACCAATCAACTTAACGATTTCCAATAATTTTGTTTCTTCTGCTAGTAATGCCATAATCTTTGTACGGTTCGTCAAAAATTCTGGACCAATGTTTTTATCATACCATTTTGATAAATCACCAACATAGTCAGAATAACTTTGATTCCAGTTAATGGCAGCATAGTGTCTTGCATATGCAAGTTGTTTATCAAGTGCCCAAAAACTACGTACAAAACGTTTTGTATTTTGAGTGACTGGTTCAGAAAAATCTGCACCTTGTGGGGATACTGCACCAATAATAGTAACAGAACCAGTGGAACCATTTAGGTTATCCATATACCCTGCACGTTCATAAAACTGAGAGATACGTGAAGGTAAATAGGCAGGAAAGCCTTCTTCTGCTGGCATTTCTTCCAAGCGTCCAGAAATTTCACGAAGTGCTTCTGCCCAACGTGATGTAGAGTCAGCCATGACAGCGACATGATATCCCATATCACGATAATATTCTGCAATCGTAACACCTGTATATATAGATGCTTCACGTGCAGCAACTGGCATGTTTGATGTATTTGCAATTAATACAGTACGTTCTAGTAATGGTTTGTTTGTTCTTGGATCAATCAACTCAGAGAACTCTTCCAAGACTTGCGTCATTTCATTACCACGTTCACCACAACCAACATAAACAATAATATCCGCATCACACCATTTTGCGAACTGATGTTGCATCATTGTTTTTCCAGTACCAAAACCACCTGGTACTGCAGCAGTACCACCTTTTGCAATTGGAAATAGTGTATCAATAACCCGTTGTCCAGAGATAAGTGGTGTCGAAATTGTTAAACGATGTTTCACTGGGCGTGGTACTTTTATTGGCCATTTTTGTGCCAAAGTTAAATCTCTTTCGATTCCTTTTTCATCAACTATTTTTGTAACGACATCATATAGTTTATGCTTACCTGACTTAGCGACCCACGTCACTTTACCTTTTTGGTCTCCAGGTACGATTAAGCGATGTTCAATCATAGTCGTTTCTTGAATTTTTCCGTAAACTGAACCACCATCTAGTTGATCACCAACCTTAGCAGTTAATTCAACGTCCCATTCTTTTTCACTGTCGAGTGACTCAACATCACTACCGATTGGAATATAAATGCCTGCTTCTTTCGCAATCGTTTTTAAAGGTCTTTCAATACCATCAAAAATATTTTTTAACAAGCCAGGTCCAAGTAATGCAGAAATAGGTTCGCCGGTCGCGAATACAGGCTCACCTGGTATTAAACCAGTAGTTGATTCATAAACCTGAATCGTTGTTTTTTCTTTAGAAATTGAAATAACTTCTCCTAAAAGTTTTTCTTTACCGACATAGACTTTTTCAAGCATGTGAAAGACGACAGCATTACGTACTGTAACGACAGGTCCATTAATCGAATAAATGACATTTTCCATGTCTATGCCTCCTATGTTCTAATGAATAGTTTTGAATTTTTATAAAACCATTCTTTTTGATCTTCTAATTTAGTATCAAGTGTCACGTCAATTTCAATATGTTGATTAGGTATTGAAACAATGAAACCACCAATTTTGATGTTAGGATCAATTTCGATTTTCACTGATTCACTGACTAATTTCTTAAGATAACCTTCAATTTTATGATCATATGGTGATACTTTAATGATTGATTGTTTGTCTTTTGCATATTGATCAAGTGTTTTGATTTTATTTTTAATATATGTTTCATATGCTTTTGTTTCAATAAAGTCAACGAGCTTCTCAAAGACACGATTAAAGACAGTATTGGCCATCTTCATACGTGCTTTTATAAGCTTTTGATCATAACCGACACCGATTTGATTAATACGGTCTTGATATTCGATTTGAAGTTCTCGCATGCCTTTATTGAGATCTAATCTTTTCTTTATCATTAAATCGTCACGAATTTTCTTCATTTCTGAAGCATATAAGTAGTCAATCTCTTTTCTAAGTGCGTCTACTTTTTTATTCGTTTCATGATGAATAGAGCGATTAAAATAGCGATAAAGCTGTTCTTCTGTATAATATGCCATAATCATTCACCTCACAGTTTAATACCGATGGCTTCACTTACGTACTTGTCAATAGCTTCACCGATGTTTTCCGCACCATGACGGTCTGGAATTTCTACGATGAGCTTTCTCGGATACGTTAATTTCAATTCCGAGATGACTTTCGGTGCGAGGTCAACAGCTTTTGTTGTCACAAGGATAATGCCAATTGTAGGGTCTTCAAGGGCATTTTCAAGCGCGTCCAAAAAAGGTTTTTTTTCATGAACGACCACGCCTTCAATACCAACAAGACGCATCCCTACCTGACTATCCACATTATCACTAATTAAGAAAAATTTCATATTAAGACTTCTTTATAGGTTATAAGTTACCAATGATTAAGATTGAAATAAGTAATCCGTAGATTGCAACCCCTTCACCAAGAGCAACGAAGATAAGAGACTTACCAAAGTTCTTTTCATTTTCTGAGAAAGCACCAATCGCAGCTGGCGCAGCAGCAGCAACAGCGATACCAGCTCCTAAAGCAGATAATCCGGTTGCAAGCGCAGCAGCTATAAAGCCAAAGCCTTGTGCGATTGTACCCATAATTGTCCCGTCAGCTTCAAAACCATAAACGCGTGGATTAATGATAAGTTGCATCATTAATACTAATAGTACAACAGTAAAGAAACCTGCAATATGTGTCATTAAGCGACGTTTAGCTGTTCTTCTTGTTACATTTCCCTTGAATACTTTAATCAGTGGGAGTGTGATAGCAACGACTAATAATAGTGGTACAATCACTTCAATAATTGTTAAATAGTGCATCTTTATATCCTCCAATATGATATTTATTTATTTATTATTATTTAAAGATGTAAACGCGACACCATTACCAATGTAGTATCGTGAGAACATTTCATAAAACTCTAGACGTAACACTTGAATACCTACGATTAGTCCTTCAAGGACCATCACAAATATATTACCTAAAATTAAAGTAACGATTGAACCTGTGGTTGCCATGCCTTCTGAAAGCGTATGAACGACAATCATCATACCGGTATGTGATAACACGAAACCGCCAACACGAAGGAAACTCATCGTGTTTGTAACGTAGGAAAGGACAATCTCGAACAATTCAAAGAATCCTTCTACAAAGAATCCGACAAAACCAGTTGGAAACATTTTACCACCATGGAACTTACGTTCAATTGGTTCTTTTAAGAAGATCAATAGAATGGGTAGGACCACTAATCCTAAAATGGTAAATGTGTTTAAAAGATTAGCCATTGACAGTAAATTTAAACCTACAGCGACAATCACAAATGTGAACATGATAATGCCAGGGAATCCATTATGTGAACAGGCAAGTTCAACATATTTCTTCTTTTTGATTAGCGTAATGATGTTCAAAATCATCGAGATAATGATAAGTATTGCACCTATCGCGATTGCTCCAACAAGCAAGATATTCGTATTATCCGCTTCCATGACATGAAATGGCAAGAATGATATACCTAAGGTCTCATGATAAAAGTGATCCAAGAGATGCTCAAATCCAAATATCGAACCATACAAAAATCCGAATAACGTCGAGAAGAGCCCTATTCTAAATCCAATCGCGCCAAGTTTCATCTTCTTGAATCGCCAGAATAACCATCCAACAAGCATTAATACAAGTCCTTGACCAACATCACCAAACATAATACCAAACAATATCGCGTACGTAATCGCTAAGAATGGTGTTGGGTCTAAATCATGATAACCTGGTAGGCCATACATTTCAACAAACATGCCAAATGGTCTTGTAAACCAATTGTTTTTTAGTTTTGTAGGTGGTGTGACTCGTTTATCAGATTCAGCATCATTGACATCAATTTCAACATCTGAAATGTCTGAGAACAATTCTTCGATCAGTTTGATTGTTTTCGGTTCGATAAATCCTGAAATTTGAAACTTATCACCTAATCCTACAACATACTTCTTCGCTTCAAAAATACGATCTAAAAAGGCAAGTTCGCCTTTTAAACATGAAATTTTGTTTGAACATCCATTCACGAATTCAATCATATCATTACGATATTTTTCTACCATCTTCTCAGCTTGTTCAATTTCTAGTTCTAATGCTTTCATGGCTTCTTTTGGTTTACCATGTACGAAATCTGGAATATAAATACGTTCGAAAAATAGTGATGAGAAGATATTATCAACTTCTCTTTTAAATTCATCAGTCGTGAAATACATACACCAACTGTTGTTTTGGTCTTGTGTAAAAGATTTAAACACAAATGGTTTTGATCTGAAAAACTTCAATTTTTCAACAGAATCATTTGGTAAACGACCAAAACGAATAGAAATAAATTCACTTGAGAAGAAGTCTTCAAAAGGTAAATCTAGACTATCAATATTTTTAACTTGAATAAGCGCATCTCGATATTCACTAATGTGATTTTCAATGTCTTTAATTCTTGATTCTTCTTCTTCTAATTTTTTCTTAACAGATTCAAGATAATCATACATTTCATTAAAACTATAAACTTGTTCAGCTTGATCAATAACAGGAAAATTCAATCCATATTTCGTCTCTATATCCGATATTTCTTGTAGTAATGTAGAACATGGATTTTCATCATCAAATGCAGTCAAACCATGAACACGCTCAATGATTTGTTGAGCCGGGATGGGGTGAAATTCTCGAATATCAATAAAACGAGCTAACGCTACGTCTAATTGTTCAAGATCTGCGGTTATGTCAACTAATTTCATTTTGGCAATAGCCATATGCTACACTCCTAATAAATTATCATTTGTCTTATTTCACTCTCGTGAACTTGATATCTAATTCCTTCAATGATATTTGTAATATTTTCAACTTCAATTTCTGATAAGGTAATAAATGACTGATAAATTAATGGTACTTCTTGTGAAAAATACATAAACTTTTTAGCTAATTCATATTTGATACGACCCGCATAATACTCAATATAAATGTAATCTTGATCACTTGTGAATTTAGCATATTCACTTTTTGCTAAATACTTAAGAATATCATCAGGTTCTTTTAGTGCAATCATTTCATCAATTTTACTATCAGAAATTCTTGAATGTTCTTTAATCAATACGTTTTTTATGGTAATTGGATCAGCATTATAGAATTTTTTTAAACGATAAATCTTTGTAATATTCTTTAGTTCTATGGCTGTTTGGAAAACAGACATTAAATCTTTTTTAAGCTTGCCAGAATAATTATTATCGATTCGTTTAAATGATTCTTCATAGTAATGTTTTTCCAGATTAAATTCAATATCTAAATATCGAATATTCTCAAAATTATCCGTTTGAAATGGTTTTAAGATGTCATAATATGGTGTTTTTTTGACAGCATTGAGTAAATCCTCATACGTTTCTGCTTTAATCAAGACATCCATGTCAATGTCCGTATGTTCATTGAAAAAATAGGGAAGGACACTCTTTTCATCTGCTTCATCTGAAATGAATGTTCTTAAAACAGCTAGTATGATTTGATTCTCTTGATTGACAATTCTCAATTCATAAAAATCTTGGTCTTTTGAAAAAATAAGCCTTGTTAATCGCATCACTTGATTGAATGTATTTTTTCTGATGAGAGATTCAAGATGTCCTCTATGAATCGTTTTTTCTTTAATATCGGTCAGAATGTCCGCATAATTTGGTTGATTTTTTAGAAAAACCGCGATATCACTGACTGTTTTTTGCTTGAGCAATTCTTCATAATCTTCAGTTTTCAAGAAGTTACCATACATCGCTTTCGCTTTGGCGACGATGGCATTATTTGCCTGAGTGCTCATCTAATTACTCCTTTGGGTCAATACTGGCTTTATAAATAGCATCTACCCATTCATCTTGATTTTCTTCAAATGCTTTTTCAATCATTTCAAGCGTCTTATTATACGTATCTAGTTCTTTCTTCTCGCGTGCTTTGATTTCTTGTTGATAACTTGTTTTTACTTCTTTCAACTTTTTATTGATATCAACTTCATTTTGCTTTTTTATTAACATAGCTTCTGCTTGAAGTTTGTCTTCGATTTGTCCACGCTCTTTTTCTAACTCTTCAATTTGTTCACGTGCCTTTTTATCAAGTACGATTGCATCTCTTACAATAGTTGAGCCTGCCATAAAATCACCTCTTCTTTAATATGCACGTGCAAACCAAACGGTTTGCGTTGCTTTTTTACCTGTTACAGGACATGTTTCCGTAATCATTTTCTGATCAAAAGGAATCACACGTGCTGTAGCAGTTGTATCATTTTTAATCATTAATTCGGCTTCTTCACCCGCAATTGACATGGCGACATATCCGCCTTCTTTAATGTAATTTTTAAATTGATCATATGTTTTCGCTTCATAAGTGTGAGATTTAACATGTGCCAAAGCACGATCATATAATGCGTGATGAATATCTTTTAATATGTGTGGTATCTTAGTTACAACATCATTGATTGCTACTTGTACTTTTTCACGATTATAACGCGTCACCAATGTGACTACACCTTCTTTTAAATCTCTTGGACCGACTTCAATTCTCACTGGGATACCTTTCATTTCTGCTTCAGAAAATTTCCATCCTGGTGATTTATTACTATCATCAAGTGACACACGGTATCCAGCATTATTTAATGCTTGATACAAGTTATTTGCATGTTCCATGACGCCTTCTTTTTTATCTTGAATTGGAATAATAACAATTTGTATAGGTGCAACGTATGGTGGTAAAACTAGTCCTTCATCATCACCATGAACCATAATAACCGCACCAATCAAACGTGTTGAAACACCCCAAGATGTTTGATAAACATGTTGAAGTTCGTTTTTATCATCTGTAAATGTGATGTCAAATGCTTTCGCGAATTCTTGACCAAAATAATGGGTTGTCCCAGATTGTAATGCTTGGCCATCATGCATCAATGCTTCAATTGAATATGTATCAATGGCACCAGCGAATTTTTCTTTTTCAGTCTTTCTACCTGTAACAAATGGAATTGCTAAAAGATCTTTACCCATTTTCTCATAGATATCTAACATGCCTAATGTTTCTTCTCTTGCTTCTTGTTCAGTTTGATGAACGGTATGTCCTTCTTGCCATAAAAATTCTTTACCACGCAAAAAAGGACGAGTCGTCTTTTCCCATCTTACGACTGAACACCATTGATTATATTTTTTAGGGAGATCTCGATAAGAATTTACGATTTTAGCATAATGTGTACAGAATAATGTTTCAGATGTAGGTCTAATAATCAAACGTTCTGTTAAATCTTCAACACCTGTTGTTGTTATCATCGCTGTTTCTGGTGCAAATCCTTCAACATGATCCTTTTCCTTTTGAAACAATGATTCTGGAATCACTAAAGGCATGTACACATTTTCATGACCTGTCTTTTTAAATGCTTTGTCTAAATAGCGTTGAATATTTTCCCAAATTGCATAGCCATATGGGCGATAAATAATGAACCCTTTGACATCTGAATAGTCCATCAACTCTGCTTTTAAACATAGGTCTGTATACCATTGTGCAAAATTTTGATCTCTTGATGTTATATTTTCAACCAATTTACTTTGTTTTCCCACGTTGTATCACCTAAATTACCTGTTTTTATTTTTATTAATTGCTGACATAATAATACCGAAAATAATGATGCCTATTACTGGTGTGAAGACTGTATTTGAACTATCGATGAATATATATGCCATAGTGAAGGCTAAACCAATACCGATGAAACCAAATGAAATGCCTGCTTTTTTGCCAGTAGATGTTCGATCAAGATTATCGGGAGCTTCAACATCATTAAATGCATAATCCCTTTTATTTTTCTCTTTGACCTTGTCTTCTTGTTTATCTAGATCATCCCAATATTTATCATATTCAGCAAATGGGTCTTTATCAAAAGAATCTTTCATGGCAACTCCTATTTAATCATCTGTTTTAAAAATTTTTATGATTATAAACATAATAAGTACGGTTAAATGTGATTTGTCCTATAATCAACGGTAGACATAGTTTTCACGAACAGACGAGTAAAATTCAATATCTGTAAATATACCTAAACATATCGAAATAACAAGACTAGTAATGATATATCGTAGGACCACATTTCAATAAGATGAATCATTTCTGCTAACTCATGATTTGTTCTAAATACTCAGTTATGTTTTAATGCCCCAATACATGTTATACTCACGATTAGGGTGTTTGTCAAATGATTTTTTTCATAACACAATTGACATAATTAATCAGGTTTATCAATAAAAGCTTCTATGATAGCGCTTCTATTTATATATATTATTTTAATACATCAAATTTTGTTTACTTTTTTACTTTTTTTTATAATTCATACGCATCAAATATGTTGTTTTTTTATAGATTAAAATTCTTATTTCCTGATTTTTTTGATGGCGTTCACAATCATCACAACTATAAATATTAAAAATAGTGTTGGACCTGCAAGTGCGAATATTAGGGTTATCCCTCTAATAAGAGGAAAGAAATTACCATAGACGGCATTTAAAATAATGGGTAATGCAATATACACGATAACGATGATAACACACATACCAATAATGAACTTAGTACTCTTACTTAATCCAGCCCTTATATAATGCTCATGTGAATCACTTTTTTTATCTTCATCTTTCATAGACTATTCCTTTAATCTTTTTTTGATGCCTTGATGATAAAGCCAATAATCATGATAAAAAAGATAAAACCAAAGAAAGGTGCAAATACAGAAATATTCATCCCCATACCTGGATACGAATCAAATGGTGATGATGTAAAATTAATGATGATAGGAATTAAAACACTCCCAAACATAAATAGAAAAAACACACCTATAAAAATACTAACTGCTTTTTTATTAATATCATTTTCATGACGATTCGTCTGAGATGGTGTTTGCTTGAAGTGGAAATCTTTCTTACGTTTCCGATTACTCAGTTCTTCTTTTTTATCAAGATCATCCCAATATTTATCATATTCTGCAAATGGATCCTTATCGTAAGAATCTTTCATAAATATATCCTTTTTTTACTTTATTTTGGCGCCTTAATTATAAGAATGAATGCAATCATTAGCATGACTATACCAATATATGGTACATATACTGACATTCATTCTTTTTTCTAAATCTTTCAAATAGTTTTCTAGATCTGAATAGTTCTTCTCTTGCTTTGAGTCGTTCATATTTACCCCCTGTAAATAGTTTTACCTTCAACAAACTCAACTTTCCGTTCTTTATATAGTCTACCTATGGCACGTTTAAACGCCTTTTTAGATAAACCAAATCTTGCATATATATCTTCTGGAGAGGAATCACTATCTAGTGGAATCTCTCCAGTTTTTTCTAAAACTTTTAAGATCATCATGGCATCTTCATCCATGACCTCTTCTTTTTGTTGCAACAATGATCCTGAATAACCACGATCAGATTGGAATGTAACAACCACATCCACCAGTTGTCCTAATCGATAATGTCCTTTAAACATCGATTTATGTATAAATATCCATACACCTTGATCTGTTAATGCGTTCAATCCTTCTGGTCCAATTTTTTGAATAATCGCATTGACATGTTGTTTCAATACCAAAGATTCAGTTGAATCAATATCGTTTTTCGTGACTAGTTTAGCAACCATTTTACCTTTAACTTTCAAAGATACCCATAACGAATCACCAGCGATAGGCCATAGCTGCGTATCCTCAGGTAAATCATCAATAGAAAGCAAAATATCTTTTGATATACCAATATCAATAAAAACACCTAATTGAGGTAAAACACTGCTAACAGTTAAACAAGCAGGTTCTTTAATTGTGATTTTTGGTAATTTAAGCGTAGCTGCTTGGCGACCTTTACCATCAATATAGATAAAGGCATCGACAATATCGCCGCTAGTAAGTTCTTTTTTTAGAGACTCATTAAAATGAAGAAAAACCGAATCATCGTTGTGTGTTAACATGTAGCCAATATCGGTTTTACGGTCTACGACTAGCCGATTTATTGTTCCTGTCAAAAGCATAATATCACCCTTTCTATTATATCACTTTTTTAATCAATTGTTTCATCAATCAAAAAAAGAGTGCTAACGCACTCTCATACATCAAGTTCTTTCAAAACGCTTTCATAACGTTTAATTAACAGTTCTTCAAAGAATGAAACTAAAGGTGTTAAATCCTTTTCAACTTTAAATATTTCGAGGCATCTAATATATGTATCAAACTGATCTCTTGGAATAGAAACTGTAAGGTAATTAGCAACCATCAAGAAATAATTTAATACGAGTTTTGCTAGTCTACCATTTGCATCCACAAATGGATGTATTTTAGCAATACTCGCATGTGCATATATCGCTTTTTCTAAGGGTGTCCCATCAAACTCATCTAATGTTTTAAAGAACTTAGACATACGGTCATAAACCTTCACATGATCGGGCGGTTGATGTGCTGCACCAAAGATTGAAATATTCACATTTCTATATACGCCACCTTGAAAAATGCCTGAAACAAGCCGTTCATGGATATCTTTTAAATGTTCTTCTGTCATGTCAATATGATTAAAATACATGTGTTGAACATATCGATAAGCATCAATATGATTGATAATTTCCTTTTGCTCTCTTTCACTAAAATCCGGTAAATCATTCGTATCATTCAAATTTTTTACATCTTCTAGTGTTGCTTTATTTTTGCACATTCCTAATGCATCATATGTATACTCAATCGCGAATTTTTCATCAATTTCATCAATTCTTTCTCGATCAACTTCACGAAATACATTGTTCGCATTTGTGCGTAAAACCTCTAAGAGTTCTTTATCCATATTATCCACCTACCACCTTTTCTTTATTATAGCATAAAAGCGCTATCACTAACAACCGAAAATGTATAAAAAAAAGAGGGTATTACCCTCTTTTAATTAGATGTTTTCAATCTCAACATTTCCATGAATTGATCTTGAAAACGGACAGAATGCTTGACCTTTATCTCTAAAAGCTGTTTCAACTTCTGGTGAAACACCTGTAATTCTTGTCTTCACAGTTAATTTAAAATGGAAACCTTTATTTGGAACCATGATTAAATGGTTTGCCACTTCTACTGTTACTTCATCATAAGAAGTACCACTCGCAGATAATAGATATTCAATTGAACTTGCTAAGCATGATGCATAGCCAGCTGCAAATAATTCTTCAGGATCGGTACCTTTTTGATTAGCTTCGCCACCCATTTCAACTGGTTTTCTTAATGTGTAAGTGTCGCCACTTACTGTATCTTTGACGATGCCATCTCTACCACCTACTGCGGTGACAGTTCTTTTTAAAATCTCCTTCATCTTCATCACCTCTTCTATATTTCTATTATAATCTTTTTCATAAAGTCTTTCATTAAATTTGCATAGCTAAAAAGAAAACAAGGACTCACGTTTGAGTCCTTGTGTAGTTACCAGTTAAAATTATTAATTATAATTTAACAACACTTGCGGCTTGTGGTCCGCGATCGCCGTCTTTAACTTCAAATTCTACTTGGTCACCTTCTGCTAACGTCTTGTAGCCTTCGCTTTGAATTGCACTAAAGTGCACAAAGATGTCTTTGTTTTCTTCTGTAGAGATAAAGCCATATCCCTTATCAGCGTCAAACCATTTTACTACGCCCTTCATTTATGTTACTCCTTTATTTATTTCTAGGTGATTTTCAACACCTATTCACATTATACACGGTTTACAAAGCAATTACAAGGTCGTTACAAAATAATTATGTCAGGCAAATTGTGACTGATAAAGTGTATAATAATACCCTTTCTTTTTCAATAATGCATCATGTTTTCCTTGCTCAATAACGTTTCCATCCTTCACAACTAATATAAGATCTGCATGTTGAATGGTTGAAAGACGGTGTGCAATCACGAACGTTGTTTTGCCTTGCATCAAGTGAAGCATCGCGTGTTGTATTTGTATTTCAGTATGGGTATCAACATTAGAAGTTGCTTCATCTAAAATCAGCATTTTTGTTTTTGATAGCATCGCTCTAGCGATGACAAGCAATTGTTTTTGACCCTTTGAGATATTCAAACCTTCATCTGTTAAGATCGTATCATAACCATCTGACAAGTGTGTGATGAATGAGTGAATATGTGCTTTTTTAGCAGTTTCTTCTACTTCTAATCTACTGACATCGCCATTTCCATAAGCAATGTTTTCATGAATTGATCCGTGAAATACCCACGTATCTTGTAAAACCATCGAAAATGCTTTTCTAAGGTCTTTTCTTTTGATTAATTTCGTATCAATATCATCTAATAAGATTTTACCTTCATTGATTTCATAGAAACGCATAATCAAGTTCACTAGGGTAGTCTTTCCTGCACCAGTCGGTCCAACTATCGCAACAATTTGTCCAGGTTTAGCCTCTAAATTGACATGATGTAGAACTGGCATATGTTCATCATAACCAAATGATACATTTTCAAAAGCGATATGACCAGAAACATTAGATAACGTGTTTGCTTCATTTAAATCTTCAACTTCTTCTGGTTCATCTAACACACCGAATACTCTTTCTGCCGCAGCAAGTGCACTTTGAATATCTGCAACAATGCTACTCATGCGATTAATCGGTCCAGAAAATCGCCTTGAATAAAGTGTGAATGACGTGAGTTGACCAATTGTAATCGTAAATGGCAATACTGCTGCATATAAAATACCACCAAAAACACCTACCAAAGCGACAGATAAATTAGAAACAAAATTAATCGAAGGTCCAACTGTCGTTCCATAATAACCTGCTTCATATGAAGCTTCTGACGCTTCGTTATTAATGTCATCAAAACGTGCTAATACAGTTTCTTCTTGAACATATGATTGGATCGTTCTTTGACCTGTAATCATTTCTTCAGCATACCCGTTTAACTCACCAAGTTTTTTATTTCTTGTGCGATACTTACGTTTAATAATCTTAGATAAGGTTCTCGTAATTAATATGGAAATTGGAATCGTAATCACAAAGACTAAGCATAAAATAGGACTCATAATAAGCATCATAACAAACGATATAACAATCGTGACAATACTCGTTAAAATATTCATTACATCAGTTGCAAGAGATGTATTAATTGTGTCAATATCATAACTCATTTTAGAAATGATATCGCCGGTTAATTGAGAATCAAAATAAGAAATTTTTACACGGTTTAATTTAGCAAATACGTCTTTTCTCATCTGATATACAACACGTTGTGATATGCGAACCATTGTAATTGATAATATGTAATTTAAAATAGCAGCAACAATATAAAAACCAATCATCAATCCAGCATAAATCATGACGAGTTGAAAGTTAACAGGTCTAACCATCGCGTCAATTGCACGTCCAGTTAAATAAGGACCGACTAAAGATAACGCGTTTGCAACGACAGTTAAGAACAAAGCGAGTACAAATTTCGGTTTATTAAAATATAGATAATCCCATAAACGTTTTAAAACACGTTTTGTATGTCTTGCTTTTTGAGTCCCGTCATTACGACCTCGACCGACTTTTCCTGCATACATCATTAGGCTTCACCTCCTAATTGATAAGAGGCAATTTCTCTATATGTTTTGGATGTTTTCATGAGTGATTCATGTGTGCCTTGTGCAATGATTTTCCCATCATCTACTAATAATATTAAATCCGAATCTCTCAAACTACTAATGCGTTGTGCAACCACAATTTTAGTCGTATTTTTTAGCATATCTTTTAACGCTTGGCGCATACTCATATCGGTTTCGTAATCTAAGGCAGAAGACGCGTCATCTAAAACAATAATGTCTGGTTTACCTGCAACTGCTCTCGCTATCAATACCCGTTGTTTTTGTCCACCTGATAAATTTCTACCTTTTTGAGCCATTTGATAATCAAAATCAGCATCTTTTTCATATACAAAATCTGCTTGTGCAATACGCGTGGCTTCTTCTATTTCCTCATTTGTAATTTGATCACGATTAAATTGGATGTTGCCGTAAATCGAATCAGCAAAAATCAAGTCATTTTGAAAAACAACCCCTATGCTTGATCTTAATGCATTTTGTTTAATATTTTTAATGTTTTTACCATATATTTCTATCGCTCCTTGATCAACATCATAAAATCGCATAAGCAAATTAATAATCGTCGTTTTGCCAGAACCCGTCGCACCGATAATTCCTAATGTTTGTCCTTTTTTAATTTCAAAATTGACATGTTCTAAATTTGATTTATGTTGTAAATATGAAAAAGAAACATCTCTAAATTTAATGTGGGGTTTTCTAAGATCTTTAACTAAATCATCATGTCCTTCTTGTAAGTCAATTGGCATATTGATGACTTCGAATATACGTTCTCCAGATGCAGATGCTCTAGATGAAATAACAAATACTCTAGTGATACCCATCATCGCATTTAATATAATTGTGAAATATGTTACAAAAGCCAATAATTCTCCAGTTTCAGCGTGGTAACTATTAATACGAAAAGCACCAGTTACTAAGACAAATACAAGTCCCACGTTCATCACAACACGCATTAAAGGATTGATTCTAGCCATTGTTATCGTTGCTTTTAATTCTGCATCTACCGTTTCTTCATTATAATGATCGAATCTATTTTCTTCATAGTCTTTCATCGATAATGCACGCACAACTCTTGCTCCAGTAACATATTCTCGTAATGTTCTTATTAACTTATCAACTGATTTTTGTGTTTTCTTATATAGCGGAATACCAACACGTGATGTTGTCCAAACAATAAGTGCAATAAATGGCAATATAGCGACCATAACAAGCGTCATCATAGGATCTAAAAACAGTGACATCACAATACCACCAATCAGTAACACTGGTGCTCTTACGCCAAGACGTTGCATCCCAGCCGAAGCTGTATACATATTATAAGTGTCCGTTGTCATTCTTGAAATTAATGAAGGTCTTGTCAGTTGATCAACTTGTCTTGCTGATAAACTCACAACTTTTTCAAATAAATCATGTCTCAAGATTTTCACTGCATCAGCAGCAATTCTTTCAGCTCTACGATTCGCTGAAATATTAAAATAGACACCGATTAACGCGACCATAACCATGAATATACCTGATTGATATAATGGCCATAAGTCAGGGTTATTTGCCTCTAGTGCAGGAATTTGCGTATCTAACATATAAGCAATAATCCAAGGTAAAACAAGATCAGATAATGCCCCTAACGATTTAAGGCTTAAACTGACCGTAAGTTTTTTCCAATATGGTTTAATAATTTGTAAAATATATCGCATTGAGGACTCCTTCTAACATGTACTATGATAACATATTTCACCCTCTAAAAAAAGAAAACTAGCGAATACGCTAGTTTATTATTCTGTATGAATAAAGATACCATTTGAGAGTGTTAAATCAAATTGTTCTACACATGCTATGACCGGTCGTTCACTATCAAATTGAATGATTTTTCCTCTTGAATATTCCTGTCTAAAACGTAAATCACCTTTCAGTTGATTTGTTTCAATAATCATGATTAAACCAGAATCCGTACCGACACCATTAAAGATACCATCACCACCCAAAGTTCTAAACATATATATATCTAATTGATCAATGATAAAGTGATGAAATGTATTTGCATCTTTATAAAATAAATTGATTAAGTGTTGAAATAGTTGATCGCCTTCTTGATTCTTTAAGATCATATAAGCTGGATCACTAATTACATAGTGTCCCTTTTTTAATTGATGCTCATCCATAATATATATGACTCCTTCCAAATACCTGAAAGTGCGGCGGTTGTATCATTATTTGCAGGTGTAGTGATATCATCAATCGTCATGTTTTCCCAAATAAGATGAGCATATTCAGGATGATCAATAAATGGATTACGATTAGCTTGTGCCTCAAATATAACGTCATTTCGTTCTTTTTCAAAATCAGAGACTGGATCTAGTCTATGCCATTCAAGTAAAACCGAGAGTTTACCCATCGCCGTTAAACCATCATCGTATGTCGCATCCACAGGTATTAAGTCCATATCATCAGTTAATACTAAATAATCGTACATCGTTGCCATATAAAATAAAATTCTAGCCACATCTCCACGGTGGTCATCACCTGGATAATAACCGCCATCAGACATAATAGCCGCTTCACCACTACCATCACTATAAAAGCGATTATTTCTCGTAGAATTCGTTCTTGGTTTTGCTGCTCTTAAATTATGCGCATCACTCGCTATACCCTCATCACTATTAACAACATTATCTTCTTCACCCATACGCGAGTTTGGCCAGATATGTTCTCTATTCCATGATTCATATGATCCACCATCCCATGTTGGGTCAACCAGTTCACCATCATAAATAGTCCATACTTTTGTAGGATCTTCAAGACTTAAATCAGCTGTTTGCAATAAATATCTGATTTCACCATAATCAACGCTTTGAAACCCGCGATTGATGATCACATTAAGTTGTGACATAAGCTGTTCACCAATCATATCATTCGCTTCATAATAGTAATCACCACTCGCATCATAATGATAATAGTAATAACCTGTCTCAGCATCTTGTTCTGAACTATATTGATAAGGTTCTTCTTGCCCTGAAGTATAAACATAAATAAATGCTGCTACTAATAAAATGACCAAGATGATAATCAGTTTAGTCGACGACATATTTTGATATTTTTCAATTTTTTTCTGTACATTTGATTTTGCCATAGCGTCAATTTCTACTCCTTTATTTAATCTGTCATTATCCGCTTCATTTAATTGACTTTTAAATCACATTCATTTATAATTGTTATTGCGCATTCGCCTCTATAGTTTAATGGTAAAACGCAGCCATGGTAAGGCTGAATTGTAAGTTCGATTCTCACTAGAGGCACCAGTTAATCCTATTAAATGTCTAGTCTTCACTAGGCATTTTTTCATTTACTTCTGGTATGTCACAAGCATATATTTGGAAAGGCAACTTTTTATGTTCTTTCTTTGCTGCTTCATACGGATCAGAAATAGCTTCAAACAACCAACCTTGACCTATATATATGTTTTCATTATCATTAAGAAACTCATCATGATATGCAATATGTAATACATGTTCAGTTCTATTTTTTAAATAATCTTTCATTTTAATAGGTATCCGTTTACCTGCTTGTTTAGCCGCAACGTCTACAATTTGATACGCATTTTCTACATGTCCTAAAAAATATTCATATTCAGCCAGGTTATAAACGAGTGTTAACCCTTCTTCAGAAGTCACAAAACGTTTGATTGGAAGGGATGATAATCTTTGATAGATAGTATCAGAATTAGGAAAATGTTGATGAATCACACCGTCTAAATAAGCCATAATAGTTACAATCAAAAAGATTTGATGATTAAGTTTTGGTTGTGCTTCAATAAGTGATTGTGCTTTTTGATAGATATATGAATGATGGTCTTCACTTAACGAAAATGATAAGTATTGATAGATTTCAGCAAATTGGAATAATGGATCATCTTTCATTTTTCGATATGCTACGAAATCACCATATAGATGTTTTGTATTTAATTTAAATGTATAAATATAAAGTATGCTCAAAAGCGTCGTGTAAATCATAAAAATCGTGATAATCCCAAACCATAAAACGAATGAAGAGAAAACCCAAGTGAAGAAAAAGACTAAGATACTCAAAGACATGACTGAAATAGTAACGATCGGTGCAGCCATTAATGATATCGCGAATTTTTTTACGACTTGATTCATTTCTTCTTCATTTTTGATTTGAGGAAGATCAGGTACAACTAATCCACCAAATAAAACCCATAGCTTGGGGACAAATTTAAAGTGCCAACTTTTCTCATCTTTATAAAATACGAACACCGTTAAATAAAGTGCTCTTATCCTAATTCCTTGCACACGAAATGCAATCAGATGACCAAGTTCATGAAGTGTTAGCGTGATATAAAAAACAATCGGTATCAACAATAAATATAACCAAAAAGGTACATTTGAAAAACCATCGATTAACCTAGTCCATAAGCCAATATAAACGAGATATGTGAAAACAAATCCGATAATAAAACAGCTTAAAATGTAAATGAGTAAACGGTATTTTTTCATGTCATCACTCCAAATTAATTATAGCATAGTTACGTTTTTTTTTAATGTTATCGTAAGTGATTAATTTACACAGCAAACGCTTGACAAGATTATAAATATTTGCTATTATAATAAGGCAAGTGAATGTGGGCGTCGTATAATGGTTATTATATATGCTTGCCATGCATAAGATGGGGGTCCGATTCCCCTCGCCCGCTCCATTTAGTCATTAAACTTTAACATTTATGTTGAAGTTTTTTTTGTCATTGTCACCTTATAGAAACCTGTGATAAAATAACAGTGTATTAGGGAAAGGGATATACTTATGAAAATACTCTTTTTTCGTAAAGTAAAACAATCACTTCTTATGTTTTTTTTCATCATTGTCGTTTTTTTTAGTTTACTATTTTTATCGTTTTGGATTGAACAAAATAATTTTCTTGACAAGATGCGTATTTCATTAAGCAGTGACATTCATGCATATCAGGCAACCTTCACCGATGAATTAATCGGTATAGCCTCGGATGTTGAAGTGATTAAACAATTAATCACTCAAAACAATGTACTTGCATGGGATGGCTCAACAACGATGTTTGTTTCGCCAGAGGCAAAAGCAATCGTAGAAAACAGTATGCTTACCATTACACAATCTATTAAATATTTTGATCAGATGCGTATTCTCAATACAGCTGGAATGGAAATTGTGCGAATCAACAATGGCGAAGATTTAGCTTACATCGTAGATGAAGTGGATCTACAAGATAAATCAGATCGTTATTATTTTACAGAATCAATTCTTTTAGATGATAACTACATCTATATATCTAGACTTGATTTAAATGTGGGAAATGGTCAAATTGAAATTAATGATGGTGACTATAAACCAGTCTTACGATTCGCAACACCTATTTATAGTGATTCAGATCAATTGCTAGGTGTCCTTGTTGTTAATTATTTAGTCAATGATATTTTTGATAGCCTTGCTCAATTAAAACAAAATGAAGCATCCCAAATAGATATTATCAATGATGATGGTTACTATTTGATGTCTGGTAATGATGAAATTGAATTTGGATTTATGTTTGATGATAAACTTGATGAAACAGTTGATAAATATCACGATTTTGATGTCCTAAGTTATACAGATTCGACCATTCAACAGTTTACCGTAAACGGCTATATTTACACGACAATGTCTATGGATGATACATTATTTTCAAATACCATTGCTAATCAAATAACAGGTGATATTATACTTACTTCAGGTTCGGGGTCTTACATCCTTTTTAGTCAACTTGCCTATCGAAATTTACCTGAATATCAGCAACGCATGAATACTTATTTGATTATTGGTGCATTCTTAGTGATCATTGCATATGTCATGACAAGATTATTTGATGAAATAGAATTTGCTAGAAAAGAACGGATATATACATTGAAATATTTATCTGAACATGATTATTTAACCAGCCTCCCAAACCGTGCGTTTCTTATGTCAGCCATTGAATCTTATGTGAGTAGGCATAAGCGGATGTCACTGATGTTTATTGATCTTGATGGTTTTAAAAACGTTAATGATGTATTTGGACATGCGATTGGTGACGCATCATTGATAGAAAGTGCTAAACGGATTACTGATCATGTCAGAGATAATGACATCGTGGCACGTGTTGGTGGTGATGAATTCATCGTATTGTTTGACGATCTAGATGATATAGTTGCGTTAAAACAAATTGCCAAACGTATTTTAGATTCATTTAAAGTGAAATTTGTATTTGACGAAGTAGAAACAACGTTAGGTGTTTCAATCGGTATTGCCGTATATCATAAGGGGCAAACTATCGATGATTTAATTAATGCTGCAGATCAGGCTATGTACAGTATTAAAGAACATGGTAAAAACAATTTTGCTATCTTCAAATAAAAAACAAACCGCAATGGTTTGTTTTTATTTTTTGGCTCTATAATTATGTTAGGGGTGGATGATTTTATAAAGGGATATAAAAAAGCATAAGTAAATCTTATAATAAAGGTAACCACACACTTTAGATAAGGAGTTTACTTATGCAAGACAATTATATCAAGAAAGTACTAAGAATTGAAGACGAGCACTTAAAGATTAGACAAATTGAGACCATTGAGAATGATATGTATGTCCATTTGAGATTCACACAAGGCTATCAATTATGTCCACATTGTGGGAGTTACACTTCTAAAGTTCACGACTATAGAGATAGAGTCATTAAGCATGGTGTCATCAATGGCTACCATGTGTATTTAAAATACAGACGAAGACGGTATGTCTGTAAACACTGCCACAAGCGGTTCCCAGAACCTAATCAGTTCGTTGAGCGTTTCAATAAGATATCCAATGTCACGAAGCATCACATCTTAAGGGAAGCTGAATATGTCCAAAGCTATACAGCCATCGCGAAACGTTTGAATGTCTCTGTGCCAACAGCGATGAGACATATCGATAAACACATCCAACCGAGCAGGTTAAAACTATCTGAAACGATCAGCATTGATGAGTTCAAAAAGCGTAACCTAGGCTATGGTAAATACGCTTTTGTCATCTGTGATCCCATCAACAAGAAAGTGATAGACGTGATGAGAAACAGACGAACAGACTGGTTAAAGAACTATTTCAGTCAAATCCCTTATGAAGAGCGCAGCAACGTTAAAAACGTCATTATGGACCTATGGGCACCGTACCGGAATATCGTGAAAGCTTATTTACCTCATGCGCGCATTATCGCAGACACATTCCACTTCTTAAGATATATCTATTGGTCATTCAACGCTGTGAGAATACGCATCATGAAAACATTTGATGAGGATTCTATCAACTATAAGATTTTAAAGAAGCATTGGAAAGTACTGATGAAGTCACCAAGTGACTTAAATGACAAGTACTATTACCATCATCTTTTAGAGCAAAATGTTAATGATTATGTCTTACATGATATCGCAGCTAATCTTCACCCGGATTTAAAAGAAGCTTTTCATCTTAAAGATCTCTTTCAAACCAGCATAGAAACATTATCTTATGAAGAGGCACCGGCTTTTATCAATCAATTCATTGATCTACTCAGACACGCAACCACCAAAGAATTTAGAGATATTAAGAAAACAATTATCAATTGGCGTCAAGAAATCGTTCAATCATTTGACCTTCATCCTGAAACACGTAAAAAGATGACGAATGGCATTGTCGAAGGTATTAATAACTTTATTAAAGTCATTAAAAGAACAGCTTATGGATTTACTGATTTCAACAGGTTCAGATCTAGAATTCTCTTTCTTTACAACAAAGATTACACATTAAGTGCATAATAAAAAAGCGCATTTAGATGAATCACCTAAAAATACGCTTTTCATTGATTTACTTATTCGGTACCCCTATCCTTGACAGAGAACCTATTTTTTAATGATTCGTTTGTATTGATTATAGTATGCATGAATATTTGATTCATCAAATGGACACTCGAGATTTTTAATACGATTTAATAATATCTCAAATTGGGATTCGATAATTTCTTTGATATCATCCGGATATTCCATTTTGTTCATATGAATCTTATATTCTTTTTCGTCTAGCACAATATGTGTATGATTAGGAAATGCTTTGATATCCAGATCATAGTCAATATATTTAATAGCTTCACCATCATATAAATATGGTGATGACAAATTGCAGTAAAAATGTACGCCGTCTTTTTTAATCATACCAATGACATTAAACCAAAAATCCGAATAGAAATAACATATGGCTGGTTCTTTTGTATACCAACTTCTACCATCATGTTCGATAACTTTTGTTTTTTGATGTCCTGTAACCAATACATGGTTATCCTCATAGAGAACAACAGTCTTTTTCCATATTCTATGAAGCATCCGATTATGTTTATAGCTATGGATGGGGACTTGCATACCCGTTGATAGTTTCATACAATCACCTCAAGTGTTGTCATTATTATATCACAACGACCTAACCTGATTAAATGAATATGTTAGTTTACCAACGATTTGATACTTTTTCAGCAAAACCAATCATATTTTTGATATTCACTTTATTGCCGTTTTCTAGCCTGAAATAGCCCTTAAAGAAACCGAACACCTGATGTTGATTGGATGATATAACAAGAGCACTTGTCTTTGAATGACGATCAATAATAGGGGTAAATTCTAACGCAATACGATCCTTTTTATCATATATCCGCCATGTCTTTAAGTAATCATCCTCTTTATCTTTTTTAGGTATATCAAAAACGACATCATGAAGTTTAACAACCTCTTGATCGTAAAAGATCATGTTCTCAGTTGCTTTATCTGTAACCCCAAATCCATACCCTAAATTAAACCCTATAAAATGGTCATCTTGTTTGCCACTTAATGATGACCAATACCATGTGTTTTTATATTCCCATACACCACGACCCCAGTCGAGAACACCATAACAGTTATCATTAAGATCATAAGAGTTTGGTCCAAAAACAATTTGACCGCTTGCTTTTAACAAATTAATTTTCTGATTGTAATAAAAATGTTTAGGCTTTATAAACGGTGTAACAATCACCATTGAATTATTAATTTGTGGTGTTAATTCTATGGTTGCTGATAAGGTATCCGTATTAGCAAACCTTGGAATATTGACCTTAATAATCCTTTTTTGATTAGCCACTTGATAACTAATTCTGAAATCTTTTTTCTTAAACTTTACATCACCATTAACAGATGATTCCGACATTATAAAAGGGGTTCTAAACCAACCCATTTTTGATTTTGTCACTTCACCTTTATTCGCGAAATCAAAGAACGTTACTGATGCGAGCCACATATAACCGTTATCTGCTAACGTCGTTGCGATACCATATCGATCATTACCAACATAGTAATAATCCCATTCTTTTAAGCGATAACGCGGTGTTTTTAAAGCACTTCTTTGATAATCCTTAATAAGGGATGTATGATAACCACTTTCAACTAAATCACCATTCTCATCCAATAGAGGACCTTTTTTTAGTATCGTTTGTTTAGACAAAATGTCACTTCTTTCTTAAAACGCCATTTTATTTAAGCTATCTCTTAAAATATTTGCTGAATGTTTTAATTTTTTCACTTCATCTTCAGACATATTTAGTTTTACAATGTGATGAACGCCATCACGATTTAAAACTGCCGGTAAACCAATATAGACATCTGATTCACATGGATATACACCTTGATTTAACACAGATATTGGTAAAATACGATTTTCATTATCAAAGATCGCTTGTGTTAATTTAGCAAGCGTCATGCCAATACCATAAAATGTTGCACGTTTACGTTTAATGATTTCATAAGCTGCGCCTTTGACGTTTTCATAAATTTTATCCATATCATCAAATGTGATTTGTGGATTCATTGTTTCAATCACATCTTTGATTGGTTTCGCACCAACATAGGCATTTGACCAACAGACAAATTCTGAATCACCATGTTCACCTAAAATATAGGCGTGAATATTTGATACTGAAATATCAATTTTTGATGCGATTTCGTATCTTAATCTGGCTGTATCTAATGATGTACCACTACCAAACACTCTGCTTGATGGTAAACCAGATTCTTTCCATGCAACATAGGTTAGGATATCTACTGGGTTTGTTGCCATCATAATGATGCCTTTAAATCCAGCATCCATAACTGAACGAACAACTGATTTAATGATTTTAGCATTTCGATTTAATAAATCGATTCTTGTTTCGCCTTCTTTTTGATTAACACCAGCTGTAATGACAACTAAACCAGCATCTTTACAATCTTCATACGTACCCGCTTTTATGGACATCTTTCTTGGACCAAAAGCTAAACCATGATTTAAATCCATCGCTTCGCCTTCTGCTTTTCTTGCATCAATATCAATTAAAACGATGCTTTCTACTGTGCCTTGGTTGACCATGGCATAAGCATAGCTCATACCCACTGCGCCTGTACCGATAATTACGACTTTGCTTGATTCCATATATGTCTCCTTTATGTGTCAAAACGTTGATTTTTGTTAATAAAAAAATCATTCATTTTATTTATCGTTTGGTTCTACTTTTATTCTATCACTTTGAAAGGCAAAAATGCCAACAGATAGTAAAAAAAGGCTAAAAGCCTTTGTATGTTGGTGCGGACGAAGAGATTTGAACTCTCACAACATTTCTGCCACATGCGCCTGAAGCATGCGTGTCTACCGTTCCACCACGTCCGCATAATGATCTATTGTTTTAATTGTATCAAATTAGATAAGCATTTGTCATATAAATTTAAGCTTCTGAAATGGTACAATGAAATTAATACATCAAACATTAAGGAGTTTTAAACATGTTTTTATTTCAAAAGGCGATATGTTATTCTGGCTATCGTGAAAATCAAGATCCTCATCAAGATATACATCCTTCAGATGAAGATGTTCTAGAGGATTTACGCATTATATCAAAGCATTTTAAATATATAAGAATGTACAACCCTTATACACATGCACAAACCGTATTACGTGTCATAAGAGCTCATCATATACCTCTAAAGGTGATGATAGGTGTTGAACCGTTAGGTGAAATATCAAATCCTGATTGTCCATGGGGTGGTCTACATAGTGATGAGGCTATTCAAAAACATAAACGATATAACTACCAACAACTAGACCAACTCATTGATCTTGCTAATGAATATCAAGATATCGTTTTAGCTTTATCTGTTGGTAATGAAAATACCGCTTCATGGCATCCCAATAAAATGGATCCATTAACGCTTAGAGATCATGTGCTTTACGTGAAATCAAAAACGAATGCACTTGTTACATTTTGTGAAGGAGCTTGGGAGTGGCGAAACCATTGCCAAGCATTAGCTGATGTGGTTGATTTCATTTCAATTCATGTGTATCCACTTTGGCATAAAATTCCTTTAAAAGATGCGATTCCAATGACGATTAAAGAATATGAAGATACGATAAAAACATATCCTTCTAAATCTGTTATTTTTACTGAATTTGGTTGGACAACTAGTGCCGGTAATCAAATGGATCCGGAACAAACAAATGAAGCCAATCAAAAACTCTATTTAGATGCACTTAATGATTGGTCAATTCAACATCACGTTACGATGTTCGTTTTTGAAGCCTTTGATGAACCCTGGAAAGGTGGTACTGATCCTAGTGAGCCTGAAAAGCATTGGGGTATCTATCATGTCAATCGAACACCTAAACCTTGGATCAAATAATAAACCCTTCAATCGAAGGGTTTTTTATTAATTATTGGTACAATCAAAAGATCGAAGTCACATTGCTCATTAAACTAACTCATGCAATCATTTCTATCGCTTTATCGATTATACTTTTTGACCATTTTTTTGCTGCCATGTCCAATATCACATTATTCAAACTGTATCGATTAATTCGTTAGTGATAATTTAGTTAAGCAAAAGAAAACCGCCATGAATGACGGTTTTCTTTCAAGCGAAACAATGACTATATGATTTTCAGAGTTCAATTGATGTTAATTAATCTTTTTATAGCATTAAAATTAATCGTATATTCTTCTTGCAACATATGCAAACATATCAGGACCAGTGTGAACACCTAAAACAGGCGTCAATTGAGATGTGGAAACATTTCTAATATTTAAAAATCCCTTCAATTTCTCTCCAAGCTGTTGTGCTTGAACTGGGTCACTTCCATAATGCACCACGAGATCAATTAAATCAGTTCCAAATTTCTCAACAAGAATATTTCTCATCAAAATCAGTGCACGTTTCATACCAAACGCTTTTGACATCGTGACGTAAACACCATCTTCATTCACAGTAATCACAGGTTTAATATGAAGAATTTCTCCAATCGTTCCTTCAACTTTACCGATACGACCACCCTTGCGAAGATATTTCAATGTATTAATTGTATAAAATGCAATACTATCTTCATATCTCATATGGTCTAAAAGCTTAATTATATCCTTGATCGATTTATTCTCCTTAACTAACTCTAACGCATACTCTACTAAAAATCCCAGTCCCATTCCAAGTGTCTTGGAATCATAATGGGTGATGCTTAATCCCTCAAACTGTGTAAATTCCAAACGAAAAGCATTAAACGTACCACTCAATCCAGAAGAAATATTTATACAAAAAACATGTGTGAATCCCTCTGATTTTATTTTTTCTAGCGTCGTAACCAAATCTTTTGAATTCGGTAAACTAGTAGTTACCTCGTGCTCATCAAGGTCATTATAAACCTGTTCAGCAGTGACTTCTACTTGATCTTTATAGCTTTTACCATCAATATTGATAATCAATGGTACTTGAAATAAATTATCATGTTTATTTACAAATTCAGGACCTAAATTAGAAGCTGAATCTGTTAAGATTGCTATTTTCATTATTTCTTCCTTCCTTATTTTTAATTATTTATTTTGTTCGATTCAAATTATTTGTTTAAACAATTTAAATATATCTATGCTGAGTATAATCATTTTATATGAAAAAGATCAATAACACTAACGCTTTAAATAGAAAAGGTATACTAAACAGTCTTCTTTCATATCTTGAGATATACTATATTTGCCTTAAATACCTTTACTATCAAAAAAATTATTTCTCATGAATGCTTCACGCGATAAAGACATCATAACTTCAAAAGAAGATATTTAAATGCGTAAAAGGAATATTGACTAACATCAATATTCCTTTATTTTTTCTGAGGATTCACAATAATTCACACCTTGTTGACAATGAATCTCATTATCAGGATTTCCTTTGTTAGATCTTGTGAAATATATTTTATCAATATCATTGTAATCAACATGTTTTTGAATGCACAAATGATTCTTTTTAGCGATTGCACTTATTTTTCTATCCAAATGAGTTGATTTCATTTCTTCATTGATTACACTTGTCATGTTTTGATTTATTGGTAAATACTTAAATTGCTCTTTTAATTGTCGTATTTTTTAAGTGGCACATATTTAGAAACGTTGTTCACATAGTCATGATAGGTTGGATACTTCTGAAGTGAAATACCTTCTGAAAAATTAGAACTACCTATGAATAATAAAATTAAAAACATAGAACCAATTAGTGTCCAGTTAAACAAGATATAAGATGCTACACCTGCACTTAGACAAAAGAGATATAAAACAAACCAAATTGATTGTTCAGAAAAATAATTCGGATGTCTTGAACGACTCCACAATCCTTTTGTATTAAATCCTTTATTATATGGACTTGGTAGATCTTCTAACTTCTTTCCTTCTTCTAATAATTCATATTTTCTAGTTTGATATGCCATTTGTTGCTGATCAGCAATTGTCTCTAACACAATAAATCCTAATAGAAGGCCAGCAATTAAACCATCTAACAAGCTAAATGCGACTGTCGATTCCATTGTTGCAAGTAATGGTAACGTAATCGCGAGCACTAATGCATTTTGATAGATAGAGATAAAAAATAAATTGAAGAGTGCCCATTTCCATCTCTTATTTAAATTGGGATCATTTCTTAAAACAACCCATCTATAGTCTTCTTCACCTGACCAAAACTTTATTGAGTATGCACCTTTTTTCGCAAAGTTAAGTGTTAATCTAACACCCCATATAGTAATCAGGATTGCCATAACGATTAAACGTGGATTCATACCACTTTTTGCAACGATAATCCAAGCATAAGCGATAGGTAAAATCGACCATAACTTATCCATTTGTGAATTGTTTCCTGTCATTTCACCTGCGATAAAACAATATGCTATGCTAATGACACAAACTATAATAAGTATCGTCAATGTGTCTAATTGAAGGTTGCTAAGTTGAAACCCTCCTAAAATGAATCCTAATACGGATAAAGAAAGTGTTACGATGACAGTTATTATTGTTCCTAAGTTCTTTTTCATTTGATTGTCCTCTTTAAATAAGTGATGTTTGTTATCAATTATCTGATCGATAACTTTATTATTCATTGTATCACAATATCAATGATGAATCTAATCGATCTATGTTCGTATATTAAAATTATTAATTAATACACATAGAAGATATGCTTCAATACGTTTGACTTGTACTGAATTTTTTTTTGAATATGATTATACCAAAAAAAGTCTTTTCGCAAAAAGACTTTTTAAAACTTAAACATGTTGATCAATAAATATTGGATTACCATCAGGATCTTCTATCATAAAATGTGTGGGTCCTTGTACCGCTTTTTCAACCGCTTGTTGAATCACAATGCCGGCATCTTTAAATGTTTGTTTTAATATTCTTGCATCCACAAACGTATCAAGTTTACTGGCATTTTGGTCCCAACCGGGATTGAAAGTTAGCATATTTTTTTGAATCATATCTTGAAATAAACCTATAATAGTATCCCCTTGTTTCATGATTAACCATTTTTGATTAATATCACCTGCATATTTTTCAAAACCTAAAATTTTATAAAACTCAAATGACTTATGAATATCTTTGACATTTAAACTTATTGAAAAAGCACCTAACATATACAAACTCCTTCCAATATCTAACTTATTTTCATTATAGTCAAATACATATATCATGAGAATATATTTGCTTACCATTGAAAGATCAAGTTATTTTTTATCCCCTGCTATTTAGTATATTTTTATTTTAGAATTGTGTGTCGTTGTTTAGTTCGATTTCTTTTTCTTTCATAATACTGGTTTTCATCATACTTGGAGGAGTTATATACAATTTGGGGAAAATTTTCTTGTCTAATTTATGATTTGAAAAAATCAAAATAGATTCAATAACACCTAACAATGCTAGAAGTCCAAGTACATAATCATATCCCAATCGATCAATGATTAAACCGCAAATAACAGTACTTATATTTGCACCAACGAAATAACCTAAATAAGATATTGAAGACAATCTACCTCTATGCGAACCTGGCACTCTTCTACTCATGTATGGTCCAGATCCAATCGTATTAATCACTTCAGCCAAAGTAAATGCAAATATAAATATAAAAAATAAGAACAAAAAATTCACTCTAAATATAATGAGGAAACTTAACCCCATCATCAATGCACCAATCATCATTTTCTGTAATTCGTATTTTTTTCTTAAAAGATATGTCATCATTGGTGTTAATACAATCACAGCAATACCATTAGCACTCGCTATAAATCCATAATAAGTTGCCCCCAACTCTTCTCCAAACACATGGATAACATAAGCAGGTAAAGTAAACGTCCATTGTTGATAAATGAACGCACCAAAAATGGTAATCATGATAAAATAAACAATTGACTTTCTTTCTTTCAATATGGTGAAAATAGATTTTTTTTCGTCTAAATGATCTTCATATTCATTTTTATCTTCTTCTTTGATATCTTCGTGTTTATATACTTTGACAAAGAAAATAATCAATAACGTTGAAGACAAGGTTGTCACGCCATCAAGAATGAAGGCTAAGCTAAGATAATTTGTAAATAATAAACCAGCAATTGCAGCACCAAAAGCAAATCCTAAATTAAATCCAACATAGGCAAGAGAAAATACTTTTTCTCTTTCTGCAGGTAGTGTCGCTTCTGCGATAAGTGCTTCAAATGCAGGACCTTCCATAGTCGCGAAGAAACCTGATATGACTAGAAAATAAATCATGATTTCTTGTGGTTGTACAATGGCACATGCAAAGAAAAAAATCACACTTATGATATCTAGAATGATGATCATTTTTTTTTGATTAAACTTGTCAGCTAATTTACCACCAATCAAATTAGCAAATAACATTAATATTGAGACAATTGCCATCAGACTTCCAGCATAAAGCATCGTATACCCAATTTTAACTGTGAGTATCAAGGTAAGCATTGGAAAAATAAACGCGCCCATGCTTGTTACTAAACGGGCAAAAAATAAAACGTAAGCGGATTTAGATAATCCTCGATACTGCTTGAAAATACCCCCAATTTTCATGATTAATGATTGTTTTTTCATATGTTATTCCTAACTTGACTATAATTATATTGCTGCTAGATATGCTTTAATTAAATCTTAGCAGAACTAATCAATAAGTCAAGTTTTGTTGTTACTTTCTTTTTTAGCTGTTACTTTTACTAAATTACATACTTAAGCTATATATTAGTGTATAATGCTATATATTCTAATCATATTTGAGTAATTTTACTGAAAACTTATAAGAACCGAAAGCTGCTAAAAAACTTATAATAAGTGTAATTATAGAAACTAAAAGACCACTTGATGAATTAGCCAGGATGACAGGAATTCCTAATGATAAGCTAAAGGACCCAGTAACCAATAAAACTACAGAATAACTGATTAAAGTTAAAAACACCAAACCCATTATCCCTACTATGAAGTTTTTCTTCTTATCAAGCATGAATGATGTGGGCATATATATAGAATATACTAGTATTAAATAACCAACTGAGAAAATTGTTCCTTCGAGATAAAAAGGATCTGTCTCAGTAGCACTTTCCATGTTTCCAAATAAAGCAAACAATCCTGCTATTATATAGCCGAATAAAACCAATGCTAAACTAACAGCTACAGACATAAATATAGGACTGATATAGTGATTACGAACTCGCTCTTTTGCTGTAATAGGAAACTGATAAACAGCATGTGCTGGATTAGAATGAGTTAAGTATGAATAATATATAGAAACAAAAAGTGTCCATAAAAAAATCACAGCCATCCCTACAGTAAAAACATCTTTTGGAGTCATGAACTTATCATAAATAATTATGTTAAGAATACTGAATACAAGTAGAAATAAAACGCCATCTCTTGTTGGTATTGTCAATCTCAATATATTATAAAATCTTAAGTACTTTTTCATCTTAAACACTCCCTATTTACACAAATGAATGAATATTTGCTCTAACGACGCTTTTTGGGTTATTCCTTTAATTTTCGATACATCTTCGGTTCTAATTAACCCACTTATTCCCATAGAATCCAATACTGGATTTATATACAAATCATTGTTATAATCAATGTCACTTGTGTGAACTATTCTAAATGAATCTAGTAAAATTTCTTTATCTTCAAATAGCATAATTTGACCATCATTTAGAAATATAATATAATCAGCAATTTTTTGGATATCTTCTACTTGATGACTAGAAAGGATAATTGTATTGTTTTCATCTTCCATATATTGTTGAATTAATTTTATTAAATCTTGCTTGTCAATTGGATCAATCCCTATTAACGGCTCATCCAGTAATAAAATCGTTGGTCGTACCGACAAAGCAAGTATCACCATTAGTTTTTTTTGCATGCCTAAGGACAAACTAACTAATCTTTTCTTAACATCTATTCCAAATCTATCTATCAAAAGATCAAAGTATTCAGAATCAAACTTTGGATGATTTTGTCTATATATTTTTTTCAATAATTTTACTTTAGCATAAGGATTATAATTTATCTCATCATAAACAATTGCCAAATTAGTTCTTATTTCTTTTTCAGAATCAGAAAACTTCAGACTATTGATAAGAATATCACCTGATGTCTTTAGATATGTCCCATTTAGTGTTTTAAATAATGTTGTTTTTCCTGCACCATTTTTTCCAACAAGTCCTGTAATAGATCCTTTTGGAATAGAAAGATTTATATCATTAAGTGTGAAATCTCCAACTTTAGCATTCATATTTCTAATTTCTATACTGTTCATTTGCTTTCTCCTTTTTCACTCCATAATTTTTCAACAATAGATTTCGGCATCTTAGACTCATCAACTAGACGTAGAATTTCATTTATGTGATTGCTGATTCTCTGTTTGTATTCATGAAGAACACGATCAACATCTATATCAATTACATAATACCCTTTTGCAGCTTGACTAATAATGTACCCTTCTTGAACTAAATCATCATATGCACGCTTTACCGTTACAATACCAATTTGCAAATCCTTTGATAAGGATCGAACACTAGGTAATTGAAATCCAGCTATAATTTCTTTTTTTATAATTGATTTTTTCATCTGTTCTTTAATTTGTTCATATATAGGTTTATCTGAAAACATAGTAACAATTATATTCATGATTTCACCTCGTTCTACTGTAATTATACGATAGATACAGTTGTTTATCAATAAGATTTCTTACTAAAATTAATATAATCGTGTTAAAGTGTTTATAATCGTGTAATTTTAGGTTTAATCGTGTATGCATTCTTAATTGTATACCATAATCGGTTACCTTATATCGATTTTCAATGAGATTTAGTACAAATGCTAATATACTGAGTGGCTTAACAAAGACAAAAAAAGAGCACATTAATTAAAAACTGTACTCCGACTGGTAATTTGGGTTGCATGACCTATTTTAATACAATTGCGCACCCCTATCAAAAATCTACGCACCCTTGACTTATTTTTACGCACCCTAAAGAAGTTTGTAAAACACTAAGCAGATTCAACGCTTAATCTGTTATTTTTTATAGCATATATACCAAAGGTTTGAACCTTCAAAACCGCAAGATTCGTATAATAGTTTTGGGTTTGTATCATTATATAGTCTACCTGATACTGTCACAAAATCAGCCTTTTTTGATAATCTATGCAATAATTCTTCAACAATCATTTTTCCATATCCTTGGCGTTGATACTCAGGGGAAACTTGCACCCACTCAATGATTCCTTCTTTTGTATTCTCATCATATTCCGCTATTCCACTTGCAATCATACAATCATCAACAACCACTTTAACCCAAAGTGACTTATCATAAGTTGGATGACTGATCCAACGCTCAACATCCTCAATATTCACAGTGATTCTTTCATTGCTATATGAACGATTAATCTGCAATATTAAATCTTTCATGTCTTGAGCAATCTTAATATCAGAAATTGATTGATGGGGTTTCAAGGGTTTTTCTAAATGGTGTATAAGCCTAAAATATTTCTCTACATGATGATATAAATCGTCTTCACGATAGTGACTTTCATGAAATACATCTATATTTGGCGGTTGTTTAAACAATAGGTATTTCCAATATGGAATGGATAATTTCGCACATGGATTAACTAAGTATTCTTCCTTTGTCATATTATTCACTCACTACCCATAACTTATATTGAACATATCAAGTAATCTCTTATATTTGTCTTGTCCAGAAAGACAGGTATCCACAAGATATCCTTTTTCACTTTTCCACTCTTTTAAGCCTCTATAATAAAACAGTTTAATACTTTCATCAATCGTGAAAGGAACAAAGCCGTGACGTAAACATTCTTTAAAAGCAATCAATCTTCCGACTCTACCATTACCATCTTGAAATGGATGTATACATTCAAATTGATAATGGAATTCTATGATATCTTCAAAAGAATAGTCTTTTTTTATTTCATATTTACCTATCAAGGAAATTAATTCGCTTTGAACATTAACAGGTTTTGTTGTCTCTATACCACCTACTGTATTTGGTCTTTGCTTATACTCACCAACATTAAACCAATCAAGCTTAGCATCACTTGTTCCTGTCTTTAATATTCTATGTAAATCCTTAATTAACGTTTCAGATAATGGTTCTAAAGCAGATTTAATCATATAATCAATACACCTAAAATGATTTTGAGTTTCTATAATATCATCAACATTAATTGAATTATCTTTACCTAATCCAATGGTGTTTGTTTCAAAAATATACCTAGTCTGATCAGGTGATAGTTGGCTTCCTTCAATATGGTTTGAATTATAGGTTAATAGTATTTGTGTTTCATGATATATACTTCCTTTAATTCTGTGGGACATTTCTTCTCTTAATCTTTGATATAAGATAGATGAGTTTTCTACAGTCAGAAATGATACGATATCATTGATACTCACCGATAAGTATTTACAGATAGATTCTAATGTCTGAAGTGAAACATATTCGCCTTTTCTAAATTTAGCTTGAGTTGCTGATGATATGTTTAAGTCTTTTGACATTTCTGATATTGAAATATTTTTCTTACTTAGCACTTCAAATAATCCTTTATATATTAATGACATTGGAAATCACCTCTTATATATATTATAACATAAATATTTAGTTTTATGAATATATTTATATTTTATATTTAGTTTTATAAACTTTTATGTATTTACGCCATTATTATTTTAGTTAAATAATGATTTACTTTGTATGTAATCGCTGATTTAAGATTAGTAATCGTGTGAAATTCAATCAAATCGTGTAAACTGACTTGTAATCGTATAATTTTTGAGAAAATCGTGTAAGTTGTTATTCTTCTATTGAATTTCTCGCTAAATTTCGATTGATTTAGGATATACTAATAGATCATCAAAGTACTTAAAAGCTTTTATTAAAGCAAAAAAAGCCTGATACCTAATTGTATCAGACCTATGCTTCTTATATGGTGCGGACGATGAGACTTGAACTCACACGAGCGTAACTTGCTCACAAGCCCCTCAAACTTGCGTGTCTACCATTCCACCACATCCGCATCATTGGTGCGTTTCTATTGTATCAAAAAAGAAAACATAATGGTAGTATTTTATAAAAAAATTTGTTTGTTTATGCTAACTTTGATTTTAGCCAACTCATAGAGATTTCATCATTTGATAACGTATCACTTTCAATACATGACGTTGCTAGAATGACACCTGCTTTCAAACAGTCTTTTCTCTTCATTTGATGAACAAATCCAAATAGATAACCACTCACCACATGATCACCTGCACCATTGAAATCGCCTTGTTTTGAAGGCTTTATTGCGGGCATATGAATCAAGTCATCCGAATAGTAACCCGTGATACCATTTGGTCCATCTGTTACGACAACAGCTTGTTTTCCTTGTAATAACATGTCTTTCACAAAAGATGTTGGATCTTCTATTAAATCTTTACTCATAAATAGTATATCGGCAGCTTTAATATAATCCTGATGGTATTCTGATCTACCATCATAATCATGGATATCTATCCATAATGGTTTATCACACGCTTTTACTTTGTCGATGAATCTTCTTGTATAGTTCTTAATATTCATTAAAACGAAATCTGCTTTTTCAATTGCTTCATTAATTTTTGTTTCATCAATCGTTGGTTCAAATGTGAGGGGATTCGTAAATATTGAGATTCTCTTACCATCATTCGCCATAAGATTGGTATGAGTCTCTGTGCCTTTTGGATCAATATCATATATGAAGTGAATTTTTTCTTTATTTAATGTTTGTGTAATGTCTCTACCAATTTGATCATCACCAATCATCGCGTGAAAAGTGACATCAAACCCTAGTTTGGCAAGCGGTATAGCTTTTCCTGCACCCGTTGAACCAATACTTTTAATCACACGATTCGGAAATATGGTTTTAGCTACTGGTTCTGGCAATTCATCCAAATGAATAAGGGTATCATAAGAAACGCCACCTAAAACAAGTATATTCATGATCTCAACTCCCTTTTATTAAATTTTAGCAGATAATTTGTCAATTCAAGTGCAACGCGTTATAAGATTCATTGATTACTTCTAATGGTGTTTTGAAGTTTATGCATTTTCTAGGTCTGTTGTTTAGGCGTGTTAGTACATTTGTTACTTCATCATCATTTGTTTTCGACAGATCCATTCCTTTTGGATAATATTCTCTTAATAATCCATTGGAATTCTCATTAGTCCCTTTTTGCCACGCACAATATGGATCAGCGAAATACATATCACAGCTTAATCGTGTTTCTATTTCTTTATATTTGGCAAATTCTTTACCACGATCACAGGTTATTGTCTTTACTAATTCTTGCGGGAATTGTGATAATAATTCTATGATAGCTGCTGTCACATTTTCACTCGTTCTATCTGGCAATAGTTTAACTAAGTATAACCTTGATTTGCGTTCTGCTAAAGTCACGAAACAATATTTGCTTTTTCGCTGAAAATTAACTCTTCCCGATTCAACTGTATCTGCTTCCCAATGACCTATTGTTTCTCTCTTGTAAACTTCTTTAGGTCGTTTTTTTATTGTTTTACCAATATTGAATCGTCCCCTTGTTTCTGCGGGTCTCTTGAACTTTCCTTTACGTCTTAATTGCGTCATATCGCCTTTAATTAGGTGTTTTTTGTGAATCCATCGATATATTGTCGCGTAACATGGACAGTATTCAGGTCGATCTTTTTCACGTTTAGCAATTTGTTCTGGTGACCATTGTTGAGCTAGCTTTTCTTCTATGTATATTTTTAATTCAGGATTGATTCGTATGGGTCTATGACATTTCTTTCGCCGCTTTTGATATCTCTTTTGTGCAATGTGTGGTAAGTATTTATATCGATAGCCGCAGTCATTCCTTTTTAACTCTCTTGAGATTGTGCTAACACTTCGTTTGATTGCTTTGCTTATCTGTCTCATGCTAACGCCAGACAGCCATAACTGATATATACAAGTTCTTTCTTCTATGGTAAGATGAGTGTAGTTCATAGGTTCTCCTTTTATGTTTGTTTGGTCACTTACATTATAAAGGAATCTATGAACCTTTTTATTTTCTTTTACAGTGTTGCACTTGTTATTCTAATTTATCAGCATAAAAAAAGGCGCATAGCGCCTTCTTATTATTCTACTGCAATAATATATGAGTATACTTCTTGTTTTCCTTCAATTAAATCAACATCAATATCAGGATTTAATTTCTTCACATAAGCTACCACTGAATCTAGTTCTTCTGAATCAATGTCTTTGCCATAAAAGAATGTGACGATTTCACGATCTTCATTGACCATGTCATCAAGTAAACGATGGACTGTTTCACTACGATCTGGCACAGAAACTAAAATTTCACCTTTTGTGATACCAATGAAATCACCGCTCTTAATCTTTACACCGTTAATTTCAGTATCACGAACAGCGTAAGTCACTTCACCATAACGCATACGTTCGTATGTTTCTGTCATTTCTTCATAATTATCATCTAGTTCTTGGGTTGGATCAAATGCCATCAGTGATGCATAACCTTGAGCAATAGACTTCGTACGTAAGACTCTAATTGATTTTTCTTCACAAAGGTCTAATGTTTGTTCAGCTGACATAATGATATTCTTATTGTTAGGTAAGATGATAATGTGTTCTGAATTGAGTGATTCAACAGCCTTTACAAAGTCTTCAGTTGATGGGTTCATCGTTTGACCACCATCAATGATTAAGTCAACGCCTAATTCTTTGAATGCTTCATGAACACCTTCACCGGAGGCGACTGCAATAATGCTATATTTAGATTGTGGTTTTTCAACTTTGTGTTCTGATTCAGTACCCATAATCGTTGAATGTTGTAAACGCATGTTTTCAATTTTAATGGTTTGTAAATCACCATATTTTTGAGCTAACGTTAATGCAACCCCAGGTTGATTAGTATGGACGTGAATCTTTAATAAGTCATCATCTGTGACTAATACGAGTGAATCACCCATTTTATTAAGTGGGTCTTTCATGAATTTATCTTCAAACTTATCAGGATGATGTAATTTCACGATAAATTCTGTACAATAGCCAAATTTGATATCAATACCATGACCAAGTGCTTCAGCACCTTGGAAATGCTCTCTTGCTTGTGGCATAGCAGCGATTTCTGCTTCTGTAAGCATATTGCCTTCTAATGCCATGATCATACCTTCAATGATCTTAATGAAGCCAGCACCGCCGCTATCGACTACGCCTGCTTCTTTTAATACTGGTAATAAATCTGGTGTTTTAATCAATGTTTCTTTTGCTTGTTCTAAATAAATTTTTAATACATCTTCTACACTACTTAAATTTTTACGTTCAACTAATACTTTCTCCGCTGATTCGCGGACAACTGTTAAAATGGTGCCTTCGACTGGATCCATCACAGCACGATATGCCATTTGGTAACCACCAACTAACGCTTGAATAAATTCTTCAATCGTTGCTGATCCATTTTCAATTTTCGCGATTTCTGAATAGACGCCTCTAAAGAACTGAGATAGAATAACCCCTGAATTTCCTCGAGCACCCATGAGTAAGCCACGTGATAAAATTTTTGATACATCAATAATGGATTGACTGTCTAAATTATTTACTTCTTTAATGCCTGCCATCATGGTCATCTGCATGTTCGTGCCGGTATCACCATCTGGTACAGGGAATACGTTTAAATGATCTATTTCTTTGTGATTGTTTTTAAGATTTACAGCGCCGTTAGTTACCATCTTTTTAAATAAAGATCCACTGACTGTTTTATTGGACACAATGATCCTCCTCAATGTCAAGTAAGCCGTTTCCAGCTTCTCATTTTTTTACTATGATTGTTCTTACATTTAATTTACATTTATCTACCTAATCAGTATAGCATAGCTATTTATGAAAATGCAATGTTATTTATATCTTAGGATTAGGCATTTATATTATACCATATCTATAAAAAACACTATTTTCCACACATTTTCCCAAATTTTTCATTTTTAACGTCTATTTCTAAAGAAAAGTTGTTGCTTTTAAGGTGTTGTTATGTTAAAGTAGATAGTGCATGTAAGGAGTGATTAATATGGCAGAGTGCTATGTAACAGGTAAAAAGACAATGACAGGAAACCGTCGTAGTCATGCCTTAAACGCGAATCGTCGTGTTTGGAAGGCTAACTTGCAAACCATCAAAATTAGAGACGAACATGGTAATATCAAACGTGTTAAAGTTTCTGCAAGAGCTTTAAAGAAAAACAATTTAGAACGCGTTTAAAAATATAAGGCGAAATCGCCTTTTATTTTTTTATTGATTCAACGATTAAAACCGCACCATGATGAACAGTCAATGTCCCGGTTTGATGAACGAGTTCATTACTAATACCAAGTGGATCAAATTGTGTTAGCTGGTACGCTTCTAATGGATATTTAAATCCCGTGAGGGAAATGGTCGCTTCAGGATATGCAAATAGTGATATATAACCACTAAAGTCAAGGGTATAAGTCCCTTCTTTTTTTATATAGATTGTCGAGTTATCATCTTTCATAACTAATGACTCATAGTCGTTAAAATTCATCAAATGAGCGATAAAATGCTCTATTCTATCTCCCCCGAATCCACCGACTATAAGAAGTGTTTTAAATCCTCTTTTTTTGGCTTCATAAAGCGCTTGAAAAGTATCTGTTACATCTTTTTTTGGATTGAGTTTTACCACATCTAGACCCACTAATAAATCAAGATTATCAAGTGAATCAAAATCACCAATTGCTAAATCAATTTTAAGGTTTTGAGCTAAGACATCTTTGACTGCTTGATCAACAGCTATGATATAATCATCGTTCGTTAATTTTGAGACCTTCTTAATATCTTTAGGTGTTGGATGTGTAACAATAATCGCTCTCATTTTAAGCTTAAAATGCTTTTTTCTGCATTTTCAGATGTCACAATATAACTACCTGCAACAACAATATCCACACCAGCTTTTTTACAATCATCAATGTTTTCGTTGGTAATACCACCATCGACTTCAATGACGTAATCATAATGATGATCTTTTCTAAGTTGAACTAGTTCTTTTACTTTCTCAAGCATATTTGGCATAAATGATTGACCACCAAATCCTGGTTCAACCGTCATGACTAAAACAAGGTCTACACGATCCAAAAAGGGTAGTAAATCTGCTACTTTCGTATTTGGTCTTAGTGAAATACCACATCCTATGCCGTGCATTTTGATAGCATCCAATGTTTTTTGAACATCATTTGCTTCAATATGGATTGTTATGAACTTTGTTTTAGAGAATGCAAATTGATGTACCCATTTTAACGGGTCAGTAACCATTAAGTGTACATCTAAATCAAGATTAGTAGCTTCATTGATTTGCTTTGAAATGTCTGGACCAAATGAAATGTTTGGTACAAAATGTCCATCCATGATATCAAGATGTACATAATCCGCAGTTGCGATTCGATCCAACTCATGTTTTAAGTGATTAAAATTTGCTGATAATACAGATGGTGATACCTTCATGGCATATCTCCTTTTTAAAACTTTAACTTTTGTTGATTGATTTCATCGATAAACGCACAGTAATTGTCATATCTAGATGTCGGTATTTGACCTTCTTCAACTGCTTCTTTGACCGCACAACCAGGCTCATGAATATGTGTACATTTATTACCAAATTTACAGTCAGATGAACGTTTAATAAAGTCAGGATATAACAATCTTAAATCATCTTCATAATAAACAGTAAACTCAATTTTAGAAAAACCAGGTGTATCAACAATATAACCTTCGTTGTAAAGATAGAGTTCAGTATGCCTTGTCGTGTGTTTTCCTCTACCTAAAGCAAATGAAATCTCTTGCGTCTTTAGGCCTAATTCAGGCATTAAGGCATTCAGTAACGTTGATTTTCCGACACCTGTTTGACCCGCTAACACTGTAATCTTGTGTTTAAATATATGTGTTAAGACATCGATACCAATGCGTTGTTTAGAATTGACATAATAAATTTCATAACCGAGTGTTTCGTAGTATGACATACCCGCTTTAATTGTTTTTAACATTTCTTCGTCAACTAAATCAATTTTTGATATGACGATAATTGGTGGTAAACTTTCTTGATTTAAGATCACAAGAAATTTGTCGAGTAAATAAAATGAAAAATCAGGTCTTACACAAGAAAAAACAAGTAATACTTGATCAACATTGACGACATCAGGTCTTGTTAATTCACTCTTTCTTGGTTTAATATGCGTAATCCAAACGTGATCACCATCAATCTCATAGTTGACATAATCGCCAACTTTCGGACTAACCATGATTGTTTTTGGTTCTTTTTTTGTTTTTGCTGTTAAGTTTTTATTAAATGCATTGGACTCATTAAGTTTCATAAAGCGAAATTTACCGCGTGCTTGCGCGATTAAAAGTTCGTCTGAATCCACATCTTTTACTGTGTATTGATTTGAAATTTGTTTTGTTATAAAACCTGTTTTCAAATGATCCTCCTATAGATGCTGGCTTCTTAATTGCCCACAAGCAGCATTAATATCATGCCCTTGTTCTTTACGTAATGTCACTTGGATTTTATGTTTCATCAAAATATCATAAAACGTCAATTGGTTTTCTATTTTAGAGCGCTTATAAGGCGCTTCAAGTACTTCATTATATGGGATTAAATTCACATATACATTGAGTCCTCTTAATCTAGCAACGAGTTCAAGAGCTACTTCTGGCATATCATTGACACCATCAATTAAAATATATTCAATTGTCACTCTTCGATTCGCTACCTTTAAATAATATTTAATTGCATCAATGACTTCCTCGATTGGATAAGCTTTATTGATTTTCATCAATGATGTTCTGATCTCATTATTCGGCGCATGAAGACTAATTGCTAAATTAATTTGCAGCGGGAAATGTGCATATTCTTTAATTTTAGGCACAATACCAGATGTTGATACAGTAATATGTCTTGCACCAATTGCAAGCCCTTTAGAATGGTTGATCGTCGTTAAAAACTTCGTGAGATTAAGATAATTGTCCAATGGTTCACCAATCCCCATGACGACCACATAATTAATCCGTTCACCAAGTAGTTTTTCTGTTTCTAACACTTGTGCGATAATCTCTCCAGATGTTAAATCACGTTGCTTTTTAAGTAAGCCTGAAGCACAGAAGGAACACCCAATATTACACCCTACTTGGGTTGTAACACAGATGGAATTACCATAATGATGTTTCATTAAAACAGACTCGATAAGATTATTATCTTTTAAGCCATATAATACTTTCATCGTGCCATCTGCACTGATGTTTTTTAACACAAGATCCAATGCTTTTAACGTAAAAGATTCCTCTAATAAATGAATGAGGTCTAAAGGAATATTATTCATATCACTAAACGCTGTAACTTTTTGTTTATATAACCAATGCCAAACTTGATCAGCACGGTATTTTTTAAATCCTCGTTCCCCTAAAAAGGATACGAGTTCTTCAAATGTCAAATCATAAATTAACACATTCATCACCTATGTAATATTATACACGAAAACACTTCAAACAAAGAAAAACCTGATTGCTCAGGTTAATTTCTTACGGTTGCTTGATACATATGAGATAATCTACCAATGACTTTTTTCATCAATTTATCTACTGTATCACGTTCAAGTGTTTGTCCTTCATCATTAAATACAAATCTAAATGCTAGTGATTTCTTTCCTTCTTCTACATGTTCACCTTGATAAACATCAAAAAGATCTAAAGATACTAAATTTTTTCTTACTGTTTGTGTCATGATTGCCATCAATTCACCGACTTTTAAATCTTCGTCTACGACAATCGCTAAATCTCTACTGACACTTGGAAATCTAGATATTGCTTCAAATGCTAGTGGTTGTGGTGAAATAGGCAATAATGCTAAATTAATTTCAGCTACTAACACACGATCTAGATCTTTTGACTTAGCTTCTTTAGGATGAAGTTCACCCATATACCCAATCACTTGCTTGTGATAAATAATATGAGCTTGTTTGTATGGATGCAAAAATCCTTTATCAGAAGTTGCTTCATATGTGACATCTAATTTTAAATAAGCAAATACACGTTCTAAAAGCCCTTTTAAAATAAAGAAATCTGCAGGCACTTCTACTTTTTGCCATAAGGATTGCTGCCATGTACCTGATAAGGTTATTGCCAAACTTTCACGTTCAACTCCTTTGGCATACACATGACCAATTTCAAATAAATGAACATTTTCTGCTTGTCTCGCAACATTATAAGTGGTTGCTTCTAACAAGCCATTTAGTAATGATTGTCTTAATGACTTCTTATCTTCAGACATCGGTTGTAACACATTAAGGGGTTCACCTAAATCTTGGTAATCTTTTACGCTTGTTTCAGGTACTAAGCTATAAGAAATGGCTTCTTGTAAACCTAAATCTGCAAGGAGATGTCTAAGACGTCTATTTCTCATTTGTTTTGGACTGAGTAAACCATTTGTCAATGTTGTTTCTTGAACACTTGGAATTTTATTTAAACCATGAACTCTAGCGATTTCTTCAATTAAATCTGCAGGAATTTGCAAATCGTTTCGATCACTAGGTGGCGTGATATTATAACCATCATCTAATGTTTCATATTGATAACGGAAACGATCAAAATATGATTCTAATTGTGTTGAATGGACTACTTCACCTAAAAGCTTATGAACATATTCAGTTTGTAAATGAATTACAGGCTGTTTAATGTCATGATGAATGGCACTAGCAATGCCTTTTCTAACAGTCGCGTCAGCAAGTTCGATTAGTAATTCAGTGGCTCTTTCTAAACCTAACATAACTCTTTGGTCATCAATACCACGTTCGAAACGAAGTGAAGAATCACTTCTTAAATCGAGACGTTTAGATGTTTTTTGAATTCGTTTAGGTTCAAAGTATGCTGCTTCAAGAATGACTGATGTTGTATGATCATCAATCATCGTATTTTGTAAACCCATCACACCAGCTATCGCGATTGGTTCTTTTCCATTGGTAATGACCACATCATCACGTGTTAACACACGTTTTTGATCATCTAGTGAAATGACTGTTTCACCCTCTTTTGCATCTCTTACTAAAATGTCATTTGTTTTTATTTTAGATGCATCAAACATATGAAGTGGTGTGCCATATTCTAATAACACATAATTTGATATATCCACGACGTTATTAATTGGATTCATATCTCTCGCTAAAAGTTCACTCTTTAACCACCATGGTGATTCTTTAACTTTAATGTTTTCGATATATCGCGCATAATAACGACCACAACCTTCTGATTCAATAGAAACCTTCACAGGATTTTTAACAGTTGTTTCTGTGATGTTGTGAACTGGAACTTTTACGGTCTGATTCGTCATTGCAGCTAAATCATATGCAAAACCCAACGTTGATAATAGATCTGCTCTATTAGGTGTCAAACCTAATGTCATTTTCCAGCCATTTAAAGCGAGTTCTTCTAGTGCTGGCTTTCCTATTTCAACGTCATGATCAAAAGCGTAAATACCATCTCTATACGCTTCAGGAATTTGAGATTCTTCAAATCCTAATTCTTGTAATGAGCAAATCATACCATTGGATGCTTCACCACGTATATTGGATGCTTTAATTTCAAAGTTACCTGGTAACACTGATCCGACTTGAGCAACAATCACGTACTGACCAGCTTTAACATTAGGTGCACCACATACGATATGTTCTATACGGTCTCCTAAATCGACGGTTGTTTTATGCAAGTGATCAGAATTAGGGTGATATTCACAAGATAGTACATGACCAATCACTAACTTTGTTGCTTCATTAATTTTTTCAAATGCTTCAACTTCAATGATATTGTTATATGTAACATCATAAATATCGTCTGGAATACTCACAAAGTTTTTCAACATATTTTTTGTAATAATCATTATCTAACATCCCCTTTAAACTGACTTAAGAAACGAAGATCATTGGTATAAAAATGTCTAATATCATCAATTTGATATTTTAGTATAGCGATTCGTTCAACCCCAACACCAAATGCGAATCCACTATACACATCAGGATCATATCCACCCATCTTTAAGACGTTAGGGTGAACCATACCTGCACCTAGTATTTCAATATATCCAACTGTTCCATCTTTTTTAATATATGAGACATCTACTTCAACTGATGGCTCAGTAAAAGGAAAATATGATGGTCTTAATCTGATTTCTCGATCTTCACCAAAGAGGTGTCTTGCCATTTTAAGTAAGGCATCTTTTAAGTTGGCTAGTGAAATATTTTTATCAATAACTAAGCCTTCAATTTGTTGGAATTGATGAGAGTGTGTGGGATCATCATCGTCTCTGCGATATACTTTACCCGGACAAATAATCTTTAAAGGATTACCTTTCATTTCAAGCATTGTTCTCGCTTGAACAGGAGAGGTGTGTGTTCTTAGTAATAATTCTTCACTGATATAAAATGTATCTTGCATATCTCTTGCTGGATGATCTTTTTCTAAATTCATCATTTCAAAATTATAATAGTCGTTTTCCACTTCTGGACCTTCAGCCACTTTATAACCCATACCAATAAAGAGATCTTCAAGATCTTCAATGACTTGATTCAATGGATGAATACTACCTTTATAAAACTGATAGCCTGGTAATGTTACATCTATCTTTTCTCTTTCAAGTGATGCGAGTAGTAGCTGATCTTCAATGAACTCTTTTTTGTTTGCAAGTGCTAAACCAACATCTTGTTTTAGGTCATTGACATGTGCACCAAAAGTTGGTCTTTCTTCAGGAGGTAAGTTTCTAAGTTCACCCATTAATAATGATATTTTACCTTTTTTAGAAAGATATTTTACACGAATATCATCAAGCGCTTCTAATGTCTCTGCTTGTTTAATTAAAGCCATGACGGTATCTTTAATACCTGATAAGTTTTTCATAATAATCTCCTTATTTTTAAATAAAAAAGTCCTTAGAATATATCTAAGGACGAAAATTCGCGGTACCACCTTAGTTCTAGAGTCATCTCTAGCCCTCAACGCTTTTAACGCAAGCATACGGATGTTATTAGCATCTCTATGAAGTGAATTCACTCATCAGTTTAGGCATAGCTTTCACCGTTCTATGCTCGCTTAACTAAAACATGATTAGTTACTACTCTTCAATCAAAAATTTATTATCTATTTCTTGAAGCAAGAATTAATAAGAATCTTAAAAGTTCAACATAAATCCAAACAAGCGTGACCATTAAGCCAATCGATACAACCCATTCATATCGCTTGTCATATCCACCTGATATAATCGCTTCTGCTCTTTCAAAATCAAGTGTGAGCATAAATGCACCTAGGACAATGAGAACAGCTGTAATACCTAATGCTAAACCTGGACTATAAACAGATACCATAAAGCTTGGGTTGACCCACAATAGAATACCATAAATCATCATAAAAACCAATGCGCCGAGTAATATACTATAAAGTAATCGTCTCATCCTTGGCGTGACTCTGATAATTCTACTGGAATATAAGAACAACATAACGGTGAAGATGGCTGCTGTACCGATTAATGCGGTAATAGGAATATTCCATTCACCCATTGCGGCACCAATTAATGCAGTAATTGTTCCTAATAAAATACCTTCTGCTATTGCGTATATAATACCAAATGGCATCGCCATATTGACACTTCTAGATCCGATTAAAACAGAAATAAATCCAACAATCAATGCACCGATTAAGAATCCAAATAAAGATTCTTCAGGAATAAAACCACTGATTAAACCATATATAAATAGGAATCCACTAGCAACCATAGTTAGTAACAACGTTAATGTTTTAGCTGTGATGCCACGATAAGTCGCTGAACCAGCAAGTGATTCATCATATGTTTGTGTATTTTCTAGTGAACGAAATACTGGATTTGAAGTTCTCATAATTATTATCTCCTTTAACTAATATGATTATATCATATCAGTTTAAATGTGCAAATAGTCCCGTTCCAATTACATGATTTTCCGAATTTAAATCCTTGAAAGCACCATAATTTTCCATTTTTTCAAAAACGGTTTTATTGATCTTTGTTCTATTTTTTACATCATCTTTAGACATGAATGGTGATTGTTCTCTTTGACTTACAATATCTAAGGCTACTGACATACCTAAACCATCAATTGTATTGAATGGCATGCGTAATCCTTTTTCTTCCATTTTGAATATTGCTGCTTCAGAGTGGTTGATATCAACAGGTAGAAAAATCATACCTCTTCTTGTCATTTCTAAAGCTGCTCCTAATGTAACAATTAAAGATGCGTCTTTCGCTTTTAACATATATTGGGGAATGGCTTGTAAGTTATTAAGCTTATTTCTAATCGCGTTTGATCCGGCAACCATGATTTCATAGTCAAACTGATCGGTACGCTTAGAGAAGAATCCACTATAAAACAAGAGTGGTTTATACACTTTAAACCAAGCTATACGCATTGCCATAATCACATAGGCTGTCGCGTGTGCTTTCGGGAACATATATTTAATTCTTGATGCCGACCATATATACCAATCAGGAACATTGTTTTTGCGCATTTCTGATTCGTAATCTAGCCATTTTGCAGGATCTTTTGATGGTTTACCTTTTCTAACAAATTCCATAATTTCAAATGCGCGTAGTGGGAGTAAACCAAACTCGATAAGTTGTACCATAATATCGTCACGACAAGCAATAATATCGTTAAATGAGATTTTACCATAATCTGATTCACCGTTGATTAAAGCTTGTGCATTTCTAAGCCACACATCTGTACCATGTGATAAGCCTGATATTTTAACAAGACCAGCAAATGTATTAGGTTTCGTATCCTCAAGCATTTGTCTTGTAAATGGTGTGCCGAACTCAGGAATCGCATATGATGCAATATCACTCATGATTTCTTCTGGTTCAACTCCAATCACTGACGTACCTGAAAATAAACGATAAACCTTTGGATCATCAAGAGGGATATCTTGTGCTTTTGTAAATGGGAAATCATCTGGATGTTCATAGACATGATCCATTAAATATTTAATCATTGTTGGATCATCATGACCCAAAATATCTAATTTCAATAGATTAGATTCAAATGAGTGGTAGTCAAAGTGTGTTGTTTTCCAATCAGATGAGACATCATCTGCTGGATATTGAATAGGTGTCACATCAAAAATAGTCTTTGATTTAGGCACTACAACAATACCACCAGGGTGTTGTCCTGTTGATCGTTTAACCCCTTCAATACGTTTTGCTAAACGTTCAATTTGGGCGGGTCTTTTAACTAGATTTTTATCTTCTAAATAACCTTTCACATAACCAAATGCATTTCTTTCAGCTACTGTTTGAATGGTTCCCGCTCTAAAGGTATGATCCTCACCGATGAGTTCTCGTACATAGGAGTGTGCTTTTGCTTGATAATCGCCTGAGAAATTTAAATCAATATCAGGCACTTTATCACCATTGAATCCCAAAAACGTTTCAAAGGGGATATCATGGCCATCTTTAATCAATGTCTCACCGCAGATAGGACATGTTTTAGTCGGTAAGTCATATCCACATTGCACACCTTCAAAAGCAGCTTGAAATGCCTCTTGTTCGGGTGTTAAACCATATTTAAGTCTTTCTTCCTCGGTCAAGTGGAAAGCCGTAAAATCGCGATTAGGACAGCGATAATGGGGTTTTAATGGGTTTACTTCTGTGATATCTAATAACGTAGCAACTAAAGAAGACCCTACAGATCCTCGTGATCCAACCAAATAGCCATCATCTAATGATTTTTTAACGAGTAAATGTGACATGTAGTAATTCGGTGCGAAACTATTTTCAATGATATTTGTTAATTCTCTATTCACGCGATCTGAAATCAATTGATGTGGTGCATGACCATATAGTGCTGATAGTTTATCCATCACGAGTCGTCTGACTTCTTCAGAAATACTTTCAATACCTAATTGTTCCATAAAAGCATCATCAGGTAGTGAATATAATTCATCAACAAACGCTTGAATACGATCGATTTTTTGATTGAGTGTTTGTGTGTTTGTAACAACAATTTCACGTGCCAACGATTCATCTAAAAATTTAAAAGATTGTAGCATTTCTTCTGTGGTTAATAGATACTGTTCTGGCATTGTATTATATTTAGATAATTGGTGAATACCTCCACCAACTAACGGTGTTCTAATATAAATTTCACGGTATAAAACATCATTCTTTTCGAGATAATGTACATCACCGGTCGCGATTACTAGTTTGTCTTGTGCTTTCGCTGTTTTAATAATCTTTAATATGACTGCTTCAATAACTGAATCCGCATATTCTCCTAATCCTTCTTTTAAGTGAGCATAGGCTTGTGGGGGTTGAACTTCAATATAGTCATAATATTTGATCGCTTCTTCTAAAGCACAATCACTTTTATTAAGTGCTGCTTCAAATACATCACCATTCGCACAACCTGAACCGATGAGTAAACCCTGTCTGTTTTTATCTAATACCGATTTTAAAACACGGGGTCCTTTTGAGAAGTGATCGGTTAACGCATCACTCATTACTTTAAACAAGTTTTTATACCCTACTTGGTTTTGTACGAGAATATTGACATGATAAGGCATTGGGTGTTGCCATGCTTCTTTTGGATCAATGGCGTTATTAATATCTTGATACGTTTTAATCTTGAACTTTTGAAGATCAATCAGCATAAGCATCCAGATATTTGCTGTGACTAACGCGTCGTCATCTGCACGGTGATGTTGTTCTTGTTTCACTTTAAAATAACTAGCAACTGCTTTTAAATTAAACCGTTTCAATTGGTCACTATAAAAATATCGTGCAGCATTCAGTGTATCAATGACTTTAGATTGATCAAATGATAAACCTAGTGCTTTTGCATTCTCCTCAATATGACCCACATCAAACATTGCGTTATGTGCAACTAAAATTGAACCTTTTGCAAAGGCTAAAAATTGCGGTAAAGCTTCTTCGATAGAAGGTGCATTTTCAAGCATTTCATCTGTTATATCTGTGAGTTCAGTTGTAAACGTTGATAAAGCTTCTCCTGGATTAACAAAAATTTGGAATCGTTCAATGATGGAGGTTGCACTCATCTTTACTGCACCGATTTCAATGATTTTATCTCTAGTAGCAGATAAACCTGTGGTTTCTATATCAAAGACGACATATGTCGCTTCTTTTAAATCAATTGCCTCATCTGATGGTATAGCAATTTTAAATGCTTCTTCATCAACAAAGTTTACTTCAACACCATAAATAGGTTTAATTGGTTTATTACGTGTTGCCTTAAAGATTTCAGGATACGCATAAAGACCATCATGATCAGTAAACGCAATTGCCTCATGACCCCATTTTATAGCTGTGTCAACATATTCAGATACTTCCCCAATACCATCCATATTGGACATTTTCGTATGTAAATGAAATTCGACACGTTTATCTTTTGCTTTGTCCATGCGTTCTTTTTTCTTCACTTTATCAAGGAAATAAATCGCATCAGCAAACACGACAACATCTTTTTGATATGTATCGAAATTTGCACGACCTTCGACTTGAATTTGATCGCCTTCTTTTAACGATTGAGCAAGCTCAAAGTCTTTTGGTCGTCTTAAGAAACGTTTCACAGTAATCGCATCATCAGCATCATATAAAACAAAACTTAAAAGTGATGTGTTTGTTAACTCCCTGATTTCAAGTTTTGAAATAGTACCTTCAATGAGGAAGTTTGTGTCGCCTTTTTGATTTTTATATTGATCAAGATGATATTGATCTAATGGGATTTCAGTGATAGAGACACTATCAGGTCTCGCTTTTCTTGTAAAAGATTTCTTTGTTTTTGATTGTGTTTGTGCCGCGTATTTTTGACGTTCAACTAGGACTTTCGTTTGGTCTTTAATTGATTTCGAAATGAGCGTTTTCGTCGGTGTGAGTTCATCATTGATTTTATAGGCAATTTCAAATTGGATGCCTAGCGGTTTTAAAAACGTAAGAATCCCTTTAAAGTAATTTTTTACATACGTACTATCTTTATCAATTAAGATGAATAACGTATCATTTTCAAAAGTCGTTTTATAATTTTTAAGTGCTAAATAGCTTGATTTTTCCTTAGAAAGTTCAATAATCGCATAGTCATAATATAAAGTGGCATAAGCACTTAATTTAGCACGATCTTTGTATGTAATTAATACATGAATGTCATTCTTAATTCTCGGTATATAGAAATATGTTTTTAATTGAACTATGAACAAGTTCAACACATCAGGAGCAACCATTTCATTGAGTGTAATGACAAAAAGCCATGCACTATTTTTCTCACTGACAATGACATCCTTGAGAACAGCTTCTTGGAGCACGGTTGATTTAAATTGGAGTTGTTCTTTGAACAGATCAAATTTATTTGATGTCGCCATTGAGGTTTACTCCTTTCGGTATTATTTTTATAGAGCGATAAATCCAAATATGATAAGCATACGCAATAATAATACTGATAAAGTTTAATTGAGATATATTCGTTAGAATAAAAATCAATTCAGCAAAGATATAAATTGTCGATCCATAGACCGAAAGTTTAAATCTTAATTTAAATGGAAATGGCTGATTCGGAATAATAAAATAATCAATAACAGCCAACATCAAGACAACGATTAGGAAGTCAACTAAGCCAATAAAGTACACACTCATTAATTGAATATAATTGGTGAGTTGTTGTGTGTTATAAAGTGTACGTATCGCATTAGCAAGTAACGTCACATTATTTGAATCAGTGAAATCAAATGTGTAGTTTTCAATACCTAAACTCACATAACTTAAATCTCTATAGCTTGTAGTTCCGAGGTAAAGAATGACTTTATCAGTATCGAAATAAAATGTCATTGAATACGCATTTAATGCCGTAGTCGTCGTTGTAATTTGAAAGTAATCAAACTGAGCAGTTTGTGATAATGTTGTTGAAAAAACGCCATCATCAATTGTTGATCCTTGTAGATTAAAATCTGCTTCAAGGACTTCGGATAATGCGTTGTATTGAGCAACACTCATATCAGGATTGATTGCGAATCTAATCGCACTAGGAATCACTAATATTAGTGGTAATAAGATAAGATATAAGATAATCCTTTTATATGAATCTTTCATGAATAAAACGAGTTGAGGGGGTTTCGTCAGGCTAATTATTAATCGTTTGAACATTGTGTAATCTCCTTCTCGTTTTATTATAACATAATAAAGTGAGGGTATGATAAAATGATTATGGTGAAAATATGAATTTAATGACAGCTGAAAAACATTATAATACACTCTCAAATTATTACTATCACAACTATCATAAAAAGGTCTATAAGATCGCTTTAAATGGTGGTTTTACGTGCCCAAATATCGATGGAACAGTCGCACGTGGCGGATGTACTTTTTGCTCGTTTATGGGTTCAGGTGACTTTGCTGGTGACAAACATGATTCGCTTAAAGATCAGTTCGAACGACAGAAATCAATGATGCAACAAAAATGGCAAGATGGACTTTTCATCGCATACTTCCAAGCGAATACGAATACCCATGCCCCTTTAAAAAGATTGAAAGAATTGTTTGAAGAAGCGATAACGCTTGATCCGAATATCGTTATGTTATCGATTGGTACCAGACCAGATTCGCTCCCTTTAGACGTATTAGATTATTTAGAAACGTTAAATCAAAGAATGCCTGTTCAAGTTGAATTAGGGTTACAAACAATCCATCAAAAAACGTCTGATTTGATTAATCGTGCCCATGATTTAACTTGTTTTGATGAAGCCGTTAATGCCCTTAGAAAACGACACATTGAAGTTGTTGTACATATCATCAATGGATTACCATATGAAACAAAAGACATGATGATTGAAACCGTCAAACATTTAAATACCCTTGATATACAAGGGATTAAAATACATATGCTTCACTTAATGGAAAAAACGAAAATGGGTCATGACTATTTAAAAAATCCGTGGCATCTTCTTTCTTTAGAAGACTATGTCGATATCACGGTTGAACAATTATCTTGGTTAAGACCAGATATTATTATTCATCGTTTAACCGGAGATGCTCCAAGTCAGATGTTGATTGCACCAACTTGGACCAAAAAGAAATTTGTGGTCACAAATGAAATTGATAAAAGGATGCGTGCGTTAAATCGTTATCAAGGAGATTATTATGAAAAAAAATGACATCATTCATTTGGCACATATCATTTTAAATGCGCATATTTCTAAAGAGGATATTGTAGTGGATGCGACCATGGGTAATGGACATGATACAGTCTTTTTAGCTAAATTAGCTAAACATGTCTTTGCTTTTGATATTCAAAAACAAGCATTAGACAACACGATGAAATTATTAGAAGCTCATCAGCTATCTAATGTGACACTTTTCCATGAAACCCATGAGCATATTGTTGGTTTAGTTAGTGACTTTAAAGGTGTTGTCTTTAATTTGGGTTATTTGCCAAATGGGGATCATAGTATTACAACCAAAAAAGAAACAACACTCAAGACGTTAGATATGTTGTTATCTGTACTTAGACCAACTCATTTTATTTTAATAGTGGTTTATCCAGGTCATCAAGAAGGTTATGAAGAATCATTGGCCATTGATGATTATTTAAAATCTGTTGATTCAGCATCATTTTCAATTATAAGATCAGACCTACCTTATCAAGATCATAGACCACCCTATCTTTTATTTATTCAAAAGATATAAAAAAAGCGAGGCCACTCAGTTAAGAGTGACCTCTTTTTTAATATTCCCATAAGGGGTTTATGGGTTATAAGATCGACTATTCTGTCGTATCTTCCTCATCATCATCTTGGTGTTGTTGTTGATAAGCTGCAATAGCATCTTTCATGTTACCATTGCCATGATTACGTAGCCAATTTTGAACTGTATTTCTATATTGTGATCTACGTTGTACAACACGTGCCATAATATTTGGCATTAATTCTTCACTTTGTGTATGGAATGCTTCTCTTAATGCTTCAAGTTCTGCATGCATATCATCTAATAATGTCTGTAAATCAGCTTGTAATGATTCTAGATTACCTTGTAGTGTTGCTAATTCTGCTTCAAGTTCTGCTGATGGTTCTGCAGCAATTTGATCTTCTACAGATGCAATATTTGTTTCAAGTGCTGTGATTTGTGCCAATACTGCTTCGATTTGTGGATCATATTCATCATGAATCGCTTGTCTATCAGCTTGGAAATCATCTCTTAATTCATGAAGCACATCTAAATTAGCTTCTCTAGCGTCTTTTAAGATGTCTCTTAATTCTTCTTGTGTCATTAACAGTGCATCTTCTAGAGTGACTTCATCTTGTACTTCTACAACTGCTTTAGCAAAGGCTAAGAATGCAGGTGTAACACCATAACTTTCAGCTTCAGCTAAGAATTCTTCAGTGTAACCCTTATTTGCAGCACGGCCATAGATACCACGATTTTGGAATGCATTATTAATTGATTCCTTTACGCGTTCTCTAATTTGTTCACCAAGTGCTGAATCTGATAATGTCGACACTTGAACAACTGTATCTGTTGCTTCAATATCAATATAACCTAGTGCAATAGCTGTTTCGATAATAAGATCAGTTGCTTCATCCACTGGCATGCCAACTAAATCTAAGTCAGCCAACAAAACTTCTGCATCTTCATTGAGTGCATTCACATAAACAACTTCTTCACGCCCATTGACAATCAATTCAACACTTGGGTTGATGTCGATTGTCACATAAGCTTCTTCTGCGCTTGCTGTTGTTTGACATGCAACAACAGTTAACACGATTGCAAATAAACCAATAATCGTTACTAGGAATTTAATTTTTTTCATAATAATACCTCCGTCTCACTTACTATACAAGTGGCGGAGGTATTTTATTGGTGATTTTCAGTTTTTTTTAATTTCTTCCTCTGTGTCGTTCTCCAGTAATTACAAATGATGGTTTACCATTCGGCTTTACAATCATCGTGTACGCATCATTATTTGTACCTGTAACGAACACTTCGATTTGTCCTTGAAATTGATTTTGAATATCGTAATCAACAAGGATGACACGTTTATATCCTTTTTCATCGACAGTTAGACTAAATGAATAAGTGCCAAAGACATTGCCTTTCATGAAAGACATATCAACCTGTGCATGAGATGTGAAATTCATTTGAACTTGTTCTGTGATCATCAAGTTTTCAAATGTCGTGATTTGATAATGCTTACCACTAGTATCTTCGCTATAACTCACTCTGACAGATTGATCATCATTGATGGCTGTCGTCATATTAATCACACCGGTTCGTTTTTGATATGTAATATATGAATGGTATGTTTCACTATAACCATACATCGTCAGCGTCATTTCAACTGCTTCATTAGAATCATTTTTAACTTCATATACTAATGCATAGTTTGATTCATTATCAATGAGTGAACTTGTCTGGAATTGTAATTGATATCTTCTTTGAGCACGACTGATCACTTTTCGTTGATATTCATAATTATTTTGTGATTTTAAAACTGTTTCCATCATGAATAAATATTTCTTAAGTCCTTCAACACTTGTAGAAACAGTCGTATCTTCATCTTCTTCATCATGGTTTGGTCGATTAGATAATAAAGTTGCTGATAATGTTTCGATGGTTGAAGCATCTATATCATCGATTAACGATAATGTAGAAATAGATGATAACATCACAGCATCATGAAGTGACTCATCACTAGAAGCTAATGGATCAACATCTCTAAATCCATAAACCAATCCAAATGCAACTGCAAAGAGAACAAGCATTGATAATGTCAATGCACTAACCAATACGAGTGGTCTACGATATGTTTGTGTCATGACCGGTTTAGGTGGAATTTCATTAAAGCGTGCTTTAATTTGATCGACAACGTTAGGGATGTCGACAGTGCTTGCTTTATCTATTAATATTTTTTTAATTTGTCGATTTCTCATAGTGAATCACCTAACTTGTTTTTAAGTTTATCCATCGCTTTTTTATGAAGCCATAAGATGGTACCGAGTGGCTTTTCCATCACATCTGCTACTTCTCTAAATTTGAATCCGTTGATGGTATGAAGGACAACGATTTCTCGTTCATCCCGATCTAGTAAGGAAAGTAATTGATAAATGTCAACATCATCCTTAATCACCTCATCTGAAGCAATTGTTTCAAATATCTCATCACCCTTAACTTCTCTTTTGAATTTCGTATAATGATTGAGAGCATTATTTCTCCCGATAGTTACGAGATAAGCGATTGGATTTTGTTTAGGGTTAATGTCATCGATTTTTTTTAGAAACTGCATATACGTATCTTGCATTAAATCTTCTGCAATCATTTGATCTTTTACAATACCGACAATCGTAAAGAAGACTTTCCGATTCGTCATGTCATAAAAAGCATCAAAATGCGTGTAGTCACGATTTTTAAATTCGATAATAAAACGATTTTGCATGTCCATAATAATCCCTTACACTTACCATACAATCAAAGGTAGGTTTTTATTGGTACTTTTTTGTTAAAAGTGTTCATATGCTAGGTATCTAAATGCGTCATTTATTTGATAATAAAAAGGATTACACTCTTAATTATGAGTATAACCCTTTTGTTTTTAGTTAGCAACAATGTTAACCAGTTTATTAGGGATAACAATCACTTTTCGAATGGTTTTACCCTCAATATGTTTAGAAACATTATCAAGTGCAAATGCGATTTCTTTAATGTCTGCTTCAGGTGCGTCGGCTGCTGCTTGGAATTTACCACGTAGTTTACCATTCACAGTCACGACAATTTCAACTTCATCAACTACAAGTTTTTCTTCATCATAGGTTGGCCATTCTGAATAGATGAGTTGTTCATTATGTTTTAAGAAAACATCGTTTAATTCTTCTGTGATGTGTGGACAAATTGGATTTAGGAGTTTTAATAAACCTCGTGCTTGTTTAAGGCCTATCCGTCCCACTTTATAAACATCATTCACAAATATCATCATTTGACTAATCGCTGTATTAAATGCGAGTTTATCATAATCTTCCGTTACTTTTTTAATCGTTTGATGGTAACTAAATGCTAACTCTTTGACATTGTCTTTTTCAATCGGAAATTCAAACATCCGCCACACACGGTCTAAGAATTTTTTAGCGCCATTTAAGCTATCTGTGTTCCATGGCTTATCAGCATCCAGAGGTCCCATAAACATTTCGTATAATCTTAGGGTATCAGCACCATGAGATTCAATGACATCATCAGGATTGACGACATTACCTTTTGACTTACTCATTTTAGAATGATCATCACCTAAAATCATCCCTTGATTATATAGTCTTGCAAATGGTTCTTCATGAGACGTTAGACCAATATCGTGAAGGAACTTTGTCCAAAATCTTGCATAAAGAAGATGACCTACTGCGTGTTCTGTACCACCAATATATAAATCAACTGGCAACCATTTATCTAATAATGTTTTTGCTTCATCACTGTCTAATGGTACGATGGATAAATGATTTTTTAATATATATCCAATGAAATACCATGAGCTTCCAGCTAGCTGTGGCATCGTATTCGTTTCACGTCTTACATCTTTACCGTGATAGTTCACGTGTAGCCAATCATGTGCGTTAGCAAGTGGTGATTCTCCTGTTCCACTTGGTCTAATATTTTTAAGTATCGGCAATTCTAATGGTAGATCTTCATCATCAAGTATCATAATGTTATTTTGTTCATCAAAAACGACAGGGAATGGTTCTCCCCAATAACGTTGACGTGAGAATACCCAATCACGCAAGCGATAGTTTGCATGCTTATATCCTTGTTTTGTATCTTCTAGGAAACGAATAATTTTATCTTTCGCATCCTCGTTATTCAAACCATCTATAATACCTGAATTATAATGAATACCATCACCCGTATATGCACCATCAGCATCACCTTTAACCACTTCGATCATATCAAATCCAAAGGTTTGAGCAAATTCAAAGTCACGATCATCATGTGCAGGAACAGCCATCACGGCACCTGTACCATAATGCGGTAAGACATAATCTGCAATCCAGATTGGTACTTTTTTGTGATTTAATGGATTTATCGCGTAAGAACCGGTAAAAACACCTGTCTTCGTTTTATCAGTTTGACGATCCATATCTGTTTTTTGTTTTGTTTTATAAATATAATCTTTGACACTTGCTAGTTCATCATCAGATGTAATATGAAGAACCAGTGGGTGTTCAGGTGCAAGTACACAATAAGTTGCTCCATAAATCGTATCAGGTCTGGTTGTGAAGACATCAAAAGATGCATTTGATTGATCGACTTTAAAGGTCATCATCGCCCCAGTTGATTTTCCAATCCAATTGCGTTGCATTTCTTTAAGATTTTCTGGCCAATCAAGTCGATCTAAACTGTCTAACAAACGATCCGCATAAGCTGTGATACGTAATACCCATTGACGCATCGCTTTTTTAACAACAGGATAATGTCCTCTTTCAGAAACCATCATGCCATTTTCGACTAAGATTTCATCGTTCGCAAGTACAGTACCTAATCCTTCACACCAATTGACTTCAACATCTTTTAAGACTGCTAAACCTTTTTCATACATCTTCTTGAAAATCCATTGTGTCCATTTGAAGTATATTGGATCAGCTGTAGCAAATTCACGATCCCAATCAATACCTTTACCAGCTGCTATAATTTGACGTTTAAAATTGTCAATATTTTGATATGTAAACTCTCTTGGGTCTTTACCAGTAGCTAGTGCATATTGTTCAGCAGGAAGACCAAAAGCGTCCCATCCCATAGGATGAAGCACGTTATAACCTTGCATACGTTTAAACCGGCTTACGATATCTGTTGCAGTATAACCTTCTATATGTCCAACATGTAAACCTGCTGCTGAAGGATACGGAAACATATCAAGGACATAATATTTATCCTTGAACCGATCGTCGCTTGTTTTAAAGAGTTTATGTTCTAACCAATAGGCTTGCCATTTTGTTTCAATTTTTTTATAGTTGTAATGCATTATACTGCCCTCCGTATATGGTCTATTATACTGAAATATTGTATATAATACAATTCAATTCATGTATTAAAATACCTAATATAGGAAACTCACTTGAAATCACTAACAATAACACTATATAATGAAATTGACTTCCTAAACTAAGTAAAAGAGGCATTGTTATGAAACAGGCTATTGAAAACTTAATTCAATATGAAATACATCATGGTGTTATTAGCAATAGAGATTATATTTATGTTAAAAATCAACTCTATCATCTTATTGGTTTAACGCCTACAAATGACGTCATTGAGCCACAATTAATTAACTTTCCATCAGATGCTTTAAATGTCATTCTCGATCAATTAGAACGAACAGGTAAACTTGATGGATCAATCATAGCACGTGATCTTTTTGATGCGAAATTGATGAATGTTTTCACTGCCTTACCATCGGTTATTGATTTCAAATTTAATCAATTAGCCAAAGATAAGCGGATGATCTGGTTATATGAGTATGCCCGATCACTCAATTATATCCGTATGGATCGTATCATGAAAAATAAATCTTATACTTATCATTCCTCTTTTGGTGTATTACAAATCACGATTAATTTATCAAAACCTGAAAAAGATCCTCAATCAATCGCGAATGCATTAAATGAAAAAAATACCGATTACCCTAAATGTGTATTATGCAAAGAAAATGAAGGGTTTAGTGGACATGCATTAAGGGATTCTAGAGATCAACATCGTTTGATTAAATTTAATCTCAATGGTGAACCTTGGTATTTCCAATACTCACCTTATATTTACTATAACGAGCATGCTATTGTCTTGTCAGATGAACATCGTCCGATGCACATTGATCAAATGACATTTACGAATCTAATCTCACTAACGGATCTATTTGAAGATTACTTCTTCGGTTCAAATGCCGATCTACCGATCGTTGGTGGTTCTATTTTAACGCATGATCATTATCAAGGAGGTAAACATCGTTTTCCCATTGAAGATGCGGCTACACTTCAATCTTATGTGTACGATGATATTCGAGTTGACATGCTTAATTGGCCATTATCAACGATTAGATTATGCAGTAATGATCAACTAAAACTTGTGAGTTTAGCACATAAGTTCTTAACACATTGGCTGTCGTATGACAACGATTCATTAAACATTAAATCTCATACGAACCAAGAAAGACATCATACAATAACACCAATTGCTAGAAAACGTGATGGTTATTATGAACTTGATCTTGTATTAAGAGATAATCAAACATCAGAGGAACACCCTTTGGGTATCTTCCATCCACATGCTGATAAGTGGCACATTAAAAAAGAAAATATCGGCTTAATTGAAGCCATGGGATTAGCTATATTACCAAAAAGGTTGATATCAGAATTAAATGAAGTGAAAGACTACATCACATTTCAAAAACCATTGAGTCAGCAAGCAAGTATTCATCAAGCCTGGATTGATACCATCAAAGATACACTTGATTTAAATCATTTAGATGATGAACTACATCAAGCGATCGGTCATGTTTTTGAACATGTATTAATTGATTGCGGTGTCTTTAAATTGGACCAAATAGGTATTCAAGCATTTGATCAATTCATTAAAGGGGTTTTAGCATGAAAACAAAATTAAAAAAGCAATTTGAAATACTTTATGACAGACATGATGGTTTAACCTATTTCTCACCTGCTCGTGTTAATCTCATTGGTGAACATATTGATTATAATGGTGGTTATGTGTTTCCATGTGCATTATCTTTTGGCACTTATGGCATCATTGGTCAAAGAAAAGATACGTTGGTTCGTGTCTATTCTCATGGCTTTTCAGAAACACCTTATCAATTTGATATGAATGAACTCAACAAAGATGCTAGTGCATCCTGGGTCAATTACATAAAAGGTGTACTATACGTTTTAAGCTTATATCAACATCAAATACGTTTTGGATTTGATTTATATATTGAAGGTAATATGCCTGAAGGTGCTGGCCTTTCTTCTTCTGCATCGGTGGAGTCTTTACTCTTAGTCATGTTGAATGAAATGTTTGAATTGAGTCTCACGACAAAAGAATTAGCATTATTAGGGAAAGCAGTAGAAAATAAGTTTATTGGTGTTAATTCAGGTATTATGGATCAATTCGCTGTTTTAGCGGGTAAAAAAGATTATGGCATTATGCTCAATACAGCTACACTCGATTTTGATTATATTCCCCTCTTTTTTGGTGATTATCAATTACTCGTAATTAATTCAAATAAAAAAAGAGGTTTAACTGATTCTAAATATAATGAACGTTATCAAGAGTGTCAAGATGCGTTAGCCATCTTAAAACCAATTTATCAAATTCCAGATCTTTGCAGTTTAACGCCAGTGCAATTAGCAGCATCTAAACCATTGTTAAATCCAATATTATATAAACGCACAAAACATTGTGTGGCTGAACAAGTAAGGACAATTAAGTCAACTGAAGCACTAGGTGCAAATGATATTGAAAAGTTCGCACATTATTTAACCGAATCTCATCAATCATTAAGAGATGATTACGACGTGTCAGGGCATGAATTGGATGTTCTTGTTGAAGAAACATTAAAAGCTGGAGCGATTGGCGCGAGAATGACTGGAGCTGGTTTTGGTGGTTGCATTGTCTCTATTATTCATAAAACAGACTTAAATAAAATCATTGATACTGTCAAGGAGACTTACAAACATAAAATCGGCTATGAACCATCTTTTTATTCAGTAAATCCGAGCGATGGTACGCATAAAATTTAAAGAAAAAAGTATCGCAATCGCGATACTCAATTCTTAGAGGGTTATAAACTCTCTTTTTTATTTCTTTAAATTTTCTACGAACTTGACGATGTCACCAACAGTCTTGATGTTTTGCGCTTCCTCGTCACTCACTTGGACTTCGAATTCATCTTCAATGTTCATAATTAATTCAACAGCGTCGATGGAGTCTGCGCCAAGATCTTCAGATAACTTAGCTTCCATTGTGATTTTTTCTTCTGGAACATTTAGTTCTTCTTTGATCATAGCTTTAATGCGCTCAAATACCATGTCTAGTTTCCTCCTTAATTTAACGGTAACATTATAAGTTATTTTATACACTTTGTCAATGCTTATCAATTTATTTTTTGAACTTCAAACTATTTCACATTTTCTTGACATCTACCATATAGACAGGTAAATGATTTAATTTTAGTCGATAGTGATTCGGTAAGATCCTCTTTGTTAACACGCCAAACCCAATTACCACCGAGAGTTGAAGGTATATTCATTCTTGCTTCTTTACCTAAATGTAGATAATCCTGTATAGGAATAATAGCTGTATCAGCAACGCAAGCCAATGTCGCTTTTATTAAACTATCTACACGACTTCCAGATGTGTGATTAATATACTTTAGGCAGAAAGATAGGTCCTCTTTAGGAAGCGATTTAAACCACGTCTTTGTGGTCATATTATCATGTGTACCTGTATAAGCAATCACATTTCTTTCATAGAAATATGGTAAGTATTCACTTGATTCTCTCGCATCAAATGCGAATTGTAATAATTTCATACCAGGGAATCCAGTTCTTTTTAATGCGGCTCTAACTGGAGGAGTGACTACACCTAAATCTTCAGCGATAATGTGTACCCCTTTGATTTGTGACTTGATCGCATCAAACAAATCATCACCAGGTCCTTTTCGCCAAACACCATTAACTGCTGTCTTTTCGCCATATTTAACCGCGAAATAATTAACGAATCCAATGAAGTGATCGATTCTAATCATATCAAATAGTTTTGCAGAATGTCTGACTCTTTCAATCCACCATTGATATCCTTTAGCTTTCATATCATCCCATTTATAAAGAGGGTTTCCCCATAGTTGACCATTACTCGAATAATTATCAGGTGGAACACCTGCAACCTCATTCGGCAAATTCTTTTCGTCTAAATCAAACATGTCGGGGTGTGCCCAAACATCTGATGAGTCATATGAGACATAAATAGGCATATCACCAATAATAGAAATACCTCTTGCATTCGCGTATATCTTCAATGCTTGATATTGCTTACCTGCTTCAAATTGCATGAATTTGTGAAATTCGATTTCTTCCTTTAATTGTTCTTGTAAATTACGAATGACTTGCGGTTCTTTTAGTCTAATTGCGTCTCCCCAATATAACCATGAATCACCACCATGGGCATGCTTAATCGACATGAATAAAGCATAATCGTCAAGCCATTGTGCTTCATCTCTTAAAAATTGTTGATATAATTCATCACTTTGATCAAACCTTAAAAAAGCTTTTTTTAGCACTCTAAAGCGATCTTTATAGAGTGATTCATAATCAACATAAAGCGGGTTGTCACCTGAGGTACGCGCTTCATTCTTTCTTAATAATCCTTGTTCAATTAGAAGATCTAAGTCAATGAAATAGGGGTTATTTGCGAATGCAGAAAACGTCTGGTATGGTGAATCACCATAAGACGTTGGACCGAGTGGTAATAGTTGCCAGCATGTTTGACCAGAAGCATGTAAGAAATCAACAAACTCAAATGCAACCTGTCCATATGAGCCAATACCATAAGGACTTGGTAAACTTGATATGTGCATTAATATGCCAGCTTTTCTCATAATTTCACCTTAACTTCCAAAACAACTGATTCAAATGGTTTTAGATAAATTGTTTTATCTTTAATCAGTGTTTTCTTATAGTTGTTTAATACAACTGATACCCAATCATAGGCTGATAAATCATATGTTTTTTTATCTTTTGAAAATGAATTAATAATTAATAATCTTCGATGATCTAATGATCTTTCATAAGTTAATAAATCTGCATTATCAAGATCCATGAATGTCATTGTACCATAAGTAATCAAATCATGATAGTCACTTTCTCTTCTTAGTTGAATAAGTTTTTGATAATGATGAAATAGTGAATCTTCATGTTGGATATTTTGTTCAACATTTATCTTTTTATAGTTTGGGTTGATATGAAACCAAGGATCACCTTTTGTAAATCCAGCAGCATATGAAGCATCCCATTGCATCGGTGTTCTACCGTTATCTCGTGAATTTAAACTCGCTTTTTTAAGCGCATAAACCGGATCGTCTGTTACATGCTCTAATTGATAATAATAGTTCGCGACCGATGATTGATCATTAAAGTCAGTGACATCTTCAAAAGGATAATTGGTCATCCCGATCTCTTCACCTTGATAAATAAAAGGTGTTCCTCTCATCATGTGAATGACGGTTGCTAGCATTTTGCCAGAGGCGACTTTATATTTGTAATGTCCATAGTGAGAAATTAAACGCGGTTGATCATGATTTAACCAATTGAGCGGTAACCATCCTTTATCATCGAATGCGTCATGCCACTTTTTGAAAACAGAACGTAAGTTTATCACATCGACTTTTAATTTTTTTGGATTCATTACGTCGTTTAGATTGTTACACCAGTTGTGATCAAAATTAAAGACCATATTCATTTCATTAGATTCGAAGCTCGCATATTTTAACGCATTTTCAATGGTTGCTTCTCCGCCAACTTCACCAATGGTTAATATGTGATTTGGTTTAAAAAGTTTATCATTAAGCTCTTTTAAATACGTATGTACTTTAGGCAAATTTGAGAATTTATGCCAATCGAGTGGATATTTGTGTTGATCGTCATTTATATCGATAAAAGGTGCACGATCTAAGTGTGATACCGCATCAATTCTAAAGCCATCTGCACCTAAGTCCAACCAAAATTGTCCAACCTTAATCATTTCTTCACGAACGATTGGGTTTGCCCAATTGAGATCTGGCATTTTATCAGAAAAAATCTTCATGTAATAACTATCACTTTGCTCATCATAACACCACGCACTACCACCAAAAAACGATCCCCAATTGGTTGGTTCAACGCGTTTGTCATTGACGATTTTCCCATCGTGCCAAATATAATAATCACGATATGGATTTTCTTTATTCTTTCTTGATTCAATAAACCATTCATGTTCATCAGATGTATGGTTTAACACATAATCTAAAATAACCTTAATGCCCAATTTATGCGCTTCATCGATAAGTCTTTTCGCGTCTTCAATCGTACCAAACGTTTGATCGACTTTATAAAAGTCTCTGACATCATAACCATTGTCATCCATTGGAGAGTCATAAAAAGGGCCAATCCAGATCAGATTGATACCTAAATATTGTAAATATGACAACTTTTCAGTAATACCATTTAGATCACCGATGCCATCTTCATTACTGTCAAAGAAGCTTTTCGGATAAATCTGATAACCAACACTTTCCATCCACCATTTTTTGACCATAAAATGCTCCTTTTACTATGTAAATATTTTATCATAGTATTCGATTAATAAAATGATGTTAGCGGTTTCATATTTTGCAATATGCTATAATTAGACTGGTGATAACTATGAATATTTCAGCAATTTGGCATCAAGCAAAATCAGAATATGCTTACGCCTACGACAACGAAACACTTCACATCCTTCTTCGAACTGCACATGACGATTGGGATGCGGTGAACATTATCTATGGTGACCCTTTCGATTGGAAGAAAAATGATGATAAAACCATCGTTTGGAGTCATGATATTAAACCTATGTCAGCACGCTATAAAACGAGTGTATTTGACTACTATTTTATCGCGATCAAACCTAAAGATTTACGTTCCAAATATGCTTTTACACTTAAGAAAGGTGAAGACCTCTTCTTTTTCGGTACAGCCGGATGTTATTTGTTATCCGGCAAAGATGATTTATATGGTGCATACGATTTATCAGAATACTTCAATTATCCATTTATCCATAGAGAGGATAATAATAAAGCGCCTTCCTGGGTAAAAGAAACCATTTGGTATCAAATATTTCCTGATCGTTTTAACCGTATTGATAGTCCTTCTAAATTGAAGTGGGGTAAATTACCCGTCAACAATCATGAATTATATGGTGGTAATTTAAAAGGGATTATCGATCAGTTGGATTATATTAAGGATATGGGGTTTTCAGGTATTTATTTAAATCCAATTTTCGAATCACCGTCTGCACATAAATATGACACCATTGATTATTACAAGATTGATCCATTAATTGGCACAACCGAAGATTTTAAAGTGCTCATTGAACAAGCACATGCAAGAGGTATTAAAATCATGATTGATGGTGTGTTTAATCATGCTGATTATATGCACCCATGGTTTTTAGATGTCGTTAAAAATGGTGAACAAAGTCCTTATAGAGAGTGTTTTTATATTGATCAATATCCGGTAGCTAACTTTGAACTGGATAAAAACGGTAGACCTAACTATAAGTTCGCTTTAAGACCTCATTTTAAATCTTTTGGTTATAGTGCACATATGCCTAAATGGAACACTGCAAGTCCAAAAACTCAGGAATATCTTCTTGGCGCGATTGCTTACTGGACTAAACTAGGTGTTGATGGTTGGAGATTAGATGTTTCTAATGAGATTAGTCATCGCTTCTTAAGACAAATCATGGACACTGTTAAAGGTATTAATGATGATGTGTTTGTTTTAGGTGAAAACATGGATTACGCGATGCCTTGGCTTCAAGGTGATCAGATGGATGCTGTGATGAACTATGATTTAATTCATCATGTCTGGAAATTTTTAGAACATAAAATAAGTGTTTCTGATTTTAGAGACCGCATTCAAGACTATTTATCACATACACCTAAAAACATTTTAGAGAATATGTATAACCTTGTTGGTACACATGATCAAGTACGTATTAAAAGACGTTTAAAGGATGATGTTAAAAGAGAAAAACAAGCCTTCATTTGGATGTTTTCATCTCTTGGCACACCTTCCGTTTACTATGGTGATGAAATTGGTATGACGGGTGAACAAGATCCTGATAATCGACGTTGTATGATTTGGGATGAATCCCAATGGGATCATGATTTTAAATCTTTCATTAACACGTTAATTTCCTTAAGAAAAACCTATAGAGCGCTTCATCAAGCAGATTACAATTTCTTATCTGGTGATATTCTAGCTTATCGAAAAACAGATGAAACTTCAGATATACTCATCATCTTAAATCAAGAAAACGCATATGATTTATTAATCCCTTCTGATTTACAAGGCACATATATTAATTTAATAACAAAAGAAAAACACATCATTCATGATAAAATAACATTAGAACCATACGATTCTTACATGTTATTGAGGAGTGATGAATAATGAAACCTACCATTAGAGATGTGGCTAAAAAAGCCAATGTCAGTGTATCAACTGTTTCTCGTGTGATTAATCAAAAAGGTTACGTCCATGAAGAAACGAAAATACTAGTTAATCAAACGATCGAAGAACTTGGCTTTATTCCTAATCAATTAGCGAGAAGTTTAACAAGTCATAGTTCAAAAATTGTAGGTGTTATCGTCCCCCATATTGGACCATCATTTTATGGTGAACTCTTAGAAGGAATCGAATCACAAGCCGCAACCAACGGTTATAAAATCATGTTCTGTCACACACAAGATGACCCAGAACGTGAAATAGAATATTTGAAATTCTTTGAACAATATAATATCGAAGGTTTAATTGTCGCTTCCAACTTTACCAGTAAAGATCGCTTACTTGAATTAAAGATCCCCACCATTACCGTTGATCATATTTTAGATGAAAATATTCCATCCATCACATCAGATAATATTAAAGGTGGAGAACTTGCTGCGAATCGTTTAGTTAAAGCAGGCGCGAAAAAGATACTTCTCTTTAGAGGTCCTTCATTTCTTTTAACAACAATGGAACGCACCATCGGTGTATTAAATGTTCTAAAACAAAATAATATATTTGCGAATATGTATGATTTTGATTTATTAAATCCAGATACAAAAATGATGGAAGACGTCATTACCAATAGTCCACAAGTTGATGGGATTATTGCATTCACTGATACACTTGCACTTTCAACACTTCATACCTTACAAAAGTTAGGTAAAAAAGTACCACATGATGTGTCTTTAATCGGATATGATGATACCCCTTTTGCGAAATGGGTCACACCACCTATTACAACCATCCATCAATCAATTAAATTTATGGGTAAACAATCACTTATTAATCTTACCAAACTCATGAATGGTTTAGAACTAGATCCACTTCATGATATTGTCGATGTAAAACTCATAGAAAGATCATCAACCAAATAATGAAAAGACCAAGGTGAATTACCTTGGTCATTTTTTTAATGTTAAAATCATCGCTGATAAAGGTCCTAATTTTGGTCTAATATAATGTTTAAATCCTAATCTGTCACCTTTAATTGCTCTTAATGTCTTTCCATTATATTGATCTGATCCGAAATAGATTGCTTTGTCACTGTTTAATATTTCTTCATAATAGCCATATTGTGGTACGGGTATATCATAAAATTCATGTACATTTGGTGTCATATTTAAAATGATAACGAGTGTTTCATCATATCCAAATCTGGCATACGCGAACACACTTTGATTCTTATCATCAGGCACTAACCATTTAAAACCTTCAGGCATATGATCTTTACTGAATAAGGCTTCATGGTGCCGATAAACAAGTGCTAAATCTTTAAAGAATCGATTCGCTTTTTGGTGTGCTGAATAGTTAAGTAAATGCCAATCTAATTCGCTTTTAAAAGCCCATTCACTAAATTGTGCAAACTCGCCACCCATAAATAATAGTTTTTTACCTGGGTGTGTCATCCATAACGTCATGAGTAATCGCCAGTTGGCTAATTGTTGAAAATAATCACCAGGCATTCTTGAGACTAAACTACCTTTCATATGAACGACTTCATCATGTGAAAAAGGCAGAATGAACTGTTCATTAAATGCGTAGACTAAACCAAAAGTGATGTTGTCATGATGATATTTTCTATAAATTGCATCCTCTTTAAAATACTTTAAAACATCATTCATGAATCCCATGTTCCATTTATAATTGAATCCAATGCCACCTGTATCAACAGGATGTGTCACTTTAGGATAAGCAGTGGAATCTTCTGCCATAAATAAAACACGATCATCTTTAGCAAATAAATGAGCAGATAATGCTCTTAAGTAATTTATCGCGTCCTTGTTTTCACCAATGTTTGAATCTCCTAAATAATAGATCAAATTCGATACAGCATCAATTCTAAAACCATCAATATGATAATAATCCATCCAAAAAGTTAACGCTGAACGCATAAAACTTTTCGTGATACCTTTAGAAAAATCTAAATTATTGGTTCCCCAAACAACATTCTCTCTTCGCTTTTGATCCTCAAATTCATAAAGTGGTGAGCCATCAAAATAGGATATGCCATGAGCATCTTTACAGATATGGCCTAATACCCAATCCATAATGACACCAATACCTTTTTCATGCATTTTATCAACGAAATACATAAAGTCTTGTGGTACACCATAACGAGATGTCGCAGCGAAGAACCCAGTACCTTGGTAACCCCATGAATCATCTAATGGATATTCATAAATCGGCAATAATTCGACATGCGTAAATCCATGTGATATCACGTAATCAGCCAGTTCATCGACAATGTCATTGTATTTTTTAAACATGCCATATTTACGACGCCATGAACCAAGATGTACTTCATAAATTAAAAGAGGTTCTTGATAAGGTTTTTTCTTTTCATAATACCACTTTTGATCGTGCCACAAATAACCATCTATATGATAAACCTTACTACCAGTCGCAGGTCTTTCTTCTGCGAAGTAAGCAAATGGATCTGCTTTATACAAAACATCGCCATGATGTGTATGAATTTCATATTTGTAGGTTGCCCATTCATAATTACCTGGTATTTCAATCCGATAAAAGCCAAGTGGATGCACTTTTGTTAAGACATGCTTCCATCCTTCATAACCATTGAAATCACTCACTAATCTAACTTCTTTTGCGTGTGGCGCATACACACTAAATTCAGTAGCGATGACGTCATTTAGATTATTTTTAATTAAATGCGCACCTAAAAACAGGTGCGCGTTATCGCTATTACCATTTAAAAATGCTTGGATGTCATGATCATTCATCATGCGCATAATTATACCCCACTACTTCTTAATGTGAACGATGTAAATCCCAGGTTGATCGACATAGATGTGTCTTTCCTCAGTTAGTGCTTTTTGAGAAGGAAATATGAGTTTACCTTGATTTAATGGTAAGCTTTCAAGACCAAAATAGTTCTTAATATAGTGAATAAGCATGTTTTTATCATCTTGTAAAGTGTAAACGATGAGTTTACCTTCTTTTTTCACAGAGACTTTCTCTTCATTATAACTTGCTAAACGATATAAACCAAATCGCTTTCTGATTTTTAAGAGTTTTTTTAATTTTGTAACAGCTTCTTCTTTATCTCGCCAAATGATTTGATTAATCTCATCTGGTGATTCAAATGAATTCTCCACACCTTTTTTTGTACGATAGAATTCTTGACCCGCGTGATAAAAAGGAATACCTTGTGATATCGCGATCATATGCATTGCGAGATCCGCAGACACTTTTAAATCTGTGACTTGAAAACCTTTTAATACTTCGGCATCATAATACGTTAAATTATCATGACATTCCACATAGTTAATAGATTGTGTTGGTGATGAAAACATATGAGGACTACCAATCAAACCTGTCATTGCACGTTGTATTAAGCGGTGGTTACCCATTGAAAAGCCAGGTTGTGGGCTATGGAGTTCTCCTTTTAAGGTATTTCTAAAAAAATCATTGAAATGAGCGTATGTCTTAAACTTGCTTTGATTATGTTGATTGGCACGCTCATTAGGTTTCATGGCGTTATCCATATTCCAACCTTCACCATAAAGCATGACACTTGGATTAATTTTCTTTAAAGCTACTTCAATATCTTTCATGGTTTTAACATCCATCAATCCCATAAGATCGAACCTAAAACCATCTACTTTAAAAACATCTGCCCATTGTATAAGACTATCTTTAATCAGTCTTCTAACCATATAATGTCTTGTTTCTAAATCATTACCACAATAAGAACTATCTGTCATTTTGTGATTTTCATCGTGACGATAAAAATACCCAGGTACTAAATAGTCATAAGGGAATGTATGATTGTTGAAGACATGATTATAAACGACATCCATATTGATACCTAGTCCAATCTGGTGTGCTTCATTAATCAGTGTTTTAAACGCGTTAATTCGGTCATATGGATCTTGTGGATCAACGGCATACCAACCTTCAAGACAAAAATATTGACTTGGATTATATCCCCAATTGTATCGTTTATTTTTCTTTAGTTCATCGACTAATTCGAAATCATAGACTGGTAATAATTGTAAATGAGTGATCCCCAAATGTTTGACATAATCAATGACGCGCATATTTAGGTGTTTACTATGATCATATAAACCATTAAATGTGCCTTTATGTTCAACGTCTAAGTTAACTGTCATATCTCTGACATGACCTTCATATATAACAGCGTCCACATATTTTTTTAATTTAATAGGTGTTTTTGGACTTTGAATGGTCTTATCCCAATCAATGATATAATTACCGGCTAATCCTTGTGCATTAGCATATGGATCTTTGACGTTATACCATGTCTCTTCAAGTCTAACACGATAATAATATCTTTTGCCTTCTAAATCACCATGAATGCGTACATAACGGACACCATCTTGATAAAGTGTCGGATATGTTTTATTACCGATGACTAAATTGACTTCTCGAGCCACAGGTGTAAACAAATAAAAATCAGTGTAAAAATGGGTGTAAAATACACCAAGTGGTCCATCGTATTGATATTTTTTATCGAACGCATCCGTGAGTGTAACAAGCCCGATATGCAAATGAATTGTTTGTCCATCGACATTGATTGATTCAATCTCATGAATATCAATATCTTTATCTGTTTTAAAATATTGATTACCGTTGTCGTTTTTCACCCATGATAGAATTAAATCACCTGCACTAATATGTGTGATATATTGATCTGTTTCAATGCGTATGACGCGTAGTTCATCTATGAAAGCCTTCATTTGTAATTATCCTTATTTGTTTTAATCATTATCGGTTTATTCAAACCTGGCGTTATGCCTTCTTTAACAACAATCTCTTGCTGGTCTATTATATTTTTATAAGTACCATCTACTAAAGGTACGCGTATTGAGTCATCGTTTTCCAAATTGAAAATGCCGACTAAAGCACTCTTTTCATGTTCATATGATAAGACGACAGATGTCTTATGATCGTGCAAGTGAAAGTTAGCTGACATGAACATTGGATCTTTTTTTATGTTTGTTAGTTTTTGGATAAATGTCTCAATAGAGCGATTTTTATTCCATTTAACTAAATCATCTTCAAATAAATCTGGTCTTTTATCAACCATATGTTCTTGACCTGCATAAATAAAACCTGCCCCTTTTAGGAAAAATGATAATGCAACCATCATGTTAAAATGATCATCATCTCTCGTGCGGTGGTGTAATCTTTCTTGATCATGATTTTCAAAACTTCTGAGTTTCACATAGTTTTTAGGATACATTGTTTCTTGACGATATATTTCTTCCATCCATATAGATAACTTTGATGGGTCTTTTAAATAGTTTTCCATATGCTCAAAAATATCATAATCATACGCGATGTCAAACGCTTGATAGATTTGTGAGTCTGTTGAACAATCATAACCTAAATCTCTTAAATATTTAATAAATGAAGGATGAACTGATTCAGATAACCAAATAAGATTTGGATTAATTTGATCAATTCTTTGTCGTGCTGTCATCCAAAAATCAATCGGAATTAATGGTGCTACATCACATCTAAATCCGTCAACATGTTTTGCCCAATAACTGAGCATATTGATCATATAATCCCAAACAGCATGATTATCATAATGAAGATCAGTGATATCGCTCCAATCACCTACACGATTGGCGAAGTCACCATTATCTTTATGATAAAACCAATCTGGATGTTTTATTGTGAGCACAGAATCTTTAGCGGTGTGATTAATCACGATATCAATCATGACCTTTAAATCGCGCTTATGAGCCTCTTCTATTAAATGATCAAAATCAGCTAACGTGCCATAAGCTTCATCAATTTCATAGTAATCAAAAACAGCGTAAGGGCTCCCCTTAGAGCCTTTACGCATCTTTTTTCCAATAGGATGAATTGGCAATAGATAAAGAACATCAACACCTAATGATTTAATGCGATCTAAATCATTGATCACACCTTTAAAATCTTGTGTGTTAGAATGCTGTCTTGGAAATACTTGGTAAAACGTGTAATTACGAAGCGATATAGGTGTGTGCTTCGCCATATGAATCACTTCCTATTTATTGAACGTTATTGGGGTGAGATGCCAAATCTCATCGTTATAGCTTTTAATCGTACGATCAGATGTGAAATAACCTGAATGTGCGATATTCATAATCGACTTGTGTAACCAACCTTTTTGATCCTTATAGGCTTCATTGGCACGTTCATGTGCTTCCACATAACTTGCAAAATCTTTCATGACCAAGAATGGATCATGATTGAGTAATGCCTGCATAATAAAATCAAAATAACCTGGATTTGGATTTAAGTGACGAATAAATCTAAATACGTCTTGTAATCTTGGATCATTATCAAAGATATCTCTTGGACGATAACCGTTGTGGCGATAGTGTTCCATCACTTCATCAGCAGTCATACCAAAAATGATTTCATTATCAATACCTGCTTCTTTCACAATTTCAACGTTCGCACCATCCATCGTACCGATGGTGATTGCGCCATTCATCATGAACTTCATGTTTCCGGTACCCGACGCTTCTTTTGTCGCTGTTGAAATTTGTTCAGATAAGTCTGCAGCTGGCATAATATATTCTGCATAAGTGACATTATAGTTAGTAACAAATACAACTTTAAGTAAATCTTTGGTTTCCGGATCATTATTAATGACTTCAGCAGCGGTATCAATCAGTTCAATAATCGCTTTAGCCATATGATATGATGGTGCTGATTTTGCACCAAATATAAAGGCGTGTGGATGATAATTCTTTTTAAATTCTACATCCTCTTTTAATCTTTGATAAACATAGATGATATGAAGTATATTCATCACTTGACGTTTATATTCATGAAGACGTTTTGCTTGAATATCAAATATCATGTTTGTATCTAAGTAAACACCACGATCTTTAAAGATTTTATCAGCTAACGCTTTTTTCTTCGCTTGTTTCATCTCAAAAATCGCTTGTTGCGTTTCTGGATCATCAGCAAACTTGTCAAAATCTTCAAGTTTTGTTAAGTCTTTTCGCCAAGCTGTACCAATTTTATCATCTAAGATTTTAATCAGTTCGTGATTGGTATGAATGAGCCATCTACGATGTGTTATACCATTTGTTTTATTATTAAATTTATTTGGATATAATTGATAAAAATTATGCATTTCATTATGCTTCAAAATCTCAGTATGTAGTTCAGCAACACCATTAATACTAAATGCACCATAAATACAAATATGTGCCATTCTAATATGATGGTTACCAACAAGACCCATTAAATAAATTTGTTCGTTGTTGTATCTACCATTCGTAACAAGTATTTCATGGAAACGACGATCCATTTCCTTAACAATCGTAAAGATTCTTGGAAGGACGCGTCTAAAAATTCCAATATCCCATTTTTCGAGTGCTTCTGATAAGATGGTGTGGTTCGTAAACGCCACAGAACGTGTGACGATATGCCATGCTTCATCATACCCTAAACCTTCGACATCCATCAGTATTCTCATGAGTTCAGGAATAATTAATGTTGGATGTGTGTCATTAATTTGGAATGTGTAGTAATCAGCAAGCGCTCTAATATCTCTACCTTGCGCTTTATGCTCACGAAGAGCATGTTGAATTCCTGCTGCACTAAAGAGATATTGTTGCTGCAATCGTAACGTTTTTCCATCAACCGTTGAATCATCAGGATATAACTGATTATCGATTCTAGCGACTAAATTTAAGTACCCTTCATCCTGAATCTTTTGAAGATCAGATGGTTCAGTTGCCCATAATCTCAATGTGGTTACAATATCATTACTATCACCAACAACTTTAACATCATATGGGACAGCTTTAACCCATGTTGGGTGTTTTAATGTTGTATAATCAACAAATCCAAAAAACGGAATGTCAATCGCTTCTTCCGGATGTTTTGTTTCCCAAATAAAGGGTTGATCTAACCAACGTTCAGCTTTTTCAACTTGCTTATGATTGACGAGTTCTTGTTTAAAGAAACCATGTTGATAACGTAGACTATTTCCATAAAGTGGTAATCCCATTGATGCTGCTGAGTCTAAGAAACATGCAGCGAGTCGACCTAATCCACCGTTGCCAAGTCCCGCATCAGCTTCTGCATGTTCAACTTCATTTAAATCAATCCCTAATTCTTCAAATGCAGCCATCACGACTTGACAATGATTGCTGTTTTGTAAATTGTTGGAAATGAGTCTTCCCATCAAAAATTCCATGGAAAAATAAATGGTTTTCTTGAGATTGTTTTCTTTCATGTAGTTTTCGGTGTGTGCTAGTTTTTCATCAAGTTCTTTATTTAGAAGCGCTGCAAGCGCAGTGTAACGTTCATAGATTGATGACTTTTCTAACGTTGTACCTAATTCATTTTTAAAATATGATGTGTAAGCATCTATAAATGATGCCTTATTTTCAAATACTGTTTTCATAATCAAACTCCTTCATTTTATGCCAATCATATTGTATCATGTTGCTTTAGAAAACGTTTTAATAAAACGTTCTCATAACGTTTCCACAATGTGATGGCAAAAAGGGTAATAGATTACCCTTTGGTTGCCCCAGCCATAATACCTTCGATGAGGTATTTCTGGAATGTCATATAAAGTGCTGTAATAGGAAGTCCTACAAATATAACAGCTGCAGCGAATGCGGAGTAGTGTAGACTATCAGAAGTTGTCTCTAAGAATTTAAAGATACCGACGGCCAACGTCCACTGTTGTGTGATGTCATAATCTGTGGGTGCACCAGTTGGTTCAAATTGTAACAAATAACCTGGTAGCATATAGTCCATCCATGGTGCCATGAACATACCAACTGCAACGAATGTTAAGATTGGTACTGCAAGAGGTAATAAAACCTTGAAGAAAATTTGGAGTTTGTTAGCCCCATCAATCATGGCTGATTCATCAAGATCCTTAGGGATTTGACTTAAGAATCCTTTAACTAACCAAAGATTACCTGGAATACTACCACCAATATATAGAATCGTTAATGCCGTTGGCTTACCAAGTAAGCCGAACTTCCAGAATAAGACATACATCGCTATGAGTCCCATAAATGAAGGGAATGCTTGTAACACTAGAATGGTTAATAAACCTGCTTTTTTACCTTTAAAACTAAAGCGAGCAAAGACATAAGATGCACCAGTTATTAATAGTGTACCAACAACCATATTAATTAACGCGATTTGTAAAGTATTCCAATACCATTTTAAGAAGCTTGTTTCTCTAAAGAGATATGTGAATGCTTCAAATGATGGATTTTCTGGCCATATGGTATTTGGAATTGCTGATTGTAGATTTGCAAATGCCATACCAAAGATGTAAACCACAGGTACTATAACGACAATCGCTAATAAGACAATTTCCATCATAATAGCTAGTCTGCTAATAATATTACCAAAACTAAAGATGGCTTTTAATCCTGCTTTAGAGATATTTCTCTTCTTAGGTGCTCTTACATAATACATGAAACTAACAATCGGTACCAAACCAAATAAACCGACTTTTAGACCTTCATAGCCTTTCTTTCTTGCGTATTCAACAACAATACCTTGATGGAATAACAAGATAACCATCGCCATATAGATGATGAGTAATTGGGTTAATGACCAATTACCTACACCAAGGTAGAAAATCACTGATACAGGAATTAATACTAAGAAAATCAAGAAGTTAAGTAACGCGAAGAATCCAATTCTTGTGATAATCATTCTAAAACTGAAAAGATGTTTAATCTCTTCATCGGTAATATGAGATTTTGTCTTTAATGCCTTAACCTTCATATACCCATAAAATGGAATCATTGATATTCTTCTGTATGTTTTACCATCATATCCTTTTTTCTGTGCAAGGTCATATACGGTACCCCAGTTTACAGTGAGCACGACTGATACGACATATAATGCTAATATAATATATCCTAACATAGTCTTAGTCCTCCGTAAATGCGCGTGTCCGCGATAAGTTCCAAGCTGTCAAAGACCCTACAAATAAGAAGATCAAGACTGAGAAAACAGACGCCATATTATATTGTTGATAATCAACAGTTAACTTATACATCCAGGATATGAGGATATCCGTATCACCGGCATATCCCCTTGAGACAAGGCCGGCGTTCGGTCCTCCTCCGGTGATAAAGTAAATGACCCCGAAGTTATTAAAGTTACCTGAGAATGTCATAATGAGAATTGGTGCAGTTGAGTAGAGCACGAGTGGCATCGTAATCTTAGTGATCTTTTGGAAACCACTAGCACCATCAATATCAGCTGCTTCATATAACGTACGGTCGATGGCTGTCATAACCCCTGTCATGAGTGCCATAAAGTATGGGAAACCTAACCAAATGTTGACGACAATTAAAGTAGTTCTAACAAATGTTGGGTTCTTAGGGTTACTGAACCACTGTATATTTTCTCGACCTAAATAAAACAATTGTTTAATACCTTCTAATGAATCAAATTCAACACCTAACATTTGCATGTTTTCTAAAATATCGTAAATACCAATTGAACTCAAGAAATTATTAACAAACCCATGTTCATTAAAAATAACTGAGAAAACCATTTGTGATAATAACGCTGGAATCGCCCAAGGAAGAATAAAGACTGTACGCCAAAATTTTCTAAAGACGACTTTTTCACTATTTAAAATAAGTGCTTGGATGAATCCACCAAAGAATACGGTGAACGTTGAGAAGATTGCCCATACAATTGTCCATCCTAATACACGCCAAAACGCAAGTCCAAAGGATGTGCCAAGCCCAGATGTGAAGTTAAAGAGTGCCATGAAGTTAGTGAACCCAATCCAATCGAATGTATCAATTTGTGATTCAGATCCTTGAATACTCGTAAATGCGATAATAAAGCCAAATGCAATCGGCATAATTGAAATAAATGCGAGTACGAAAAGTGCTGGAGATAAAATGATATATTCAAAAGATTCCTCATAAACTGTCTTCGCATATTCCCTTTGTTTTAATATTTTTTGACCTAGTCTTCGTTGTTCGCTTACCTTATACGCATCACGAATACTCCATAATCCAAAGATCATAAAGAAGATAGATAGAATCACAGCAATTAACCCTTCAATTAAGATTAATAACGTGACATGTCCTTGAATAGGTACTGAGTCAAGTGGGACGACTTCACCAATCAAATTATAGTCATCATCCACTGTACCAACCATTGCGTCCATCAAACTCATATGTGCTTTAATGTCAACTTTTTTAGCAGTACCTAACGTAATGACTGACCAATAACCTCTAACAAACATACCTGCTTGATCATAGAAGAAATTATTGTAATCACTAACAAAAGCATCTCTAATTTCTGGATTAAGTTCATAATAAACTTTAATCATGAGACGTGTGTAGTCAGTATTATTGTATTTATTAAAATCGAGTGAATACGTATAAACCATCGCTTGTCTAAACGTATCCATCAACATATTTGTCTTATACTGTAGTCTAACGGAATTATATATTAATCCCGGTTCAAAATATTCATATAATTGATCATCAATTAAATACGCAGGACCAATCAAATCAAGATCTTCAATATCATGATCTGCAATTGGAAACTCAGAAACCGAATATATTGTATTTGTTAATATATCGATCAACAAATTAGTAGTTTCTTGTGACGCCCTTACATAAAATCTATCATCTATTTGGGTAATTGTGCCCGTTTTAACAAATGAAATTAAACCATCTGTACTATACAAGATATTATCTTCATTTAATTCTCCTGTTAGTAAGGTGGTTTCTACATATTCTTTTTTGGTGCTTCCGTCATTTTGTTTAACGTTTGTTTCGAGATAAAATGTACCAGAACCATCGGTAAACAATGATTGTTTTCTAATAATATGAACACGACCACTATCATCGAAGTCAGTTAATAAGTTTTCTTGGTTAGTCGTCAAATTCGTATATGTAATAGGGTTGTTTTCTGCAAGATCTTGACCAATAAATTTAATCAATAAATCTTCAGTTAGATTTTCAGCACCACCAATTTCTACTAAATAATCTTCAAATGCCGGATAACCACCATCATCAAATTTATTATATAAATAGTTTGCCATAAATCTGTTTTGAACCCATGTATCTTCAAAATCAACACCAGGAATCTTATCATATGCATTTAAATCATCAAAATAATGGCTTGTTCCTAGCTCTAAACCAATTAAACCTGCGAAAAAAACAAAAAAGAATAGCGCTTTAAAAACCTGTTTGTTAAGGAGTTGTCCTAATCCCCATACAAAACCAGATAAAATCGCTTTGATAAAGCTCATCGGTTTACTAAAAATGACTTTATGAACTAAAGGTATATTTGAGAACCATCCCCAAAACCACGTGAATGGATAAAAGATAATTTTAAAAGCGATGCCTATTCCCTTAAAGGCATAGCTTAACCCCTTTTTAATATAGTTTAATATTTGATATAGTTTATCTTTCATGATTCCCAATCCCTTTCTTAAAATAAACCAAACGAGGGCGGCAAGGAGAGTTACCGCCACTCATTTGTTTTAATTGTTTATTAACAGATAATTTTAAATATAGTGTGATTGATTTTAGCCAGCGAGATTAACTGCACTTGCATAGCCTTCTTCAGCTTCTTGAGCTGCAGTAGCTACAGCTGTATCGTTATCCCAAATAGCTGTGATCATTGATTCACCTGGTCCCCAATACCATGTAACTTGTGGAATTGTAGGCATAGGTACTGAAGTTTGTAATTGTGCTGACATAGCAAGTAGTAATGTATCATCACTTACACCAGCGATACTATCTAATAAATCAGTCTTCAATGCAGGAAGTTTAGTCTTGTATTCATACATAAGTTCCATAGCAGTATCTGAGTTTAAGAATTCAACCCATTTAATTGCTGCTTCTTTATGATCTGAATATTTATAAACTGCAGCCATTTGTGCACCAGCGAATGTTCTCATTGCTTGACCATTGATGGTTGGCATTGGTGCGATAGCAAAGTTAATATCTGCATTGCTATAAGCTTCAATGTTCCAAGGACCAGCAATAATATAAGGAATAAGACCATTTTCAAAGTTTGCACCACCAGTTACTGAGTCATGGTTACCATTACCAGTTACTTGAGGTCTTAATGAATCATTAATCCAATTTAATGCTGCGAGAGCTTCAGTTGTTGTGAAACCTACTGAAGATGGATCATCTAGGTTTGCACCAAATGGATAGAATCCAAATGCTGAATAGACAGGTTGCATGAAGTAACTGTCTGACCAGTGTGATGAAGTTGCTAAATAATACCAACCTTTTTCAGCGTTTGTTAAGCCTGAATTATCAGAAGCTTGCGCTGCATTCCATGTAGCTGCATCAGCTAATAATGCTTCCATTGTTGTAGCAGGTGTATCGATCATATCAGTATTGTAATATAAGCCTACTGATTCTAATGATAGAGGCACTGCATATAATCTTTCAACAGCGTTTGGACTATTAGGATCAAATGAATGTGCATTTTCGTCATAAGATAATGTAGCAATATCTAACGCGATTTGCGCAGTACGTGTTGCTAATAACGTTTGTGTTGATTCTGGAAGTGGATAAACTAAGTCTTCAAGAACCGCTTGAGCCAAGTGGTCATGTGGGAACTGGAAGACGTCGGCACCATTACCTGAAGGACCAAAAGTCTTTAATAATTCACGTGATTCAACTGAACCTTTATGTTCAAAATTAACAACGATATTTGGATATAATTTGTTGAACTCAGTTATAAGTTCTGCCATATAATCGCCAGAATCGTCATCCATCCAAACAGTAATACTTTCTTTTTGTGTATATGTTTCAGAAAAATCGATCGATTCACCATTGTTTACAGTTGGTTCTGGTTCTTCTTCACCATCTTGACAAGCGACTAATGTAAGTGCGCCTACTAATACGATAATTAATGTCCATAATTTTTTCATGATTGGCCTCCTTAGTCTGCAACTGGCATAACAACTCTGAAGATAAATGTTTCTTCAGTGACGTTACCCCAATCATCTACGACTCTTAACATAATTGTATAGTCGCCTTCAGTAGCTGTATCCAATGTTGAATACATGCCAGCTGGTACATAAACAAATGGTGTTAAGTCGCCATCACGGTCATCATCAACACGATAACTTGGGAACAAGTTTTGGTCGAATGGTTGACCCCATGCCACTTCAATAATTCTGCTAGCTGCTGGTTGACCAACGATTGCTGCAGGAGAAATGAAATTTAATACAGGTGCTTCTCTATCCATATCAACATCAATAGTTGCCATTAAATTAACAGGAGATGAACCTCTTTCTGTAGCAGCGTATTGATCACCAGTCCATTCAATGACATCATTATATTCTAATGAATCAAGATAGAAAGGAACGACGATAATTCTGTTATCAGAAACATTTTCAACCGTATCCCAAGTACCATTTGTCCATTTGTATTGGATTGTTGTAAATGGATCAGTTACGCTAACTGTGAATGTTAATGTCCAAACATCTGTATCACCAATTTGTGTTGCTGAATAACCTTCTGCAGCTGGATTCCATCCATTTGCACTACTACCAATTGAGATAACTGCTTCAGCGTTATCTGCAGGAACTGTTACATTTAACGTGATTGTAATATCTTTAGCTGTAACAGCTTTTTCAACACCTAAGTCAAATGAAAGTTCATAATCACTTGTGTTATCCAAACCGTCACCAGCTAAGATAAGAACGAATGAATCAAGTGTTGCATTTGTTTTCGCAAAGTCGACACGTTCGATTGTTTCAGGGAATCGATAACTATCTTCTCCCAATCTTTCACGAACGGTAAACCAACTCTTAATATATGCTTCAGCTTGTGCTTGTTCAGCTTCAGTTACGGCTTTTGCATAAGGATTTTCTACTAATGTGCTTAATTTAACAATAATTGTATTTGGATCAACAGCATATGTACCAGACATTTCTGCTGGATCAAATTCAATTAATCTAAATTGGAAGGCAAATTCATTAAATGATACTGGATCATTAAAATAAATATTGTCACCAGCTGTATAAGCATCACCTTTACTTAAGACATAAGCAATACCTGTGTCACCAAGAACTGGTGTTTCGGAAAGTGCTGATGATAAACCGAAATTTCCGGTCTTCTTATTAGCATCTTCGCCAGCATAAATTAATAGTTCTGCACCCGTGTCATCTGAATGAAGCATTGCTGCTTTAATCGTTGTACCATCAGGTGCCGTACCTGCATCGGAGAATACTTGTGTAGGTGTACCCCATTGAGCTGGAAGATCTTCTGTCATATCCTCATTTTCATTATAATCTTCAGTATCAACCCAGCCACCCCATGCATGAACGCCTAACGTTTCTTCATAAGAGTCTGTTGGATCAAAATAAACAAGCAACATATTATAGTATTCGTTGCTAGCTGCATAATATGCGCCTGGTTCAGCTTCTGTTGATGAAGCACCTTGGAATACATAAATATGAACTGTTTCATTTTCAATGACGACTGAACTATCTATTCTAACATCATTTGTGAGTTTACCGTTATCCCAGTCTGGGCTTGCGCCAACATATTTAACTGCGACAAATCCCATTGGTGATGCGCCGTCAATTGGTACATCATTAAATTCAAAATATGCCCCGAAGTCATCGAGACCATCATAAGTTGCTTTAGAAGTTAGGCCAGACCAGCCCCAATTTCCTAAATCACTATAATCGTCATCCCACGCATGAAAGTGGACTACGACATTACCAGTGCCAGCTGCGAATGATGTTGTTGCGAACAACATTAATGCACTGACAGCTATGAAAAATACTAGTAATACCTTTTTCATTTTTTCCTCCTTATTAATTTAAGAATGTATTCATTCTAGCAATCTCATCATACATTTAATGATGTAAAATGTAAACGCTTTTACATAGATTGCATTGTGCAACCGTTCTCTTTTTGTAATCGCTATCATTTTTTACTAGAATTTTGCATACTTTTGATATAGTGATGATGAGGAGGTTTTTTACATATGAAAAAAATAATGATACTAATTATATTACTTGTCGGCATTATGTATACAAGTCTTATTGCGTATGCTGCTGATGCACCGACAAACTTAGTTGTCCATTACTACCGATATGATGGCGACTATGCAGGTTTTAATATATGGTTATGGGAATATCAACCATCGTCACTTGGTGGTATACAACATGATTTCAACAATACCGATGTCGATGAACATGGTGCATACATCGAGATTGATCTAACCGCTGATTATCCTACTGCTACCACTTTAGGCATTATCGTCAAAGAAGGTGGATGGGATGGCTATAGAGAACCAGGTGGAGATCGTTATATCGTATTAACGACTGCCGAAGAAATAAATGGCACAGTTCATGCTTATCTTGTCCAAGGTGATTTAAACATCGGGACATCCCAAGCTGATCTTGATAATGACATCCCAGATTATCGTGCAAAAGTTTTATCTGCATCGTTTGATACAGATTATACAATCGATGTTAATTTGACACACATCCCTGATCTTGGTTACGAACTTTATGAAAATAATACGATGATTAAGAGTGGTGCTGTCACTTCAACATCTTTCACCATTTCAGGTCTTACAGTTGATTTGACAAAGAGTTATTCCGTTAAAATCAAATTTGATACTGAGTGGCAACCTTCACGTACAGTTTCATTATCCAGACTTTACGATACTGAAGACTTTGAAAATCAATTCACTTATGATGGTGAATTAGGTGTCATCAAAGAAGGTTCAAATACAACATTTAGATTATGGGCACCATTATCTGATGCAGTAGCGGTAAATATTTATGCACAAGGTCATCCTGAATATGATGATCAAGGCAATGAACATGAAGACTTAACACCACTTGCTGTTGAACCTATGGAACGCATTGGTAACGGTGCTTGGGAAGTTACGGTGACTGAAGATTATGACGCTATGTATTATACATTCACGGTGAATAATGCTGGTGTCATCAATGAAGTCGTTGATCCATATGCTTATTCGACTGGTGCGAATGGTATGCGGGGTATGATTGTTAATTTTGAAGACACAAACCCAGCTGGATGGACATATGACGATCGTCCAGATACGATTATGAGTATGACCGATTATATCATATATGAATTACACGTTAGAGATTTAACCACACACAGTTCATGGGATGGACCAGATGCATATCGTGGTACATTTATGGGACTCACTGTCGGTGGTACAACTTATACCAACGATGAAGATGTCACTGTTACGACAGGACTAGATCATTTAGATGAATTAGGCGTTAACGCTGTTCAATTACTACCTATCTTTGATTTTGGTTATGTTGATGAAGTTGAGATGGCACTTGATCCAAATTACGATAATACCTTTAATTGGGGATATATGCCATACAACTTTAATACCTTAGAAGGTTCTTATTCAACAAATCCATTTGATGGCGCAAAACGAATTACTGAATTTAAGGAAGCTGTGATGGCATTCACTGAACGTGATATTAGAATCATTATGGATGTTGTTTACAACCATACAGGTGAATCCGATACATCTAATTTTAATGAAATCGTTCCAGGTTATTATCATAGATTAAATAATGATGGCACATTCTCAAATGGATCTGGTACAGGAAATGAAACAGCATCCGACAGATCAATGATGCGTAAGTTCATGGTTGATTCTACTGTCTTTTGGGCAACTGAATACAACCTTTCAGGATTTAGATTTGATCTGATGGCGCTTCATGATGTAGAAACCATGAATGCGATCTCTGAAGCACTACACGCTATTGATGACACAATCGTTATTTATGGTGAACCTTGGAATGGTGGTTCAACACCATTATCAAACACCATCGCAGCCAATAAAGATAATATTAGCGAACTCAATGAAGTCGGTGCATTCAACGATAACGTTAGAGATGGTATTAAAGGTTCAGTATTTAATGTTGGTGATGAAGGATGGGTTCAAGGTGTTGGACAATCTTCTTTCACAAATAATGTTAAGTATGGCATCGTAGGTGGTATAGACTATAATGGTTTAAATGTTGATGCTTGGCATTTATCACCTACTAAGACCATTAATTATGTGTCTGCTCATGATAATAATACCTTACACGATAAATTGCGTTTAACCCATGTTAGAGGCGATGAACTTATCGCTGAACAAATCCAAGCGAACGCGATTATCTTAACTTCTGAAGGTATTCCGTTCTTACATGCTGGTGCTGAATTCATGCGTTCTAAACCTGATGGTGCTGGTGGTTATGATGAAAACTCTTATGAATCACCGGATAGTGTGAATCAATTGAGATGGGACCGCAAGGCTGATTATGTTCAAGTCTTTGAGTATTATAAAACGTTAATCGCAATCAGAAAAGCCTATTCTCACTTTAGAATAGATACTGCAGCGGGTATTCAAGCGAGACTTTCATTCCTAGACACATCAGATAATATTGAAGGTATTGCTTATAAGATTGCTGGTGAAACAGGTGAACCAGAGGTGATCGTCATTCACAGTGGTCATCCTAACTCAGGTATCGTATCGGTTCAACTCACCGCTGGAAAAACATATCGTATTCTATCAAACCCACTTACTGCTGACTTGTATGGTGTTGAAAAAATTTCTAATATGGCCTATGTCGTTTCTTCATCAACGATGATCTTAGTTGAAACAACAGACGCATCATCAAGCATCAAATCCTCAGAAGTACATATTAAAAAAGGTGAATCATTTGATCCTATGTCAAATGTCACCATCACGAATAATAACGCTTCTGTTTACACATCTGCTTATTATGATATTGATGTCCCTGGTAGATATACAATTGCAGTCTTAACGGTTGAATCATATGGTTTACAACATATCGATTACTACACACTTTATGTCGATGGCAATATGTTTAATATTAATATTGGGAGGGCACTATAATGAGAAAAGTATTTATCTTATTGCTCTTAATAACAGCAATCTTTACATTAGTAGGATGTGGTAATAAAGAAGCTGAAACACTTGATGTCTTCATGGCAAATCAAACATCTACTTGGAATAGTTCTAGTTATCATGTGATCGTTAATGCCGAAATAGATGATTTAGAAGCGTTAGAAGAAATTGCTTATAACGTTGCTAGTCAATCTTATGAACAAGATTTTGATCTTATAGGAACAAACCGTTACACGTTATCATTTTATTTCTACACTACACAAGCTAGCTTTGATAACGAAGATTCAGATTATGGCATGATTGTATTCATGGTCAATGATTCACTTGATAACCCTGGATTATCACTAAAAACAAACGAATTAATATTTGAGTAACAAAAAAAGCCTTCAGCGATGAAGGCTTTTTTTTATACGAAATTTTTCTTACCGTATTTTAACATAACTGCCATTACCACAATACCTACGCCAAACTGATAGATGACTGAGGCAATCGATGGGGCAATAAAACCAACAATAAAGCTTATGACTGCCGGGATAGTCATGGATAGAATGACAAAGATCACGGATTCTTTATACGTAAAGAATTTTTGATAACCAAATCTAAAGAGTTGCATGATCAACGATAACATAATAATGAAGACAACACTCACACTGATATTAACAATTGTATTCATTAAGAGTGAATAGAGAACCACATAATTGCCAAACGACGCTTCAATCATCTCTCCAAAATCGTTATACATCTCAGTCCGTTCTGTACCTGTTGCTAGGTTTAGTGCTCTAAAACTCACCTCATCATTAAATCCATTATAATCATACGCAATCATTTGATGACCTTCACCATCACTATAAATCATACGATCTTCATAAAAACTAACGGTTCTAGATGTAATATCTTCATTGCCAGTCGCGTTGAAGATATAAGTAAGTTCACCATTCACAAATGTATATGACTGATCACTATCTGTATCTAGCTTATACGCATATATTCTCATATCTTCTGGTAAAACCCAATCTGGAGTGTTTTCACTGATGTTGGCTTTAATGAAGTCAAGATCCCAACCGTTTGCTTGAACAATCAAGAAATTTAATGGGAATAACGTAATTAAACTGATGATGAGAAAATAGATGATGGCTTGCCACAACTTTTGACTCGCATTTGGTATTAATGTGCTTGGATTAAATCCATATCTAAAAAAACGAATTAAAAACATTAGCTATAGTCCTCAATTTGATCTGGATTGATTTGAACAACAAGCGTTGAATACATCGGCATCGTTGTATTTCCATAAAGGATTGTGTAGTCCCCTGACAGAGTAATGGTTTGTTCAACTGGTGAGACATTATGAATGACTAAAACAGCTTGTGTATAATAATCATCTTCATAGACTCTAATAAAACCTTGAATCGCATTATTATTTTCACGGTATGCCATGATTGTATTACCATACATTAATGCGGGATTAACTCTTCTTAATGTAATCACATCTTGATAATGTGACCACAATGAATCTGGATTAGCCATTTGTGTGTCGACATCTACTGTATCGTCATTTTGATTATCTGGATACCAACTGGTTTGATAATCATCTGATCCCCACAAAAACGGTACTCTTCTTACTTCATCATAAACAATACCATAACCCGGCATATTAAATCCATCTTGAGAATAATCACGCCAACCTTTTGTTCCAATCTCATCACCATAATAAATAAATGGATTACCTGGTAATGTCATTTGAATTGACGCTGCTAACTTTAGCTTTTCTAAGCTGTTATAGGAATTGAAACCAGAAATAGAGGCGATACGATCTGTATCGTGATTACCAATCATGAGTGCATCCATAAATTCAGGATTATAAATTCGGTATTCATCATACATATCAACGAGTTTGTCAATCAGTAAATATGTGCCAGTACCAGTACCCAGTCTTGTTAAGATTTCTGATCTCGCACTAAAATCAAATAACGATTCTGATCCTAAATAATATGTCGCATAATCCTCATATGATCCATACCACGCTTCAGATACAATATACGCATCTGGATTGAATGTTTTAATAAATGTATCCCACTCTCTAATGAGTAAAGCATTATCATAATCAACCGTACGATGTGCAGATGAATACTCATATAGATATAGGACTGCATCTAGTCTAAAACCATGAACGCCTTTTTCAATCCAAAACTGTAAAATGTCTTTCATCTCTTGTTGGACATCCGGATGATCATAATTTAAATCTTTCATACCACCAACAAATGTTTCATAACCCACATTTGATCCATCAGGGAATATATACCAATCTCTATATGGTGAACTTTCTGACGAAACAGCTGATTGATACCATGGATGTTGATCTGATGTGTGATTCACGACTAAATCGATAATAATATCAATACCTCTCGCATTAGCTTCTGAGATAAGGTTTTCAAAGTCAGCCATTGTGCCATAATCAGAATTAATACCATAATAATTCGTGACATCATAGCCATGATATGACGGTGATGGATTGATTGGCATGAGCCATAAAGCAGTAATGCCTAGTGATTCCAAATAATCCAAATTATCAGTGATACCATTTAAATCACCCACACCATCATCATCACTATCTGCAAAACTTCTCACAAATATTTCATAATAAACATCTTGACTTGGATGATTCATAGGAAGCACTTGTGTCATATATGCTTGTTCGGTTACGAAATAACCATACGCAGTTAGTCTTTCAGTAATGGTCTGATCAAAGTCAAAGGGTGTTTCAAATGTCTCTTCATTAAACCAGCCAATAAATATATAACCGTCAACGGATACATCACTAGGTTTTTCTACAACGCCATCTACTGCATTAACATTGACATTTTTTGCTAAGTCCATGTAATCAAAGGTAACTCCTGGACCACGATTACAACCCACAAGTAAAAATACTAATATAAGGATAAAACTTAAGATAACTCCCTTTTTCATTAAAGCCCTCTTTTCCTTAGTGATTCAGAGGTTCCTAATATGCGTTCTTTTCCTTTTGGTTTTTCCAAATCAATAATTTTGGTTTTAAAGATATAGTCATGAATGGTTCTCCCGGTTTTCTCATTCATGACAAAAAAACTAACGATTAAATAAACACTGAATGTACCAATGCTTAACGCTAGCTTAAACACTTCTCTTAATAACACTTTCCATAACTGAACGGGTGTGTCATCAAGATTAACGATTCTAATTTTTTGAATTCGTTTACCGAATGATTGTCCTTGTGAACTTTTTAAAAAATATGGAAATAAATAAAAACCAAAAAACGCAGCAGCGACAATCACATAAGGAATCCATGGTTGTTCCACTGGAAGCCAAAACGACACAATAGCAACAATAGCTACTGGTGATGTGTCCATCGCGAATGCTCTAACACGTTTCTCAAATGAAGGTACCATAGTAAGACTCCCTTTCTATGCGTTTATTATAACATGAAAGGGTTCTCTATTAAACGCTTGTAGCTGCGTGTAAGTGTCGATTGAAAGCGGTTCCGGAATATCTAGGTTCAAATAAAAGGTATCATTTCCAGCGTCTCTTAAGTCTTCTAGTACGTCAATAAATAAATCTCTTAATAGCAAACCTGTATTCACAGGATTTTGACCATTATTAAATGTATTAGGATTTCCATCATAAATGTAGTCATTTGTAGCGACTTTATAATACGTATTATCATCAAATGAATTGATATTAGTATCATAACCCATGGACGAGTTACCCATTAAACTCTTGATCGTTGAACCTAATAATTCAGTTGTTTTAACGACGTTATCAAATGGGAATATTTGATAAGCAAGCGCAACCGTCATATGAGTACCATGTTGAACAGATGTTCTTGTGCCACCATAATTATGGAATGCAATATCACTATCTGTTTTTAAACGCATGATTTTAGCCATATATGTGGTTAATGCTGATGTGGATAAATATTCACCGGCAGTGATTATATTGTTTTCAATTAAGTCTTGTACTTCCGTTAAATAATAATCAATTAAGTCTTGCATGTCAGCATTAGACCCCGTCAGGAGTGTTTCATTGAAGGCTGTTAGATTATTCACTTGCCATCCCCCTAAAACACCTTCAACCATCTCTAATTTTACATAGCCAACTGCTTTACCATTACTACTTGATTGTATGGCAACTGTATCCATACCATCACGATTGTATTGTTCAATATACGCTTGATGGGAGTGTCCATTATAAATCATATCAATTCGCGCATCTCCAGTTAGTGCAGCAACTGAATCGTTAAAATAATCACTATCACCATGAGATACTGCAAGCACGATATCAACACCTTCAACAGTGCGAAGATATCTTGCATAAAATTCAGTCCACTCAACTGGGTCTAAAAACTCATAATCAGCAACACGGCTAGCAGCAATACTGCTTTCTAAACCATAACCAATCGTACCTACAATGCCTATTTTATAACCTTGTCTTTGTAAAATCGTATAAGGTTCAATACCATCTGGTCTTTCACCAGATGTTTTTTCAATCACATTTGCAGCTAAAAGTGGAAAGTTCGCGTGAACAGGTGCATCTGAATTTTGATCGAAATATTGGAGTAAAACATCTAATCCCCAGTCAAACTCATGATTACCTAGAACAAATGCATCTAATCCCATAAGATTTAACATCTCAATGGTGGAAGCACCTTGATAATAATTAGATAGTAATGATCCTTGGAGCATATCCCCACCAACAATGAAAATCGTTGATGTCGGAGACGCTTCTTTTTTAGTCATAATGAGATTTGCTATGGTAGCAAAACCCAATTGATCTCCATCTGGTAAGATTGATCCATGAAAGTCATTTAAATAAAAAATGTCATATGTTGTATTTTGAGCGACATCTACCACTTCGATATAAATACTGACAGTTCTTTCGTTACCGGCAACATCTGATACACTGTAAATAACTGCATAAGTGCCAGCTTTAGTGTAATCTACTGCAGAATCATCAATAACGATGGAAGATGTGACATCACCATCAACATTATCACTTGCAGCAATCCCACTTAAATAATTGGGCGTTGGATCACCAATCGTGTATGTGATATCTGATGCACCAAAAATTTGTGGGTGTATTGTATCACCTTGTTGGCTTTCATCACTGACTATCACTGTGATAGAGGTACTCACAAGATGACCATCACTATCGACAACATAATAAGTGACCGTGTATTCACCTGCTATATCATAGTCAACATCACTATCATCAAAATAAATAGCGCTTGATATATCTCCGTCTTCTTTGTCAGTTGCTGTAATGTCATTTAAATAATTAGGTTGATCATCACCTATTGTATAAGCGATATTAGACATATCGCCAAATATTGGTTTACCTGATTCTTCTAATCCTGTACAACCTGTTAAAACAAGCATTAATACGAGTATTAATATGAATAATTTTTTATGTCCCATACGTATCCGTCCTTTTCCATAAACATTATAGCATAGCTCGTTATTAACTTGCTTTTTTCATGCTATAATAAACCCTAGAGAGGTTTAAACATGGAAGATAAACATAAATTATTACAACTCTTTTGGGCATTTTTAAAAATTGGTGCACTCACTTTTGGGGGTGGACTTGCCATGATGCCTATTATGCATAAAGAAGTCGTTGATAAAAAAGGGTGGGTTAGTGACGATGATGTCTTAAAAATGCTCGTCATATCGGAATCGACACCTGGCGTATTCGCTATCAATTCAGCGACCTTTATCGGCTATAAAATCGGGAAGTTTTGGGGATCTTTAGTCGCAACTCTAGCAGTGACGATTCCTTCTTTTATCATTATCTCTTTAATTTCGTTAGTGTTTTATCAGTTTAAGGAAATTGAAGCAGTCATGTATGCTTTCTATGGTATTCAAGTTGGTGTTGCCGTATTAATCTTTAAAGCGGCCATTAAGCTAGGTAAGAAAATCCACTTTAATGCGTTATCCTATATCATATTGGTTACAGCTTTTGGGATTGCCTTTTTCACAAATATATCTGTGATATATATTTTATTAGTATCCGCAGTGATTGGTATAATTGTTGGTGTATTCTTTACAAATAAGGAGGTATCTGAAGATGTTTCTTGAGTTACTGAACTTATTCTGGATGTTCTTTAAAATAGGTTTATTCACCTTTGGTGGTGGGTATGCGATGATTCCACTCATTGAAGAATCACTTGTCGGTGGCGGTTACCTTGATGTCAATATGCTATATGATATGATTGGCGTTGCTGAATCGACACCTGGCCCGATAGCAGTGAACATGGCGACGTTTATTGGTACGCATCAATTAGGTATTTTAGGTGCTTTAGCAGCGACTTTAGGTGTCATTCTTCCATCGTTTATCATTATTCTTTTAATCGCTTGGTTAGGCGGTAAATTCTTACAATCAGAAATTGCTGAACATGCTTTTATGGGATTGAAACCTGCAGTGATTGGTTTGATTATCAGTGTTGCAATCGCCCTTGGTTTAAGACTTATATTGCCTGGCATTCACTTATCTGATTTCATGTTTGACTTTAGTCTGTTTGAATGGCGAAACCTTATTATATTGGTATTTGTTGTTGGCTTTATTTTATTGTTTAAGAAAAAATCTTCTCCCGCACTTATAGTTGGATTATCTGCTGTTTTAGGTATTGCTGTTTACTACATATTCTAGAGGTTAATATATGAAAGATCTAACATGGCTTAAAGATGCATTGATAGCTCATCGTGGTTTATATAAAGAAAATGGTGCAATTCCGGAAAATTCTTTAGCTGCATTTAAATTAGCTATAGACCAAGGATATGCCATTGAATGTGACTTAAATTTGACGAAAGATAATGAGATTGTTGTTTTTCATGACCATAATCTGAAACGTTTAACCGGATTAAATAAAGAATTATCTCAAGTCACTTATGATGAAATTAAGGATTTAAAATTACTGATATCTGAAGAGAAAATTCCAAGACTTATCGATTTATTAACTTTAGTTGACAAAAAAGTACCTCTTCTTATTGAATTAAAACCTATGGGTAATATCAAAAAACTTTGTGAATTATTTATGAGTATCATGAAGCACTACCAAGGTACTTGGGCAATGTTTTCGTTTCATCCCGCTGCCGTCTTGTGGTTTAAGAAAAACTATCCAAACGTGATTCGCGGACAAATCTCGGCCTATTTTGAAGATGATACAAACTTAAAAAGACCGATGAAGTTTTTGATGAAACGACTCCTTTTCAATCGTGTCACTAAACCCGATTTTATCAGTTATTATATACACAACCTACCAAATAAGCACGTAGATAAACAAAAGAAAAAGGGCCTAACTGTAATCAGTTACGCCGCTCGATCTCAAGATGAATTTGATTTTGTGAAGTCACATTATGATAATGTCGTCTTTGAATACTTCATACCTAGAAAAAACGCTTAATGCGTTTTTTTTAATCTTCTACATCAAAACTTTCTAGTAATGATTTCTTAGGAATCACTGCATCACCGTGTTTAGTGAAATACATCGTGATAAAGCTTAACGCGACAAAGATTGCTGCGTATGGGAATAAGACGAGTCTTGTTCTAAAGACGTAATCCATAAAGACACCTGATAAGATTGGTGTTAAGATTTGTGCCGCCATAGAGAATGCATAATAATATCCTGTATATTTACCGACATTAGACCCTCTTGCGAGTTCTACGACCATCGGATATGAGTTAACATTAATGGTTGCCCATCCAATACCAGTTAAACCGAAGACAATATACATTATCCAACCTGTATCTTCGTTAACGAAAGTTGCTGATCCAAAACAAATTGCAAGTAATACGATACCGATAAGAATAGATTTTTTACGTCCAATCTTAGTTGAGATAATACCAATTGGAATAAATGCGATAATCGCCGTCACATTCGCGACTAATAACGGTAATGTAAACGATGATAATTGTAAGACGTGAGGCACATAATCTGATACTTTAGAAATAATTGCATTATATCCCATAAACCAAAGGAATACTGATGAAAGAATAAGAATGAGTGATATCTTCTTATCTCTAGGAAGCTGATGAATATCATGCGAATCATCTTCATCTTCTTCTAAATCTAATGCTTTTTCTAGATCAATTTTTTCTTGTACCAGTTTAGGTTCTTTGACTTTCCATAAGAAAATCAAGAGGGTAATTAACATGATAACACCTACTAACACAAATGCCAGTGTATAGTGTACATAAGATCTGCCTGATAACCCTAAAACTGTTAGTAAAACAAGTGAAATCGTCCCAGCAGCTGCGCCCATTAAATTGATGACAGCATTCGCTTTACTTCTGAGTGGTTTAATCGTCACATCAGGCATTAAAGATACCGCCGGTGATCTAAATGTACTCATCGCGACTAATGCAACAAGTAAAACCGTGACAAACACTCCGAAATTAACAGGATTCGCGACTGTTTCTTCCCACGCAAGCGTTGATAGGTACGTTTGATAATAATCACTTAAATACGCCATATCACCAACAGATAATTCTGTCGATGTATTTTCAACTAAAATCGCGTTAATTTGATCGTATGTGTTGGTTTTCCAACGATCATAAGTTGCTTGTGAAATGTTATCACTATTAAGCTGTGCGGTTCTTTCTATGTCCATGTCATCAAGAATATCGACCCAGAAAGACTCTAATCTTCTATCTTCATCATCACGATAATTATCATATAATGAGATAATATTCGCATTTGAGTCTTCAACGAGCTTCGTTTGATAACTATCCATAAAGGAAAGTCCCATAAACGCAAATGCGGCAATGATTGTACCCACAATAATGAACGGTGTTCTTCTACCTTTTTTACGATTAGAGCGATCAGATAACGCTCCAAATAAAGGTAACATAAACAATGCCAAGACATTATCAAGTGCCATAATGACGCCTGATGCAGTTTGGTTTAGACCAAACTTATCAATCATGATTTTAGCAATGATGTTATCATATGTTTGCCAGAAAATCGTGATAATAAAAAATGCGAGTCCGATATATATCGTCTTTTTATAATCTAGTTTCATATTTTCTCCCTATGACCTTTTTTTGCAAATAACTGGTTACATTATAGCATGACTTTTAGAGATTATTTTTAATGTCTTTCATTTTTACTTTTTGGTTACAAAAAAATGAGCTATACGCTCACTTTTTAAATAGTGCTAAATATTTAGCATACCCTTCTTTTTCTAAATCTTCTTTTGGAATGAAACGAAGAGATGCTGAGTTGATACAATATCTGTATCCACCAAGTTCTAGTGGCCCATCAGGAAATAAATGACCTAAATGACTATCTGCTTCTTTACTTCTTACCTCGGTACGATGCATGCCATGTGATTTATCTAACTTGGTATTCACTGTTTGGAGTGGTTTTGCAAAGCTTGGCCAACCACAACTGCTATCAAACTTATCTAAACTTGAAAAGAGTGGTTCTCCAGATACAATATCGACATAAATACCTTCTTTAAAATGATCCCAGTATTCGTTCTTAAAAGGGTGTTCTGTTCCGTTTTCTTGTGTCACATGAAATTGTAGTGGTGTCAATTTCTTCTTTAACTCTTTTTTATCCATATCATCACTTCCCAAACCGATGCGCTAAAGAGCTTGCTGCAGCAGCAGCAATCCCGCCTACGATATCATCTAAAAATGTGTGACATTTATCTGTTTGTTTGCCCTCATCATCAAGCTTTTTAATAATTCCGTACTTCATTTTATCAACAAAACCGAAATTGGTAAAACCAATTGACCCATATACGTTAACAATCGATAGTGCCATAATTTCATCAATTCCATATAAACTATAGTCTGTTTTAAGCATCGTTAATAGTGGTTCACTAAGTAAGTTTTTTTCAGCTAAAACATCAAGTTCAATCCCTGTAATTAAAGCATGTTGCACTTCTCGTTTCATGAGTACTTTTTCGACATGTTCTAAACATAACTCGATCGTCAAATCAGGGATATACTTCTTTTGTAAATCATATGTAATTTCTGCAATATCTTGCATGTTGACACCACGTTCAATCAGTCGATCAATACTGATTTGAAACAGTGTTTCTTTTTTTAAAGATGGATTTAAATCTGCCATCTGATCATCTCCTTTTAGGGTGTATTTCAATTATACGCTTTTAAATGTGATATGCAAGTAAAAAGAAAGGGCTTAATCGCCCTTCGTTTTGTCAGCCATTAACTGATATCTTTCATATGCTTTTCCAACCACTTCATCCCATGAATGATAGACAGTTTGATAAGCATTTTCACATACTTTCTGATAGGTATCTTGATCTTTGAATATGTTAATTATCTTATTTGCAAAAGCGTGGATATCAGCAGCAGCAATATAACCATTGACATCATTTTTTATCATATATGAGGTGGCACTATGTTCAACAAAAATGGATGGTGTCTTTTGACTGGCTGCCTCAATTTGAACCAGTGAATTGGTATCATAAGTAGATGGGAATACAAAGAGATCAGCAGCTCGATAATATAGCGAGAGTTTGACTCTGTCTGTAATACGACCTTCAAATCTTACACGTTTTGACATGCCTGATTTTTCAGCAATCTTTTGTATTGCTTTTTCATGTGGGCCACTACCAATAAATACCATTTGGAATGGAAAATCTTGTTGATGCAAGACGTGAAGGCTACGCATCAGAAAATCAAGATTCTTGATAAAGTCAATCCGTCCAACGAACAAGAATATATGGTCATCCTCATTCTTTTTAATCGCTTTACGTAGCGCTTCAACAGCATTATCATCGTCATTGAACACCATATCTGTCGCATTATAACTAACATCAGGTAATTCTTTTAACCCATAAGTTAAAAATATATCTGCAACCTTTTGATTAACCGCCCAAAAATAATCCGCTTTATTGAGTAGACTAATGAGTTGTTTTAAAGCGATATGCGTGATAAGTTTAGAATTCGTACGGTCTAAAAAATCTTTCTTGTATTGACTATGCAAAGACGCAACTATAGGTAGGTGATGTTTTTTCGCATATTTTACGCCGATTTTACCCACCTCAAATGGTGAATGAATATGGACAATATCAAGTTCAGACTGTTTTAATGTTTTTCTAAATTGATGGTCAAATACAGGTGTTCCTAAATCATAATCAGTAAATGGGACTTTCATCCGATGACATCTAACGACTTTATATGGAAGATCGATGTTATAGTCTTTATCTCTAGGTTTTGGGGCGAACACTGTGACATCTGCAACTTTGCTCAGCCTTAATGCATAGTTATGAACAACGATGACGACACCGTCTACCATAGGAAAATATGTATCTATGAATAAACCGATTTTTAATTTCTTCATGTTTATCTCCACCTAACTTATATTTATTATATCAAATATGCAAGATAGATAACCGATTTTTAGGGTGCTTTTTTATGTGTTATACTTATCTTGGAGGTCAATATGAAACAACTTTATGTTAACTCAGAAATTAAATCACTTAAACGTGTCTTAGTTCATCGCCCTGGTGATGAACTAACAAACTTGACACCAACATGGTTGAATGAACTTCTCTTTGATGACATCCCTTGGCTTAAAAATGCTCAGGAAGAGCATGATTTTTTTGTCGCCCAATTGCAAAGAGAGGGCGTTGAAGTCGTTTATCTCATTGATTTGGTTGTAGAGAGTTTAGTGGATCCACAAATTAAGAAGAAATTCATTCATCAATTTATATTAGAATCTAATATTCGTCATCCACAAGCGATGAAAAAAATCTTTAATTATTTAAATACGTTACCTACAAAAGATATGGTTAAACGCACGATGTCAGGCATCGTTAAAGAACAATTTAAACCCTTTAGAAAACACGGGTTAAAAGATTATATTAGAGATTATCCTTTTATTACTGCACCAATGCCTAATTTGTATTTTACAAGAGACCCATTTAGTATCATTTTTGATACGGTATCTTTGCATCATATGTTTAAACAAGCGAGACAACGTGAATCCATTTATGGTGAATATATCTTTAATTATCATCCTGATTATAAAGAGACTAAACATGTGTATGAAAGAGCCGATGAGTTTGCTTTAGAAGGTGGCGATATATTGTTATTAAATGCTGATACAATCGCTATAGGTTTGAGTGAACGCACTGAACCGGAAGCAATCGAAATACTTGCTAACCGTTTATTTGAGCAAACTGAGGCGAAAACAATACTCGCAATTGATCTTCCTAAAAAGAGAACATTTATGCATTTAGATACAATTCTTACGCAGGTTGATCACGCTAAATTTTTAATTCATCACGCTTTTTTAAAACCTTTAAATATCTATGAAATTAAAAAAGATGGCAAACCTGGTCGATTATATATTAATGAAAGACATGCGACACTCGCGCAAGTATTCTCTAGATATTTAGGGGAAAAAGTCACGATGATTCCCTGTGGTGGCGATTCTAAAATCTCATCTGATAGAGAACAATGGAGTGATGCAGCGAACGCTCTTTCGATTAAACCGGGTCTCGTTGTCGTTTACGAACGAAATGTAATAACAAATAAGTTATTAAAAGAACATGGTATTAAGACCATTACGATTAAGTCATCTGAACTATCAAGAGGACGTGGCGGACCAAGATGTATGACAATGCCTTTACTAAGAGAAAAATAATGCTATAATATAAGAAAACACAAAATAGAGGGGTATTTATATGTTCGATGAGTTTAAGCAAGACGAGTCTGTTCTTTTAAAAGAGTATTCAGCAAAATCTAAACATGCTTTAATGACGATTTTGGGTGATACTAAAGCGTTACTGTTAATGATTTTATCAGTGATATCATTTGGCATATCTGCATTCATCATGATTCAATTTATTTCAGCAGATATTGTAGTCACAGTTGAAAATCAAACGGTTAATTTATCAGATTTTAATTTTATTTTTTATATAGCTTTGATCTTAAGTGCACTAGTACCATTGTTTTATTTAGGTGTCTATTTAAGTGCACGTAAAATTAATGCGACGAACACAGCAAAATGGTTTGGTTATGCGAAAGTTTATATGAAAATAGCATTGGTTATCGCAATTATTGCACTACTGTTTGGATTTATCGGTATGGTTGGTGTGTTGTTTGTGATGCCTGGTTTGGGATTATTCCTCATGTTATTGTTTGGTGGACTTACTGCGTTAGTCGTGTGGCTCATGTTGATAACCATTTCGTTTTTAAGAGAATTAAAAGAAAACCTAGAGGCAGAGAACATCTATAAGAAAGCAAATCCTTCTAAAGTCATTGTGCTTAGTTGGATATCGCTTGTGCTTGCTGGCATATCCCTGTTAATGAGTCTATTTGATCAAGGCACACAAAATGGTTATATACCTCAGGCACTTTATCAAATCGTTAACCAAGCTAGTCTGTTACTAGGACTTATTGGTTTAGTCTCTACTGCATTATTGATTTCTATACTATACGATATCAAAAACAAATATACAAATATTTAGGGTTGTTGACAACCCTTTTTTGTTTGAGTGCCTATCATCAATATGATAGAATAATAGAGTATGATCAATACATTTTAGGAGTCTACAATGGCAAAATTTAATCACCAGATGACAATTGAAGAAAGTATTAAACACTATCAAGCCAATAATCAGCATGGTTTAAGTGATAAGGAAGCAAAACAAAGACTTGAAACACATGGTATCAATCAACTTGATGAAGGAAAGAAAAGACCTTTAATCTTAAAGTTCTTTGATCAAATCAATGACTTTATGATTTATATTCTTCTCGCGGCGAGTATTATCTCCTTTATAACACATGAAGTGGCGGAGGGGTTTTTAATTATCGCAATCGTGTTAATTAACGCTGTGTTAGGTTTAGTTCAAGAATCACGTGCTGAAAAGGCATTAGCTTCTATTAAAGCACTTTCCTCACCTCAAACGAAAGTCTTGAGAGATGGTAGAGAACAATTGATTGATGTCAAATACATAACCGTAGGTGATATCGTCATACTTGATGCAGGTGATTATATGCCTGCAGATGTAAGACTCATAGAATCTATTAATTTAAAAGTCGATGAATCGACATTAACTGGTGAAGCAGTCCCTGTCCAAAAATCGACTGATGCGATTGATGCAGATGAGGTTGCCTTAGGTGATCGAACCAATCTTGGATATATGGGTACGGTTGTGACTTATGGTAGAGGTCGTGCGGTTGTTGTATCAACTGGTATGAACACTGAGCTCGGTAAAATAGCAACCATGTTAACAGAAACGAAAGATAGTCAAACCCCGCTTCAAAAGAGTATGGCAAGTCTCGGTAAAACGCTCGCTTTTATCGCGTTAGGTATTGTTATTGTTATTTTTGCGATAACGATGATTGAAGCCTATATTACAACAGGTGAACTCGCATTCGATGTCTTTAGAGAAGCACTTCTTACATCAATTGCGTTAGCTGTTGCAGCTATCCCTGAAGGGTTACCTGCGATTATTACGATTGTCTTAGCTTTAGGTATGCAAAACCTTGTGAAAAAACAAGCAATTATTAGAACATTACCAGCAGTTGAAACATTAGGTTCTACAGCGATTATTTGTTCAGATAAAACTGGTACATTAACGCAAAACTTAATGACTGTCACAAAAGTGTTTACTCATTTAGGTGAAACAGATATTAATCAAAGTACGACATCAAATGAAACATTGAATGAACTTGCTAAATTTGGTGTGTTATGTAATGATACAAAAGTATCGATGAAAAATAAATCGTTTGTGAAAATTGGTGATCCGACAGAAATCGCATTTATTGATTTAGCGATTATCTTAAAACAACCACCGATTGAAACGTTTAAACAAAACCCGAGAATTTATGAACTTCCTTTTGATTCCGAAAGAAAACTCATGACGACGGTACATGATTTTAAAGATGGCAGATACGCCGTCATTAAAGGTGCACCAGATGTCATCTTCTCTCGGACAAAAGCAATTGATAAAGATGATATCAAAAACTTATCAACCTATGAAAAAGCGAATCAAGATATGGCTAATCAAGCGTTACGTGTCTTAGCAGTCGCTTATAAAAAGATCGATAAAAACAGAAAGCTTGAAGATTTAAAACATGCTGATCTGGAAACAGACTTAACTTTAGTAGGTTTAGTCGGTATGATAGATCCTGCAAGACCGGAGGTTAAAGACGCGATTCACGTTTGTGTCAATGCAGGTATTAAAACGATCATGATTACAGGTGATCATATTAATACCGCCATCGCCATCGCAAAAGATTTAAAGATCTTAAGTGAAGGTGAACTCGCTATCACTGGTAAAGATTTAGATCATATGGACGATGATACGTTTATGTCTAAACTACCATCCATCAGAGTTTATGCACGTGTCAGTCCAGAAAACAAAGTGAGAATCGTTGAGGCGTGGCAAAAAGCCGGTCAAATTGTCGCGATGACTGGAGATGGTGTCAATGATGCCCCTTCCATAAAAAGAGCCGATATCGGGATTGCGATGGGCATTACAGGTACAGAAGTCGCTAAGGGTGCCGCAGATATGATCTTAACTGATGATAACTTCACAACCATTGTTACTGCTGTTGGTGAAGGACGTACTATCTTCTCTAACATTAAAAAAGCGATTCACTTCTTACTCTCATGTAATATTGGTGAAATTGTCGCGATCTTCTTAGGCACGTCATTAGGTATTTTTATCTTTGGTAGTCAAGTAACAACACTGACTGCTGTTCAAATCTTATGGGTCAACTTAGTCACCGATTCACTGATGGCAATCGCGTTAGGCTTAGAGCCACGTGAAAAAAATGTCATGGACAACAAACCAAGAGATCCTTCTAAATCCATTTTTGCTAACGGCTTAGGTAAGATGATTGCTATTCAAGGTGTGATGATTGGTTTAATTGCGTTTAGTGCCTATTTTATCGGTTGGCAAATCGCGCCAACTGGTTTTGAAGAAGTCACTGCAGAAGCGATGACATTTATGGTCTTAGCCTTATCACAATTAGTACACGCATTTAACGTGAGAAGTCAAACAGCTTCTGTGTTCTCATTACAATCCAATAAATACATTTATTATGCATTCTTAGTGAGTGTATTCCTACAATTAATGGTTGTCTTATTACCATTCGGTAGAAACATATTTGGTCTTGTTCAATTAACGGGTATAAACTGGTTAATCATTATCGGATTATCCATCTTACCACTCATATTTGTAGAAATATATAAAGTCATTAAAAAAAGAGGGTAATTGCCCTCTTTTTTATGTCACTAATTCAATTAAATCGGATGTTAACGCCATTTCGCTTTCGATATTCATTTTAATATCCACGTCAATATCACTAAATAATTTAATATCGAAATTATCTTTTCGATTATCAATAGCCATATATAATGTACTTCCTATAAAACCAAACATGAGTTTTTTAACGTCATCATCTTTGAAAGATAACAAGCGATCCATCACAACTGGTTTAACGATTTTTAATGCTTCAAGGTGATCACTTGAATACACCTTATACGCTTTTGAAAATTCAATTGATTCTGTATCAAAATTCTTATAGGATTGAATGAGTTTAAAATAGTTATACGTTTTAGGTAAGATATATACATTTGCTGGAAATTCTTTTTGCATATGAATTTTGTAAAACCTACCTTGGAATACAGTCACATAGTGAGCAGATTTTCCAGTTGATACGAGTTGTTGTATATGTACATCAGCAGATTCAAATGGATAACCAGATACGCTACCCTCAATGTAGTCTTCACTCGTGTACTTTGTCGCTTTTTGTAAGACACCAGAATCAAAGACTTCATCTTCATCAAATCCTTTATTCGGTGTATAGGTTAGATGAGGAAATTCTTTTTCAAATGTATCTTTAACAAACTGATTCTTAAAATACTTTTTTAATTTTGTGAATTTATATGATGCATACAATAAAATCAGAAATCCTGATATCGCAATCATCATAACGATGACTATTGTCAACCCTTCATTTGAATTTTGTGACATAGCCATGCCAATGATTATTCCAAGAATCAGCAATGTAATACCAATAATACTTAGACTTTCATAGGCTTGTTTCTTTTGGTTAATCTCTTCAATTGTCATGCTATCTCCCCTTATGACGTATAATCATATATTTATGATAGCACAACAAAAAGAAAAAAGCACGGGTTCCCGTGCTTACGTAAGTAATAATGTTTTAAGTTGTTCAACTGTATCAACAACGTTTCCTTCGTTTTCTTGTTTCAAGAATGCTGGATCATCAAATCCCCAACTCACTGATAGAATGGGCATACCCACATTCTTACAAGAGACGATATCTCTGACTTCATCACCAATATAGATGGTGTTATGTCCTTCTAGATCATACTTTTTTAAGACTTTTAATAATATTTTTTCTTTTCCGAAATAGCGTGCTTTACCAAAGATTGCAGTAAATACGTTTAAGTGATATCTTCTAAGAAATTTTGTGATATTCTTTTTTGAATTTGATGATACGATGAAAAGGTTAAATCCCTTGTCATGAAGCATTTGTAATGTTTCAATCATGCCATCATATGGATTAATGTCATCCATCACGTGGCCAATAATACGCATCGTTTTTCTCGCTAATTTTGGTAATTTAAAGATAGACACTTTATGCCGTTTAAATTTCTCATACATCGATACTTTTTTTAGCTCTTCAAATTCTTCTTTTGTTAATTTTAAGATTTCGTATTCAGAAACAATTTGCTCATAAATATGGTATGCTAGTTCTTCTGTATTTGCAATTGTACCATCAAAATCAAAAATAATGTTTTTAGCCATAAATCAACCCTCTTTTTTAATGCACTATTATTGTATCGTTTTAGTGTTGATTGTGCAATGGAAAAATCTGATTTTACTTAATTTTTCGTGATTTTTGTAACCTACTTATGGACAGAATGTCCTTTTCCCTGATTTCCAGTCATTTGCCTAATAATTTCTTGGTGTTGATTTATTTCATATGCCTTACCAGCACCAATAATAAATTGACCTTTAATGACCTCACATTTTACGACTACGAAGTCCATTTTAAAAAGACGGGAAACGAAGTCACCAAACTTATTAATAAACGCTTGTTTAATCAATTCATTTTCACTAAACATGGTTTGAACAAGATACGATAATCGTTTCCGAAAAAAGATATGTTCTGCCTGAGCTTCATCTTCTAGAAACAAGATCGTGATTTTAGGATGATTAAGCATGTTCTTATAGTGTTTCGCGATTTTGCTAATGATGATGTAATAAGCATCTTTTACTTTCACAAATGGTGCATATGATGCATAAGGTTCACCATGTTCAGTAAGCGATGAAATCATCAATGATTGAAATGATTCTGTAAATGAATGAAGTGTCTCTTGGATCTGATCTGTTTCGTTCATATTAAGACCTCCTTACACCCACATCATAGCACATTTCAATGTAAATAGAATGAATAGTGCTAACTGATAAAGATAGTAATGAGTGTTATAACAACCGTGACTAAAGCGATAATACCCATTGTCGCACCATACGCTTTTTTATAGGAAGCGCGTGGTGATGTTAATACGAGTAGCGATGATGGCATGATATGTAATCCTAACCAAATACCACCGAATATATAATATAGATGAATGGCTTCTGCATTTAGTGCTAACACTTGAATGAGAATAAGAATGATGGTATATGTGATCACCCACAACACACTTTGCACTGATTGTTTCTTTGGATCTTCATACTCACTAAACCAGATACCTGACCATGCTAAAACATTGATAACGATATTTACTAATATATCCATATAAAGACCACCTTTAATTTGATTAATGTCATTATACCATCATTTATTCATTCATTACTGTGTATAACACACTAGTAATGATGATCCATCGTGAAATATGAAAAAAAGAAACTCATCCGAGTTTCTTTTATTGATTGATTTCCTCATACAATGCTTTAACGATATCAATTAATTCTTCTTTTGTGAGCTCATACTCCCGGCAATTGATTAATGAATCTCTTAAGATATTTTTTACAGCTTCACTTTTTTTCATCATGAGACTCATATGGGTATTGCCTTTCACGTATGACCCTTTTCCTTTCACTGTATAAATAAAACCATTCGCTTCTAATAACTCCCATGTCTTTTTAATGGTAATCACACTGACTCTTAGTTCTTTCGCGGTTGTTCTAATGGAAGGAAGTAATTCATCAGATTGAAGATCACCATTGATAATCTGTGATGATATTTGATCAAAGAGCTGTTGGTAAATAGGTGTTTGCGAGGTATTCCTTACAACGATATTTTTCATAAATCTATTTTTATAAAGTTGGCTTGAGACCGTTTAACAGCATACCAGCTTAGTCCAATGCCTAGAATACATGTGATTGCGAATGGTATCATTTGTGAGATCATACTACCTTCAAAAATATCTCTCATCAATTGAAATTGAAAAACGCCATATTCAAAGATAAATCCATAGATTAAAGTTGCGATAGCGCCATAAATCGTAGCCTTACCAAAAAAGTGTGCTGTTTTAAAATAAACAGGTAAGAAAACGACATTAAAGAGTCCATACATGAGAATACCAACACCAAAGAATGCAAGATTAATATCAAAGAATAAATTCCAAGATGACTGATAAATTACATTATGAAGCAAACCAAATAGTAATGCAAACAAGATATGTATCGCTTCCAAGATGAAGATGGTCAATGCTTTTGCTGTGACAATATCTTTTCTTCTTACAGGTAATGTTGAGATGAAATTATAATCTGCATTTGTATTGTAAGCTGCAAATATCTGTGGCACAGAAATCCAGAAGAAATACATAAATACGAGTAAATAAATCCATCCTGGAATGAGCATTAAAGCACCTAATAAGATTGGGAGGATATAATAGAATTTATTAATTGATAAAGTTAGTTCTTTTAACACTAAATGTTTCATGATGATAATACCTCCTTATTTGCATAATAAATCATAATATCATCTAAACTTGGTTGACCAATTTTTACTGTATCTTTTTTTTCAACTAGTTCAGATGCAATTAAACCATTAAATCCAAACGCATTCTCTTTATAAGATATTAAACGCTCTTTCACACCACTTAGTTCTTCTTTTGTACCATTGACTAAACGATATTTATCAATTAAATCATCTTTCGAACATGACTCAACGATTTTACCATTTTTGATAAATGTAATATAATCTGCACACTTATCTAGATCGCTTGTAATATGTGTCGAAAATAAAATGCTTGATTCTTCATTTTCAACGATGGATTGAAACACTTCTAATAAATCATCACGAGCCACTGGATCAAGTCCACTCGTTGGTTCATCTAAGATAAGCAGATCGGCATGATGAGATAAAGCGAGTGCGATTTGATATTTAAGCTGCATTCCCTTAGATAGTTGATCAACTCTTTTTAAAGGACTCAAGCTAAATCGTTGTAGTAATTCATGATAAAGGTCATTATCCCATTTGTCAAAAAATCTCTGATAGACTTTTGTTATCTCATCTATCGTCTTTTTAGGATAATACAAATCACCAGATACATAACCAATATTCGATTTAATTGCGAGTTCTTCTTGATCAATATCTTTACCTAAAATCTTAACGTCTCCACCATCTCTTTTAACAACGTTTAGCATTGACTTAATCGTCGTTGTTTTGCCTGCGCCATTTTCACCAATAAATCCCATAATAAATCCTTTAGGAATAGAAAAACTAACGTTATCTAAAAGAAAGGTATTATATCTTTTACTTAAATTTTTAATGTCTAAACTATTCACGAAAGTACCTCCTGTGTATATCGTACATATACAGTATATACATGTATCTATAAAATGTCAACTCTTTTAGTCGCTTTTATCGTTTCAACTTTACAAAGAAACTTATTAAGTTTCTTATTTTTTTATAAAAAAGAAAAAGAAGCTCATCATTGAGCTTCTTCATGTGTATAATTGGAGGCCTCAGTCGGATTTGAACCGGCGATCCGGCAGTTGCAGTGCCATGCCTTACCACTTGGCTATGAGGCCGATTTAACGTGCTCTATCATTATAAATGAGCCAGTTAAAAATGTCAATTACTTTTGCAGATTTAAAGCATTAGAAAATCGTTCCATCCAAAACTCGATTGCGCTTGAAATGAGCTTATATGTGAGTTCAAAGTTACCATCATAATATGGATCTGGTACATCTTCTCCCATAAAATCAGGATGAACATCTAAATACATATAAACCTTATTTCTGTTCTTTTTACCGGCAAGTTTTTTCAATTGTTTGATATTTGATTGATCCATACCAATAATAAAGTCATATTGATCAAAATCACTCGCCATAATTAACTCTGATCTCATTTTTGATGAATCAATACCATGCATATCAAGATATTGCTTCGTACCGCGGTGGACTGGGTTCCCTTGTTCCCATTGACCTAAGGCACGTGACTCAACATGAATTTGATCAGCAAATTCTGATGACGCGATCCTTTTCCTAAAAAGACCTTCAGCCATGGGCGATCTACAAATATTTCCTAAACAAACAAATAATACATTAAGCATACTTATCCTCCTCTGAATCCCTATCATATTATAGCATAAAATTGATGAATTTATCACTTTTTAGCACTTAATTGTTGACAGTGCCAAAACGTTGATTTATAATAGTATTGGCATTTAAGATGTTAGACTGCCAAGGAGGTATATTTATGAACATGACACAAATGGATGATTATCAAAATGATCCTAAAATATTGGAAAAATTCGGTAGAGATATTGTCGAAGAAGTTAAAAAAGGTAGAATTGACCCAGTGATAGGGCGCGAAGATGAAATTAGACGCGTCATTAAAATTCTTTCTCGCAAAACAAAGAACAACCCCGTTTTAATCGGTGAACCAGGCGTTGGTAAGACAGCAATTGTCGAGGGTTTAGCACGTAGAATCGTTGATAAAGACGTACCTCTTGGTTTACAAGATAAAACCATTTATGAACTTGATTTAGCAGCCTTAGTTGCTGGTGCTAAATTCAGAGGTGAATTTGAAGAACGCCTTAAAGCGGTTTTAAATAAGATTAAATCATCCGATGGAGATATTATTTTATTTATTGATGAAATTCACGCCATTGTTGGTGCTGGTCGCGTTGATGGTGCGATGGATGCGGGTAATATGTTAAAACCGATGCTTGCGCGTGGTGAGCTCCACTGTGTAGGAGCGACGACGTTAAATGAATATCGTAAATACATTGAAAAAGATACTGCGCTTGAAAGACGTTTTCAAAAAGTACTTATCAGTGAACCAACAGTTGAAGATACCATCAGTATCTTGAGAGGTTTAAAATCACGTTTTGAAGCACATCATGGTGTGCATATTAGTGACCCTGCAATTATCGCAGCAGCCACCCTTTCAAATCGATATATTTCAGATCGCTTCTTACCTGATAAAGCGATTGATTTAATTGATGAAGCGTGTGCGTCTATTCGTATGGAAATAGATTCTATGCCATCTGAATTAGATGACGTGACTAGAAAGTTGATGCAGTTAGAAATAGAAAAGACAGCTTTAGATAAGGAAAAAGATCCTGTTTCTAAAGAACGTTTGACAAAACTTAAAGTCGATATAAAAGAACTTAAAGAAAAAGATAAAGCGTTAAGAGATCAGTGGGAAAGAGAAAAAGAACATCTGAATGTCATTAAGAAAAAGAAAAGTACATTAGAAGATCTAAAAAATGATTTACAAAATGCCTTAAACAATAATGATTACTCTAAAGCTGCTGAATTACAGTATTCTAACATACCTGCTTTAGAGAAAGATATCGAAAATTTATCAGAAGAAACGAAATCAGAAGGACGTTTATTAACCGAGGTGGTGACCGAAGAAAGTATCGCAGATATCGTTTCTAAGTGGACACATATCCCAATTAGTAAGCTTATGGCAGGTGATAAGGAAAAACTCTTACACCTTGAAGAAACCTTAAAACGAAGAGTCATTGGTCAAGATCACGCTCTACGCTTAATCGCGGACGCGATTATCAGACAACGTGCAGGGATCAAAGATGAAAATAGACCGATAGGTTCCTTCCTCTTTTTGGGTCCTACAGGTGTCGGTAAAACCGAAGTCGCGAGAGCTTTAGCAGAAAGTTTATTTGACAGTGAACATCAAATCATTAGAATTGATATGAGTGAGTACATGGAATCGCATAGTGTCTCTAGATTGATTGGTTCTCCTCCTGGATACGTTGGATATGATGAAGGTGGACAGCTTACTGAAGCGGTTAGAAGAAAACCATATGCCATCATTTTATTTGATGAAATCGAAAAAGCACATCCTGAAGTGTTTAATGTTTTACTCCAAATATTAGATGATGGTAGACTTACCGATAACCAAGGGCGCACGGTTGATTTTAAAAATACGATTATCATTTTGACATCCAACATTGGTAGTGAGTATTTACTTTCTAGTGATAGCGATGCGAAAGCACAAGTTGAAAAACTCGTTAAAATGACTTTCAAACCTGAATTCTTAAATCGTATTGATGAACAAATTATCTTTAATCCATTAGGATTAGCTGTTCAAGTTCAGATTGCTCAAAAAATGATTTCTGATTTAAAGACACGACTAGAAACGAATCATATCTATATCACGTTTGATGAATCTGTTGAAAAACATGTTATGAAATATGGTTTTAACGACGAGTATGGTGCAAGACCTTTAAAACGATTTATTCAGCGTCACGTCGAAACGACAATCGCGACACATATGATAGAAGGTACGCTCATCCCTCATCATCATTATCGTATGGTTGTAAGAGATGATCAGTTAAGCATTAGAGAGATGTTATAAAGAAAAAACTCAGTTTTCACTGAGTTTTTTTGTTTTATGATTGTTTAACGGTATCAAACATATCAGATAACAATTGTAAATCATCTTCTGATAAGTTTGCATAAGGTTGACCATTTAATTCTGCATAATAATCTGCATATGCTCTTGCCCAATCTGTTAACCACTGATTATTGCCGCTGTATCCTGTGATTTCATCATAAGCCGCTTGAATAGGTGTTGCATAACCAACGATAGATGCGTTATCCATCGCATTTCCGGCATTCAAGAACCAATCAATAAATTGATGTGCCCAACCGACATTGACGGCGTTAGATGGAATCACCATTGCGTCCATAAATGCCATCGTAGGTGTTGGAATGAAAATGTTGTAACGAGCAATGATCTCATCATATGTATATGCACCGTCAGATTCAGGATTAGATGCTAAATCAGAATATAACATATCCAAGAAATCCCCTGTCCAGACGTAAGCAAGATCTAAATTATCATCTTTAATATCACGTTTTAAACCATCATCGCCATATGAAACAAACCCTGCATCAGTTAATGCACCTTGTGCTTCACTGATTAACGCCGTTGTTGGTGTTAAATTGAAATCTGAATACCCTAAGTATAATAATGATGTTGAATAAGCATATTGTGCGACATCATACATACCAACTCTTGTGCCTGAAGGGCGTAATTCAGGATCAAAATAAACATCCCATCCGCCTGCTGTTGACGCTTCAAGTGCAGTTTCTAAACCTGCCGTTCTCACATTATACATTAATCCAAATGATCCCCAGAAATAAGGAACATAATAACCAGCGGTAGCAGGATTCATAGTTGCTTGAATTTGTGCAACTGCGTCTGTATACATGGCTGCATCATTATCTGTATAATTTGTTAATAGATTGAATTGAATTGGTTGAACCAATGATTCTTCAACTAATTTTTCAATCATATAATCAGATGGAATCACGATATCATAAGCAGTTGTATCAGCGGTGATTGCTTGATAGAATTCCTCATTAGATCCCATTTCATCTATATCTACATTGATGCCGGTTGCTTCTTCAAATGCAGCAACCACATCCTCATTAATATATTCGCCCCAATTGAGTACTTTTAAACTCGGTTCGCCACATGCGCTAAGAAGGAACGAAGCAAATAAAACAACAAATAAAACTAAACTTTTCTTCATTTTTCATTTCTCCTTTTTTTATAATTATTGATGAGTCCATAGATGAACATTAAAACAATGGTCATCACGGTTAAAAGTGTAGAAAACGCGGACACCCTTTGTGTAGGTGACCTTTTATATTGGGCATACACCCATTTTGATAGATTTGATGTACTACCACTATTGAATAAACTAATGACGAAATCATCAATTGACATTGTGAATGCTAGAAGCATCCCTGCAAATATACCAGCTGTAATTGCTGGTACAATCACCTTATATAATGCTTTATAAGGTTTAACGCCTAAATCAAGTGCAGCATCCATTAAATTAGGATCCATTTCCTTTAATTTTGGCATGACATTTAAAATGACATAAGGAATAGAGAAAAATAGATGTGCAATGACAAGCGTTGGTAAGCCAAATATGGTTGGAATGATTGGTCTTATAATTAATGAACTAATCATCATGACAGAAATACCTGTCACGATATCTGCATTTAAAATGGGTATATTGTTTAACAACATGAAACGTTGACGTGTCTTTTTTTCAAAACTGTAAATCCCAATTGCTGCGAGTGTACCAATGACAACGGATAATAATGTTGAGATACCACTCGTGATCAATGTCACCACAATCGCGTCTGTCAAATTATCCTCTTCAAACATCGTTAAGTACCATTTAAACGTGATATGTCCATAATCAATCGATAAGGCATTATCAATCGAATTAACAGATTGAATGGCAAGCATAATCACTGGAATATATAAAGATAAAATCAGAATACCAACAAGGACTTTAAAGACGATATGCTGAACTTTCTTAAATACCCGGTAATCGCGATAACCATAATCTGTGATTTTGGCTACTTGATATTGTTTGTGTTCGGTCATAATAACATCTCTCCTTCCTTATCAACCTTTGATATGGCAAAGAGTGCGCCTAATATAACAATGAGCAAGACAATGGAATATAAAGATACTAAATTGTAGTTATTATTATTAAAGAAAGCGACTTGAATTTTAGAACCAATTAAAACGATGTTGCCATCACCGATAATTTCTGGAATAGCAAACCCACTCATTGACGGTAAGAAAACAAGAATTGAACCGGTTGCTACACCTTTGAGTGATAATGGAAAGATGACCTTCCAAAACTTTTTAAACTCTGTTAATCCTAAATCTAGAGCGGCTTCTTCTAACGCAACATCAATCTTTTCTAAAGCAGTATAAATGGGTAGAATCATGAATGGTAAATACATAAGCACTAGCCCAATAATGACACCAATACTTGTTCCCGTTAATTTAACAAAGCTAATATCTGTACCAAACAATTGGTTAATGATCGATGTAAACATATTGTGTTCAAGCATTAAACTTCTTAACATTGTCATTCTAAGTAACATATTAGACCACATTGGCATAATGAAGATGGTTAATACCATGAACTTATTTTTAATCTTTGATCTAAAAATCGTATAAGCAATCATATACCCTAAAACAAATGTAATCATTGTTGTTAAGAAAGCATAAAGAAAGGACGTACCTAAAGCGAGTCCTGTTGATACGGAAAAGAGATTATCAAAATGCTGTAGTGTAAAACTAAACGGTCTTGAAAAGTCCGCTTGGAATGTATTCATAAAAGATAAGACAAACATGACAAGAATCGGTAGTAACGCAAATAAGAAGAGCCATCCGACATATGGTAAACCCATCTTCTTGAAGCTTTTATCCATGTGTCAAATCCTTTTTCATGAGATGGATTTCATATGGATCGATTTTTAAACCGATTTGATCACCAACTTGATATGACTCATAATCGTTGATATCAATAAACTTACCATCTACTTCAACAGTATATTCGTTATGTACACCTTTAAAGATAGCGGATGTAACTGTGCCAACTAGTTTACCAAGTGCTGGTTTTACAACATCCCAGTCTTCAGGACGGATGACGACATCAACTAATTCATTATCCTTAAATTGATATCCTGTGCATGCCCACTCTGTATCCAAAAAAGATACACGATCTTTTCTTGTGAAGACACCTTCAAACATATTTGATTCACCAATGAAATTTGCGACATAGCGATTGATTGGTTCATTATAAATATGTTTTGGTGTACCAAGTTGTTGAATGACGCCATCTTTCATGACGGCGATACGATCTGACATCGTCATTGCTTCTTCTTGATCGTGGGTCACAAAGATGAAGGTAATACCTAATTTTCGTTGCATTTCTTTTAATTCATATTGCATATTTTGTCTAAGCTTTAAATCCAGTGCAGCGAGTGGCTCATCCAAAAGTAATATTTCAGGTTTATTTATGAGTGCTCTTGCAAGTGCAACACGTTGTTGTTGACCACCAGATAGCTGAGTAATTTTTCTGTTTTCATAACCGACGAGTTTAACAAGTGCTAACGCTTCTTTAACAGCTTTATCAATACTATCTTTGATCTGTTTTTTAAGATTCTTATCATCTTTATTCAGTCCAAAAAAAAGAACCAGATAATCTTTCGTCCGATTGTTCAGTGAAAAGGCGACATTTTCAGTCACGTTAAGATGTGGGAATAAAGCGTAACGTTGAAAAACCGTATTGATCGGTCGTGCATAAGGGGGAAGATCGTTGACGACCTTACCATCGATGACAATTTGTCCCTCATTAGGTGTTTCAAAACCACCAATCATTCTTAATGTGGTCGATTTACCACAACCAGAAGGACCTAAAAGTGTGATGAATTCATTTTCATAAATGGTTAAATTCATGTCTTTAACAACAGCAAGCTCATCATCAAAAGACTTGCTTATGTGGATTAACTCAATGAGCGGTTTTTTCTCCAACGCATCATTCCTCCATTCATATTTCCATGATAGAATTATACACTATTTTTTTCAGATGTCAACATATAAAATTACTTTTTATAAAAACCCCCTATAACCGCTTTGTCAAGCGACTATAAGGGGTTAAATTTTTGGAATATTTTAACAGTTTTAGCAATTGGGCAGATAAGCCATTTTCGCACTTTCAATCATAAAAAAAACACCTGAATGGTGTTTTTATAGCATACCTAAACTTCGAAAGACAACAACAATAATAAATACCGTAAATACTGATCCAATGGATGTCCAAACGACAAGTTGTCCTGCAAGCTGATCATCACCTTTCATTTCATGTGCCATAATCACTGATGAAACAGCGACTGGTGCACTAAATAACGCGATGAGTGCAGGAAAGGCATCATGTAATGCTGGAAATATATTTCTTAAAAAATAAGCTGTCGTTAAAACAATACTAGGGACTAAAATAATTCGCCATATGGTGCCATGAATAATATCTTTCGCTAAACTTTTAACGACATTCATTTCAAACTGTCCACCTAAGGCGATGAGTGCCATTGGTGTAGCTGTATTGGCAATCCAGTTTAACGGTTTAAAAATAATCGGTAAATCCCGTTGAATTGAAAAGACAATTTCACCATCAATAACTGGCATAAAACCTCTTATCGAAAGTGATATAATCCCCATCACTACCGCTATAATCAGCGGATTTGTGACAATGTTTTTAAACATAAAACCAACATTGATTCGACCAAGCTCATCCTTTTGAAACATGGTGAGTGAAACGACACCTAATATATTGGTTAATGGAATAGCGAAGGCGAAGAGTAAAGCGATATATTGACCCGTTTCTGGTCCACCTAATGCGTCAGCTAACGGGAGTCCTATTAAAGCGAAATTTGATCTAAATACAGCTTGTAAAATAACACCCTTTTTGTGGTCATCTTTAACAAAGAGTAAAACCGATATTAACCCTAATGTGAACATCACAAGAATCGCTATAATCGCGAAAGCAATGAGTTCCCATTTAATTTGTCCTAAGTCTTCGATCGTGTAGATCTTATAAAAGAGTAATGCCGGTAATCCAATTCTGAAAACATATTTATTTAATTGGATAAAAAAGGATCGATCAAAGATTTTAAAATACTTTAAACCATAACCAAATAAAAACAATAAGAGAATCGGCAATATCGCGTTTATCGCGAATATAAATGCGTCCATGAATAATTCCAATCTAATATTTATAGTCTGTTAATATTCTATCATAATATCAACAATAATAATACGCAAAGAAAAAGGAAGCGTGGAAGCTTCCTTATCCATTATAAGTGGGTTTCAAACCACTCAGTAATTTCTTTTAATCGTTTAATCCTTGCTTGTGGTTTACCACTTCTTGATAACTCATGTGTCTCACCTTTAAACCAGATGAACTTCGTGTCTATACCACGTTCTTTTAATGGGACAAATAGTTGCATTGCTTGTTCTATCGGACATCTATAGTCCTCATCAGAATGAATGAATAATAGTGGTGTTTCAATCTCTTTAACAAATTTTAGTGGAGAATGATCCCAAAGCTTTTCCAAATTATCAAATGGGTGTGCTGCATTTTGATCACTTGCGAAATAATATCCGATATCAGATGTTGCGTGAAATGAGATCCAATTAGATATCGAACGTTGTGTCGCAGCTGCCTTAAAAATATTTGTGTGTCCAACAATCCAGTTTGTCATATAGCCACCATATGAACCACCAGTGACATATAATCTTTCTTTATCGATGTTTTTAATTTTTCTTAATACTTTTTCGGTAAACGCCATGATATCTTCATAGTCTACCGTACCGTATTTGCCTCTTATATCGGCAAATTCACCACCTTTACCATCAGACCCTGTAGGGTTACAATAAAAGACAATGTATCCTTCATTAACCCAATATTGCATCTCATGATAGTAAACTTGACCATATGCTGTTTTAGGACCACCATGAATATCTAAAATGGCTGGATAAGATTTATCTGGATCGTAATCTTCAGGGAGTAAGACAAACCCAGTCACATCATAATCATCACGTCTGACATCAATGCGTTTTGGTTTAGCAACATAATAACCTCTAAGCACTGATGAATTCAAACTGGATACTTGTGTCAGTTTATCTTCATAAATGCGATAAACTTCCTGTAGTTTTTGTCTATATTGACCCACCAAATATAATTCATTCTCAAAATAAGCAAGACCATCTACTGCACCATGCATATCACAGACATGGATGATATTACCATCGAGTTCAACTTTATTAATGACCGTATGATCATCAACTGTTTCAACAAAATATAACTCTTCATCAACGACCATGGTCTGTGAATTCTTTCCGTATCTTACATCAGATCCAATCGAATTTCCAACATTATAACCAAACGATGATAAAAGCTCTAGTTGATGATTTTTCAAGACATAAAAATCCGGGTCTTGATTTAAGCCATATTTTTCACCTTGGCTTGCTAGAACGACGACACGATCCCCGACAAGTTCTAATCCATTTATCATAAATGAATCATTCTTCAGAAGTGCTTCAACATCTCCTGTTTTTAGATCATAACGATAAAAATCATTATATAGTGGCATCACATCTTGTAGTTCATAACCATGCACATAGATTGAATCGTTATTTGCTCTAAATCCCTCGACATGAAATGATTCATCAAAAATTTGATTAATTGATTTATCTTTTGGATCATAAATGAATAATCGACTCTTTTTGTTTGCGATAAATCCTGGTCCATTAAAATAGAAAGGAATTTGATCGATTTCTTCATAAGCTTTTTCTTTTTTCAGTGATTCAAGAAGCCCTTTTCTTTTTTTATCTTCAACTGAAAGTAACGCCATCTCATCATCTGTTAACATACCGTTTAATAATAACTTACCATCTGGTAATACTTTCTCAACTGATAATGGGGCATTAAAGACGTAAGCTTGTTCGACTTTTTTACTCACAAAATTATATCTGTAATATACCGTTTTTTTATCTTTTTTTAATTTTTCTTCTTTTTTATTTTTGGTTAGAGGGATAAGAATCGTATCTTCTGTTTCAAAAACAAATGAATCTGCATCTTTTAAGCGAATCAAACGCATCGCTTTCCCTTTCTCAATGTGATAAAGAATACCTTTATAATCGTTTTTTTCTAGGTCAGCATAACTCGCCATAAAGACCAATCTCTTACGATTTGGACTTGTTTTTAAATTTGATACGAACTTATAGTGCAAGAAATGATCAAGTGGTATTTGATTCATGTAAATCCCTCCAATCATATATTATTACTATTATAATTTATTCATATACATAAGTCTATACCAAAAAACGACAAATCACTGACTTTTATGGATATTTTCATGAAATTTTTCAGAAAATTGCCAAATTTGTCATAGTATTAAAAGGTGAAGGTTTGTTATAATAAATGTGTAAAGATAAATAACACCCAGATACCGCTCGTAGAGGTAGTCTTTTTTTATTTTTTTACAATGAGGAGATATCATGAAAATTTTAGCGATTATCGGTAGTCCAAGATCTCAAGGAAATACATATAATATCGTGACGAGAATCGTCTCTAATTTAATCGCGTTTGATCCACTCATTGAATGTGAATATATCTTTTTAGCTGAAAAATCATTTAAAGAGTGTATTGGTTGTCAAAAATGTTTAACACATGGTGTTGACTTTTGTCCTGTTTCAGATGATATGGATGAGATAAACATGAAAATGGACCAAGCAGATGGTATTATTTTAGCATCTCCTGTTTATGCACAAGGTGTCCCAGCCATCTTTAAAATGTTTATTGATAGGCTTGCTTATTTAACACATCGTCCAACCAATTTTGATAAGACATTTTTGAATGTGATTACCGATGGTTTATCTGGTCATAAAATGGCTGAAAAACAATTGAGTCATATTGTATCAGCTGGTAAGTTTGTTGGCACATTTCATTTAAAACACGCACCAGTCCCTGTTAAAAGAAAAGATCATTCACAAAGACGCATTAATCGTACCTCTATTACGTTCTATCGTCAATTAAGATCCCTTAAGCGAAAAACACCTTCTCTTTATGATTGGGGTTGGTTTTATACTTTTAAAACCTTATCAAGCAGTCCTGTGTATCGATCTTACTTCCCTGCTGATTATGCATACTATAAAGATAAAAAACATTATTTTTACAAAATTAAAAGACACTATTTAAAACGTTTCATGGGTAGAATCGTGGGTGTGTTACTAAGAAGTTCATTACGTGCACAATACGATTTAAAAACGAATGATGGTCAACTATTCAATCATCATCGTAATTTCCATGACTGGCTTGATACGCAAAACGATCTTGACTAAATAATTGCTTAAAAATAGCATAACAAGGGCTGATATCTCAATCAATGAGATAATCAGCTTTTTCCATATAAATTGAATACAACACATACATTAGTATATAATGAGATTAACAAGTGACGTTGTCATCATCTATTAAACATATAAACAGTCCTTTGAAATTTTTTTATCCATGGGAGTAAACGATGAGGTCTGCCGTACTTAAAATCATCAGAAATATCAAAGAGACCTTTTTACATGTGGGATGGTTTTTAATTTTTATTATCCCTCTTTTTGTGGTTATGAACGGTGCTTACATCATCATTCAAAATGCACAGAGGGACGCCATTGTAACTGGATTAGAAAGTAACGCGTTAAGTGAAATCAGAGGTATTGATTTATTTATCAATACGCGTATGGAAGCTCTTCACAATGATCTTTTTGTTATTAAAGACGCGAACGAGACACAAGCTTATTTAGCAGATCAATCCAATACCAATTTAAATGAATTTGAAATGCTGTTATACCGCATATCCACCAACCAAGAAAATTTTATCCATGTGAAACTAGTTAATCCAAATGGTGATATCTTCTATCAATTAACAAGAAGCGATGACACCTTATTAGTATTAAATGATAATCTTGGGGATGTGACTCATGAATCATATTACACATCCATCATGAATTTAGACATGCAATTGATTCATATTTCAAAACTGAAGATGGTTGAAGATACACCTATCTTAACCTTTATTCTGCCACTGATTCAAGATGATGTGGTCATTAGTTATTTAATTGTTGATTATGATGCAGAATCTTTTTTATCTGTTTTCTCGATGTATTCTGAAACAGATATTGATTATCTAAGACTTGGGTTAATTAGTAGTGGTTCTGTGTGGATTGCTGATCGTGAATTAAATCAAATTCAGCCTATTTCGGATAATTCTTTATCTGAAGAAATCATTTCAGATCTGGTTGAAAATCAAGAAGCCATATCTAGAGAATTCGATATTAGAGCATATCAAGAAGATTATATTATTGATGCTGATACGTATATTGAGATTTTCATTTTATATGATTTAAACGCCGCTATGAATCAAAGTGGTTATTATATTTTAAACCACCTTTGGGTCATGATTACGATTAATTTTGTCTTATTAACGTTTATTGGTGTCATTAGTTATATGATGCGGGCTAACAATGAAACAAAACTACAATTAAACGCGAATAGTTATCTTACTGCCCAAAATGAAAATGCCGTCATTATTTCTGATGGTAAACTTAGATTCACTTATGTCAATGATGCCTTTACCCGTATTTATGGTTACAATCTTGATGATGTCTTTTTAAAAAATGTTCAATTTGTATTACAAGTCCCTCAATTAACGCCAGACATTGATCCAACTCAAACTGTCGATTTTAGTGGTCATAATTGGGATATTTCTAAATCAGGTATTTACATATTAAAATACATTAGAATCAAGGAACAACTCGCATTTGGAAAACGAGATAAACATTATATTGGTATTTTTTCAGAACCAAAAATATCGTTTAATAATTATTTAAACTATGTTGAAAATATCGATGAAGAAATTCATGATATCAAGTTATTATTAAATCTTTTTGAATTTATTGTAAGTGAAAGTACACTCATGATGTTAACCATTAATCATGCCGATTCTTATGATTTTGCTAACTTCTTACGTCAAAAGCTTTCACCTCAATTTGAGATCATGATACCGAAGCTTAATCAGATCATGCTATACGTTAATGTGAAGCCAGATGAATTTAATCAGATGATTGAACAAATCGATAATTTAGTCGATTTCTATCGCTTTTTGCCAGAGACGAACAATGAATTTACATATACACTATCCCTTGCTCAGGCTAATGATGATGTTGATCATTTAACATCACTAATTGATGCCTTAATCATCACGATGTCATGTTTGGATCATCATAAACACACGAGACATCATTTTTATCATCCTGACATGAAGATGAATATTAAACGCAGACATCAAATTTATAAAGCGTTAGATGACGGCTTTCAAAACAATGAATTCTATGTAAATTATCAAATTCAAAAAAATCTTGAAAATGATCACTTTGAAGGTGCCGAAGCACTGCTTAGATGGCATAACGATACGTTAGGACAAATCTATCCGGATGAATTCATTCCTATCATAGAAAGTAGTTTTTATATAAATCACTTATCACTGATGGTATTAAACCTTGTGATTCATGATATCAAGCCTTATTTGGCTTTATTACCAGAGAATTTTAGAATTTCAATTAACTTATCGGGTTTTGATTTTGGTAATGATTATGTCATCAGCCAGCTCATCAAAGTGATAGAAGAGAGTCAGATTCCTTCATCTACATTCACGTTTGAAATATTGGAAAGTATCTACATTGATCATATCGAACGTACTAATAAAATTATCAACATGCTTCATCAATATGATATCAAAATCGCGATTGATGACTTTGGTACAGGTTATTCATCCATTAGCTCATTAAAGTCCATTGAAGTCGATTATGTTAAAATCGATAAACAATTTATGATGGGTTATCCGGATAAGGATGATGGACTTACATTACAACGTATGATCAGTATTATCCATGACATGCATAAACCGGTTGTAGTGGAAGGCACTGAAACCCAAGAACAAATCGATTATTGTAAAAAACATCATGTCACATATATACAAGGTTATGTCATATCTAAACCGAAAGCAATTGATGATATGATGGAAGAATTCTTTAACATTCCAAAGAAAAAGGACTGACAGTTAGACTGTTAGTCCTTATTTTTTAGATTACAAAATTTCCTTTTTTAAATACCGCGACAGCTTGACCATCTTGGGTAATCCCTGTAATTTCCATATCTGGAGAACCAAACATGAAATCCACGTGAACCATTGAATGATTCGCACCTGCTGCGTTTAATTCTTCTTGGCTCATATCTAGACCACCTTTAACATTCATCGGATAGGCACGACCTAATGCCATATGACAAGAGGCATTTTCATCATAAAGGGTGTTATAGAAGAGTAAGCCTGTATTTGAGATAGGTGAATCATCACTAATTAACGCAATTTCACCAATGCGTCTTGAACCTTCATCAGTATCAAGTAATTTTTGTAAGGTTTCTTTTTCTGCTTTCGCATCAAAATCTATGACTTTACCATCTTTAAATTCTAACCAGAATCCATCGATTAAACGACCTTGATAATCAAGTGGTTTGGTCGCGACGACTTTACCGTGGACATTGGTGGTTGATGGCATCGTGAAGTTTTCTTCAGTTGGGATATTAGGATTGTAGTAAACACCAGTTGTGGTATTTTCACCACCACCAGCCCAACGGTGATTTTTGACTAAACCAACAACTAAATCTGTACCTAAGTTATTTTTAAAATGTAGTTCTTTAAAGTTATGGTTATTTAAAATCTCATTATGTGCGAGTAATTGCGCATTATGTCTATCCCAATTAGCAACAGCTGATTCACCTTCACGAACACGTGATGTTTCAAAAATCGCTTGATATAAAGCTTCTACTGCTTCATCACCTTTTAGATTAGGAAATACTTTTTCTGCCCAATGCACGTTAGGTGCTCCAATAATGGTCCATTGACCTTTACTACCCATGGTGTATTCTCGATAAAAGCCTAATTTTTCTTGTGTCGCTTTCATGATGGCATGTGACTTTTCTGGATCTGTATCACTATTGAGTCCTGGGACTGGTGAGACAATCGCGACTAAGCATGCACCTGCATCGATAATCTCATGATACATCTCAACAAATGAATCATGAATGTTTGCTAAATCTTCAGCACTTCTATAAATAAGTGCGTCATGTGAAATATATGGATCTTGCCAGATCATACGTACTTCACCTGCACCAGCAGCGTATGCTTCATGTGCAACTGCACGCGCCATGTCTGCTGTATCAGTTGTTGATCTTACAACTAACGTTTGTCCTTTTTGGACATTCACACCAACCTTAACGGCTAGTTTTGCTAACTCTTTAATAAGTTCTTGTTTTGGCATCATATTCCTCCTTTAAAAACCATAAACATATTGTATCATAATCGAGAGAAAAAAAGAACTCATGATTGAATGAGTTCTTTTGATCATTAAGATTTAATTTGCATATCACTATCAAACGCTTTTTTATAAATCACAAAGAAATATGTTATCGCTGAAATTCCTACTAAATAAGTCCACCAAACGATATCATCATGCCAACCACCAAATGGATCTAAACCTTTGATATCTCTGACAGCGATTAAAGTATCACTGAAGATGAGATTCGCATAACCAATAATCAAATAGGCATATGGTTTGACTGTCTTTACCATAGACACGCTTAACGCGAATGGTGCAGCAATCCCCCAAGAGTAAAGCAATGCCAATATTGATAAGAAACTGTTATCTGGATTATTCACTAACAATAACCAAACGATAAAAATCAGAACATATACAACAACAAAGACAATAAGCGTTCTTTTTAGCTCATATTTCTCTTTGTATTGCAAGAGTGATATAAACCACCAGATGTGACCTAAAAAGAATCCTGCCATCCCTAAAGGCATTCTTAAACCACTATCAATAAAGTCTTTGAATGCACCTGCTAAGAATAAATCACCTATAAAGCAAAATAAAAAACCTAGCATAATACTGACAACATGACGTGGTTTCTTCCCATGTCCTGTAATGTAGGTTAACGCGAATAACGCCAGTACTAACTGATAAATATAACCTTCTGTTGAATTTAATCCAATACGATCAAAAATCATTAATAATGTAAAAATAGCGATTAAAGATAGGGGTAAAAATGTGCTGTTTTCTCTTAATTTTTGCATATGTATTTCCTCCATTAAACCTATAATAGCACATTTATTTTGAATTTCAAACAAAAAGGGGTTATCATTTAACCCCTTTCGTTTGTTTAAACTTTTCTTTGAATGACTCAGCATTCATCGGTCTTGCAATATAGTATCCTTGTGCATACTCACAATGATGTTTCACACAATAATCAATATGTGCTTTTGTCTCAACACCTTCAATGACAATCGGTTTATCAAAGCGATGAATGAGATCAATGAACGTATCCAACATCCGACCATTATCTTCGGAAGGATAGTTTTTAATATATTGTTTATCAATCTTAATATAATCGGCATTGATTGACTTTAATAAATGAATGGATGTGTATCCAGTACCAAAGTCATCCACAGCTACCTCTATACCATGTCGATGTAATTCATCGATGGTTTGTTTCGTTCTTTCCAGATTGTTAATGATTTGATTTTCAGTCATTTCAAAAACGAAATGTGCAGGTGTGAGATTACTTTGATTAATTTTAAACATCATTTGTTCAATGATATAATCATTGTTTAAATCAAATTGAGAAAGATTAATTGAGATTTTAAAATCTTCATTAAATTCTGATACCATCTGTTCAAAATCAAAGATAGCAATACTTAATACCATCAGTGATAATTTATTAATATAAATACTGTTCTCAATCACAGGAAGAAATTCAGCTGGTGATACTTGTCCTAAATGTTTATTATGCCATCTGAGTAATGCCTCTGCCCCAATGAACCTGTTTTGTTTCACATCTTTAACGACTTGGTATTCTAAATAGAATTCATGTTCTTTAAAACCCTTTGATAATTCTTTTTCAATATGATAGTCCCTAATCACATGTTGTTTGATTTTTTCTGAGTAAATGAAATATCTGACATGTTTACGTTCTTTTGCATAACTCATACTGACCAGTGCTGCTTCAATCAAAAGATTGATTCTACTCAACGTATGACTGGCACGTGCAACGACAAATGTTCGGCTGAAATTGTTACTTATATCAGGTAATGAACTATATGTTTCAATCAGATTATCGATATGGGTAACTGCATGGATAAACTGATCATGTTTGATGCGCGCGTAAATAAGCACAAAGTTAGATTTTAAAACAGTGATGACATAATCACTTTTGACATGCTTTTTAATGAAATCAGCAAAATGATAGGTATCTGTTTCCATGGTTTTAATGAAAAACATCGTGGATTGTTGTTCATCGAATGGTAATGTTTCAAAAAGCCGGAATAGTGGATCCATGGTGAAACTCGTGTTTTTCGCATATAGTTTATAATCATCTAAGACGATTTGTGAATTGGAATGAATACCAATGAAGTGTTTATTTCTACCAACAATTGACGCTTCTTGTTTCACTCTTAAATACAGTAATAAATAGATCCCTGATTTCGTCATATGCCACGTATGATCGTCATATTCTTTTATCTTCTTAAAATCAAATCTAAGTGGTAAGTAAGGTACCCCGATGGTTGGAACAATCTTTTTGAGATATATATCTTTTAAATGATATCCAAACATCTTCTCAAATGCAGGGTTGATATAAATGATTCTTAAGCTTTTATCAATGATAACGATACTATCTTCATTTTGGACAGTAAGATACATATTCGCATTAATGAGTAAGCGATCATCTTTACGGACACTAAGCATATAAGCAATAAAACTGATTAATACACCTGCAATTAAATTGGTTGATACAGCAATCCATTGTGCATTTCTAATAAAAACAGATTCACTATCATTAATGGCTGCGTTAATATCAAGCATAATATAAAATCTGAGTGAATTTGTTTGTTCCACAAAGAAATGATGATCTTCATTGTCAAAAGAAAAATATTTGACAACGACTTCACTATTTTGAAGTATTTTATCAAGTAAATTTTCTCGATAGGCTAAATCTTCATTTCTCATTAATGAAAAAGACGTATCGTTAACAAGCCAAATTGCAGCGTCATTCATAAACCCAAATTCAAAGTAATCTTCTTCATCTGTGGTGTATAATTCTAAAACTGAGGTTAAGTCATTGGCATCATAATCAATGACGAGATAAGATTGTAACACATCATTATAAACCATTGGTTTGACAAATGTTAAGATGGGTTTCCCGTCTTTTAAATATAATTCTGACAAGTAGGTTTTTGATGTGTCCATTGATTCAATGACAGAAAAATGAAGCGCGTTATATAAACTTCCTAACGTTCCTGTAACAACGACAGCTTGTTCATCTTCATCTCGTGAAACTTGATATAAAATATCACCATTGACATCCATCATCATCATATTGATAAATGACGGTTTGCTTAAAGCGATACGATAAATCAATTGTTGATAAGATTCCGTGTTTACATGAGTTGGATCTTCTAAATATAAATGTGTTTCATCGGCATTTTCAATGACATGAATATCATCATGGACAAATGTTAAACGTGTATTAACAAATAAATCAATATTTTGAAGTTCTTTTTCAGCAGAGATATATAAGCGTTCTTTAATGGTATCTTTTTGTGTATCAACAATCGTAAAAATCGCCCAGTTGATAAACACAAAAAGTGGAATGACAATCGCGAGCAACCATCCCAGTTGGATAAATAGCATTTTTAGATTAATAAAAAATTTGACGATTTTATGTTTCATAGCAAACCCCAGGAAACAATCTATATATGTATTATACCAAAAATAGGACATGCTGTGAAAGCATGTCCTATGACTGTTTATAAAAAATTGATTTAAATGATTTATGGTTGTGGGATTTCAATAATACGTAATGTATTGGTCGCCCCATGCTTTTGTGCATAACCTGATGTTGTAATAACGGTTGTGCCTGGCTTATAACCATATTCTTTAGCGACTTTAATGGCAACATCATCATATGATGTGAAGTCACTTACTTTTGGAGAATAGTAAGCTGTGACACCCCAATAGTATGATAATCTTGTACATGTTGATTTATCGTTTGTTACAGCGATAATTGGATCTGCTGGTCTAAAGCGACTAATACGTTTAGCCGTTCCACCTGTTTCAGTGAAGGCAACGATGACATCCGCTGTAGGTAACGATAACGCCGCTTGTGAGACGGCAATACCAATCGCGTCATTAATTGTCGGATTAGCAATATGTTGTGCTCTTTTTAAACGTGATTCATAAGGAAGGGTTGGTTCAATCGCTAATGCGATCGTATCCATGGTTTGAACCGCTTCAATTGGGTAATCACCAGCTGCTGATTCACCACTTAACATAATGGCGTCACTACCATCTAAAATCGCGTTAGCAACATCACTCGCTTCGGCACGTGTTGGACGTGGATTAGCCATCATTGATTCTAACATATGTGTGGCTGTGATAACTGGTTTACCAATTTCATTGGCAAGACGAATCATCTTCTTTTGATAGATTGGAACGAGTTGTGTCGATACTTCAACGCCTAAATCACCACGAGCCACCATAATACCATCAGCGACTTCTAAGATAGCTGCTAAATTATCCATGCCTTCTTGGTTTTCAATTTTAGCGATGAGTTCAATTTTATCTTTACCAACTGATTTTAAGATCTCACGCACTTCAACGACATCTTCAGCGCGTCTAACAAATGATAAAGCGATGACATCGACGTTTTGTTCAGCAACGAATAAAATGTCTGCTCTATCTTTTTCAGAAACGAAAGGCATGGATAATTTAACGTTTGGTACGTTAACGCCTTTCTTTGTTTTAATAACGCCTGGATTTAACGTTTTAACAGTGATGATATCTGTATTGACACTTAAGACTTCAAATTTGATTTTACCATCATCAACTAAGATGAATTGTCCTGGGAGTAAATCATCAAATAATTCAGGGACATCAATGTGGAATTTCTTGTTGGTTCCTAAAACTGGTTCCTTAGAAATTTCAACAATATCACCTGTCTTAAATGGCACAACACCATCCATTTGTCCGACTCTGATTTCCGGACCTTTTGTATCTGCTAAGATACCAATATACGTGTTTTTTTCTGCATTGAGTTCTCTAATATTTTCAATACGTGCTAAATGTTCCGCGTGATCTGCATGGCTAAAGTTTAAACGTGCAACGTTCATACCTGCATCAATCATGTTACTTAACATTTCTTTTGTATCAATCGATGGACCTACTGTACAAATAATCTTTGTTTTTCTAATCATTTTATATTAACTCCTTACATATATCATATGTATTAACCTCTAGTAGTATACCACTTTTGATGAACTAACAAAAGAAAAAGACCACTTTCAAACATGTAAATGTTTTCAAAATGGTCATGATGTGATAATCTTCATTACCTCACTAATGGAGACCGGTTTAGACACATAATACCCTTGTACATACTCACAATGATTTTCATCACAGAAGTCCATATGTGCTTGTGTCTCAGTCCCTTCCACAATAACTGTTTTCTTTAACCCATGAATTAAGTTAATGATGGTTTTAACCATATCCCCATTATCCGCGTTTGGATAATCTTTAATGAATGAACGATCAAGTTTGACTAAATCGATTTTAATTGATTTAAGTGAATTGATGGATGAATATCCTGTACCAAAGTCATCAATCGCGATTAAAATACCTTTTGCATGAAGTAAATCAACCATGTGATTGGTTTTTTCGATGTTATCAATATAATGACTTTCTGTAATCTCAAAGATAAACCGATCACTTGGCAACTCGCTTTCTTCAATGATTTCAATTAAATGCATGACCATATCATAATCTTTAAAATCAAATGCCGTGATATTAATAGATATTCTAAACTTCTTTGGTAGTTGATTGCGATATGGTTCAAAATCACGAATGACTTTCTTTAAGACCATCGCCGTTAATTGATTAACAAAATAACTGTTTTCAATGATTGGAATAAATTCCGCAGGTGAGATAAATCCAAGTTTTTCATTTTGCCATCTCAAGAGTGATTCAACACCAAAGAATCGTTTTGTTCTTAAGTGCATCTGTGGCTGATAAACCATATAAAACTCATCATTTGTAAACGCATTAAATAATTCGTTTCTAATCTCTCTTTCACGTTCAATTTGTTCATGCATACGCTCATCATAGATGACATGGGGGTTTTGTGGGTTAGATCGCGCGATTTCTAAGGATAAGATTAAACTATCCATGAGCTTGTCAATGGTGTTGATATGCTCATCTGCTTTTGATGCCACAAACAGATGAGAGAAATCTTGACCGACATACGGTAGGTAACGATATCGTTCAAGTAAGAGTTCAAGTTCATCAATGATTTGTTCAAATGACTTTGTTGCATGATTTAAATAGAGTAACAAATAATTATGTTTCACTTGTGCAACGATATTGATATCATGACAATGCAACATAATATATTCTGCAAACTTAATCGTATCTGTTTCATCCAGTTTAAACATAATCGCGATCGTTTGATTGATGATGAGTGGTTCAAGACCTAATAACGATCTAAACGTAATTAAAGTCTCTTCTTTCTTTGTTATATATTTTTGATAATCATCTAGTTCTATTTTCGGTTCAGAATAAACATAGATGTAATGTCTGCGTGACTTTCTAACCGCACTTTCTCTTTTAATACGTAAATGTCTCAATAAATAAATGTTTGATCTCGTTTTTGTCCAATTGAAATAAATGTATTCTTTTTGAGATGATTTGTCATAGTTTGGATATAATGCTGGCATACTAATTAACTCATCTAGATTTTGATGAATCACCTCATCATGATGATATTCGTAGTTTCTTAAGAACGCTTGATTCGTATAAGTAATCTTTGAGTCAAAAGACGTAACAACAACAGCGTCACTACTTTGTTCAGATAAATAGATATTCGCATTCGTTAAAATCTTATCATCGTTTCTTGATTTAACGAGATTAGCAATCACACTGATAAAACCCAATAACACGAGGTTGATGATGGCAATTAACCAAGGGAATCTAAGTAAATAATAACTAGACGCGTTCACGGCTTCTTGATAATGCATGTCTACATAGAAGTTCAATTCATTATCATCAAGTGTCACAAAATGATTTTGTTCATCGTTAAAATCTATAATCTCTGAAATGGTATAATCATTTGTATCAATTCGGTTTAATATCGCATTAATTTCTTCTAAATCAGTGAATATGATGAGTTGTTGGTTCATATCAAAAGACCATAATGTGTGATGATTGATCAGACCAATATGTAAGAAATCAATATGCTCATCTGCATAATTTTCTATCACAGATAAGATTTGATGGGCTGATACTTCAATTGATAATATCGTTATTAATGTATCATCCATATAAAGCGGTTTAATATAGGTCATCATCGGTTGACCTTCATTTAAATATAATGTTGATACAAAGATCTGACCTTCATCCATCGTTAAAACTGATTGATAATATGCTTCAGATGCAATACTACCTAAATAACCAGATGTCGTCGTTAATATCTCATGAGATTGTCTTTCAATCTCATAAACTATATCACCAGTAGGTTCGATGATATTGATATGAATAAAAGATTCTTTACTCTCCATAATGCGATATAACATCGCTTGATATTGGTTAAGATTATTGATAGATTGGTCATGTAAATATTCATTTGTTTCATTCGCGTTGACGATCACGTGAACATCATCATGAAGGGCATCAATACGTGCATTAACAAATAAGGTAATATTACTTAATTCACTATTCGCAGATGCTTGTAGACTTGTATTGATAATATCTTCTTGTATATTAATGCCAATATAGAGTAATGTGTTCAATAGTATAAAAACAGGTATGATAATTAAAGAAATCAATCCGAAATGCAGGATCGTTTCTTTCATACCTTTTAATATGTGTTTAATTCTTTTTATCATAGCCATCACTCTTCACCATCAATTTATCATTATTAGACGAACAAAAAAAGCATAATGCATATGCTTTCACTAAGATATGATGAAAATAGACGAGTGGTATCGTCCCTAACACTACTAATATATCGCTTATTTATTTTTTTTGCAAATGAAATAAAAAAGATAAGCAAAAGCCTATCTTATGTTTCAAATGAAAAGATATGGTTTATCTTGAGTTGATCTCGAACGTCTATTAATTCTTTTGTTAAAACATCGTTTAATGGAATACCCGTTTCTTTTCTTTCTAATGAATGAAGATACTCTTTTTCACCAGCTGTATAAATCTTCGCTTCACCTGGTGCTACTTCAGATGATCTTAAACTTCTTAGGATATCACCCGCTGTCTTCTTAAACGCCTCTAAACCCATAAAGAAGTCAGGGTTGATTGCTAAAAAGAAATGACCGACTGGAATTGGTTTTGAACCACCATCTTCTGACACACCGGATAACATGTGAAGAAACGCACCAGATTGTAAAGCACTACTTAGAATTTCCACAACAGTCGCGAACCCATAACCTTTATGGCCACCATGTGCTTCACCAATCCCACCAAGTGGCGCAAGCGCTGCTTGATTTTTAACTAAGCGTTCTAGAATTTTCTTGCTATCTGTAAGTGTTTGACCTGCTTTATCAACCACTAAGCCTTCTGGTGTATCTAAACCGTTTTTCATATAATATTCGATCTTACCTCGTTGCACAATGGAGGTTGCAGCATCAAAGAAAAACGGGAATGCTTCATCCGTTGGCATCGCGAAGGTTAAGGGGTTCGTTCCAAGCATGTTAGAGACGCCAAATGTCGGTGCGATGGCTGGACGGGCATTTGTACCCGTCATCCCAATTAAACCTTCTTTAACAGCCATTAAAGGATAATAACCTGCAAAGCCGTAATGGGTGGAGTGTCTGACAACAACCATGCCTAAACCATACACTTTCGCTTTTTCTATCGCCATGGTCATCGCCTTTGTAGCAATTACCATACCCATCCCATTATGACCATCAATCACGGCGGTTGTCGCGGTTTCCTTAACAACCTCAAGATGAGTGACCGCTTCTTGAATACCATTTAAAATCCGATCAATATAAAAGACTTTAAAGCGATTCACACCATGTGAATCAATGCCTCTTAAATCACTTTCAAGTAACACATTCGCACATGTTTTGGCATCATCAAAAGGTACGCCAACACGCACAAAAGCGTCTTCCATAAACGTTCTCATTTCCTCAAATGAAACATATATTTTATTCATATTTTCCATCCCAATTGTGTATTGTTTGTCTATTATTATTTTACCACCAACAAGAATAATTGGCATCAATAAATAAAAAAACCACACAAATAGCTAGGGGGGCCTGCTAGGTGTGTGGCTCTAACTTGTTATCTTGGATTTCCTAAGAAGAATACGGCGATTGTTCCTGGTCCTGAATGTGCACCAATGACTGGTCCAATTTGGCCAATTACGAATTCTTTCACGCCAAGTTGCTCACTAATTAAGCCTTTAATATAATTCGCATCTTCTAAATCATCACCGTGAGATATAAAGACGGTTTGAGATTCAGGATCTTTTATCTTTTCCTTCATGAGATCAACGATCACTTGAAGTGAGGTCTTACGACCACGTGCCTTTTTAACAGGAATGAGTTTACCTTCATCTGATACGTGTAGTACTGGTTTTACCTTGAGTAGAGAACCTAACAAAGCAGCTGTACCAGATAGACGTCCACCACGTCTTAATGTCCCTAGGTCATCAACTGTAAATAGATGGCATAGTTCTAGACGGTTGTTTTCAACCCACGCTTCTACTTCTTCAATCGGTTTACCGGCTTTCACACGTTTCGCGACATACCACACAAGAAGACCTTGTCCCATCGAAGCAGATAGAGAATCTACAACCATAATCTTTCGATCAGGATAGGTTAGCTTTAACTCTTCAGCAGCGATACGCGCACTTTGAACGGTACCAGATAGCGCTGATGAGAAACCAACATATAAAATATCTTTTCCTTTTTTTAAGAATGGCTCAAAGAAAACTAAGAACTCACCAACATTAATGAGTGAGGTTGTAGCAACTTCTTTTTCTCTCATCATTTCATAAAAATCTTTTGTTTTAATATATCTTTCATCTGGATAGTTATGATAAACTTTTCCTTTTATCTCTACAGATAGTGGAATGACTTCAAGATTAAGTTCTTTGACTAATTCATAAGGTAGGTCACAGCATGAATCAGTAGCTAATACATAGTTTGACATAGGAAACTCCTCCTAATAATTGGGTTGATTGTATTAATATTTTATCACAAATATGAAGAGGCTTGTTACCGTAAGTTTTTTATTTTATATTCAAAGCTTTTTTATAAATCTCTTTTATCTCAAAGTTATTAAATTTGTATGGATTATTACCAAGACGCTCTAAATTAACATTATTCACAAGAAAGTCTAAATCTTGATCATTGTATTCAACACCTCTCCAAACCTTATAAGTATTTAGAATGTTGAAGATTTCGATAATTAAATCACTATTATTTTGTACCTCTGAAGCATCTACTATTTCTTCCATCATTTTATCAAAAATTTCAATTTTTGATTGATGAACTTCCCAAATAAATGGCAATGTCATACAAACAGCGTATCCATGTGGGATTCCAAATAATTTAGTAATATTATATGATAAAGCATGTGCAGATGTCGTTGTCGTGATATTAATTGCTCTGCCCGCTAAATTAGAAGCATACTCTAATTTTTCTAATGTCTCTTTATCATTAGATAACCCTTTTTTTAAAATTGGATATATAATCTTAAATGCTTCCAAACTATATTTCTTAGAAGTCTCAGTTGATTTTTTAGCCCAATATGACTCTATGGATTGAGCGAAAGCATCTAAAACACTACTTATTAAAACACTTCGTGGAAGACTTTGTAACAATGATGAATCTAAGACAGCAACATCTGGCAAAACTTTATTTTTATTTAATGATTGTTTGATACCATTTTCATAATAAACAGCAAATCTTGTTGATTCACTTCCTGTTCCGCATGTAGTTGGTATTGCAATGTGTTTTGCAAGAGTTTTACTGAAATCTATTAGACATTTTGAAAAATCGATGACACTACCACCACCGACAGAAATGACATAATCAGGATTAAAATCATCAATTAATTTTATAAATTTGACAATGTCTTCTTTTTCTGGATTCGCATCATCATAAATAATAACTTCTTTATTTGTGATGAATGAGAGTTTATCAAAGACTTGTCTAGAAATAATACTGAATGTCACTAAAATAACCCTATCAGATTGGCTGACATTTCGTTTTATATGTTCTTCGAATGCACCAATCAATATTTCCTGTTTATAATCATAATCATTAATTTCATTTAATATATTATGGTAGTCTTCCGGTGTATCAATTTCCTTGCAAAAGTCAGTATCAATTTTAACACCTTTTAATTTGATTTGATTGATTAATAATTCATTTAAAGCATTTTCAGCATAAACTTTTATATCATCTTTTTCTACATATTCACTAACTTTGTTTTTCCATTTTATAACAGAATTTTTTGAAAGTTTATAGACAGGTTGAAGTCCAAAATCATAGTTTTCAAATTTAGTAGATATCTCCTTCACTAAGCCATTATCTGTAATTGCTTTAAAATCCTTAAGGTATGATTCAACATCTTCATCAAGTAATACACAATCGCCAGTATGACCTATCAGCTTTTCAATTACACCTTCATTAAAAACTAAGTCTCCATGTAGAATTAAAGTGTCATTTTTTAAATGCTGATTAGCTAAGTGCATTGAATAGATATAATTAGTTGTATTAAAGACTGAGTTATGCACAAAAACTATCTCAAAAGGATAGTTTTTTAATGCTGTCTCTAAATGAAGTTTATCTGTATTTGGTCCCGTTGTAATGATCACTTTATCAATATCAAACGATGCTAGAATTCGTAATTGTCTTGATAATACTGATTCACCATGTATATTAATTAATGACTTGTGTGAGTCTTTAATTAAATCTGCAATCCTTGAACCAAATCCAGAATTAAAGATTAAAGCATCCATACTAAACAGTCCCCATTAAATTTTTCTTACCTTGCTGAGGACTTATTGTTGGTCTGCCTAAGTCACTTCTAGAACCCAACTTAACCAATACTTCTAGAGCAAAATTATTATCTTTAAATTCTTTTGATTGCAGAACATCTGTAAGTTCTTCTAAAGAAGATACACTTTTGACATATTTAAACCCAACAGAGTCAAATAATTTAAGAAAATCAATCTTATTGGCAATTGTTTTTTGACCACCAACAGACTCATGTGCATAATTATTAATCAAAATATATTTAAAATTAGTATTGGAATATTGAGAATTGATTGGAAGTGATCCCATGTGCATGAGTAAAGCACCATCTCCATCAATACATATTACATTACTTGAATTATATTTAGAAAATGCTAATGCAATACTCGATGTGTGTCCCATAGAACCAACAGTAAGAAAATCTCTATTATGTGATTGCTTAAGTTTTTCTCTTAATTCAAAGACTTCGCGAGAAGTTTTACCAGTTGTAGAAAAAATATACGCTTTTTCACTTGAGTTTTTTAAAATTACTTCTAAAACCGTTTCCCTTGTTATTGTGCTCTCATATTGAGTATTATTTTTAAATGAATAATTACTAAAAGTGTCTTTACGGATTAGAATGGCTGTTGGTTTATTATTTATAGTAGCCAATTCCAAAAGTTTTTTAGTTTGATCAATAGCTTCTTCTAAATCAAAAGATAAAACTTCATAATTGACATCCATTGTTTTTAATAATTCTTCTGTCACAGCACCCTGATTAATATGCTGAGGTTCATCTTTAACTCCTGGTTCACCTCTCCACCCAATCATAAGCAACATCGGAATAGAATATACAGTATCTGATGCAAGTGAAATTAAAGGATTAACAGTGTTACCTAGACCCGAGTTTTGTAAATATACTAATGGTACTTTTCCAGTCGCAAGATGATAACCTGTCGCTAAACCAACCGCATTTCCTTCATTAGCTGCGATAATGTGATTATCGCTTTCTTTATCAGAAATGCATGAACAAATTTGTTTGAGTAGTGAATCTGGTACACCAGTGAAAAAGTTTACGTCTTGAGATTTTAAAAATTCATAAAATTTAATGGTATCTATCATCTTGTACTACCTTTCTGGAATCAATGTGATAATTTGCTTAATTGGCAAACACATTTCATCTACTTCCTTTGCCCTTCCGGCTTGTAAAATGGTTTCGGCAGTTTTTTTCATCGCTGGGAATGCAGATCTAATTAAATGGTTAGCATAAATAACGATATTAGCGCCATGCTTGCTTAATTCTTGTTCAGTAATGGTATTGTATGATGATGGAACAACTACGATTGGTGTATTTTTATTATCTTTTCTAAATGAATCAATAAAATCAAGAATTTCTTTTGGGTCTTTCTCTTTAGAATGAATCATAATACCATCAGCACCAGCTTCAACGTATGCATGAGCCCGTTTCAAAGCATTTTTTAAACCTTGTTTTAAAATCAAACTCTCAACTCTAGCAATAATCATAAATTCACTAGTTACTTGCGCTTTTTTGCCTTCTCTTATTTTATGTTGAAAATTTTCAATGGTATCTTGCGTTTGTTCAACATCTGTTCCAAATAATGAATTCTTTTTTAATCCCACCTTATCTTCGATAATAACGGCTGATACACCTAGTCTTTCCAACGTTCTAACTGTGTACACAAAGTGCTCGACTTTACCACCCGTATCTCCATCTAAAATGATTGGTTTAGTAGTTACTTCAATAACTTCATTTATTGTGTTCAATCTTGATGTTAAGTCTACTAATTCAATATCTGGTTTACCTTTTGCTGTTGAATCACAAAGACTACTAATCCACATCGCATCAAAAGACTTAGGTTTGCCGTTTACTTCAACTTGTGTTTTTTCGACAATTAAGCCTGTTAAACCATTATGTGCCTCAAGCACTGTAACGTATTCCTTTGAATTAATTAATCTCCTTAACTTAGCTCTTCTTACATCAGGTGTTGTACCTAGTGCAGTTAATGCTTCTTCTAAAGCAGTGATCGAAACTCCTCTAGTGTAAGGGACTTCAATAAGTTCTCCACCTATTTCATCTAAAACTTCCAACACTTTTTCTCTAATCGGTTTTTGAGTACCTTCTTTCCAATCATCACCGTGAATTACATAATTCGGTCTTAACTCTCGTAATATATCTGAATAATCCAATGATTTTTGTACAACTATTTGACTAACACCATTAATTGATGAGAAAATCACTTTACGTTGCTCTAAGCCTAATAACGGGTATCTTTTATATGAAGAAATAACCTCATCATCTAATAAACCAATAATAACCTCACCATATTTGTGTGCTTCATTAATTATTTTTATGTGACCATCATGTATTATATCTGCACTCATAGCAACATAGATATTTTTCTTAGTTTTACTCATAACTTCTCCTTTGTGATATATTCATCTTATATTACATACATATTTTTAAATTAAATAATTTTGTTAGGTATTTTTTCAAAATAAATTTATTGATTACACTATTTTTATTTTTTCCAAACCGTTTTATTCACTAACCCAACATAACTTTGTATTATCTTTATTACTTTTGTACTTACATTTCTGTCTATATAATCTGGTATGTCAACACTCAAATCATTATTTGAATCCATTTCAATCGCAAGTTCTATAGCCTGCAATACTTCTTGAGATGTAATATTTCCTATTATAAAAGTTCCTTTATCAATACCCTCAGGTCTTTCAGTGCTTGTTCTAATAGATACAGCAGGATATTTAAAGTAATTAGCCTCCTCAGAAACAGTTCCACTATCAGAAACAACACAAAATGCATTTTGTTGAAGTTTATTATAATCATGAAATCCAAATGGTGCTAAACTTTTTACATTTTTATGGAATTCAAAATTTCTTTTCTCTATATATTTTTTACTTCTTGGATGAACACTATAAATTACTGGATAATCATACTTCTCGGCAATAGCATTTATTGCGTTCATCAAAACAAAAAAATTACTTTCTATGTCAATATTCTCTTCTCTGTGAGCAGACAACAAAATGTATTTCTTTTTTTCTAATCCTAACTTAGTGAGAATAGAACTATTATTTATCTTATCTATATTCGCATCTAACACTTCAGCCATGGTAGACCCAACAACAAAAGTTCTTTCTTTGGGAGTTCCTTCGAAATTCAAATATCTCCTAGCATGCTCTGAATAACATAAATTCACATCACTGACATGATCAATTATCCTTCTGTTTATTTCCTCAGGTAAATTTTCATCAAACGATCTATTCCCAGCCTCTAAATGAAATACAGGTATTTTTAGTCTTTTTGCTGAAATAACACTCAAACAAGAATTTGTATCTCCTAAAACAAGTATAGCATCTGGTTTCAACTCTGTTAAAATATTATATGATTTTGAAATAACATTTCCAATAGTTTCTCCAAGATTATCTCCGACAACATTTAAAAAATAATCTGGGCTTCTTATACCTAATTCCTCAAAAAATATTTGATTTAAAGTATAGTCATAATTTTGACCTGTATGTACCAATATATGATCGAAATATAAATCTGCTTTCTTAATTATTTCTGACAGTTTAATGATTTCTGGTCTTGTTCCAACAACCGTCATAAGTTTTAATTTTCCCATTTTTCAATCTCCTTTATTTGAGTAATGTTTATATAAATCCTTATTCTCTTCAATCCACTTCTTCATTTCACTCATTTGATCATCGTATGATTTTACAAAAATTTTATTGCTTAATTTAGTGTCTATTAATACTTTGTTACTTATAACTTCATTGCTATTTGTGATGGTAATCGAATTATTTCTAAAATACTCATTAAATTTTTCTAATAAACCTAGTTTACTAATTGGTTTAGATGCAATATGTACTATCCCTTTTGTATTATATTCAATTAGTTGAATTAATATTCTTGCCAGCTCAATAGAAGTCACACCATTCCACATATTTTTCCCGTATCCAAATATTTCATTATTTTGATTCATAAACCAATTAAATAGTCTAGTACCTTGTGGATTGGGATCAGGACCAATAATTGATACTCTAATCGTTAGGTCTTTTTCATTCTCCAACTCACCTACACTTTTTGTTAAAGCATAAAAACTATTTCCATCTTTTGTATCTGTTTCAATATATGGCCCGTTGTTTCCTGAAAAAACACAATCAGTACTGATATGTATAATTTTAGTATCCATATTTTTTGTGATATATTCTAACAAATGTGGAAAGAATGAGTTAACTGATATAGCCAATAACTTTTTTCTTTCAGCCTCTTGATTAATTACTCTAGAAAAATTAATAACATAATCAGGAGTGTTTTTTAAAATATACTTGACTATTTCATCAAACTGAATAGTTCCAATATCATTCTCATAATTTAAATCAAAATTATCAATATTTATTCCAGAATTCTCCATAATTTTTTTAGTTACATGACCAGTCTTTCCATTACCGTCTATCAATAGTATGTTCATCTTTATAGACCAAAATTCTTCAATTCATTTTGTATGTATTCTAGTTTTAGTAATTTTTCTTTGATTTCGTTAACAGAAAGCAATCTAGTATTGTGAGAATTATAGTCAGATTTTTCTTCTAATTCAACATTACCCTTATCAAAATACTTTTCATAATTTAGAGTTCTCTTATCCGATGGGATACGAAAAAAATTACCTTTGTCTTCTGCAACTAATAATTCTTCTTTTGTAAGTAATGTTTCGTATAATTTTTCGCCATGTCTTGTTCCAATAATTTTTGTTCCAACATCAGATTGAAAAAGTTGTTTGATTGCCTCAGCTAAATCTTCAATTGTGCATGCATCAGCTTTTTGAACCATAATATCACCAGATTTTGCATATTGAAAAGCAAATACTACCAAATCTACTGCCTCTTCTAAACTCATTAAAAATCTAGTCATTTTTGGATTGGTAATTGTCAATGATTTTTTCGACTTAATTTGATTCACAAATAAAGGAATAACTGATCCTCTTGAAGCCATGACATTTCCATATCGTGTGCCACATATTAAGGTTTCTCCCTCTAAAACTGTTTTTGCTTTTGCAACAAAAACTTTTTCCATCATTGCTTTCGATATTCCCATTGCATTAATTGGATATGCTGCTTTATCGGTAGATAAACAAATCACTTTCTTAACATTTAATTCAATTGCAGCAGTAAGAACATTATCAGTTCCTATAATGTTTGTTTTCACCGCTTCTAAAGGAAAAAACTCACACGATGGTACTTGTTTTAAAGCAGCAGCATGAAAAACAAAATCAACATTCCTCATGGCATTTTTTATGCTAGTAATATCACGTACATCCCCAATGAAAAATTTTAATTTGTCATTATTGTATAGTTTCCTCATATCATCTTGCTTCTTTTCGTCTCTAGAAAAAATTCTAATCTCTTTTACTTCTGAATCTAAAAATCTTCTCATAACAGCATTTCCAAATGATCCAGTTCCACCAGTTATCAATAGTATTTTATTTTTAAACATTAGTTTCATCTCCTAAAAGTACATTTAATTTTCCAAATAAAACAAGAATATAATATATTCTAAGTCGAACAGTTTTCTAACCAAACTTAATTTTTATATAAATTTTTTTTGCTATTTCACGAAAGCATCTATAAGTCTTTATATAACTACTTGTTATAGGAATAAGATATTTGTATTTTTTAGACAAAGTTTTTGCATGCTTAAATGATATATGTGCAGCATCATTTCTTCCATTTATTAAAGCATATTTACCTATTTTATACAAATATTTACTTTTTTTAGGTTCAGAGCCTTCAAATGTGAAACTAATAATTTTTCCCCAAAATTCGTCTTGTTCCCAGTTATCCTTTGAATATCCAATAGTCGCCGAAACTTGAGCACTGTGCATTCTACCTTGAACTAAAATTTGTGGAACATAATTAAATTTATATTCGTTATATAGCAAACGATTCCAATATTCAAAATCATTTAGTAATTTCATATCTTCTCTAAAAGTTCCAATTTGCTCAAAACATTTTTTGTTTAATAAAAATGAACATCCATTTAATTTGATCACTCTCAACGCTTCAATAACAATTTCAATGTTAGACAGGTTATCAATAGTTCTATTTTTCCACTTGAATAATAACTTACCATTTTTATCGATTATTTCACTGTTTGTGTAAACTACTTCTTTTGTTAAATCTATTTGAGGATTAAGATCTAATTTTCTCCTTAATATTTTTATTTGTTCTTCGATCTTACTTGGATAATATAAATCATCATGGCTTAACCATGAAAACCAGTCCCCTTTCATATTTTGGATTCCCAAATTTAGTGCTGAAGCAACCCCACCATTGTCTTTCTTCAAATACTTAACTTTATCTTGATAAGAAAGGATTAATTTTTCAGTTTCTCCGTTGTCGGTAGAACCATCATTTACAACAATAATCTCGATATTGTCATAAGTTTGAGCTAGTGCGGAATTAATGCTTTCGTTTAAATAATTGGTACCGTTATATACAGGTATAATAATGGAAACTAATGGATTATACATAATATCACTCCTTTTTTTGTTAATGTTCATTTTATAATTAGTTTAATTAAAATCACAATTTGCCTTTCCCATAACTTTTTGTTTAAAATCTTTATAACCTTTCCAACAAGCCTTTAGTTTTTTTGTTTTGTTTTTTTCACCAATTAGTAAATTGCCTAGAATTCTAAATAAACCAATTCTGTTTTTTATCCTCTTAATACTGAACTTTTTAAATCTTTCTCCTAATAGCAAATTATTTCTAACCATATAATAATATCTAATGTCATCATGATGTACAATCCTAAATAATCGATTAAATATAGTATTTTTAACTATGCCTCCAACTTGTTGAGAAAAATAAGACGTACCAACTCTAATTAACTCATAACCGTTCTCTTTTAGTTTTGTAGACAAAAGGTTATCTACATATGAGATAAAATAGTCTTCTAAAGGTAATATTTTGGTTAATGCTTTCACATTCACAAAACTACCAGACGTCATACAAAATGAAACCTTTTTAATTTCGTTTCTTTTAATGCTGCTTTTTGCAGCAATAAATTCTTGACTATTTTCATCAAAATATAATTTTGAATATGATGGTGAAAATATGCCTATTGCTTCATCAAAATTAAATTCAATATACTTCTTCATGTTATTAATATTTTCTATACTATAAATACTATCTTGATCCATTGAAAGAATAAAATCGAAATTTTTATCGATGGCTCTATAAAATGCATAGTTTAAAGCTTTTGCCATACCTTCGTTTCCATTCATTTTATGATATGTACAATTATTATATTGAACTAACCTTTCAACGGTTTTATTAGAATATATCTCTGAGTTATCAATAATTAAAATATCATCAAAATTATCAGAGTATGTACTAATTCTATCTATGGCATTTTCATCAGGATTATAAAATATAACAACAACAGCATAAATCACATTATTTCCCTCCAATTTAACCAATTTCATTCTGTAATAATCCTATTTAAACTGTTTTTAATTGTTTTATACAACTAAATTTTGAAATAATATGATTACAACATAATTCAATTAAAATTTGTTTGCATTTGCATCCTATTTTTGTCATCGGTCTTAATAATAAAACAATTCTCAAAATAATTCCCCAATTTCTTTGAGGTTTTTCGCATATTTATCTTTATCAGATAATTTGGGATTACTCGTTTGCCAATCAATACTTAAGGTCTTATCATTCCAAAGTAAACTTCTGTCATTATCTCTTGAGTAATAATTATCAACCTTGTAAACGAACTCGCAATTATCTGTTAAGGTTACAAACCCATGTCCAAAACCTCTAGGTATATATATTTGTCTTTTATTTACTTCATTCAATTCAACAGATATCCATTGTCCGAAAGTATTTGACAGTCTTCGTAAATCGACTACCACATCAAGAACTCTACCTTTTGTACATCTAACTAATTTAGTTTGAGCAGAGTCACCTATCTGAAAATGAATTCCTCTTAATGTTTCTTTTTCAGCACTATACGAGTGATTATCTTGTAAAAAATCATCGTTAATCCCAATCTGTCTATATTTTTCTTTATTAAATGTTTCACAGAACCACCCTCTATTATCTTCATATACATCTGGTTCGATTATAAATACTTCATTTAATTTTGTTTTAATTTTTTTCATACTAAACCTCAATATTTAATTTCATTGTTTGCAACGGCCAGCAAGTGTTGACCATATTTGCTTTTTGATAAAAAATTACCCTGTTCAATTAATTTACTTTTCGAAATCCAATTATTTTTGTATGCTATTTCTTCTAAACAAGAAATTTTTAAATTTTGATGTTCTTCAGTCATTTTCACAAAATTTGTTGCATCCACTAGTGAATCATGAGTTCCAGTATCTAACCATGTGAATCCCCTACCAAGAGTAATCACGTTCAAGTCATTATGATTTAAATACATCTGATTTAGTGAAGTTATTTCAAGTTCTCCTCTAGAACTTGGTTTAACTTTCTTCGAGAACTCTACGACTCTATTATCATAAAAATAAAGTCCTGTTACGCAATAATTTGATTTAGGATTTAGTGGTTTTTCTTCTATTGATATTGCTCTACCGTCTTTATCGAGTTCAACAATTCCAAAACGCTCTGGATCATGTACATGATATCCAAATATGGTTGCTTTTCCATTGTTGGCATTTTCAACTGCCATTTTAAGTTTATTAGTCAATCCATTTCCATAGAAGATGTTATCCCCAAGTATCATCGCTACATTATCATCTCCAATAAATTCACCTCCAATAATAAAAGCTTGGGCAAGTCCATCAGGATTGTGTTGAACTGCATAATGTAACTTGATTCCAAATGATTCTCCATTGCCAAAAAGTTCCTTAAATCTTGGAGTATCTGTGGGAGTTGATATTATCAATATTTCCTGTATTCCTGCAAGCATAAGAATGCTTAAAGGATAGTAAATCATAGGTTTATCATGAATAGGCAACAGTTGCTTACTTATTACTTTTGTTAATGGATATAGTCTAGTACCGCTGCCTCCCGCTAAAATAATACCTTTCATTTTATACCACCTTTCTATTAATCTTTTTTTTATATTCTTCGCTTGAACTCAGTACTATAAATAGGAATACAATTGGAGATAATAACAAGGGGTTTGTCCCAGCTGCAAAAAATAGTAGCAGTAGAGTTAGACCTAATTTCATTTTAAAAGTGTCCCTTCTAAGAAAACTAATTGATCTCCAAATTATAAATCCAAAAAACAAAAAACTATATATTAGTCCAAATTGCCTCATCATATTAAAATGACTAACTTCAACACTTGATACAAATCTATTAACACCAAAACTATAGAATTCAGATCCAATTCCCATCCCAATAATTGCCGTTGTCCCATCTTTAAAAAGAGGTAATATTGACTTAATTGTTTCCACTTTTCTTAAGGTCGAGATATTGTTTATAGAAAATTTACTGAAGATACCAAAAATGATATTTGATGTGCTACTTATTGATAGGAAAATCCCAATAATAAATAATGAAATAAATGTCATTTTAATTAGACTCGTGTATTTTCTATTAATAATTAACCATATTATGACTCCTAAAACTGAAAACAAAATAACTGCTGTAGAAAATGTTAATGCCATTGCAAATAAAGAAACTAATAATCTCTTTCTATTTTCAATATTAAATATGACACTACCAATAAGCCACATGCTCCATTTATAATATACATTAGGAGCGAAAAATGGTAATCCTAAAAATCCTGCTTGTCCAATATAACCTATGTTATATTTTCTAGTAAAACTATCTATTGCTGTTAGGTATCCAGTTAGATTTAAAACACCAAAAATCAATAACATAATAAAAGTGAAAATTACAATTAAACTTGCATAATACAGCATATTCTTAATTTTTTTGTATATTATATTTGAATCCAAAGTCAAAAATATAGGAAAAAGTGCAAACAATAAAAATGAGCTTAATTCATTAATTGAAATTGAAAATGGAATGTTAAAAAGAATATAACTAGTTAACATAAGAATCACGGGAAACACTCCGAATATAACTCCTTCGACCAAAAATAATTTTGAAGGTAGTTTTAAAGCAATAACTGTCAAAAGGTAAAAATCATAAATTATCACAATAATAAATGCAAAATCTTTAATATGAAAAGCTCCACCCATATCTACTATAAATGATAAAAGAACAAGTGTTAAAACAAGTCCACTCATTTTTTCTATTTTCATTGATTTATTCATAAACACCTATCCTTTCTATGTTATTTTACTTAATAAGTTAATGAAATAATTATAATGATCCAAATAATACTGATAAATAAAATAATATATTTCTTTTTCGATTTTTTGATTTAAATCTTTTATCAAATAGTAATGCCAATTTATTCTTTAAACTTGTTCTATAATTGACAATTCTATTTAATATTTCTCTATTAGCTGGTGTGATTTTCATCCAATATCCACTGATAATTTGTTTTGCATCTAGCATTCTTTGTCGATCTTTTTTCTTAAACGGAGTTAAAAATCTATTCCAAGTAGTTTTCCAAAAAGAATTATTTATACCAATGAAGTTGTGTGAATGTTGCCTATATAATATGTATGAATTCTCGTCAAAAAATACATTGCCATCTAACGATAAACATACTTTATAAATCCAATTATCATGTGACTCAATCTTATCACTTTTATACTCTTTAATATGGTTTACTAAATTTTGATTAAATACTTCAGTACAACCAAAGGCAGAATAGTGAATAAGAGAGTGAGCTAAATCTAAATCAGGATTTAATGAAGTCTTTTCAATAAAAACCAAATTCTCATCTACAACTTTAACATTTGAAAAATATAAAGAAGGCTGACTGGGATCAAATTTATCTAAAATATTAACGGCTATCTCTAGTTTATTCTCATCCCATATATCATCTTGATCACAAAAAGCAAAGTAATCAGAATTAGACGTGTGTGATATTAGATCTAAAAAACTGCGAGCAGGTTTTAAATTATCTCCTGTATACCAATCAAGATATCCAGATTCCTTATATCTATCCAATATATTGATTGTATCATCTGTTGAACCATCATCTCTAACAAGTATTTTTGTATCAACACCTCTCTGAGATATTATACTTTTTAATTGGTTCTCTAAGTATTTTTCACCGTTAAAGCTCGATAATAATACAGTTACTTTCTTATTCTTTTCCATTTTTTCACATCCTTCAATCACTTTAAGTGCTTTATTTTGACAAAAATTATAGAATATTTTCCTTATGATATGAACAAATCATTTCAAAAATAATATTACATAATCTTTATTAAAAATATAGTCTTTTTTTTGTAGAAAATACTAATAAATATACATATTTATATATTCTGTTACCAAACAATCATATTTTAGCATTATTCCTATGGTCTTACAAACGCTAATTTATTGAAATTAAATTTGATAATTAAAAATACACATAAGATTATTGTTTTTGTTTGTGAGGTAATTCATTTTAATCAAGTTTACTTTCAAAATTTATTCTTTGTTTTATTTCATTAAATATATTGGAGCAATTATTATAGGTGTTATATATCAAAAATCTTTTGATAAACAAATCTCTCGTGTTTTTATGAAGCTGTGGTTGTTCTAAATTCAATAATATTTCACTAATCAATGATTCAAAATCATATGTAATTGACCCCGCTGCGAACTGAGTAATATCACGGTAAAAACCTTTATCGCGATTTTTGTAGTATTCATAGTCGTACGCATAATGAATTATCGGTCTGTCCAGTAAAACAAAATCAGCATATGAACTTGAATAATCTGTTATCAACATATCTGAACGAAACAATATTTCCTGGATATCTATATATTTAACATTATTTATATTTAGAATATCGATCTTAGATGTTTTTGTATCAATTTTTCTTATAACTGAATCGACATAATGATTTTTTTCTAAAATAACAGCATTAAATTTATTTAGAATTTGTGTGATAAGATCATTCTGTTTTTTATTCATGTTTAAAAATGAAAAAACAGTCGAATCATCTCTATAGGTTGGCATATATAATATTATTTTTTTTCCAGTAATATTGAAACCAGTTGTCTTGAAAATTTCATGTGCTATGGTGGCATAAGGTAATGGAGATAATTCGTTATTAAAAAGACTTGCTTTTGGAAATCCCGATAGATAAATATATCTAATATCTGCTCCAAAATCATTTATTAATGAGTTCTGATATTCAATGCTTGATGCAATGTACATTTGATGTTGATGCATTTTGTCAAGAGTTCTAGAAATCTTCTTTTTAATATTACTCTGTTCTTTATACTTTACGGTTTCGTATTTCAATTTTTTTATTAGAATTGAAGCATGCCAGAAATTTACTTTAAAAGCAGATCCCACTAAATATATTCTAGATAAATCTTGATATCCATGTGTCATCAAAGCTACTTTGCTTGTCAAAATATAATAGTAAGACTTTAAAGACCCGTATTTAAACGCTCTTCCTCCTTTCAAATTCAACATTTTTATTTCAGATATATCTTTTGTTATATAAATACAATCTAAACTCGGATAATTTGTAACAACATACTTATAGAACCACTTACTATTGTCAGATACTTTTTCACCTATCCAGGAACCAAATACCCATCTATTCTTCTTTTTTATTATAAGTTTGGAGAGAAAGAAAAATAAAAGTTCTCTTAGTCTAAATAAAATCCTTCTCATACAAATCCTCCATTATTTAAAATGTTTATACTTGCATTTGTACTATTTTAATCTTCATTTACAAATGAACTAATAAGTGTTTTAACTTCTTTTTTAAATATTAGCAATAATAGTCCATTCATAAAATAAGTTACAATAAAATACAATATTAAATCCAAAAGATAGCTACTGATATCAAACAAAGAATTGTAAAAAATGTATACTAATACATTAAAAAATATACTAAAGATTAATAATAGAAAGAATTTCTTATCATATGCAATGATTTTAAGTTTTATTCTCACTAAAACCATAGCAAATACATTCCTAAATATTATGCTTATTGCAGTACCAATTGCTACCCCTATAATACCGAAGTAATTTAATAAAACTATGCTTATTACAATGTTTAGTATTAAAGAAATGATATTACTAATTAAATTTAAAGTCGCATAATTTGACATAGTCATAATCGAACCAATTGGTCCTGATAATGCATCATATAGAACAGCAAAACTCAAAATAATAAGGACATATTTTCCATTACTTGTTACATAATCAATACCAAATATCATTAATAAATTAGTCGATTTAAAACTAATCAAAAAAAACATAGGTACAGTAAGAAATAAAATCATTTTTACTATATTTTGTAGATCTGTTTTTATCTGATTAAATTCTCCATCACTAAAACATCGAGATATTTTAGGCCAGAATACAATTGATGGCATAACAAAAACACTTAATAATAGTCCATAATTTTGTGAAACCATATAGTTTGCAACATCAGCAAAAGATAAAAATTCTGAGATGATTAATTTATCAATAGTAGTCATCAATAATACTAATCCAGAAATAATTCCCAGCGATAATGAATATCTAATAAATATTGATTTTTCATTTTTAGATAACATATAATGATTTTTTGAAACAATATTTTTACACAAAAATATTCTTATTAGAAGTGAAAATAATTCTGCAATAAAATGACTTATAATCGTTGCAAAAAATAAATCACTTCCAATAACTTTGAAAAACAAAAACAATAATATTTTGAAAATATTCTTTATTATTTGATTAACTATTGTTACTTTCTCGACTAAGTGCTTTCCTTGTAAAAATCCATCAATAATCTTTCCAATAGTAATTCCAATCAGCAGTACAATAAACATGATAATGTATTTAATTTGGAATATATTAATGTATTTTGCAAAAAATAAAACTGTTGAAATTAAAATTGATAAAATTACTGAAAATATAATCGCATATTTTAATAAAGAAAAACTACTCCCATCATCTCTCCTTGAGATTTCTCTTATCAGATTTGTGTCCATCCCAAATACTGTTATTATAGTAAAAAGATTGAGATAAGAAACAAAAACGGTATATTCTCCATATAATTCTTTTGGTAGAAGTCTACCAAACAAGATTTGAATTAAAAATGCTAATGATAATCCTACTATTTTGAAAACAAAAGTTTTTAATGCACTTTTATATAAATTCATCCTAATTCCTCTCTAAGAAGCTGAAACAAAAGTAAGAGCAAGACTAATTTAGTATTGTCTCTTATTCATTTTCTAATTATCGGTAATAGTTTCGATATACTCTTTTAAAGCATCTTCCCATTTTCTTAATCTGCAAAATCCATTTTCTTGTAGTGATGACTTACTTAATCTGCTATTAAGTGGTCTTGATGCAATAGTTTTAAAAGCACTTGAATCAACCTTTTTTACATCAATATTTTTCCTGGAATACTCAAATATTTTAACCGCAAAATCATACCAAGAACAAAATCCTTCGTTTGTGGCATGATAAATACCGTATTTATCAGAGTACAACATTTCCAATAATAATTTTGCTAAATCAACAGTGTACGTTGGTGAACCAATTTGATCATCAACAACATTTATATTATCTTTTGTGTTTCCTAATCTAAGCATTGTTTTAACAAAATTATGACCATTTATGCCAAAAACCCAAGATACGCGAACAATAAAATAACTATCTGTAGCATTTTTTACTTCCAATTCTCCTAAGTATTTTGTCTTACCATAGTAATTAATAGGTTTTGCTTTATCTGTAACATTAAATGGTTTATCACCATCTCCACTAAATATATAGTCAGTACTGATATATATGATTTTACATTTTAAGATTTTTGCAGCTTCTGCTACATATTTTGTACCATTAACATTAATGTTGTAGCATAATCTCTTCTCATCTTCAGCTTTATCAACATTAGTATATGCTGCACAATGAATGATAACATTTGGTTCTTGATTGATTATAAAAGTCTTTGTTTCTGTTTCATTCAATAAATCAAAATCGTCTTTATCAACACCAATGCAGTCGATATTCTTTTCTTTGAGAAGCTTTATTACATCATATCCAAGTTGTCCATTATATCCTGTAACTAATACTTTCATTTTTTTCATCTATTTATGTTTATACATCTTATTATAATATTTGATGTATTCTCCACTAAGTATTTTTCTCCACCAAGTTTTATGATCAAGATACCATTTTACCGTCCTTTTTATTCCTTCCTCAAAGGAAGTTGTTGGCTCCCATTTTAAAGCTTTTTTAGTTTTTGAGGAGTCGATTGCATATCTCATATCATGTCCTGCTCTATCAGTAACATAAGTTATTAGAGTTTCTGGTTTTCCTAGTTCTCTTAAAATAGTTTTCACAACTTGTAGATTTGTTCTTTCATTATTTCCACCAATATTATACACTTCCCCATTTGTTCCTTTATGTAAAATTAAATCTAATGCAGAACAATGATCTTTAACATATAACCAGTCTCTGACATTTTCTCCTACACCATAAATAGGGATAGTTTGATTATTGAGTGCTCTAGTTATTATCAAAGGAATAAGTTTTTCAGGAAAATGATATGGCCCATAATTATTTGAACACCTTGAAATCGTTGTGGGTAAATTATATGTTCTAAAATACGCTTGAACCAAAAGATCAGCTGACGCTTTTGATGCTGAATATGGTGATGAAGTATGAATAGGTGTTTCTTCAGTAAAAAGCAAATCTGGCCTATTTAATGGTAAATCACCATAAACCTCGTCCGTAGATACTTGATGATATCTTTTTATTCCAAATTTTCTACATGCATCCATGAGAACCTGTGTTCCAATGATATTTGTATTTAGAAATATCCCGGGATTTTCTATTGATCTATCTACATGTGATTCTGCTGCAAAATTCACGACAAAATCAAAAGACTCTTCTTTAAAAAGTGAATCGACAACTCGTCTATCTGTGATGTTTCCTTCAACAAATCTAAAGTTGTCATCATTAATTATAGAATCTAAAGTAGATAAATTGCCTGCATAGGTTAATGCATCTATGCAAACCAATCTATAATTTGGGTGTTTTTCCCTCATATAAAAAATAAAGTTACTACCAATAAAACCTGCCCCACCTGTTATTAAAATATTCATGTGTGTGATTTCTTGTACACTCTAAATTAAGATGTCTTTATTCCTTTTAGAGCATACTTTCCTTTCTATAATTTTTTCAGTATTTTAGATATTTTTCATATAGTCGAATCAGTTTCGCTTATAATTTATATTTTAATATTTAAAACTCAATTTTTTTATCAATATCCACATAGATTTGCTTCATAATTTTATTAACAGACTTTGAATCAAATTTATTAATTTCAGTCAAGTTATACGCGCTCATCTGCTTACTTATTTTTTTATCATTTATTATATCACTTAGTGCCTTTGCAAAACCCCCAACATCTTGTGAATCAACTAAAAACCCACCTTTTCCATTTTCAATTAAATCTGTATTCCCTCTGATTTTTGAACAAACTACAGGAAGCCCAGCTGACATTGCCTCCATCAAAGCTACAGGTAATCCTTCTTGTAAAGAAGGAAAGACAAAGCAATCAGCTATATATAATAGTTCCTTTATATCATTTCGATATCCAGCAAATACAACTCTTTCTTCTAAGTTTAATTGCTTTACCAAATCACTTAAATAGTTTTCGAGTTCTCCTAACCCACAAATTAATAACTTTACCTTTTCATCTGTAATTTTCGATAGAGCATTAACTATAACTTTGTGATTTTTTCTCTTAGATAGTTGTCCAACACTAAGTAGAATGAAATCATTATATTTTATTCCAAATTCTAATCTCTTTGATACTCTATCAACTTTAACATTCTTGATTTCATCTGTATCAACTCCTATTCCAGGAACGTATTTAACTGTTGTAGACTTGAACTTGTTTGCTGTTTTATAATCCTCTTCATTCATAGTAATTAATATATCTGTATATTTTGCAAGAAATTTTTCAACTGGATAATAAATCATCCAATTTTTTATTGAAGCTCCTTTAAAAAAATGAAATCCATGAGCTGTGTAAATGATTTTTGTGCCATTTTTTCTCTGATTTTTACATGCAAATCTAGCAATGACGCCACCAATTGGGGAATGGCAATGAACAATTTGATAACTATTATCTTGACATAATTGTCTCATTAATTTAAAGGATTTTATAATATCACTAAACGCTGATATTCTTCTAGGAACAGGTAATTGGAATGTTTTTATTCCACTAGATTCTAATTCAACCCGGAACTCATTGACACGTTTTTGACTAGTTATACTTCCAAATTTAAAATTGCAAGCAACATGAACATCAAAACCCAAATCTCTCAGTATTTTAATGTTTTCCATATTAAACAAATCAATCATCGAAGCAACCGAAGCCATCACTAATGCTTTTTTCATATAATCACCTTTGTTCGCTCTTATTTAAACTATTCTAGTGTATGTACAATTGATTCTCTAAAACTCCTAATACTATAATCCTCTTTGTACTCACTTATGGATTTTACATAAACCAAATTACCAAAGACTTTATTTACAGAATTTATTACAAACATCAATCTAATTATCCAATTAAAAACTCGTGTAAATTTAATCTTCTTCATATAGATTTCTGAGATCAATCTAACCATATCACTTGTCTTCACATATTCACTATTTTGTGGAAAGAACAAACCACTTTCTTTATTAATTATCATTAATCTAATGAATTCACATAAATTATCTATATAAAGCATACTTCTCTCATTGTTAAATTCAGGAAACACTGGAATTTTCAAAATTAGATTCACTAATCTATGAAAGTTACCTTTAGATCCTTTTCCATAAATCATAGGTGGTCTCAAAATAACTATTTTAAAGTCATCTGATTCTAAATTCTTAATCCCTTGTTCTGCAAATAATTTACTTTGCCCATAAAAATTGCTTGGTGTAGGAACTGTTTTATTGTCAATAATTCTTTTTCTAATACTACTATCACCATATACAATAATACTACTCATAAAAAGAAATTGTTTTACACCATCAGCTTTAGCTTTCTCAGCAGTTTCAATAGTTAAGTCTCTATTTACTTTAAAATACAAGTCTTTCATATTTTTTTTAGTTGAAACATGGGCTATTCCTGCCACATGAATTACAACATCAAAATTTGAGAAATTAAACTCTCTCCATTTAGAATTCTGCATATCTAATGTTTCAACATAATATTTGTCTGGTTCTCTCATTAACCATTTTTCTACATTAGTACCAATATAACTGTTTGCACCAGTAATTAAAACACGTTTCATATGTAACTCCTATTGTCTGTCCTTCTTTTCAAGTGTTCCCGTGCCACCTTCAACGACACCTTCTGATTTAAAAATTTTAATGATTGTTCCAAAGAATATTTTTATGTCAATACACAATCCAATATGTTCTACATAAAAACCATCAAGTGAAGCTTTTTCAGGTATAGGTAACTCATCTCTACCATTAATTTGTGCATAACCTGTCAACCCGGGATATAACTTGTATACATCATATTTATCTCTTTCGGTAACCAAATCATCTTGATTCCATAATGCAGGTCTAGGACCAACAATTGACATATCACCTTTTAGGATATTGATAATTTGAGGCAATTCATCTAAACTTATTTTTCTTAAGAATTTACCCATTTTAGTAATCCATTGATCTGGATTTTCGAGTTGATGTGTGGGAACATCTTTCGGAGTATCTATTCTCATTGTTCTAAATTTCAAGATATTGAAATGCTTTTTGTGTCTACCAATTCTTTTTTGTTTAAATAGAATGGGGCCATTTGAATCAATCTTTATAAGAATCATCAATACAAGAAATATTGGTGAAAGGACGATTAATCCTATAAAAGCTATGACAGTATCACACATTCTTTTAAATATAAAGTACATATTTTTTCCTCTATCAGTTGTCAAAGAAGTTGACAATTTTTTCTTCTGGATAATTAATATTTTTTAAATGTTGATGGATTGCGATATGATGTTTATAACTTGAAACCAAAATACCATCAATATTATATTTTGATATATCTTCAATTGAAATAACTGGTAAATTAACAATTACCTGGTTCTTTTTGCCAATGTCATCATCAATCACTGCTAATACTTTCAAAGGTAAAGTTTGATCGTCGTTCATCGTTTGAAGCATGATTTCAGCAACCTCCCCCGCACCATATAATAAAATGTTCTTAAAACCACGCTCAATGATTTGGTTTAAGAACATAATAATATTATTTTTTGCAGACATATAAACACCATGAGAAGATTGTAAATACCAAATATTTAGTAATTTTCTTCTTTCAATTCCTTTTTTGGTGACATAATATTCAACCGTTTTTGTAGAATGATATTTCCTTAAAATATAACCTTCTTTTTCATAAGATTCTAAATAACTATTAATCATAGAAACAGACACACCAATAGCATCACTCATGACACGTTGAGTGATGTTAGGATCTTTTTCAATAAGATCTAATATGAGAAACTCTTTATATAAGGGTGTGGGTTTGAAAAATAGATTATGATTCAATCTCATATCCTCCGATCATTGATATAACTATTTTCTCTTACAACAATCCGCAATCACAACTTTTCTGTGTGGATATGCAAGATAATAACGTTTATACGCTTCTTCAATCGTTATATCAGCATCTAGTCGATCGATCAGTTTCAATGACTTTTCTGATTTATTTTTACTTTTAGGACAGGACTCATCACGCACTTCAAATTCATCAGTTTCTTCATTGACATATAATTCATAAACTGGCATATCGTCACCTCTGGTTATCTTTGTTCGATAACTGAATAATTTTGTTTGACATCATTTTACATCAATTCACACCTTATTACAAGGTAATAACACCATTTTGTTTGTAAATCGAACAAACCTGTAAAACTTAAGTAAAAAACTAGCACACTTTAGTGAGTGATGCTAGTTTGATGTCATGCGTTAATATCACTTTACTAAATCATAAAGATACATCTCATCTGTTTCATGTTTCTTATATTGCTTATACGCTTTAAGTAATTCTTTGATGTCTTTATTAAGCCATTTGTCGAAATACATATGTACCCAATCAGGCGTATTATTATACCTTTTTTTATTAAACACAATAAACGTTTTAGCAAATGTTTTCGGTTTTACTGTACTTTTTTGTTTTTCATACACATCTGTCATGTTTTCCGCCATGATAAGTAACATTTCAAATTCTGGCTTTGTGCAATACTTAATGATTGAATCAATTTTGCTTATGATATCTTTTGGTATACGCAAGTTGTCAGATATTTTATCCCCAATTCTAATGATTTTAACCTTTTCATCGGCATTCAACTGTCTAATTAACGCTGCTAAATACGTATCAATCTGTCTTTTTTGATGTGGTCGCAAGTCCAACATATCATCTGCACTTATTTTAAATATCCCCTTACCCATTAATATCTCAATAAGTGCTTTATCTGTGTTACCCTCTATTAAAACCAGGTATTTCATTGATGAGTTCTTTCTTTAATGCCATCAATTGATCATAATTGATAAGGGTACCAAAGGTGTTATTGTTAAATTGATTACTTTTGGATAATTCGATTCTTTCATCATAGTCTTCATATAGATTACAATTGGTAATATAACCATCTTTTTTTGATGTGATAAAGATATTGTCTCTTCTTCTAAAGATGTCAAGAATTTCAACATAATGGGTGCTAAATAAAAGATTCGCTTTATTTTTGTTGATCCGTTTATCATTAAAAATCATGATGATATTTTCAACTAAATTTTTATGAAAACTATTCTCAATTTCATCAATCATTAAACTTCCTCCAGTTTTTAATACTGCAATAATTAGACCAAACATCGTCATTCCTTTAATCGTACCGTCTGATAATAAAATCCGCATTTCAGATTCACTATAATTTTTCTTTCCTAACCCCTTTAATGACAAGGTATATAACCTTTTATTCTTATCATACGTGAATTTATCAATGCTATCATCAAATAATCTGGCAATTTTTATCATCAAATTTTCATTAACATCAAACATTTCAAACAACTTAAATATTGACTCAATTGAAGTATCGTGAAACCAGTTATTTGAATTTATAAATAGTGATTTTCTCGCTACAAGTTTATAAAGTAATGATGTATCTCCAACATCTGATTTATATAAAGTAACTTTATTAAAATCATTGTTGAGAATATTTTTCCCATAGGTTTTAGAATATTTTTTATCCAGTAATCGTTCATTTCTAAAACTACAATAATTGGCTTTATCAAGTAATTTTGTTTCAGGTTTAATGATATCTGTTTTGTAATTGTAAATTTTATTATCTAATGCAAAAAATAGATCTAAATGCATGAGATCATCTCTGAAATCAAGCACATTAAATCTAATACGCCCTTCATTCAGCAATTCATTCACAAATGTTAATAGTGATAAAACAGATGATTTACCGCTCGCATTCTTCCCTGTAAAAACAATCGTTGTTGGTATGTATAGATTGTTATAATATTCGATGATTTCATCTTCTTTATCATTCGCACCTACTCTCGCTTTACTCAAAAAATCAATTTCAAAGTTATCCTCTAATAACTTAAAACCTGACACTCTAATTTTTAAAATTTTCATGTTATAACCTCCCACCAATTGTATTTTACCATAAAAATTTAGTTTTAAACGTTTTATTTGTTTGAAATCTAATATTTATAGATATTTTAATCAATTTAGGATGTTATCTTTTACATTTGAAACTTAACCCTTGTCTCCGAGTATGAATTTTTCGATTTGTAATTCTGAATCATCATTCATCCGTTCGATATGCTCTTTATAGATGATGGTCGATTTAATATCTTTATGTCTTAAAAGTTGTCTTGTCTGTTCTAATGAACCGCCTCTAAGTAGGTTGATCACTCCCGCTGTGTGTCTTAAACAGTGTGGTGTAATTCCCATATTTTCTAAGCCACATGTTTTAATGACTCTTCTAAACATCTCTCTAAAGAATGTTCTAGATAGATGTTGGTTAGGTGACGTGTTTTTAGTCGTCACAAACAAATAGGGGTTGTCATCTTTACGCATATATAAATAATCGTTAATTGCATCATTGACGCCCGGTGCGATTTTAACAAAATCATCATTTGTTCTTTCGTTATTATGTCTTATATATAACAAACATTCACCATGAACTATTTGAAAATCTTCTTTTTTCGCTTCTTTAATTTCATATCTTCTAATGCCAGCAGTTAACATCAAATAAATAATTGCGTGATCGCGGTATTGCCAAATTGACGTTCTATTTCTCTTCGTATGAAGGATCATATGTTTAGCTTGTTCAATCGTTAAAATTGGTTTTTTTATATGATACTTAATTCGTTCATTTTTTATAGGCATCATAATATCATATGCATAATCATCTCGTAGATTAAAACGAGATCGATTATGTCTTAAATATCGATATAACCCTTTTAACGCAGAGATGTGCACATAGATATAGTGGCTCGAATAACCTTTTTTCCTCTTATTTTCACGGTATTTAATAACATCGCTTGTTTTCGCGTATTCAATATCATGTTCTATCAAAAAATTTATATATTTCTTAAATACTATTCGATACGAATTGATAGTCGATTCAGAAAAATTATGATCTAAAATATATCGTTCGCATAATTCTTTTAGCGGATGTGCTTCCATTATCTTTTCCTCATCTCTCATAGATCAATGATGATGTATTCATCATGATAATGATATATATCTTCATTTAAAATATAGTTTTCAATTTGATTCACCGAGTCATCCTTCAATCGTTTCACATGATGAGCATAGACAAGTGTCGTAGATATATTAGTGTGTCTCATGAACTGTTTGGTCTGTTCTAGGGAACCACCTCTAAGTAGGTTAAATGTGGCAGCAGTATGTCTTAAAGAGTGGGGTTTTATCTTTGTATAAGTTAAATCACATGATGATAATACACGTTTAAGCATTCTAGTGAAAAATGTTCTTGACAGATATGGCGTATCCGTATGCTTAGAATGTGATACAAATAGATAAGGATTCTTATCTTTTCTTTTCTTTAGATATTCATCAATAGCACGCTTAACACTTGGCGTGATTTTGACATACTCATTTGCTATTTGTCTACCTTTACCTTGTATATATAATATTGATTGGTTTTCAATTATTTTTAAGTCTTTCTTTTTAGCACGTCTTAATTCAACACTTCTCATACCTGTCGTTAACATCAGATAAAGCATTGCGTGATCACGATAATGCCAAATATACTTTCGGTTTTCTTTACTACATAATATTAAATGTTTTGCTTGATCAATCGTTAATATTGGTTTTGAAATACCTTTTTTAATACGTTCGTTTTTTATGAGTTCCGTAATGTCGTTTGCATATTCTTCTGATAGATTTAATCTTTTTTGATTATATTTTAAATATTGATAGAGTCCCTTAATTGCACTCATTTGATGATAAATCCAACGCGTAGAATACCCTTGATTTCTTTTCCATTGTCGATAATTGATGATATCACTTGTCTTCGCGAATAGTATGTGATGTTCTTTTAGGTATGTCGTGAATTGTTTCAAAATGGTGTCATATAATTCGAATGAACCTCTTGTAATATCTTTTTCTGCAAGATATTGCATGATTAATGAATCTAACGGATGTATGTTCAATCAATAAACCTCCAATCACAAAAAGTGCTCTATCATATACTATTCATATAACATCCTTTTTACTTTAATTTCAGTTTTTTAATTTATTAGATGGTTTGTTGGATCAATCAAAAAAGTTCCTTGGAGATTTCTCCGATAGGAACTTTTTTATGTTAATATCTTCTTTCAATGTAATCTATCTCTTCTTGTGAAGGTACTATCTTTTTTTCATAACTTCGTTTATAGATTTGAGGGATGACTTGTAGCCTTTTATTCATCTCATCAATATCAAATTTAGAAAAATCAAAATCATCTATATCTAGCCAATCACAGATCTCCTTGTATAATTTCCCCTTTTTGTTCTGAAATGCAATGATAATATCATTTAATCGCCATGAACCACCACAGTCTTCAATAATGCCAAAACCTGCTCCTTTTAATACATTGGGTGTTATCACATCATCTTCGGTCTCAATAATATTGATGAGTTTAATATCAACAAACCAATCATCCCCAAAGTCATACCATAATACCATTTGTTCTCCTATGATTGATATCGCTTGTTTTAGCTTTTCTTTTGTTACGTTTAAAACGACATCATTTTCTCTTTCTGGAAAATCATCAATGATATCAAGCAGTTCATATCGATATCTGACATTAGAAATGTCTGGATGTTCATTTTTAAATGTTACTTCATCAAAGTCATTCCCTATTTTTCTTTTATATGCTTCAACGAGAGTTTGTCCCTTTGGAACAATGACTTTAAACAGGTGTGTGGCTTGCATGTCATACAACGATAACAGAATATATACAAATTCAGCTACTGTGATTTTGGAAATCACTTGTATTGTTCTAAAGATTTTGGGGTTTGAGTCTCTTAGCTCAGTATAAAACTCATATATTTTAACCATAATATAGTTTTCCTTTAGGTTATTTTTATGAAACAATTTTACCATTCAAGTGTCTAATTGACATTTTTTTTAATTTAAGGTGTCCAAATCTTATCTTCTACATCTTGATTACCGACTGCTTCCAAATAATCATAAAGATATTTCACAGACTCTTCTAAGTTTTCTTTATCTTTGACTTCAATCACCACTGAGAGTTTGTGATTGATCGCGTAATTGATATATTCTTTAATCTTTAATTTTCCTGATGTGAGTCGTTGATGATCGGCATAATCTAAGACATTATGCATATGCATATGTCTCACATCAAGATGATATTTTGTTCTAAAGGTTGAGTATAAATAATGTTCATAAATGACATCATGCCCAATGTCCCATGTAAAATGAAAACCTGCCTCTTGTAGGGCTTTATAAAGAGATTCCATATACGGGTGAATCGGAACGTTTTCTAAGACGATCATAATGTCGTATTGATCTAAGATATCTTGAAGTTCCTTCACATTCTTAACGGTTCTTTCAACGTATTCATCATCATATTTATAGACATAATGTTTTTCACTAAAGATGGTCATAAATGAGCCTGGTTCAATATGTAGAACCATTTTATGAATTAGACCATTTAATGTTTCACCGATTAAGGTCATATCTGCTTTAAGGTATGTCATATAGTTTTCATTTGGTGAGGAGATATCGATATTATCATAATAATGGAATGAAAACCCGATGCCATCTTCTTGATGAACTTTTTCTAGTTTATCCCTTAATGATTTGGATGGATAACAATATAAAAAGTTCATATTAAGTTCAATAAAGTCAAGTTTTAGCTTTTTGGCTAAAGCGATGTTCTCTTCTATTGTTTTATATTCCATTAAGACTGGCATTCCTACTTGCAGACGTTTAGGCATTTCTCTTCTCTCCATGAATTTAATGATTGTGTCATATACTTCTTCTCCAATACGTTTACTCGCTTCCAATGTATTCGCGCCAATATGAGGAGTTAAAATGATATCTTGATAGGTTGTGAGTTTTTCATTTCTATTAGGTTCTGTTTGATAGACATCAAGGGCTGCACCTGAAATAATCCCTTCATCAATCCCTTTCATCAACACGTCTTCATCAATAGCAGACCCTCTTGATGTGTTAATGATCTTCACACCTGGTTTTAAAAGGGTTAATACATCTTCATTAATAAACGGTTTATCTTGAGCAGGTGCGTGTAAGGTGATATAATCACTTTCCTGATATAGGGTATTTAAATCAACTTGTTCATATGCTGATTCCACAGGATACACGTCATAGAATAAGATACGCATATCAAAGATCGAGGCGAATGCTGCGACTTTCTTCCCAATTCTTCCAAAGCCGATAATCCCTAATGTCTTACCATTTAACTCACTACCCACTAACGCTTTTTTCTCCCATGCCATTTGTTTCATGGACGCGTCCGCGTATGAAATATTTCTTGATAAAGCGAGCATAAAGGATAACGTTAATTCAGCAACCACTTGTGTGCTCGCTTTAGGGGTGTTTCTCACGGTAATGCCTTTTGATTCAGCATACCTACAATCAATGTTATCGACACCAACACCAGCGCGTATAATGAGCTTTAATTGGTTTGTTTCTAATGCTGCATCAATGACATCTTGATCAATGGTCGTTTTGGATCTAATGACGATAATATCGACTTCTTTTATTTTTTCTAATAATTCTGGTTTTGGATAATGATGATCTTCGACATCATATAATGCTTTTAATTGATCAATGATTTCTTGTTCTAAACCATCATTTAATAAGATGTTAATCATAAGGATTCAATCTCCTTTAAATACGCTTTTAAGTCATCTAACGTCCGATCAGCCATATGTGGAATTCTAAAGGCTCTTTGTTTGTATTTTCCATAACCTTGAGAAAATATGTAACCCTTCGCTTTGAGTGTCGCTTTAACGTCATCTAAGTCTAACCCTTTTGAATTAATGACTGACGTGACTGTATCTGACCGGTAACCCTCTTCTGCAAAACATTCAAAATGTTTGTTTACCCAATCTCTCGTGTACTCAGCAAGCTCCTTATGACGCTTAAATCTGTTTTCTATCCCCTCGACATTCACAATATAGTCTAATTGCACATCAAGCGCGTGCATTAACGCGGTATTAGGCGTTGTTGGATACTGATGAGATTGGATGTGTTTTTCATAGACACGTTTTAAGTCAAGATAATAACCACGATAGCCAATTTCATTCATACGTTTAACTGCCTTATCACTCGCAGATAACACAGCAAGCCCAGGAGGCAGTCCTAACGCTTTTTGAGAAGACGCGACACAAACATCTATCTTTAAGTCATCAACGGGGATTTTCACACCCGCGAAGCTTGACACAGCATCCACGATAACAACCACTTCTGGATGTTTTCCCCAAATCTTACTTAATGAATCTAAATCATTCATGACACCGGTGGATGTTTCATTATGGGTAACGGTAATGGTGTCATATATCCCTTTATTTAACACTTCTTCAAAGACATTTAGATCAATCGGTTTACCATCATCAAACCGGTAAAAATCAACATCTAACGCATTATATGTTGCAATCTCATAAAAGCGATCACCAAATGCCCCACAAGAAAAAACCGCAGCCTTTTTCTTTGTCAGTGAACGAAGTGCCATTTCCATGGCACCCGTCCCAGAGGACGAAGATAGAAGAACTGCGTTTTTTGTATACCATATTTTTTGTAAGTTTGATTCAATACGTGCTTGTAGTATTGATATATCTTTACTACGATGACTAATTTGTTCGTGACGGAGTGCGTCAAGTACTTCTGGTCTTACATCGACGGGTCCTGGGATAAAAAGTTTCATTGCCTATTACCTCGTATAATGAATTGTATAGATTTATATGAACACATTTTATCGTATATGACCTGTAAATAAAAGGATGTTTTTTTGATTTCCTACATTATGTGTTAAGAAAGTGTTTTCATTGTTAAACTTTGGCAGTTATCTTATGAAACGAAGATGATTGATACGTCTCTAAAATTGATTTAGCATAAGATGATTCTGTTTTAATGATGTAATCTTTTAGGATATCTTTAATGAAATTATCATCTGACTCATCTAAGGCAACTGCTTCAACCATCGCTGTATTAAGTTTATGTTTATCTAAGTTGTAGACATAAAGTGTGCCACCACTCATACCAGCACTCATATTTCTACCAGTTTCACCTAATATCATGACTGTGCCACCCGTCATGTACTCACAGGCGTGATCACCTACACCTTCGACGATGAGGGTCGCACCAGAGTTTCTAACTGCGAACCTTTCACCGACAACACCACGAATATAACCAATCCCTGATGTCGCACCATAAAAAGCGACATTACCGATAATGATATTATCTTCAGGTTTATAACTCATATGTTTAGATGGTTTGACGACGATCTTTCCTCCAGATAAACCTTTACCTAAATAATCGTTCGCATCTCCTTCTAAACGAAGTGTAATTCCTTTAGGAAGAAATGCCCCAAATGATTGACCAGCTGAGCCTTTAAAGTCAATCGTTAATGTATCATCATTTAACGTGTCTTTATAATGCTTCTTCATATAAGAACCGACATATGTACCAACACTTCGATTGGTGTTAATAATATTGAATTGATAGTTTTTTGGTTGATCAAGATGAGGAAGGGACCGAATGATTGGCATGAGTACTTCTTCATCTAACGATGTTTCTGTATCTTGTGTCATCTGGTTTGTCTCTTGCGTAGACGTTGATTGATGTAAGATCTTTGAAAAATCGATGGTCTTTAATTTATCACTTTCAATATTGTCTTTCAATCCTAACAAGTCCGTTCTACCAACAAGTTCTTTTAATGATCTTACGCCTAATGAGGCCATAATCTCTCTCAACTCATTCGCGACAAAATGAAAATAGTTAGTGATATGTTCTGGTTCACCTTTAAACTTCTTTCTTAAGTCTTCATTTTGTGTCGCGATACCGACAGGACACGTGTTTTCATGACAACGTCTAAGCATCACACAACCGACGAGTAATAATGGGAGTGTTGCGAACCCAAATTCTTCCGCTCCTAAGATTGCCGCAATCGCGACATCTCGACCCGTTAATAGTTTTCCATCCGTTTCTAAAATAACTCTATGTCTTAATTTATTTAATTGAAGCGTTTGATGCACTTCTGAAAGTCCGAGCTCCCAAGGAAGTCCTGCATGTTGAAGAGAGCTTAAAGGTGCAGCCCCAGTTCCACCATCATAACCAGACACTAAGATCTTATCAGCGAATCCTTTAGCTACCCCTACCGCGACCGTACCGACACCCATTTGCGAAACGAGTTTCACACTAATCTTCGCATCGTGATTCGCTTTCTTTAAATCATAAATGAGTTCTGCTAAATCCTCAATGGAATAGATATCATGATGCGGTGGTGGAGAGATCAAACTCACCCAAGGTTTCGCATGTCTCGTTTTCGCGATCCATGGATACACCTTTTCACCAGGAAGATGACCACCTTCACCAGGTTTCGCACCTTGTGCCATTTTGATTTGAATTTCTTTCGCGTGAATTAAATAATCTAAGGTCACACCGAATCGACCTGAAGCGATTTGTTTAATCGCTGATGATTTATTAAAGCGTGGATCTTTCGCTTCATATCTAGAAGGATCTTCGCCACCTTCACCTGAATTAGATTTCGCCTGCATCCGGTTCATCGCGATCGCGACTGTCTCATGCGCTTCTTGTGAAATAGAGCCATAACTCATCGCACCAGATTTAAAGGTTTTTAAAATACTTTCAACTGGTTCTACGTCATGAATGTCTATCGGATTTGAATGTTCTTTAAAGGCTAATAAGTGGCGTAGATAAACAGGTGCCATGTCATAAAGTTCTTTAGTGACTTTTTGATAAGCATCAAGATCGTTTTCTCTCGCAGCTTTATGCATGAGATTAACGACTTGAGGTGTGATGAGATGTGGTTCACCATGTTTCTTTCTAAAGTACCTGCTCCCTAAATCAAGTGGTTCTTCTGCTTTATAAGCAAGATCATGAAGCTTATGCATCTCACGTGCAATATCTTCTAAGTTTAGGCCACCAATTCTCGTGACAGTACCAGTGAAGTATGCGTTAATGACATCTTCATGAATACCTACCGCTTCAAATAGTTGCGTGCCATGATAACTTCTTAAAGTGGAAATGCCCATCTTCGATAAGATCTTCATCATGCCATCCACAGACGCTTTGATGTATTGATGTTTTGCGGGTGTATAGTGTGTATGGTTTTTAAGTTTACCTGAATACGTTAAATCTTTTAACGTTTCATAAGCAAGGTATGGGTTAATCAGTGTCACACCATAGCCAAATAAAGCAGCAAAGTGATGTACTTCACGTGCATCTGCTGTTTCACATATAATGGTGACTTCCGTTCTGATTTCTTCATTGATAAAGAAATGATGTAATCCTGCAACAGCGAGCAACATCGGTGCTGATACATGATCTTTATCTAATCCTCTATCGGATAAGATAAATAGATTATAACCATCATTATAAGCATCAAGCACTTCTTCAAACATATGATCTAAATGTTTTTTTAAATAGGATGTCCCATACGCTTTAGGATATAAGGTCGATATCGTCTTTGTTTTAAAGATTTTATTGTCAAATGATTTAATATCCGCGAGTTGACCATTGGTGATAATGGGTCCATCTAATAAGGTTGCGTATTTAGACTCTCTAAACGGATTTAAGAGATGTCCCATATTACCCATCATCACTTTGGATGAGGTGATAATCTTTTCTCTTAAACCATCTAAAGGAGGATTCGTGACTTGTGCGAAAGTATGTTGAAAATAATTATAAAGCAAATGGGGTTTACTAGATAGTATGGCAAGTGGCGCGTCAAAGCCCATGGAGCCAATCGGTTCTTTACCATATTCCGCCATGGGTGTGATGATCTTTTCAATGTCTTCATTGGTGTATCCATAAGCTTTTTGAAGCGTGATAAGATTCGCCTTTTCAATCGGTCTTGCTTGCGGTGTCGTTTCAAAATCCTTTAAGGATATTAAATGTTTATTGATATAACTTTGATAGTCATGTTTCTTCGCTAGTGACATTTTCATCTCTTCATCAGAAATGATTCGTTTCTGATGAAGATCTACAACAAGCATCTTACCTGGCATGAGTCTTCCCTTTTGTAAGATGTTTTCTGGTTTAATATCTAGAACACCCACTTCACTCGCAAGAATGAGACGGTTATCTTTTGTGATGGTGTATCTAGAAGGACGTAAGCCATTACGGTCTAAGGAAGCGACAATGACATCACCATCGGATGCAGCAATCGCTGCAGGTCCTTCCCATGGTTCCATTAAGAAGTTATGGAATTCATAGAAGGCTTTCTTCTCTTCATTCATCTCTAAATTGTTTTCCCATGGTTCAGGAATCATCATCATGAGTGCGTGAGGTAAACTTCTACCAGATATATGTAGGAATTCTAAGGCATTATCAAACATCGATGAATCAGACCCTGTTTCATCGATGATCGGTAACATATCTTGAATCTCTTGATTATCTTTCTTTAAACGATCTTGTCTGGATTTCATCCAGTTAACATTTCCTCTAATGGTATTAATCTCGCCATTGTGAATCATGTAGCGGTTCGGATGAGCGCGATGCCATGATGGAAATGTATTGGTTGAAAAACGGGCATGCACTAACGCAAACGCAGATTCAAACCTTAAGTCTTGTAGGTCAATAAAGAAATGTCTTAATTGTAGGGATGTCAGCATCCCTTTATAAACGATTGTTTTACTACTTAGTGAAGCAATATAGAAATACTCATTTTTGTTATATCTCTTAAAATGGTTTTCGATATTCTTTCTTAACTTATATAAATCAAATTCAAATGCTTCATTATCTTTAAATGATTGACGTGATGTGATAAATAGCTGCATCATTGTAGGCATAGAATCGATGGCTATCTTACCTAGTATATGTTTAGCTGAAGGTACTTCTCTAATACCTAGTAATTGATAGTTATATTGAGGTAATAGGACTTCAATGATTTTTAATTGTTTTTCTGCAATAGATCTATTTTGTGAAAGGAAGGATTGGATAACGGCATATTTTCCTTGATCAGGGACATCAAATGATAAGACGTCATTAAAAAAAGAGTGAGGCATTTGGATTAATATACCTGCCCCATCTCCAGTGACCATATCAGATCCTGATGCGCCTCTGTGATTGAGGTTTTCAATCACAGACAAAGCATCATCAATGGTTTGATGATCTTTATGTCCATCTATATTAGCTATAACTCCTATACCACAAGCATCATGCTCGAAAATAGGATTATATAAACCTTGTTTTTTCAATAAATCCACTTCCCTACTTATCCCTTTTGAACATTATATCAAAAAAAAATTTTTTTAAAACAAATAAATTGAAATATATATTGTATTTATTATTGCTCTACATAAAAAAGAAAGTGCCTTCTAAACGAAAGCACCTTCATCCAGTATAAACCGGATTCTCTACATGTAGTATATAGCATTGTATTAATAATTGCAATAGTAACACTATATTAATTCAACATAATTAATTATATGAGATGGTACTTTCATATCATTAAGTGCTTTTTTATGATTCTTACTAGTGTCTAAACCAATATTGTTACAAATTTTTAAAAAAGCATTATTGTGGATATTTTCTTTAAGGTTATTTAATTCATGTCCTATCTCATTTATTAAATGTACGTATTCTTTTCCCGGAATTAACATTTTCATATATAATATAGCATCAATTAGTGATTCTTGTTGAATATTATCATATGTTAATGTTTTGTGGTACTTTGTAATCACTCTATTATTATCTTTGTGTCCTTTGAAATCAATAATTCTTTCTGAATGGGCGATTTTATTTCTTAATGCGTTGATTAAACTTAGCATTGACACAATTCTTCTATACGTTTGCTTTTGCTTTTTGTAATCAATTTTATATAAATCACATATTTTCATCTTATACTTGTCATCAGTGTAGCTAATCAATTTTATTAAGTTCCCAAACGTCAAAGCCTTAATCATTATCCACGAAGGCAAATAACTGTGCTTATTTTCATAATGATATAAATATTCATTACTTCGTTTTGAAATATCTCCATAGATTCTAGAAAGCATCTCTCTTCCAGTTTTTCTATTTTTATAACAATATAATGACATATCTCCCCAATTTTTATCACGGGCAACCATATCCATCTCAAAGAAATAACCAAATATTGCTCCAATCTCTTCTTCTATCTGTGTTACATATTTAAATATGATTTTTCGTAAATTTCTATCAAAATTCATTACAGATTTAAATTGATCAATTTTAATGTTATCATAATATACTCTTGTACCACTATTTGATCTGCAAAAATAATCTTTATAACCATTTATTAAATTAAAGTAGCCGTTTCTAACTAGATACTCTCTAGACACTTTTCCTTTTACAAGTATTTTTTTCTCATCATTTAATTTATCAATTTGATCAGTTAATTTTAGAAAATTTTTTGCGCTCATTCTAAATCTCCATTATCATATGCTTTAAATAAAAAATAATCAAAGACACATATCTTTGACCTATCTGTTAATTTACAAAAGTTGCCGATTATGTTCCCCGTTAAATCTATTCTACTTTGATTTCATTATTTTCGCAATGATTTATTATATTAATTCTGTATAATTATTACTAGCACAAAATAAAAAACTGCAATCACTTTATGTATATTGCAGTTTTTAGAATGTATCTATTCTTTTATCAGATCATCAATAAATATTGTATTATGTGTTGAATCCTTTACGCTTCTGTGCACCCCATTGACCCGTTTCTCTAATTGCACTAAATGTTGAGAACATCCGGTGCACACTAATCAATTGTCGATATCCGAAATTCTCCATAATTGCGTAGCCTAACATCACCATTAACTCACTAGTACTCATCATCTTAATTTCTTTTTCTGACATGAATAATGATGATAATGAGATCACCACACCAAACAATATTGATACCGTGAATATCGCTAATATGACTGTAGGTGTCAACCAACCAAAGATTAACCCTAAGGCTAACATGATATACCCTTGTGTTTCAAAGAATGGTCCTAAGAATTCAAAGATGAAGAAATAAGGATAACCGATTAAGCCTATTTGTTTATATTTAGGATTAAAGCCTATCTTTCTATGATATGACAAGATATCAATTAATCCACGTTGCCAACGATTTCTCTGCTTTAAAAGCGTCTTCATATCACTCGGTAGTTCTGTATAACAATAAGCATTATAGACATATTTAACTTTATATTTATCTTTTCTTTCTAAGGCTTGTCTTGTGAGTCTTACAACAAGCTCCATATCTTCACCAACAGTATCTTTTTTTAGTTTACTACTGCTGGTTAAATAACCACCTGTCTCAATGAGCAAATCCTTTTTAAATAACCCGAAAGCACCAGAAATGATCATGAGTGAATTCATCATGCTCCATCCGATCCGACCACTCGTGAATGCTCTTAAGTATTCAATGGATTGGAAACGACACACATTCTCTTCTGGGATCCCTCTATATTCTGCTTTACCTTTATCAAACTTAAACCCATTAGCTGGATAAATATTACCACCTAATGCCACATACGTATTGGTATCATCAAGCATCGCTGATGCGAGTTTTAATAATGCGTCCCCTTCTAAAATACTATCTGCGTCAATCCCGCAAACAAATGATTTCTTACTGACGTTAATACCGACATTTAACGCGTCTGCTTTCCCACCATTTTCTTTATCAACCACTAAAAGATTCGGAATGGTTTTCGTTAAATAAATAGCCCGAATGTTTTTAGTGTTCAATGACAAATTAACAGGTGCGTGTTTTCTTTCTAATTCAAAATGGTCAATTAATATTTGTAACGTATTATCTTTAGAACCGTCATTAACGACAACGACTTCATAATCAGGATACTTTAAATTAAGTAAGCTTGTTACACTCTCAATGATTGATAATGACTCATTATAAGCAGGTGCGATAATAGAAATACCTGGTAGAAGCTTTTCTGAGAATAATAATGTTTTCTTTCTTGTATTAGCGAGAGCGACTTGTCTTCTAGACCCCACAAATGATAGTAACAACAAAACTGTATAAATGATATTAATGACCCCAAAATAAACAACCATGTACTCATTAACACCAATGACATACCCTTTTAAGGTGTCATTAATATCTGTCGTCCAAATGGTATTAATATGAAGGATCATATAAATTAAAGGTAGTAAGATGATCGTGAACGCGACCCATTTAAATATCCATCTAATCTTTGTTTTTTCAATGGGTGGTTTATCTCTTGTTTTTCGCTCTGGAACGAGTTTATCCAGTCCCATGGTCGCGAGTATTTCTGGATCCAAATAGATTCTAAACTGTCTTGTCATCTCTTCATTAAGACCGGCATGATTCTTCATGATGGCTAATAAAAAGCGCTCAAGTTTTTCATTTTTATTATGGTTGATGAAATCGATTAAGGACTCAATCACCATCTGATCTAATAAGATCGATATGATTTCTCTTAATCGTTCTGGTTTCGTATAATAAAGTTTTAAGATAATGTATTCTAAACGTTCATTGAAAATAACAGCCGTTCGTTGTTTTTGATATAAATTATATCTTGGAAATTTATTGAGTAAATCATCAAAGAGTTGTTGTTCCTTAAAGACCATTTGTGATAATGTTTCAATTCGAACATCATCTAATTCGCTGACATCAAAACTAGCCATCAGTTCATCAATCGCTTCTTTCGTCGTTTTATACTCATAGGCTTTGATCGCGTATTTTCTAAGGAGTGGATTTTGATGAACAATATAATCTTTATGATTCAAAAACTCTGGAGTGAATTTTAAAAGATTTTTTAGAATCGTTTCTAAGGTGTCTTGTTGTTCCTGGTCTAAATATGTTTGGTTTAATAAATTATTCATGTGTTCTAACATATAAGCCGTCATGAAACTATCAGCAAAAAAGGAACTCATGCGGATGAGCGCATGTCTAATCTCCGACCGATCATCCTTAGCATATTTAGGAAATATATCATAAATGCGTTTAATGTTAGATCCTAACACCGTTGCGAGTCTTCGTTGATACATGTTAGATGCACCGACAAAGCTTTCCATGATTTGCATCAAATACGTCTCATTCATCCCATAACGCATGTTATATATAATTCTTAATTTAACGGCTTCATTCTTTTCGACACTAAACCGTTTCATGAGTCTTTGGTAGGCGTCTTTTGTTCTTAACTTAGAAACGTAATATAATGCGATCTTTCGTTTAAAAGCAATCTTTGAATTGATCTGACGTTTCATCTTTCTCATGAAATGAACGTTTTCAAAGTCTCTAACAATCGCTTCTCTGATGTCAGGTTCTAGGTGAATTTGTTCATCCACGTCAATTAACGCATTAAAAAAGAAACGCTTAGAAACGTTTAATGGTATAGCTTCTTTATCGAGATACCTTTTGATTAAGTAGGTTCTCGCTTTATCGACATTTTTGATATGTCGATCATGTCTCTTTTTTTGAATGAGTATGGCACACACTAAAACCAAAGATATAATAATTAGCGATATCGCGATGCCTATTACAATATCATAAATCATAGGCGATTCTTCCATTGACGCATGCGGTTAATGAGTCCCAGTAATTCTTCAGGAATGATTGGTTTTTGGAGGATCATATCGATATCCAATAAGTTAGCGCGTGTGACCACCTCTAAATTTTTATGATGACTGACAATAATAAATGGTATATCTTTATAATCTTTTGTCTGATTAATCATATGTTTAAATTGGAAACCATCAAGCTTGCTTAAATTGATTTCCGAAATAATCATATCAATCGGTTCATTTTTTAGTTTCTCATAGGCTTCATAGATATCACTTGTGATCATAACTTTATAATTAATGCGTTCAAAAATCTTAACCATCATGTTTTGATATGTTTCATCTTCATCTACTAACAAAACTGTCCCATCAATATAGTCTCTCTCACTTGATGTATAATCAATGATTTGGCTCTTACCTAATGATTTTGCGAGTTCCATCCGTTTTAAAGTTAATTCAATGAGTGATGATACGCGAGTACGTGTATCAAAACGTGAATCAATTTCATTAGATAAAGCGACACTTAAAGAAACGGTAACAGGTTCAACAAAAATATCTGATTCTTGAATGCTATTTCTGCATGTTAATAAGTTTTGTTGAACATCATCTAATTTGATATTAGGAATAAACGCGAATATGCCAGGTCCACTTTGCTTAAAAAGCATACTTCGTTCAAACTTGTGGTTGTTTAAATCATAGGCGAGACTTCTTAAGGTTTCATCACCTTGTGGTGTGCCATATTTTTTATTAATGCTTAATAAATTATCGATATGGAAAAGGGCTAGCACATGAACATGTGCTGGCGAGATGTCTTTTTCAAGCTCTTGATAAAGATATTCTTTCATGAAACGTTCATTATATAATTCGGTCGTCTCATCTCTTAACATTTTATCGGTGGTTTCATTAATCTCTAATTGTAGCGCTTTAACCTGTTCTGTTAATTCAGAAGTGGTTTCATTGAGTTTTACAATTTTAGATTGCTGTTTATAAGCATCTGTTGTGTATATAACAGGACGTTTAATTTTATAGAGTTGTTTATATTTTTTAACGATTGGTTCTAAGATAACAAGCCACGTGACACCTTTTTTCTCAAAGATGTGTTCAAAGAAATAATTATATAGTTTATAACTAGAAAGCTCTGATGCATCTATTTCAATATCAGGTGCTAAAGTGAGCATTATCTTAGAATCAGCAAACACATTTAAGACATCACTTCTGTGATAAACTGACGTCAATTTTTTAAGCATGTGATTACAAATCATTTCATAATTGTATGTCACATTTTTCGCATTCACGCGTTCAACGACTTGCGTGGTGTTATAAAAATCATATTTCATGACATCAATGACTAAATCATTGATCTCAGCAAGTTCTATCTTGCGACCTAGTCTTGGGTATATCGCTTTAATACGATATTTTCTTAATTTTTTAATGGCTGATCTTACGAATTCTATACTTGGCAATGTATGCTCGTGGAACCGATTCACCATCATCTCAAGTGTATCACCATCTATCTCTTTATCTTGAGAGAAAAGATGACCAGAAAAGATGACATAATGATCCAAATCATAGGTAACAAAACCTTCATGATATGGCAAAAATGGCGCAGTTATAAACGCCAAATTAATACCTTCAATATGTAATTCATTATCTAAATCACTAATACAAGTGACTTTATGTTTAAGTGCGTCTTCTATAAATCTAAAAGAGGTCTCATTACAAATAATGCTACCGTCAAATCCCGCTTTCACCAGTAACTCTATAGATGTAATATTTAAATAGTCGTTTGATTGTAAAATGATATATTTGAGATTTTTAATCTCAATATTTTTTTCAATTTCAGGTATGAGTATTTCTGCATGATACTTCGCACCTGGATCAATCAAAACTGAATCTTTCCCATTGATGAGAAGAAAGGCATGGCGTTTTACTTCTGGTTCAATGAGAATTGACTTAATCGTCATGAAACACCTCTTCCCTATTACAAAGACATTTCTTACTGTCATTATATCATAGATATATGTTTGTGTAGAATACTTAAAAGAAAACACCACAAGTTGATTTGTGATGTTTTTAGTGTGTTAATTCATATATAAGAATGCTTCTTGAACGTCATAATAAGCTTGTTTTAATCTTTCATAATACATGACTTCATGCCATTCATCCCAATCATACATACCAACTGGCATTGTGATGGTTTCTTGATTGGTTTTAATCAGTGCTTCAAAATAAAAACCGGTCGCTGTCATTGGCACGAACACATCTTCATTTAATGTGTGAAAATCAGATATGATTTGTTTGGTACTTGGATCCATGACATTGAGTAATAACCATGGGATTCTAATCTCAACAAATGAATCACCAAAATAAAAGTCTGCTAGTGAATCATAATCATGACTTAATGGATGAGAATTACCATATGTTAACAAACCAGCTTCATACTGATTAAAAGGAATGATGTTCTGTGTTTCTGGTAGTGTAAATTCAGCATTTAACACATGATGAATTGGTGTGTAAATACCAGAATTGATCGCTATGTTATGAAACGCATCAGTGATCATATCTAAGACATTTGCATATAAGTAGTTGGTGGCGTCATAATACGCATCAACCATGATACGACTATCATGTACACCATCGATTATAATCATGAAATCAGCATTGATCGTATAAGTGAGTTGTTCTGATGTGGCATGGTTGTTTCCTTGATTAGGAATCGTGTCAATTGGAATATAAACAGTTTGATTGGACCAATCGATTGCATCATCTTTTAATGTGATATAAAGATATCTCTCATCACTATCAACATATAATTGTTGTTGATCAGTCTCGCTAATGGGATCAATATTTTCCCAATCAGATAAATTACCATCCACATGATGCATGTTTTCTGGTGCATCAGGATCCATCGCGAGTAAGCCAAAGAACTGTTCATTCGTCTCAACATTAGACCAGTATGGTCTTCGCCACGCTAGATCAAAGTCCATCGTATTCCACGTACGTTTAAACCATTCATCTTGCCATGAGAAGATCAGTGCACCCATCGCGTCTGTTTCATGAATTGATGTTAATAAAGACATGAGTCTATCTGCCTGTTCTTCTTCTGTAAAACCACCTTGATTGTATCCATCTGGATTTAAGTGGGTCACGCCTCTAGAAGAAGGTAATCCAAATTCAGCAATAAGCACAGGCATATCATGCGCATCAATTAAATCATTGATATACGCTTTGTAGGGATTGGGTGATCCTGTTTTAGGATCAATCCAATCTAAGTATTCTGGTTCATAGTTCATGAACTCTGGATAATATGGGTACACATGATAGCTTGCAAACATGCCAGCAAATGCAGTGTTCTTCGTTTTGATGTGTTCTGTGTTGACTGATACTTTATCTTCATCTTCATCTGGTTCATTCGAATGTGTTAACATATCAGTCGTTAACCAATTGGTGAGACTTAATGGTCTTGTCATTTGATAGGTTTCGGCTTCATATTGAAGAATAGTGTCACCTACTTCTGCTAAGAAAATTTCAAATGGTGTTGCTCTTTTTGTATATAAATAGTCACCAGAAAATTGTGCCATACCTGCGTTGTTTTCGTTTGTACCTATGACAAAATCAGGACCCCATTCTAAGCCTAAGATCCAACCGATAACATAGTCACTAATATCTGCTGTATAGGTACCAGATGCGAATCCTGGTCTTACAGGTAATATTTTATCTCCATGAAAAATATCAATTAAATCTTTCGTGTCTGAGATAAACGCTTCGATAATTTGTCCATCTTCTGCGTATGCATCATTTAGATTTTTGATATAGTCTTCATTAATCCAAACACCTTGTAAGACATATAGGGGTTGTTCCTTTCCTTCATTAAATTCATGAAGTGCTTCATAAAAGATAGGTCTCATGGTGGTATAAACGCGAATAACATTCGCGTTCATATCATAAATTTGATCAAACCAACGAAGGTATGTCTCTTTTGAAATGGCTAAATGACCCGGAAAATATCCAGGAATAGTCGCGCCTAAATTAACACCCTTTAAAAATGTTTCTTGTGGCTCATCATTGACATTTACATAAAAAGATCCTTGATGAGAGACAGCGATTGAAGAAATACCATCGACTTGAAAAGTGATAGGACGAGTACACGCATATAACATGGTAGTTATTATCGATATCATAATGAAAAGAAAACATATTTTAACATAACGTGATTTCATGATTGATCTCCTTACACATGTTGATTAAATCTAGTTACCATCATTCTATCATGAGTCGCGTGTTTCTATAGTGATAATTAGTGACAAATAAAAAGATGTTGGCTTATCAAACATAAGACCAACATCTTTCAATAAATGATTTGTTAATTAATTCGGGATATAACCACCATAAGCAACGACATCATGATCTGGCATAATCGTTATGTCAAAAGGTATCGTTAATTGATTATCTAAATACCAACCGATGAAAGTGTAACCTTCTAAGGTAGGTATATAGTTATTAATTGTTTCACCGCTGTCGTAGTAACGAACTAATGATCGAATAAGTGCTTGACTATTAAATGGTGATGGAACGATCACAATCATGTCATTAGAAACTGTTCCGGTGAAACCAAACTGGTTTAATCCCCATGCATATATTTGTTCAGAACTCGTGATGACAGTCGAGAAATAGAATTGTGATATTGTTTGTTCAATGACATCATTCTCTGATAGTACAAACTGTGTCGTAATATCTATTGGTACTAAACTTTGTGAAAAGTCACCATTACCTAATTGACCAAAACTATTATCACCCCACATGAATAATCTACCTTCACTTGATAAAGCGGATGAATGTGCATAACCTAAGGAAACGTGTGTAATTATTTCATTTTCATTGAGACCAAAAGTTGACGTGATATTAATAGGTGCGAGTTGATTCATCGTATCATTCGTACCTAATTGGCCATTTTCATTTAATCCCCACATATACACGGTTCCTAAGCTTGTAAGAACAGATGAATTACCACCACCTAATATGATATCGAGAATTGATTCACTAGCTTGTAGTGTGAAAGCAGTTGAAATATCAAGTGGTATTACCTGATTATCTAAAGTATTGTTGCCTAGTTGACCAAATTCATTATCTCCCCATATAAATAATCTATTGTCACTTGTAATCGCTGCTGAATGTAAGTATCCAACAGACACTTGATCAATGGTCTCATTTTCATTCAATGCGAAATGAGAAGTGATATCCAGTGGTGTTAATTGATCATTCATGGTACCATTGCCTAATTGACCATAGAAATTCATACCCCACGTGAGTACATGATGATGATTGGTGATGACCATCCCATGAAAAGCACCAAGTGTTATATCTGTAATATAATCACCATCATCTAAATTGAAAGCAGATGTGATATCCAATGGCGATAAGACATTCACCATATCACCAGTACCTAATTGGCCATTACTGTTTTCACCCCATGAAAAGACACGTCCTAGATTTGTTAAAACCATCGAGAAATTTAAACCTGATGTTACTCGACTAATATACTCATTTTCTAATAGTGAAAACTGATTTGTTATATCAATTGGAATCTCATGATAGTCATATGTACCATCGCCAAGTTGTCCATAATCATTGGTACCAAAAGAGAAAATACGACCTTTGCTTGTTAGTACAATCGTATGCATAAAACCGTGAGAGACATTAATGATTTGCTCATTAGGATATAAGAAGATATCATTGACTGCTTCTGTATCATCATTTACGATATAATAGGTTAATTCAAATGCACCACCACGCCATTTTGCGTACAGTTGAAGATCTGATAATGTATGTACTGAAATGGTAGTTATCGGCATACCATTAAATGATTCATCAAAATACCATCCATCGAAAAGATAACCATCTTTAACAGGGTCTAACAATGTGATATCTTCATCGAGAATTGTGTAACTGGTTGGATTTAAATTGTTCGATCCACCATCTAAATCATATGTAAGATGATATGTTTCGTATGACCACGTTGTATATACTGTTTCATCTTGTTCTAAGACACCAAATACAAATAATTGATTATCTTTGTCCACCCATCCTTCAAATTGATATCCTGGCTTAACCGGATGAATAGGTTGATTAATAGTTGATCCATAATCTTGAGTGATGGTTGCTATGACTTCATACCCATCCATGAAAGTTACTGTATACTGTTTAACTTGCCAACTAGCATATATCATGACATCTTCAGCTGGCATGATATCAAATGTATATGGATTGGATAACGTCTCATCAGTCCACCATCCAACGAATGAATAACCCAATCTTTCCGGATCGTCTGGTGTGTTAATGGTACTACCATAATCAGCTGTTATAAGTATTCGTATTTCATTATTTTCATTTACATATGAAACCGTATATTGTGCTACTACCCATTTCGCATATAGTGTTAGATTTTCTGCTGGCATTTTATCAAATGTGAAAACATTTATATCGTTTAAATCAAGATACCAACCGTTAAATGTATAACCGGATTTTGTTGGTTGATCAGGTTCATTAATGGTTGTATCAACATCTTGAGTAATTGATACGATAGGAGTTCCGCCTTCAGTATCAAATGTTATTGTATATGAATTAGCCGTCCACTTTGCATAAAGTGTTAAATCATTAGCTGGCATCACATCAAAGATATATGGATTTAGAAGTGATTCATCACTATACCAGCCATCAAATGTGTAACCTACTCTTTCAGGATCAGTTGGTGCTACGATATAACTATGATAGTTTCCGATGATATCCAATACCTCAGATCCTTCATTACTAATGAAGTTTATCGTGTATTGATTGATAACCCATTTCGCATACAACATCAAATTTCTTGCTGGCATTGTTTGATATGTGAATGGTCTTGAAAATGATCGATCAAGAAACCACCCAGCAAACGAATAACCTTCCCTTAATGGCTCTTCAGGTAAATCAATCGTATGGTCATACTCACATTCATAAGCTTCTATTTCTGTTGAACCATTGGTTTCAAATAATATCGTATATTGATTGACAATCCATCCTGCATATATGGTTGTACTTTCTGCCTGCATCACATCAAATATATATGGTACCGTAAGTGCTTCATCTTCATACCATGTATCAAAGGTATAGCCTTCTCTTATTGGATCAGTTGGTCTATTGACCACTAACAGATAGGCTTGTCTAATTTTTTGTACACCTTCTCCACCATTGGTATTAAGATTAATTGAATAAAAATTAATCTCCCATTTTGGATATAGGTCAATGACTGTTTCTTCACCTAAAACGATTTGTGTCGTGATATATCCATCACATTCAGGATTATCATACCAACCATAAAAAGAGTATCCTTCTTTTTCAGGATTTTCTAGTTCAACAACTAATGTATCAGAATAGAAAGTCGTAAGATTTGGATTTTCAATTCCATCCTCTAAATGATAATTAATTGTATATTCAAGTTCTTCCCATTTTGCATATACGGTTATGTTTCTATCTTTTTGATACGTTAAAATATTTGTCTGCGTTAACTCAGTTTGAAAAGTGTCATCATCGATAAACCAACCTGAAAAAATATAACCTTCTTTTGTCAAATAATCAGGCAAATCAATTTCTTGTTTTTCTTGATAATACATCGTTTGAATTGACGTACCATTGTTTGTTTCAAAATGAATACGAATAATCAAGGGAGTTTCCCCACAACTCACCATGAGTAGTGTCACCATCACTACGATTAACCACTTAATTTTTCTCATATTAATCCTCCAAAATTGTCAAATTTTCTTCAAGTTTATGAAATAAAAAATGGATTAAGAACCTCAATGTCCCTAATCCATGGTTGTGTCTTTGATAGCTGCTTTTTTCCCATATAGACATTTTACTATAAAAGGATTTTAATTTCAATGTAAGTTTTCTTATTTGTAAAGTATCTAAATATGGTGGTGTTTAATATATATTAATCATCTAATACAATTGATGAAACCTTGATTATCATCACATTATGTGTGCTTTCATGTATAATAATAAGAAAACGAGTCAAGGAGTGATGATATGTTTGACTATTGGTGGATTTATGCTTTAGTAGGAATCATTTTTTTATATGTTTTATTACAATCTTTAGTGGCTTTATTAAAAGCGATGAAGCAGGCTAAAGTACTAGGTTTCTCGAATGCTAATATTAATAAAACGATAACGTCATCTGCTGTGTTAAGTATTGCTCCTTCTATCGCGATACTCATTAGTCTTGTTGTTTTATCACAGGTCTTTGGTCCTTGGATAGCTGGTATGCGTTTGGGTACATTAGGTGCTGTCACATATGAACTACCTGCAGCAATCAATGTGATTGAAGGTGCATTTGGTGCTGATATTAATGGTGTCATCACATTAGAAATGGGTGTTACTGCTATATGGGTCATGACTTTAGGTTGTATTCCACCTCTTCTGTTAGTGCCTTTTTTCTATAAAAAGATTAGCACGCGATTTGATCAAATCAAAAAAAGGAATTCAGCGTGGAAAGATATCTTAATGGATGCGTTATTCCTCGGGATGATTTCGGCATTTGTTGGATATGTGATTGCACCAATCACACCTGAAGATGGTGGTGCTTCATATATATCTATCTTAGCGATACTTGTTTTAATTACTTCTGCTCTATTAGTGACAGTTTTAGGTTTATTATCAAATAAAGAAAAATTAGGCTGGCTGAAGAGTTATGCCTTACCATTATCCATGGTCTTATCCATGGCTTTAGCGATTGTTTTCGCAACCTGGGGGGTGAGATAAATGAATAGAACATATCAAGATCAAATTCACATTGAAGGTCGTCTTTGGATGTTAGGTGCGCTTTTCTTATTCTTATCTCTTCCTTTAACCATTAGTATTGTTACAGGTGTATGGCCACCATTCAATTATTTTATCACTGGCTTTCTCGCAACTGCATTAATCTTCTGGCCAGTCACGACGATTGAAGTCTTCACATTCTCACCAATGCTCGGTAGTGCGTCATATTTAGCATTTGTCACCGGTAACTTAACCGGTATGAAAGTACCAGCAGCGATTAATGCACAAGAAGCTTTAGGTATTGAAAAGGGATCTGAAGAAGCTGAAGTTATTTCCATGATTGCTGTCGCATCCTCTTCAATCACAACAACCTTAATTATATTAGTTGGTATCTTCTTACTCATTCCTTTAACACCTGTATTAGAGGCACCTGTATTGCAACCTGCATTTGATAATATCTTACCCGCACTCTTTGGTGCGTTAGGGGTTGTCTTTATTTCTAAGCGTTGGAAGATCGCGATTATACCACTTATCTTTATGCTAGTCTTCTTCGCGTTTATACCCGATTCTGGTAGTCTTGTTGGTATTATGGTACCTGTAGGTGTCGCGATAACTGTTACAACAGCTTACTTCTTCCATAAGAAGGGGTGGATGTAATGTATTATCTATATGGTGTTCTTGGGGTATTGGTTGTTTTAATCATTGTATTGGTCATAAGAACTTTGATGTTTAAACTCGACTTTAAAAATGAAGCGATTCAAGATATTAAGATTGATGAGAAAAAAGTGTTGGCACGTTTTGTGAAAAAAATCAAATATCCAACGATTTCATATGATGATTCGTCAAAAATCAATCAACAAGCTTTCAAAGATTTCAAAGCCCACTTAAGAAATGATTATCCCGAAATTAATAAAGTCGCTGAGTATCAAGAAATTGGTACAGGTGTATTATTTAGGATTAAAGGAGAGTCATCAGATAACCCAATCGTTTTAATGTCTCACTTTGATGTCGTACCTGTATCCAACAATTGGACTAAAGATCCCTTTGGTGCTGAAATGGATGAGACATACGTATATGGTCGCGGCACACTCGATACTAAATTAACGATTAACGCAGCTATGGAATCAGTTGAATATTTGCTCACTCAAGGTAAAATATTCAAACAAGATATTTACTTATCTTTTGGAGGCGATGAAGAAATTGGTGGTAAATCACAAATCGCCATCACCTCCTACTTTAAAGAAAAACACATCAGACCTTATCTTGTCTTAGATGAAGGTGGCGCGATTGTCTCAAATATGTTTCCTGGTGTGAAAGAAAAAGTCGCGGCTGTTGGTATTGCTGAAAAAGGATTCTTAAACTTAGAACTTAAAGCGGGATCGAAAGGTGGACATGCGTCCACACCACCTAAAGAAACGGCTGTAACCGTACTTGCAGATGCAGTGAATAAGCTCAATCGATCAAAACTGTTTAAAATGAAAATGACTTATCCTGTTAGAGCTATGTTTGATCACATCACACCACATTCTAAAAATTTCATTATCCGAATGATTTTCGCGAATATGTGGTTATTTAAACCACTTGTCAATGTGATTGCTAAACTCTCAGGTGGTCAATTAAAAGCGATGTTTAAAACAACCCTCGCATTTACCATTTCTGAAGGTAGTAAAGCGTATAACGTTTTACCGAATGAAGCGAAGATTGGTATTAATATTCGCTTAAGACCAGATGAACCATCTGAAGTGATCATTAACCGCATTAAAAAAATCATCAACAATGATGATATTACAGTAACGCCTATTTTAGTTTCAGAACCTTCTCCTGTCTCCTTTATGGATGAAGGGTATGATGCTGTTGAAAAGGCGATTAATGAGACCTTTCAAAACACGATTGTCGCGCCTTATTTGATGGTCGCGACAACCGACTCAAGATATTATCATGAGATTAGTGATCGGGTCTATAAGTTCTCTCCAATGGATGTCTCAAGTGATGATTTATCAAGGATGCACGCTGATGATGAACGTATGTCAAATGAAAATGTCATCAACAGTGTAAAGTTTTATATTAGATTATTAAATAGGTTTTAAACATTCCTATAATTTAGGAATGTTTTTTTGATCTTTAAATTTTTGTTTAAAAATTTTAATAACAATAAAAGCTGCTAGCGGTGCATATACATCTACTGATGCAAAAATCATATGTTGTCTTACAATATCAAATGCAAAAAATATGTATAAAATTCTTGTTATTGGTATTATTATATACTCTATTGAGTAAAAATTTGAAATCGGAGAACTCTTCATAGTTTGAAAAGTTCTGCAAATGACTTTATTTAAATAATAGGCAATAATAGGCAATAAAAGATATATTATGATCCTATAAAAAATAACTAGAACTCTAAATATAATTAAATCATTCTCATCTAGTCTATCATTAAAATATAATGTTGAATAGATGTCATAACTCGTTAATAAATTATAAATAATCGTAACAGAAAAAAATAATACTATTATTAAAATGGCTATTATTATTGTTTCTTTCTTATTTATAATAAATGTCTTTATTTTATTAATTAGTTCACTCATAAAGTATCGAATGTGCAAAAAAGGCTATCTAACCACTTCATATTAACAAGCGTTTTAATCACTTCAAGTGTATGCTTAATTTTTTGGTTTTCATCTGGAAAATATATTTGAACATAATTGGCAGGTCTATATTTGTCAAATATATCATTAATTAGAAAAATGGTTTGTTCAAAATCACTTAAGCTGTCATATTTTTCTCTGTCTTCAACATTTTGAAGATCTGTATCATGATTATCTAATTCTGTATTTAATACAAATAATTTATTTTTAATATAATTATACTTTCTTTTAGGCCACCATTGTTGGTATAAAATTTGTACACCTTCTTCAAATTCATCAATTATTTTTTTTACTTCTTCGGGGATAATATAACTACGCTTGCCATAGCATAAATCATATTGTGTGGTTTTTTGAAATGCTCTATTTTTCATATTCTTCTCCTAATCATATTAATATAGTTTCATATGACTTTACTTCATCATAAAAGGTTTTCGGTTTCAAATCTATCAAATAAAAAAATACAGTACTCAAAACGTATAATCTATTATTATAATAGTTTTCATCTTGTTTTATGATGAAGTCTAAATTTGAAATCAATTTATACATTTCCTTAATTTCAGGTATGGATTTTTCATTTGTTACTAAATAATTAAGTTTAACTAAATGATGCACTAATTGTTCAATTATAATTCGCCTATGATATCTATTTATTGCTGTATAATCTGATTCGCAACCAACAAGTTCTTTATATCTTAAAACCTCATCTTTAGTAATAGTTCTATCAAGGAAAGATAAATCAGGCATAATTTTATGATGTCTATGCGCTTCAATCATTGGATAATTAATTAATAATAACCCTTTATCAAGTGGATCGTTGAAAAAAGAAACCATTTCTAATAAATGTTCCAAATTGTATTTGGGATGGTGTGGATCAAAATCGAATACAAGGTATATTGCCATAAAATGCATTGATAGCATTTTTTTATCACCTTTATGGGTCGTTTTTTCACTTAATAGAAGATTGACTTGCAAGTACTCATCTAGAACTAGATCATCATATAACGTGTGAATAGTAGTTTTATATGGATATATATTATGTTCATCTCCTAAACCAAAATTCTTGTTTATCATTCTTATTAGCTTTGGTTCGGCACTCTCTCCCTCAACGATAAATAATATATTTTTCTCAGTTAAATTCGCCATTTTTAAACATCTTTTCTAGATTATGACCTTCTCGTAATTCTCTTTCTGTACAATGAGGAAGAGATAATAACTTCCCTGAAGTCAATATAAAATAGCAATCAGGTCTCAATATGGCATTAGACATCAAATCTGTATTGTGTGTCGTTATAATCAACTGTGTTTTAATCTTATCTCTCATATCAATTAACAATGTTTCTGCTAATATAGTGTGAAAAAACGCATCAAATTCGTCAATGAATATAAACGAAGCTTTTTTAAACTTTTGTAACCAATAATAATATAGCGTTAAAGTTTTTGTACCATTTGAAGCAATTTGCCAAAACAATAATGGACGATTTGAGAATTCCGCATAAATAGAGGATTTTCCTAAAGGATCTGCTATTTGTTTTAATTTTAAATTAATATCCGCTTCATTAAGATATTTTTCAAATTTTTCAACTTGACCATCTTTAATAATTGTTGCTAAAAGATCATCTCCTCCATTTTTAAAACCAATAAATTGGTTACCATCTGCTGATCTGAACCATAACATATGATCGACAAAATCCATTAGTAAAGAGATTTCCGAAGTTGCTTCTATATTAGTGTTTTTTGCTAAAAATCTTAATACTGAAATATTCATCTGTGTTGTGTTGACTATAGAGTTTCCTAAATTTAATATCTTTAACCCAGAAAAATCACCTTTCTTACTTGAAAAATTATAAGCGAATATTTTTTCATTGTTAATCGAAAAAGATTCGCTGGTTAATTGAGCATATTCATCTTTTGTATATTCATAAACAACACTCTTCTCATTAAAAATAAATTCATACTTAAAAACTGCATTCGATTCTATGCTATCAGCATTTAAATAATTTGTGAGTTGCTCTGCATGTTGTTGTCTGTCAACTAAATGAAGTGTAATATCAAAAATAGCTAAACCAAAATTTGATTTACCACTACCATTCTTTCCGTATATGACTGCTTTATTAATTAATTTGTTTCTAATCGCATAAGTATTAAACTGATAGTCTTTATAGTCTGAAAAATCGAATTTAATTTCATCCTTAAATCCCTTGTAATTTCTAACACTAAAATATTTTAACATATTAGATTACCTCTCATTCATATGTATTTTACATCTTCCGTAATTTTTTGTCAACTGAACCGTAATTTTTTTACGGATTATTTTCGAAATAGAAAAAAAACCGAATCAATTCGGTTTTTCAACTAAACTTTTTATTCAATAATATAATATCAATATATCTGTATTAAACAATCAAATCTATATATTACTCTTTAAGTGATACATCTTCCAATGATACTTTTCAGTATATCCTAGCTTTTTAGCAATATGTAATGATAATGGTGTGGCGGCATCCCAAATCGGATGATAGCCTCTTTTCGTCGCTTCTTCTACAAACATAGCGGCCAATGTGGTTCCAATACCTTGATGACGATATGTTTGAAAATTGTCATAACCCACACGATAATAAACTTCTATGTCTTTACTCAGTATGGGGTAGTTTGTTAATGCGAACCCATGAATCACTTCTTTCTCATTCACCAACGCGAATCCAAATCCTGTTTTCATGAAATCATTGCCTTGAAAAAACCGATCAAGCACATCTTCTTTAATCATACCTTCTCTTAAATGTTTTTCTTCAATAGGTACAATCTTCAATTCAGGTGGCAATGTTTTTTGATATGCTTTTAATTGGTTGACATCAATCGTTTGTTCATCAAGTAACACACGTGGATAGCCATCGATATGCTCTTTATACAATTCTTCTAATAATGCATCCCAAGACTGATTAGGTGAAATAAACCAACTACTTGGTTCAATGATCACCTCGATATCCTTCGTTGGTTTCCCAAATAACATGTAAGCAGGCTTCTCATATAATACAATCGTTTGTGGGTCTTCTTCTTGATCGACAAATAACTTGGGATTGCCATGTGTAAAACTATGCTTGACAAAAAGATCAAACACTGGGTAGTCTTTAAAATAATGTTGATATGTATTTATGTTTTTAACAGTCTTCATTAAATCACCTTCCATTTTAATCATTAATTATTTGGCAACAAAGTAAGAATATAATCAACAAAATATCTAGTCTCATAAAACGGATCATCCACATCAATCATTAAGACATATTGTCCAGGATCTAAGACAACAAAGAATCCAAATGAACCGTCAAGCTCATCAACATCGACTTCTAATTCAGTATTTAAATCGTATAGATGACTAGAAATATTGCCCTCCAATTGATCTCTGTCATAACTATCAAAAAACATGTTTAATCGATATGATTCTTCAAAATCAAAATAGAATATGCGATTGACTAATGGTAACAAGTTATCATATTCTGATGTATCAACCGTATGTTGATTAAATAAATCTATTTTTATATTATTTACTTGCTCATAAATATCTTTAGATATCGCAAATACCAATACATAGCCACCAAATGCTGGTGATACGATAATATCTTCATTTTCATAACAATTTAAAATGAGCATATTAGAAAATATGTCATAATCATGATATAGAAATATATCTTGACCAATATTCATATTTAAAAAACCATACGTATATAATATATAATTCTCAAAGAATGACGCTTCAAGACCTAATTCATAATTTGATGTTTGATATGATCGATACGAATCAATCATTTCAACTGCACTTGTAACGACACCATAACTGCTAGTATCACCTGAATAAATGAGATTCACGTCATCAAAATCATATACATTTTTAACCGTCACTTGATTGGTTTTTTCATACAACGCTTTATCAACTGAAAAAACCATCGCGTAAGCACTAAGTACATCAATTGTAAGAACTTGATTGATTTCATAAAATATCGTTAAACGATCATGTTCAAAGACAAAGTGATCCATTTTATATAGATTTTGCCCTGTGCTACCAGCTATAAACTGATAAGTATAGAGCATTTGTTCATCGAAAAACGAAGCTTCTAAATCAAGTGCATAACCAGATGTTTCATAATCCTCAAATGTTTCAATTATCTGAACTACTTCTACAAGTGATGGTGAACTTCCAATAGACCCTGAATAAAGCATCTCGACATGATACGCTACTTTTTGTTGGCATCCTACGCATAAGAAAGATATTAAAATGAGTATGATCATTATTAACTTTTTCATATATCCTCCCAAGTTACCTTTTACAGTTATAAAGTATCATGCTTCAGATGAATCATCAATCATATCCATATAAGTTACATGATTGTAAATTTAAATTGCTATTTTATATATTATCGTAAATATGTCAATAACTCAATCTTATTTAAATTGATAGTGCATCTCATCTGACGCTTTTACTGCCTTAATGTCATTAGCCACTGCTAAGATGACATGAATAATAAATGCGATCCAAATTGAATGCGTATAATATGTAATTAAACAAAAGAGTACACCAAGGAAGAATGCACCATACGCTTCTCCTCTACCTTTAAATATATGGATAAAACTATACATCACACTATTGATCATAATCGCTGGCCACAATCCAAATGCGTATAGTGTTGAGAAGAATAAAAAGCCACGAATCGCGAATTCATAACCTAATAAATAAAGACTCCAGAAGAATGCATTTAAGTATGTTCTTTTTTTCGTCCAATCAGTTTTTCTGACCTCTGGATAATAAGTGGTATCTATCCCTTTGCTTGGTCTAAAGATACTAATGACAATCACGGCTAGGACTGGTGCTAAAAACCATAACCAAGCAAACTCGCCTGAAGGTAGACCAACACCATAATCTAAGATAGGTCTATCAAATGCGAAAATCGCGATTAATAATGGCACTAAGCCTAATAATACAAATCCTAAAGTTCTTCTAAAATAAACAGATTGTTCAATATGATCATCAGTTTCATTAAATCTTAATCTAAACTTCTTAACAAATGGAAAATCACTACCAAAATAATAGGTTAAATATAAAAAGACATACGCGATTAACGCGATCATTTCATCATTTAATAGCGGTGCTAAATCCAGTGATAATATCATGATTTCATCATCTCACTTTTCATCGCGAATTTTCTTAATATATAACCAGATAACCTTGGAAAAAATCGATAAAAGCATTGTGCAAATTTACCTGCAGCCGTTAAATACATCACAGCTTTATTTTTTTTAACTGCTTTTAATATGCTTTTGGCAACCCCTAATTGGGTATCGTTATTAACCGGTCTATGAATAGGCATGCTTTCACCTGTTGCTGAATATATCGTCTTATCTGGGTCATTTTCAGTAAATCCAACATATACAATCCCAACACGAACACCATGATGATGTAATTCAGCGCTCAAAGACTCACTAAAGCCCGTTAAAGCCATTTTTGCTGTGCCATAAGGGGCAATGCCAGGAATCCCTTTTAAACCTGATAAACTGGAAATAAAGACGATATTACCCTTACTCTTTATTAAATGAGGTAAGGCAAGTTTTGTCATATTGACAGCCCCGTTAAAATTAATAGCCATAATCTTATGAAATAGTTCAAGTGTAGTGTTTTCAAATAAACCACGCATACTCATGCCGGCATTATTAATTAACACATCAATTTGACCATATTTATCAACCACTGTATTAACGACATGCATACAATCATCAATACTTGTCACATCCCCTTGGACATAATCACATGTTCCTGTTTGATTGATTAATCTTGAGGTGGTTTGAAGTGGCTCTAAACGTCTACCTGTAATGATGACCTTCGCGCCTTCTTGAGCATATAACTTCGCCGTTTCACGACCAATCCCTTTTGATCCACCTGTAATAACCACTACTTTATCTTTAAGGTTTTTCATAGTCCCTCCTATTTGATATACCCATTGACCATAAACCACGTAATCGCTTCTGTGACAGCGTCTTCTAATTTGGTTTGTGGCATATTAAGTGCTTTTATCGCTTTCTTGGATGAATAATAATGTCCATCTCCTGATATCTTAGCCATTGTTCTTGTTAACATGGGTTTCTTTCTTCTAAGCTTTGCAATAAATTCTAATAATCCACCAAACATCACAGCAAGCCATGTTGGTATCATTTTCTTAGGCGGTTTAACATGGGCGATATGCGCGACTAATTCAAAGAAATCTTTATAGCACATATTGGTGCCACCAGTAATATAGCATTCACCAATCTTACCCTTTTCAATCGCGTTAACTGCAGCAACCGCAACATCCTTAACAGCGGCGAAGCATCTACCACCCTTCGCATAACCCGGAACTTTCTCTTCAATAACTTTTAAAATCATTTCTCCAGATCCTGGTTTCGTATCATTATCACCAATCATAAACGTTGGATTAATAATCGTTACTGGTAAGCCATTTTTCGCTTCTTCTAATAAAAGGTCTTGAGCGGCTTTCTTTGAATCCATATAGTCAAGGCCATACATATCACCATTAAAAGGACTTTCTTCAGTACCAGGGTTTTCAATCGTACCAAAACCAAATGAATTAGCAGTACCTACATGGACATATTTTTTAATGCCTTTTTTCTTTACTGCATCCACCAAAATTTTAACAAGTTCAAAATTTAGTGTCCATGAAAGTTTACTTCTACTTGGCCATACATCTGTAATAGCAGCTGTATGGATCACAGCATCACAACCATCTAATGCATGTTCAATATCTAAGGAATTCAAAAGATTCCCTTCAAACACATCACATTTAAGTCCTTTTAAACTTAGTTCACTTGTCCCTGTTAAAATGAATGCTTTAACGTCATAACCTTTGTTGTTCAATACTTTAATAATATGACTGCCTAAAAAGCCATTCGCACCTGTCACTAAAACTTTCATACATTTCCCCTTTATGACTTGTTGCTAATTATATATCTATTGTATCATTTATATACATATAAATCATTCTCATTTTTATATAAAAAAAGACCTTATCGGCCTTATATAAATGATTAAACACGCTTTTGTTTTAGGACTTTTGATAACCACATCATATGGAATGAGATCATCGGTCCAATGACAAATGCCATCAACAATGTGCCTAAACCAACCACACCAAATCCAATACCCGCAATAAATCCAATGATCGTACCAATGATGACCGCTGTCATTTCGATGATAATTCTTGTTTTAAAAAAACTATTAATCTTTAAGATCTTCATCATCGCGATGGTGAGTTCATCATACACCATGGCAGGATAAGTAGATGAGACAATGGCAGCTAATCCAAACGTCAAACTGACTAAACCTACAACAAAGAACAAAGACTTAAGTAAAAAGTTAGGTGGAAAATAAGTGTTTAAAACAATAATATCCCAAAAATAAATCGATAAGAAAATACCTACGATGGGGATTAAAGTAATTAAGAATTTAATATTCTTATTATAGATGATAACAAACGTTAAAATGATAAGACTAAAAAATGCTGATGCATATGCAAGTTCTATATGAACCAATTGGCTGAAATTTTCAGCAACCGCATCCCAAGCCCCTGCACCAAATGAACTACGAATTAATAAATTTATCGCTAATCCTGTCATAAATATACCTAATGCATAAACGAATATATTGATTATTGTTTTTGATTTTTTCATGTCTTTCTCCAAAAATGATGACTATATCTACATGTTCACATAGTTTATACAATAAGTATAACATGTCTAAATACTTTTAAATTTCATTATTTATATAAAAAAGTAGACCTCCGAATAAATGTCTACTTTTTTAATGTTATATTAAATAACAAACAAAGCTAATAACAATTATCTTGTAAATGTAACAACTACAACAAACGATGTGTTTGCACCATTCTTCACAACTTGTATGGTGTAAGTTGAACTAGTTCGACTGTTATAAACAGAATTTGTGATCGTAATGTTAACACCAAGCCCATTGACGATTTCATTTGATTTTGTCAAGACTGCATTTTCTTTTATAGCATTGCTATTGAGTCTTGATACTACAACTGAGTTTGCAGCAAAATAATTAATGATGATTGTTCTTGCCGATTCAACATCAATCACATCTTGAACAGCATTTAACCTATTTTGAAGTGCTATTCTTGATGTGCCATTTGGTAGGTTAGTAACTAATGTTTGTGCGCTATTGACATCTACTTGTAAGAGACTTTCTTCTGCTTTCACAACTGCAGCAGTAGCAGTTTGTAATGAGGTCAGTTGCGTTTCTGCTGATGATAATATTGCTTCATTTGTGACTAATGATTGTTGTGCTATCGTTAAAATATCATATGCAACTCTTGCTGCGACAATTTGCGATTCATCGCTAAGTGAGATTTCTCCCACACTAGGTATAGCCGTGATCAAATCATCAACATTAGCAGCAGCTAGCACGTTAATCATATTTTGGACATCATCAAGTCGATCTTGAAGCGCTATCTTCGCTGTACCATTTGGTAAGCTAATAACTAATGTTTGTGCGCTATCAACATCTGCTTGTAAAAGACTTCCTTCTGCGATCACGACTGCTTCTGTTGCTTTGAGTATCATCACTTCTACGATTAAACTATCCAATAATGCTTTTTCAGCTGTGAGTTCAGCTTTCGCTTCAGCAGTTAATACGTCATATGCCTCTAACGCTAATTCAATCGCTGCTTGATCACTCATTTGTACCGTACCTATGGTTAAGGCTAAAGTATCTGCGTAAGTCGTTCTGAATGCTTGGACCAACGTCGCCGTCGGTATTTGATTATTAATTTCTGCTAATAAACTATCAAGTAAGGCTTTCTCATTTGTGAGTTCTGCCTTTACACTTTCACTCAGTAATGCATAGTCTGCTAAAGCTGCTTCAACCGCTGCTTTATCACCTGTTGTGACAGTTCCTACACTTAACGATAATACACTGGTGTGATCACCGATGAAGGTTGCTATGTCGTTTATGATATCTTGCACGTCATTTAAGCGGTCTTGAAGCGCTGTCTTCGCTGTACCATTTGGTAAGCTAGTAACTAATGTTTGTGCGCTATCAACATCTGTTTGTAAGAGACTTCCTTCTGCGATTACGACTGCTTCTGTTGCACTTTCATATGCTTCTTGTGTTTCAATTGCTGCCATGATACTATCAAGTAATGCTTTTTCAGCTATTAACGCTGTTTGAGCATCGATACTCAATAAATCATAGGCTGATAATGCTGCTTCAATTGCTGCTTTATCACTGATTTGTACGGTGCTTGTTGTCAATGCTAGTGGTCCTGCATAAACTGTTCTGAAAGTCGCTGCTTCCAGTGCGCTTGTCACCACGTGTTCATAAATACGAATATTGTCTAAGTTAATATAATCAGATGTATTTCCAATTACTGGTGTGAATCTAATATTTACTGCCTCAGTAATATTCACGTTTACTTCTGCATGTGCTAATGGGGTGCCTGAAATAACGCTGATAATCTTATCAGAACCACCTTCTTGTACCGTTAGCCAAACCCCTGGATTTGACTGTAGTTCATATTCTATCTTATAGGCGAAACTTGTGCCATTATCAAAGTGTAATGCGCCACTGTATATGCTAATCTTTTCAATACCATTTATGAAGTAGTCTTGTGATTGGAAATAAGCTCCTGTTTTTAATGCTAAGGAACGCGTATCCATCCATACATCATAACTTGGATCATTAGATATGTAGACACCATTTCCATACCATGTTCTACCATCAATTTCGACGGTGCCTGTCAGCCCTGAATCATAGGCATATCCTTCAAAGTCTAGGAACACACTATGCTCATACGCTGTGATTTCATTGAATAACTCAATCAGTAACGCTTCTTCACTGGTTAATGCTGCTTTCGCTTCTTCACTTAATAAACCATATGCGCCAAGTGCTGCTTCAACCGCTGCTTTATCATTCACGGTTACTGTCTCTGTTGTCAGTGCTAAAACGTCTGAATGATCACTGAGGAAGGTTGCGACCTCTTCAGCAATTGTTATTAAATGATCAATCATATTTTGGACATCATCAAGTCGATCTTGAAGCGCTATCTTCGCTGTACCATTTGGTAAGCTAATAACTAATGTTTGTGCGCTATCAACATCTGCTTGTAAAAGACTTCCTTCTGCGATCACGACTGCTTCTGTTGCTTTGAGTATCATCACTTCTACGATTAAACTATCCAATAATGCTTTTTCAGCTGTGAGTTCAGCTTTCGCTTCAGCAGTTAATACGTCATATGCCTCTAACGCTAATTCAATCGCTGCTTGATCACTCATTTGTACCGTACCTATGGTTAAGGCTAAAGTATCTGCGTAAGTCGTTCTGAATGCTTGGACCAACGTCGCCGTCGGTATTTGATTATTAATTTCTGCTAATAAACTATCAAGTAAGGCTTTCTCATTTGTGAGTTCTGCCTTTACACTTTCACTCAGTAATGCATAGTCTGCTAAAGCTGCTTCAACCGCTGCTTTATCACCTGTTGTGACAGTTCCTACACTTAACGATAATACACTGGTGTGATCACCGATGAAGGTTGCTATGTCGTTTATGATATCTTGCACGTCATTTAAGCGGTCTTGAAGCGCTGTCTTCGCTGTACCATTTGGTAAGCTAGTAACTAATGTTTGTGCGCTATCAACATCTGTTTGTAAGAGACTTCCTTCTGCGATTACGACTGCTTCTGTTGCACTTTCATATGCTTCTTGTGTTTCAATTGCTGCCATGATACTATCAAGTAATGCTTTTTCAGCTATTAACGCTGTTTGAGCATCGATACTCAATAAATCATAGGCTGATAATGCTGCTTCAATTGCTGCTTTATCACTGATTTGTACGGTGCTTGTTGTCAATGCTAGTGGTCCTGCATAAACTGTTCTGAAAGTCGCTGCTTCCAGTGCGCTTGTCACCACGTGTTCATAAATACGAATATTGTCTAAGTTAATATAATCAGATGTATTTCCAATTACTGGTGTGAATCTAATATTTACTGCCTCAGTAATATTCACGTTTACTTCTGCATGTGCTAATGGGGTGCCTGAAATAACGCTGATAATCTTATCAGAACCACCTTCTTGTACCGTTAGCCAAACCCCTGGATTTGACTGTAGTTCATATTCTATCTTATAGGCGAAACTTGTGCCATTATCAAAGTGTAATGCGCCACTGTATATGCTAATCTTTTCAATACCATTTATGAAGTAGTCTTGTGATTGGAAATAAGCTCCTGTTTTTAATGCTAAGGAACGCGTATCCATCCATACATCATAACTTGGATCATTAGATATGTAGACACCATTTCCATACCATGTTCTACCATCAATTTCGACGGTGCCTGTCAGCCCTGAATCATAGGCATATCCTTCAAAGTCTAGGAACACACTATGCTCATACGCTGTGATTTCATTGAATAACTCAATCAGTAACGCTTCTTCACTGGTTAATGCTGCTTTCGCTTCTTCACTTAATAAACCATATGCGCCAAGTGCTGCTTCAACCGCTGCTTTATCATTCACGGTTACTGTCTCTGTTGTCAGTGCTAAAACGTCTGAATGATCACTGAGGAAGGTTGCGACAGTTAATGCAACATCTTCATAATTCCAAGAACCAATTGGAATTGAAGGGTTTGCATTGACTTCACTACTTTCAATATGTCCTGACCAGTATGCGAATGAAAGACCAAAATTACTAATCACTAGGATGAGTAATAATGTAATTATGATTAATTTTTTACTAACCAATTTTCTTTTCATTTCTGCACCAAACAAAAAACCAACAAAAAAATGTTGGTAACTGGCTATCTTTATTCAAGACCCTTTAGCTTTGCGTCACTAGATTTCTCTAGTTTTGCCTTTATCTTTAAAAAAGTTTATCATAAATTGTATAAAAAGTCAATAATTAATCCAGTCTACGGTCATCCTCTATCAAATATGCATTGTTACAACAATAATTTGTCGATTTTAATCATTTCATTAGCGTAGAAATCAAGTGTTTTATTCACAAAAGATAAGGATTAAAAAAGTGACAAAGAAGTCTGATAAAACCTCATCAGAAAAGCCTTTATTAAGGGTTGAATACCCTACTATAAAACCTCTTTTTTAAGTTCAAATCTAAGTACTGTTTTCATTTTATCAGGAGCAACTTTTCTAGGATCTGAAATATAGATTTCTTTATGATATTTCTCTTTTCTAGAATATCCTTCTTTGATGACAAAATCTTCCATTATTTTAAATGTTTTGGGCTCTGTCTTATATGGACCAATATGCATCATTTGACAACTCATGGGTTCTTTAATACGTTTATATTCAGCTTTAAGAATGCTTTCATTCTTTTTCTTTTTATACGCATTTTTTTTGATATCTTCAAATAGTGATTTAGTCGTAAATTCTGGTTGTCTAATCATCATTTTGAACATATAATAGTCTCTTAAATCATTTGCTGAAATACCTTTAGCATTCATCTTTATCCCTTCTTTATTCAGACACCAGACACCTTCTAAAGGGAATACAGTATATGCTTGATACCCATCGATGTTATACCCTTTTTTTGGAGCCATTTTAAGACTATATGATAATGCATATAACGCTTCAACTGCTTGTGAAAATTGTAAGCTATCTGGACTACCTTCACCTTCAATAACAATGTAAGCCATTTCATCTGTTTCAATAATTTCCGGTTTCGTTTTTGGTAAATAAAGATTCTTATACTGTTTTCTCCATTCTATTTTCATTAACTTCTTTCTCCTATTTAATAGTTGATTGTATTTTAATTAATTTAGTATCCATTCTATAACATTTTGTTATTTCAATTATCATTAATACTTGATATTCTATTTTCTTTAGATTAGATATGATATGTTCAAATGACATACCTACATATATGAAAATTCTATCTATTGACATCTAAAAAGTAATCTTATATGTGAAATAAAAAGCCAACACTTGTCCAAGGTTCAGTATTTTATTATGTCATGACCTCTTCTAGCCGATAAGTAACACTTGTTTTTGTATTAATTATCTTAAAAATTACTATTTCCTTTTGAATCATTCTATCATCTAATCTCATTTTAGAAAAGTATAAGATAACGTAATTTATCAAGAAACTTTATAAACCCTCTAGTAATAACAACTTTATTACTTCAATCTTCATAAAAAAAGTCATGCTTTATAAATATATCAAAAAGACCGATATAATGTATCGGTCATATGATTTCCTTATGCGTTGTATGACTTGTTTGAATCATATACTTCTAAATCAATAAAAAACTAAAATGTACTTTAGCTTTTTCATTACTATAGTCTTCTCCATCTAAATACTCGGTATAGTCAAATTCAGTATTAACTTTAATGTTATTAGATTGTATATAATTATGACACTTCCTTATTTCTTCATCTAAATTATTAAACAGTATTTCGAAACAAATATATTTCCCTTTTGGTAGTTTCTTTGCAACAAAATGTTCTTCATTATCTACAAATGATTCCGTTTGAACTAAAGCATAATAATCAAATCTTCTAGTCTCCTTAAAGTCAGGGCTAAAACATTCTAAGCCTATGAATTTATTAGGATGGATCATGTTCGGAATATGATGTAAAACTTCACTAACTAATCTATTCCATAATGTGGGGACTGCTTCATTATCGGTATCTTCAACTGCAATTCCATTTGGCAATTTAATTCCTGCAAAATATCTTATATCATAATCTTTAAATACATATTTCACTACAAATACCTCCTATAAATACTATGTTAAAAATTTATTATTACTATTTCTATTATAGCTTTTTCTTTGTTGGATTTAAAGGTTATTTTGTCAAGTCATACTAGTCAAAGAGTTATTTTACTTTAATCGAGTAAAATCGATTTCAAACATGAATTTTAAAATGTAATCGTGTTGAAGATTCAAATTTTCTACTAAGAATGTATTAAAATAGATTATTCTCTACCTGTAAAACTACCTATTTTAACACAACACTATAAACAAGAAATAGTTTAATTAAGACCAAAAAGGTCTGATACTTAATCGTATCTGACTAATGCTTTCAATATGGGTTGTGTGACCTATTTTGCTACAATTTTACACCCCCATCCTAAAAAATTACACCCCTAAATTATGGCTTAGTTTAGAGGTTTTGTTTTTCAATTTTTTTAGTAGTCATTCTCTTGTGTCAAAATAGGTTATTCAACTAATCAACTTATTGTAGGGTATCCAACCCTTCTATTTATCCAGAAATCAATTCTCATGCAAATTTATTCTATCTGTTAATGATTGGTAACCTAAACCATATTGCTTTCCATCAATATTGATTTGAATCTTCGATTTCACCCCTGTGGTATATCTTTGCCAGAATATAGACTGTAGTTCTTGATTTAAAAATACTTCAAAATATGAATTTTTTGGATCATCTGTACCATCCGGATCGAAATAGCTAATTTTAATAGCTTTTTGCTTTTTACCATCAATGGTTAGTTCATAGTTTTCTGCATTATCATAAATCATTGATTGTCCTAAAAACTGTTTCCCAATTCCCCAGTGATTCAAAAACTTTTTATCTTTAAATGTTTCAATGCATTTAATACCATCTTCGAAGTGAATTCTCCCCAAAAAGAATAGTTCATCATTAACTTCATTAATAATTAATGAATAGGTTTTTGTCTTGTTTAACTGGGGGTCATATTCTTCTACCATTACTTCATATCCCTCATTATCATGTAAAAGAATCTTATTCAAAACGGTTAAGTGATATGAATAACTTTTTATACCATCATCGTATAACGCAGTACATACTTCTTCTTCCTCTTTTAATGGTATAAACCAATTTGGAACTTCTTTATACTTAATCGCACCTTGTCGTTTCGATATGTAGTTTAGCTCAACAGATTTAAATCTTTTTGGTAGTTTACTAACATCATACCCATTAAGCAAGTCATCTGTTGATACATCTAGTACATTCGCAATTTTTTTTAACATAAGAATATTGGGATAGTTTAATCCGCCTTCCCATGTATAAATAGTTTGCCTAGAAACACCAATAGTTAAAGCTAGATCTTCTTGAGATAATCCTTTTCTTTTTCTTAATAACTCTAGATTTTTTTCGAATTTCATTTTCATTCCTCCTCTGATGCTTCCATTTTATTATATATCTTATAATCCATCCACCAAGTACATACAACAATTTTTGTAAGATTTTTCTTACATTATAACATTTTACAAAAAATAATTCACTACAAAAAAACTCTGGTTTTTTCAAAAAACCAAAGTTTAACATTATAATCTTTTCAATATATCATGGTGACCAATATCTAACATCAATATTAGGGATTCATCCTTAAATGTCCAAATAACTCTAATTGACATATTTATGCTAGATTCAAACAATATCTCGCTACCTTGAATCTTTTTTGTTCTCAAGCTGGGATGCTGATGATTTTCAACAAATAAAGATAGCTTTTTATAGAATAATTTCTTTTCATAAAGTTCAAGTTTAGAAAAAGATTTCTTAAATTTATTTGAAAACAGTATTTCGTATCTCATTGTTTATTAACTTTATCTGCAGCTTCAGTTTCTTCATCAGATTCTTCTAAATATTTAATAGCATCTTCCACAGATTTAAAAGGACCAACATTATACTTGGTTGGTTCTTCACTGATTCTCATAACAGTATCTTCTAATTTTTGAATATACGATTTAGAATATATTGCCACCGGTTCTAGTAGGACTGCACCATCCTTAACTGATATCTCAAGATGATCTCCTTCTTGGAGATGTAATTGATCAACAATTTCTTTAGGTATCGTAATCTGCGATTTCTTTCTTAATTCTATAATCATAATATCACCTTTTTCTCACTTTCCTACTTTCTTACTAATATAATTATACAATAGAATTAAAATAAGTGCAATGATATCTTTGTATAATAAATCGTGTAAAACCATTTTAAATCGTATTTTTTAAAATGTACTCGTGTAGAAATTCTATCGAAATGTCAAAAACCCCTTAAAACTAGTATGTTTTTTAGTTTCGAAAAATATTGGCGAATGGAGAAACGGCGCTATATAGCGTAAAAAAAAGCCTGATACAATTGTATCAAACCTATTCTACTCTTATGGGTTGTATGACCTATTTTGCTACAATTTTACACCCCTAGCCAAAATTTTTACACCCCCACCCGAAAAAATTACACCCCTAAATTATGGCTTAGTTTAGGCTTTTTATTTTCGGATATTTTTCAGGTAGTAATTTCTTTGTATCAAAATAGGTTATTCAACTATCTATTAAATACTGGGCATCAAACCCTAAATCTAACATCTAATTTTCTTCTTTTATCCAAATTGGTACTATCTTGTTTTGATAACCACAACTATAATCCACACTAGAATAATCATAAGTGAATACATTATCCTGAGTACTTAGCACTATACTAACATTAACAGTTGATCCAAAATCTTCCATAGAATCAAAGTCATAATCGAAAACATAATTCAACATAAATCCTTGAGAAGGTTGTTCTTCAATTATTACGATATACTCACTATTGTAATTTTCATTAGTCAAGAACCCTTCAATATTAACACTTGTGTGGACTAAGGTATCGTTTATGTAAACTTCAACTTGTTTAATCTCCTCAATAGAGTAATCCAAATGTATACCTTCAACAACAATAGTAACTTCATCATCAGTAGACACCTCGACATAACCATACAATGGAGTATCAACATTATCTGGCTGTTCAAAATAATATGAAATTCTGTTTACGACTTCAATTTCATGTGTCAACAAAGTATAAGAAAAGAATGCAATAAAAACTAGACCAACAAATCCATATGTCGATTTTACAGCAAAAAGTAATCTTTTTGTTAAATGAGCATACTTATCAATATAATTACGACTTCGTTCTTGTTCATACAAAAACCCACCAATAATACCTAAAACTATTATAGCTAAAATCAAAATCAATAATACTATAAGTGGAATGTGATTGTATTCAGGTATATTGAACAAAATAATAATATACCCAAACAAGAATGTAAAGTTCATTCCTAGAATAATGTACTTATGTTTTAAAACATTTCTACCTATGTAAAGATTATATAGCGAGAATAAATATGTTACACCTATAACTGGTACTACTAAAGCAAACAATGTTGAGATTGTAAATCCGCCTTGAAAAATCATAACACTATACCTCCTAAAAATTCGATTAAAGCAATAATTGATAAAAACGCTAAAATTGCTCCTGGTACAGTTAAAAATGCAAGTGCTAATTTATTTGTTTTAACTTTGTCCATATCAATTGGTTTTATCTCAATATCCATTAATTCATCAATAGTGATATTGAAGACCTCTGCAATTTTTTTGACATTGTATAAATCTGGTAGTCCATCTGATCTTTCCCATTTACTAATAGCTTGTCTACTAACACCTATTAATGAAGCTAAATCGTCTTGTGACATAGATGCTTTTTTTCTTAAAGTTTGTAATTTTAATCCAAAATATTCCATGTTGATTCCTCCTTTGATTCAATACTACATAAAAGAACATTCCTACTCAAGAATAGATGTACTTACATATTAGCAACGGAAAGTTGCATATGCCGAATACGGCCAAATACTACGTTATATTATACACTAAAAGAACTCTTATAACCTAAAAATTTTGAAATCGTGTAAATCCAATTTAAATCGTGTATTTTGAAATATAATCGTGTAAAGGATTCTTAATTTCTACTAAAATTGTATCAAAACAGGGTATTTCACATCTATGGAATTATCTATTTTAGTACAATGTCAAAATATAGAAACGGCTAAATAAAGGCATAAAAAAAGGTATGATACCGAATGTATCAGACCTATTCTACTCTTATGGAGCGGGCGATGGGAATCGAACCCACCTCATCAGCTTGGAAGGCTGAGGTTCTACCGATGAACTACGCCCGCAATTGAATGGTCGGGAAGACAGGATTTGAACCTGCGACCTCCTGGTCCCAAACCAGGCGCTCTACCAAGCTAAGCTACTTCCCGATAAATGGCGTACCCAAGAGGACTTGAACCCCCAACCTCTTGATCCGTAGTCAAGCGCTCTATCCAATTGAGCTATGGGTACTTAAACTGAGTTAAATAACTCATATGTATAACGCTTACTGCGTTGTTGGTAAGATGGTGACCCGTACGGGATTCGAACCCGTGAATGCATGCGTGAAAGGCATGTGAGTTAACCGTTTCTCCAACGGGCCAACAAACTAGCAGCACATATAATTATACCAACAAATTATAAAATGTCAAGACAATCAATTAATATTTTATCAATAGATAATGAATACGTTTTATCAATGTATTTGATATCGTCAAATCCTTGTTTTTTACTGCTTATTGACCCTTTTTTTCATTCATGATAGAATGAAATGAATGTATACAACGGGGAGGAATTATGATGTATCAATCTAAAGCGTTAAATGAATTAGGTATTTTAACTGAGCATAAGAGCGACATTGTTGATGAAAAACTTATATCATCATATGCTGAGATGCTTTACCAGGGATTAGATTTACCTAGTGATATTCATTTCCAAATAAAAGGACACATTCTTGAAGATAATCAGGAGCAATATGCTCATCTAGAAACATTACCACCTTTTGTTAAAAAGGAACCTTTACAAATCACAGATCCACTTATCATTGATGACATCGAAGCCTATTATAAAGCTAATTACGCTAATCTACCAGATCATGTTTATGAAAAAAGGAATGGTGTTGATGGTGTTTGGGTGAGTTCGTATTATTATGATAATCAATTTGGTTATTATAAAGATACATTTACTTTTACAATAATAACGCCATTAAGTGATAATGAGATCATTGAACAGATTACAATCAAAAATACGCTCGCGATTGATAAGATGTCCTCACAAGTTAATTTCATCTATGGTTTTGTTATATTTTTAGTGATTATTACGATTATTAGCTTTGTTATTGCTTTAGCATCTCTAGCAAGCTAAAATGATTTGTTTATTCAAATCATTTTTTTAATACTGAATTCGTTTCAATAATTCTTTTGCTGCTGGCTCTCCTTTGAGTGTCTTCGTGATTTCATAAGCGAAATCATAAACGACACCAGCACCACGTGCTGTGATGATATTGCCATCTTTCACGACCTTCTTTTTAGGTAGATATTTACCCTTTGGCATATCGATTTCACTACCAGGAAAACACGTGAACTTTTTACCATCTAACAAATCAGCTTGTCCTAAGAACCTCGGACCAGCACAAATCGCACATATTAATTTATCCTGATCAAAAAACGATGTTGCTAGTTTTTTGATTATTTTGTCTTTATCAACGACTTGTGAGACATATGCACCACCAGGAATAACTAGAAAATCATAATCAGATGACTTTACATCTTTTAATGGTTTATCAACGTTAACGTTTAAACCAAAAGCTGTCATCACTTCAAGTGAAGGATTAATGGTTGCTGAATCAACTTCAATACCAGCACGTACGAGTAGAGCACGTGTTGCCAAAGCTTCGACATCTTCCATGCGATCACTAAACACAATAAGCCCTTTCATCAAATCACTCCTTTACTAAACGATCTACAATCTCTGAGATAACCTTCGCACCTTGATCAGACTCAAATGCTTTATAGTTTTTATAATGGTCATCCATACCAACAATATCAGAAACAATTTTTATAGATATAATAGGTATTTTCTTTAAATAAGCAACCTGATATAAAGCTGCGCCTTCCATATCAACAACATACGGAATATCAGTATGTTCTGTCATGAAGTAATCTCCTGTGAATAGTTCACTTAACTTCGCATTTGGAAAAAGGGAAATAGCCTGATTAAGCAGTTTATCATCAGATGTAAAAGCGACAGGACATTGTGGTACTTGACCTTTTTCATAGCCGAAAAATGTTAAATCAAAATCGTGATATCTCGCTTCTTTAACGATAATAATATCACCAATTTCATAATGATGACTCGCACCTGCAAAACCCACATTATAGATGGCTTTGACATCATCAATCATTAATCTTTCTGTGAGTTTATACGCTGCATTCACTTTACCAATACCCGTAACTATCACATTGTGATTTTTAATGTTTTTGACTTCTTCAGGCATGGCAGCAACAATGATTTTCATGATCGCTTACCTAAAATCTGTTTTATTTTAGCAACAATTAAATCAACAGCGATGTCGTGTTTTTGATCATTTGGAATAATAATATCTGCGTAGCGTTTCGTTGGTTTTATATACTTATGGAACATTGGTTTAACCGTCTTTTGATATTGTGCGATCACACTATCAATTGATCGACCACGTTCATTCATATCTCTTAAAAGACGTCTGATAAACCGTGTATCTTCATCTGCGGTAACAAATAACTTAATATCTGCTAAACTTCTAATTTTCGCATTTTCTAAAATAAGAATACCCTCAATGATAATAATTGGTTTAGGGTCAATATGTTCAATATCAGCACTTCTTGTAAACGCCTCAAAATCATAAACAGGTTTTTCAATAGGTTTGTAATCAAGTAGTTTTTCAAGGTCTTCAAAAAGCAGTTCATTGTCAAGTGAACTTGGATGGTCATAATTCATTTGATAACGTTTTTCGAGTGGCAGGTTGGTTTGGTCCAAATAGTAATCATCATGCTTAATAATGATGACATCATTCAAACCTGCAGCTTCTAACACTTCTTGAACAATACTGCTTTTTCCTGATGCGGATCCACCACCAACTAAAATCAATAACGGTTTATTCATATCTTACATCCTATATTTGACATTCTGGTGACAAAGTTGCTTGTGCATCTTCATCTCGTAAATAACCATAGTCTTTATGTCGTTTAAACCAAACTACTGCGTAAGGGCATGTCGCGACTATTTTTAAGCCTTGTTCTTCAACATATTTACATACGGCTTTCATGAGATCACTTGCTACACCTTGACCACGTAAACTTGGATCAACATACGTGTGGTCGACGACTACGACGCCTTCTTTATATAATGGGAATGTCGCTTCTACGATCATCTTTCCCTGTTCATCATTGACGAATATACGGTTTTTTTCATAGTTAAAATTCATATGTTTTCACCTCTCGTAAAAAGTATATCATATTTAGGCTTTCCTTACGTTCTTAAAAAAATTGAATAATGATACAATATGTATATAAGACTAGAGATATAATTATTTCTTTTCTAAATAACTTCTTATTTATAATAAATATGGTTCTTATTTATAGATTTAGTGGTTTTCATTTGATATAATATACCTGTAATCAAATTAACAGGAGGACTTAATGAATGAATAAAAGACAATTAATTATTGAAACAATTAGCGTCATTATGTCAATTATATTGATTATAGTGGCATATATACTAGAACAGAATGTGGCTTCCACATGGTATGTTGTGACACTATATGCGCTTGCTTTTGCGATTGGTGGATTTGCTAAAGCCAAAGAAGGTATTCATGAGACAATTGAAAGAAAGTCACTCAACGTCGAAATTTTAATGATATTAGCTGCGTTTGGTGCATTTATCGTTCAAAATTATGCAGAAGGTGCCATCTTAATTATCATCTTTGCTGTCACAGGTGTACTAGAATCATATGCCACCTCTAGAAGTAACAAAGATCTAACTAGTTTATTAAAATTAGCACCAAAAACAGCGATTGTCGTTAAAGCCGGTAGAGAAGTTGAAGTGCCTGTTGAAGAACTAAAAGTTGGCGATCGCGTGATCGTTAAGGTTGGTCAACAAATACCAGTTGACGGTATGATTGTTGATGGTGCTTCTTCTATTGACCAAGCAGCTATTACAGGTGAATATGTGCCCGTTTCTAAAGGTCTAAATGAGGATGTGTTTGCTGGTTCAATCAATATTGAATCAACCATCATCGTTGAAACCAAAAAAGATCCCAGTGAATCAGTTGTTCAAAAAATTATTAATCTCGTGCAAGAAGCACAAGAAAATAAGACTCATGGCCAATCACTGATCGACAAAATTGAAAAATATTATGTCTATATCGTTATTTTAATGGCTATTGGTTTTATGACTATCCCTTCTATTGCTGGTTGGTTAACGCCATCGGAAGCATTCTATCGTGGTACAGTCGTGCTTGTGGTTGGTTCACCTTGTGCGCTTGTCGCGTCCATCACACCAGCTATGCTAGCAAGTCTTTCCAATGGTGCCCGTAAGAGAATATTAGTAAAGAGTGGTCAACATTTTGAATCACTCATTGGTGTTGACACCATTATCGTTGATAAAACGGGTACACTCACTACAGGGGAACCTAAAGTGGCCCGTATTGACATGATTGATCGTGTGAATAAAGATGATATTTTATCCTTATTAATGACGCTAGAAAAACAATCTAATCACCCACTCGCAAAAGCCATTGTTGATTATTTGGATGGTGATGTCAATTCGTTTGACTTAAATTCAAAAGAAATCTCTGGTCGTGGGATGGAAGCTCACTTTGAAAACGCTGTGTGGCGGATCGGAAGATTTGATGCAACCCTAGATCAATCATTAGAAGCGCCTTATACACGTTGCCAATCTTTAGGACACTCTATTGTCAATATTATTAAAGATGATCATATCGTTGGTTATGTAGCCTTAATGGATACATTAAGAGATCAGGCGAAAGAAGCGATTGCTGAATTAAAAGCCGCTGGTATTGAAACCATCCTTGTTACTGGTGATAATGAAAATACAGCGAAATATATCGCTGAAGAAGCGGGTATTGATCAATATCGTGCCAATTGTTTTCCTGAAGATAAAGTTGCAGAATTAAAGAAACTTAAGGCTGAAGGTAGAAAAGTGATGATGGTTGGTGATGGTATTAATGATGCACCTGCATTAGCAACCGCTGATGTCAGTGTCGCGATGGGTGCAGGTACTGACGTTTCTCTTGAAACCGCAGATATTGTTTTCATGAATAACCGTATTGAAAACTTACCAAAGCTCATTAAACTATCAAAAAGAATGCGCGTGATTACATTACAAAATATTATTTTCGCAGTGACTGTTATTCTCTTCTTATTAACAAGTAATGTCTTCGGTATTATCAGGTTACCTGAAGGGGTGATCGCTCATGAAGGATCAACCATCTTAGTTATCTTGAATAGTTTGCGTCTTTTGTTTAAATAACGAGATGATAAACTGATATATTAGACATATTTATATAAATGTAAAAAAAGCGGTTTCAATCCGCTTTTTTTGTGTTAAAATGTCAACAAAGGCGTTTTTTTCGCAAATTAAATACATGAAAGGCATACACTTACTTTAAGGGAGGTCAGAACAATGCCAATTGAACAGTTTCACGTAACGACTATATTATTAGGAGTTGCTGCTTTTTCAGCATTAATTGCGCTATTATATGCGCAAGTTTTAAGAAGAAAAATAAATAAAATGACCGTAGAGCATGAACGTATTAACGAGATTTCTTCATATATTCGCGAAGGCGCGATGGCTTATATGAAGCGTCAGTATCGGATTATCGCCATCTTTGCTATCGGTGTTGGTGCGATTCTTGCACTTATTGGACTCATACCATCACTTCAAGGTGCAGAAGGCGTTGGTTGGCGATCTTCAATCACGTTTATAGTTGGTGCATCTTTTTCTGGTCTTGCAGGATTTATTGGTATGCTTGCAGCTACTAAATCAAATGCCAGAACAACCGATAACGCTAGAAAACACGGTATGCCAGAAGCATTACGTGTTGCCTTCACAGGTGGCTCAGTTTTAGGACTAACTGTTGTTGGTCTTGGACTATTCGGATTGATCGCGTTATTCTATACTTTTTATGTGGTTTATGGTGGATGGAACAATAATGATCCTGCCCAACAATTTCAAGCGTTAAGTCACGCGATTCACATTGTCACTGGGTATGGTCTTGGTGCGTCAATGATTGCCTTATTCGGACGTGTTGGTGGTGGTATTTATACCAAAGCTGCTGATGTCGGTGCTGATTTAGTCGGTAAAGTTGAAGCAGGTATCCCAGAAGATGATCCAAGAAATCCAGCTGTTATCGCTGATAATGTTGGTGATAATGTAGGTGATATCGCAGGGATGGGATCAGATCTTACTGAAAGTTATGTCGGATCAATTATTTCTGCTTTAACATTAGGGTTATATGCATTTGTTGTTGCTGTTCCTACTGCTGCTGATTTTAATGCCGTTATCGGAACCGTCATCTTTCCATTAGTCATTTCTGGATTAGGTGCTTTATCCGCTGTTTTCGCTGTTTTCTTAGTTAGAGCGAAACATTGGGGACATCCCCAATGGGCATTAAATTTATCAACATATTTCGCTGTTGGTTTTATGCTAATCGGTAGCTTCGTATTAAGTCTTTTATTCTTTAAAGGTCATGCAGAAGCGAGTTGGATTGGCATTTGGTTAGCGATTGTGATTGGTTTACTTGTTGGTATTGGTTTAGGCTTAATCGCTGAATACTATACATCTGGTGCTCATAAACATGTCAAAGAAATTGTTGTTCAATCAAGAACTGGTTCTGCCACTAATATTATTGCGGGATTCTCAGTGGGGATGCAATCCACATTATTAACCGTATTACTCTTATCATTAGGTATTGTCTTATCTTATTTATTTGTTGGTGATATGTACGGGATAGCTTTAGCTTCTGTAGGTATGTTATCTACGGCAGGTATTACGATTGCTGTAGATGCCTATGGTCCTATTGCTGATAATGCCGGTGGTATTGCCGAAATGAGCAAATTAGATAGCAGTGTAAGAAACATTACCGATCATTTGGATGCAGTGGGTAATACGACTGCTGCTATTGGTAAAGGATTCTGTATTGGTTCAGCAGCATTAACGTCGATTGGTTTATTCTTTGCTTTTGAAAAAGCGTCCGGTATTACTGAAATCGATATTTTACAACCTGGTACAGTGATTGGTATATTCATTGGTGCTATGTTACCTTTCTTATTTACATCACTTGTCATTAAATCTGTTGGTAAAGCAGCGAATGCAATGATTGAAGAAGTGAGAGATCAATATAAAAATGATCCAGGTATCATGAAAGGTGAATCTATTCCTAATTATGCGAAATGCGTTGATATCTCAACAAAAGCAGCGTTAAGAGAAATGGTACTACCTGCATTAATCGCGATCTTGTCACCTATCATTGCTGGTATCTTAATCGGTGTTCAAGGCTTAGGCGGTATGCTCATGGGCGGTTTAGTCTCTGCCATCATGTTAGCCGTCTTTATGGCTAACTCTGGTGGTGCATGGGATAACGCTAAGAAACTCGTTGAAGAAGGTCAAGAAGGTGGTAAAGGTAGTGAGGTTCATAAAGCAACCGTTACTGGTGATACTGTTGGTGATCCATTTAAAGATACAGCTGGTCCTTCTATGGATATCTTAATTAAGTTAATGAGTATTGTGAGTTTGATTCTTGTACCTATCTTAGTTGAAATAGAACCATTACTTAATTTCTTATTTAGTAGATAAATATAACAAGCAACTTGATATGACATGATAAGATGTTAGTGCTATAAAACCACTAACATCTTTTTTTATGTTTAATATATTAAATAGCCCTATGAAATTGAAAGATTAAATGACTTAATAAAAAAAGAACTTACACAAAGTAAGTTCTTTTCATATTGCTTAAATAAATTTATTTACCTAATTGAGCGTCGTTATTACCAGAATCAGTTGTCCACATATCAAGCATGTTGATTGGATCATTAAAGTCTGCTAACCAACCATTACGAGCAAGTACATAGTCGCCATTCTTTCTTGTGTCTAAGAATGTGCCCCATTCTTGATTTGCTAACGTAACATCAATTCCAAATGCAGCAAATGCTGATTGGATATATTCACCGATTGCTTGGTGACCAGATGATGTGTTATATAAATATTCGAATGATGGGAAGTTTGTGAATTTTTCTTGACCTTCATTGTAATCAAAATACTGTTTCAATGTTTCAACAGCAGCTTCTGTATTAGCTGTGTATGCACTAGCTGCAGTATTGTAATAACCAACGTATAATGAACTACTTCCAGCTGCTTGATAGAATTCGTTACCTTGTGAATCTTGGATACCCATAGAAACGAATGATGATGCAGGTAATTGACCAGCTTGTCCAATTTCCTCAACAATGTAGTTTCTGTCAAGTAATAGTGATAATGCTTTACGAATTTCTTCATTAGCTCTTAATACTTCAACAGGTGACATATCTTTAGATACGCTTGATGGTAAGAAATCTTTGTTGTTATTAAAGATAATGTAATAAGTACCTAATTGACCTTGAATATGGAATTCAGGTGTACTACTTAAGCGTTCAATTTCATCATTTGGAACTGAATCAATAAAGTCATACGCTCCAGATTCGAATCCTGCTAAGATTGCTGTATCATCATCTGATAGATAGAATGTGATTTGTTCCATAGAAACATTAGCAGCATCCCAATAATTATCATTCTTAACAAAGACTAAATTAGAATCATGATCCCATGAATCTAGTACATAAGCACCATTTGAAACGTAAGATGCAGGACTTGTAGCCCATGCTTCAGAGTCAGCTTCAACAGCAGCTTGTTGAACTGGCATATAAGTTGGGAATGCTAATAATTCAAAGAAGTAAGGTACGTCAACAGTTAACGTAACAGCTAGGTGTGTATCATCAACAGCTACAACGTTTAAATCATTATCAGCAAATCCATCAATGACTGAGAACATGTAACCATAGTCAGCAGCAGTTTCAGGATCAACGGCACGATTCCATGAGTAAACGAAATCTGAAGCAGTAAGTGCTGAGCCATCTGACCATTTTAGACCAGAACGTAGTTCAAATGTATATGTGACTGTACCATCATTGTTTTCAACAGGTTCTGGGAATGCAACTGCTAAATCAGGTTCTAAAGCTGCACCAGTATCGTCATAACGAACTAGTCCAGCAAATGCATGTAGAATCATTGTTGCACCATCAACTGAGCTGTTTAATGCTGGGTCGATTGTAGCAGGTTCTGATGCTAATAAAACATTAATGTTATCAGTCGCACCATCAACAGCTGTATTCTTAAAATACTTAGAACCAGATGGTGTAGAGTAGAAACCTGTAATATCAGTTGAAGCCATAAAAATGTCAGTATAATAGTAAAGTGGCACAATTGTACCAGTTGACATTAATAGATCTTCAGCAGCATGATATAATTCATTTCTTACGGCTTCATCTGTTTCAAGTCTTGCGTATTCAATGATTTGGTCATATGTTTCTGCCCAAGTACCATTTTCAACAACATCATCATAGCCTTCTATACCAGATAAATCCATAGAATATGCTTCTACGGCAGAGAAGTCTACGTCCTTAACAGCTTCTGCGCTAGTACATGCAGCGAGACTAACAGCAAAAACTAAAAGTAAAACGATAAAACTAATTTTCTTCATTTTTTCTCTCTCTCTTTCTTTTTTAATATTTTCAATATATAAAAATATATATTAAAATCAATCATGTAAATGACAACTGACTAAATGTCCATCTTGTTTTTTCTTTAATGTAGGCACTTCAGTTTTACAACGGCCAAATGCTTTTGGACATCTCGTCCTAAACGGACATCCACTCGGAATATCAAGTGGACTAGGTACATCACCTGTTAGGACAATTCGTTTAGCCTTCCGTGCCGTTTTAGGGTCAGGTGATGGTACTGCAGACATTAATGATTCAGTATATGGATGTAAGGGATTTTTGAATAATTCTTCTGTGTCTGCTATTTCTACAATTTTTCCTAAATACATCACAGCGATACGATCACTAATATGTCTTACAATTAATAAGTCGTGTGCAATAAACAAATATGTCAGGTTTAGTCTCTTTTGTAAATCTTCAAACATGTTGATGACTTGTGCCTGAATAGATACATCTAATGCTGATACAGGTTCATCACAAACAATAAACTTTGGATTAACTGCAAGTGACCTAGCGATACCTACTCTTTGTCTTTGACCACCAGAGAATTCATGGGCATAACGGGTGGCATGTTCATGAGATAAACCAACTAATTCCATTAATTCTTCAATTCTTTTTGCCCGTTCTTCTTTTGTGTGATACAAGTGATGAACATCTAAGGGTTCACCAATAATATCGCCAACGGTCATTCTCGGATTTAAAGACGCATAAGGATCTTGGAACACCATTGCAGCATTCATTCTAAAAAACTGTAGATCTTCTTTTGTCTCAATCTTTTTGCCTTCGAAATAAATCTCACCATCAGTTGGTTTATATAAATTTAATATGGTTCTGCCAGCTGTTGTTTTACCACAACCAGATTCACCTACCAAACCTAGGGTTTCACCTTCATTTATTTTAAATGAAATACCATCAACTGCTTTTAATTGCTTGGATTTAAAAAATCCAGTCGGTATATCGAAATATTGTTTTAAGTCTTTGATTTCAACCAATACTTTTTTATCAGATTTTTCAGCCATCAAACATCACCAACTTCTTGAGATGCATCATTACTTTCTGCTACTAGTAAGTCATTTTCTATTGCTTCTTTTATGTTCAACCAGCAAGCAGCAGTATGAGACCCTTCAATTGGTACTTCACCACATTGTTCAGATAAACAAATTTTCATCGCTTTTGAACACCTTGGCGAGAATGCGCACCCTTTTGGTAAATTCATCACATCCACAGGTGATCCTGTAATTGGAATAAGTTGTCCTTGTGCTTTAGATCCATATGGAATTGATTTCAACAATCCCTTTGTATATTCATGTTTAGGATTGTAAAAAATTTGATCAACTGTACCTCTTTCACATACTTTTCCTGCATACATGACGATGACTTCATCGCACATTTGTACGATAACACCTAAATCATGTGTCACCATAATAATCGCCATACCAAGTTCTTCTTTTAACTTAATCATAAGTTCAAGAATTTGTGCTTGTATGGTCACATCAAGGGCTGTTGTCGGTTCATCTGCTATCAAAATATCAGGTTCACAAGCTAACGCCATGGCAATCATAATTCTTTGTCTCATACCACCTGATAATTCATGTGGATATTGTTTTAGCCGTTTCTTAGGATCATTAATACCTACGAGCTCAATCATTTGTAGTGCGCGATCAATCGCTTCTTTTTTATTGCGATTGGTATGAAGTAAAATAGCTTCAATCAATTGATTTCCAATCGTAAATACTGGATTTAAACTAGTCATAGGGTCTTGGAAAATGATGCTTATTTTATTTCCTCTAACATCCTTCAACGTTTGTCTATCGGCACCTACTAACTCTGTATCTTTATATTTTATACTACCGCCAACAATCTGTCCTGAATCTGCAAGTATTTGCATAATAGAATAGGCGGTGACACTTTTTCCACTACCGGATTCACCAACAATACCTAAAACTTTTCCTTTTTCAACTTTAAATGAAACACCATTGACTGCTTTAACTTCGCCAGCATCTGTGAAAAATGATGTTTGCAGGTTACGAACTTCTAATAAACTCATCATTCATCATCCTTTCAACTTCGGATCAAAAGCATCTCTTAACCCATCACCCAATAAATTAAGTGATAAAACAATTAGGAATATAAATACAGCTGGAATGATTAATCTATACGTATAACTAAAAACACCACTTAAAGCATTGCTAGCTAACGATCCAAGTGAAGGCATTGGTGCAGAAACACCTAAACCTAAGAAACTCAAAAAACTTTCTGTAAAAATAGCACTTGGAATTTGTAATGCTGTAGAAATGATAATAACACTAATTGAATTTGGCAATAAATGCTTTCTAATAATTCTACTATGTGATGCACCAATCGATTTGGCCGCTAATACGTAATCTTGTTCTTTTAATGATAATATTTGACCACGAATTAAGCGCGCCATGCCAACCCAATATAACAGCCCAAATACTAAGAAAATACTAATCATATTAGGCCCTAAGGCTGCGATGACACCACCGGTCAATACAGTTTTAAATATCTGATTCAATACCACTGATAATAAAATAATAATCAACATTTCTGGTAATGAATATATGATATCAACGATTCTCATCATAAATAAATCAACTCTGCCACCAATATAACCAGCGATTGAGCCATATAATGTACCAATGATTAAAACGATAATACTCGCAAACAAACCTACTGCAAGAGATACCCTTGCACCGTAAATCACACGAATAAAGTAATCTCTACCTGCTGAATCTGTACCAAACAAATGTGGAAATACAAACTCACCGTTTTCAATTCTTAATAATTCCGATTCACCATATTCAAATGGTCTTAAATTACCAAATGAACCATCAACAGGTTGTCCAGCTATGATACCTAGTTGTTGTTCATAACTATAAGGCCAGAACATCGGTACAAATATAACGGCAAGGATAATAATTGCCATGATGAAAATACAAGTCATTGCAACTTTGTTTTTCCATAGTCTTTTTAGTCCGTCTTTCCAGAAAGTTGAACTTTCTCGAAATAATATTTGCTGTCCTTTTTCCTCTTCAGTAGCAGGAATAAAACTTTCAATATTGGCATGAAAAGAAAATGGTTTCGTATACAATTGTGTTTTTTTACTCAATTTGTTTACTTTCATCTCTTATCCTTAACTAAAGTCAATCCTTGGATCAACTGCTTTATACATGATATCAGATACCAAATTCATGAGGACAACTAGTGTTGCTAAAAAGATAGTTGTTCCCATAATTACTGGATAATCTCTATTTGTAATACTATTGATAAACTGTCTACCTAAACCGGGTACTGAGAAAATTCTCTCTACAACTAAGCTACCTGTTAAAATATATGCAATCATTGGACCAACATATGTGATGACAGGGATTAACGCATTTTTTAATGCATGTTTGTAAATAATTAATACTCTAGATACACCTTTAGCTTCTGCTGTTCTAATGTAATCTTGTTGCAAAACATCCAGCATACTAGAACGTGTTAATCGTGTAATATAAGCAGTAGGGTATAATGCCAAAGTGATTGTAGGCAGAACCATTCCTCCTGGTAATGCACCATTCACTGGAAAAATAGGCCAAATCACACAAAATAAAATTAAGAAAAAAGACCCTAAAACAAACGATGGCATAGCAACGAAAGCTGTCGTTGATACCATAATGACTCGATCGGAAGCTTTATTTCTTTTAATTGCAGCAAGAGACCCAAATGAAACACCAAATAAAATGGCTATTGATGCCGCTAAAGCACCTAACTTCGCAGATGTTGCAAATCCTGTCAAAATAATATCGGTCACTGTACGTCCACGACTCTTAATAGATGGTCCAAAATCAAAATGAATAATACCATTCAAATAATTAACAAATTGCTCTCCAACAGGAACGTCTAATCCGTATTTTTCGTTTAAAGCTGCTTCAACTTCTGGCGTCACTGCTTTTTCACTTAGAAACGGGCCACCAGGAATGGCATGCATGACAAAAAAGGTAACAGTAATGATTATGAAAATTGTAACGATTGTAAGCAATAATCGTTTAGAAATATAAACCATCAATTTACTATCCAATTTAGTCATCATCCTTTGAGTATTATTTTATAAAAATAAAGGATCTCTTTATTCCTCAATTTTTATAATATAACGTTTATTATGAAACTATTCGAAAAGAATGTCAATCATTTACATGAATTTTACTTAAAATGCAACTATGAAAATGTTTTCACTGAATTTTTTTCTCAAAATCGTAAAAGTTTTGTCATTTTTTAAAACAGACATATTTATTTATATTAAATACTTATAAAATCTTTCGACATATAAAAAAACACACATTTACCATGAATAGTAAACATGTGTCTAAAATTTAATTTAATAATTAAACTAAGTTAATATTTTCTTAAAAATCTACACTCATCATCATTACAAATCTTCGCTTCTGGTTTCCTAATATCACAGTGAAAAACATGGGATAACTTATTATCTTTTTCGCCATAAATTTTATACTGAAAATCAATCTTTTTTTCTTTCAATTGACTCACTAAAATAGGGGCTTGCTCTCTTAAAAAATCTTCATTTGAAGTCATCACATAAACAGGTGGAAAATCATGTGTTATATGATCGATGGGTTGTACTAACTTGAGATGATTTTTATATCCTTTTCTTCCCAATAAATCTTTTAATAATGTTTTTAATCTTGTATTTATATCATAAATATCATAAATGCCACAATTTAAAACGATCGCGTTAGGTTTAAACGATGAAATCGGTTTAAAACTAAATTGTGTTTGATATGCTTTATTGACACAAAATGATGTGTATAATGTTGCGAGATGTGCACCTGCTGAATCACCGATTAAATAAACATGATTTAAATCCATATGATATTCATTATCATGTTGATGGATCCAACCTATGACCAAATTAATATCCTCTAGTTGTTTTGGAAATTTATGTTTTGGCGCTAAACGATACGACATATTGACAACAACAAAATGTCTTTGTGCTAAACTCATACAGTAGAATTGATATGTTTCTTTTGTTCCATAAACCCATCCACCACCATGGATGTTAATAATGACTGGTAATGGTTGATTCGTATCTTTCGGATAATAGACATCCAAGACTTGCCACTTCTTATTTTGACCATAATATAGATGATCAACTCTTTTAATATCATCAGGCGTCGTTAACCCTTTATCACGGCGATCATCACTTTTTTTAAAACCATAATTAACCAATATACTTTTTATAGACATAGCATCGCACCTCGATATACTGCTAATATAACATGTTATATTAAAAAGAAAAAGCACTGATTTATCAGTACTTTAATTATCGTAATGGCGCCCACACTAGGACTCGAACCTAGGACCCCCTGATTAACAGTCAGGTGCTCTAACCAACTGAGCTATGTAGGCAGTTTATTGTAGGCGTCACTAAATTTTTAAGTGAACATTTTATTTGTCGATATTATGATAACATAATCAACAAAATTTTTCGATATTTTTTTAAAAAAAAGATTTGAAAGTTGCCTGGCAGCGTCCTATTTTCGCACCTTAGTGCTATCGTCGGCGCAGAAGTGCTTAACTGCTGTGTTCGGGATGGGAACAGGTGTGTCCACTTCGCCATCGCCACCAGACAATCCTTCAAAACTAGATAAATGCTGTCATACTTGTTTTTCACTAGGAAAATCAAGAGTTTGTTGTCTATAAGGCTTTCATTGTTAACTTGTGCACTGGCTTTCCTTAGGAAAACCCTCGTGCTATTCGTTTTTTCAAAACTAACTAGGTAAAGTCCTCGACCTATTAGTACTGGTCAGCTTCATGTATCACTACACTTCCACACCCAGCCTATCAACCTTGTCGTCTTCAAGGGGTCTTACTAAATTGGGAGATCTCATCTTTGGGGGGGCTTCACGCTTAGATGCTTTCAGCGTTTATCCCTTCCATACGTAGCTACCCAGCTGTGGCCCTGGCAGGCCAACTGGTGCACCAGTGGTATGTCCACCCCGGTCTTCTCATACTAGGGGCAGCTCCCTTCAAATCTCCAACGCCCACGACGGATAGAGACCGAACTGTCTCACGACGTTCTGAACCCAGCTCGCGTGCCGCTTTAATGGGCGAACAGCCCAACCCTTGGAAGCTTCTCCAACCTCCAGGATGCGACGAGCCGACATCGAGGTGCCAAACCGCTTCGTCGCTGTGAACGCTTGGAAGCGATAAGCCTGTTATCCCCAGGGTAGCTTTTATCCGTTGAGTCTCGGCCATTCCATACTGCACCGAGAGATCACTAAACCCGACTTTCGTCCCTGCTCGACTTGTTTGTCTCGCAGTCAAGCACCCTTATGCTTTTGCACTCTACGAATGATTTCCAACCATTCTGAGGGTACCTTCGGGCGCCTCCGTTACTCTTTGGGAGGCGACCGCCCCAGTCAAACTGCCTGTCAGACACTGTTCCCCGGAATCCACTTCCGCGGGTTAGAGATCAGATGCAAGAAGGGTAGTATCCCAACGTTGGCTCCACCGAAACTAGCGTCCCAGTATCTCAGCCTCCTACCTATCCTGTACATCTTACACCCAACCTCAATATCAAACTGCAGTTAAGCTCCATGGGGTCTTTTCGTCCTGTCGCGGGTAGCCGGCGTTTTCACCGGCAGCTTGATTTCACCGAGTCTCTTGTTGAGACAGTGCCCAAATCGTTACGCCTTTCGTGCGGGTCGGAACTTACCCGACAAGGAATTTCGCTACCTTAGGACCGTTATAGTTACGGCCGCCGTTTACTGGGACTTCAATTCAATGCTTCGTTTCCTAACATCTCCTCTTAATCTTCCAGCACCGGGCAGGCGTCAGCCCCTATACGTCACCTTACGGTTTTGCAGAGACCTGTGTTTTTGATAAACAGTCGCTTGGGCCTATTCTCTGCGACTTCTTTTTTTCATTAAAAGTCCTCCTTATCCCGAAGTTACGGAGTCATTTTGCCGAGTTCCTTAACAAGAGTTTTCTCGCGCGTCTTAGTATTCTCTACCCACCCACCTGTGTCGGTTTACGGTACGGGCAGTCATAAGATTATCCCTAGAAGCTTTTCTCGAGAGTGTGACGTCATCATCCTTTACCTACCGATCCTCATCCTTAAGAACCAGGGGATTTGCCTCCCGGTTCAGACTCAGATCCTTGTCCCCAATCCACTTAGGGGCGGACGTTAGCCTCCTCTGTCACTCCTTCAGTCTTATCACTGGTGCAGGAATCTCTACCTGCTGTCCATCGGCTACGCTTTTCAGCCTCACCTTAGGACCCGACTTACCCAGGGCGGACGAACCTTCCCCTGGAAACCTTGGGTTTTCGACGGATAGGATTCTCACCTATCTTTTCGTTACTTACACCGGCATTCTCACTTCTAAGCGCTCCAATAGTCCTTACGATCTATCTTCACCGCCCTTAGAACGCTCTCCTACCACTTGACCTTAGTCAAATCCGTAGATTCGGTATCATGCTTAGCCCCGGTACATTTTCGGCGCAGAGTCACTCGACTAGTGAGCTTTTACGCACTCTTTAAAGGATGGCTGCTTCTAAGCCAACCTCCTAGTTGTCTGTGCATCTTCACTTCCTTTTCCACTTAGCATGAATTTTGGGACCTTATCTGACGGTCTGGGCTGTTTCCCTTTCGACCACGAACCTTATCACCCGTAGTCTGACTGCTCAATATATTTATTAACATTCGGAGTTTGATTGTAATCAGTACCGCGAGGTGCGGCCATCATACATTCAGTGCTCTACCTTCAATAAACTCAAACTTGAACGCTAGCCCTAAAGCTATTTCGGAGAGAACCAGCTATCTCTGGGTTCGATTGGAATTTCACCCCTAGCCACAGGTCATCCAAACACTTTTTAACGTGTCCTGGTTCGGTCCTCCATCTAGTCTTACCTAGACTTCAACCTGCCCATGGCTAGCTCACCCAGTTTCGGGTCTACAACAACGAACTAACTCGCCCTATTCAGACTCGCTTTCGCTTCGGCTCCGGACCTTCATCCTTAACCTCGCTCGTTATCGTAACTCGCCGGTTCATTCTACAAAAGGCATGCCATCACCCATTAACGGGCTCTGACTAATTGTAAGCACACAGTTTCAGGTTCTATTTCACTCCCCTCCCGGGGTTCTTTTCACCTTTCCCTCACGGTACTGGTTCACTATCGGTCACCGAGGAGTATTTAGCCTTATGAGATGGTCCTCACATCTTCCGACAGGATTCCTCGTGTCCCGCCGTACTTGTCGCTACCCCAGTCCCCATGCTTTCGAATACGGGATTCTCACCCTCTCTGATCGGCTTTCCCACGCCGTTCTTCTAACATGTGGTTTTGTAACTGTTTTGGTAGCTGGCTCTTCCGCGTTCGCTCGTCACTACTAGCAGAATCGTTTTTACTTTCTTTTCCTGTAGGTACTTAGATATTTCAGTTCCCTACGTTTCCCTTCCATATAAATATGGATACCGCGTCTTCCACGCGGTGGGTTGCCCCATTCGGATTCCCACGGATCGTCGCATACTTACTGCTCCCCGTGGCGTTTCGCCGTTAGTTGCGTCCTTCTTCGGCTCTCGGTGCCTAGGCATCCACTGTGCGCCCTTACTTCCTTTACCTAGTTGTTATTCGTTAGAATAATCAACCAGTTGTTATTTCACTAGAAATAATCAACCAGTTGTTAATCTTTAGATTAATCAACACGTTGTTTTGCCTTAAAAAACAACTTTTCTTTTTTATGACAGCTTTTATCTACTTTTCAAAGATCAAATCTTTTTGATCAGGAATTTTTAAATTCCTTGTTCAAAGACTTTTGTAAGTCTTTGGAAACTGAATATGATGAGTGTAATGTTTACAGGTCTTCTTGCGAATACCCATAAGTGAGAATTGTAATGAGTCTGTTACGACTCGCCTTTCTCCTTAGAAAGGAGGTGATCCATCCCCACGTTCCCGTAGGGATACCTTGTTACGACTTAACCCCAATCATCAACCCTACCTTAAACGGCTCCCTCCCTTTCGGGTTAGGCCACCGGCTTTGGGTATTGTCGACTTTCGTGGTTTGACGGGCGGTGTGTACAAACCCCGAGAACGTATTCACCGCGACGTGCTGATTCGCGATTACTAGCGATTCCGGCTTCATGAAGTCGAGTTGCAGACTTCAATCCGAACTGAGACTGTTTTTATGGGTTTCGCTCCACATCACTGCTTCGCTGCCCTTTGTTCCAGCCATTGTATCACGTTTGTAGCCCAGGTCATAAGGGGCATGATGATTTGACGTCATCCCCACCTTCCTCCAGTTTGTCACTGGCAGTCTCGCTAGAGTCCCCAACTTAATGATGGTAACTAGCAATAAGGGTTGCGCTCGTTGCGGGACTTAACCCAACATCTCACGACACGAGCTGACGACAACCATGCACCACCTGTCACCCCGATAACCTCCACTATGTCTCCATAGCTTTGCGAGGGATGTCAAGACCTGGTAAGGTTTTTCGCGTATCTTCGAATTAAACAACATGATCCACCGCTTGTGCGGGGTCCCGTCAATTCCTTTGAGTTTCATGCTTGCGCACGTACTACTCAGGCGGAGTACTTATTGCGTTAACTACAGCACAGAGTTTCCCCTACACTTAGTACTCATCGTTTACGGCGTGGACTACCAGGGTATCTAATCCTGTTTGCTCCCCACGCTTTCGTGCCTCAGCGTCAGTTGTGGCCCAGTAAGCCGCCTTCGCCACTGGTGTTCCTCCATATATTTACGCATTTTACCGCTACACATGGAATTCCACTTACCTCTACCACACTCTAGCCATCCAGTTTCTAAAGCATCACAGCGTTAAGCACTGCACTTATACCTCAGACTTAAATGGCCGCCTACGCACCCTTTACGCCCAATAATTCCGGATAACGCTCGCCCCCTATGTATTACCGCGGCTGCTGGCACATAGTTAGCCGGGGCTTATTCATCAAGTACCGTCACACGTGTTTTCCCACACGTCATTCTTCCTTGATAAAAGAACTTTACATACCGAAGTACGTCGTCATTCACGCGGCGTTGCTCGGTCAGGGTTTCCCCCATTGCCGAAAATTCCCTACTGCTGCCTCCCGTAGGAGTTTGGGCCGTGTCTCAGTCCCAATGTGGCCGTTCAACCTCTCAGTCCGGCTACGCATCATCGCCTTGGTAGTCCATTACACTACCAACTAGCTAATGCGCCGCAGGTTCCTCCTTAAGCATACACAAGTGTCTTTTAAAATATATGAGATGCCTCACATATTCCTATCCAGTCTTAGCCACCGTTTCCAGTGGTTATCCTCGTCTTAAGGGCAGATTACCTACGTGTTACTCACCCGTTCGCCACTCTCTAGTAAACTAGAGCGTTCGACTTGCATGTATTAGGCACGCCGCCAGCGTTCATCCTGAGCCAGGATCAAACTCTCCATAAAATTTATAGTTTGTTTGTTAATAGCTCTTTATTGTTTTTTGAGTTTCTTTTTAACTCTGTCGCTTTATCTCCATAAAGCGACTATTACGCTCATCATCATTCAGTTTTCAAAGACCTACGTTTGCACACGACTTTTCGCGCGCTTTATAATAATACCATTACATCAGATATTTGTCAACAGATAAAGCATACTTTTTTCCGCTTTAATTTTTGACCTACTGAATCGGTACCTCGCCACTTGGGCGACCTTATCTATGATATTACATTTAAGCCGATAAGTCAACAGATTTAGGCATAAAAAAACCACATTTTTTAAACGTTTTGAATAAACGCTACAATGTGGTCGATTTATGCTTAATTATTAACCAAATATGAGTCTAACAATGTCATTATAAGTAACAAATACAAATAATGTCATCAATGCAAAGAACATCACTGTGTTGACCCAATTTTCAACTTTTCTGTTAATTGGTCTTCTTGTTACTGCTTCATAACCTAAGAAGACAAGTCTGCCTCCATCTAATGCAGGAATCGGTAGTAAGTTTAATAAACCAATGTTAACAGATAAGAATGCCATTAACGCTAAGACTGATAAGAAACCTTGACTAGCAGTTGAACTAACAAGTGAGAAAATGCCAACTGGACCAGATAAATCTCCAATACCCAAATTCTCTGCAGGGCTGAATAATAATCCTAATGTAACAAACACTTCACGAACATTACTCCATAACGCGCGTGGCGCATATAATAAGGAATAGCTAAAATCAAAATGACTCATTGCTGTAACCCCTAATTGGAAGACGATTGCTTCGTGCCCTAACTGTTCTAGTGCGTTTTGACTTAATAGTGAATATGATGCTATATCATTGATACCATCTCTTGTGTAATTGATGACAATATCACCAGATGTTACCACTTTAAATGTCGCGATAATATCATCCCAACTAGTGATATCATAAGTGACGCCACCAGCAACAATACTATTGATTACATCACCAGCTTCTAACCTTCCATTTGAACTAGCACGTCCATATGCTTGACCTAAAACAGCTGGTCCGTTATTAAGAATTTCACCGTCAGTAGTTAAATTAGCAAGTCCCGCTGATTGAATATAAACAGATAGATTTAAATCGCTATACGTTATTTCATTGTCATCACGAAGAACCGTGACATCAATCTGAGTCGTGGCTAGTTGATCCATCACAAGCGAGAGATCACTCCAACTATTAATCGCATAAGCTGTACCATCAACTGATATTGATGTGATTTGATCACCAGCTTCTATGCCAGCCATATCAGCTGAATAACCTTCAGCCACATCTGCAATCTCATTTGATTCAACAGTTGGAACTAGAACAAACCATCCAATAATTAAATATATCAAGAAAGCTAAGATGAAATTCATCATTGGTCCACCAAAAACGACCAAGAATCTTTGCCATAACGTTTTGGATTCAAAACTCTTCTCTTCTGGTGTAATCCACATCGTGCGATTTTTACCTAATTGATAAACAGCATCTCTAACGACAGGATAGTGTGTCACCACACCTTCCCTTTCTATATCTATATAGAGTTCATTAAAATCTTTGCCATATAAGTCATAATCAACGACTTTACCAATCACATCTGCTTCAAGTTTATCAGTTAAGATAATTTCATAAACATTACCTTGTTCATTAATCCTCAAACCAATCACTTGTTCTTTATTAATTAATGCGTCGCTTACAGCTTCTCCTGCCATTGAGACAAATCCACCAATAGGAATACCTCTTATTGAATAAACCGTTTCGCCTTTTCTTTTTTGATAAACAACAGGTCCCATACCAATTGCGAATTCGTGGCATAAAATGCCTGCTCTTTTCGCGAAAAAGAAATGTCCTGCTTCATGTACTAAAATAATAATACCTAGTACAAATAAGAATAATAATATATTTAATATAACCATGCTCTACCTCTTCTCATAGTAATCAATAATTGCTTGTTGTGTGCTCTGATCCGTTTCCAATATATCTTCAAGGGTCGGATTTAGTTTGTTCTTAAATTTTCTAACGGTACGGAACACAATTTCTTCTATGCCAAGAAACGTAATCTTTTCTTCCAAGAAGAGTTTTACTGCTGCTTCATTTGCCGCATTCAACACCGTCGGCAATAGCCCACCTATCTTTCCAACTTGATAGGCTAATTCCAATAGTGGAAAGCGTTCAAAATCCATTGGTTTAAAACTGAGATTTGTCAGTTCTAAAGATTGATGATATGCGAATCTTTTTGGATAAGAAAGCGCATATGCAATAGGAATTCTCATATCTGAAACACCAAGGCTCGCTTTGATATTACCATCTCTAAAATAAGTTAACCCGTGTACGACAGATTCAGCATGCAATACTGTTTCAATCTTATCGTAAGGTAAATCAAATAAATGGTGTGCTTCAATGATTTCTAACCCTTTATTCATCATGGTTGCAGAATCAATGGTCACCTTAGGTCCCATTGACCAATTTGGATGCTTCAAGGCATCTTCTACAGTCACGTCATTTAATTCATCTCTTGTTAAATCTCTAAAAGCTCCACCACTAGCTGTGATAACGATTTTCTCAATATCAGATGGACGTTCATGTGCCAATGTTTGCCATATAGCACTATGTTCACTATCAATAGGATATAATTCAACCTCATAATCTTTTATGTAACGTTTAATTAAATCGCCAGCCATCACAAGTGTTTCTTTATTCGCTAATGCGATACTCTTTTTTTGTTTAATAGCAGTTACCGTCGGTTTTAAACCCGCAGAACCCGATAATGCGTTCACGACCAATCCAGGTTTAGGATATTTAGCGACTTTGATTAATCCTTCGGCACCAACAACAAATGTCACTTTAGGATATTTTGTTTGATATAGCTTTAATTTTTCATCTGATCTTAGGCATGCAATTTCGATCGGAAAGTCACTTAATATTTGATCATTATCTTTATCATTTCTACCTAAAGATACACCAATTAATTTATATTGCTTATCATGCGCCTTAATGACATCTATGGTCTGTTTTCCAATTGAGCCTGTTGCTCCTAATAAGTAGATATTTTTCATACGGCGTAGAGTGGATATATTTGCTGAATAATCAAGAACGCAGCAACCAAGAACATTGCGACGAACAATACAGAATCAAATCGATCCATGAGGCCACCGTGTCCTGGTAAAATATTTCCAAAATCCTTTATATCATATGTTCTTTTCAAACGTGAAGCTACTAAATCACCTGTTTGCGCAAGGAAACTTGCAACCAACGTAATTGGTACCAAGACAAGTGATTGTACCCATAGTGGGACACCATCAGCTAAACTAGAAAAGTTTTCTAATAATGTTCTTTCTCCTGTTGAGTTAAATAAATCACCTAATGCCGTGCCTGGGACGAAAACATACCCATAAAAAATAGCGAATAAAGATGCGAATACAGTCGCGATTAACGCACCACCAACTGCACCTTCCCAAGATTTTTTAGGTGAAATATGAGGTGCCATTTTATGTCTGCCATATTTTGATCCAATCAAAAACGCAAACGTATCAGTTAACATCGTAATTAAAAATAAATATACGATAAAACGCACACCAATCATTCTTAAGATGACAATTGCTGCAGAACCTAACCCAACATAATTGACAACCGTTAATGCTTTTCCGACATCCACCCCATTGAAGTCTTTTAATAATGCCATAAAACCAAATAAAATCAACGTAATAATTGGAATCATGATCGTCAGTATATCGCCTTTAACAAGTGGGTTATCTGTTGGTTGAAAAACAGATGACATACTAATAAACGTTGCTAATGTCAAACCAACAATGCCAAATTTAGCTATTGGGTGAAATGGTTTTTCTTTTTCATACATTTTAATTAATTCAAATGCTGCTACGATCACAAAGAATATCATAAAGACTTCAAACACTTCGAAAAAGATACTTATGGTAAATATCGGTAGGAGTATTGCGATTAAGATGGCACCTGTGATCACGCGTTGTTTCATTTGAGACCCCCAAAACGACGATGTCTCTTTTGATAACTATTCACAGCTTTTTTAAGTTGCTTCTTACCAAAAGAAGGCCAATGTATTTTAGTGAAATAAAATTCTGCATAACTTGCTTGCCACAACATAAAATTAGATAAGCGTTGTTCACCACTCGTTCTAATGAGTAAATCAACTGGTTCTTTAACCATCAAATGAGCTTCTAAATCTTCTTTAGTGATGGGTGGTGTTAATTGATTAAACGCAGTAATAATTTCATCATATGACCCATAGTCAAGGCATATATTTAATACAAACCCATCAAACTTAGATGTTGTTTCTTCAATTTCAATAATGACTCTTAATAACTCTTTAGGGAGACGATCTCTTCTTCCAGAAAAAATTATTTGATAACCAATGGTTGCTATATCAGCTTTTCGCTTTTCATAAAATTCAACTGGTGTTTTAAATAAATAATCTATTTCTTCTTTAGGACGTTTCCAATTTTCCGTACTAAAAGCGTAAAGAGATAGTTTTTTAATACCCATATCTTTAGCTAATTTAGCAACTTTAAATAGATTTCTTCCACCCATATAATGACCAAAAGATCTGGGTTGTCCACGTTTTTTCGCCCATCTGCCATTACCATCCATGATAATCGCGACATGTTTTGGCGTTTGTTTATTTTCCAAGCTCAATCACCTTCCATTATTATAACCGATTTCAACGTTAAAATAAATGTTTTTAATTATATGTGAATGATAACATGATTCATAGAATCATATTTATGAAAAAAGAAAAAGGCCAAAGCCTTTTACATTTTCATTAATTCTTGAGATTTTTCTTTTGATAACTCATCAATCTTTTTAATAAATTCATCCGTCAAATCTTGAACATCATCAAGATATCCTTTTTCATCATCTTCTGTTAATCCCAATTTTTTTAAGTGGTGATTACCATCACGACGAATATTTCTAATACCGACTTTCGCTTCTTCAGCTTCTTTATCGACAACTTTCACAAGTTCTCTACGTCTTTCTTCACTGGGTTGAGGTAAGATCAATCTTAAACCAAGTCCATCATTAATCGGATTTAAACCTAAGTCAGATGCGTAAATTGCTGTTTCAAGCTGTTTTAGAATAGATTTATCATATGGTTTAATATAAAGTTGATTACCTTCAACCACTGAAACGGATGCAATTTGTCTGACTGGACTTTCAGCCCCGTAATAATCGACATTCACATGGTCAAGAAGTGCTGGATTTGCACGACCAGTGCGGACAGCAGCAAATTCTCTTTCGAGTGCTTCGATTGTTTTTTGCATATGTTCTTCAATTTCCATTAACATTAGATCAGCTTGTTCGTTCATGTTAATCCTCCCATTTAACGAGTGTTCCAATCTTTTCTTTCATGACTGCTCGTTTAATATTTCCAGGTTCATTCATATTGAAGACGAGAATGTTTAATTTGTTTTCTCGGCAAATTGATGCAGCTGTTTGATCCATTACTTGTAAATTTTTCTTTAATAATTCATTTTGTGAAATTTCATCAAACAAGATAGCATCTTCATGTTTTTTAGGATCTTTATCATAAACACCTTCAACACCATTTTTCGCCATTAAAATAATGTCGGAATTAAGTTCAGCGGCACGTAATGCTGCTGCAGTGTCTGTTGAGAAGAATGGGCTTCCTGTACCACCAGAAAATACGAGTACTCTGCCTTTTTCAAAATGACGTAATGCCCGTCTTCTGATATACGGTTCTGCGACGGCACTGACCGGTAAAACTGTCATAACGCGTGTTGGAACACTCACATGCTCAAACGCATCTTGTAAGGCAAGTCCGTTCATCACAGTTCCTAACATACCCATGTAATCTGCTTGTGCACGATCCATACCAAGTTCTTCACCTGTTTTTCCGCGCCATAGATTACCAGCACCAATGACAATACCAATTTCTACGCCTAATTCGTAAATCTCTTTGATTTCTGTGGCAATTCCTTTAACCGTTAATGGATGAATACCATACGCACCATTGCCTTTTAAAGCCTCACCACTGAGTTTTAAGATGACTCTACGATACATGTTGCCACACTCCCTTTTTTGTTTTTATTTACCTGTTAATTCTGCTACTGCTTCTGCTATATCACAAGCTTTGCTTTCAATGCCTTCACCTACAGCTAAGCGATTGAATGATAAAACATTATTACCATTTGATTTTAAATAGTTAGCAACAGTTTGATCAGGATCTTTAACATAAGGTTGATCAACTAAGCAGATATCTTTTAAGAATTTGTTAAGACGACCAATAACCATCTTATCAACGATATTCTCTGGTTTACCTTCTTGTAATGCTTGTTGTGTTAAGACATGTTTTTCATGTTCGAGTGTTTCTTGATCCACTTGATCTTTGTTTAAGTACTGAGGGTTGTTTGCAGCGATGTGCATTGCAATATTTTTAGCAACTTCTTCATCGTCTTTTTCAACAACAGTTAATACAGCAATACGTCCACCTTGGTGAAGATATGCACCAAAACCTTGTGCATCGGATTTAACAACGCGTGATACACGACGTAATGAAATCTTTTCACCAATTGTTGCTGTTGCATTAATCAGTAAATCATTAACATTACCACCTTCAGCAGGAGCAGCTAATGCACTTTCTGTGTCAGTCGCATCTGATTTAACAATTGCTTGACCAACGTTATCTAATAGTGCTAAGAACTTATCGTTTCTAGCAACAAAGTCAGTTTCTGAGTTGATTTCGTAAATGACAGCTTGATTACCATCAACAACGACATTACATAATCCTTCCGCAGCAATACGGTCAGATTTCTTTTGTGCTTTCATGATACCTTTTTCTCTTAGGTAATCAATAGCAGCATCTATATTTCCATCAGTTTCAACAAGCGCTTTTTTGCAGTCTAGCATACCTGCGCCAGTTTTTTCTCTTAATTCTTTTACCATTTGTGCTGTTACAGCCATTTTTAAATTCCTCCAGTATTTATAAAAATATAAGGGGATAAATCCCCTTATTTTATGCGTTTAATAAATCGATTAATTCTGCCTTTTTAAGGGTTGAGTATCCTGATAATCCACGTTCTTTAGCTAGATCACGTAATTCAGCAACCGTATGTTTTGAGTAATCTTCTTTTGTTTCGACTACTTCAGGTGCTGGTGCTGCTTCTACAGGCTTTTCTTCTTTAACAGGAGCTGCCTTTTTAACTTCAGGTTCTGCAGGTTTTTCTTCAGCTTTTTCTGCAGGTTTTCTAACTGCAGGAGCTGGTTTTTCTTTACGAGGTGGGCGTGGTTCGCGTTTTGGAACGACCATTGCTTCAGCATCATCGATTTTTTCGACATAGCCACCTTGTGCTTCAATAACCGCATTTGCCATAACGTTCGTGATTAACTTAACGGCACGAATTGCATCGTCATTTGCAGGGATAATGTAATCAACGTCATCAGGATCACAGTTTGTGTCTACGATACCGAAAACTTTGATACCTAGTTTACGCGCTTCTAAAATTGCGTTCATTTCTTTTCTAGGGTCTACGATGAAGATGGCCTCAGGGACTTTCTTCATGTCTTTAATACCACCTAAGAATTTTTCAAGACGATCACGTTGGTGCTTTAATTCTAGAACTTCTTTCTTAGGAAGTTTTTCGAAAGTACCATCTTCTTCCATCTTGTAAAGGTCTTGAAGATACTTGATCCGACGACGGATGGTTTTAAAGTTTGTAAGTGTTCCACCTAACCAACGTTGGTCAACATAGAACATACCTGTACGAATTGCTTCTTCTTTAACAGCTTCTTGAGCTTGTTTTTTTGTACCGATGAATAATACTTTACCACCGTTTTGAACAATCTCTAAAAGTGCTGCATAAGATTTTTCAATCTCAACAACCGTCTTCTTTAAATCAATGATATAAATACCATTACGATCTGTGAAGATATACGGTTTCATCTTCGGGTTCCATCTACGAGTCGCATGTCCGAAGTGCACGCCTGACTCTAATAACTGTTTCATTGAAACAACTGCCATAAAATTACATCTCCTTTTTGTTTGTTTTCCTCTGCACGACTCATTTAGCTTTCACCTTATAGGCACTGGAAAGATTAAGCATCGCGCATGTGATTTCTTATAGCCTTATTAAATATATCATATTATATATGGATTTGCAACAGGTAACGCTTAAATTAGTGTTTTCCACTACTACCAAATCCACCTAAACGCGTTGAATTTGCTGCTTCATCGTCTGTGGTCTTCATAAAGCGCATGAATACACCTTGAGCCACACGTTCTCCTGCTGCGATTGTAACAGGTTCAACCCCAAAATTTAAAAGCGGAATCATGATGTGCCCTTCATTGTGATCGTTGTTATAATAATCAGCATCCACAACACCTACTGAATTGGACATCATGAGATGCTTTTTAATGCCTAAAGATGACCTTGGATAAATGAATAACGCCTCATCATTTGGGAGTTTCACTTTGATTCCCGTTGGAATCATTTGAATCTCACCAGGTTTGATCATTACTTCTTCAAGAGACGCAAGATCATAACCTGCTGAATGAGCCGTTTGTCTTTGTGGTAATTTGGGTTTTAAATGTTCGAATGTAGATACTCTTTCAAATCGTCGCATACCTTTTTCTCCTTTAGTTTTTTTAAGACCATATTTTCACGAACGAGCACCGTTTTCAACCCTTTGGTTTGGTGCCTTTCGTCAATAATGATAAATTCATTTTGTTTTAACGCATCATCAATTGAAACCCACTCTGGTTCTAAACCATGTTTCACTTCTCGATCATGTAAATCAGGTGTCTTAAATTGATTGATTTTACACATATAGTAAATGGATGTTTGGATATATATATCTGCTTCACCGCGGATGCCATAACGTAATTCTTGTGTATACCCTAGTGCTTTGTGTATGGATATATCCGATGCACCAAACTCTTCTGATAATTCCCTTTTTAAAGCCATTTCAAAGTCTTCACCAGACTTTAATCCACCACCTGCAAATGTATAATCCTTAAAGAGATTAGAATACGCCATCAAGAGTTCGTATTTCTCATTGATTATAATTGCTCTTGCTGTTTGTCTCGTCTTTGGTTTTCGATCGAATACGAGGCCTTCTTCGATAATGAGTGGTCCTAAACTAATCATTTTTTTTTACCATCCTAGGATGTTTATCACGATATGATTCACGTATTTTTTCAGATGAAACATGCGTATAAATCTGTGTGGATTTTAAATGAGCATGTCCTAATAATTCTTGAACAACACGTAAATCAGCACCATGATTTAGAAGTGTGGTTGCGAATGCATGTCTTAACATATGTGGGTGAATTTTAAATGTTTCACCAGAATCTTTAATAATCTTTTTTAAGATCAATTGCAGTCCTCTAACGGTCAATGGACCACCTCTATAGTTCAGAAGAACTTCACGAACTGTTATGTCATGACCTTTAGATAATAAAACAGGTCTCGTGTATGTTAAATAATGTTTAAGTTCATCAATTAAATGAGCATGAAGAGGTACGTAACGATCTTTTGAACCTTTCCCATGAATTAAAATTTGTTCGGCATTTAATTGAATATCTTTAGTTGTCATACCAATTAGTTCACTCGCACGTAAACCGCAGCTATATAATAAATCAAAAATGACGTAATTACGATAACCTAATGGTGTTGACTGGTCGATAGATTTAAATATCATTTCAATTTCATCATCATCAATCATACTCGGTAATTTTTTAGGAATTTTAGGAATTTCCAAATCTTTAAAAATATTGATATCAATCATCTCTTGTTTTTGTAAATACCCATAAAACGTACGGAGAGCTGATATTTTTCTAGCAATTGTTTTTTTACTTAATCCCAATTCATCTAAATGCGATAAGAAATGTCTGCCCAATCTTTCTCTTTTCACACCTAGCAAATCTGGCGCTAATTCTTCATGTTCAATAAACGCTTCAAAATCTAGAATGTCACGTTCATAGCTAATTAATGTGTGTTCAGAGTAATTCTTTTCATTTGTTAAATAATCTATAAAAGCTTTAACTGGATTCATAATTCCTCCAAGTACTGATCTAACGCCACCAATGAACGTCCAGCATATAGTTCTTTCCGTTCTTTTTTATAATGTTTAAATCCTAACTCAGGAAATAACCCTAAATTCGCATTCATAGGAACGAACGATTGATTGGATGTGGAAATATAATGAGCCATTGCCCCCATCATCGTTTCTCTTGGCAATGGATTAATTTCTTTTCCTTGAATGACTCTAACTAATTGTATTGCTGCATTCAATCCAGATGCAGCACTCTCTACATAACCTTCAACACCACTGATTTGTCCAGCAATAAAAAGGTTAGAATGATCTTTAACTTGATAACCGTTATTTAATACTTTAGGACTTTCAATATATGTATTTCTATGCATCACACCATAACGCAGAATCTTAGCATTCTCTAAACCAGGGATCATTTGGATAATGCGTTTTTGTTCTGGCCACGTAAGATGTGTTTGAAAACCAACAATGTTATACATTTGTTTAGCTGCATCATCTTGTCTTAATTGCACAACTGCATAGGGTTTTTCTCTTCCTTCAACTTCTAATCCGACTGGTTTCATTGGGCCATATAATAGTGTATCATGGCCACGTGAAGCCATCGTTTCAAATGGCATACACCCTTCAAAAACATTGTTTTCAAAACCTTTAACACTGACTGTTTCAGCGTGTATTAACGCATCATAAAATGCTTCATATTCCGCTTTTGTCATTGGACAATTAATATAAGCAGCTTCACCCTTATCATATCTACTCTTTAAATAAGCAATATCTAAGTTAATAGAATCAGCATCAATGATTGGAGCGATAGCATCATAGAAATGAAGATAACTTTGATGTAATAGTTTTTGTAAATATGATGATAAGTCATCACTTACAAGTGGTCCTGCACACACGATAGTAGGTGTATTTAAATCTATGTCTTTAACTTCTTCTCTAACGATTGTAATACGGGGATGATGCTCTAATTTGTCCATAATAAAACTTGAGAATAGTTTACGATCAACGGCTAAACTAGATCCTGCAGGGACACTCGCATGTCGTGCAGCTTGCATGACCAAAGATCCAATGGTTTCCATTTCTTTCTTTAAAAGACCGACGGCATTTTTAATGTCATCAGATCTAAGTGAGTTTGAACATACTAATTCTGCAAAGTTGCCTGTTTGATGGGCGGGTGTCATTTTGTGTGGACGCATTTCATAGAGTGTGACATCTATGCCGTGATTTGCAAGATAATATGCAGCTTCCACACCAGCTAATCCCGCACCAATAATTTTCGTCATTTCATCACCACCTCCATTATATCAAAAATAAAAGCACTTTAAGTGCTTATATTTCCGACTCATCTGCTTTTAATGGTTGATCAAAGAATCGTTCACTAATCGGTTCAAGTTTTTTAATCAGTTCTTTAATGATGAAAAACATGATAATCGTATTAAATGGAATAAGTCCCACGCGACTCAAAAGTGTTGCCAAAGCTGAACCTTCACCATAATAATAGAAAATCGCGAGCGTATTAGCAAGTGATGCGAATAAGTACGTAGCGAAAATCGCAATCGCTAATCTCATCCAATTTTTCTTCTTTTTCCCCATAATAATTCCTGGTAATAATCCCCAGAAAACAGGAGCAATGACAAACAATGGTAAATACCCATACGGGGATAACATAACACCTACTGCATCACTGATGACACTCATGATGACACCATAGGCAGGTCCTAATAAAATCGACCCATAAACAAGTGGTATGGCATAAAATGGCACACCAAAGTTTGGCAATCCAAGTAATTGTTTGAAAAAGATATCAATAACAATTGAAACGGCCGTAAAGACTGCTGCTAACGCAACTTTTTTTAACAATCTGTGTGTTTCCATGAAAAAAGACCTCCTCTTGAGGCCCACTATAAAATACTTTACAGCGGACGCGCTAGATTACCGCCACTTTCGTGTTCGTTCCAACCCGACATCCCATGGTCAGACACTTTACGCATTCTAGCTACTCTGTATCATTTATTATACGCTCTTTTACTTAAAATTGTAATGAAATGCTAGGATAATGACCAATCAATTGGTTTTTTTCCTGCTTCCTTTAAATACGCATTAGTTTGACTAAATGGTTTTGATCCAAAAAAGCCATTTCTTGCTGAAAAAGGAGATGGGTGAACAGATGTAATCACACGATGCTTTTTTACATCAATATATTTTATATAAGCTTTCGCTTTGGCACCCCATAATATAAAGATGACACAATCATCTTTTTCATTCACTTTTTTAATCGCTTCTAACGTGAATGTTTCCCAACCTTGATGTTGATGTGATAAAGGTTTATGTATCTCAACTGTCAATACTGTATTTAATAAAAGCACACCTTGTTTTGCCCATGCTGTTAAGTTGCCTGTTGTGGGATAACTCACACCTAAATCACTTACTAATTCTTTATATATGTTTTGAAGACTTGGTGGAAATTTACCACTTTCCACACTAAAAGCTAATCCGTGTGCTTGATGAACATTATGATAAGGATCTTGACCAACTATAACAACTTTAACTTCATCATAAGGTGTCAGTTTAAAACACGCCAATCGATTATCTTTTGGTGGCAGAATAACTTTATGCTTGTCTTCTTCTTTTAAAAAAGAGACAAGCGACTGAAAATATGGTTTTTTGAGTTCATCTTGAACAAACATATCCCATGTCATGCACTACCATCCTCTTCATCATCATCACGTTCATGTTCAGTTTCATCAGTTACATCATTCGCTTTAATGCGCGATTCTTCTTCTTTTGTACCTGCGACATGTTTCGCTTTATTACCTTTAACAATAACAACAATCAATGTAACAATGACTGCAACATTGACAACCACTAATAATAACAGAATAGGATTTGAAATCATAAATCTTACAAACCATTGCGCATAAAGCATCACATATCCAACTTGTGGAATACGTAGTACCCAATGATTCGATCCAATTTGAGGAACTTGAGCAATGACATCTTTCGTTGTCAAATAACCTTCAATCATACCACTACTATTTCTGATGATGTCATTTGCTGAATTATTATCACCCTTAGTAATTATTCTTGTTTCATTTCCGACGACCTCGGTTGAAATAACACGGTGAACAACACGTTCATATGTATAAACACCATCTTGATTTGGATCAATATAATTATAATAAACGACGATATCATTTTCTTTAACTTTTTCACTATCAATATTTGTCATAATAATGATATCACCAATCATGATATTGGGTTCCATCGAACCAGAAGGTATAATTGATAATTGGAATCCCGCTAATCGCACGGTTCGATCAGGGACAATTAAGTTTACTGCAATATAATATAAAAGAAATGCCATAAGCACGTAAAAGATAATTGAACCTATCAGTTTTTTATGATGGATATGTCCCTTCTTGCTCATGATGATCCCTCTTTTCAATAACTTTTATTTCTTTAATAACTATGACATAATATATCGTAATTACACTTCCATAAATAACTAGTGTTGTGATCAATCCTGTAATTCTTGAAGAAACAAACATAATGATACCCATGAAGTTTGCATCTCTTACATAAACACCTTGAATATCATTAAACGAATAATCAAGTGAATACAAACCATCGTATGATACACTCACAATTTCTTGACTCACATCGAAATCAGTAATGATAACATCCCAATAATATGTTGTATCTAATATACCATAGATCACAACATGGTCATCAATTGCTATGTTGCTCACATCATATCGATTTAAAACAATCGTATGACCTTCTCGTTCAAGAACTTCTCCAGGAACATAAGGGATCCCAACTACTCTTGCTTGACCGATAACATTCACTGTATTTTTTACACCTATCATAAGCGGTAATGAAACCAATAACAAATGAAGCACTGCAATAGCTACAATGCCCCAAAATATATAATACTGTATTTTTTTATGTTTGTGATGTATTAATTGCGTTTGATAGGAATCACTAAGAGACTCCTTTAACTGATCAAGTAATTCATCTGTTGTTAATAATCTTTGATTCATAATCTCTCTTACTGTTCTTTTTGTGTTTCTTTTGGTTCTTTTTTACTACCTTGTTTCACTATAAACACAATGCCTGAAATGATGGCAATATTTACACAAACAACTGCAATGCCAAATGGACTACCAATAAAATCAATAATTAATCCCAATATAGGGATGCTGAATCCATAACCACCAATTATATTACCTGATTGAATAACTGCCCAATCTCCTACGGAACCTTCACTTCTGAAATAATAATCAGCAGCATCTCCTGTACCGTTCGTACGATCAAAATAACCAGTGATCAAATCATTCCGACCATCATCATTTAAATCTGTATTAGATTGGAATGTGATTAAATCATTGCTTTCAATATTCATTAAATCAACTTGCGTGATAAACACGAGTGAGTTAGATTCAATCGTTGGTGCCATTTGATCATAGTGTGAAACATATGTTCTAAAACCAAGCGTATTGAGCATAAAACTAGGTGCTGCTGCAAGCAATACAATCAGTAATACTAATATACCTATTAAACTGTAGATTCCAGATAGTAAAATTACTCTGGTTTTTTTGCTTTTTCTTCTTTTCACTAGAAAATCACACTCCCGTTTAACCGCTTTTCAATGCTATTATATCATATAAAATAGTCAAACGATTAATGGAAGTGTGATTTTTTTTTTTATTAGTTTTCGTTGTATAAACTCCAATATGAATCTGAACCTGAGGTACCTGGTTCAATATTGGTTGAAGCTGCTAATGCAATATATACGCCATTACCATGGAATAAAATATCACCAACGTCATAATTGTTAAACCAATACCAATCATAACCACTTAAACGATTCCATGAATTCGCAGCAACTTCAGGTGCATATAAATTCGCATTTGACGCATTCACAACTTCGTAAACAATACCATTTACAACTGCAAAATCGCCATTGCTATATGTACTGTATGGATCATATTCCATATTATTCATTAAATTCCATGAATTGCCAGCAGTACCCGGTATAATTGTAGAGTTACTTTCATTGACAAGCATGAAAACATCTGTGTTATACATAATGAGATCGTTTGATGAATACGTGTTGTATTGTTGCCATGTTTGTGTATTAATCGCAGACCACACACCATATGATGATGAACTACCTGGTACTACATTTTGTAGGGTTGTTATGTTAGTAATAAGTGCTTCATAAAGCAATCCATTATATAGTACATGCGTCGTACCATTTGGAATACTACTTGACCAAGTTGGAGTATTTAGAACGTTAAATGGACTATTATTCTTATCTGGTCTCTTATTTTTTGCATATCCTGTAGCAATGTAATACGTACCATTATATATAACTACATCACCTGTATTATAAACAAATCCACTTGAATAGGTTAAATCACCAACTAATCCCCAACCAGAATTAGACCCCGGTTGTGACGTCGTATAATAATCGTGATATATCCATAATTGACCATTATAAAATACAATTTCATTTAAGGTAACTGCTTGACCGGTAATCCACTGTACTTGATTATTCATCATGCTATTCCACGGTGCACCATCAAGTGGATTATCACCAACAGTATATCCAGAAGTTTGGAATACAATACCGTTTGTATAGACGACTTCGTTTGCTTGATAAATGATATTTGAATACCAATTAAGATCGTTTAAATATGTCCATCCATTAGCAATTGAAGGGTCTAATCCAAACGAATAATTACCTTTATAAATCCAGAAATCACCTTCAAACCAGACAAGCGCACCACTACTATAACCAATTGTAGGACTATAAGCATCAATACCTTCTGGTTCTTGTGTCCATGCACCAATGGAAATGGTACCTAAACCTGTACCTAAGCCATCCTCGATTCCTGTGATCCAGGTAGCATAAGTAAATGTTGTGAGGAACATAGATAGCATGAAAAGAATAATCAATGATGATATTTGTTTTAAGTTTAGTATTCTTATTTCCATCTATGAGACCTCCTTACGCACGAAAATGGTCTTTCGACCATGATTCGTTAGATGATATTGTTAACTATATTAAGCAGCTGTAACGTCAAAGCTTAAAGTAACGATAATACTATTAGTTGCAATTGCTGCATATTGAGCTGCATCAGCAGGTTCATTTGTAAATGTAACAGTGATTAAAAGTGTGCCTGTAGCAGTACCATTAACAACTGCAACACCAGTTACATTACTTAAATCAACTGTGAATAGATCCCAACTACTAGCTGCGCCAACTTCAACTTCTTGACCATCTGAAGCACCACCACTAATAACAACAGAATCTACTGTAACGTTAAGTGTACCAAGCGCACCTTCAGCACCTGTACCATTCCACATAACGACGAATTCTAAATCTACACTGCTAACTTCACTATCACCAGCATCCTCATAACCTACTGGAACTAATGAACTACCCGCAACTACATAGTCACTTGTACTCACAGCAGTAGTTACTGCATCAGCATCCCCAATTGTGATTGTACCTGTATTTGTTATATCTGCATTGCTAATGCCGCCTGCCCAAAACGCAAATGTTGCTCCTGTTAATGCAACCGCTAAAGTAACTAATAAACCAATAACTAAATTTCTTTTTTTCATTTTTAAATTCCCTTTCCTTATTTACATTGAATTTTTGTTTTTACATTGTTTTTTTTTACATTGGATTTTTGTTTTTTACATTGTTTTTTTACATTGGATTTTTTGAGTTTATGTTTCTGAAGTTTCTTTTGGCTCTACTAAAAAGCTGAGTGTGAAACTTATAACCTCACCTTTTATGGTCTCGTACGCAGCCACTGAATCCGTGACATTAACGAAACTCTCATCTAACCCTCTATCGAGAGCTTCTTGCTGATCAATCGGTTCATCTAGTGTTACAACTACCGTGATCGTCACCTCTGAATTGAATAAATTATTCACATGATACATGTCATTCTCGTTGATCTTGATATGTACAAGGTTAGTATACTGATCAGATCCCCCAATTTGAATGTTGATTGCTTCTACAATCAATTTAACTTCTTTGACAAGCGTTTTATCTACTGCAACCGTATAAGTGAATATTGCTTCATCTGTTTGCCCCTCAAAGAAATCATAATAATGAGGCACTAATGTTCCGGTGAAGTCTTCACTTGTCTGTTCAATTAGTAGTTCTGCTTCTTCGTCAGAGAAATTAATAACAACATTAGATACATTTCTTACATCATTCCAATATGCTACTGCTGCTGATGATGTAAACCCTAATGCGGCCACGAGTAGTACAATAACCATGTACTGTATACTCCGACGTGATTTCATGGCATGCCTCCCTTACTAAAATATTTGAAAATAAAAAGGTCAACTTGGTAATGTTGACCTTTGCTTAATGAGATTAATCAGAGCCGAGTCAAATTACCATTTTTAAAATTCTAAATGGCAACTGGCTACCTTGTCTAGGCCCTATAGCTTTGCGTCACTAGATCCCTCTAGTTTTGCTCTTTACATCTGTCTAGTTTCGATAATACTCTATATTATCCAATTTATTTTAGTAGATTTAACTTACAATGTCAAGGAAAAAGTAAAAAATCCCGTTTTTGGGGATTTTAATTACCAATTCTTTACATTATTTAATCAAACTTGCTAATTTTTGAACTGTGCGAATTAATTGTGATGTATAACTCATTTCATTGTCATACCAACCCATAACTTTAACTAATTGTCTATCATCATAGTTAACAACTTGAGTTGTGTGTGCATCATATAATGAACCAAATCTTGTGCCGATAACATCACTTGATACGATTGGATCAAAGACATAAGCTAATGTTTCGTTTGCTGCTGCTTTGAATGCTTTATCAACCGCTTCTAAATCTGTATGATTTTTAACTTCTACTGTTAAGTCAACGATAGAACCAGTGACTGTTGGTACACGTAAAGCAGTACCATCTAATTTACCTTTTAAGTTAGGTAATACAAGGCCAATCGCTTTTGCAGCACCAGTTGAAGATGGAATAATACTTTCAGCAGCTGCACGACCACGTCTAGAAAGAATGCCTTTTTTGTGTGGTTGATCTTGAAGTGATTGGTCAGCAGTGTAAGCATGAACAGTTGTCATGAATCCACCTTTAACACCAAAGTTATCATCTAATACTTTCAATAATGGAGCAAGGCAGTTTGTTGTACATGAAGCACCACTTACGATATCATCATCTGCACTTAATACATCATCATTAACGTTATACACGACTGTCTTAACGTCACTACCAGCTGGTGCAGAAATAACAACTTTTTTAGCACCTGCTTCTAAATGCCATGACGCTTTTTCTTTACTTGCAAAGAATCCAGTACATTCTAATACAACATCGACTTCAAGTTCTTTCCATGGTAATAATTTAGGATCTCTTTCTGATAAAACCGTTAAACGGTCACCAGCAACCACTAAATCGTTACCTTCAAAAGTTACTTCTTTGCTGAAAGGTCTTTGTGCTGTATCATACTTCAATAAATATGCAAGTGTTTCTGCATCAGTTAAGTCGTTTACTGCAACGACATCAAACGTTGGATCATCTGAGATCAAACGATAAGCGAGACGACCTATACGGCCGAACCCATTAATTGCTACTTTAATAGCCATTATTATAATTTCCTCCTTGAGTGGATTATTTCTTCATCACTATTTTACCATTACTATAACTAAAAACAAATAATTAGAATATTTGATTTAAATGTAAACGTTTTTTCTTTAAAAATATGGGTAATTTTGGTATAATGTATAGGGGCAAATTGTACATGATCGGAGTAAAAGATGACACAAAACGTTGAAATCGAATTTAAAACGATTATACCGCTGGAAACATACCAGTATCTACTTAAAAAATTTGATCTTGAAAATAATGTTTTCAAACAAATAAATCATTATTTTGACACAAATGAATATATTTTGAGTCAAAAACAAATTGTTCTTCGCATTAGACAAAAAGGTGAACTTTTTAAGGTTACTTTAAAATGTCAAAGTGATAAAGAAGCTTATGAGAAACATTTTGTCTTAAAAAAAGAAAAAGCGATGGATATGATTGAAAATGGCTTTTATACAAAAGAGTTTTTTGATGATATAGATGAATTTGTCACTTTCCAAGTCAGTTTGGATAATTACCGTGTAAGCACACCTTACGAAGGTGGCACATTATTCCTTGATCGTTGTGATTATTGCAACGTGACAGATTATGAATTAGAGTATGAAGCTAACAATTATGAAGATGGTAAAATCGTTTTTGAAAAATTGCTTTCAAATTGCAATATTACACCAATTCCTATAAAAAGAAAGAGCGAAAGAGCCTTTACATGCAGAAGATAGCCTAAAAGGGCTATTTTTTCTGATAAAAAATTGACATTTATTGGCTTTAAACATATAATTAGAATAAGGTATTATGTCCTGGAGGTTATCATGAAAGATCGCAACATACTGTATTTCATCACCGCTATAATAGCGAGTATATTACTCGTCATGTCAATCGTCATTCGTTTTTTTAAGTTTTTCCAAGAACCTGACTATGCAGACATTGTCCTTCTCGACTATTATTATTATATTATTCCAGTTGCCATTTTATGGTTTGGTTGGTATTTTGAAGATGAAACTATGGTTTTAATTAGTGCTTCTTTGTTTGCGGTATTCGCTGCATTACACATTGAACATATTGGTGTATTGGTTAATTCACCTTATGTGACTTCAAATTTTGCACCAACTGTTAAAACGATATATCTTTTAGGTCTTGTCCTTATGGTCGCTACGTCAGTGGCTGGATTCTTTGGACCAATTAAGAAAAGATTCACTAATAAATAAGAACCTTTAATGGTTCTTTTTTTTGAACGATAATTGACAAATCATCTACAAAAAAACGGAAGTTCTCTTCCGTCTTAATTTGACTGTTGCTTCTCTTTAATTTCTGCGAAATATTGTTTCAAAATAGATTGGTAATCACAATTATCACCATTAGGACAATCAACACACATAATCATTTCCCGCAGGCGTTTTGGAATGAATACGCGTATTTCTTCATCATTGTAACCAACTTGAAGTTTGCCACCATCAATCATGATTGGTCTCTTTAAAACACTTGGATTATCTAAGATAAAGGATTTTAATTCACTAATACGCATATCATCAATATCTAAATCATTTTCTTTAAATACTTTTGAACGCGTTGAGATAATGTCTTCAAATCCATTTTCCGAATGCTCGAGCATGCGGTCAATATCCTCTTCAGTGATTTGAGAATTGAAAAGGTTCTTTTCCTCATAGTTGATCTTATGATCATCGAGCCACTTTTTCGCTTTCCGACAAGATGAACAACTAGGTGTTGTATAAATCGTAATCATTGTCTTCCTCCTCTTGGAGCATAGGTATTAGCCTATAGCACTTATGGTCTCCACCTGCAAGTTTCATTATATTATGGATGGCCTTATATTGCAACCTGTGGAAGCGTTTTTCCATTTATTTTTCATAATTTAGCATCTATCAAAGTTCATGTTTGAACCCTATTTCATGTATAATGGAACCATATCAATAACGAAAGAGGTATTAATTATGTCACACTGGGATTTATCACAATTTTATCCAAATATTGAAGCTTGGGAAAAAGATTTAGAAAAATTACCAAGCTATATTGAAAAACTAGCATCATTCAAAGGTAAATTAGGAGATTTTGATTCCTTTAAAGCTTTTTATGAAGCAGATGAAGAAGCATCACATTTCTTTTATCGCTTATTCGCTTATATTCATTTAGCAAGTGACTTAAACCTAAAAGATCAAGATAAGATGGCAAAGAACCAACAAATTATGTTGCAGTTCTCAGAGCTTAATCAGAAAGTTAGTTATGTCAATCCAGAGCTTATCGCATTAGGTGAAGAAAAAGTCATGTCATTTGTTGAAAAAGATGATTTACTTAAAACCTATCGCTTCCCTCTTCAAAGATTATTTGCACAACAAGCGCATGTGCTAAGCGATGACAAAGAAAGTTTACTTGCAAACTTCGGTACGCTTCGTTCTGTACCAGCACAACTTTATCAAGCATTATCCATTGTTGATGCTAAAGACGAAGAAGTCATTTTATCAAATGGTAAAAAACAGGTTGTTACATTAACAAACTTCCGTTCTTTAATTACGAATGCGGAAAATGCTGAAGATCGTAAAACTATCTTTGAAGCTGCTTTCAAACGTTTTAAAGATAATAAAACTACATTTGCTAATATTTATAATTTAGTCTTACAACAAGCAAAAGCAAACTATACGTCACGTGAATATAGTTCAGCACTTGAAGCAGCTTTATTCGGCAATAACATTCCTTTAGATGTTTATAAGAATTTAATGGACGCTGCTTATGAGTCAAATGAAACAGTAAGACGTTATATAAAACTTAGAAAGAAAGCTTTAAAACTTGATGAATATCATACATATGATCGTTTTATGACAATCGTGAAAGACGACACTAAATATGATTATGATACTGCAAGAAACCTATTCTTCTCTGCTCTAGATGGTATGGACGAAGAATACGTAGCTAATCAACATGAAGCAATCGCTGATGGTTTCGTTGATGTCTTTCAAGCAGATGGTAAACGCAATGGTGCTTACTCTTCAGGATTCTATGGTTTTCATCCTCATATCTTATTAAATCATGATGATACACTAGATTCAGTCTTCACATTAGCACATGAAGCAGGACACAGTGCACACACGATTTTTTCTAACAAAGCACAACCTATGGCTACAGCTGATTACGTCATCTTCGTAGCTGAAGTCGCATCTACATTTAATGAACACATCTTACTTGATTACCTTGTCAAAAATGCGACTTCTCCAAAACAAAAAATTGCCTTATTAGAAAAGGCACTTGATGGCTTTATGGCAACCTTTATCCGCCAAACATTATTCGCGACTTATGAATATAAAGCAAACGAACTTGTCGAAAAAGGTGTACCTATTAATGATCAACAATTATCAAAGATTATGATTGATTTATACAAACATTATTATGACTTAGACATCACAAAAGAGGATGGTAAAGCATATGTTTGGGCATATATCCCTCACCTATTTAGAACCCCATTTTATGTCTATCAATACGCGACATCTTTCTCAGCATCACTTAAACTTTATGATGATGTAAAATCTAATAAACCAGGTGCAATGGCACGTTATAAAGAGCTTCTTAAGTCAGGTGGTTCAGATTACCCAGTGAACTTACTAGCTAAAGCAGGTGCTGATTTAACAGATAAAGAAACGTTTAACGCAGTCACAAAACGTTACAATGTTTTACTCGATGAACTTGAAAAAGCGCTTGACGAACTTAACTAATTAAACTATAATGAATATAAGCAAAGAAAAGGAATAAGTAATTAATAACTAGCATGTTAAGCGAGTTGGGATAGTGTAAGCCAACGATGTTATTGTTAATGAATGGACCCTTGGAGCTAACAGTATACCGGCTATAACGGTTTGAGGGCCAGAGATATATCTGGAACTAAGGTGGTACCGCGATTAATCGTCCTTAGATATTTTATCTAGGGACGTTTTTATTTTAATAAAGGAGTTAATCATGAAACGATTAGTATCAGGCATTCAGCCTACAGGTCAATTAACATTAGGTAATTACATTGGTGCGATTAAACAATTCGTTGCCTTACAAGATGAATTAGAAGACACAGAATTCTTCATTTTTATCGCTGATCTTCACGCCATCACAACCCCACAGGAAAGGGTTTCTTTAAGAAACGCTATTAAAAGTGTGGCAGCTTTATATGTGGCTTGCGGATTAGATCCAGAAAAAGTGAATTTATTTGTACAATCAGAAGTGAGCGAACACGCAAGCTTAGGATATATTATGGAATCGACCGCATATGTCGGTGAAATGGAACGCATGACACAATACAAAGACAAACGGCTTAAACAATCAGATGGGATACGTACATCTCTCCTGACGTATCCCGCTCTGATGGCTGCAGACATTTTGATATATGATGCGGATATTGTGCCAATTGGTGATGATCAGAAACAACATCTAGAATTAACAAGAAATTTAGCAGAACGTTTTAACAACATATATGGTCAAACATTTGTCGTACCTGATGGATTCTTCCCTAAGACTGGTGCTCGTATTAAATCATTAGTTGACCCATCAAAAAAGATGAGTAAATCAGATGATAATCAAAAAGCTTACATTCTACTTTTAGATGATTTAAATGTGATTAGAAATAAAATTAAAAGTGCTGTCACTGATTCTGACCGCACAATTCGTTATGATTTAAAAGAAAAAGCAGGTATTTCTAATTTACTTACGATTTATGCTTCTTTGACAAATCAAACTATTACAGATATCGTAAAACAGTATGAAGATAAAAGTTATGCGGATTTTAAAGCGGATCTCGCTGAAGTTGTTGTCAATACGATCAAACCGATTCAAGATCGCTATAACGCATTGATTAAAGACCCTGTTCTTGATGAAATTTTAGATAAGGGTAGAGACAGAGCAAGTCAAATCGCTCGCAAGAAAATGTATAAAGTCTATAAAAAAATCGGTTTAGGTAGAGTTAAATGAAAATGAGGCAAAATTTGCCTCATTTATTTTTTGTCTTCATATGCATCAACGTTAATCTTCTTGATTGGATATTCATCATCGCCATCTACTTGCATATATGTTTCTTTTTCAAATTCTAATTCAAAATGTTTTCCTTTATATATATTGACCCATTTTTTAAACTTAACATGCTTCCCTGAATAAATCGTTGGAAAAATAAGAAATAACATAAATTTGGGAATCTTTTTAACGAGTACTAATTGTAATTCATCTTCTGACCTATTCGCATCTGGTGCAATTTTCATTCCACCACCAAAATAAGGTGCATTCATCACTGATGCAAGCCAAACTTTTTCATCCTCGTATGATTGACCATCCACTTTGAATTTAATCTTCATAGGTTTAAATAAAACAAATCCCTTTAACGTATTCTTGAAATAATTGAATTTGTTTTTTTTACCTTTGTCATTATTGACGAGTCTTGCGATAAACCCATCCATGCCAATACCTGCACCATTAAGGAACAGTCTTTTTTTGCCATTTAATGTGATTTCTGGTACACGTTCAATATAGGGTTTGATTGAGACAATTCGGTCAGATGTATTTAAACTTCTAATAAAATCATTTCCTGTACCTGCTTGATACATATCCAAATCTTGTGTAAATGGAATACCGTGTATAACATTAACAAGACGATTAAGCGTCCCATCTCCACCAACTAAAATCACACGATCTTCAGGATTTAAACTTTTAATAAAATCATTGACCTTTCCCACATGTAAAATGTCTTCTACACGTACAGATCTACCTTCATGTTCTAGATGCTTTGCTATCTTGTTGACAAACTCTGGGTCCTTACCATTTCTTGATAATGGATTAAACAATAATACGTCCATCGTAGCCTCCTAGCTAAACGCGATTAAAGCGTACTTTTTCTTACCTCTTCTAATCACTGTATATCTTTGATAAAACGCACCAGATGCCGATAGCATATACGCTAAATCTGATTGTTTTTCACCGTTAACCGATACTGCATGACCTTCAACAAATTGTCTTGCTTCACGTTTTGATGATGCGAGTTTCGCATCAATCAATGCATCAACAATATTCACATCATCTGATACTTGAACTGTATCTAACGTTTTGGCTAACATGTTGAATGCTTTTTCAGAGAGATCATTAAAATCGCCACTAAACAACGCATCCGTGACTTTAATCGCTTCATTAAGCGCTTCTTCGCCATGAACTAATTTAACTACTTCACCAGCTAACGTTTTTTGTGCTTCACGTTTTTCAGGTGCTTCTTTTGCTTCTTGTTCTAAACGTAGGATCTCTTCTTTTTCAAGAAGTGTTAACATCTTTAAGTAGTGATCAACATCTGCATCTGCTGCATTGACGAAATATTGATAGAGTTCATAAGGACTAGTTAAATCAGCATCTAACCAAAGTGTGCCTGATTCGCTTTTACCAAATTTCGTTCCATCCGCTTTCAATAAGAGTGGTGATGATAAACCAACTGCTTCAGCTTTATCACCTTCAACCTTCCTAATCATTTCAAGTCCTGTGGTGATATTACCCCATTGATCAGAACCACCAAATTGCATTTGACATCCTTCATTTTGATATAACTTTAAGAAGTCAATTGCTTGCAATAACATATATGAAAATTCTGTATATGAAATACCAATATCGAGTCTTCTTTGAACCGTATCTTTGGCTAACATATAATTAATAGAAAAGAGTTTTCCGTAATCACGTAAGAATGCGATCATATCAATTTCTTTAATCCAATCGTAGTTATTTACAAAAATAGCCTTGTTTTGATCAATAAACTGGCTGAGTTGAATTTTAATCTTTTCCGCATTCGCTAAAGACTCTTCAACGGTTAATAACTTTCTTTCGGCTGTTTGTTTTGGATCTCCGATCAAACCCGTTGCACCACCAATTAATACAATAGGCGTATGGCCATATTTTTCCAATAGTAAAATACGAACCACTTGAACTAAGTGTCCAACAGTAAGTGATTGACCCGTAGGATCAAAACCACAATAGAATTTAACTTTTTCATCGTTTAATAATTTTCTAGCAAGCGTTTCATCAGAAACATCCTTGATGAGTCCTCGCCATATTAATTCATCATATAATTTCATCTTGTTCTCCTTTTTTCATAAAAAGATCGTCCTTAAAATAATCTAAGGACGACATATTATCGCGGTACCACCTTAGTTCTAGTTTCCTAGCCCTCAAATGTTTATATAATCTCCACAAGCGTATTTCAATTTATTTTTTCTTTCCATGTTACACTCTCATGGAATCTCTATTTAAGGTTTAAATAAATCTACTTTAATTGTTTCATCGATTGATTAATTTGTTGTTTGACGTTTAACGATATAATGTGGCAAAATAATTCTGATATTATCAACATCTTTAGAGCTCATTAACTTCGTTAACAGTCTCATTGAAACTGCACCAATATCATACACTGGAACATCAATAGATGTCAAGTTGGGACGACTTAATAATGCATATTTCGTGTTTTGGAAACCTGCAACACATAATGCTTTAGGTACTTTAACACCTTCTTCAATTGAGACATTCATAAATGATACAGCAATTGAGTCTCTGACGCCAATCGCAGCATCGATACGTTTGTCACTGAAAAACGTTTTAAAGTGTTGACGATTAATATGTGTATCGCCGCTTGTTCTAAAGATCTTTGGTTCTAGGCCAGCTTCACGCATCGCCTTTGTATAACCAGCTTCTTTTTTATCATTTACTGAGTAACGTCTAGCAGTTGATAATAAATAAACGTCTTTACGTTTATCATCTAACATAAGTTTCGTGATTTCATAACCAGCTTTTTCATAATCAATAGAGACCATTGGTACTTCAGGATCATCAGAAACAACATTCGCGAAAACAAATGGAATTTGATTATCTTGGAAAATACCTTTCACTTCTTCTACTCTATTTTCATTAAGTTCGTCATTTAAATAAAGTACACCATCAACCTGTTCAGCCACGATATCTTTTAAGACATCCATAACATCCATATCTTCGCGGATTGAGAACAATTTGATTGAATACTTATAATTATGAGCAATATCACTAATACCACCAAGCATTTCAGATACTGAAGCTCTTGTGACATCAGAAATAACGATGCCTACAGTGGTTGTTTTTCTGCTTGCTAAGCCCCTTGCAATCACGTTTGGACGATACCCTAATTCTTTGATGACTTTCAATACACGTTGTCTAGTTTCTTCTTTAACCTTTTCAGGATTATTGAGTACACGTGAGACGGTAGCAAGTGAGACACCAGCTGCGCCTGCGACATCATATATAGTTGCGTTACTCATATAAAATCACTCCTTTAAATTTTTCAAAACTTCAAACCTATTGTATCATAATATGAAAAGGCTTTCAATAGTTTTATGAAAGTTTATGAAAGTTTTTTCATTTATATTCATTTAACAAAAAAGGAGCATGAGCTCCTTTAATGTTTTAGCGCTTTTCTTTAATTCTTGATGCCTTAGCTGATAATGTACGGATGTAATGTAGTTTTGCACGTCTGACCTTACCACGTCTTGCAACGTCGATATGATCAATTGCTGGTGAATGAACTGGGAAAGTTCTTTCCACACCAATACCATAAGAAACCTTACGAACTGTAAATGTTTCTGATACACCGCCGCCTTGTCTTTTAATCACAAGACCTTCGAAAAGCTGGATACGTTCTTTGTCGCCTTCTTTAATCTTTACGTATACTTTAACAGTATCGCCAGCATTAAATTCAGGAACTTCTTTGATGTATCCTTTCGTGATTTCAGCGATTAGCGCTTGCCCTTTTAATTTTGCCATGTTTGACTCACTCTCTTTCTTTCCAATGTTCTTGTTACTCTTTTTAACAGCGGACCATTGCATTCTTTCTTGATATAGGCTTATTTATTATAACAAACTCTAGTTAAATCTTCAACTATCGTTTATGTTCCAATTTGATTGTTTCTAATATATCTTTTTCTTCATCAGTCATTTTAATCTTTTTAATAAGATCTTTGCGTTTTTTATACGTTGATGTCATGGATTCTTTCTTACGCCATGCTTCAATATTCGCATGATGTCCTGATAATAAGATATCTGGAACCGAGTAACCTTTATAGGTTTCCGGTTTGGTGTACTGGGGATATTTTAACCAGCCATTCGATAAACTATCCGTCGCACTTGATGCTTCATGAATCACATCAGGAAGTAATCTCACAACGGCATCTGTTACGATCATCGCTGGAATTTCTCCACCTGTTAAGACATAATCACCAATAGATATTTCACCATCAATGATGTCTAAGACTCTTGCATCCACACCTTCATAATGTCCACATAACAATATCATATGCTTTTCATGTGAAAGGCTTTGTGCCATTTTTTGATTAAAGAGTTTTCCTTGTGGGCTCATCAAATAAATTTTCGAATCTTTTTCTTTTAGCGATTTAATCGCTTCATAAAAAGGTGGAAATTGCATGAGCATACCAACACCACCACCATAAGGTGTGTCATCGATATTGCCGTGTTTTCTAACTGCATAATCTCTAAGTTGATGACAAGTAATTACTGCTTGTCCATCTTCTATAGCGTGCTTAATCTTCGATGTATTTAAAAATGCGTCAAAAAACTCTGGAAATATTGTTAGGATATCAATCTTCATAATAACCCTTCAATCGGTTTAATCACGACCGTTTGATCGTCAACACGACTTACAAAGAACGAGACAAAAGGTATCAACACTTTTTTACCATTAGTTTTCTTAACTTCTAGTAAATGACCCTGTGGTACTTCAATTAAACTTGAAATAACACCAATGTCTTCGCCTTGATCCGTTTTCACAAGTTTCCCTATAAGGTCTTCGTAATAATACTCATCTTCCTCAAGCACATCTTCAGGTTTATCTTCTGCATATAGTTTTAAACCTCTATACATTAAGACATCATTGATATTATCTTTACCAACGAACTTAACAAGATACCTGTTCTTATGCTCTCTGACACTTTCAATCTCAAAGGGTATGTGCATGCCGTTTTCTTCAATATAGACTGTTTTCCCCGGCTTAAAGCGTTCAAAGTCACTTAAGCTGTCGACTTTTAGCTCACCACGAATACCATGAGTACTCGCAATCCGGCCAATCAGATACATACTCAATCCCTAAAACTGATAAGAGTCAATATCGATATGCACGCGCTTATTTTCTTTCGAAGCACCTGCATAAACAATTGTGCGCATAGCATTAGCAATCTTTCCGCCTTTACCAATAACACGACCTAAATCAGCTTCATTGACTAGCAGTTGAATGGCAAGTATATCACCATCATCTGATATAATCTTTACTAAAACGTCATCCGGGTTAACGACTAATGGCACAACGATATTTTTGATTAGTTTTTCAAAATCTATTGCCATTTTCTAAACCCCCTATTTATTTACTTAGTACGTGATACTTCTTAATAAGACTCTTAACTGTATCTGTAGGTTGTGCACCATTTGATATCCATTTTTGGACTTTGTCTGCATCTACTGATACAACGCCTTTAAGCGGATCATATGTGCCAAGAATTTCTAAGAATTTTCCATCTCTTGAACGACGTGAATCGCTTGCTACGACGCGATAATAAGGTGTCTTGTGTGTACCATAACGTTGTAATCTTAATTTTACTGCCATATTTTCACTCTCTTTCTAAAACAAATGTACATTCCTATTATACATAAAAAACCGTTAGTGTCAAGGTTTTTTACTTAACATCAAAATTTAAATTTTCATCAAAGGTTTGTGATGGTGTAAATCCTTTAAACCCTTTAATATTTTTTAATGCTTTTTTAATGCTTTCTTCGTTAGCTTTATCCGTATAAATAATCGCGAACCTTTTCTTTTTTGAAACATATGTGACATTTACTGGCAGCTCTGCCAATTTGTTAACTACTTGATTTCCTTTAAAGAAAACCACATAGCTCATACGATTAACCAACATGGCAACTACCTCCCTTTTTCACGATACCGATTGCATTTGGTGTTGGGATATGTGACGAAATACGATTTGTCATTTCTCTTAATAAATCATTTAGTTTTGTCTCAACTTTTTTCTCTAACTTTAAATAATCACTTACTTCAGGTTTTTGATAGAGTGTTGATTTTGCCTCAGATAACTTTAGTGTCACTTTTTTAAAATCCGGATGATAATGCCCACCTGTTGACATCACATCATCATAGACATTCTTAGCTTCACTAAAAGCTTTGATTTCATTGGAAAATTTTTCATCAATTTCTTTATTTAATTTTTTTAAAGCTATAACATCAGGATCTTTCACAATTTCATCCAAAACATTATATGCTTGTAAAATGATATCTGTCATAATTTTTTCCTTTTACTATTTTTTTTCATACTTATATTGTATCATGTGACCTACCACACATCCTAATAGCATGCCATAACTTCCTATGCTATAATATGAATGAGGTGGATGATTTATGATAACTATGAAAAATGTCATTCGAGAAGGGCATAAAACCCTCGTGACAGTCGCTAAACCAGTGAAACTTCCTTTATCAGTGGCTGATAAACGTTTACTAATCGATTTACTACAATTTGTTAAAAACTCTCAGGATCCTGACATGGTTGAAAAATACGAACTAAGACCTGCCGTTGGTATCGCTGCGCCACAAGTCAACGTGTCTAAAAGAATGTATGCTGTACATGTCACAGACTTTGATGGGACGCTTTATTCTTTCGCACTCATCAATCCTGTTATTACAGAAAAGAGTAGTGAGCTTATTTATGTACCTGGTGGTGAAGGATGTTTATCCGTCGACCGTGAAACAATTGGTCTCACACCACGTTATAAAACAATTACGTTAGAAGCTTTGTCTTATGATATACCGGCAGATAAAGTGATACCTATCAAACTTCATCTAGAAGGTTATGTGGGTATTGTTTTCCAACATGAACTTGATCACTTGGATGGTATTCTTTTCACCTCTAAACTCTTCCCAAACATTCCAAATGCAGCGCCTGCCTTTGAAATTCCAGAAAACGAAGAAGACGCTGAGATTTAAGAAAACAATACTTTAACCAAACGAATTTGATTTGATAAAACATCATCATATGTACAGACTCTTGTCTGTTCATTTGGGAAGAGCACATGTGAAAGTTCTTTCTGTAAGGCATCTTTTTGTTTTTGCTGTTTCTTATAGCCGAAACCAAAAAGGCCTTTTTTTGTTGCTGGTTCGGCAAACACTTGATGATAAAAATCATTATCCACTAACAACATCCCATTATAACGATCCCTCGTTAAACGTTTAAATAATCCAATGACATCAGTTTTTCCATATCCTAAAAGTCTAGGATTACCTTTATGATCTTTATCATGACATGCAAACACGTCGATATATCGTTTTAATAAGCGATAAGCGGTTGTATTCGATTGTTTAATATCCATAAAGTATACTGGATCAAATAACATGCCGACATGTGATGTTTTCATCTTTTTAAATATATACGCATATGTATTTGCCTTATAATCATTAGAAGGTACAATCCATATCCGTTTTCTTCTTTTACTAGCTGCTTCAAAAAAAGGTGTGAGTCTAAAACTTATATTTTCAAATTCATCAATCACTTTCGTAAATTGAGGAAGTCTTAAACATAACGTGTTTGTTTTTAAACGATCAGATAATTCAATTAGAAATTTGAATTGCTCTAAGTGTTCTTTATATTTAGAATCACTATTCAAATCATAATCACCGATGTTGTCATCCAAAAATGACAGATTCATATTGGCTTGTTTAAACAGTTGATAAACATCTTTCGCATCACGTTCTGTCATTTCGATTAATGGCTTATTTTGATAACTTCTTAATCCTATTGAATCAATACCATGATGCTTAGCTAACGCTAGTCTATCTTCTAATGGAAGCTTGCCATCGTGATCAAAAAACGCTGTTAGTTTCGCTTTCATAATAAACTCCAATCTCTCATGATAATTGCACCTGCAACACTGACATTAAGACTTTCAACCGTCTTTGTTTTTATTGTAACAAATTGATCAACAAACGGTAAAACATCATCTGATATACCATGTCCTTCATTGCCCAATATAAGTGCAATTTTATGTGTTTCTTTCAATGATCCTTTTTGATGTGCATCTGCAGCAAGCACTTGATAGCCATTTTCTTTTAAACTGGATAACGCTTTATCAAGCGGTTTTCTTTCTACATAACAATCAAACAAAGCACCCTTAGATGCGCGGATAACTTTTTCGTTATACATATCAGCACATCCATAACTTAAGATGACATGATTAAATCCAAATGCTACTGCGCTTCTCATAAGTGCACCAACATTATCGGGATCTTGGACATCATCTAATACTAAAACAGCATCCGATTTCATCGGTTTATTTGTCATTTTACAAACACCAATTTGATCAATATAACTTGCTGTTTGTTGTAATTCTTTCATTAATTCAGGTGCAATCAATGTCCCTTCTTTATCTGGATTGTCTGTGATGATTTCTTCAAGTGCACCTACTGCTTTTGCTCTTTCAATGAGGTGTTCTCCATAAACTAAAAAACGGTCAAATTGATCTCTGTATTTTTTCTGTTTCAATTTTATCCAAATCTTTATTTGTTTATTTTGTCTTGATTCAATCATTCATCATACTTCTTTCTTTTATCTTCTCTAAACGCTTGATACGCTTCATTCGCACTAAATCCATAGTTTGCGATTTCAAAATCTAATTTTGGTGTTATATCAAGTGATACAATGTTTGCTAGTGCTTCATCCATTAAACTAAAATCAACCTTAAATTCTTCTCTTTCAGCGAATAGAACATTAGGGTTAGTGACCGGGTTTCTTGGTACATATATACTGCAACAATCATTAAATGGTCTTGTTGATATGTCAAATGATTCTAACGCATAAGCTAACTTAATAATCTCATTTTTATCATATGTAATGACGGGTCTTAAGATAGGAATATTAGTTACATTTTCAACAACTTTTATACTTGCTAGCGTTTGACTCGCGACCTGACCAACAGATTCACCGTTAATCAAACAATTGATTTCTTGTTCGTTTGCATAGCGTTCAGCAAGTCGATACATCATTCTTCTCATGATGGTAATAATATAAGAATCCGCCACATTCTTCAATAAATTTTCATGAATATTCGTAAACGGTACTAAATGCAATTTAATCGATCCATTGGCTGAGTAGGTTGATAATATTTTAGCAAGATCAATCACTTTCTGAACACTCTCGAGCGGTGTTAAAGGCGTCGATTCAAAATGGAATAGTTCCACACGAATACCTTGTTTCATTGCTAAATACGCAGCAATCGGACTATCAATTCCACCACTCATCATGACAAGCCCTTTACCTGCAGTGCCATATGGAAATCCACCCATACCAAATATTTGACCTATAAAGACAAATGACACATCTCGTCTAATTTCGATATAAATCACTGCATCTGGATGCCTCACATCAACAACCATCTTGTGATCAACACCGGCTAAAATACGACCAGCTATTTTTTGTGTAACTTCTAAACTTGTAAGCGGATATGTTTTATCCGCACGTTTCGTATCAATTTTAATTGACGTTTCATTTGTTAATTGTTCATTAGCAGCCACTATGGCTGTTTTTATAATATCTTCTAATTGATTTGTTGTTTCATAAATTAAGCTGAAAGAATATAGACCTGGAATTTTCTTAAGTTTATTAATAATTTCATCTTGATCTGACTCGTGAAATTTAATATACATCCGATCGTGTGTATTATTAAAATCAACCGATAACCCATTTAATGCATGTTTGACATGGGTTCTAATGGCCTTAATAAAAAAACCTTTATTTCTTCCTTTAAGAACTAAATCACCGAAGCGTATTAAAATCTGTTTTTTCATCCTTAATCACCACAACTATTATAACATGTTATGCTATAATGGTTTCGGTGATATTAATGAATTATAATGAATTTTTAGAAACAGCAGAAAGTCTTTTAAATGAACAACCAACTGCCATTTCCCTTCTTGCGAACGCATCTGCTTATCTCTATGAGATATTAGATGAACTCAATTGGGTAGGCTTTTATCTTTTTGATGGTCACGTCTTAAACGTGGGTCCATTTCAAGGTAGAGTCGCATGTGCAACGATTAAATTAGGTGAAGGTGTATGTGGGGAATCTGCTAAAAAGAATGAAACAATGGTAATTGCTGATGTGTTAAATCACGCTAATCATATCGCATGCGATGCTAATAGTCGCTCAGAGACCGTTGTTCCGCTTTATTTAGGTAGTGAATTATATGGGGTTCTAGATATCGATAGCCCCGTATTAAACCGTTTTGATGACACATTAGTTGGCTTTTTAGAAGACTTTTCACAAATCATCATAAAACAATTGACAAAGCATACCCTATAGGGTAAAATAGATTGCGTCGGTAAAAAGCAGGCAAATATTTGATTATGCTGCGATCCCTACCACTTGGAGCCCTTAGTAACCTTCTACTGCTTGAAGGCGAAAAGAATATCGGGATACTCATCATTTAATTATTTGTATCTTTTACGACCAACTTAAAAAGGAGGTATAAAAGATGTCACGTTTCACAGGATCTACATGGAAAATATCAAGACGTTTAAACTACTCAGTTTCTGAAACTGGTAAAGAACTTAAAAAACGTCCTTATGCACCAGGGCAACATGGCAGACGTCGTACTAAAATCAGTGGTTATGGTCTACAACTTCAAGAAAAGCAAAAAGTACGTTTCACTTATGGTCTTTCTGAAAAACAATTCAGAAAAACATTTGATGAAGCAGGCCGTACACAAGGTAAACATGGTGTTGTATTCTTAACTTACTTAGAATCACGCTTAGACAATATCGTTTACCGTTTAGGACTTGCTCGTACAAGAGCTCAAGCGCGTCAGCTCGTTAACCATGGTCACATTCTTGTCGATGGCAAGAAAGTGGATATTCCATCGTACCGTCTCACACCAGGACAAAATGTACAACTTAGAGAAAAATCAAAGAATTTAAAAGTCGTTCAAGAAGCTTTAGAAGCTCAATTTGCAACTGCTGAATTCGTAGATTACAACAAAGACACTGGCGTAGGCACATATGTTCGTTATCCAGAAAGACATGAAATTATTCAAGAAGTTAATGAACAGCTTATCGTCGAATTCTACAACAGATAATAGACAAATCAAACAGGTGATGGAAATCACCTGTTTTTTTATACAAAAAAGCACCCTGGAGAGAAAGGGTACTTTTAGTTATCAAGTTCTATGCATGATGATGTAAACCGCTAAATGAACGAGTAATAAGAATACTGTGTCTTTTTCATTGGTTGCGATAATTGATGAGTCTTCATCGTAATAGGATTGTTCTTCATCATTAATATAGAAATGACTTTTATATGATCCGTTTTTATATGTATATGTACAATCTTGAATTGTTGAACAACTGACAAGATACTTTGCAGTCCATGCGCTTTTCTTAACTGTATATATATGATTTAAATATTTGAATCTTATGCAGCTTTGTGTAAATCCATGTTCAAATACAATAAGCGTATATCCTTTTTCATACGTCTTTAAAGACCACGAGTGCTTTATGCCATCCGTTGTGAGTTGATAAAGTAAATTATTCTTCTCATCTGCAATAATTGTCTTTGCATTCACAATCATATGTTGTTTTACAAGATAGTATGCACGCATAGCTAGCACTCCTTTCTTTTTAATAGTTTAATGGAAGTGAATCAAAAAAAGTATGGCATATATGTCATACAATTAAAGAAAACACACTAAATATAGCGTGTTTTTATAGTCTTTATAATTAATTTATATTTTTTTAATTTATTGGTAACTCGGTGATTATTTCTGAATAATTCACCCATCCTATTGCACTTCGATAAATGTTTAGTAATGATGTAGGGACGTAAATAGTTAATTCAGAAACATCTATGAAATGATCAATTGTTGGTGGTACATCGGTATAAAATGTTATATAATTCAATCCATTATTTTCATAAAAGGCATGATCTTCAATTAATGTAATTTGTCTATCATTTAATTCGTTTGGAATCAATATTCCTCTAAACGCAATAAACTCCAAAGCTTCTTTTTCATTCATTATTAATAACTCAATTAAATGTTCAGTCGTTGTTTTAGATTTTAAAGTCTTGTCCAAAAATGCGCTTTGATATTGTTCAGTATAAGTACCATGTTTTTCTACATTAAACTCATCAGCCTCGACATTTATACTTATACAAATAAACATAACAAAAGACAACAAAAATATAACACACAATCTAACAATTTGTTTTCTCATTGAATCTTCCTAGTTCCCCTCTTTTATTTTACTTATTAATGAAGTTATTAACGCATCATCGATTAACTGATACTCTCCATTTTGTTTTGGAAAATACGAAGAAATTAGAATTTCTCCTGTATAGACTTCCATATATGTACTAGAATTTACTTGCGACGGAATACTGGTGATATACACTCTTACAACTGCATATCCAATGATATGATTGTCTTCTTTAACAATAATATCAATAAATGCTTCATCAATATCATCGTAATTAAATTTAGAAGAATCAATATACGTAACATTTCGCCAAACTATCCTTCCATCAGTATTAATTGTTCCTGTTTCACCGACTGTAACTGTTTCAACCCCATTTGAATTAGAAAGCATACTTAACGTACCTTGATCAACAGTTACTGAAAAAATTATATTTTCTTCCATTACTGGCGGTTCAAAACTAATGGTATATCCAGCAATACTAAAAGTACTATTCCAATAAATAGTCTCAATATTAATCATTTCATCTGCTTTTTGTTCAACTATCTTGTTATTTTTGCATGCTGACATAACTGGTATCAACCCAATAGTTAAAGTTATAAGTGAAAATACTTTAAATATTTTTACCATTTATTCCTCCATAATAGTCTATTCAATATATGCGATGTTTACACTTGTAACTACTTTCAAATTATCAATTTTTAATATTGTTGTTCTTTTACACAATTGATGTTATTGCTGATTAACGAAGTATTTTCATACTTGATACATAAGAAAGATAATATTAAAAATGTTATATAAAGAACATCCATATAAACCATTCATTATCCTCTCCCCTATGTCATTATCGCTTATTTTAACTTCATTATATATATTTAATAAAAAAAATCAACTATAGTTGAAAAACATGTTTTTTGAACGGTTAGTGATTCTTTCGTAGTAAGATTATAATTTATCTTTAAATGCTGACTTTAATAGTTATTTTTAAGTATAAAATATTACTAAAATATATTTTCACATATGTTAAAATTAGTTATTTTCAATTAAAAAGTTATTGTTTATTTGATATCGTTATTTTAATCTGCTAATCACTTGTTTTTGTAATCAATGTTTCTAAAAGTATATTCTAAAATAAAAATAGACTTTTTTTACGAGTCTACTTTTGGGGTTCACTTCATAACAAGGTCTTTTTTCAAAAAGTTCATGTTATAAGGTATCTTTTATTTCTAATACTTTTTCTATTTAATGGCTGCTTTAACAAGTGTTAAGAATGACTCAGGATCGAGTGATGCACCACCGACTAAAGCACCATCAATATCTGATTCAGCAAGCAGGTCATCCACATTGCTTGGTTTCACTGAACCACCATATAAAATACGGATTTTATCAGCAGATTGTTGATTGTATAATTCTGCTAATACTTGACGAATCGCTTTAATTGTTTCATTCGCCATTTCTGGGGTTGCTGTTTTACCAGTACCAATCGCCCAAATAGGTTCATATGCAACGATTGTTTTTAACGCATCGATATCACTTACATTCGCATATGCTTTAACAACCTGTTCTTTAACAAACGCATTTGTTGTTCCTGCTTCACGTATATCAAGTGACTCACCAACACATACAATTGGTTTAAGTTCTGATTGAATCGCTTTAAGTACTTTTAAATTAACAGATGCATCCGTTTCATTATAGTAAGCACGACGTTCACTATGTCCTAAAACAACATAATCAACACCATATGATTTTAGCATATTAGGTGAGATTTCACCTGTATAAGCACCTTCATCTAAATAGTGCATATTTTGTGCGCCAATACGAAGATTTTCGCCAGCTCTTTTAACTAAGTCCCTTAAGAAGATTGCTGGTGCACAAATGACTGACTCGACTCTTTCTAAATCTGGTACTAATTGATTAACTGCATAAATGAACGCGAGTGCTTCATCACGCGTCTTATACATTTTCCAATTACCTGCAATGACTGGTATACGCATGATTAGCCGAGAATTGAAGAAACATCTTTAATCGCTTCTTCAGCACGTGCTCCCTTCGCAACGATCTTGACGTTTTCACCGTAAGGGACTGCAAGTGACATAAGTGCAAGGATTGATTTTAAGTCTACGATTTTATCTTCATAATGTAGTTCAATATCTACCGCATATTTTGAAGCAGTTTGAACAACTTTTGCTGCTAAGCTGGCATGTAATCCTGTTGTACTTTTAATAACAATTTCTTTTTCCATTTTGTGATACTCCTTTTCTAAAACATTGGGGGTGTACTTATCCAAAGCACTTTTGCGCGAGTATGATAAGTATTCATAAGATAATGCTCTTTATTTGCACGGTAATAAAATGTTTCACCCTTACGTATGACATGACGCTTTTTGTTTAGAATGAGTGTTACTTGTCCTTCAAGTACATACCCGAATTCTTCACCTGCATGTGGGTCATCAATTTCTGATTGACCACCAGGTTCGATGTCAATGATGATTGGCTCCATTTCATATTTTTGTGCATTCGGAACGATCCAGCTAATCATGTGTTTTAACTGTTCGTTTTCCTTTTCGTAGAAGTCATCTTTTTTAAAGACAACTGTTGGTTCTTCTTCGTTACTGAAGAATTCGTGAACATCTGTTCCTAAAACTTCAAGTATCGAGAAGAGGGTTTGCATCGAGGGTGACGTGAGATTATTTTCGATTTGTGAAATATAACCCTTCGTAAGTTCCAATCGATTTGCGAGTTCTTCTTGTGTTAAATTATTTTGTAGTCGCAATGCACGGATCTTTTTTCCGATGTTAACCATTATTTATTATCAACACACTGGATACCAGGTAGCAATTTTCCTTCTAAATATTCTAATGATGCGCCACCACCAGTTGATATATGTGTAAATCCATCTGCTAGTCCAAATTGAATCACAGCTGCTGCTGAGTCGCCACCACCAATAATGGTTGTTGCTTGATCCTTAATTTGAACAAGTGCTTTCGCAACTGACTTTGTACCTTCTGCAAATCTAGGGAATTCAAAGACACCAACAGGACCATTCCAAACCACTGTCTTCGCATCTTTAATGACATTTTCAAACGTTTTAATCGTGCTTGGTCCAATGTCCATACCCATTTCATCTGCTGGAATATGATTGACTGCTCTAACATTCTTTTCACTTTCAGCATTGAATTCTTTAGCTGTAACAACATCGCTACCTAGAACGATTTTTCCTTTACCTAACTCAAGTAATTCGTTTGCTAAGTCAATTTTATCGGCTTCAAGTAAACTTGTACCAATTTCATAACCTTGTGCTTTAAAGAATGTGTAGGCCATACCGCCACCAATTAATACTTTATCAGCGACTTTCAATAAATTCTTTATGACTTCAATTTTATCAGATACTTTCGCACCACCTAAAATGGCAACGAATGGGCGTTCTGGATTCTCCAATGCACCACCGATAAAATTAATTTCTTTTTCTAATAAAAAGCCTGCAACTGTTTCTTTAATATTGCTTGCAATACCGACATTTGATGCATGTGCACGATGTGCAGTACCGAAAGCGTCATTGACGAAAACATCACCAAGTGAAGCCCAATATTGACCAAGTTCAGGATCATTTTTTGATTCTTTTTTACCTTCTAAATCTTCAAAACGTGTGTTTTCAAACATGAGGATCTCACCATCAGATAATGCAGCAACCGCATCTTCTAAAGCTTTACCTCTTGTTTCTGGAACAAATTTAACAGGTTGTTTTAAATGTTCACTTAATCTTTCTGCAACAATTTTTAAACTGCTCTTTTCTAAATCAGATGGTTCTTTGATTCTTCCTAAGTGTGAAAATAAAATTGCACGTCCACCATGTTCTAAAATATATTCAATGGTTGGTAAAGCTTGTACAATACGATTTTCATCACTGATTTTGCCATCTTTTAGTGGGACGTTGAAATCAACTCGCACTAAAACCTTCTTGCCTTTGACATCAATGTCACGCAGCGTTTTTTTAGGCATTTCTTCTCCTCCTCTAATTCATCTAAAGCGATTACTTTTGACCGTATATATTATATCACTATTGCGTGTGATTTTCTATAAATCTATATATGAAAATGTTTACTTATATGCAACTTTATCACTTCAAGTCGCTTGATTTGTTCGTTAAATGCTTGCTTGCTTATCTCAATAATTAAAATTCGATGACTGGTAAACGTTAGTCTTATGCGATTACCTATGTAATCAATTGATTCAACACTTGCATAATTAATCCAAATATTGTCATAGTTTCTCACTGATTTAGTCGCAATCAACTGTAAACCTTCATGCAAAAAAATGGGAATCTTATAGTGATAACCAAACATTCTTTTTACCGATTTAATATACCCTTCATAAGTAAATAAATGATTCATGCACATCTGTTTCACATATGACAGATTGGATATAGCATGTATGCTCACTTTGTTTTCTTGATAAATATAAGTGTGATTTTTCTCGTTAGTGATATAATCAATCATCATTTTTTCTCCAAAAGAAAAGGCCTATCGGCCTTTAATTATTTTTTCTTTGCTGCTGCTTCAGCTTCTTCTTCAGAAACCATTATCTTTTTAGGTTTTAATGGTTCATTCAATTTTAATACGTTTTCTGTATCTGGATCAAAGAAGTGTGCTTTATTCATGTCGAGTGTTAATTTCATTTCATCCCCAATATGAACACCTGCACGTGCACTAATCACAGCACAAATATGATCATCATTAATTTGTGTATAAACATTAGTTTCTGAACCTAATAATTCAGCTACATCAACAATGATATTGAGAACAGATTCAGGGTATGTTTCCATAACTATTTTAGAATCATGAATATCTTCTGGTCTAATTCCAAGGATGATATCTTTTTCCATCATCTTATGATATTTAACGATTTCAAGTTTATCTTCAGGAACCTTCACACTGTATTTACCAGCTCTAAAGAAACCTTTATTGTCAATTTGTCCATGTAAGAAGTTCATAGGTGGTGTTCCGATAAATCCAGCAACAAATAAGTTCTCTGGTTTATCATAAATTTCTTTTGGTGCACCAACTTGCATAATATAACCATCTTTCATAACAACAATTCTATGTGCCATCGTCATCGCTTCAATTTGGTCATGGGTAACATAAATAGTTGTTGTTTCAATCGTATTATGAAGTTTAATTAATTCACCACGCATTTGCACACGTAATTTTGCATCTAAGTTTGATAATGGTTCATCCATTAAGAATACTTTAGCATCACGAACAATCGCACGTCCTAATGCCACACGCTGTCTTTGTCCACCTGATAAAGCTTTTGGTTTACGTTTAAGGTAAGGTACTAAACCAAGAATTTCAGCAGCATCATTTACTTTCTTTTCAATGATGTCTTTCGGCATTTTTCTCAGTTTCAAACCAAATGCCATATTATCATATACAGTCATATGTGGATATAACGCATATGATTGGAAAACCATCGCGATGTTACGATCTTTAGGTGCTTTATCATTAACGAGTTCATCATCAATGAATAACTCACCTGAAGTTATTTCTTCCAAACCAGCTATCATACGAAGTGTTGTTGATTTACCACATCCAGAAGGTCCAACGAATACGATGAACTCTTTATCTCTAATTGATAAGTTAAAATCAAATACCGCTTGTACGCCATTAGGGTAAATCTTATTTATATCTGTCAGTTTTAAAGTTGCCATAAATGTATCCTTTCTTTTTCCCAAGTTACATTCATTATAACAAGTTATAGCATATAAAAAAATGTGCATCATGCACATTTTTTAATGGCTTGTTAATAAGCTGTATATTAAATATCCTGGAACAAACTCTCTAATGTCAAAACCAGTTATATCTATAAATTTATCAATACGATGAATTAATGTGTTACGGTGGACAAACAATTGTTTTGCAGCTACACTCGTATTTTGATTGCATTCCAAATAGATTTTAACACTGTTGAGCATGGTTTGATCTTTCGCATATGATTTTAAAAAACATGATATATCTTGATCTGTTAAATCATGAATCAATAAAGAAACAATATCCTGTTCTGATACATATGGGTGGCCTACTATTTCAATTCTTTTTAACAATCCAAGAATATGCTCGTAATTCTTATATCGTTCAAGTTCGGTTTTAAAATGACATGACTCAAACAATCTAAAATCAGTTAATGTATCTGAAGATAAATTGATGATGATATCCTTAAACGATACCTCAGCGTCTCCTTGATAAAAGAGTGTGATTTGATGTTGCCTTTTAGTGACATCATCAATTCTTATGATATCTGAAAAAAACGCAAGCAGCGTTGATTCGTTTTGTTCAATTGGGGATATACTTTCAATGATTAAGTATCGATACATGCCATCCATCCTTTAAGCCCATTATAACAAACGTTATTCAAGTAATGTCCAAATATCTGAATATGTTGCCATTTTTAATCCATCTTCTGACACAATCATACCGACTAAACGAAGATTCACATCAAACACTGCACCTCCAACAATGCCGTCATCTAATGGTAAATCAACAGTGACACCTAATACATTACCGTCATATATGAGGTTACCAAGTGATACATGCTGTCTAATCTGTCCTAATGATGATAATAATAAAACAGGTTCTTGATTAATCGGCAACGCATGTGCGGCTTCTAATACATAAAGCGCTTTTGCAGGTTTTGTAAACTTGATCAACGCGATTTCGAGTATTTTATCAATTGCGATTCTTTGACCAATAATGACATGGTTATAAGTATCTGTAACTGTGATTCGATAATTTCGTTCACCATCATCAAAAAGATGAGAATCTGTGACAGCGTAATAATAATTTTGATCTTCATGAATAATCACACCCATTGATTCATGAGACACTCTCGTCAAAGGATTAACACTATAGGATGCTTCTATATAAACTCCAGCATGTGAGGTTTCAAGGGAAAATGTATTCATATAGGTTACAAAATGATCGAAATCAGAAAATTCATTTGTTCGATAATCATCATATTGCTGTTGAAGCGCTAATGTTTCAGGTGGTAATTCTTCCATACAACCAACAAGCAAAAACATACTTAACAATAAAACGAATAAAGTAAATATATTTCTCATGATGTTTCACCACCAGTCAATGGATATAGTGCAAGAAATTCGTATACTTTTTCAATGGGAATCGCATAAGAGTAGTGTGTAGATGTATCGGTACCAACAAAATTACCAGCAAAAACAAGACCAACCATGGCAAATTCTTCATTGATAACGACGCTGCCACTGCTACCTGATTGAACTGGGGCACTTAAACGGAATACTGGAAATTCTACTTGACCAATGGCGTTATCATCAAGTGTTAACGTCACCATTTCTAAGTAATAACCGATCGTCATCGCTTGTAATTGTCCATTAGGATGTCCTAAAATGATGACTGTTTCATCCTGATGAGCATTTTCATCTGCCATCATGATAACATCTATATCTCGTGTACCTTTTATAAATTTAACAACGGCTATATCATAAGCTATATCATATGAAACTAGTGTCGCATCAATCACATCACCATTAACTAAAGTAACCGTAATGTTATGAATATATGTGTCATCTGCACCGATGACATGGCTGTTTGTCATGACGTAGTAATATGTGTCATCTTCATCAAAAATGACACCAGAACCTAACGATGAAAAATCAAGTATACTAATTGTGTTTTTGATCATCACTGTCGATTTAACGATTTCACTACTGATATGATTGTAAATACTTACTAATTCATTATAATCATCTGCATTATCCGCGATAAAAGAACCATATGATGATCTAATCTCATCATATGTTAATGGTTGACAGCTTGCCAATGAAAAACTGATTAACATAATTAAAACAAATAATATACCTTTTTTCATCATATCACCAAAATAAAGATAGGAGAGCCTAAGCAAGGCTCTCCCTCATTTTACCACAAATTAATATGAGACAATTAACCAATTGAACCTTCCATTTCCAATTTAATCAATTGGTTAAGTTCAATGGCGTATTCCATAGGTAGTTCTTTTGCGAATGGTTCAATGAATCCCATCACAATCATTTCGGTAGCTTCTTCTTCAGAAAGACCACGACTCATCAAATAGAAAAGTTGTTCTTCAGAGATTTTAGAAACCGTTGCTTCATGTTCTAAGAAAACATCTGAGTTCTTAACAACATTCGTTGGAATCGTATCACTAAATGAGAAATCATCAAGGATAATCGTATCACATTCGACATGTGCCTTCGCACCTTTAGCTTTCTTACCAAAATCAACTTTACCACGATAATTGACAGAGCCACCACCACGTGAAATGGATTTAGAAATAATTGTTGATGTCGTGTTTGGTGCTACATGAATCATTTTTGCACCAGCATCCTGGATTTGACCTTTTCCTGCAAAAGCGATTGAAATCGTCGTGCCTTTAGCACGTTCACCTAATAATACACATGAAGGGTATTTCATATTGACATTTGAACCAATGTTACCATCAATCCATTCCATGTGTCCATTCTCATAAACAAATGCACGCTTTGTAACTAAGTTAATGACATTATTAGACCAGTTTTGAATGGTTGTATAACGGCATGTCGCATCTTTTTTAACTATGATTTCAACAATCGCTGCATGCAAACTATCTTTGGAATAAACAGGTGCCGTACAACCTTCAACATAATTAACTGATGCACCTTCATCAACAATGATTAATGTTCTTTCAAATTGACCCATTTGATCAGAATTAATTCTAAAATATGATTGTAATGGCTTAGGTACTTTTACACCTTTAGGTACGTAAATAAATGACCCACCACTCCAAACAGTACTATTTAAAGCTGCATATTTATTATCGCTATAAGGAATCACTTTACCAAAATATTCTTTAAATAATTCTGGGTATTCTCTTAAAGCTGTATCTGTATCAACATAGATTACGCCTAATTCTTCTAACTCTTTCATCGTATTATGATAAACGACTTCACTTTCAAACTGTGTCGATACACCTGCTAAAAAATTACGTTCTGCTTCAGGAATGCCTAATTTTTCGAACGTATCTCTAATATTGGCAGGTACTTCATCCCAGCTTGTTTCAGCTCTTTCACTTGCTCTTAAGAAGTAAGTGAATTCATCAAAATTAATAAATGAGAGATCAGGACCCCATGTTGGGTTTTTCTTTTCTAAAAACTTCTGATAACTCTTCAAACGGTAATCGAGCATCCATTCAGGTTCGCCTTTGTAGGCACTAATAGCGCGTACAACATCCTCATTTATCCCTTTACCTGTATCAACAATTGCTTTCGAGTCGGTTATAAAACCAAATTTATAATCACCGACTATCGCATCTATTTTTTTCTTGTTTTCATCCATCATGTTTCTTTGTCTCCTCCTTTAGTTTCAAGACCTTTCTCAGCAGCTTTCCATGCCAAAGTCGCGCATTTAATACGTGCTGGAAATTGTGAAACACCTTGATATACAACTGGTTCTCCAGTCAACACCTTATCATCATAAGGATAACCTTTAATCATTTCATAAAACTCATGAATAATATGTAATGCATCAGAAACGGTTTTACCTTTAATCGCTTCTGACATGACACTTGCTGATGAACAACAAATGGAACATCCAGTTCCTTGATGTTTGACATCAACAACCACGTGATCTAATACATGGAGTTGAATCGTTAATTCATCACCACAACTGGGATTATTTAAATGAATCGTAAGATATGATGCATCATCAACTAAACCTTTATTTCTAGGGTGTTTATAATGATCCATGATGACTTCACGATATAGTTGCTCAATTCTCATATTTACTCCTAAAAGCCATTAAAGAAATCTCTAGCTTGAATAACTGCTTTAATCAATTGGTCACAATCCTCTTCATTATTATAAATATGAAAAGATGCTCTAACCGTTGATGACAAATCTAATTTCTGGTGAATCAAATAAGCACAATGCTTACCTGCTCTCACATCAATATTGGATTCATCTAAGACACTTGCAACATCATGGGGATGAACACCATCGATATTGAATGTTAAGATGCCTGTTTCAGCTGATTTATTATGAATCGTTACGCCCTCTACTAGGGCTAACTTTTCCTGCGCATAATGTTTTAATTTAAGTGTATGTGCATGAATGTTTTTTGCACCTACTTTTAATATATACTTCGCTGCTTCACCAAGACCAATCGCACCAGCAATAATCGGTGTACCAGCTTCTAATCTGATTGGTGCTTCTTTTAATATAATTTGATCTTTCGTGACATCCTCAACCATCTCTCCACCATATTCACATGGTTCAAGGTGATTAAGTAATGCTTCTTTGCCGTAAAGAACACCAATACCTGTTGGACCAAACATCTTATGTCCAGAAAACGCCATATAGTCACAATCAATCTTTTTCACATCAACTGGCATATGCGGAACTGCTTGTGCAGCATCAACGACTACCATTGCACCCTTTTCGTGCGCAAGCTTGATAATCTCTTCGATTGGTGTAATATAACCTAAAACATTTGATACATACGTTAAAGCAACCACTTTTGTATGATCAGATAATACTTTTTTAAAGCCTTCAACCGTGATTCGACCTTCTTCATTTAAAGGTACATAACGCAGGGTAGCCCCGCTACGTTTAGTGGCTATAACCCACGGTAAGACAGATGAATGATGTTCAAGTTCGCTCGTAATAACCTCATCACCAGGTTTTAATGTTTCTCTATACATATGTGCAATCATATTAAGCGCGGATGTTGTTCCTCTTGTAAAAACAACTTCATTAGGATTCGCATTGATGAGTTTTGCGACATCAACTCTTGAATCTTCATATAAATTCGTCGCTTCATAACTGAGTTTATAACTACCACGATGCACATTTGCACCTAAATGTGTGTAGTAATTATTGACTGCTTCAATGGCACTACTCACTTTTAAACTAGATGCCGCAGAGTCTAAATACACAAGTTCAGGGTGGTGTGTAAATGTAGGAAAATCACGTCTTACTTTTTTAACATCAATCATATTCTTGAATTCACAAGGTTTACAAATCTTTCCTTTAACGGTTCATCTTCAATTTCATCAATAATCGGTGTTAAAAACCCGTTTATGATTAATTTTTCAGATTCGGCTTTCGTTAAGCCTCTACTTTGTAAGTAGTATAGTTGTTCTTCTTCAATCTTACCAATGGTTGCGCCATGTCCAGCTTGAACATCATACTCATCAATTAATAAAATTGGATTAACTTCAACAATAGCATTATCAGAAGTAATAATACCTTTTAAAGTCTGGAAAGCGTTCGCTTGTTTCATGCCTTTCTCAATTTTTTCGACACCGTTTAATATTATTTTACCATGTTTATTGGCAATCCCGATATTCGTCATGTGACCAATCGTATAGGGCGCTTTATGAATGATTAAGACATCAATATTTTGTTTATGTGTATCTGAAGATACAGCAATAGCACGCATCTTCACTTCCGCACCTTGACCAATTAAGTCAACATGCATTTTTGCGTCTATCACATTAGAAACAAATCCACCTACTAAATCAAGGTAAGCATCTCTTTCAACTGTGAAATAATGTGCTAATAGTGCTTCTTCGCTTGCAAGTTCACACACCAATAAATATTTAACATGTGAATTCTGTTTTGCAATAAGCTCAATATTATAATCATGTTTCGCTGCTTGTTCGCTAGCTACTTCAAGTATTATTTTGACATTTGTTCCTTTTCCGACAACAATTTTTAAGGCCTCATGATTATCGTCTTTAATGACCACCTTAACTGGATCGTCATAGACCTTGTTTGCAGGAATATTTAATGTTTCCTCTTCAAATGTGAATCCTTCAGGAAGATTAGATTCAATTCGGTGATCTTTAACGATGAGCTCAACCATTATGCTTCGCTCTCTTCAAAATCAATACCAAGTTCGGTTTTTATCCATTCATAACCATTAGCATCAATTTTCTTAATGAGTTCTTCTCCACCACTTAAAACAATTTTGCCATCAATCATAATATGGACATTGGTTGGACTAATATGATCCAAAATACGTTGATAATGTGTAATTAAAATACAACCAAAATCAGGGTTCACCATATCGGATACATTTTGACCTACAATCTTTAGCGCATCAACGTCTAATCCTGAGTCAATTTCATCTAAAATGGCAAATTTAGGTTTTAAAACTTTAAGTTGAAGAATTTCATTACGCTTACGTTCTCCACCTGAAAAACCTTCATTTAAGTAACGATGTGCAAGATCAGGACGCATCTTTAATTCTTCCACTTTTTTCTCATAATCCAGTGCAAACTGGAATAATCCGACATCTTTTCCAGATGTCGCACGAACAGCAGTACGCATGAAATCACTATTTGTAACACCAGGTACTTCTGCAGGGTATTGCATTGCTAAAAATAAGCCTGCACGTGCTCTTTCATCCACTTCCATATCAAGAAGATTTTCACCATCAAGTGTTGCTACACCTGCTGTAACTTCATATTTAGGGTGCCCCATAAGTGCGCTTGCTAACGTTGATTTACCAGTACCATTTGGCCCCATAATCGCGTGAACTTCACCTGAATTCACCGTAAGGTTTACACCTTTTAATATTTCTTTTCCTTCAATTTCGACATGAAGGTTTTCAATTGCTAATTTTGCCATGTCTTCCTCCTTAAAATTACCATAACTATTATATAATAATACGTTATATATTGCTATTGAAACACTAAATAAAGGATGAAAAACAAGGGAAACGTTTTCAATGAAAAAGTGATGTAACTTTTCACAAACTTTCATAAATATATTGTATAATACTTCTGTAATCGCGAAACCTTTTAGTCATTCGCATTACACCTTTTATGTATTTTTCTCCCAATAGCGTTAACCTTACGCATGTTGGTCTAAACGCCATCCTAGACTAACGAAACAAGGTAACTCCCTTAAAGCGACCTCTTAATTGAGGTCTTTTTTTATTAAAAAACGCTTTCTATTATATGTCTGCTTTATTAATACGACTTTTTATCATCAATTATGCTATAATTGACATAATAAAACACCGGGAGGACTCTTTATGAAAAAATATTTACTAATCATTCTTTTATTCACAGTATCTTTTACTTTATTTGCTTGTCAAGGAGAAGTTGAACCTGAAGAATCAACATTTGAAGTAACATATGCTTCTGCGGGTGGAAGTACAGTTGACGCTCAATCAGTTGTAGCGAACCAAACAGCTGTCGCACCTGAAGATCCGACAAGATCTAACTATGTTTTTCGTTATTGGTATTTAGACAATGTCAATGTACCATATGATTTTTCAACACCAGTGATTGCTGATATCAAATTAACAGCACTTTGGTCAACAAGTGATGTTGTCTTATCAAGATCAACTACATATGATTTTACTAATCTAACGACAGAGTTTGATGTTGAAGATGGATCTGTAGATTTATATTACACAGCAAACGGACATGTTCCTTATGTTAAATTGACAGACTTTTTTGATTTACTCACTGGATTTATTGATCCTGAAGTCGAATTCACCATTACTGAAGATGAGACAGGTATCACCCTATTTTATCAATATTATGATGAAGATTCAGATACAACCTATGACCTAGAAAATAGATTTGATGTAGAAACGAACCTTATCACAACCAATGATCCAGGTTTTTATTGGGCTTATATTTATTCAACAGAAACAAATTATGGTAGAAATATTGAATATTTATACGATGATGAAAACAATGAAGAAATCGGTGGAGAAGAGGATGTTATTTATAACTTAAACCTCTATAATCTTGATTTAGCTTATTACGATGGTGGTGTGGTCGCACCATTCTACCTTGTTAACCAATTATTTGCAGGATCAAGTTATTACAATGTTTATTTCAATGGTGAAGATTTAAGTGGTATTTATGGTACTATTTCAGCAGGATCACTCGATTACATGAAGATCCGTCGTTCTTCCTTAAATTCAACCACTCCACCATCAGATGTGTTGCAACACAGTTATGATATGTTCGCTTTTGACCTAGATTACTTCTATGGTTTAAAAGATATCGCTGAAGTTGATTCATATTATGATGTATTAGTTGATTATCGATTAGATCTTCTTTCAAGTGATTATGAAGTCGTTTCACAAGCAATTGCTGATGTCTTATTAAAAGTCATAGATGATCCACATACATCTTATGGTTTCTCAGGATATTATGCATCTACTTCATATAACCCACCGACGAATGCACTTGCAAATTATGGTGAACGCTTTAATGATTTTTATAGAGAAGGTTACTTAGCAGTTGATGAAGCAATCGCTGACAAATGGAACGTACCAGATTCATATACAAGTTGGTCTTATTCCCATTCGAGTCGCCCTGATTATTGGTTAATTGATGATAGTTCAGCTGTCATTTCGTTTGATGGATTCGTCACATCAGACATTGAAGAAACACTCACTTGGAGTGATGAAGCCTATCAATCTATATTTGATGAAACTAATATTTTGCCTGTTGTCGATAACGGTTCGCGTTATTTTGTTTACAATCAATCAGATGATAAAGATGATGCTTCCGAAACACTTATTTGGGGCTTAACAAACACATTTGTTTCAACTTATACCATTTCTTTAATTAATGATGATTGGACATATGTATATCAAGATACACCAACTGATTACCACAAAAACGGTTATTTTACTAAGACTATAAATGACATAGATTATATGGTTTCTATCTCGTATAATGCCACATATAATACAGCTTATATTGGTTTAACAACAACTCTTCCTTCTACATATGATGCGGCATGGAAAATCAAAGGCGATATTCGTGGATTAATTGATTCTGATTCAGCAGTATATTTGGAAACAATGTTACTTGAAATCAAACAAAATCATGCTAGCGTTACAAACGTTGGTTTAGACCTCACATTTAATGGTGGTGGTAATGTTGGTGCTTTATATCGTATTGTAGGTCTCATTACTGATCAACCATTTGCTGTATCTGGTTACGATCGTGATACAGACTACTATTCAACAACATATATCACTACAAGTTATGACTCTTATACAGAGTTTAATTGGTTCTTACTTACAAGTAGAGTTACTTATTCTGCTGCTAATGAACTCGTCACTATCTTTAAACAAAACGAGTTAGGTGTTATAATAGGTCGTACAACAGGTGGCGGTGCTGCTTCTATTACACCAATTCTATTGCCAGATGGCACATTCTTCACGATGAGTAGTAACAGCTTAAACGCATTACGCGAATCAGATGGTACATACACAGTCAATGAATTCGGTGTAGCTCCTGATCACGAAATTCTAGTTTCCGATTTATTTGACAATGACACATTAGCTGGTGTGTTAAACGGAGACTAACTTTGAAAGGTTAGATTATTTTGAATTCAAATCAAATTATTAAAAAAAGAAACATTGTCTTAATATTTTTTCTGATTGTGGTTGCGATATTCTCAACTGCTATCATTCTCGTTTTTAGAAACATTGAAGATTATAACACCATGTCACTTATTAATATTATATTGGTGTTTATCTTTGCTTTAGTCACATTGGCGTTTAGATCTACGTTACTTGGTTATAATAACCTAGTGAGAATCGCGATGGTTGTGAGAAAGCAGTCTGACCCTATTCATTTTACAAAGAATATCGTCAGAGAACCAGCTCCTCTTAATAAAGAGTACACCCTCTATACTGCAACAAGCAATTATCGTTTATACTATAATCACTATCAAGATAAGACGCCTAACGTCAGAAAAAGATATCATTTAAAGATTGTCATTATTATTACGACATCAACGTTGGATTTTTTCGATAAGCGACTTCATGATGATATCGCCAAATTACAAACCATTTTTAGTAAAAAGGAAATTCCTAATAAATATGCGATTGTCGCGTTCAAGGAATATCAAGATATGACAGAAGATGATTTGAAAGCAATCGGCGAAGTTGTATCTTACACGATTTCTAGACAAACGTTCACACAAATTAATGTTGGGCTTTGTTTGTCAGACCATCTTGCTTATTTCCTTTATAGTAAACAATATGTACCGAATAGGAACTATCAAGAAGCAGTTGATCTGATCTTCGAGTTAACCGGTAATCCAAAACTCGAAAAACCCACTAAACAAAAGCATAAAAAAAGAGCTTGAGATGAAAATCTCTTGCTCCTTTTTTTATTAAAAGTTAGGTGTATCAGCTAAATACTGAGCAGACAAGATAAATGCAATAGCAATCCATAATCCAGCTGCAATCATGATATAAACCATATTTTTCGTATGACCAGGTGATTTTTCATCATAATATTCACCATAACCATCATACTCTTCTTTCATCTTGCGATACGTGAAGAACATACGTGTTGCATACGTCATTCCAATCGTCACTCTAGTTGCACCAGTTTGCATGACCACAGCAACTAAAAATACTGGTACATTAACGATAAACACACTATTACTAACCGTATCAAGTGACCATTCAAAGTCATAGACAGACCACAGGACTATGAGTGAAATAAGGCCTAAAGCAGCAAAACTAATGGCTGCTCTAATGGCTATTTGCTTATTGGTTAATTTATTTGATACGTGTTGTTCTTGATCATTCATTATTTCTTTTTGTTACCTGCGATAATTTTTTGATACTTTTCGAACTCTTCATCGTTTGCTAGTACAAAGTGATCTGGTTCAATTTCGCGCATCGTAGGTCCTTGAACAGAATAATCATGGACACGTGGATCATATCTACCTGTATCTTGACGCAATCTTTCATAGTTAGGGTCAGGCATCGGAATAGATGAAATCAGAGATAGCGTATATGGATGTAATGGATTGTTAAAGACTTTATCCTTATCACCCATTTCAACGATATGACCGAAATACATAATACCAATACGATCACTTAAGAATTTAACAACTGAAAGGTCATGCGCGATAAATAGTAGTGTTAATCCTAATTTAATACGTAATTCATTTAATAAGTTGATAACCTGTGCTTGAATGGATACGTCCAAAGCAGAAATAGGTTCATCAGCGATAATAAGTTGTGGTTCAGAGATAATTGCACGCGCAATACCAATACGTTGACGTTGTCCACCAGAAAATTCATGAGGATAGTGGTCTGCGTGGTCTGGTTGCAACCCAACAAGCTTTAGAACATCGTATACACGGTCTAAAACGACCTTATCGTTCTTGATACCGTTAATATACAAGCTTTCTGCAATAATGTCTTTAACGCTCATTCTTGGATCCAATGAATCAATTGGATCTTGGAAAATCATCTGCATCTTATTAAGAAGTGGACGATTAAAGAATTTAGGTGATAAAGATGTTTTTACAGCTTCATCTGAAAGCTTATTAACCAATGCTTGTTTATCAGCACGACGCTTGCGATATTCAGCAAGTTCTTTTGCATGAACTTCATCACGTTCTTCTTTAGGCGTGCCAGCTGGTAAGCTATCACTTTCTTTGAAGGCGGTTGCTTTAAATAGAGCAAACTCTTTATTTGCTTCTACGATTTGTTGACGTAATTTAGCAACTTCTCTTTGTGCTTTTGCTTTTACATTTGCATATTCGACAGGATCTGGTTTGTACTTCGCTTTTTGGTCAATTTTAGCTTGCTTAATTTCAACTTTTAAAGCTTTGATTTTTTCTTTTTTCTCATCGTTTAAAGCTTTAATTTGTTCGCTTGCATCTGCAACATGAGATGCTTTTAATGCAGCTACTTTTTGTTTTACTTCAGCTTTAATTTTATTAATTTCTTGTTTGTAACCTAAAGTACCAGCTACAATTCGTTCACCTAATAAATGAACAGAGCCATCAGTTGGTTTATAAATCTTAATAATCGTACGTCCAGTCGTCGTTTTGCCACAACCGGATTCACCAACTAAACTGAATACTTCACCTTTTTTAATTTCAAACGAAACACCGTCGACTGCTTTATTGTAAATCTTATATTTACCATGTCCAGTTTTAAAATGCTGTTTGAGGTTCTCGACCTTTAAAATGATGTCATCTTGCATTGTCTTTACCTCCTAGCTTTTTGACCTCTTCCTTCATCGCAAGAATACGATCTTTGATTGTTTGAGGCAATTCTGTTTTAGGTGCATCTGGATGAAGCAGCCAAGTTGCTGCAAAGTGTGAATCAGAGATTTGGAATACCGGTGGTTGTTCTTCAAAGTCAATATGCATAGCATATGGATTTCTCTGAGCAAATGCATCACCCACAGGTGGATAAAGCATGTTTGGTGGCGTTCCAGAAATCGTCTGGAGCTTTTCTTTACTGTTAATATCTGGCATAGAACTCATGAGTGCCCATGTATATGGGTGTCTTGGATCATAGAAGATATCATCCAATGTGCCATACTCAACGATTTTACCAGCATACATCACTGCCACACGGTCTGCTACATTCGCAACAACACCTAGATTATGCGTAATGAAAATAACACTTAAGTTTCTGTCGCGTTTAATGCGTTTAATCAATTTAAGAATTTGTTCTTGAATAGTCACGTCAAGTGCAGTTGTTGGTTCATCACAAATTAGAATTTCTGGTTTAGCCATTAACGCAATCGCGATAACGATTCTTTGTTTCATACCACCAGAAAATTGGAAAGGATACATATTGAACCGTTTTTCAGGTTCAGGAATACCAACCTCAGTCATAATCTTGTAAGCTTCTTCACGTGCTTCTCTTTTAGTGACTCTTATTTTTCTTTCATATTGATCTTTTAAATCTGCAAGTTCTTTTAATAAGTTTTCTTTTGAGCCTGAAGAATGGTTCTTAATAAGTTCTCTGCGATCATTTTTGTATTTTTCTTTATAAGCAACATACTCTTCTTCAATTTTAGCTTTCGCTTCTTTTTTACTAATCTTTAACGCTTTTTTAGCTTCTTTAATGACAGCTTTTTGTTGTTTTAAAAGATTATTTTTTTCTAGTCTATCCAGGTTTTCATTATCCAGAATATCTCGATATTTGACATTCGCATTAATCAATGAAACTTCAGCATCATGATAAAGATCTTTTTGTTTATTCTTCTTATGTTTACCGTTTAAGATCATCGCTTCTGTGATTTGATGTCCGACACGCATAATTGGATTAAGTGATGATGTTGGATCCTGGAAGATCATACCAATTTGATTACCACGAATTTTGTGGAAATCTTCTTCTTCAATCTTTAATAAATCTTGGTTTTTATAAATGATCGTGCCACCTTCAACAATCGCATTACCAGCCAAAATACCCATAATAGAACGAGAAGATACTGATTTACCACTACCAGATTCACCAACGATTGCTAATGTTTCGCCTTTATAGAGCTCAAATGATACACCTCTAACAGCATGTACAAGCCCTTGATTAGTTCTAAAAGATACGGCAAGATCTTTTACTTGAATAACTTTTTCTTTATTCATTATTCTTGCCCCCTTAATGATGGATTCATTGCATCACGTAATGCATTACCAAATAGGTTAAATGCGATCATGATGATAATGATTATAATAGCTGGAATTAAAACTAAGTAGAATCGACCAGGAGCGGTCATATTTAATTGACCATTATAAAGGATAATACCTAATGATAACCCACTTAATTGGAATATACCAAAGTCTAATACAGCACCTTCACCAAGACCATATCCAAGATATGATAGTGATGCTTCTGTTAGAATCATTGCTGGTACTGATAAGACAACTGATGTAATAATATAGCCAATACCATTTGGTAGGATATGTTTGAAAATAAGTCTAGCATTACCAGCACCTAATGTTCTAGATGCTAATACATATTCTCGTCCACGATACCTGTAGAACTGAACACGCGTCAACCTAGCGACGCCTATCCAACCAGAATAGGTGAGATAAATAAGGAGTAATGCGAACCCGCCACCAAATTCTAAATACAGTATGGCCAGAACGGTCAGACCAGGGAATGACGCAAGTACTTCGACAAATCTTTCCATACCGAAATCAATCCAACCACCATAGTAGCCAGAAATAGATCCCCATATAACACCAATAATGATGTTAATCACGGAAACAATAATACCTAATAATAATGATGTACGAAGTGATAACCATACTTCTGCAAACAAGTCTCTACCTTTACCATCTGTACCAAAGATAAAATATGGTAATTGATCAAAACCAGCAGAAATAAGACCGTTGTTAAGTACACGATATGAGAAATATTCGACACCATCAGGTCCTACCTGTGGAGTTGATTGAGAAACAACTGCAACAAGCGGATATCCTTCGCCAAAAGTCCAGCCTTCAAGAGGGTTATCTGGATTGTTGTATACGATTGATTCAGCCATACCTGGATTTGCTGCTAACAAAGCATCATAATCTTCGTTTGCCATAGTTGATTCACGATCAGCAAAAATATCATTATACTTATAATAAGTAAATGAAGTAACTGTGTAAATTGCATTACTTCTAATCCATGAACCACCAAAAGTTTCCATTGTAATTGAAGGCCATTCTGATAATTCATACCCTTCAAAATAATAACTTTCACCAATAGATAGCTCAGCACCAATAGAGTTAATAGAAAGTGTTTTACCAGTTTCTTCTCCTCTATAGACAAGCATCAAAGCGCCTTGTACAGCGAAATTGCTTGTGATTTCATGTACACCAGCAGTGTCGATTGTACCAAGAGAAACATAATAATCCATGCTTTCTAAATCTGTAATTGTCACACCATCTGGTAATAGTTCTTCAATATTGTTTGGTCTAACCATAACTTCAAGATAACTACCTTCTGATATGGAATTAATATCAAAAGTCAACGTAGAATTTAGATAAACTGCGTTTTCTATATAACCAATCATATGTGTCGTTTGATTTCTTAAAAGAATATCATTGGTCCCACCAACATAAGATGGTGATTTATTACCACCAATAATCTGAAGATTAGTGAGTGTATCTAATTTGACAAACTCATTAGAAAATGGGTTGTATTGGTCACTCTTTGGAAAATACAAACGATTACCATCTACATCACCCAATGTTTCATCTATGAGCATGTAATTTTCTAAGTCAGCCTCGTAATTAACAACGTTAATCGTACCGTCAAGGATACCCATATTTTCAAGTAATGGAACTCTTGGTGGTAAAAATTTAGTGTTAGCGAGATTAGCTGATAAATAATCCTTCGGTGTCAAAATTGGTACAAAAATGGATAAGAAGATAACCATAACAACGATTGTTGTGGCAATAACATTTAACTTGTTTTTACCAAAACGGACCATAGCGTCGCTCAAAAACGAACGTGGTTTGCCTTCGAATTTAGTATCGAAAATCTTTTGATCGACTTTTACATATTCAAATTTATTTTTATCTATATGTTTATTATCCATTGCGCGCTCCCATCTTGATTCTCGGATCAACTAAGCCGTAAGACATATCAATGAGAATGCTTGTAAATAGGCCAATAAAGCCGAAGAATGCAGTATCATACATAATAACGTTATAATCAGGTGTACCTCTTAAACTCGCTTGAATAAACATACGACCAGCACCAGGAATACCATAAACAGTTTCAGTGATACCAGCACCACCAAGTAGTGTTACGAAACTAAAGAATAGACCCGGAATAATTGGTGTCAAACTCATTCTTAAAGCATGTCTGAAAATAGCTTGTCTCTTTGAGAGACCTTTTGTTCTTGCTAATAATACGAAATCTTGCGTTAAGCCTTCTGCTAGTTCTGCTCTTACACGACGTGAAAGACCAGCTATACCACCTAACGAAAGTGAAATTACCGGAATAAAATATCCTAAAATTCTTGTCGCTAATGGATCGTTATCTGGTGGCCACTGATAGGGTACCCATCCGAGGTCAGATCCAAACCATTTCATTAACAACATAATAACAACAAAAGCAGGTAAAGAAATAAATACCATAATAACAACTGACGTTATATTATCAAATAATTTATCTTTCCTAATGGCTGCTACAGATCCAATAATTAATCCGATAGGAATTTGTAATAGTAAAACGATTAAATTGACACCAATTGTATATTTGAATGTTCGATTTAAAATGTAGGTCGCGTCAACATTTGTTTGAATTCTCGTGGAGGTTCCCCAGTCAAACTCGGTAAAAACTTTGTTTAGCCATGTCCCATATTGCTGGGAAATTGGCACACGTTCAAAGACCCACAGTGTGCGCTGCGGATTATTAGGATCTTGATCTGTATAAATTGTATAGTATTCTGAATTGTTTACATATTCATCTTGTAAAGCAGCTAGAGTGTTTCTGTTTAATGGAAGCGAATCCGGTGTTGGTTTATAATCAATATCAATAACTATTCTTGTCATATAGCCATCAGTCCACTGTCTGGCTAACCAAGATTTTTTCTCATCATATTTTGTTGGTGGAAACTCTGGTTGAATTTTCAAAAATAAGAATGTTATTGTTAAGATTGTAAACAAGATGATAAACACCCATAAGAGACGCATTAGGAAATATCTTAACATAGTATAACTCCAATCTAAATCTAGTTAATATTGTGCTTATTGACATTATACCAAGAAACGCAATATTTGTCTTTTTTTGTCTTTATAGTTACACATAGGAATAAATCATCCTCTTTTTGAAAGGATGATTTATTCCCTACGTGTTCTAACTATTTAATTATTTAAAATTAATTAATAATCTTAGTAAAGTAAGAGTGATGGAAGTGGGTTACCTTCGTTATCTGTTGGAACGACGATGCCATAGTAAGCAGCATAGTCTGCACCTGCTGAATCTTCAACAGTCCAATCTGGTCCATAAATTACGAATGTACCTGATGGTGATTCGAATTCTGCACCCCAATCGCCTTCATACTCTTCTTCTGTCCAATAATGCCAAGTAGCAAATGCTGTTTGAACATCAGCGAATGTTGTACCTTCTGGAAGAACAATCCAAATACCACCAAGAGCAGATTCATCTTCAATGATTTCGAATGGTCCACCGGTAAATTCTGGATAAGCATATGGATCAACAAAGTCTTCGATTTCTGATTTAACAGCATCCCAGTCAGCGTATTCGCCAGCGTCAAGCGTTGGAGGTACGTCATCACCTAATGAAATTGTTGCTTTACCGTTAAGAGCAGTAACAATCGCATCATATGAGAATACTTTAGTGACATCTGGTGTAAGTGGATCATTGTCATCATCCCAAGTTACTGGAACTTCAGGAAGTGATGAATCAAAGCCCCAGTTAATTGTGAAGCCACCACGATTATCTGATGAGAATACATCTAAGAATGAAGAAGCATCAAGTGCTGAACCTTGGATACCACCAATAGCGATATCAAAGTCACCAGTCATCATGTAATCATAATAGATTGATGGGAATGGTGTGTCAACGATGTCAACGACTACTTTAACGTAGTTTGTGTTATCAACTAATAATTCGAATGCTTGTTTGACAAAGTCTGAACGTACTTTAGTTGCATCACTTTGCGTAATATTCATGAAACGAACTTCAAGTTTGATTTCATTATATTCTTGAGCAGTACCTGCTTCATAGAAACCATCTGCAATTGCTTCACTTACAGCACTTCTTAAGTAAGATAATGCTAAGCCTTTATTGTAACCCCAAGTTTCACCACCAAAGTCATTGAATAATTCTAGAGCTTGTTCTGATGAACGGTAAGGAATACCTGATTCTGGATCTACATAGTATGCATTTGAGAAGTAAGTTGTACCAAGACCAGATGAAGGAACCCAGTTTTCTTGTAAGTCTTGTCTGTCTAAGATGTAGTAAAGGGCTTTTCTAAAGTCTGTATAACCTAAGATTGGTTCTGGATCATATGTTGAACCAGGGAATTCAGATTGTTGTTGTTCTGGTGTTTTTAAACCATTAACATTAAGTCTCCATGTTGTAGCATCTGGTGTTTGAAGTAATCTTGGATCCGAAATGAATTCTTGGATACGAGCATTTGGAACGCCGCTCATTTCAAGTTTCCCATCTAAGAATGCTTGGAACGCAACTTCAGCTGATTCATAGATAAAGATATCATAACCAGTCCATTGTGTTACACCAACATCATCAGTTGGATAAAGAGGATTCTTTCTAAATTGTGTAAGTTTGCCAGCTTCGAATGAAGTCATTACATATTCACCACTTGAAGCGATGTGTAATTCATCAGTACCATAAGATTCAGGATCTTGGTCATAAAGATCTTGTTGGATTGCTGGCCAAGCTAATAGATAATAAGCATCGAATGTGCCTTTAGCATTAATTGTTGTGAATTCAAGTGTAAGGTCATCAATTTTCTTAAGACCTACTGAAGCCCATAATGTTTCTAATTCAGCAAGTTCAGCAGCTGTAGGTTCAGCGTCACCACCGTAAATTTCAGCAGCACGTTGTGAATATGCTTCAGCGCCAGCGATTTCAGAAACGAAGTCACCACCACCAGAAATAGCACGGAAGTAATTTTGTGTTAATGCTTCTTTATATGTCCAGATGAAGTCATTAGCATCGATTACTAAATCAAATCCTGTTGTATCAATACCTGAATTAAACGCCCATTGTAAGCCATCTTTAAGTGAAATTTGCCATGACTTAGAAGTAACTTTACCGTTAATTTCTGCTACCGTTGGTCCTACAGCAACTGGAGCACCATCAGCAAGTTCAGGAACGAATTCCCAACCGTTTTGAGCATCATTTAATGCTTGAACGTAGAAACCACCGTTAATATAAGCCATGTAGTCAGCTGATATTGAATCATCATAAATCCAGTAATTAAGTGTTGAGAATGTTTGAGTATCCCAAGCACGGTATGTATATTCACCAGCTTCGCCGAATTGACCACTAACATTTAATACTTGTGAGTCATCAGCAGTTACTTGAGCATAACGAGTACCCCAACCATATGATGGAATATATGAATCAACTGGTAATGTAACACGAGCAGCTAACAATGAGAATGAGTTAGCAACATAGAATGGAATACCACCAACCATGTTATCTAATAAGTATCTTTCAGCAGCAGCAAAGAAAGTGTTTTTAGTGTCGGAACTAGCAAACTTAAGATTTAATGTACCACTATAAAGTGCATCAACATCTTCAACGACTAATACGTTGATAGTTGCATAACCAACTAAACCTTCTGAGTCTTCAACAGAGTAAGTGATTTGGTTTCTACCAGGAACTGAACTGTCTACAGAACCTGTAACAACGATATCAGCTGTGATATCACCATCTTCAGCATCAGCAGCACTTACGCCAGCAGTTGGATCAAATGTTCCACCAACTTCAATAGCTGAACTTGAAGCACCTGAAATAACTGGAGCTCTGTTAGGTGTGTAGACTGTAACATTAATCGTCACTGAGTCTGTTAAGCCTTCTGAGTCTTCAACAGTGTATGTAACTTCGTATACACCATCTACATTTACATCAACTGTATCGCCTGATACGACGATAGATGATGTAAGATCTCCATCTTCAGCATCTGCAGCACTTACACCTTCAAGTGGATCAAAGGCAGTACCATGCACTAAGTCAGGAACGTCAACAGCACCTGAGATCACTGGAGCAGTGTTAACTGGATCTGGTTCAGGTTCATCTTGACATGCAACGAGTGCGAATGCGAAAGATAAGATGAATAGAATTGATAAAATTTTTTTCATTACTTTTTTCTCTCCTTTTAAAAAAATATTTATATGTATTATACCAAAAAAACCTTATTTTGACTATTTTCTCATGTTGAAAACGTTTACTCATACGATTTTTTTAATAACTTTGTCACTTTAGGGTGTTTTTACAAATAACTTTCAAATAATTTAAGATTTTGCACTTTCAGTTTTGAATTGACGTTTTTTCACGTGTGCATATAAATATAGAAAGTATATTGGGATTTACGCCCGCCCTAATTTGTATCTATTAATCTTTTCTAGATTCCTTATATTTATTAAGAGCACTTCTAATCGGTAAGATGAGTATAACAAACAAAATTGCTGTAAATAATAAACCGATATCAACGAACTCACGTTGTAATATGCTGAATAGAATAAGTGTCGGTAATAGACAGATCAAGACGAGCCCTATCACAATTAAGAGAAATTTATATTTTTTGATAAATTCTTGCATAACTTCACCGTTCTTCCATATTTTTAGGATAATAATACTCTATCATAAAATGACGTGAAATTCAATTTATTTTCGATATTTTGCTTTGAATTACCATTCAAATGGATAATAATGTAAAAAAGACCTCAATCTATAAAGATTGAAGCCTTTTGTTGTGTATGTTATTATTCTTCTTCAGAAAGTGAATAATCCATTGCTTTATAACGTTGATACATACGCCAACGTTTTTGTGCATTTTTCATGTTTGCATCTAACAACTCAGCTGCGTGATCTGGGTTGATTTGTGTAAGTTGAGAGAAACGTCCTTCATTTAATAAGAAGTCTTGATACATATCCCAAACTGGTTCACGTGAATCAAGTTGGAATGGATTCTTTCCTTCTTCTTCTAAACGTGGGTCAAAACGATAAGTTGGCCAGTACCCACATTGTGTTGCAAGTTTAGCTTGAGCAAATGAATTTGTTAATCCACCTTTGATGTTATGTTCAATACATGGTGCATAAGCAATAATAATTGATGGACCATTATAACTTTCAGCTTCTTTAAATGCTTTCACAACTTGAGCAGGTGATGCACCATGTGAAATTTGAGCCACATAAACATGACCATAACTCATTGCGATTGCACCTAAATCTTTCTTCTTAGTTGGCTTACCAGCAGCTGCGAATTTAGCAATCGCACCCATTGGAGCTGCTTTTGAAGATTGACCACCAGTGTTAGAATAAACTTCAGTATCTAATACGAGGATGTTAACGTCTTCGTTATTTGCGATAACGTGATCTAATCCACCATAACCGATGTCATAAGCCCAACCATCTCCACCGATAATCCATTGAGAAACTTTTCCAAAGTATTCTTTAATACTTAATAATTCTTTGGCGAATGGTTTATTAATTTTTTCAAGACCTGCAACTAAATCTTTCTTCAGTGATCTTGTGATTTCAGCACTTGATCTGTTTTCAATCCATGATTGTGCTTTTTCTTTTAAATCAGCAGGCATGTCATCTAAATGATCAGCGAAGAGTGTTTGTACTCTATCTCTAATGGTTTCATAAGCAATACGCATACCAAATCCAAATTCAGCATTATCTTCAAAGAGTGAGTTAGCCCAAGCAGGACCAAAACCTTCTTTGTTTGTTGTGTAAGGTGTTGCTGGGAATGACGCACCATAAATAGATGTACAACCCGTTGCATTAGCAATCACTAAGTGATCACCATATAATTGGGTTAACGCCTTAATATAAGGTGTTTCACCACAACCTGCACAAGCACCTGAGAATTCAAATAATGGTTGATTAAATGATAGGTTCTTAGGATTGTTTGTACCCATATCTTTATAAGTAACTTCATTGAAGAAATAATCAGCTGTTTGTTGTGAACCAAGTGCAAGTTGATCGCCAATTGGTACCATAGCAAGTGATTTTTCTTTTGTAGGACATACTTCAACACATAGTCCGCATTCTGTACAATCAAGTGTTGACACTTGAATTGTGAACTTCATACCAGCCATGTCTTTTCCTCTAGCATCTAACATTTTAGCACTTTCAGGTGCGCCAGCAACTTCAGACTCATCTGCCAAGAATGCTCTAATGACGCCATGAGGACATGCGAATACACATTGATTACATTGAATACAATTTTCACTACGCCATTCAGGGACGAAGTTTGCGATACCGCGTTTTTCATATGCTGTTGTACCGTTTGTCATATGTGCATCTTCATAGCCTAAGAACGCAGAAACTGGAAGTGAATCCCCTTCAATTGCATTAACGACATCTGCGATTTTCTTAACGAAATCTGGACGATCGTTATCTTCAGCTTTAACGTCATCTGTTAGGAGTGCCCAATCAGGATTGACTTTAACTTCAACTAAGTTCTTATAGCCGGCATCAATTGCAGCAGCGTTCATCTTAACGATGGCGTCACCTTTACGTCCATAAGTCTTCTTAGCATATTCTTTCATATACTTATTTGCATCTTCAGCGTTCATTAAATGTTCGTTTAATTTGAAGAATGCAGATTGCATAATCGTGTTAATACGGCGTCCTAAACCAATTTCATAAGCAAGATCTACAGCGTTAATAATATAGAATTTCGCTTTCTTTTGTGCTAATTGACGTTTTACGCGATTTGGAAGATGTGCTTCAATATCTTCGACAGGTGTTTGTGTATTAAGTAAGAATGTACCACCGTCTTTAAGACCTTTAAGCATATCATATTTTTTCAAATAGGTATCTGTTGAACAAGAGACAAAGTTTGGATAATTAACTAAATACGTAGAACGGATTGGTTTATCAGAGAAACGTAAATGCATTCTCGTAATACCACCAGCTTTTTTAGAATCGTAAGATGCATAAGCTTGTGAGAATAAGTCTGTGTGGTCACCAATAATCTTCGTAATATTCTTTGAGGCACCAACGGTACCATCAGAACCTAAACCGAAGAATAATAATTCTGTTGTATTTTCATCAACAAGATCAAGTGTCTTATCATATTCAAGTGATGTATGTGTGACATCATCGTCAATACCAATCGTAAAGTGATCTTTTTGTTCACCTTCTAAGTTGTCATAAATCGCTTTGACCATTGCAGGTGTTGTATCTTTTGAAGAAAGGCCATAACGACCACCAAGAATAAGTGGTTTATCTTCAGCATCATAATATAATGATTTGATATCTAAATATAATGGTTCTCCAATAGATCCTGGTTCAATTGTTCTATCTAAAACAGCAATACGTTTAACAGATGCTGGCATTGCATCTAAGAAATATTTCGTGCTGAATGGACGATAAAGGTGAACAGTTAAAAGACCAACCTTTTTGCCATTTGCATTTAAATAGTCTACTGTTTGTTTAGCGGAACTACAAATTGATCCCATTGCAACAATAGCATCAGTTGCTTCTGGATCGCCATACCATACAAATGGTGCATAATCACGACCCGTGACTTTAGAAATTTCTTTCATATAGTCATTAACAACATCAGGAACTTGTTCGTAATGTGATGCTTGTAAAATACGTGTTTGGAAATAGACATCATCACTTTGTGCAGTACCGCGTGTGATTGGATGTTCAGGATTTAATCCAATAGATCTAAATTTAGCAACTGCTTCACGGTCTAACAATCTATCAAACACTTCATAATCCATTACTTCGATCGATTGAACTTCATGTGACGTTCTAAAACCATCAAAGAAATGAACAAATGGTACGCTTGATTTGATTGCGGATAAGTGAGCAACACCTGCTAAATCCATTGAAGATTGTACAGATGTGGAAGCAATCATACCCCATCCAGTTTGACGAGCAGCCATGACGTCTTGGTGATCACCAAAGATTGATAATGCTTGTGCGGCAATTGAACGAGCAGCAACATGAATAACTCCTGGTAATAATTGACCAGCAATTTTATACATGTTAGGAACCTTTAATAATAAACCTTGTGATGCAGTAAATGTTGTTGTTAATGCACCCATTTGGAGTGAACCGTGAACAGTACCTGCAGCACCAGCTTCACTTTGCATTTCGACTACTTTTACAGGCATACCGAATAAATTCTTTTTGCCTTGCGATGCCCAAAGGTCAATAAATTGTGCCATTGGGGAGGATGGTGTAATCGGATAGATACCTGCTAACTCAGTAAATGCATATGCGCAATAAGCAGCAGCTTCATTACCATCCATAGACTTAATTACTTTTTTTGTAACCATGTTAACCTCCTAGTAATGATCTAAAAACTTAAGTATATTATTTGCATTCTCTTTTGGAGATGCCTTCTCAAAGACTTTAATAATCGTACCTTCTTCATCGATGATGAATGTTGCACGTTGAATACCCATATATTTATTGCCATAAAGTGATTTTTCAACCCATACACCATATGCTTTACATACTGCTGTATCGACATCACTTAATAATAGGAAAGGAAGTTCATGTGTTTCGATAAACTTTTTATGGCTTTTCCCATCATCTTTTGAGATACCAATCAATGTCAGATCTCTTTCCTTATATTCATCATACACATCACGAAATGCGCATGCTTGTGTCGTACATCCAGATGTCATATCTTTTGGATAGAAATATAAGACGATTCTTTTACCCCGATAATCTGATAGATTATGAATATTTCCATCAGCATCAGGCAAACTGAATTGTTCAGCTTTCACGCCTGCTTTTAGCATCTATTCATACTCCTTTACATCGCTTTATTACTAACATGTTTATTATATTACAAAAGGTCGTTTTTTTTAAGACCTTTTTCAATTTTTAGCCACATTAGAATGATTTTAAAAATCATTGTAAAAAAGACATTTAGGGTATGCCCCACCGTTTATCAATTGTAGCACTTTGGCAAACAATATGAAAGCCTTTCTTGCAATTTTCATGATTTATAGTGAACTTTACATATTTACCCTATATTTAATATAAATACACCCAAATATGCAATCGTATACTAAACGAATAAGCTTTGAAAACATTTTCAATGTAAAGTTTTATAGTTTATTTACATTTTATGTTGTATATTGATTGCTTTTATAGTAAGATTTCAACATATTATTGTAAAGAAAGAGGGATTTTTATGGATTATAGTATGGCCATTGATACAATTTGGGTTTTAGTTGCTACTGCACTTGTGTTCTTTATGCAAGCTGGGTTTGCGATGGTAGAAACTGGGTTTACACGAGCTAAAAATGCCGGAAATATTATTATGAAGAACTTAATGGACTTTGCTGTTGGTTCTGTCATTTATTTCATTTTTGGTTTTAGCATTATGTTCGGGGAAAGTATTGGAGGTGTGTTTGGACAAATATATTTATTTTCTAACTCACTTTATGAACATTTAGGATTAACGATTCCTTTACCTGCTTTTATGATTTTCCAAACTGTGTTCGCAGCGACTGCAGCAACCATCGTCTCAGGTGCCATGGCAGAACGTACAAAATTCGTATCTTATTTGATTTATAGCTTCTTTATTACACTCGTTATTTATCCAGTCGTCGGTCATTGGATTTGGGGAGGCGGTTGGTTAAGTCAAATCGGTGGCGGATTCCATGATTTTGCAGGATCTACCGTTGTTCACTCTGTTGGTGGATGGGCTGCATTAGTTGGTGCCGCTGTATTAGGACCAAGAATTGGCAAATACAATAAAGATGGTAGTGCCAATAAATTAAGTGGACATAGTTTGACACTTGGCGCGCTCGGTGTATTCATTCTCTGGTTTGGTTGGTTTGGTTTTAATCCTGGTTCAACGTTAGGTGTTAGCAGTGATGGTGGTGCTTCTGCTTCTCATATCTTCATGACAACAAATCTAGCAGCAGCAACAGGTGCCATTGTAACAATGGGTGTTACTTGGTTCATTAGTAAAAAACCTGAAGTAGGTGCCACGTTAAATGGTGCACTTGGTGGTTTAGTCGCGATTACTGCTGGTTGTGATATCGTTGATGCTGGTGGTGCAATAGCTATTGGGGCGATTGCTGGATTAGTCATCGTATTTGGATCAGCATTTATTGATTCTGTGCTTAAAATTGATGATCCGGTTGGGGCGATTGCCGTTCATGGTTTAAGTGGTGCAGTTGGTACAATCTTAGTTGGTTTTTTCGCAACCGAAGGTGGTTTATTCTATGGTGGCGGTGCGATGATGTTAGGCGTTCAATCACTTGGTGTATTAACGGTAGCATTATGGACATTAACAACGTCTTATGTACTATTTAAGGTAATTGATCTTGTGGTTGGTCTTCGCGTATCTGCTGAAGAGGAAATTACAGGACTTGACTTATTAGAACATGGTTTATCAAGTAGTTATCCTGATTTCGAATATAAAAAAGAAATCGTTCCTGAAAACTAAAAAAGAAGGCATCCAAATGGATGCCTTTAATTTTTATCTTCCATAATTATATCCGTTGTTATCTGACTAGGATTTACACCAAATAGCGTAACTATAATGAGACCTACTAGCGAAATGATCGCAACCAATTTTGCAGGTTTGCATATTTGAATTTGACGTTTTTGACTTCTCTTTATGGCATATACCGCTAAACCATTTAGACTAATCATTACTAAGCAAATAAACATAGCGGTCACGACACTACTGATCATCGTGTATTTACCAAAAATAAGTAACATCACAATCATAAACAAAGTGATTAAATGAAAAACAATATTGGCACTTACATATTTGATCCAAGTTCTGTAATTCGGCATGATGTCCCCCATTTGAGCGAATGTTTTGTTTAATAGATTATATCAACTATACATAGAATAATCAATCTTAAATCGTACATTTTTTCACAAACACAAAAAAAGACTTCATGATTTGAAGTCCTTTTATATGTTGTATGGTGCGGGTGACAGGACTTGAACCTGCATGCCGTGAGGCGCTAGATCCTAAGTCTAGTGCGTATGCCAATTTCGCCACACCCGCGCAAAAAGAATTATACCTTTTTTTTAATCATGTGTCAATTCTTTTTGCACAACTATTTAAAATGGTCTTTTTTTAATGAAAATGTAAACCGCTAAACCTACGATTGGAACAATACCTAATAAATAATAAGGCGAAAATGATAACCCTTCATTATTAACTGTAATTAGCACCCTTGTTGTTTGTGTAACGCCATCAACATCATATGACAAATAAACATAGTAATTTCCAGTTTCATTTTCATGTGTATCATATTCACTATATTGAATTTTAACGTTATCTACTTTCATATTTAACGTTGCCATATGAGACGTAAACGTTGACAAAACATCGCTTTCCGAAAGTAATTCAGACGGTGTCGTTTCAATAATTAATTCGTTGGTCTCAAACGAAGGTCCTCTGTTGTCAATGACGTGAATCCAGACACCTCTTATAACACTATTGCCTAGTGCGTCGCTTGTGATGAATTCAACTTCATAAACACCTGCTAATTGGGTTTGATTATAATTGTTTGACGCGATCGTCACTTCACAAGATCCATCGATTTCATCAATGGCCGAGAGTGTTGCTAATAGTTCAGCATCTGTATAAGGTATGTCTGTTGTATAAATATATAAATCCGTAGGTCCATTGAAGGTGGGTGGTGTTGTATCTACTAGTTCTATAATGACTTCTTTCGTTGATGAATTACCACTAGAATCCATTGCTTCATATTCGATAATATATGAACCGATCATCGATGCACTTTCATATGTTTGATTAAGTACATACACTAGAACAGACCCGTCAACATTATCCGTTGCCGTGTATAAAGCCGTAATAGCTTCAATAGACGGTCTATTTGTGAACTCATACGTTAAGGTATCTTCACCAACAATGACAGGTGGTGTATTATCGTAAACAACAATACTTAACAAATAAGTTCTCGCAATCATGTTACTCATCGCTTGAAAAATAATTTGATATTCTCCAGGCATTTTATCACTTGAACTAAACGAATTTGAAATGATTGTTTTATCAATCGTATTACCATCCGGATCCTTTGCTATAATTAACGATTCAATGTCTTCAAGTGTTAACATATTATCATAATTGATTTCTAAAGTACCTGCATCTTGATAAGAAAATCCATCTAAAACATATGGTTCAAAACCATCAAAATCAACGTAGTCACCTTCATATATCATGACATTGTAACTCATGACATATGGCCCACTAGGAACAGGCATTGCATAAATATTAATATAATCTGCATTTGGTATAAACTCTGCATAAACTCTTTGATTGACTTCATCAAATTGATATTCAACCCATCCAGGATTACCTGAAGGATATTCTTCATATTCAAACCCTAAAGATACATACGAACAACTATCATAATAAGCATAGTCCATAACAAACGTGTACGTTGAACCTGAATGAACACCTACATAATGCCTACTACTATATCCTTCATTACTTGGATCAATTGTATAGACAGTCCTTAAATTTAATAAATTCTTACCCCCTGGAATATCTTCAGTATCAATATTCGCTTGGCTTGTTGTAATCCCAAAACCGATACATAACATAATCATTATTGCCATTAAAATCTTTTTCATATTTCATTCCTCCTGCTTAATAATAAGCATGAAGCCTCTTTTTTACTAAAAAGAAAAAGACCTTATTGGTCTTATAAAATAAGTGGCAGGCCCAGTTGGATTCGAACCAGCGATGGAAGGTTCAGAGCCTTCTGCCTTACCACTTGGCTATGGGCCTAATAATAATATGGCAGGGATATCAGGATTCGAACCCGAACTAACGGTTTTGGAGACCGCTGTGCTACCGTTGACACCATATCCCTAAACGGCATGTATAAGTATAGCATATTAAGAAGCCTTTATGCAATTCAAACCGAAAAAAAAGATGGAATTATTTTCCATCTTCTTATTTAGGTTCTTTATCTTCAAATATTTGTTCTTGTGGTTTTGATTCAACTACTTCAGCGTCTATGATATTATTATTCTTTTTTGCATTGCGTCTTGTGCGTATATATATCATCGTTTTCTTATGGAAGAACAATAGATATGTCACAATTAGAACGAAACCTGCATAGAGAAGATAAACACGTACCATTTCCCAATTATAAGCTGATAAATCATCACGATCTGTAAATAAATTTAAAGCCGTTTTTTCAGCTTCTTTTACTGGCCATTCGGTTAAATCATCTTGTAATCTATACAGTTGTGGATCATAACTAAAATCTGTAAATTTAAAGCTATCATCAAAAACTGGATCATCAATCACTTGATTAGATACTATCATCAATGATTCAGTAGCATATGTGAAATCACCACCGACAGATTCACCATTTGAATAATCAACATCAACACGTGTAATAGATGCTATCACTGGTACACTAGTCGTGTCACTTGGAATATCAGCACTATTTGATGAAAGATAATTTCCGTCTTGATCAACATAATACGTTAAATCATAAGCAACTTCTTCACTTTCTTGATCAAAAAGGAATCCAGCTGCGAAATTCTGACCTTCGAAGCCTGAATATGATACAGTGTCAGTAGATGTCGCATTTAATGGTTCATCCGTATAAATGGTCAGTTTTATATATGGTGTTTCAACTTCTTTTAAACGACCCGTCGTTCCATCTGGTTCAAATATTTTAACATGATTAACAAACACCATGATACCATCAAGATGATTACCTGCTTGGTCTGTATAACCTATACCGAAAAACTGTAATGTTAATTGGTGTTCACCTGCATTATCTACATAAGCAGTTGTAATTGGATCTGCTGTCATAAAATCTAAGTCTAAAAGTGTATTAACACCTTTGAAAAACTGTGCTTCATTATCCCATTCACCATTCATATTTTCTACTAAATAAGCATTGCTTCTAGAATCATATGCACTCTGGATAATGAAGAACGTCATAAAGACAATTACGATGGCATAAAATAATCTGCCAACCCATTTTCCCATAATAATCACATCCTCCTATATATGATACTAGAAAAGAGATTAATACACAACAAAAAACCTGTTTTTACATATTTTTACTTTACAATAAAATAATTTATTGTATAATAGATATTGCGCTACGACATGGCGGCCGTGGCGAAGTGGTTAACGCATCGGGTTGTGGTCCCGACATTCGAGGGTTCGATTCCCTTCGGCCGCCCCATAAATATTTAAACATAGAAAAAGGTCTTATCCATCGATAAGGCCTTTATTTGTTTTTATACATTAAATGATTTCTAATGATTTTGCTGAAGTTTCAATAATCTTAACCGCTTGATCAAGTTGTGCCTTCGTGTGAAGTGCAGAAACCATACATCTTATTCTACCTTTACCTTTAGGTACCGTCGGAAAAACAATGCCTGATACATAAACACCATGATCTAATAGATCTTTTGAAAACGTCATCGTCAATGCTTCATCTCCTACCATAATTGGTGTGATAGGTGTCTCACTATGACCGATATCAAATCCCAATTGTGATAACTTTTGTTTGAAATAACGACCATTTTCCCATAGTTTATCTGTAAACTCCAAAGATGATTCAAGCATGTGAAAAGCTTCAATAATAGCGGCAGCTGCACTAGGCATTAAAGCAGTTGAGAATAATAATGGTCTACCACGATGTAACAGCCATTCTCTCATATCATTTGAGCCACACACATAACCGCCAACGACACCAATCGCTTTTGATAAGGTACCTACAATGAAATCAACTTGGCCGTGCAGATGATAATGATCCACTGTTCCTCTTCCTCTATCACCTAAAACACCTGAACCATGAGCATCATCGACATATGTATACGCATTATATTGCTTAGCTAGTTTGACAATTTCAGGTAGTTTCGCTAAATCCCCATCCATTGAAAATACACCATCGGTAATAATAAAAGTATGTTCGTATTTCCCTTTATTTTCTTCTAAAACACGTTTTAAATCAATCATATCGCTGTGCTTAAAAACGGTACGTGACGCTTTTGATAATCTCACACCATCAATAATGGATGCGTGATTAAGTTCATCAGATATGATTAAATCATTTTTGGTTGTGATCGCTTGTATGACGCCTGCATTAACGTTATACCCTGATTGAAACACGACAGCCGCTTCTTCTTTTTTAAATGCAGCGATCGTTTCATCCAACGTTTCATGAATTGTCATGTTTCCGACAATTGTTCTAACCGCTCCTGCACCTACACCATATTGATCAATCGCTTTTTTAGCAGCTTCTTTTAATCTTGGATGATTTGCGAAACCCAAATAGTTGTTTGAAGATAAATTAATTACCTTTCTACCATTTAAGATGATTTCAGCTTCACATGGACCATCATTAACTGGTAATGTGCGATATACACCCGCTTCTTTTAATTCATCAATTTTTTCTTTTAAAAACCCCATCAACTCACTCCTTATGATTTGGTATTAATACTACTTTTCCACTCTGTCCTGACATCATAATCTCCATACCTTTTTCAACTTCTTCAAGTGGTAGGACATGTGTCACAATTTTATCTAAATCCAACATATGGTTGTCAATCAAATAGCCGACTTTATCCCACGTATCAAACAATATTCTACCAACAACACCATACATCGTAATTCCTTTAAATACAAAATCATTTGAAATATCAAATGTCACGTTATCAGGCGTGATACCAAGCATCGCCATTTTACCACCACGTTTAATATATTTAAATGCAGCTTCGATCGCGAATTCGTTACCAGAAAACTCTCCTATGACATCAACACCTTTACCATTTGTTTCATCTAATACACGCTTAACAACGTCTTCTTCACGAGGGTTTATAACAACATCAGCACCTAACATTTTTGCCATCGCTATACGGTATGGTTGAATTTCAATAGCAATCACTTTTTTCGCGCCAACTGCTTTAGCGATATTGACTCCCATTAAACCAATAGGTCCACAACCTATAACTGCAACATCTTTGTCTTTGATATCAAAATGCAACATGGTGTGAACGGCATTACCAAGTGGTTCTTGAATCGATAAATACTTAGGATCAATACCGTTGTTGTTCACGATTAAATTAAACTCAGGCATTCTAATATATTCAGCAAAACAACCATCAATATCTACACCGATAATTTTTGTGTTTTCACATATGTGGTATTCTCCTCTTTTGCAGAACTCACATTCACCACATACAATGTGTGTTTCAGAAGATACAATATCTCCGATTTTAACTTTTGTTACTTCAGAACCGATTTTTATGACTTCACCTGCAAATTCATGTCCCATAATATTCGGTGGTTTCACTCTACCTTGGCTCCATTTATCCCACTTAAAAATATGGACATCTGTACCACAAATAGAGGTCGCCAAAACCTTGATTAAAACATCTTTTTCCCCCAATTTTTCTGGTACTTCTTTCTCAACGACCTTGCATCCTACATCTTTCTTGTCTTTAATAACCGCTGTCATCTTCACGACTATTCATATCTCCTTTAACAAAAATATAAAACGCTTTCATATTTTTATTATAAACCCATTTATCTAAAAATGTTTGATATACATCATATCACATATTATAGTGTAATTTTAGATGAATAAATCCATTAGAAATTAGGGTAATATAACTTAACAGTTATTTTATCGCTTTTTATAGTTGAGTTTTGATTAACATTATGCTAAAATCATAAATGCTGAACTAAAAATATATCTCTCCTTTTAAAAGTATATTCACCTGTTTAGCCATACAGGCCCATAGCCAAGGGGTAAGGCAAGGGACTTTGACTCCCTCACCACAGGTTCAAATCCTGTTGGGCCTGCCATACTAATTATACAAGCCGTTTGAATATGAACGAGTGACATCATGATTAAGCACTCTAACCGTTGAATATCGCTTAAAGCAATATTTCCTTAACACCTTAATTATAGCTCAAAGCGATACAGGAGTCAACATTAAAATGAGGAGTGGTGTTAATATGAGTAACAAACTTAAAGAGGCAAGAATTAAAAAGGGTTTGACACAAGTTCAAATATCAAAGATTTTAGATGTCCCACAAAGCAATGTTTCCAACTATGAAAATGGTGTTTACAGGTTGAATGAAGAGCAAATAAGACATCTTGTTAAGGTTCTTGAATGTTCAGCAGATTATTTACTCGGTTTAATAGATGATGATAAAAAGAACGAGCAATAAATGTTCGTTCTTTTTTTATCTGGAAAATTATTACTATTACTACTTTTTTATTTTTAATACGAGTATTGACAATATCAGCTCAACATTGACAAATCGCCTTATTTATGTTATAATGTTGTTGTGATTTAGACATGATTATTTGTTGATTTCCGAAACGGTTTTGTGTATATAGCCACAAAGTTTACAGTCATCTTGCTTATAAATAATTTTATAAGAAAGGTGGAATTTGCAAATGACAAAACATACAATAAAAAGTGGTCAAATTACGGATGTTTCTGGACAGTATGCGATAGGTTTTTCAAACGGTCGTATATCTCAGAACGAGGTAACCCTAATAAAAGGCAACAAAGTACCTCCAACACCCAAGCCAAATCAGATTTATGTTTTAGTTGATCCGACCAAACATACAAAATAATTTTAATTAAATCCGTTTAAATCACAGCACTGATGATTGAAAGTTTCGGAAAAAAAAGAGGTTCCTCTAAAACCTCTTTTTCTTTTTGTGTGCATAGCCACAAAGTTTACATACATATTATAACAAAATATTGTGGAAAAGTACAATTTTTTTTACTTTTTTAAGCATTTTTTTGCACTTTAATGTACTTTAATGTACTCTTATACACAGTTATTCAAAATATATCGTTCTCAAATGCCTTCCTATATGTTTGATTTAATCTATTTTCAGAAATGTGAGTATAAATCATTGTTGTTTCTATATTTTCATGTCCTAATAACTCTTTTAAAACAAAGACATCCATACCATTTTCATAAGCTAGTGTTGCGAATGTATGTCTAAACATGTGAGGGTGCAATTTTATGATATTAGTTTCGTGCTTAATCTTATCAATCGTATATTTAATATCTCTAAATAGCGTTTGTCTTTTTTTTAATCTATTAAAGAGCAAAAACTTGCGATTCTTCGGTCCCAAGTCAATCATATCTACAATATATTTTTTTGATAAATTTGTAAAGAATACAAGTCTGTTCTTTTTTGTTTTCGTAGTGGTTAAAAGTATAGACTTATTCTCTAAATCTATGTTTTTTATTTCAATGTTTATTAGCTCATTTGCTCTAACACCCGTTTCCAGTAATAAAAAAATAATGGTTTGATACATTAAGTTATTATCTTGATTGCTTTTTAATCTCAATGCCCAATTAATTATTTTTTTAAGTTCATTTTTGTCAATAATTTCAAAGTGAACTTTATTCTCTCTTAATTTTTTAAACTTTTGTAGATATTCAAAGTCAAGATCATTGATTTTATAAGCATTTTTCATAATTAGTAAATATTTATTAATCGTCTTATTACTAATATTCGTTTTAAGATATAAAATGAGGCGATTTAGAGCGTTTCTGTCAAATCGAGTGGTATCAATCACACCCATATCGTTCAAAACGATATTAAGCCTATTTATCTTCGCTCTCTCGTAATCATAAGTTCCTCTTGCTTTGTGTAGTAAACTATACTCCAAATAATTCTTAAATAAATCTGTGAATAGCATTGTTGACACTCCTTTATAATTGATTTTCTTTTAGTTTAATATGCCACGTTAAATCTGTTTAATTTTGACTTTGTTATTTTATCATCAATGTTAAGATTTAATGTACATAAAAAAAACCTCAAGTCTCCTTGAGGATATCAAAATCAATTAAATCACTATTTTTTATTATATGACCCAATTCTTTTTCAAAAGCAATTATCTTATCCGTTGACACATCACAAAACCAGGATAGTTTTAATAACACATCAACTGAAAGTGAGACTCTACCATTGATAACTCTAGATAAGTTGATTGATGACATATCTAGGATAAACGCTATCTCCTCATCTGTTGGGTTTTTATCCCATTTAACATGGTCGGTATTACACTTTAAATCAATCAGTTTTAAAATCCGTTTACGGTTATTCATAACATGTTTAAATGAATAATAGTGATGTTCATAATAAAAATCAATTTCACCTTTTCTCTTGTCAATTGACTCATAAATATAAGTTCTTTTCATCTCAACCCCACCTTAAATGTATTTTATCACATTATGAAATAGGATTGAGATGTTTTATATAATATAGTTCATATGGAATATGAACATATATTTATAATAAAATATTCTACGACGCACATCAACTATTTATTAATATTGTACTATTCAGTCCCAACCAACAATTTTTAATATTTGATTAATTTGATGTTGACTTGTCACATTTTCAGAAAACACTTTTATTCTCCTATTCATTTGATACTTTATTTGTTTAATATCCGATCTCGTGTATCCTTCGAATTCTGAAAGCATATAGCAATCTGTTATTGGTTCATTTTGAAAGTATTCAAAAGCTAATCTATATGTGCGCACTGCTCCAAATCTTGAGATCTTTCCCATGTCATCTCTAATGGAATCACGAACGATTTCAAACGCTTTTTCACGTTTTAAAGAATAAATATTTATATGGCTTAATAAAGACTTGATTTGATTATTGATATTCATTATATTCATTGAAATCATATTGTTACCTCTTTACTTAATTTATTGAACGCATGTGTTATTTCTCTCGGTGTATATCCACCATCTTTTGACATCAAAAACCCCTTTGTTTTGTGCTTATCGAAGTCAAAACACTTATACACGATTCTAACAATCTGCAGTAAATCTAAATCAACATTTCCTTGTGATTCGAAATTGATTTCTTTGATAATTTTATTTTTGATATCTTTTTTCTCGATACTTTGATTATCTGAAATATTATATTTTGATAACAAATAGTTAATAGCGTTGTACCTATCTTGAAAATCATATGAAAACATTACTTTTACATTGCTCTTCTTACCTAAACAACGCACATCTCTTTTGAACTCAGTATTGGCATTTAATCGTGTGTCATATTTCAAATAATTATCAATTTTAAATGCGATTATCTTTAGCCTTAAATCTTTAAATGATGAGCCATAAAAAGTATACATTCGTTTTCGAGGTTTTGTAATTGCTAAACCTTTTTTATTAAAACCAACAATTTCAGAATGAATAACTGTAATTACTTTCGTTCTTAAAGTATGCTTTTTTTCTTTTCCAAACATATCATGACCTCGTTTCATAATAATCGAAGAATTCTTTTATTTGAACTGTCGCAACTTCATTATTTTGATAACCAATGTTGACAAGCAAAAACACATAATTAATACTTTTATCAATGTCATATATTCTAGCTTCTCGATTAGTTTCTTTTTGAGTCACAACTTTTCCAATTTTTATGTCATCATTTCCCATTTTCATGCCCCTTTGCCAAATGGTAGTTTTTTGAATATATTATCCATTTGACGTTCTATTTCTTCATCAACACCTAGTTGACCAACTGTTATTTGATAAGTTAGCTCATCTTCCCATAACTTACCTTTTAAATATTTTTGCGGCGAAGGTATAAATCTACCTTGTTCACGCGACCACTCAATAGACTTTTTTTGTTTATTGAGATTCTCTATTAGCGTAGTTAACATACCATTATCTAACTTCATACTTCTAAATTGCTCATAAGAAGCTTGCTTATTTATGTGTTTTGGATATTCTTTCCAAAATAAATCAAATTGAGATTGAATAGAGATATTTTCTTTAAGTTTATTATCACTCACATATCCCTTGGGGGATTTAGGGGGTGTTATTAAATCTCTATCTTTAATATCTTTATTCTTATCTCTTAACTCTATACTCTTGGGGACATTTGTCCCTAGATTGTCCCTCTTTGATTTTCTTGCAAGTTCTTTTCGTATTGCACCACCGGTTTTATATCCAACCATTTCATCATGATTTATGATTAATAGTGTACCGTCCTTTTCTTCATAAACAAGCCCTAATCCTTTGTATAATTCTAAAGCTACTCTAATGGTGTCAAGATCAAAATACTTTGTGTCGCGTTGAATTTTGGCAACATCATATTTGACTATCATATCGCCTATTTTTTGCTCTAATCGACCTTGTGTATTCGCAGAATTCAAACATAACATTTGATATAAAACAACATAATTACTTCCATTCTTTTGAGACATTAAAAAGTCAATTGCATTTTGATAAAAAAAGTTTGTTTCCAATTTTATCCACCAATATTTTGTATTATCATTCTTAGCCATAATAAAACTCCTTTTTAGCAAAAAGCGACTTGATACGACTCAACAGAATGGTAACGGCAAAGAAACCAACTATTGAGCCTTATCAAATCGCATTTTTTAGCCGTTTTTTATTGACTCACCAATAGTGAGAAAAAGTCTAGAGGTGAGCCTTAATCACAGCAACTGAACAATAATTCTTTTTTTGTGGGGGGGAGGAAAGAAGTCTTATATCCCTTTGCTGTGATTAAGGCCCATGAGAACAAAAAAGCACTCATCATTGAGTGCTTAATCTACCTATCGGGGCTTTGACTCCCTCACCGTAGGTTCAAATCCTGCTGGGCCTGCCATATTAAAAATAAAAAAGCCACTAGGCTTTTTTTTATTTTTTACCGATATATTTTTCTAAAAAGTTTGTTACCTTAGATGGATCCACTTGAACCAACACATCATCCCCATGGATTAATACAGGTACTGATAATACTTGAAACTTTTTAACCATGTCAACATATTGATCAGCATGTTCTTCTTTATCAATGATTTGTATATCATTTTTATATTTATCTTGTAAAGCAAATTTTAAAAACATTTTAAGTTTTTGGCAATTTGGACAATTTGGTTTTGCCAGCATATAAACCTGACTCATTTGTTACCTCCAATTGGCTTTGTGTCAAAATAGAAATCTGAATCTTTTAACATTTCACTTTTCATTTTTTGATAACCATTTCCTTTCATTGAGAAATTGTCCATTGTCTTTGTTTCTGTATTTAATCCATTAATAACAACCGGATTCACTTCTTCATTTGGAAATGCTTGGTCAAACCCTAGGTTCATTAACGCTTTATTGGCGTTATATCGAACGAAGACCTTCACATCGTGCGAGAGGTCAACTGGATCATAAACTGTCTCTACAAGGGCAGATTGTTCCTTATAGAGCTTATCTAGAAGGTCATCTAACCAGATTTTTAATTCTTTTTGTTTCTCATCATTAAATGTATCATATACTTCTTGAGCAAGCCTGCCGATATATAAGCCATGAATACTTTCATCTCTTAAAATTAAGTTAATGATTTCTCCTGCTTGCATCAGCTTTCCTTGACCATAAAAATATAATGGATAGTAGAAACCACTGTAGAATAACCATGTTTCTAAAAAGACGCTCGCTGCCATAGCCTTCCATTGTGCTTCATTAAAATCTTCAGTTGAGAAGGTCACTTGTTCAGCATCATATTTTTTTAAATAATTATAACGATCTAACGTTTCGTATGTGCCAACGATTAAACTCATAATATTTTGAAGGTTTTCATTTTGTTCACCCCAATTGAATAGTTCATCAATAGTTGTCGTAGGTAAATACGTCATGAAAATATTTGAATAACTTTTCGCGTGTACGGCATTTTCCATCGCAGCCATAAAATTAATAACGGCTTTTCTTTGATGATATTTTTCATCCATTGAGCGAGACACAACAGGCATGCCTATATCCCCTTGATAGGTATCTAAAAAGGTTAATATTAATAAGTTTTGTGCATATGCTAATTTAACTTCTTCAGGTAAAATTTGCCACACGTTTAAATCAGGTTGTAAACTGATATCTTCAGGACGCCAAAACTGACTTAAATTTTGTTCATAGAAAAACTGTGTAAATGTATCTTCGTTCACATTCCAATTGCCACCTGTAAAATCGATTGGTGGCTCAAAAAAAGGTTTATTCGGTTTGGTTATCTTTTTTGTTTTTGGCATATACTCTCCTAAACCGCACACGCTTCGCACTCTTCAAGTTTTAACTTTTTAGTGCGCGTATAATAAAGTGTTTTAATCCCTTTATGATGTGCATATAAATAATATTTTTGAAGGTCTCTTGTTGTAATGTCTGATGTAATGGCTAATTCAAAGGAAATCCCTTGATCAACATGTTTCTGAGCAGTCGCGATGACATCAATCACTTTGTAGTTATCCATCACATATGCAGTTTCATACATAAATTCTGCTGTTTCTAATGCAGGCATTGGGAAATACGTTTTAGAATTACCATAAGTACGTTCTTCTACCAATTGTTTAATTGGTGTTAAAGAAGGGGTAGCACTCATGACATATCCGATAGAGCCATTAGGTGCGACAGCGAGACGATGAGAATTATATAATCCGTATGTCATGACATCTTCTTTAAGTTGTCGCCAATCTTCATCTGTTGGTACATAGATATCCTTCATGATTTCTTTGACACGTTCTGTTTTTGGATATACTGCTTTTCGATCATTAAAGTATGATCCGTCAGCATAGGTTGATGTTTCAAAATTATAAAATTTAAGTTTTGTTAATTTTGCCTTTTCCATTGAATGAACTAATGAATAATAGTTAACTATACTAAAGAATACATCCACTAAATCAATATCTTCATCACTACCATAAGGAATAAAGTTTTCAGAAATAAAACCATGGTGACCCATGATACCAAAACCTACACTGCGATTTAAGCGATTCGCTTTTGCAATCGCTGGAACATATGTAATATTTGTTTGTTCTGATACGGAGTTCATCACATCCATCGCTGCAAACACAGTTTCTTTGATGGTGTTATGTTTAATCATATTACCCATATGACCTGAAGCAAGGTTACATGAGACGTCCATACCAATTTCATCTTCATCATGTTTATCATAGTCAGAATAATGTGATGTCTTTGTTGGTTGTAGAATTTCAGTACATAAATTTGAAAATTTGACCGGATCTGCCATAGCGTTAACACGATTGACATTATCAGAAAACATAATGTATGGATATCCTGATTCACCTTGAAGTGACGCAATCGCGTCTAATAGCTTACGAGGATTAATCTTTCTCTTACGGACACGTGGATCATCCACTAAAATATCATACCAGTGATTCATATCAATTGAAATATCAGAGAAATCTTTACCATATGCTTTAAAGACAGTATGTGGGTAGAAAACATACATATCTTTATTTTCTCTTGCAAGTTCAATCATCTTATCAGGAATGACGACACCCATTGATAATGTTTTTGCACGAATATCATCATCAGCGTTTAACTTCTTGATATTTAAAAAATCTTCAATATCAGCATGAAATACATTTAAATAAACAGCGCCTGCCCCTGTACGTTGACCCATTTGATCTGCATATCTGAAATTATTATCAAGCAACTTGGCAACCCCTACAACACCTTTAGATACATTAGGAATATCTTTAATCGCTTCTCCTTTAGCTCTTAAGTTGTTTAAATTAATCGAAACACCACCACCAATTTTTGATAACTGCATAGAAAATTCAGAAATACGTGAAATGTCATTAAGTGAATCTCCTGCTTCTAATAAGAAACAAGATACAAATTCACCACGCTTCTTTTTTCCCGTATTTAAAAGTGTTGGCGTAGCTGGTGTAAAATCTTGATTGATTAAACGTTCGATAATACGTTTTGCCATCTCAAAGTCACCGTTTGCGTGATATAAAGCAGTTACAGATAAACGGTCTTCATACCGTTCTAAAAAGACCTTTTTATCACGCGACTTCAAGGCGTAGTCATTGTAAAATTTAAACGCACCCATATAAGTAGGAAAACGGAAACGTTTATGATAAGCGATATCAAAGATGGCTTGAATCTGTTCCATCGTATATAGTGCTAAGAATTCTGCTTCGTAATAATCATTACGAATGAGGTAGTTAAGTTGTTCCTCAAGCGAATGAAAAAATTGAGTTCGTTTATTGACCTCATTTAAAAAATATGATTTTACTGCTTCCTTATCTTTATTCAAATCACGAATCCCACCATGTTCGTCAACGATTTGATTATTGAGTAAAATCCACTCTGGTATACTCGTTCTATCCATAAAAACACCCCTTTATTTATATCCCCTTAGACGGATCCAAAAACCGATTCGCAAAATAAGGTATGTTTCTATTATACAAACGATTAAGCCTATCTATAAATGATTTGCACTCTATAAATGCAGACTCATCTAAAAATGGATATTTGACTGAACGAACCTGACTATAACCCTTATCATTTTGAACGACAAATTCAATCGATTCCATTAATTTATGAATCAATTTTAGATCTTTTACATGAATCCCCATGGTTTTTTTTATGAGGTCAAAATCATCTGTCGTTAATAAATGATACGGGAGTTTCATATCAATATGGAAACCATCAATTAACTTTCTCTTGACAAGTTCTTTCATTTTATCTAATTCATAGCCAGTCGTATACACGATAATTTTACGATCAGTGATCATTCTAACTTGTTCTAAATCATGAATTAAACTTTCAATTGGAGCAAGCAAATACTCTCCCCCACTAAATAAAATATAATCAATTATATTCTTTTGTCTATCAATCGTTTTTAAGACATCATCAATGGTATAAAACTTATCATGTTTCTTTTCAATGAGTTCCTCATAGTTGAAACATTTATAACAATGAAACATACATCCTGTTAACGCATGCACTAAAAGAACGGGATGGTTCTCAATCTCGCTTAGTGAGAAAATAATTTTTTCATAATACTTAATTGGCTTCATAACTATCCTTTGTAAGAAAAGCATCCCAAACTGGGATGCTGATCAATTATATGCTTATTCAACTGATGGTTGTTCGACTTCTTTAGGTGCTGCATCATTATCATTGAAACGGCGTCTTTGAGCCCAATCCAGGCGTCTAGCTCTACTCCAGAAATTATATTCTCCCTGATAGTAACCCTCTTCAGTAACTTTTACATTTTGACGAGCAATCATACGTACATAACCAATGACGCGTGAGTAAGATGCAATATCAGTTGACCCACATACTGGACATGTAACGACATCTTTCGCATCTTTGGCTACAATCTTAGTACCACATTCTAAGCAACTCGTAATGGTTGGTGTAAGCGTAATGTAATTAATTGGTTTTGAGAATAAATTTTGAAGGTATGACGATAGAACTTCAGGTTCAATCTTTGATTCAATAAAGTGATGAAGAATTGAACCAGAGGTCGCATAACCTTGGAATTCAGCAGCATTCTCAACTTGTTTCGTGAAATCTTCTTCACCAAATGGTAACATGCATCCTGAGGTTAAATAAACGTCATCGTCATGTCCTTGAACAAAGATTTCTCGATCATTTTTTCTTGCCCACTTGACATCACTTCTCGCAAGTTTAATACCAGCATTTTCAGCAGGAGCATATTCAATACCACAAGCGACATGATCACGAACAATAAAGTCATTAATGATTTCTGAAATGTATTGCATCAGTTCATGTGCAAATGGTTTACCATTTTCATCATTTAAACCTTCTGGATAACCACTGTTAATCAACCCTTCATGCATACCTGTCACGGCGAAGACATTGAAATAGTTTTTAAGATCGTGGTTGAATGCGAAGAATGTCGGATATAAGAACTTGTGATTTTCGACCCATGCGCGTTTCGCCATGTGTCCTTCTTCCATCACTTCCAGGTATTCACGTATTTTTAGTTTAAGTAATTTTTTATCATGACCGAATTCAATTAACATACGGTTCATATTTAAATTCAAGACTTGAATCGCGCCAACATTACCTACTGACGATCCAAAGATACCACCACCAGCTCTGGAAAGAACGGATAAGTCAATATTTAAACGGCAGCATAAACTTCTTGAAACACTTGGGTCTTTTGGTTTAATATAAGGGTTTAATTGCGTGTAGTAATGATCAGTAAAAGGTCTCGTTCTAAAGTTTTCAAAATAGACACCACCCCATTGATACATTCTATCTAATAAGTGATGGAAAACATCATTATCATAATTGAAATTATCATCAATTTGCACGGTAATAAGCGGAAACGTTAATGGAATACCTTTTTTCGTTCCTTTTGCCATCGCATTGATAAATGCGATATTGATTCGATCAAAATAGTCACTCGGAATATCACTGTATTTGTAATTCATACCTTCACCACCAATGATGACATATTCATCTTTGATTTCTTCTGAAGGTTTGCCGAATTCTAATGTACAGTTTGAAAAAGCACTTTCTGAACCAGAACGAAGTGGTAAATTAAGTTCATAAATAAGTTGATACATCATTTTAGTTAACGTATGTTCGGTATAAAACTGTCTATTCATTTCTTCTTCATAAAGATAACTTGCCATAACAGTTGTCATTTGTGATAACATGACCGCACCAGAAACTTGTTGACTCATTAACGTTACGACATTTGAAAAATGACGAATGAGTGTTGGTAATGAAGAAGCTGCATCAGATTCTAACATGTTTTTAGCAATCGATGGAATCCCTTTTGTAGCAACATCTTTACATGAAACAGATTGACAGTAAGATGATAGTTGTTTGTCGTGAATATAAACGACACCGTCTTCATATAAATCAACTAGCTTTCTTGGAAAAATATGATTCATTAAATATTCTTCTTCAGCTTTGTTGGAGATATTTTTTCTTAAAAGTGGTAAAGAGACCACAAAGTTACTATTTTCTCTTTTTAAATAATCTGTATACTTATCTTCTTCTGCCCCTACAAATTTCTTGATTAAATCTTCTGTTGTCTTAAACATTGCCATAACTATTGTTCCCCTTTTCTATTTTGGTAGTTTTCTATCCACGCTTGGACCATATTGACATCTGTATCAAAACCAGATGCTTCAAATTTGTGTATCAATGGTATGCCATACTGCGCTTGAATTTTATCACCTGCAGCACCGAAGGCTTTTCCCCAGTTTTTATTTCCAGAAACGCAAACTGCGATAACCTGCTTGCTAAAGCGGTCTAAGAAGCGTTTGGTGGTATCAGGTATTTCGCCAAATCGGAAGGTTCTAGTAACGAGTAGTATTTCGTCATCAGGATTGGGAATATATCTATTCACGTCCTCTATCCGATCACTGATTTTAGTCGCGAAACGTTTCGATTGTCCAGTTAATGTATCATAAGTTACAACCACGTGTTATCAGTCCTTTTTATGAAAAAAATAAAGCATACATAGTATGCTTTATGAGTGTAAGAGGTAACTGAAAAGACTTGCAGCTAGTCTGCACGCCCTCTCGATTATGCCTTATCCCCATAATGCACCATCATTATTTGATGTGTATATCCATTATAGAGAATTTGACTTAATATTTCAACTCTTTTTTTAATGAAAATTAATGAAAGCTACAAATGAAATTTTATCGTAATTTCTGTACCATTTTGAAGACTTGATTCCAAACCAATGACGCCATGATACTTATGTGTGATATGCTTAACAATGGCTAATCCTAAGCCTGTGCCTTTATCCAGTCTTCCTTTGTCAATACGATAGAACCTTTCAAAAATTCTTTGTTGGTGTTCTTTGGGTATTCCTATGCCATGATCTTTGACAATAAACGTGATAAATTTTTGTTCTTTTTTTAATTTAATATGAATCGCTTTTTTATTTTCACTATACTTAATCGCATTTTCAATGAGATTTTTAAACAATTTATGTATATCTAGAGGATCACAAATCATCGTGACTTTTGAAGCATCTACATTTAATGTCATATCTTTTTGTTTCGCTTCTATGCTTAACTGGTCAACAACATCGCTTAAGATTACAGATAGATCATATGCATCGTGTGGTTTATCTGTCAAGTTTTCAAGCCTTGATAACATAAGCATATCTTCAATTAACGCTGTCATTTGAATCGTTTGCTTATTAATTTGAATGGCAGAATTTTTAATGTCTTCCTTTGATTTCAACATATCCAATTCAATCAGTTCTGCATTACCTTTAATAACCGTTAAAGGTGATTTTAACTCGTGAGAAGCGTGAGCAATAAAATCGCGTTTGACTTGTTCAAGTTGCCTTTGTTGTGTCACATCTTTAAGAATGACAAGAATACGAGGTTGATCACCAAATTCCTCTATTGTCTCTAAATGAATCGTTTTGACTTCATATATGATTTCATCATATAAAACGTCCATGATTAAATCATCACCACTGACATTCGTTTCATGAATGGCTTGTTTTAAGTCATTATCTCTAATAAACCAATAGCTAGGTGCGATTAAGTCATCATCATCTAATTTAAAGAGTTCTTTTGCATCAGCGTTAAAATACGTCAACTTCTCATCGCCATTAAACAATAGAACTGCTTGTTGTAAACTATTTAAAATACGATCAAGTTGATGATGATAGGCTTCAATTTGATATAGATGTTTTGACGTTTCTTCATTAATCGTATTCATTTCATGAAGGATATCATTAATTTCAGGATAAGGGCTTGTTAAACTCATTAATTGATATTTACCTTGATTTAATGCTAACAGTCCTTCTTTAACAGAATTCCAAGGTTTTAAAAGATTCTTATTGACCTGTTTTAAGCCATAATAATAAATGACGCCAATCACAACCGTACCAAACGTTAATGTCCATATGATAATGCTATATAATCTTGTTTGTGTTGCAAGTGGGATAGATACTCTTAAGATAGCACCATCATCTAATTGCATCGCGATATATAATAACTGTTCACCGATATGTGCAGATTCTCTGGATGCCACACGACCTAAATTAAGAATCTCATATTGATCGCTTTCGTCATAACCTATTTCTGAATGGTGTGAATCAGCCAATACGACTGCATGTTCATCCATAATGGTGATTCTACGATCTTCATAACCATAATCATCAACGAATTCACTATCGGTGCCCGTGTATTGTTCATATGCAATATTGACTTCGTTTAATAAAAACCCCATAAAGGTTTCTTGATTCCTTTTTTCAAATGTATATAAAGAAAAAAAGACAACGATGAAAAAGATAAAAAACGCTCCTAATAATAACAAGAGATTGTTTCTTATAATTGCCCTTTTCATTTTAAATGATAACCGACGCCTCGTACAGTCTTAATCGCTATGTCTGCGCCATGTTCAGATAATTTTTTTCGTAACGATTTGATATGCATGTCAAGTGTTCTTGTTTCACCGATAAAGTCAGTATCCCAAACACTCTTAAAAATCGCTTCTCTAGATGCGATATCATGCTCGTTTTTTAATAATAATTTTAAAATGTCGTATTCTTTTTGTGTGAAGTAAACATCTTCATCATTAATTTTAACTTGATGTTTACGATCATCCATCATGACATTGTTAAAAAGATATGTCATAGGACCTTGTGTTTTTCTTAACTTCGCTCTAATTCTGGATGTTAATTCTAAAACACCAAAAGGTTTCGTCAGATAATCATCAGCACCTGCATCTAAAGCAATGACTTTATCCATTTCGCTCTGTAATGCAGAAACCATCATAATGGGTACATCACGATCCACTTTACGGATGAGTTTTAGTAGGTCAATCCCTGACACATCAGGAAGCATAATATCCAAACAAATAAAATCGGGTCTTTGTTTCCGGAAAGCAGCCATAAATGCTTCACCTGTTGAAAACCCTTGACCTTCTAAGCTGGCATTTTCAATGGTCTTTTCAATGATATGACTGATTGCTTGATCATCTTCTACATAATATATAAGTGGCATGCTTATCCTCCTTAGAATAACAGTGTATTCTTATGTGTGCCTTTTTCGATAAAAATAATCCATTGTGCAATATTGACGGCGTGGTCACCAACACGTTCAAAATACTTCGCGACCATTGATGTATAGATGGCATCATTTGGGTCAATTTTATCATGTTTTAATTCTGATGTCATCTTTAGTATCAATTCTCTAAACAAACTGTCAACATCATCATCCATTTTTATGACTTCATTTGCTAATTCCACATCAATTCTTATTAAAGCTTCAATCGCTTTTAAAACCATTTTTTCAACGATTTCAGCCATTGTTGATGTAATAGGTAACACGCGTTTGTTTTGCTTGCCCTCTAAATGAAGTGTCATTTCTGCAATGTCACTCGCATGATCCCCAATACGTTCTAAATCTGTAATTAATTTTAAGACACCTGTAACAAACCGTAGATCAGTTGCTACTGGTTGTTCTTTCCAAATGATCTTTAAAGCTTGCTTGGCAATCTTTTCTTCATAAAAATCAACATCATCATCACCTTTAATGACTTGTTTGGCAAGTTCCATGTCAGCATCTTTAAATGCTTTTAATCCTTCCCTTAAATTATGAAGTGCAAGATCTGCCATCCCTGTGACTTCTTGTTTTAATTCTTCAATTGATTCTTGTAATGTATGTCTTAGTGACATGATTTTCCTCCTATTATCCGAAACGACCAGTAATATAGTCTTCAGTCTTTTTATGTTTGGGTGTTGAAAACATCATTGCAGTATCTTCAAATTCAATAAGCTCACCTAACAAGAAAAATGCCGTCTTATCTGAGATTCTTGCAGCTTGTTGCATATTATGCGTCACGATAACAATCGTATAATCTTTTTTTAATTCAACAATTAAGTCTTCAATCTTAGCTGTTGAAATCGGATCTAGTGCCGATGTTGGTTCATCCATTAAAATCACTTCAGGCTCCATCGCGATGGTTCTTGCGATACATAAACGTTGTTGTTGACCACCAGATAAACTCATCGCTGAATTTTTTAATCGATCAGAGACTTCATCCCATAATGCAGCCTTCTTAAGTGAATTTTCAACAATCTCATCAAGTATTTTTTTATCTTTAATCCCTTGGCATTTTGGACCATATGCAATATTATCATAAATGCTCATTGGAAATGGGTTAGGTTTTTGGAATACCATACCTACTTTAGATCGTAATTCAATCACATCAAAGTCTTTACTATAGACATCTTGTTCTTCATATAGCACATCCCCTGTGACCTTACATGAAGAAATTAAATCATTCATACGATTTAAAATACGAATAAATGTTGATTTTCCACATCCAGAAGGTCCAATGAACGCTGTGACTTCATGATAGTTTATATCCATCGATATATTCTTAATTGCTTGAAATTCATCGTAGAATAAATTGATATTATTTAATTTAAATACTGCTTTATTTTGTATATTATTATTCATTGTGTTAACTCCAATTCATGTTTTTCTGTAGTCGTTTAGCAAATAACTTAACAATAAAGTTTATGATAAATACAACAATTAACATAATAATGGCGATGGCTGAGGCTAGTTCGAAATTTGGTGCCTCTCCTCCCATTATAACCCATATATGAACCGCTAAGGTGGACGAGCGTTCTGTCAGTGAAACTGTGTCTTTTGTTACAGCACCAACAGCGAAGATTAACGCTGCCGATTCACCCATTATTCTACCTATCCCTAACAGTACTCCAGTCAATATACCTGGTATTGCATTAGGAAGGACGACTTTGAATATAGTTTGCGTCTCATTTGCCCCTAAAGCCAATGAACCTTGTCTTAAATCATTTGGAATGATTTTAAGTGCTTCTTCTGTACTTTTAATAATCGTTGGAAGCAATATGACAGCCATAGTGATTGCACCACTTAAGATTGAACCACCTGCTGTCAACCCCGTTGAATTAAGTAACGGTATAAAAACCGCTGCACCTAACAATCCATAAATGATCGATGGAACACCTGTTAACATATCAACAAGTGATTTAATCATGTTCGAGAATCTTGTGTTTTTCGCAAATTCATTAAAGTATATTGCAGTAGCAACCCCTATGGGAACCGCTAGTATCAATGTAATCAAAATCATCCACAATGTTGTTAAGACTGACCCTCTAATCCCGCCACCAACAACTTGTACGGTGACATCATCAACTTGTGTAGCTTGTTGAAAGACATCTCTAACCGCTTCAGCTCCATCTGTATAAAACGTGAATGAGGTGAAATTGTTAAAAATAGCGGTTTGTATCGATGTATTTTCATTTAGCCTAATCACCGTTGGATTTCCATTTTCATCACTATTGTTTTTATCTAACGCGTTTAAGAATGGACTATCAGAATGAATATAAGCAATTTCGACAATATCATGTCCAGCCCGGTTGATCTCATTAACAAAACCTACACCCCATGCTGATGAATAATATATTTCATCACCTAATTCATGTTCAGCTTCAAAATGACTTGGACCAACATTTAAATAGACATTCGTATTAATATCTTGAGAATCTCCAGTTAGCATATCCCAATTGACGAGTGATGCACCTGTCATAAGTACATAGATAATCACCATTGCAAGTATCAACACGCCAATGAAACCCATACTGTAAATAGATGTTTTAGCGATTCTATCATAAGTTTGTTTACTTTTTTTAATGTTAGTTTTCATCTAAGTTACCTACTTTCTTCATGACCCAACGAAGTAGGACGTTTGTAACTAAAATGACAACCATGAGTACAAGTCCAACCGAAAAACGTATATCATAATCGATACCAGTCGTTTCTTTAATACCCATTAACATGCGTGATGTCAATGTGGATGTAGTTGCTAATGGGTTTATTGTCACGCCACTAAAAGAGTTACCTGATACCATAGAAACCGCAGTTGCTTCACCTAAAGCACGACCAACACCTAAAATCACACCTGCAAAAATACCGCTTTTTGCACTTGTTAAAACGACTTTAAAATAGGTTTGCATCGGTGTTGCTGATAACGCCAATGATCCTTCAATAATATCATTTTTAACGGCTCTAATTGATGTTTCAGCAACCGCAGTAATTGTCGGTAATGTCATCATAAATAAAACCAGTACTGTGGATAATAGTGAAAGACCCGCAGAGGTTTGATAATTAAAAAGATTACCAATCCATCCGACAATATTCGTAATCACACCTAAACCAATCACGCCATATATAATAGATGGTATGGAGGCTAAAAGCTCAACGACAGTACTTAAAAAGTTTGATATTCTTTTTGGTGCGACTTTTGCAATTAAAAGTGCTGTTAACAAAGCCACTGGCACAGTGATAATAAGTGACATTAATACAGCTATGATTGTATTTAAAATTGCAAAACCGACACCATAATCACTGGAAGCCCCTACAGCACCTGATAACCACGACATTTTAGTTATAAATCTAATAGGATTGACTGGATTTAAAATGATTTGACCGGTTAAGTTGTTATACCCAACATAAGACGAAACAAATGGTGTTATTCCTCTTACAGCAATCACAATAACAACGATAATAACAAAAGATGCGGATAATAAACTTGCAGCTCTAAAAATATGTCTAAAAATCAGATCAGCACGGTTTTTTCTTCTGATGTTTTTTGCGGTGATGTGTTCTTTTACTGATTGCATAAATGGCTCCTTTTTAACATGCGAAAACACCAATCCTTAGACTGGTGTTTTTTACTAAATTAAGTTAATAACGATTTAAGATATGTATGATTCCCAAGTTGTAATTGAACCACTATAGATATTTTTTAGATCTTCAGCTGTCATATTCATGACTGGGTTTTCTAAGTTAACGATAGCAACGATTGCATCAATTGCAACAACACCTGTCACATTTGCAGGTTCTGTATCTTTAAATTCTCTTGAAGCGAAACCTATCATAATAGATAATGCATCATTCACTGCACTGTTTTCACCATTCAACCCTTTATAAGCATTTGATGAACCTGTATGATTATGTTCAGGAATGAAATTACCAGCTTTAGGTGCAAAGTCAGCAGATAATGCTTTTGCAATTTTTTCAACAGAATCTGAACCACCGAATTTAATCGTTAAGTCACTGTTATCTCCATTAACAGTTGCTTCCCAATCTTGACCTGATTTAACTGTAGCCCAAGGTTGACCTGAAGTGACATCAACGATACCATGAGCTGCTTTAATCGTAGCTAGTCCTTCTGATGATCCCATATAGGCAACAAATGCATTTGCTAAATCTTCAATACGTTCTGCATCATCGCCATAAACAGAGTAGTCATCACGTAACATATAATTGAATCTACGAGCTAATAAGTATTCACCTGATAGTACGTTTGCTTCAGTTGGAGCAACCCCTTCAAAATTCAACCCTTTAAATAATGTTGTATCTAACGTTGAAAGTGAGACATAACCAACTGCATATAAATCATCTTGAACGGCTGAAATAATTTCATCATTACCAGCAATAATAAATCCATCAGCTAAAACTGAATCATCAGCTTCTGCTTCTTCAAAACCAATTTTACCCATGAATCCAGCTCTTGTACCGCTAGATGTATCTCTTGTATAAACTGAAATATCTGATGATGCATCAAATCCTTCATTACTTGTACATGCACTTAACGTCAATGCTAAGACAGTGATTAATACTAAAACGACTTTTTTCATTATGTTCTCCTTATAATTTTCCTGTGATCATCTCTATTGTATGAGAACTGATGAAATCTATCTATCACTGTTTAGTAATACTTTTGTAAATAGCATGTAAAAAAAGGACCTTAAGGGTCCTAAAACCAACGACGTTTTTTAAAGAAGATAAACATACCTCCAGCAATGAGCACACAACTGATAATAAATGTGATAATCGCATATGGAAAATCCAATGCCTCAAAGTAATGAAAGTTCATACCGAAGAATCCTGTAAGGAAAGAGAGTGGTATGAAAATCGCAGAAAACAATGTTAAAGTCGACATGATTTTATTCATTTTAGTTGATTGATTATTCATATGTAAATCAAGTAATTGACGCATCATATCTCTTGATTGAAAGAGTTTTGAATCTAATCGTTTTAAGTGATCTTTTAAATCATCAAAATAACCTAAACTATGCGCCGTTAATAAAGGTAGTTTTCGTTGTAACATTTTATCAACTTGTTCGTACATAGGTGTAATAATACTATGAAGTTGAAGCATTCTTTTTCTTAAAAGATAAAATTCCGATTGTTCAAATTTCTTGGATTCCAATACTTCTTCTTCAAATGCATTCATTTGATGATCATAAAAGTCTAACAGTTCAATATGATCATCTGTAATCATATCCAAGATGTGGTAAAACAATAAATCAGAGCCTTGCGACTTTAATTCTTTGTAATCTTTCAATAAAGGAATAAGTGATGTTAAATATGCGGGTTCAGTTTCATGAAACGATATGACCGTATGATCCACAGCATAAATAGAAAGATAATCAGCTTTGACATCTTCTTTATCTATATATCTGTTATGCAAAGTAGCAAAAATGTAATCTTCGTGATAATCAAATTTCAATCGTTGTTTCACATTTAAAATATCTTCCATGATAAACGGTTCTATCTGATATGTTTCTTGAATCTTTTTAATCATATCAGTATCCGTTAAACCAATCACTTGAATATAGTTTTTATATGTCTTATCAGGTGTGAATGTATCATAGGCTTTAAAGTATATCTCATCATAATGATAGTGTCTTATGATAGCTTTTCCTTCAACATGTGTACCTGTGTATATTAATGATTTCGGTTTAAAATATGGTAATTTACTCATAAATGCCTCCTCATATAAACAAAAAGCGATATAACTTTACTTTCATTATACCGCTAATTAATATTTTTATTTCATCTAACTCTTTATCTTCTTATTCATGTTATTAAACGCAAACGCTAATAATAGTGCCGATAATACGCCAATACCTAAAAATGACCAGATGAGTGATACATCAACACCGAAGATACCATTATTTACGCTGCCATACATGTTTAGCATATTATTATAAGCATCCATATTTCCACCAAAGTAACCGATTGTTTCCGCTAACGGTTCTTCCAATAAAACCTGTTTTAAAAGTACACTCATATGTGTGAAAGGGTTAATTGAAGCCACATACTGCATCCCCTTACCTAAAATAGCGAGTGGCATATAAATACCTGATGTAAAACCTACTAAAGTTCCTAAAATACCAGACAGTGCACCAAATGCATTAATTGATTTTAATAGGGTCACTAAGAAAATCATGATTGATGATGAGATAAATGTATAAAGAATTAGAAGACCTGACGCTTTTAGTATAACCATAAGACTATACCAATATCCAGATGCAATACCGACATAAGCAATTGTTAATCCCCACATCACTAATGATAAAACGCTCGTCACAATGATTGCTGATAAATAATAACTAATAATGACTTTCCATCTTTTAATAGGTGTCACTAGAAATGCATCAATATTTCGTTTAGCTATATCTTCTACAAAAGTCCCCATGATTCCTAACGATAAGGACATTGAATTAATCACCAAGACCCCACCCATCGTTAAACTCACAACTAAGAAAGTTTTAAGTTCTTCTGGAAAGATGTCAGGCAATCCATCCGTATATGAACGACCAATAAATAAAATGTAAAGTGCCAGTAAAATAAGTACACTCAAGAATGAGAAGAAAACAGCGGCACGATCTTTTAAATATCTAAGCATGTGTCTTTTCGTTAATGACCATAACTCAAACATTACCATTCACCTCCCCAATAACATTGATGAACACATCATCCATCGTCCCTTTAATTGCTTCAAATGATTTTATGTTTTTTCTGTATGTATCTAATAATCTAAACATCTCATCTGTTTCATCAACTTTTATAACAAACTGATCTGCTATTTTCTTATACACTATATTTTCCTTTTGAAGTGATGCTTCAAATGCTTTTTTATCGTGTGGTACGATAACTAATCGATCATGACTATATTGATCTTTTAAAGCTGCAGGTGTTCCTTGAACTTTAATGAGACCTTTATCGATAATGACAACGTGATCAGCACCTACTGCTTCTTCCATATAATGCGTGGTTAAAAAAATCGTTAATCCATCTCGTTTTCTAAGTTCATCAATGACTTTCCAAACTGTTTGTCTCGTCTCAGGATCTAACCCTGTTGTTGGTTCATCCATTAATAAGAGTTCAGGATTCGCAAATAAAGCTCTTGCAATTTCTGTTCTTCTTTTTTGACCACCTGATAATTTTCCAAATGGTTGATGTTCGAATTCTTCTAAATTTAAAAAGGATTTTAATTCCTCATATCGTTTGTGAACAGCAGCTTTGTTATTTAAATACAGTGAACCTCTTAAAATTAAATTTTGTTTAACCGTAAGAAGATCATCTAAGACATTATCTTGAAATACAACACCAATCTTTTCTCTAAAATAGGTATCATTAGTTTTTCCATTTAATATCACTTCACCTTTATCTCTATCAAGCAATGTCGTGATGATATTAATGGTCGTTGATTTGCCTGCACCATTTGGTCCTAAAAAAGCAAACAAACTTCCTCTCTTCACAGAAAACGATATCCCATTGACGGCTTTAATGTCTTTATATGATTTGTAAAGATCTTTCACTTCAAGTATATAATCCACAAAACCACCTCCTTATGTATTGTCTCCATTATATAGGTTATATATATCTTTAACAATATTTTGATATTTTATTTACAAAAAAGGCAAGCCTCAGCTTGCCTTTATATGTCAATAAAATTCTTTAATTCATATATTCTTCAACTAGTTCAATCCTTGCATTATACGACACCATATCATCATAGTTACTAAAGTGAATCGCATATGTTTGTCCACTTTCTAGATAGGTATAGACTTCGAAGTTTAAACCTTCTCCGCTGTTATCATCATACATGAAAGCATAACCGTTCATATCAAACACTTCAATATAAGGATCAGAAGGCTCTGATGAATAAGAATAAATCATATACTCTCCTGATACATTTGGTGTGAATAGCATAATAACATCTGTATAGCCTTGAATTTCGATGAATAATTCTTCATCAAGATGCGCAACTGGCGTTTCTAGAATCTGCAAGCCAACATCAATAGTCACATCAGCATTGACACTAAATCTTACAAAATATGTTCCTGGCACAAAATAATATTCTGGGTGGAAACCTTCAGCAAGATCAACAGCGTTGCTAAAACCATAAATATATTCACCATCTGTTTTTAAAACATCTCCCAAGATCCACGTTTCTGCAGTTGTTGTAAAATCGATTTGATATAAGCTATGTTCATCTATGACAAGCTCGAAGAAGTATTCATGATCAGCAGTGACCGGTATTGATGCATCATTAATTAAGGTCACTGTTTGAGCTGCATATCCGGTAAGTGTGATATCAAACGTTACTGTATCTGTCATATTTGTAACTTCAAGTATATAGACTTGATTTGGTGCTAAGAAGTTAGTAAGATATAATGTATCATTAGCTATGATTTCAAATGATCCATTTTGCAAATCACCACGATTGCCAAAGTGTCTTAAATCAAATGTAATATCTTGTGTTGATGTGAGTTCAATTGTGTATGGACCTCCTGTTGGTACAGTAAACGCATAATATTGTGCACTAGTACTACTTGGAACCGTTGCAGCAACATCCATTTCTAATGAGGTCGCCATAAATTCACTTATTTCAATTGTAAGTGGTGAACTCCATTCATGAACTACAATTTCAAAGAAGAATGGTACTCCAATAGCGGCATCTAAGTAGAAATGTGTTTCCATGTTATCATCCACATAACGATCAACAATGTAATTACCGTCGTTATCAATAATCCTTAATTGACCATGAATTTCACCTGCACCGTTTATCGTCACTTCATAATAACCATCAGTCGTTGGTGTATATACATAGTAATTTGATATATAATCATTGAAAGACATGTCAACTGGTACGTCAAGTGTTAATTCTGGAACATCTAGTTCTGTCATGACTGCATCGACATCAACATATGCAGCATTTTCAATATCTAAAACAACATATACCGTTTCATTTGGATTCATAAAACCACTCAAACTAATACTCGTACCATCGTTCCAATTAGAAATGAACCACATGTTATTCATACCGCCATATGCTTCCACATATGCACTATGTTCTTCACTAAATGTTGCTGTAAACTCATAATAACCTGAGACTGTTGGTGTAAATGTGTAATACATTTCATCAGTTAAATAAAGACTTGTATCTACAACACCTTCAGTCAATGGAATCGCATTTGCCAATTGATCTTCGTGTTCTGGGCTGGTATTGATAAATAATTCATATTGAGCGGCAAATTGCATCACACTAACTTCTTGTTCAGGTGTTAATGTTGTAACATCAATTAACGCGAATGCATGAACTGACGACATAAACTCATCAAGCACTGTTTCTATTCTTAATCTAATGTCAGATAAGTGTGTTTGAATTTCTGCAAGATTGATTGGATCAGTTAATGTGATGGTTTCATCTTCTAACATATCTCTAAAGATGGACTGCCATGACGCAACACCAATATTAGTTTGTAAGGTTGCGTCACCTAATATATCAATAAAGATAATATCAAGTGTATCATCAATCAACGTTTCATTAGCTGGTGTCAACACACTATCAAATAGATGAATAAAGGCTAAGGCACTACCAACATCTACAGGTTCTGTGAAACCATTCGTTTCGTTAATATAATCGCCAATCACGAGGGTTTGAAGTGCATCAAACATATCACCTTCTATGGATGCTACATTTAAAATAATTTGAGCAACATCAGGAATGAATGATTGAATTGTAGCAACCATCGTATCATCAGCGTAAAGTCCAGATTCTGCCATCGCAGGTATAACCATCATCGACAATATGCTTTCAATATTTGCAAGTGTGAATTGGCTTGCCAACACATCATGATAAAGTGCTGCTTCATCTATTAATGACTCTAGCGCTGTCACAATATCACTTAATGTTGGTTGTTCCATGTTTTGCATCGCCATAATGACACCAAAGATACTTGCTTCAGAATCTACAAATGCTGTAAGTAAGCCATCTGCAATGTCAGGTGCAATACCTAATATTGTCATGATATGATCATACTCTGAATTTAGCGCATCAAGAATATATAAAATCATATCTAGTTCTCTTGGATTTTGATCTGTTGCAAAAGCAGTTAATTGCGATAAAATTTCTAAATATACAGCTTCTGTTCCAGTAGATCCTAAGAGTATTTCTAATGTATCAACATCTGTTTGATGAAGTGTTATAAAATCATTTAGATATGTTCTAGCGTAGACAATCATGTCAATAAGTGGAGTTGGATTTTCTAAAGGATTTCCATCTTCACCATACGCCGTTTCAAATGCGGTAATTAAGGCTTGAATTTCTGTTACATCATCTAACGTAATGTCACCAATGAACATCAATTCAATGTTAATCATATTATAACTAACTGAACCTAAATAATCGGCATGATCAGGTATATTTGAAATGTCATTGTTTAACGCAATTTCTCCAATCATCAACATTGATTGAAAGAATGTTTGGAATGTTGCTTCATCTGGTAATGCGTCAGATATAATGTCCACAAATTCATTCTTGATAAGAATGATGTCAGCTGTAGATAAACCAGATAAACCATTTTCACTATCCAATGCTGTATCTATTAACTCAATGATATTTGCAGGCATTGAAGCTCTCACAGTAAACATAAATTCAAAAACTGTTGATAGTGCCGATTCGATAGTTTCAGGACTATCATTAAGCATGACATCTAAACCATCTAAACGATCAGCTAACATATTTAATTCATAAATATGGTCATTTGTCTCATCAATTTGACTAAATAAATAATTGATACCGTCAAACATCATTCTGTAAGTAGTTGCATTATCGATAAATGATGCATCATCTCCAGCTGCAACTTCTTCCGCGATTGAAATCATCATATCAACATCTTGATTGTCAAGATAATCACGATAATAATAATCATTTGAATACATGTCATTATTGTTAATATCAATACATTTATCTAGGAAGATGTATAACAACTCACGCGTATAATCATCATTTGCATCTAGTAGTGCAGCAATTGCTTCTGCAGTTACTGGTGTATTGCTATCGATTATCGTTAACATTTCCTGGTAGCTAGTATTCAATGCTAATGTTTGTTGTAATGCTAATAATTCTGTTTCTAATGTTTCAATTGATGACATCATTTGGCTCGAACCTAGTGCCAACGCTTCTGTACCTACTGCGGTTAAAATATGTGCAAGTACTTCAGGTGTCACATGATTATCTTCAAACATTGATGTTGTTGCCATGAATGTTTCAAGATTAGTGAAAAGTGGATCTTCAGAATCCATTAAAGTAGCCATATCTGAGAATACACCAATCGCATCAGCTGTAGCAAGATTAACATCTTCTGACGCATTTGCATATATCGTAACGATTGCTACGACTTGCATATAGTCCGCATATTCATACGCTTCATCAAAGTCTGATAAAACCATATTTGGCTCATAAACTGGATTAATTATTGGTAATACACCTGCAATAATTGCATTAACACTTGACATTTGAGTTACTGTGTAAGTAACTGCAGCGGTCGCAGCTGACTGTCCTGCAGTATTCACGGCAATGACAGTTACTGGATAGTTTCCTGCCGTTAATGTTTGATTACTTAAATCATAACTTGTTGTTGTCACAGAAACGTTAGTGCCATTAATTGTAACGATATAACTAACTGCATCTGTAACTGCGGTCCAGGAAATGATACTTCCAGTGATTGATACATTGGTTGGTGTAGTTGGTACACTAACACCACTACCTGAAACTGTATATGACACCGTTGCGGAATTTGTGGATCGTGAAGACCCAGCTGTCGCGATGACATAAACATTATACGCACCATCAGCTAAACTAACTGTGGATAAATCATAACTTGTGGATGTTGTATTTACTTCTGTAGTTCCAATGACAACCTTATATCCAGTTGCATCAGTAACAGCATTCCAAGTAAGTATATGACCGGTAATTGTTACACCGGTAGGGGCATTAAGTGATAAGCCACTACCGCCACTCACAATATATTCAACCAAATTAGATTGAGCTGAGAAACTTGCACCGCTTGATGCAATGACATAGACATTATATGTGCCATCAGTTAATGATAATGTTGATAAATCAAAACTTGTTGTAGTTATCGTTTCAAAATCTGTTCCAGGTTCAGTACTCGTTTCATAAATATATACGAAATATTGAGTGGCTGTAGGCACAGCACTCCAACTAATCGTATCACCAGATAATGTTACAGTGGGGGCTTCTAGCGTTAAGCCAGTACATGAATATAAAAATACACTCACTGCAACCAAAAAGAGAAAACCTACTACTTTTTTCATCGACTTTCCTCCTATGTGCTTAATATCCAATTTTTTATATGTAACAAAGATGTATACATGTGTTTCTGCCAATATTCAGCCTAATTATACATCTAATAACGTGCATTAACAAGTGAACACTTTCAATATCAAAGTATTCGTAAATATTTACTAATGTTTAATTTTCGTTCATTTAATATTCTCATCGTTATCAATACAATATATAGAACAATATTGATACTTATACCAATAAAGATTGATGTCACATTAAAGCGAATCGATTCATAAGCTCCAAAGGCTGAAAACAATCCCTTAATTTGATCAAATATGAGTAGGTAGCTAAGAGTGGATACAAATAACATCAAACTTAATATCATCATATCTGATTTTATCGTATCCTTGGATAATTCTTGATATCCATATCCCATAGCTAACATTCTCGCATGATCCGCTTCTAATGTCATATTTAACATCGTTTGATGATTGGATAACGTCATAATAAAACATGCAATTAATACTAATATATAACCGATAATAAAATTTTTAACTAGATTCATTTGGGATACATATACATCAACATACGTCGTCTTAAAATCAATCACAACGACAAGTTGTTTACTATACGAATCCAGTAGATCATTAAAAAGAATATGTCGATCTCCTTTTGCTGTAATCAAAATACTATTTGCGTTGTCTTGAACCTCCTGATCAATCATATAAAGATTCGTAAAAGCGACATCAAGTCCTTGCTTTTCAAAGAATCCTGCAATGATAAATGATTGTTCAGGTATATCGGGATTAAGTGTTAAGACGACAACATCATTGACTTGATAGTTAAATATTTCCTTATACCTTATTGGTAATATAATAGATGATTCTAATTTCTGACTTAACCGAACGATTTGATCTTCAAGATCTACAAAATCAAAATATGTTTGAATATCATAAATATCCATTGAGATCACATAATCAATACTGAGCACTTGGTTAGGTACTTCAACTGCATCATAAATATCTGCTCGGTTTGCATGTTCTACATTGTCCATATGATTAATATCTTGATAGATTGTCTCTTCGTTACCTGTCATTCTTGTGACAATCATATCAAACTGATATTCATTTGCGAACGTTTCTTCTCTTTGATTCAAATGTTGGATCATGAATACGAGCAAGAAAATAATGAGTGAGACAATTAGTGTCATCGAAAAATATAGAGAAAAACCTTTTTTGCCAGAAAAAATCTTCATATGATAATACGTTTTTTTTCGTTCTTTATATTTAGATAACCAGTGAACACATAGATCATAAATAAAAAATGGAAATGATAATAGGAATGAAGCCACAAATAAAATTCTAAATAGACTTAACGTATGACCGAACAGGTCAACTAACATTTGCCAATAACTCACACCATAAAGTAATAAACTCATAAGTGCGATGATGATATGTGCTTTCATATTTAGTCGTCTTTCATTACCAATGCGTCTAATAAGTGTCATATCAACTGATTTCATATAACGGTATGCATAATATGCAAACATAGATAGTATTACAACAAGCGTTATACCTAACGCCATAAGTATGCGATCAACTGTTAATTGATAAATCCATGCTGATGATAAATAGGTCATGCCGATTTTGAAACTAATATTTGTCGTAATCACTGCAATAATAAATGCGATAGCTTGTTGAAAAAAGATTTCTATACCTAAAATACCAAATGCATAACGATATCGTCCACCAAGCACATGAATGGTTGCAGCATTTGCTTTTCGCTCGTGAAAATAGACATTGAGTGTCGTTTGTAAAACAAATATAATCGCGATAAACACAAGGCTTAATAGTGCGTTAACTAAAGCAATATTTCGGTTGATTAATTGATTAATCGCGACGTCATCAATCGCTTTAATATAATCTAGCGATTCATATTCGTTAATTGCTTTAAATGCTGTAATACCCTCACTAACCGTCACATCATCTTTGATATCAACATAAAGCACACTGTAAATATTCGTTAATAAAATAGGCGGGAATTCTGCTAAAGCTGGATCTAATGCCGTTAAGAAAAAAGAAAATGAAGATTGTTTATCAATGAAGATACTATGACCGGTGAATAATTTTCCATCATCAAGAATTTCCTTCACAATAAAATAACGCTCTTCTTGACCCGCTTGTAATAAAATTTGATTATCAATACTTAAATCATGAGCATTTGCATATGAGGATGTAATAATGACTTCATTATTTGCTAATTGACTTGTTTGTATATGTTGATTTGATAGATGTGATAGCATATCTATTGATGATGCAAAAACATGCACATAAACACGATCTTCTTCTGTGATTTGTGTAAGAACATCAAACTCAAAAAACGGATAGATGCCATCCGTAAATTCATCTATATTAGAACTTTGAAGCGGTGTTGTTCTAAAAAAGCGAGAACTACTATCATTATCAACCGCGACTTTTAAATCGATATCTTGATACGTTTCTATTTGATTTCCATAATAATAAGTATACAGCAAATCATTCATCGAAATTGAAATCAATATCGTGATGGAAACACCTAGAAAACCTATCATCAATAAAAGTGTTCTAAAAGGATGTGCACTTAGATTCCGCCAAGCAAACAAAAAGCTGAAGGCGGCTTTTTTAAACCACCTTTTCATCATTGACGACCTTTCCATCGTGCATGGATAATTTTCTCGTTCCATAGGTTGTTAGGCTTTCATTATGTGTAACCATGACAATGGTCTTATGTAATGTTTTATGTAAAGATTGGAATAATGCCATAATGGTGTGACTTGTTTTCTCATCTAAATTACCAGTTGGTTCATCTGCAAATATTAAATCTGGATCATTAATGAGACTTCTCGCAATCGCGACTCTTTGTTGCTGCCCACCGGATAACTGTGATGGATATCTATCTTCATATTCGCTCATACCCACAAGTGATAATAGATCTGATATCTCTTTTTTGGTCTTTTGTTTGCCTATGACTGATGCTAACATCACATTTTCTAAAACTGTTAAGTTAGGAATTAAATTATAAAATTGGAAAACAAAACCAATACGTTTAGCTCTTAATTCAGCTTTTTCACTTTCAGAATACGTTGAAAGTTCTTTTTCGAACATTTCAACTGATCCTTTTTGATAATCTTCTAATCCGCTTAAAACATAAAGGAGTGTGGTTTTACCTGATCCAGAAGGTCCTACGATAGATACAAATTCACCTTCATTAATATTAAAGTCAACACCTCTTAAAACAGGTGTAATCACTTTTTTCTGACGATATGATTTTTCTAATTCTAAAACCTTAAGTATGGACATCATAACCTCCACTTGTCTTAAATTGATAAATCTCTTCTTTCAAAAAGATAAAATGTAGCACCGAAAATAACAATTGTACTGACTAACAAAATACCGTTAAACACAAACGACATTGGATCATATGTCGATATTAGATTTACATTAAACAAAGAAAATGGTGTAAGATACCGGACTATTTTATAGTCATCACCTAAATTCGATATCAATTTAAAAACAAAGAATAACACTGGTAATCCGACGGTAATACCAGTTGTATATTTACCGCCAATGACTGCAGATGAGAAAAAAGTTAAACTGGCAATAAATAACAACATTAATAATAACGACAAATTACCATATAAGAAATTACCGATATCTAATGTGCCTGGATATAATAAGACAGCGGTTATTGTAATTAAAGTAAACGAATATACAACGAGTATCAATAGGTAGCTCAGGATTACAAAGAATTGTGTAAAGATAATTTGAAACCGACTGTTAGGTGTAGATAATAAATATGCCAACGATCCTTTATCAATATAACGATACACCAAACGTTGGATGACTAATATTGAAAAGATCATCGGAAACACAATAAATAAAAAGCCATAAAGTAATGCATAAATAAAATTAGTCATCGTATCAGGAATCACACCAAAACCCATTAAATTCATGACACCTGGCATGGAATCAGAAAATTGTCTGAATATATCTGACAGTTCAGGATCAAACATCGCAACAATCATCGTGCCATATAATGTTATAATCGCAGCAAATATAATGGCGAGGAAAAGATTGCTTTTCATTTCTTTACTATATAATGTCCAGTTAATCATGCCATATCACCACCATAATATTGTAGGAAAATTTCTTCAAGGGATTGACTCGGTACATCCAAACTAACAATTGAGTAATGACTAATCATTTTAATAAAACTATCTATATCGGTATTTAAATCAATACTTATAATGGTATTTGATATTTTTTTGCATGTCTCATTATTCATAAATTTTTTTGCTTCTTCTTCATTTTTAAAACTAATAATAAAACGTTTATGACGATTTGTTTTTAACGTTTCAATATTTTCATTAGCAACTATATATCCTTGTTTAATTATCAAGACACGATCACATGTTCGTTCAACTTCTTCAAACATGTGTGAAGATAAAAGAATGGTCGCCCCCATTTTTTTGTGTTTATTGACAAGTTCAATGAGCTTATTTTGCATCAATGGATCTAACCCACTAGATGGTTCATCTAATAATAAAATATTAGGTTTGCTCATAAATGCGATAACGATACCTAATTTTTGTTTCATTCCTTTTGACATCTTCTTAATTGATACGGTTGTATCAAGCTCAAATGTATCGATTAATTCATTTGCATAAGTTAAATCATTTACACGCTTCATGCGTGCCATAAACTGTATAAATTGTTCACCATTAAATTCATCTATAAATGTAATTTCACCTGGTAAATAACCAATTGATTCTTGAAGTACTTTTTGGTTTTCAAAACAAGAAAGTCCCTTAATGGTTACAACCCCTGTATGATTCTTAATAAAACCTAACAAATGGCGCATCGTTGTTGTTTTTCCGGCACCATTCGGTCCCAAAAAGCCAATACATTCACCTTTACCAACCCAAAAAGAGACATCAAAAATGCCTTTATGATTACCATAGTCTTTTGTGAGATTCTTGATTTCAATAATATGTTCCATGTAAATCTCCTTATGTATGTTTTTAAATCGAATGTTATATGGTTATATTATACAGCGCATAAATCAAAATGTTAAATTAAAAAAGACGGTAAATACCGTCTTATATTATTTTATCGCTTTGGTTGCGAAGAAGGTAGGAATATTCATATCATGCAAATATCCTTCACCATTAATATCATCATAAATATCTGCGATATGAAACCCTGCACTTAGTTGGCCACCTATTTGCTCTTCTAATGAATGAGAAAACTGTACGCCCGAATCCGTTTCTTCCATCATAGCCATTAATGCTTCATCAGTCGTTGGATCAAAAGGAAGACGATGAACAATTTCTTTTTCGTTTGGATAATTGACAATAAAATTAATTCCGTTGTCTAAACCAGCAAGTAAAATGCCACCTTTTTTAAGGACACGATAACATTCTTTAAATACATGTCTGACATCTTTGACGTAAACGTTTGATACGGGGTGGAAAATTAAGTCGAAAGATTCACTTTCAAATGGTAATGGTTTCGTCATATCTCCTTGAACGATATCAATGTCATAGCCTTCACGTTCTTTAACTAATTTTTCTGATTCAAGTTGTTTCGTTGATAAGTCAAAGACAGTGCACATAGCACCCTGTGCAGCAAAAATCGGCATTTGCTGTCCGCCACCGCTTGCTAAACCTAATACGCTTAAACCTTTTAATGGAGGGAACCATGATTTAGGAACTGTTTTAATAGGGGTTAAAACGACTTCCCAATTTCCTTTTTGCGCTTCTACATATTGTTCGTGTGATATAGGAATTCCCCACTCCCATCCTTCTGATACCCACTTATCGATAGTTTTTGCATTCTTTTTAACATAATCATCTTTCATGTTTTTACCCTTTTAAAGTGAAAGAGGCATATCGCCTCTATGACACCATTTCGTATGAAATAAGTTCGTCCATCGCGTCAAATGATTGATCACTTAAATCTTCAATGGATTCTCTTTTTAATTTAAATACATCGGGATAAATAGGTTTACCTACATTTATCACAATACGATCTTTACCCACTAGTGGGAAGAATCTATTTTTTTCATGAAAACTAATACCTACAGGTAATACTGGGGATTTCGTTTCTTCTGCTAGCATAAACGCACCACGTTTAAAATCTCTAAGTTTACTATCACCTTTAATCAATTCACCTTCGGGGAAGAAGTGTACAATTCTTCCTTTTCGGACTTGTTTTGATAACTCGTAAAAGAATACTTTCATTTCTGATGGTGTTTCAGGAACAGGCATTGATCCTAAAATATTAACAAGTCTTCCTGCAACAGGCAATTTGAAATTAGATTTAATGCTTGTAAACACCGGTTTTTTAGGGAAAATGGTAATAGCGTTCATCACAGAATCAAGTGTATGTACGTGATTTGAAACCATGATTGCGCCGCCTTTAAGTTCTTTAAGATTTTTTCTATTCTTGATCTTAACACCACGAATTAATCTTAAATAAATCGTTAAAATTGGTAAGGCGACACCATAATAAACAAGCCATGAAGCAGTACGTTTTATCCACGATTGCTTAAAATTCTTCCGATAACTGCGTTGATCTTTTTGTTTTGCAACAACAGCACGCTTATAATCCTCAACCGATTGTTTAAACATTTGTTCTAATAATGATACTGCATGATCTAAGCGGAAATTATTAGCATGTGCTTCATATTTAATAGACATCTCTTTACGTTCATATGGTCGATCTAACCAATAATCGATTTTTTCCGATAATTCTTTATGTTGATTTGCCTTAAATATGTTTCGATCATCAATCGAAAATTGTGCAGTTGCACTTTTGTTTGATTCGGCGATAACGGGGACTAACCCACAAGCAATCGCTTCTAACGCAGCGATACCTTCAATTTCAGCATCCGCTGCATGAACATATAAGTCACTCTCATGAATTTTAGCGATCAGTTCTTTTTGTGTATAGAAAGCGAATGTTGTATCTACCTGATATTTTTTAGCAAGATTTCTATATTTTTTTTCAAATGGTCCATGACCAGCCAGAATTAATTTAATTTTGTCGCGATATTTAGATTGTCCAATCGCTTTGATAATAATATCCTGTCTTTTTTCTAATGCATAACGACCTGTCGATAAAATTTGAAAATGGTCATGTTCATGAACTTCACCTCGACGATAAACACTATCAATACCGTTTGAAATGACATGAAAACGATTATTGTATCTTTGGTTTTTAAGTTCATAAGAAATAAATGGACTTGGACAATGTACATGCGTTACTTTACGATAAAACTGATGCCAAAACTTGCGATAAATGAGCCAAGCAACGGGACTTCCCCATCGTCCCAATCCCATACCAAATGTAATATTTTCAGGCTGTGTGTGGAAAGCGGCTGTATATGGAACACCTAATTTTTTACATAATTTGATACCAACTCTTGAGACTTTCCATGGCATAAAGAAATGTACAACATCAGCATCTTTAAATGCTTCGGTCATCACTTTTTTATTTGGTTTCGCAAAATACATTTGTTGTTTTTCTGAAACAGCAGAAACAATTGGAATATATCTTTTTTCTAAATGATAAATATCAGGTCCTTCAACTGGACCTGAGGTAACAACCCTCACTGTATGTCCTCGCTTTTCTAATTGTTCCTTAGAGCGAAGTGCTGTAATGGTTGTTCCATTTGATAGTTCCCCGTAATTATCAATCACATAGACAATGATCATACTAGTATCCTTTTGCCTTTCGTACCTTCTATTATACAATAGGTCAATATCATTACTCAAGATACAAAATGGTCGGGAAGACAAGATTTGAACTTGCGACCTCTCGGTCCCGAACCGAGTGCTCTACCAAGCTGAGCCACTTCCCGACCTATTATTAGTTAAACAGTTCTGTTAATAATCTAATCGACAAAGACCCTCTTAAATCACTATCTTTAGGCAATGTATGTTTATTAATAAAGACAACCTCACTTACCTCATCATTATCAATAAAATCACCTGAGACAACTTTAGCTTTAAAAATGATCCAAACGAGTCTTAATCGGTCAAGTGTATATACATTAAATAATTTTAAATCATCGACTACATAGCCAGATTCTTCAAGACATTCTCGCTTTGCCGCATCTTCTAATGATTCACCAATATTTCTGTAACCACCGGGAAATGTTAATTTTCCCGTGCGTTTCATACGAACCATTAAAATGTCATTATCTTCATTATATGCAACCGTTACAGCTGATACGTTAACCCAATTATCCCAATCGATATATCCACATGTGCATACACGAACATCACGACCTTCAATGTGTGCTTTTTGATGAAGTTCTCGACCACATTTAGGACAATATTTCACGTTAATTAAACCTCTTATTTTTTCAGTTTTTCTTTTTCTATTTTATAAATTTCTTCAACTGCAAAATGCAGTTTTGTAACCACATTAGATTTTGTTAAAGGATAAATATAATATGTATCCTCGAGTGTTGATAAATCAATGCAGTCTCCACGTCCCATATAATCATATTCGATATGAAGGCCATACATGGATAAAGGTTCTTTGATTAAGTCTAAACTACCATCAATATCTTGTCCCTTTAAATGAAAACCATGTATATCATGTGTTAAAGATCCCTCACCTAATGGCATATATCCTTTAGCGTTCGGTAAAGAATCAATGTTGACTTTATCTTCAAAATAGTACTTGCCACTCAATATCTCTTGTTTAACTTGTTCTCTTTGCCATTCATACCAATCAGGTATATGTGGAAATTCTGTTTCTCCTTCAACTGCGCTTAATCTACCATAAACATCCATTTCATATGTTTTATGACAATGATTACACCATATTTGACTACCATCAGAATCCATCTCGTGTTCTGCTAAACAAGCTGGACATTGATATAACACTTTATGGATGTTTTTAGCTCTATTGGGATCATCTATTTTAATCTTATTATCAAACTGCCATTTATACTCATCATATTGAAATGCATCATTAATACGATGATTAATTTCATTGACAGAAATCGATCTAATTTCTTCTTTTGTAATAATTTGCGTCATATCAGCAACCAAATTAACTTTTCGCTTATTTAAATTCCAAACGGGTTGAGATAGATAATCACCATGCATATTTAATACAACCACCGGATGTTTAAACATTTTTATCATTTTACCAAGTGCTTCTGGTAATATCGCATTGGTACCTATCAGTGAATATCTCGCTTCCGGATAAATAGCACAGATATATTTTAATTGATCCAAACTGTGTTTAATTTGTCTTATCAAACGTTGGTCACTAGTGAATTTACGTTTACCGATGCCACCAACATTTCTTAAAAGCCACTCTCGACCGATAAACCCATCAATGGCGACTATATAATTTGCTCGATGTGGAAATATAGCAGCAGTGGTTACTTTAAAATCAACAAATGCGTGATGTGTACATAGTAAAATATATGGTGGTTTTAATCCCTTCATATTCACCTTATTCACTTTGAGGTGTCTTTGCCAAACTTCAGGAAAACTTAAAATATAAGCGAGTGGTGTTAAAAAAAACTTTTCCTTTTTAGGTTTCTTATTAAAGTCAAACCGTTTAATTTGATCCATGTGTATTCACCTATGTTTAAATCATTATAAATACATTATAACATGTTAGAGTTTCATTGCTTTCCAATCTTGGATTATAATAGAAAAACGCATCTATTGACGCGTTTTCTTAAATATATATATAAAACGAATAATTTTTTTAGACATCATAAGTGGTACTCGATGTAGAACCACCTTTTCCTGTCCAATTCGTATGGAACACACCTTCTTTATCAACTCTATTATATGTGTGTGCACCAAAGTAATCGCGTTGTGCTTGTAATAGATTGTGTGGTAATACGCTTGATGTATAACCATCGAAGAAATTAATCGCAGCTGCTAACGATGGCACATAAATACCATGACTAATCGCTTTTGTGACAACACTTCTTAAACTATCAATTCTAGTTTCAATCGCCTTTTTAAAGAAATCGTCTAACAATAAATTTGATAATTGTGGATTCTTATCATAAGCTTCTTTTATTTTTCCTAAGAATTTAGAACGGATGATGCATCCTCCGCGCCACATGAGTGCAATGCCACCATAATTTAAATGCCATTGATTCGATTCAGCACTAGCTTTCATTAACATATATCCTTGTGTATAACTAATAATCTTGGCTGCATATAATGCATGTTCAAGTTCTTTAATCCAAGCCTTAACATCCTTAGTTAATTCTGGCTTTTGTGCATTCTTTTTGTATGCTTTACTAGCAATGACTCTTTCTTCTTTCATCGCTGATAAACATCTTGCATAAACTGCTTCACCAATAAGGGTTAGTGGAATACCTTCTTCTAGTGATGAGATGGCTGTCCATTTACCAGTACCTTTTTGTCCAGCTTTATCTAAAATTTTATCAACTAGTGGCTCTCCATCTTCATCTTTAAATGACAGAATATTACCTGTGATTTCAACTAAATAACTTTCCAAATCACCTTGATTCCATGTTTTAAAGATGTCACTCATATCATCTGCATGAAGTCCAAGCATATTTTTCATGATGTGATAAATTTCAGTAATCAGCTGCATATCACCATATTCAATCCCATTATGCACCATTTTAACAAAATGACCAGAACCATCTTCACCAATCCAATCACAGCATATATCACCATCTTCGGTTTTAGCTGCAATTGCTTGGAATATTGGTTGAACAAATGGCCATGCACCTTCAGATCCACCAGGCATGATTGAAGGTCCATTCAATGCGCCTTCTTCGCCACCCGAAACACCAGAGCCTATATATTTAATCCCTAACGCTTCTACTTTTTTTGCACGTCTAATCGTATCTGAATAATGTGTGTTTCCACCATCAATAATGATATCTCCTTTTTCTAAAAAGGGTAATAATTGGTCAATAACGATATCAACAGGTTTTCCCGCTCTGATCATCATCATAATTTTTCTAGGTCTTTCAACATGCTCAACCAGTTCTTGAATACTATAAGTACCAATCACTGCTTTTCCTCTAGCACGTCCATTTACAAAAGCATCTACGCGCTCTGTTTCTAAGTTATAAACCGCTACGCTAAAGCCTTTTGATAGCATATTCAAAGAGAGATTTTCTCCCATGACTGCAAGTCCAATCATTCCGATATTCGCTTTTTTCATATTAGTCACACTTTCATATTTATATTGATAAATCTTATCAAGATTACATCAAATACTCATAAGATAACGACGTATTCAAAGTATACATGCCTATCGTTTATTTTACATGAATGTATCCTCTTATGTCAACGAATCCATTTTATAGATATAAAATGATTTATATACTAAAAATGTCTTATTAATGCTGTTTTTCAACATGGTTTATACTGCTATATAAATGCATGTTATATTTTGATTTTATGAATACTTGCTATAATAAAAATGAAAGAAGGTGTATGCTGATGGATGATAAAGTTACAACATATATAAATACTCAAGAAACATGGCAAGCTGAATTGCTTGCTCTTAGAAATATCCTCTTAAAAACACCTCTTGAAGAAACATTAAAGTGGCAACAACCTTGTTATATGTTAGATGGTACAAACTTAGTGATGATTCACTCATTTAAAGCTGCTGTGTCAGTTAGTTTTTTCACTGGATCTTTACTAAAAGACTCTAAACATATGCTTACTTCTCCAGGACAAAATTCTCAAGCAATGCGTTACATGAAATTCGAAAACGTAAACGATATTATTGATCATGAGCAAACCATATTGTCCTATATTCATGAAGCTATCAATCTTCAAAAAGCCGGTGTTAAAGTTCAATTTAAAGACTCAAAAACCTTTGAATTGCCTGATGAGTTACTCAAAAAATTCCTAGATAAACCTGAACTTAAAGCCTCATTTGAAGCATTAACGCCTGGTAGACAACGTGCTTATGCGCTATACTTCTCATCAGCAAAACAATCAGAAACCAGACGAAATCGTATTGAAAAATATGAAGATCATATCCTAGATGGTAAAGGTATAAATGATCGATAAAAAAGAGCCAATTGGCTCTTATTTTTTTTGTTCCATAACGCCATCAATCATGACATAAACCCTATCACAATATTCAAGCATTCTTTCATCATGTGTCACCATGATGGTTGCTTTCTTTTGTTCTTTCGTTTCTTTAGCGAGGAGTTTTACAACATCATATGCTTTTTTGGTATCTAGACTAGCGGTAGGTTCATCTGCGAAAATAACTGAAGGTTGATGGTAGAGTGCTTTTGCAATCGCTGAACGTTGTCGTTCACCACCTGATAATTCATTTGGATATTTATCTATAAGTTTATCAACGTCTAATTTCAAAAATAATTTTTTCATCCATTCTTCGTTTATTTTTGTCCGTGTTATTTTATTATAAAGCACCATTTGTTCTTTCACTGTCAAAAATGGAATTAAGTTCGATGCTTGTAAAATGAAGCCGATATTGTATAAACGAAGTTTAGATTTTTCTTTTGTACCTAGTTCACTAAATGGTTTACCATTCAATAGCACTTTACCGGTTGTTGGTCGTTGAAGACCACCTAAAATAGTTAAGAACGTTGATTTACCAGAACCAGATGGACCCATAATGCCAATAAGTTCTCCTTCATATGCTTTGAAGTTGGTTATTTTAAGGGCATTAATTACATTATCGTTTTGTAAAAAATCTTTTGTGACATTGATCATTTCAATAACTGGTTTCATATTAACCTCCAATAGCCTTTAATGGGTCAATCTTCAAGACAGCATTCACAGAGAATAATCCTCCAAATACTGCAAATACGAAGAACGCACCAGTGATGATGAGATAAAACATGATATTCACTGCAAATGGAATAACATCACCCAAGAAATATCCTGTTAAGGCTGTGAAGAATAAGCCGATAATGATACCAAATGCAACGAGTAAAATGGTTTGAATGAGTACAGAACCACCAATGTGTCCATTGGAGATGCCTTGTGCTTTCATCACACCAAACATGCTTGTTTTCTGAATGGTTAATACATAAATAAATATGCCTAATACAAAAGCTGAAATAATGATTAAGAATACAATCATTGTTGAAAATGTGAGAACCTGTGCTGTATAACCTGGTAAGTAACCTATAAAGTCTTCTACTGTGTAGGTTGTTAAATCATCTGTTAAACCGCTAGCTTCTCCTCTAATAATGATGCCACTATATAAGTCCGGTGCGTTAGTTGTGCCGTATCTATAGGCTTGCCATGTATCAAGCGCCATGTAAACAACTGGTGCTGTTTGATACGTTGTTCTTGTTGAAAAGCCGATGATTTTATATTGTTCATCTGTACCAGTAACAGCAAATAAATCACCAATTTCATATCCTTCTTGTCGTAATTCTTCATCGACGATGACGTCATTACCAGATAATGTGAGATTGCTCAATTCTGATGGTTGAATAAAACTTCCACTATCAATACCAAAAAAATAAACATTAATTCGTGTATCTGTATCTACATCAGCGGTTGGATTATTAATTACCGCTGGGAATAATCCTATTCTCGCTTTTTCACCTGTCGTATTAACCGCATCATACCCGTCTTGATTCATAAAAGACATCATTAAACTATCATTGGCATCAACTGTCATGATAATTTCATCCGCTTCCCATTTTTCAACGGCATTCGTATATGATGATGCGAGACCATAAGCTAATGAAGTCAAAAAGTATACCAAATAACTAATCAGTACAATAACCGTTATAATGAGGATAAATTTCGTTTTTGTATATCTTAATTCTTTAATCGCTAAAAACATATCAATTCTCCTAAGCCTTTTTCTCTGTTAATAATTTCTCAATGTCTTTAGCAATCTTCTCTGGTTTTGTACGTGGCGAATAACGTTTAATGACGCGACCTTCTTGATCTACTAAAAACTTCGTAAAATTCCACTTGATTTTTTGGTTTAAGAATCCTTTTTCATGTCTTTTCAAATAAGTAAATAAGATATTTTCATCTTTACCATTAACTTCAATTTTTTGAAATCTAGGAAAACTTGTCTCATATGTTTCTACACAGAATTCATCAATCTCTTCTATAGAACCAGGGGCATCTTTACCAAACTGATTACAAGGAAAGTCAAGAATCTCAAATCCTTGATCATGATATGTTTTATAAAGTTGTTGAAGCCCTTCATATTGAGGTGTAAAAAAACATTTTGTCGCAGTGTTAACTATTAGTAAGACATTACCTTTAAATTTTTCTAATAAAACAACTTCATGATTAATGTTTTCAACGCTAATTTGATACAGACTCATAAAACCCTCCAAATAATATAACTTATTTATCATTATTATATCATGGAAATCTGCCTCATAAATCTAATATGCATTGCAGTAAATGGTTAGTTTATCGTTCTAAAATTCTTTTTAAAAACAGTTTTGTTCTAGGATTTTGTGGTTGATTAAAAATCACTTCTGGCGTGCCTTCTTCAATAATGTTTCCTTCATCCATCACGATGACTTTATCTGCAAATTCTTTTGCAAAATCCATTTCATGTGTCACAACGACCATCGTCATACCTGAAGCGGCTAAATCTTTCATAACCTTCAATACTTCACCAATCATTTCAGGATCAAGTGCAGAGGTCGGTTCATCAAATAAAATGATATCAGGATGCATTGTTAAAGCTCTTGCTATTGCGATTCTTTGTTTCTGTCCACCAGATAATTGATTAGGGTAATTATTTACTTTCTCTAATAAACCGACTTGATATAATAACCCCTCTGAAATTTCTGTAGCAACTTTTTCTGTTCTTTTTAACACATTCATTTGTGCAACATTTAAGTTTTTCAATACCGATAAATGTGGAAATAAATTAAAGTTTTGAAAAACCATACCCACTTTCTCACGATGTTTATGAGCATCAAAGTCTTTATCAAGAATTGATACGTTATCAAATAGTATATCTCCAGCTGTTGGTTTTTCCATTAAATTGAGCATGCGAAGTAACGTTGATTTACCTGATCCTGAAGGTCCAATAATCACTGTAACTTGTTTGTAATCAATTTCTAATGAACAAGACTTTAAAGCCACTGTGCCATCACTAAATGTTTTATTTAAATCTTTGATTAAAATTTTATCTTGCATCTGCTTTCTTGAACCTCCTTTCTAAGTATCCCATGAATTTAGATGTTGGGAATGTCAACAAGAAATATAGTACAGCAACGACAATATATGATTCTTTAACAGCATATGTCGAACTTCTAACAATGACAGCACTATACATCAATTCAGCTATACCTAAATACATAAATATAGAGGTTTCTTTAATCATCGTTACAAACTCATTCCCCAATGCAGGAATGATGTTTTTAATGGCTTGTGGTAAGACAATTAAAAACATCGTTTGTTTTTCATTCATACCCAAGCTCAAAGAAGCTTCTGTTTGACCACGATCAATCGATAAAATACCAGCTCTGAAGACTTCAGATACATAAGCACTTGAATTGATAAGCAATGCAATCATACCTGGTATAAAACTTGATAAATCGATTCCCATGACAATCGTTACAGGAATTCTCACAAAAGAATATATCAACAATACTTGGACCAAAAGCGGTGTCCCACGAATGACTTCTGTGTATGACATCGCTATGATATTTAATATTTTATGTTTAGATAACCGCATGAATGCGGGTATAAGACCCAAAAGTGATCCCAAGATGACTGAGATGACTGCTAAGAGCAGTGTCATCCCAAGTCCTCTTAAGAAAATACTGATATAGTATGGATCAAGAAGAAAACCGAAATCCATTGACTAACTATTTAAAAGAATTGCGTCTGCAACGATTTGATCCATCTCTCCTGAATCAATTAAACCTTGTAACACTTGATTAATAATCGCTAACAATTCAGTATCACCACTTTGGACGGCAACTGCTGAACCACCATCTGGATCTCCGATCGAGATACTGCTAATTGCTAGACCTGTTTGGTTTAACACATAACCATCAGCAACTGGTTTCTCCATGACAACAGCTGTTAATTGACCACTTGTTAAGTTTAATACTAAATCAGGTAATGTCTGAACAAATTGTGTTTGAACATGACTGAATGTATCAACAACTAAATCTTGTTGAATAGACCCTAATTGTGCGCCAATTTTAACGGTATCTTGATCAAGTGATTCAATCGTTTCATATGTATCAACATCATCAGCACTCATTAAAATAACTTGTGTTGCTTCATAGTATACGATAGAGAAATCAACTTGTTCTTCACGTTCTTCTGTTGGTGTCATTCCAGCGATAACAAAGTCTACTTTGCCATCTACCAAATCTTCTAATAAGAAATCAAATCCTTTATTAACAACTTTTAAATTCTTACCAACTGCAGCAGCAATCTTTTTAGCAATTTCAATATCAATGCCAACAATTGTTTGTTCACCATCAACTGCCATTGGCCATTCATATGGTGCATAATCTGCTGATGTTCCCATCGTGATAAATTCTGTATATGAATCATCAATCACATACGTATAGACATTTGATGCTGAACATGCTTGTAAAAATACAACTGTAAGTACAAGTACACCTACCATAAATAATTTTTTCATTTTTCTTACCTCTTTTTCTTTTTTTAATTTTTTTTAATAAAAAAACGTCCCTGGCATAATATATGCCAAGGACGGAAATTCCGCGGTACCACCTTGTTTCTACAATAACATAAAACAACTCATACAATGTATAAGTGATCGTACCAAAAAGAAAACGCCCTTAGAAAAAATCTAAGGACGAAAATATCGCGGTACCACCTTAGTTCTATGATTATCATAGCACTCAAACCGTTAACGCCGGCATACGTTTAAACCTCAAAACTTCGATTTAAAAGCTCCCAAGCACGTTCTTACAATCGTAACGTTGATTTACACCGACCATCAACTCTCTAGGCATGACGCATTGCAATACTACTCTTGTTCATCGCTTAATATGATTATAGTCAATTTTTATAAAAAAACAATACCCATATTTGTTGAAAACGTTTTTACGTTATTTTATTCTAAGACAAGCAACCAACCGTGACCTGATGGATCTTCTGTATAAAGGTTGCCATCTTGTTTGTTAACAAGATAGTTGTTTTCACTTAACTGATTTGCAATTTTTTCAATATCAGATGCATGTTCATAAGACATCGTGACAACATCTAATCCAAAATCTGTTTTCTTAGGAGAATGAATGCCTCTTCCTTTCCAAACATTAATGCCTACGTGATGATGATAACCATCATATGAAAGGAATGATGCACTACCACCATATTGTAATACTAAGTCCATCCCTAATCCTTTTTTATAATATACTTCATGAGATATTATGTCACTTACATGATGATGTACATGTCCGATTCTTGTACCTAATGGTAACCCTTTGAATGTTTCTTTAAGTATCATGACATCTGCTATATCCATCGCATTTGTATACATTTCAATTTGCCCATTTTTCATTGGCCACATTGATTTTGGTCTATCGACATAGACTTCAATACCATTTCCTTCGGGATCTCTTAAATAAATCGCTTCACTCACACCATGATCAGATGCACCTTCAACAGGTATTCTTTCATCAATAATGTGGTTTAAAAATGATGCTAAGTATTTTCTTTCAGGTAAAAGATAGGCGACATGATATAAACCTGCCACTGGTTCTTTAGGATCTGTGTATGATGGATCTGTTATCAATTTCAATAAAATACGATCTTTTGTGCCTAAAGTCACTTCTTTATCTGATGAGACATGCAAAGTCATTCCTAATACATTCTTATAAAATTGTGTCACGTTATCTAATTGTTTAACTCGTAATGCTATTTGTTTGATTTTTGGCAATCTAATCACCTTCCATAGTTATCATACCATGCTAAAATCAAATAAACCTTTCAAAAGCTTACAAAAAGTAAGCCATGGATATTTTAAGATCATCCATGGCTTGTTCAAATGATTTAATTGGTTGCTACTTCTCTTGCTAAACCCATCTCAGGTGCTTCTGAGAATCGTTTTTTTAAAGCTTTATGAATAAAGTATAAATATGGAATACCTAAATTTGTTTCTAATAATGAATTAATGACTAGTGGATTCCACCCTTGTGGTCTAATACCTGTGATTAGTAAAATTGTTTCCCAAGAAAACTGGACAATAATACCTATCATGAGTAACCTAAGTATCGGAATTCTTTCCTCATCTTTGCTTACTAGATTTCTAACAATGACGTATGCATAACCAGCAAAGAGCATGATGGCCATCCATCCATGATAACTTCCAACATTTCTTGTGATTTGAATAACAGCGAAGTTAGAACCAAAGCTTTGTGCAATAAGTGCTACACTTAACCATCCAACTAATATCAAAGATGACCACTCAATTAACCTTTTATCTCGATCTAATAATAACCATATCCAAACAAAATTAGTAAACCCATAACTCGTTGATAGCCAAAGCAGGAATAACATGGTATTCGCACCAATAACTTCTCTAGTTCCTAATAGTAAGTAAAAAATACCATAATCAACAAAGAAGTAAAGTAGCGCTCCAGCTACACCAAAATAAAATGCTAGTTTTCTTTTAGTCTTTAGTAACAAGTAACCTAGAACACCTAGAAACACAATATCGAGCATAATATATAATGTATTTAACTCCCTTGATACAGCATAGTCCTGTATAGCCGCTAAAATCAACATTTTGAACACCTCAGGATTTATTTATCTTGATGTTATTGTACAACAAAAATGTTAAGATTGCACATATGATTCTATCTTTTAACTAGACTTTTCTACATTAAAAAAGCAGACCTGCGTCTACTTCATTTAAATGGTATTTTCTAGAAAATCATATTTTTTCTCTACACTTCTCAAAATACTAACAATTACAAAACTGAATACTAAATAGAAAACTGCAGCAACCGCGAATGGTGATATTGTAAAATCTCTAGAAACTATTTCCCTAACGCCTCTCATCAAATCAGATATCGCAATCACCGTGACTAATGACGTATCTTTAATCAGTGTAATCACTTCATTTGTTATGGTTGGTAATTGGATCCGAATGGCTTGAGGAAAAATAATACGATTAAAAATCACTCGATGAGATGCCCCCATGACCGCTGCACTTTCAATCTGATCTTTAGCAACGTTTTCGATACCCGCTCTTAATATTTCTGTAAAATAAGCACCATAGTTCAAGGCGAACGTCACATACGCAACCATCATCCGATCAACAGGTATGCCTAATACTGGTAAGCCATACATAAAGAAAAAGAGTTGCAAAATGAGTGGTGTTCCTCTGAACAACCACGTATAGAATTGAATGATTTTTCTTAATATCATATTGACCCGATATAACCTGGATAGTAATAAACTAATAGGGAAAGAGAGAGCAAGCGTAACAATAAATATTAATATTGATACGCCTGCTCCACGAGACAAATATGAAATAATTTCAATTAAGTAATCCATTAATCTAGGAAGATATCCTCATTAAACCAAGTCGTACTAATAGTTGCAGCTGTACCATCAGTAATAATCTCTGATAAGACTTGATTAAAGGCATCCCTTAAATCGGTTGCTTCTAATCTAAATCCAATACCATATTCTTCAGCACCAAAGTTTTCACTTGCTACTTGATAATTATAATCAGATTGACTAATCACATAGCGACCCATAATTTCATCGATTACCACAGCATCTATCAAACCGTTTTGTAATTCTAGTAACGCTTGATTATAATCATCGTATGTTAATACGGAGCCAAATGAATCATAAGCGGCGTTTGCTTCTACAGCTTCTTGCGCTGCTGAAGATGTTTGAACACCAATAGTTAAACCACTTAAATCAGCAATTGTATTAATCGTCGATCCATCACGTGTCATAATCATTTGTGTATTGGCAATATATGCATTAGAGAAACTCATTTCTTCTAATCTTGAATCTGTAATGGTTAAACCATTCCAAATCATATCAATTGTGCCACTATTCAATTCTAGAACTTTTGCATCCCAATCAATTGGTTGAAATCTTACTTCGACACCAAGTCGATCAGCAAACTCTTTTGCTAGATCAACGTCAAATCCAACAATGTTGCCATCTTTGTCTCTAAATCCCATTGGTGCAAATGTATCGTCTAATCCAACAATGAAATAACCTCTCGCTTCAATCTCATCTAATGTGTTTGGTATATCATTTGTACAACCCACTAGTAGAATGACTGTGACTAAAACAACTAAAATCGTTAATATTTTCTTCATTTTTTCTTCACCTCATGCACCATTATACTTTAATACTTTATCATTGTAAAGTGCAAAAGTGTATTTTATTAAAAAAACAAAACCTACTTGGTCTTGTTCTTTTTATATTTATCTAATAATTGTTGATATCCATTAGCACCATAAATCAAAGATTTACTCACTCTTGAAATCGTTGCCGTTGAAGCTGAAGTCTTATCAGCAATTTCTTGATAAGAAATTCCTTCTTTCAACATTAGAGCTACCTTTAATCGTAAAGCCATATCCTGAATTTCTTTAATTGTGCATAAATCTTCGAAGAGTCTATAACACTCTTCTTTTGATTCTAACAATAACAACATATCATATAAGACATCTATGTCTTCGTTTGCAAATCGCGACTTGTAATCCATAATCAGCCTCGCTTTCATATAGTAAACCAATAAAGCAATGGTCTTTTCCTAATTATATCATAAGATGATTTAAATAACTTTGTCACAAATGAAACGATAATTTTTAATGGTTGTAATAGACTGCCAAAACGGTTTAATGGTTTTAAATACGTCATTATATTGTCCCCAAGAAAAATTAATATCCCACATGTCGTGACTCTCTATATATGATAATAAACTAATGACTTGCTGATTAATTTCTTCATATGTTTTTTAATATTTTAGTTTTTTTATGATCACTTCATTATAATCAAAAAATTTAGTATTGAAATTTGCTAATGTCTGAACGTTGTCACTTATAACATGTGATATGATATAATCAATTGGTTTAGCCACACACTTATGATACAAAGCTGATTCCAACTTAAATCGCTGAAGGATATCGCTGCCAATCCCATTAATGTTGTTACACCTGTAAATATTACAACTCCAATTGCTACAGTAGCACCCACATCAAAAATATCTGAAATTATACATGCAGTTCCAATAATGATTCCCATGAGTGTATTGCACTATCTTTGTATATCACTGGAGTCATGTACATAAATAGCGCCATAACGTTGTACTTAGTTTTTTAGTTACCTATATTATATCAATTCATCAACTATACTTGAATCATGGAAACAAATTTTGTTAGCGTATTATAAATTACTGCCATAGTTAAATTATTTCTTCTATGTTATCAATAATATTTTGTGTGTTGAACTTTCTTGAATCAAATGTTAATCCCGAACCATTATTATCATTCACAACAAAACTCACTGGACTGTTTGACAAATTATGTTCAAACAGAAATATCTCCCAATCCTCTAATATACCACTTACTATTTCTAAAGTCGTGTTATACTTATCTGCAATACTGATAAGATAAACTGAATATTCTAGCGGAAAACACACTGCATACTGATTCATTTTTTTTGAGTGACTTTTTTTCAGAATCCTAATAGCACTATCGTTAAAATTAAAATCGTTTTCAATAGCTACGTCGCTCTCTAAATAGAACTTTGCAAACAAATATTTCGCATGGAAGAGTTTAAATATCTCAGAAAATTTTTCTATTTCCATTAAATCTGGAAACCATAAATTCACACTATTAGTTATAATTTCAATACGCTTAATTATTTTTTTCAAGATTGAAGTCCTCCTATGATACCTGCTAAATATTTCGCAAAATATAAATGATAATTTTTTGCAAGTTGAATATTCAAATGTAAAAACGTTCTAGCTCCTACATCAAATCGGACGTTTTTTCCATATCTTGACACAATATTTCCTACCTTCAATAAAGTACCACCTGCTTCATAGTGTCCAAGGTTGTTAGGAGACAAAACTTTGACATTAGACATCAATTTAAAACCGCCTTTGATACCAGTTTTAGCTCCAAATGTAGCAGCAATTTTGAATCCACCACTAATCAATTGAGCAGTTCCGGCGAATATTCCACCCCACATATACCCACTAGCTAGTCCATCACCAAAGCCACCCCAAAACCCATTTCCCGAAATGGCAGAGATTGTACCACCAATTGTCGCACTAATACCCATGGTGATTCCAACTTGAATCGCTGATGATAATGCTGCTGATCCCATCGCAGTCATTACACCAGCAAATGTTGCTCCACCGATTGCAGCAGCAGCTCCCATTGTCAAAATACCTGCTACTATAAATGCGGTACCAATAATAATTTCGGTTTGATGTTCGCTAAACCAATCTCTAACACCATTCCAAAACGATTCCCATGAATGTCCGGTTATGTCCAAATACATCAACGGAGTAATTTAGTCAGGCATAACCACTGTAATAGATGGACGTGATTAACAAATATTTATGAAATTTTTTTATTTATTTCGTAATCCATGAATTTGTTTAAAGCTATTTTGGGTTCTTCTATTAACTCTAAGAAGAATCTTTTATCTTCAATCATCCATTGAGGCGCATATACATTCTTATATTTGATTGGTTGAAAATAACATACTCCACCACCACAAATTTGATAACCACCTTTGTATTTCTTTTCAAATACCCAATGCTCATCAATTTCATCATCAATAATTTTGAATTCATCACCCAATTGATAAAAACCTAATGTTGTTATTTGTTTTAAATAAATAAGTATGTATTTTTTTCGATGTGATTGCATAATTGCATAAACGTTAAATTCTTGAGAATAATTAAAATCAAGTCCAAAATAAATTGCATTATTCTCTTGAAATTTATACATATCAACGATTCTTACTTTCATACGTTTCATCTCCTATTTAAGTTTAAAATCATACCACATTTGAAACGGATACCATTTAGGAAAATATCTATTACCTACATAATGAACGGTATTACCATCAAAACTCATTTGATATTTTGTCCATCCTAACCATCCTGGCATTTTTGGATCTCTCATTGGAACTTTACCATATAAACTTGTTCCTGAATTTGGATATTTTTTTGCAGCATTCATAGTTATGCTTGATTTTAAATTATTAGGTTGTGTATTACCTGTCGTTGGATATGGATATATTGATCCTGCAACAATATATGAATAGGCTAATGCTCCAACCGTCAGAGTAAACCCATTGTATACTTCATTCCCCATGGCATTTCGTAAATAATTATTCCCAGTTATTATGTTGATACCTTCATTAATCCCAATGGCTATTGTTGATCCTGCAATCACCGCCGCACCAACAGAAACAGCAGTTGCTGCAATTGATCCACTCACTAAACTTCCGGTATATGCAACTGCTGCAGTATACATGAATGATGCCAGTGCTGGTGCTGCAGCAATCACGGCTCCTGCAGTTATTACAGATACGGCAACAACCGCTACTGCAAGCACAGAAACACCTACCCATAGAAGCCATTCAGGCATATATCCGCTTATGTCCAAATACATCACTGGATTGTTTGCACAGTATGCATACATATTGGTTGTTCCTAATTGACCAATCTCACCAAGCATGCCATCTGCATTTATAAACCTACCAATTTCTGGATTATAGTATCTGCTGTTAAGATAATACATATTAATCTCTTCATCGTATTTATAACCACGATAACGCATTGAATTGTATTCACCTATGGTAGATTCTAACAACCCCACAGTGCTTAGAATATTGCCATAGGCATCATATGTATATTCTACCACGACTACACCACTAGTGTTAATTATCTTCGTGATATCACCTTGAATGTTAAAAGCATATAAATAGTCTGCAGTAGTTACACTATTGTAATAAGTAAATCCAATTAGTGATCCATCGTAATCATATGTATATATAATTTGATAGTTTTCTACCCATGAATCAAAATATATATATTGAATTTCTGAAATTAAAACATCTCCTGATAACACATAATCATATTTCATATCTCCTGAGTCGATACTTCCATTACCATTTTTATCGATATATTTACTTGTTCTTATACCTTGATCATTATATGTGTATGAAATGTTCACTATCTTATTTACTGATGTATTAAAGATGTCAATACCGACTAATTGTCGTCCTTCCCATGATAATGTTGCGTGATGATATTTAGTTCCCTCAAAGTAGAAGTTTGTGATATTTGTTGGGTTACCCTGATTATCATACGACAAAATACTTGTTGTACCATCAACAGTGAAACTCTCTAACTGATCTAACCATTCATCATCATAATTGAAAGTTGTACTTACTTCTGGTTCAATCGGTTGTAATGTTCCTACAACCGGATTGCCTACTTTAACAATTACACTAAAATAAAGATCGTAATTGCCATAGTATCCGGCATACACATCCATAAGATAGTAACCTTCCTCACTTGCATCTATATCGTTCAGATCATAATCTATATATATTTGATTTTCATAAATCAATTGTTGATTATCTAGATCATAAAATAGAAAGGAAAATGAAGGTGTCTCATATAAATTAAGTTCATAAATGTCATTATAAAAATATCCGTCATTGTACATAACATCTAGCTCATAATATCCATAATTCTCTATATAAGGTGAATATGGATTGCTTGCTGGAATATACATAATCTGCTCATCATCTTCACTCTTACCATATAAATATTTTTCAATATTTGTGATATTACCTTTATTATCATATTTGTAATAAGTAGAGCAGTTTGATTCATCAAATGCATTTTCAGCCAGACTGTAATTCCTTAAATCTTCTTGTATTAGTTGATTTATACCATCATATCTATAGTCTTTTTGGTATTTTAAACTATAACTACCATTTGTTCCTTCATAATATTGTTCTTGCTTAATATTGCCCAAATCATCAAAATCATAAACGTACCTGAAGTTGCTATTATCGCCAAGTTCATAGGTTATCATTTCAATTCTAGATGTGTAATCTTCATAATCAAAACTTTGTTTAATGATTTCTGTGGTTCCAATTTTATACATAATATTTAGTAATCTATAAACGGGATCTACGATGCTTGAACTGTCTTCATAGCCATAAATCAAATTGATATCATTAGTACCTGAAACTGTTGTTTGATTATATAACCAATTGTAGTCATCATTTTCATAGTCGTAAGTAGTTGAATGAATTTCGTTGTTGAGATCACATGTTATATCAATTAAATAACCTTCCTCGTCATAATTATAAATGAACATATCTCCATTATCATAAGTCACAATATCTAAGTTTCCATACTGATCATAGTGATAATATTCTGTGGTTCCAATAATCAAATCTTGGTATGTTTCTACACGGCCATATTCATCATATTGATAGACAAATCTTGTTTCTCTCGTCTGTCCACTTGCCTGAAAATCAATGTTCATAATCAACTCATTTTCATCATCATAATTAAAATAAATCGTATCACCAGTTGCGTAGGTTTGTGATTCAATGACGTTCGTACCATATACATCTACAATGTATGTGTATGACATGAGTGTGTCGTTATTAACTTTTACCGTCTCCATTCTACCAAGACCATCATAATCAATTTTATAACTATATCCTGAATCTAAAACAATTTCTTTCAATTGATTGTATTCGTTATAAATATATGTCACTTCACTAGTTTCACTTACACCATCATTCAAATAATTTGAATACACTTTTTTAAGCAAACCATCATCATAATAATCATATTGAAATACTGAATTATCTGCATTATTGATAGATGCTAGCAATCCGGTCACTGTATCCGTATAATATGTCGTTGTACTTCCGAATTCATCAGTATATGTTGATAGGTATTGACTACTATGAATATATGTAGTCGATGTTGTGAAATAAGCATCAGGATCACCTCCTGTACCCAAATGATAAGCAGTCATCTGTCCACTGGCATTATAGACAGGAGATTGTTTAACATTATTAAATTCAATACCAGTAATTTGATTATGGGCCTGTGAATACTCCGTTTCATTTCCATCTCTATCGTTAACCATATAAGGAATCTGAGTATATTGGTCTGTCCCAGATGGGTATGTGTAACTAATCGATGTGCCGTCTTCATACAAAATATCAGTGATTCGATTATAATCATCGTAGAGATTTATAGTTTCGTTTGTATTTGTGTGAAGTGTGATACCATCAAATAATACTGAATTTACGCCATTATATACCAAAGTAATTCCAATACTTTCACACAATTCAGAAAGCGTAATCGATTGATAAGCAAACTGCCAATTGTCATCTAACAAGTTAAAACCAATATACGTTGGTGTACTGAATCCTACTTCATTCGAATTAAGTGGGGGATGTCGATAATTTTCATTATTTGAAAGTGGGTCTTCATTTGGATCGTATGGATCATCATCCACAGTATAAATGATTTTTCCTTCACTGTCATATTGATATACATTGATTCCAAACATAATGTTTGAACTTGTATTATTGAACTGAATATTCGATATATTTTTCGCCCATGCACCGATGGTAAAAGCATCAATATTATCATCTCTGTAATCTTTAAGTGTATCTGCATCTATCGTCAATGTCATTATTCCGTTTAACGACACAGAATAATTGCCTAATATATCTTCATATGAGCTTTCATTAACATCATAATAGTTACTGTGAAGCGCGGTTGTTGACTCATTCGGAATTACCCAATTACTTGTTATCCCCTCTTCAAAAGATGGGTTATACATTCTGTCTTCAGAAGAAGTATTGTTGCTTCGATAAATCTTGAGATGATCAAAATAGACATCTCCCTCACTATAACTTCTGAGATATGTGTACAGTGTCATTGCGTTACTTGCAAAAAAATCAATTGACAAATGATGCCACTCTCCATCATTAGGAACATAAACTCTTTGTGTTCCTACTTGCATGTATACAGTGTTGCTTGACTCTGATCCGTTATGCTTTGCATCAACAGATATCGTATAGTACCCTTCATCAACTGTCACCATTTTTCTTGCATAACCATTAGTATATGTGTATTCATTAACAATGTGTAAGGAATAGTTCCCAACACTAGATGACATACTAGATTGTTCAACTGTTGATGTTGAACTAGATCCTCGATACCACGAACTATTAAACCCGCTTTCAAAATCATCGCTACTTATGTCATAATTTTGAACTGATTTGGGAGCTGAACTACGAACAACACGATGATTCATGTTATAATCATATCTTTCAGCTTCATCTAATATTGGTAATCTAAATATGTCGGCATACTGATAGCATATCATGTTTGCCTGTTGATCAATCATGAATATTGTATGTCCATACTCGTCAAATCGATAAACCACATAATTGCTTGAGTGGTCTGTAATTTTAGTTTGAAGTATGCTATTGTCGTAGTTTACTTGTGAATATTTACTTGTATCAAAGAATGACTCAAAATAGGAAATTTTATTTGTGTTTGAGTAATAATGATAAACGACTTTCTCACCTAAAGAAATTGACAAATTTGGTTGAACATAATTAACTTCTGCACTCTCTAAATAATGCGATGTGCTTTGATATGTATAACTTGCATATTGATTAACTAGTGATAAGTGGGGTAATGCTGTAATTGCATCTAAATTCTCGTTTTTATCATAGTCTGATACATAATAGACATTCTTTAAATATCCGTTGTAATATTCATAAAAAACCTTTTCAATTGATCGGTATACATTATTGATATCCTTGCTTTTAAGTGTAACACTTTTCAATATATTATTATCATAACTAAATACCAAGCGATTACCACTTGAATCTTCCACAAAATTTAGAATCGGAGAGGTATCTGAATTTCGGTCAATTGTTATTGATAAATCATTATTGTAATGTGAAATTTTCTTTAAATAAAGTAGTTCTTGTCTATAATAATTGCCGAAATCATAAATGGTGCCATCTTTTGTAATGAGTATAGTTTTATTATGATCGGTATACATTTCAATTAACACCGTTCCAGAACCATCATCGGCTATATAGTTACGGTTACGGTAATATGTTTGATTGTTTTCATCTTTAAACACTCTTGAATCAGTAGTGGTTAAATGATAATGTACTTTATTTCCCGAATAGTCCTCAGTGTAATATCCCTCAGATTGTGAATAATTTAATTTTAAATTGTAATTAATATTCCAACCTTTACCATATCCTACATCGTTATTGTTTACTTCATAATTACTAAATGCAAAGTTTAACCCTAGCGATTGACGATCGGTTGAAAAGTCAAAATCATTTCGAATCATATATAAATCTTGTGTATAATCAGCAATATAACTTGTTCCAGCATAACTTACATCTTGTGAATTATATGTCCAATAATCTTTAATTCCCTCGGTATCCATATATCCAATCTCAATTACTGGTTTTTCTCCTGATTCACAATCAGTTCCAACAATTGCATCCATCGAGTAAAATACTAAATCTCCATATAATGCATCTGCATCTGTTTTCAACTCAAACCCTGGCATTTCATCAATATTAGCTTCATTCCATTTTTTTACAGATTTTGTGATGTCGATGCTATATGTGTTTTCTGATCCCTCTCTAAAATCATTAACGTACTCATTACTAGCTATGGTTGTACTTGCTGTTGGTTTTGTATTCCAATGTAATTCACTCATATCTTCATAGTAATATGGCAATTCTCTTAAGTATAGCATCCCTTCAACATCCATCATTGTTGTTAGTTTTAGGGTTGCATAATTTACATCAAAATCTTTTAAGAATTCAGGTACTTCAAAATTGATATATCCAATTACGTTACTACCATCATTACAAGCCAACACATAGTTATCGTAGTGATTATAATTGAAAGGTATACCTAAAATAGTTGTATGTTCTAACCATGTATCTTGAATCATTGTTTCTGAATCAACACTTATTGTAGGGTCTAAGATCACAGGATAAGTTGCATTACCTAACCATTCTATATTTGGGGAAAGTATTATTTGATATTGGTTATTTTTAATATTAACGACTTGAACATCAATATCAAATGATGTTTTTCCATTTGCATCAATCATATAAAATTCACTTAATGAAAAAACAGTATTTCCCGCTGAGTTAATAAATTCATACTCTCCAATATTATTTTGTTTAAGTTCTACATTATTAGTTTTGTATGTAAATTCAATTGAATAATCATTGCTAAATTCATTAATGATAATATTCTCTTTCACCTGATTACCACTCACAATATATTCCAAGTCTACATGATTGAAAATGTCATAATAAATCACTCTGTCATTATTGTTAATCAGTTCTTTAATAATACTTTTTGTTTTTTCAATGTCATTATGTGTAATATTTGTTTCATTACTTAGATTATTTATTGACCATTCAATACTATATTCATCTTTAGATAATTTAATTGACTTATTATTATCTAGTGTTTTTGGAAATTTAATATCAAACGCATTCGCTTTATTTTTATATTCGCTTTTTTCTTCATCTATCAACAAAGAATTATCTATCTCTTTGTATTTTCCGTTTTCTTTATAGTGTACAGGTGTGCCATATATTGCAAGTTCATATGTGCCATCTACTCTTCTAAACGTTTTGGAATTGATGGTTCTTAGACTTATTACTTCTTCTTTGATTTCAATATTTCTTATATCAAAACTCGAATCTGTTGTTGTATCATATTGTTGATTGTTTTCGTTAATATTTACATCTGAATATATTGGTTCTTGATCTTCTTTTCCATAAATTACCTGATAATTGCTTGGAAGTACGCTACCAACAATCATTAAAAATGACATAATAGCTAATACCACTTTTCGACATCTCTTGTTCATGCCATATAATACAAGCATAACATCTTTACTAACACCATCTTTAAAAAGTTTGCGATTCATTTACTACACCCCTTTGATTTAATTACAACAAAAAAAGTCCCCTTTTTACGGACAAACTTCTCTCAAGATGTATGTTTACAATGATGCTTTTTCCCCCGCATGTTGTAGTTTAATATTTTATTATTTATATTTTATCAGTATTATCATTTTATTTTAACGGCGCATATGTCATACTATTGATTAATGTTAAGAAACCCCACTTGGGCAACAAATGAAACATCATTGTTAATGTATATATTTGATTGATATATATCTATGATTTAATACTCATTACAAAAATTAAACAGACCATCACATAACTGCGATGATCCGTTTTGACTTCAAATAAACATCCTTAGCAGCTACTTTCATCTATATAGTCATCCTTCTTAGCACCATTAAATAAATAATTAAACTGTTCTTTTTCAATAGGTCTTGCATATTCATTAATAAATTTAGTTGCTCTGGTTTTTATATCCACTTAAACCACCTATCCATTAAACTATCGTTTGATAAGATATATGATGTTGATCTAAAATTGTTTTAATTTTATTTTCAAAAGATCCTGCTGCACCCCAATCAAACTTAAACAGCCAACCTTGTCCACCACCAGAGCCAATCGCTTCAACCATCGTATCCCCAAATTCAGATTCACTGATTACGATTGAAAGTGATGCCCTACTACTGTTTCTAATAAAGTATTTTTCAACCACTAAAAAGTAGGTATCGTTTGTTACTTGTGAATTGTTTATAATGTTATAGTCGCTAAAATAATCAGTAATAATATTCCTTATATTGCTGGCAGTACCTTTTACCTTTAATTTCATGTTTACTCTCCTTTTATACACGTTATTCCTATTATTTATATTATACTGTTTTAATCACATTTCTCAATTTTTTTATAAGTAAAAAGAAAACAGTTTCGAGTAAACTCTAAACTGTATCTAATAGGTTATTAAATTATTCCTTTTTCTCATGCTTGTTCGCAATCTTCTTTTTTCTTTGCTTATGATAAATAAAATAACCGCCAAGTCCTAATCCACCAAAGATCACGACAAAAGGTAAAATTGTTACAATGACAATCACAAATCCATCTAAAAAATTCAATAGAGAATTTAAGCCCGTTATGAAACCATTGCCTACCCTGTTGATAAAAGGAGATCTAGTAATGACAGTGCTACCGTGAAAAGTAACATGCACCGTACTGTACATGACAAGACTATCAAACTCACTGATTGTGCTTTGAAGTGATTGTAATTCTACTTCAATCTCAGAAATTTGCTCATTAATAATAATCATATCTGACAATGATGCATTTTCATAGAGAACCAATAAACGTGCCATTTGTGCTTCTAAAGCAGCGATTCTGTTTGTTGTGTCTTGATATTCAAGTGATATATCTTCACCTTTCTTTTCATATGAACTTTGCATAAACAGACTCTGTAATGCGCCAATAAATGTATCTAGTCGTTCAGTTTTGACACGTACACTATAATAGTGAATGTGTGATGTCTGTGTTTCTTCATCAAACCATTCATCATCTTCAATCATGCTTTTTAACATCGTTGAAGCCTCATTCAGATCATCTACATCAAAAGAAATATCGACTGTGTAGATCATCAAGCGTTCCGGTGCTGTTTCATTTGCAACTAATACACTATTTTCTGATCCATTCTCATACTCATCACCATTTGGTTCATAGGAACTATCACTGCATCCAAATAGTCCTAATGCACTAAAGAGTATCAATAATAATAAATACGTTTTTTTAATCATAACCTTCATATCCCCTTTCAAAGATCATTTTAAAATTTAAGAAGATTTTTGAATTCCTATTCGATGTCAATCCGAATATATTAATTTTATAAACTTATTGTATCGCGTAATCTTGACAAATTTGTGTCATATTTATTATTATTTTAATTATTTACAAAAAAATTCGTGTTAATGATTTATCACTCATATAACAGAATTAATAATACATTAGAATGGTTTCCTCGTGAAAATCATTCTAATTATTTTAAAGTTAATAATACGATATTTTCGATATGTGAAGTGTATGGAAACATATCAACAGGCTGAACCGCTTCTATATCATATAAATGATTTAACTGTTTGATGTCTCTGATTTGTGTTTCAACGAAACAAGAAATATAAACAATTCTTTTAGGTTTCAATGTCTTGATAGCTTCAATGAAATTCATACTTACACCAATACGTGGTGGATCAATCAATAACACATCCACCCGCTCTTGATATGTTTCTAGAAAATGTGCTGCATCATCTTTAATGAATTTAACATTATTAATGTGGTTTCGACTCGCATTTTCTATCGCATCTTTTACTGCAGTGGCATTCATCTCAACTGCGACGACTGACTTAGCTTTTTTAGCGGCTAACAAAGATAACGTTCCAATACCGGAATAACAATCAACAACTAATTCACTCTTGTTAATATTTGCTAAATCAAATGCGTTATGATATAGTTTCATCATTTGTTCTGGATTCACTTGATAAAATGATTTTGCAGATAACTTAAATGATAAATCATCTATTTTATCAATAATATATCCCGGTCCATAAAGCACTTTATCTTCACCATATAAAACGATGTGAGTATCTGTGTTTTGAATAATTTGAACGACTGTTTTTATTGACGGATTTTTTTCTCGAATCATCCCAATTATTTGTTTTGAATTAGGAAAGATTCTACCTTGTGTAACAAAGACAACCAGTAAGTCACCACTATCATATGACCGCTTGATAAGCACATGCTTGATAATCCCTCTGCTGTGCCCTTTCACGTATGCAGTAAATTTATTTTTTTGAAGAATTGTTTCAATATTTTTTAATGTGTTTTCGATTGCTTTATGTTGTAAAATACTTTCAAAAACAGGTTTAATTTTATGCGTGTTTTCAATATAGAAACCTAATTTCAATTGCCATTTTCCATTTGCTTTTGTATTGGTTGCTGAGGAAGTTACTTTATGTCTGTAATGTTGTGGATGATCAGCTAAAATGATTGGTTTAATATCTGACTTAATATCTAGACTTTGAAATTGAGTATTAATATATTGTGACTTAAGTTTAATTTGCTCTTCATAAGAAGTTTTTAAGAAAGATGTTTCTTCATAACTGTCAAAATATGATTCATCATCAACATGTTGACTATGTACTTGTTTCATAATACACCACCTTTCTTTAACATACATCCATTATAACAAAAGAACACTTATATGTGCTCCTCAAGGTAGTCTTTTAAAAATGTTTTTGCTTGATTAACATATTCGTCTATCTCTTCTTGCAACATTTCATATTTAAATAGTTTTTCGTTCAATTCTTTTTGATCCATTGGTGGCATTAAATCAAATAGTTTTAATTCTTTAACAAATAGTGGTTCGTGTCCAGTTCTCTTCATTAAACATTCACTTAATTTTGGATTACTAACTAGATCACAATTACCACCACAAACCGTAATCAAACCATATTTTTTAGGATTGGTCTTTAAATATTGAAATATTCTTCTAAAGGGACTTGCTGGATGACCAATCCAAACAGGACCCATAAACACAAGAAAATCATATGGCTCTAATAGTGATAGATCAAGTGCGATTTTTGGTTTTCTGCCAAATAATACATCAATAATGTTTGTGAATAAACTTCTCTTTTTAGTTTCTTTTAACTTAATCCAATCAATGTTAAGATCTTTCGCGACTTGACTCGCCACTCTTTCGTTATTCATCGTCTCTGAAAAAGAAATTATAACAGGTTTCATTTTTTTACCTCCTATAGAACTAGAGTACGTTTGTCTCTTTATATTAATTTTAATCTTACTTATTCAAATATGCAAACGCATATGATATTAGGTTACGAAAATATTTTAATTTCAAAGCGTTTGTGATAGACTAAAGGCAAATGAGGTGATACGATGCATGAAAAGATAAGAGCATACTTAGATATGCAAAATAAACGCATGAACATGAGAGAAATGACTTATAGAGCCGATGTTTTAATTAATGCAAACCTCTATGAGTCCTACCTTGGCCCACATGTCGAAGAGTTATTTGAACCAATCTATCCTAATCGCACTATCAGAAAATCAGAGAATTTACAGTATGTTATTGAAAAGGCAACTGGAGATGTCATAGGGATTAAATATGATTTAAAAGAAAATGCCTTTGTTGTCATGACACCGTTAGACGTTACCAGTGAGGAGTTTGCACAAATAGAAAAATATCATAAACGGTCTTTCATTAGAATTCAACCTCGTGTGATTAATATTTGTGCTTATGTTTTATATGTGATTGCTATTGGGTTTTTCATGGCTTCAATTATCTATCCTACATTCAATTGGGGATATATCGTTGGTGCAATCAGCGTTGTTGATGGTATTATTCTTAATTTAATCGCACATATTGTTGATCATTTAAATCATTCATGAAAAATGCCAGCTGGACTGGCATTTTTTTTAGTTCGAACTTTTTTGATTCAAATATCTTTCAATTGCTTCAACATCTTTATCACCCCGACCTGATAAATTGATAATAATAATTTGATCTGGTTTAAGCTGTGGTGCAAGTTTTAAGGCATTAGCAACCGCATGAGACGATTCAATAGCTGGAATAATACCTTCTTCGCGAGAGAGTTCAAGGAAGGCATTAACAGCTTCTTCGTCCGTACAAGATTCATAAGATACTCGTTTTGTGTCTTGTAAGAAAGCATGTTCTGGACCTACGCCAGGATAATCGAGACCTGCTGAAATTGAGTATACTGGACTAATCTTACCATCATCATCTAAAACAACTTTGGTACTCATACCATGAATAACAGCTTCTTTTCCTAAAGTTAAAGTTGCCGCATGTTCTTTTGTTTCTAAACCTTTGCCGGCAGCTTCAACACCAACAATTTTTGCGTCTTCATCTTTCAAAAATTCAGTGAATAAACCAATTGCATTTGATCCACCACCAACACACGCAAATAAGTAATCAGGAAGTTTCCCCTCTTGTTCAAGTATTTGTTTTCTTGCTTCTTCACCAATAATCTTTTGGAAGAACTTAACGATGGTTGGATAAGGGTGTGGCCCAACAGCACTGCCTAATAAGTAAAATGTGTCTTCAATACGTTCAACCCATTTACCAATTGCAAAATCAACAGCATCAGCGAGTGTTGCTGTGCCTTGATCAACACCAGTTACTTTAGCTCCTAACATTTCCATTCTGAAAACATTTAATCTTTGTCTTTCCATATCAACTGCACCTTGGAAAACTTCACAATCCATACCAAACATTGCTGCAGTAGTCGCAGTAGCAACTCCGTGTTGACCAGCGCCAGTTTCTGCAATGACTTTTGTTTTCCCCATACGTTTAGCCAATAAGATTTGTCCAATCGTATTGTTAATCTTATGTGCACCAGTGTGGTTTAAATCTTCTCGCTTAAGATAAATCTTAGCGCCACCATATTTCTTCGTTAGATTCTCAGCGAAATATAACGGACTAGGACGTCCTACATAATGTTTTAAGTAATACAAGTATTCAGCGATAAATTTAGGATCTTCTTTCGCTTCGTTAAATACACGTTCTAATTCATTTAATGCTGCTACGACGACTGGTGGTACAAATTGTCCGCCAAATCTTCCATATTCATAATTTGTCATTTTAATTATCTCCTTTGATTTTATTATTATTTGATCTAATATAGTTAAATTTTAGTGAATCGATTCCTTCAAGGTCCCATTTCAAGTCTCCTTATATCAACAAAAAAGTCCAATATGCTATTTGCATAAAGGACGTTATTAACGTGGTGCCACCTTTTTTTAGTTCTTATAAAGAACCCTCATCGGATACGATCATATCCTAGCTCTATAACGGGAGCACCCGTAAAATCCTACATTTCGGATTTTCTCTCATGGATCCATTCGATTATTTTTGTAATATCGGTTTTCACCATACCCGACTCTCTTTGATTACGAAAAAATAATTTACTACTTCCACTCATTGATTTAATGGTTTGTATTGATTATAGATTAAAAATGTTCACATGTCAACACTATTTTAATGATTGTGATAAATATGCGCTTCTTCCTCTTTATTTATGACACGTAATGCGCCAAGTACTAACGCTTGCATTTCAAATTCACCTGGATATTCCACAAAAGGCTTTATCGGTTCTATATAAGCTTTAAGATAAGACATGAATGTTTGATTATAAGCTAATCCACCTGTAATCAATATATCGTCTATTTCTCCAGAAGCAATAAAATATAATCCACCTATTTCTTTAGCTACTCGATACGCCATCGCGTTGAAATAAAATGCTACTTCAGTGTCACCTGCTTGAATTCTCTTTTCTATTTCGACAGCATCAGTCGTATGAACATAAGATACTAAACCACCATGTCCGACCAACATTTTCTTTATCTCATGTTCACTATACTTACCAGAAAAACACAATTTAACAAGCGGATAAGTTGGAATGGTCCCCGTTCTTTCTGGCGAGAAAGGTCCATCTCCACCTAATGCATTATTGACATCAACTACTTTTCCTTTCATATGCAACCCAACACTGATACCACCACCTAGATGGCACACGATAAGATTTAAATCCTTATATGCTTTATCTATCTTTTCAGCATGTTTTCTTGCAACCGCTTTTTGATTTAATGCATGATAAGTTGATTGTCTCTCAATACCTTTTAATCCTGATATACGTGCTATATCGTTCATTTCATCTATGCATACTGGATCTACAATAAATGCTGGTTTATCATATTCTTTCGCATATTCATAAGCGATGATTGCTCCAAGATTAGAGGCATGTTGTCCGTATTTTGCTTGACTTAAATCTGATATCATTTCATCATTAACTAGATATGTACCTGATTGCTTTAATGGTTTTAAGATACCACCTCTTCCAACAAATATATCAATCATATCTATCGTCATATGATATTCGTCTAAAAAGTCTTTAATAAGCCTTTTTCTGGTATCCTTTTGATCGATAATATTCTTATATTGAGATAGTTCTTCAGCACTATGTCTTAATGTTTTTTCTGCAAACACATTCTCATTTTTATATAATGCAACCTTCGTTGAAGTTGATCCTGGATTAATCACTAATATCAAATTTGTCATGATATTACCACCGCCAAATAAATAGAATTTAATTTCGCTTCTTTTGTATCCGCTCTGCTTGTTAAAACGATTGGTACCTTGGCACCCATCACAATACCTGCAGATTCTGCATGTGCTAAGAAGACAGATGTCTTGTAAAAAACATTACCAGATTCAATATTTGGAAACACTAATATATTAGCATTTCCTGCCACAGGACCAGACAACCCTTTATGAAGCACAGATTCCAAGCTCACTAAATTATCGATTGCAAAAGGTCCATCAATATCAAATGATAAATTCTCATTTTTCTTATAATGAGAAAGAATTTCTTTCGCATCAACTGTTGATTGCATTTTAGGATTTACTTTTTCAACCGCTGAAACTAAACCTACTTTTGGTCTATCATCGCCAAGTGCATGTGCAAGAAATATAACATTTTCAATAATGTGAATTTTATCATTAACATTTGGTGCAATATTCATGGCACCATCTGTGATAAATAAAACACGATTGAAATCTGAATATGATACTAAACCAACATGAGATAATAGCTTGCTTTTTTTAATGCCAAATTGATCATTGACAACCGCTTTTAATAGATAATGTGTATCAATCAAACCTTTCATGATAATATCTGCTTGTTCGGTATTTACTAAATCCATCGCTATGCGAGAAGCCTTCAAAGGATCTTTTTCATGGATGATTTTTATATCGTTAAATTGTTCTAATAATTCACTGATGATATACTGATCACCAATTAAAATTGGTTTAACAACACCTGCTTTATAAGCATCTAAAACAGCTTCCATCACAAATAAATCATGTGGAAAAACAACCGCCATTCTTTGTGGTTGCTTTTTTAATGCAGCAGATTTTAGTTCGTAAAAGTTATGTAACATATGTTATCTTTAATCCTTTTATATATTGTCTTCCTTGCTCGATCGCTTCAAGATTAATATCAAGCATATGTGATTTCCGGTTTCCTAAGAATTTCTTTAGTGCTGCATCAACCGTATGCTGATTAAATAGATGAGTTAGTTCGAGATATGCACCAAGCATGACCATATTCATGACTTTTTCATTATCTAATTGAGCTGCAATCTCATTTACCGGTACGCCAACAACCAAAGCTTTTTCATTGATCACTTCTTCTTTAATCAAAGATGAGTTATAAAGGACCAATCCTTGTTCAGTTACTTTTTCTTGAAACTTAGTGAGTGATGGCATATTGAACGCGATGAAATGATTTGCATTCTGAAACACCGGAGATCCAATATCTTCAGGAGATACTATAACAGTACAATTTGCTGTTCCCCCTCTTGTTTCTGGACCATAGGATGGAAACCATAATGTGTTCAAATCGTCAATAGTTGCACTATAAGCGAGCATTTGACCAAACATCATCACACCTTGACCACCAAATCCAGCGACTCGTATGTGTGTTTCTTTAGGCATTTTGATCACCCTTATCCTTAAATACTCCTAGTGGATAGACAGGTTCCATATCAGATTTAACCCATTTGAGTGCATCAATAGGATGCATACCCCAATTCACTGGACATGTAGATAATATTTCGATCATTGTAAATCCACGTTTTTCCATTTGATATGTGAATGCTTTTTTGATTGCTTTCTTCGCTTTAATGACATGCTTTGGATCATATAAAGCAACTCTTTCTAAGTAAGCAACACCATCAATTTGAGAAAATATTTCTGATATCTTAATCGGATTACCGTGTTGCATAACTTCTCTACCACTTTGAGATGTGGTCGTTTTTTGACCAAGCAAAGTAGTTGGTGCCATTTGACCTCCTGTCATACCATATATCGCATTGTTAATAAAAATGACTGTAATATTTTCACCACGATTAGCGGCATGTATCGCTTCTGCAATACCAATAGATGCAAGATCACCATCACCTTGATATGTAAAAACGATGTTATCAGGTCTTACACGTTTAATACCAGTCGCTTCTGCACATGCTCTACCATGTGGTGCTTGTTGCATATCACAATTAAAGAACTCATACGAAAAGACAGAGCAACCAACACTTGCTACACCAATCGCTTCGCCTAATACGCCAAGTTCTTCTAATGTTTCAGCGACTAATTTATGAGCGATCCCATGGGTGCACCCAGGGCAATATGTTAGAGGTGTGTCAGTTAAACCTTTTGATTTTTGATATTTAACTTCCATTATTTCACCACCTTGTCTTCAAAGTTCATAATTGCTTCAACGATTTCTTCTGGTTCAGGAACCATACCACCTGTTCGACCATAAAAAGCAACTGGAAATTTATTCTTATTTGAAATCAAGACATCATCAAGCATTTGTCCCATACTCATTTCTGCACATAAAACACCTTTACTACTATTAGGAATGAGATCAAATGCTTTTTTAGGGAATGGCCAAAGTGATATCGGACGAATCATACCAACTTTAATGCCTTGTTCAGCTAACATTTCAATAGCAGAACGACAAATGCGTGCCATCGTTCCATAAGCAACAATCACATACTCAGCATCTTCTATTCCAATTGTTTCAAATCTCGTTTCTTCTTGTTTTATGCGTTCATATTTTTGATGTAATTTTATATTATGGGCCTCAAGTGTTGCAGGATTTAAATGTAGAGAGTTCGCGACATGTCGTCCTTCATGGTGATTCATTCCAGTGGTTGCATATTCTTTTTCAGGAATTTCTCTTTTTTTTACTGGACGATCCAAATCTACAGACTCCATCATTTGTCCAATCAATCCATCAACTAATACAAGCACTGGATTTCTATATATGTCAGCAATATCAAATGCTTCTTTTAATATGTCTATTGATTCTTGAATCGTTTCAGGTGCATACACAATAAGCTGATAATCACCATTGCCACCACCACGAGTGGCTTGGTAGTAATCGGCTTGAGAAGGCTGTATACCGCCAAGTCCTGGGCCCCCACGCATAACAGAAACAATGACACATGGTAGTTCCGCTGCAGCGATATATGAGATGCCTTCTTGCTTTAATGCGATACCTGGAGATGATGAAGATGTCATCACTCTGGCACCTGCGCCTGCCGCACCATAGACCATATTAACAGCAGCAACTTCAGATTCAGCTTGAACAAAAACACGACCTTCAGCTAATAGATGTTTAGATAAATATTCAGGGATTTCATTTTGAGGGGTAATCGGATAACCAAAAAATGCATCTACACCACCTTTGATGGCTGCAACTGCAATCGCTTCATTCCCCTTCATTAATACTTTACTCATTTTTTCCCACCTCAACTGTAATCACAGAGTCAGGACACATCATCGCACAAATGCCACAGCCAATACAACGATCCATGTCTGTGACTTTAATCACATTATACCCTGATTTGTTAATTTCTTTTTTGTCCTGATATAGAATTTCTTTTGGACAAAATTCAACACACAATAAGCATCCTTTACACTTATCATAGTCGAATAATACGTTGCCTTTTTGCATTGTAGTTCCTCCTTGTTAACTTCTCCACTTTTTCCCGAAATATCTCTTTAAATTCAAAATATCTCCAGGTAAACCATAATGATTTAGGTTAAGTGTTTCTTCGATACATGTATAAAGTAATGGTATCTTGGTCACACGTGAAACGTTCTTAATAATTTCAGCGCCATACATAATATCTTCAAATCTTGTTTCTTTCAATAAATTTGAATTATTGATTAACCCCGTAATTTTAATGCCACTTTGTTGTTCTAGCATTTTAATAAGTTGAAGAATCGATGCTTCATCATTCGTTTCCATACGATACACATTAATCACTAGAAACAAATCAACATCCCTTAAATCCTCATGACTAAATTGCTTCATCACTTTTACACCTAAATCACTACCACCCAAATCATAAATCGCTTTTGAGTCATGTTGATTAAAGGGTAAAAATATCTTTTTTGAAAGATATGGCAAATCACTATATTGATCTTTTTCAAGATCTGACGAGATTACCTCAGTGTGTGTTAATTTATCTTTATATTCTCTTGATCTGAAATACGGATTAATAATATCCAAGTCAACTAAATAATCCGCTTTTATTTTTTCAGTTAAATTAAGCGCAACCTCTGTTTTACCTGAACCAAAATATCCCGTAATAAATATAATTCTTTTCATTATTTGTTTGTATTTCTTGGAATATAATTACCTCGAAGAACTGTGATTGTTTCAATACGCTTTTTAGCGAACACTTTTGCAGCATTAAATGTTGGTATATCTTCTTTTTCAGCAATCGAGAAAATCTCTAATAAACGATCATATATTTTTTCAATGTCTCTAATGGCACGTTCTCTATTGTATGTCACTAATTCATGTGACACATTAATTAATCCACCAGCATTAATCACGAAATCTGGTGCATATAATATACCTTTATCTTTAATCATATTGCCATGCTTTTCTTCATCTTCCAACACATTATTAGCAGAACCAGCGATAACTGGTGCCTTAATTTGAGGTATCGTTTTGTCATTTAACACCGCACCTAACGCACATGGTGAAAACACATCAACGTCTAATCCATATATATCATTTGGGTCAACATAAACCGCATTCGGACATTCTTTTTTCATACGGTTAATATGTTCTTTATTAATATCAGTGAAATAAATCTTTTTAGCGTTTGCTTCAGTTAATAACTTCACTAAATAATAGCCTGTCTGACCTGTTCCTTGAACAGCGAACGAATATTTTGTTATATCATTATCACCTAAACGGTGTTGTAGTGTCGCACGAATACCATGGAAGACACCTAATGCTGTGAGAGGTGAGGGGTTTCCTGATTTCCCTTCGAGTCCAACGACATGATCCGTTTCCATGTGTACATAATCCATATCTTTTGTCGACGTATTAACATCCTCAGCGGTAATATATCTGCCATTTAAACTTTGTACATATCGACCTAGTGCTCTAAAATAAGCTTCACTCTTCACTTCATCTGCGTTACCAATTAGTACTGTTTTACCACCACCAAGGTTTAAACCCGCTGCTGCAGCTTTGTATGTCATACCTCTTGCGAGTCTCAAACAATCAAGGACAGCATCTTCTTCACATTCGTAATTCCAAAGTCTCGTACCCCCAAGGGCTGGCCCTAATGTGGTATTGTGAATACACGTGATTCCCTTTAATCCTGTTGTCTTGTCAAAAAAATAGACGATTTGTTCATAATTGTGTTTTTTCATATAATCGAACTTATCCATCGTCAACCTCCGTTTTTTATATTAATATTGTAACCGCTTACAGCAATATTATAACATCATTTCTTTGTAATACCAAAATCACATATAATAACAAATATTTTTTACTTATATATTGAAAATATATAAAAACCTAACCTGAATAAATAGGTTAGGTTTATCCTTATATTTGATATTTTTCTACTAATTGATCATACATCTTTTCATATTCTTCACTAATGTTTTGTTTTTCTTCATGCGCTTGATAATATTTGATGACATCACTCACAACATCTTCATACCCGACTTTTGATGAATATTCTTTGCTGATAGACTTAATTTTTGAGTTATCAAAAATAGCACTCCAAGATTTATCTCCAAGTAAAGGTCCTTCCATTTCCGGCATATACTTAATAATGATGTCACTTGGTATGTGAACAATATGCGCTTTAACACCTAAATGTGACGCCATGATTTCAGTTAACTGATCCCATGTATAGACCTTACTTCCAGTAATGTGATATGCTTCACCATAGGTTTTAGGATTTCCGATTACGTATACAAAACTATTTGCGAAATCACTCGCATGTGTAACCGTCCAAAGATTTGTACCATCACCTGGTACAATAATCGGTTTCCCATCCATCAATCTTTTTATGTGAGCATATTCATTTCCCCATCTCGTCATAACCGCTAAAACCATCTTATTATCATATGTGTGAGATGGTCTAACAATCGTGACATTAATATCTTTAACTGTCTTTAAGTAATCTTCACACAATGCTTTGTTTCTACTATATTCCCAATAAGGATTAATCAGTGGTGTTTCTTCGGTGATTGGATAAGATTTTATTGGTTTCTCATAAGCACTTGCACTACTAATGAATATATATTGATCAGTCTTACCCTTAAACAGGCGTATATCACGTTGAACTTGTTTAGGTACATACGCAACAAATTCAATCACACTATCATAATGCTGCCCTCTAAGTGCGTTTAAAACGGCATCCTCTTGATTGATATCACATACAATCGTTTTAACTTCTTTAGGTAAAGAATCATTATGAGTACCACGATTCATGACCGTGACATCGATATTCATACTTAAACATTTTTCAACAACGGCTGTGCTAATCGTTCCAGTACCACCTATAATTAAAATATTCATCTTACACCTCTTTGTTTTGATACGTTTCTTGAAACTCTTTTTTTAATACTAAATAATAAGATTTCGCCAATTTATAATTCTTTTTAAGATCTTCTAAACTTTTTTGCTGAAGGCAATTTTGTAAAAATCTATAATCCTTATCATCATAATCGCGATATGCATAGCGCATACCAAAATCCACTTTATATGGTCTGTGCTTTAAATTCAACATTACGACCAACTGATTTTGAATAAATCGATAATAAGCTAGAAATCCATCTATATATCTATTTCTATCTAAATTTTTTTCAACTTCAATCATCATTAAAAAGTCAATAGAAATCGCTCTTTGATAAAACTGCTTTGCCCGTTTGATGGTTTCTTCATCTGAGTCATCCTTTTCAATTATATATTGACCTTTATCGAACCAAACAACTGCGTGACCATGTCTTTTACTATCAGTCAAACGATCTTTAAGCGTGTTCTTCACGATCGCTAAATCAATATAAAAATGTTTAGGCATTTTATCAACCAAGTAAAAACACTGAGAAAAACCATGCCAAGTGGGTTCGGGCATGCGATAAGATTGTAAAATGCCATAATTTTTTTGAAGAAATGTCTCAACATCTTTGAATATGTCTTCAACGGCATGATCGGCGCATATAACTTCTAAATCTAAATCCGAAAACTCATCTTCGAATCCAGTTGCACTTGATCCACCAAGATGTGCGGCGTAAACATCGTTTCTTGCATATAACATGTCCTTTAAAGATTGATATAATTCTTCTTTCATCCAAACACCCTCTCACATGTATCCTACAATTTAATTATAGCATTTAACATAGAAAAGGGGGAGGATTACAAAAGCAATCCTTCCCCATTAACATTACATTAATATTATATTATTTATTAATAGCTTTAAAAATGTTCTTTCGTTTATCAATATCACTTAAGACATACATAGCCCCACAAACAACGGTAAATGTAATGGCAACCACCGTTACAGTATTGATTGTCACTTTCCACCATACGGCAACCGGTTGTAATCTAGTCAAGTTGGAATATCCATCCATAGATGCACTATAGTTTGCTTGAACATATAACAATCGATGCATTGATTCTCTTAGGTTTGTATTAAATGTTGGACTATTTTTCATATCACTTGTGAATCCACTTAACGTTCCTTTATCCAAGAAACAGTCAGTACCATTCATGAAGCCATCATCATAAACCATAAATAACTTACCATTTGAACCTGCCATATCAGTTAGTGTATACCCGTCAAATTGCCATTCATCGCGGAGGATGTTCATCATTAGGTTGTCATTAGCACTTGTCCATAATGCACCAGCTCTATTAAATGATGTCATGAGTGAATGAGCATTACCCATATCAGATCGAAGTGCATACTCCCAAGGCAATAAGTATATTTCTCTTGCCGCTTGCTCACTCATCCAAATTGATATACCATTACGGTTAGATTCTTCATCGTTAAAGATAAAGTGTTTAGGAATAGCAACGACACCTTGTTCTTGCATCGTTTCAATTTCATACATAGCAGCAATACCACTTAAAATTGGATCTTCTGAATAATATTCTGCAGCTCTTCCACCAAAAGCGACTCGGTGCATATTTAAACCTGGAGCATATAATCCATGAAGATTTTTTTGTGCTTCATCATGTCCGCTTCTCGCATCAGCAGCAATCGCTTCTCCGACTTTTTTAAAAATTTCTAAACTGAAACTTGAGGCAATAATACCTTCACAACTCATTGAAGAATATCCTTCTGCTGTATTACTTACACCATAAGGACCATCATCTTCATCAGTCATCGGTTTCGCTACACTAGCGAGCGCTGGTGTATAGCCATAACAGTTTGTTAAGACTAAGAACATATCATCTTGTGAGATTTTGTTTAAGAGTGCATCCCACAGTGGATCATCATAGGATAATCCAGCCATCATAGCTAGTGTTAAATCTGAACTCAAATCATTGAACGTAGGCATCGTTGCACCATCAGATTCGATGATACTCTTATGACTAGTAATATCATATTTTTCTTCAACAAGATTCGTCAAGGATAAGTTAGTCGCTTCTGAAGGAAGTGTACCTAACCAATTTTGACGTGAAACATAAACTACGTCACCATCATCAGTAACATCATTCGTAACGCCTGAGAAGCGATTAGGATCCATAAAGTCAAGTTGATTTACAATGGCAGTGCCAACTTCTGTATCAGTTAATGAATTTGGTGCTTCCGATACCAAAGCAGTTGATTCAGCAAATATTTCATTGTTTACGGTGAGTTGAATGAGTACTTTGTCTACTAAATCTGCATTACCGTCTGCATCCATATTACTATTTGCTGTTGTATATCCTTTTGCTGCCAAAATATTATTTACTGCATCATGTGAATCTTTAGCAACCGTTAAGTAATAGTCACCAGCAGCTAAAATATACGTTCCTGCGTTTTCAGCATCATACATTCTAAACTGTTCAAAAGCTACTTTCATGCGATCCACATCTGCTTTATCTGAAATTGTAGCACTTAATGTATCACTTTCATCAGGGGCCAGAAGTACAGTTTTACCAAAACCTACTAATTCTACCGATGGTACTTCAATACCAAACATTCTCGTATAATCAGAATATGGTTTTTGTAAATAAATTTGAACAACTTCTTTACCTGCCACATCACCTGTATTCGTCACAGTTACGCTGACATTATATGCAATAACATGATTTTCAGTATCTAACTCTTCAGTAATAACAAGATTGCTATACTCAAAGTCAGTATATGATAACCCATATCCGAATGGATAAGCGACATCACTACTATAATCATACTCACCAACACCAGCACTTTGTATCACATAATCTTCATAACGTGTCTCATAATAGCGATAACCTACATAAACACCTTCAACATAGACGCCATAATACATTTGTGAGTTATTTAATTCTAATTCACTTGCATTGGCATACTCTGATGAAAAGCCATCATTTTCTACCCAGTACATTGCTGCTGGAGATGAAAAATTATCATTTAGGAATGTATCTGATAAACGGCCAGAAGGATTCACATCGCCAATCAATGCTTTAGCAACAGCCTTCATGCCTGTTGCACCTGGAAGGCCAATCCACATAGCTGCGTCTACACCATAGTTTTCATTATATAGAAAGTCGCATTGTATGGTCATTGCCGAATTAATTAAAACAACAATCTTATCAATTTCTCCTGCTCTTTTCTTAAGAGCAAGTTGTTCTAAAATTTGTAACTCATTAACTGTTAATGTTAAATAGCTGCCATCAACACCATCACTACCAGTCCATGAAGCATCGACACCTTCACCACTTTCACGTGTGATTACGGCAATAACTGTGCCTCCATGAGTGCTGTATGCATCACTAATTCCTGCAGTTCTATAAGTTGTCCAAGAAGGTTCGTTAGTGACGAAAACACCGTTTTTAATACCACGATTTGATTTACCTTCTCCAGTACTTAAAAAATTGTATATTTCATCATTAACATTTAAACTAGTTTCTTCTGTTAATGCTTCATAAAGATCCGTCAATTCTCCTTCACGACGAACACCAGGACCGTGCGTCGCATAGAAAATTTTTCCCGCGCCACTAAGCGCAAATGAAACATTCGCATTAGATTCAAGTGGTAAAGCATCATTATCATTCTTTAAAAGAACTAACCCTTCAGCTTCTACCTCTTCATTCACTGCTCTATAATATGCCTCAATATCGTCTGCAGAATACAGTTGATCCCAATTAATAACTTGTTCAGTTTCACCACTTACTGGATCTACTTCAACTGTCACATAGTCAACCGTTCCTAGAGCAGAACTAATTTCATTATTAAATACTGCAACTGCGCCATTAATGACAAACATAATTAACATCAATGACGTAAATCTAACTAACCATTTTTCCCATAATTTTCGTTTTAGAAGTTTCTTAAATGTTTTCATATTAATTTCCTGCTTCCTTGATTTCAACTGTGGGGTTCTTTTCTACTTTATAGAATGATTTTCTTTGGATAATCGCGGTTGTTGATGTTAATACAACTGCTATAAGTGTTCCAATCAAATTAGCAAAATAGCTAAACGAAAGGATAGGATCCACTGGGTCTCCTACTGTTCCAGATACGATGGGATAAAGAATCGTACCAATCAAAGAATATTCTGTTAAAATCCCCATAAGGAAACTATATAGAAGCGATACAAATGCTATATAAACAAGAAAACGTCTATAACTGAAAATATCTAGTAATAATGTGTTGTCTTTAAAATAGTTTTCAGCAACATTTGCTGATATAGCGAATATTAATACAATGATTGCTACAACATCCGCAGTAACTACCGCACTAGAAACTTTTCCTCCATTGAATTCCGAAGGAACGTTCAGTGCATATAGTATCAGTGCAACCATCGAAAGAATCAATGCTATTACTGATAAATAAAAATTTATTTGTTTGTAAAAAGGTTTTGTTATATTCATACTTTTTCTCCTTTACATTTACTCATAACGTTATACATTTTAATTACTTATTATCCAGTCTTAACGCCATCTAGTAAATAGAATTCATAATCTTGCATTGTCAACTCGACAGATGAGTAAATATAAATACAGTCGATGACTGGCGCTTCTGCGTGGAAAGTACCACCATGGTTGTTATTATTGCTAACATATAATGTGATAAAGTTTAAACCTTCATTAAGTGTTAAACCATCAATAATGAAAACATCTTCAAATGGTGTTTTATGACCATCTACATCTCCAGGTTCTATAGTGTTAGCCATAGGTAAGTAAATACCACCATATTCTAACCACGTTAATGGTTCATCGCCAGACCATTCACCATTTACGATGATTTTGAATTCAGTATCTGACAAGTAATTGTAAAGTTCTCCGCCCTCTTCTTTAGCCTTTGCGCCAAAGAATACATATGATTCGCTGGAAACACGAAGATATAAAACAGCGTCTGTTTCGTCAGCTTCAGCATCAATGACAAAATCTAAATACGCACCATAATAGTAAAGTTCTCTTACAAAGAACCCATTGCTTACAGTTGATTCTCCTGTATTACTACCATCTCCTACAAAAGTATAGTCCATGATCAATTCTTCTTCAAAAGAGTTTGTTGAAGTTCCTTGTCCAATCTTATCTGTAAGGTCAGTTGCTTCTGCTTCAAATGTGTATTTTTTAAGCATCTTAGCATAAACAGTTATGTCATCAGTTAAGTTCAAACTGTTGCTAAATCTAGTCGAGAATTGACTATCACGGAACCATCCAGCAAACATATAATCTTCTATTTCTGGATTTTGAGGTCCATTTGTACCAACTGTTCCATTATATGCGACATCAAGCGTACTATATTGTACATCACCAGTACCTAAATTATAAATATATGTAACTGTAACATCATCAAATTGAGTAGATTCATCAATCCACTTCGCATATAATGTGATATCACCCGTAACAGGCGTATCATCTAGTGTAAACTGATTAGTGCCTTCAGGCTCAGTAAACCAACCTCCAAATAGATATCCTTCTCGATCATCTATTGTAGGTGCTTGGATAAATTTACTGTATTTAACAAGTTGACTGTCAGGTTGTTCTGGTGCACCTTCATAGTTATAATCAAAATCAATTTGATATTCACTAAGTGTCCATGCTGCGTATAAAACCATATCATCATTAATGCTTGTTAAATCAGCTAAGTAATCTTCAGGTAATGGATCTTCTGAATCTGGATCTATTTCAATTAAGTACCATCCTGCAAAGTCGTGTCCAACTAAAGATAACGCATCTTCAATTAATGCTGCTTCTGTTTCAGCAGATGCATTGTTTGCAATTTCATAACTTAACTGTGTGCCATCTTCAAGTTGACCAGAATTAATGTTAAATGCTACGATATATGCACTTCTACTCCAATGTGCATAAATCGTTAAATCAGAATCAATAGGTGTATTTAAATCAAAAGGCAAGCCACCTATTCTTTCTGAGTACCAATCGCCAAACGCATATTGATCTCTGGTTGGCGTTTCTATTTGACTTACAGTTTCACCAATATTTACAATAATAATCGTAGGATCTGGAGATGCTGTAAAGTTATAGTCTAATTTTAAATATGCTTTTTGTTGAACCCATCCAGCATACAAAACGAGGTCATCATTGACTTCCAAACTGAAGTCATAAACCTCTGTTAAATCTTTATCCGTATACCAATCCACAAATGCATACATTTCATTTTCATCGTAAATTGGTGTGTCTGGTTCAGCAAATACTGAACCTTTTGTGACTGCCAAAATTTCATCTGCAGTACTGTAATTTAAAAACTTTAAGGTGACAAGGCTAACGGTATTATCTCTGCTCCACTTTGCATATACTGTTATATCTTCGTTGATCGCTTGCAAATGATCAAAAGCATCAGTAGCATCGGGATCTGCACTCAACATCCATCCTTCAAATGTGTATCCAACGCGTGACGGATCATCAGGAAGTGTAATTGTTTCTCCAGCTTCTACGACTAACTTTTCATAAATGTCTTGATAATTATCATGAAAATAAACGGTAGAAACGTCTAGTCTATCCGTTTCTGTTGTACCGCCAACACATGAATAAAGAACACTTAATGATAACAACGATAGCGAAAGTAGCTTTATAAAGAAATATATTTTCTTTTTCATGGCTAACTCCTTTATTTCTTAATATAAGGTTATGTCGGGATATTCTCTTGACTTGCGATAATCGCATACCAAAGAATATCCCGAACATATCCATTTTAATAGTTATTTACTATTTAATCTAATCTGTAAATATTATCATGCTATAAATAATTTTATTTATTGAATTGTGTGGCTTTTTTACGTAATAATGCTAATACTGCAAAAGCAATTACTGATGTCATCATGATAACTGTGCTTGCTACGTTAATTACACTACCGCAACCAGTATCTTCTGGGACATAATCTTGTCCATCAACACCGTCAGCTCCATCAGCACCAGCAGGACCTTGAGGACCTACAGCACCGTCAGCACCATCAGCACCAGCAGGACCTTGAGGACCTACAGCACCATCAGCACCATCTGCACCATCTGCACCGACAACAACACCAAGATTAACATCTTCACCATCTGAGAATGTAAGCACTAATTCACCTGCGTCATTAATTACTTGTGACACGATTGAACCATGTCCAACGACGATTGTAAAGTCTGCTTCACCTTTAATCCAACGATCAAATACACCTTGAACTGTTACTGTGAAAGTTCCAAGTTCAGTTGCAGTACCAGTAATCATACCAGTGTATGAGTCTAATGATAAACCTGCAGGTAATGTACCATCGATGATTTCATATTCAAAGATTGTTGCTTTGTCTTTTGCACCATCGAAGCTTGCATCTAGTTTGACTGAATCAGCAGCATTAATTCCAAATTGTCCACCCATCCAATCTGAAAGGATAATTCCGTTTAGTGTATGTGCTTGGTTAGCATATTCGCTCATCATGAGCATTCCACTATAGCGAACTACATACCATTGGTTATTAGAATAATAAGCTTCTTGACCAGTATTTTCATTGTCTCTACCAATCATAACACCACCAAGTTCTCCAGTTAATGGATTAACATATTCTGGATCCCAACGACCTGCATATGTATCATTCGCTGCAGTACCTTCATTAGTTGTGTTGTTTCCACCAGGTGCATGATTATGACCTGTACGTAACATTAAGTCTTCAGATGATACATTTGATTCTGCTCTATAGAAGTCAGGATGGAACATGAAATTAGGTGCTCCCCATTGTGTACGGACAAGTTCTTCGACCATATTATAACTGACAGGTGTAGGAACTGAACCGATACGTGCGAATGCAGACATTGCACCTTCTGCGCCACCTTCTTGAATAGCTTTTTGCCAAGGAACTAAGTAGATTTCACGTAATGCTTGTTCTGATACCCATGCGAATAAGTCACCAGAGTTACGGTTTGTTTCTTGGTCATTTAATAACATATGTTTAATATGACTACCAACACCACGATCTTGAATACCTTGAACAACAAATATAGCTAGATAGCCAGCATGGAAACCATCTTGTCCATAATATTCATTGTTACGACCTGAGAATGGTGTACGATGGAAGTTAATTGCTGGGTTGAGCCATTGGTCTTTATTAATGTTTTGATCTTTATTCTTTAATAGACCCATTGAAGCTGTAACTGAACCTTGTTCATAACCTAATTCAACATTCCAAGTTGCACCGATTGTTGCGTTGTCACACCATGTATATGTGCCATTCCAGTTTGTTGGTGAGTCAGCAATACCACCACTAGGAATGCCTAGGTTTTCAACTGCATTACCATTAGCTCCGCCGCTCCAATTAGCTGTATAGAAGTCATTCCATGTCCATTGGTTCATGAACTTCGTCCAAGCTTCTACACCAGTCATACCAGCAAGTTTACCAGACATGATCATGTTTTCATCATTGAAGAGAATGCCATTAAGATCATTGTAATAAATCCAATCATCGCCAGCCGCTTCTCTTGCTGCTAATTGTGCATCTGCATCAGCCATTTGAGTCCAGCCTTCTAACATCTCTGCATCAACATCATATAAACCGTCTACATTACCATCATAGCCATTAACACCTTCACTACCGATGAATAATTGGTCTGAATAGACATATTCACCTGTATTTTCAGTTGCCGTTAAAGTTGCTTCCATAACAGTAGTAATATATGTTTCTTGACTTACTTCTGCAACGTTTGGTGTATCACCATCTGTAATAAGTCTCATTGATGCTGAGAAGTTTTGAGCATTAGTTCTTGTATTAATTGCTTCGCCAACAGCGATAGGTGCAGTAATTAGAACGCTACCTGATCTTGCACCACCCCAGCTAGTATAACTATAATTTACATAGTCACCAACTGCATAAGCTTGTGTTGCGATACCATCAGCAACAGGACCATTATCCTTGAAAGTAATAGTTGGTATTTCAGCGATTACATGATAAATCGTACCATTAGATAATAGGTAAGAGTCAATTGCAAAAGTACCATCTACTGTTACTTCAGGAACAGCTGCACTGTCCTTTGTAGCTTGATAGACCTGTTTAGTGTCTGTTAATCCGAATTCATCATTTGTTGCATATGAGCTTGCAGGATTAAAATATGGATATTCAGTTTCCCAAAGATTTAATGTGAATTTTGCATAATAATCCATTAAATCAGCAAATTCTTGTGTAACAACTAATCCACCGCTGTAAATGCCTGATAATGTTTCAACTTCTGCAAGATTGAATTCACCAGGTGCATGAGCAGCAATAAATTTATAATAAGTCACACTACCTGTGCCTGTGAAGCCTGATTGTACGATGGTAACTTTAACGATATCATCGATTGCATAAGATACAGTATTGTCAAATTCTGTGAATGCTGAAACAGGAATACCATCAACTGTTGTGACTGGAGCTTGTGGGAATGTTGAAACTAAAGCTGCTCTAGAAAGTAATACTTGTTCATCTGAGAACATAATATCACCATAAACGCCATCACCATCAAAATCGCCATCATTTCTGCGAAGTGAATAGTTTCTACCGTTTTCTACTGAGAATAAATTCATAATTTCATTATCCGTGAAGTCATCTAATCCAAGTAATGCATCACCAACGATTGTTAATGATACTTGTTCAGTTGCAGCAACACAATGTGATGTGTTTGAAGCAAATAACGTATACACGCCACCTTCTAATTCAAAACCTTTGAATCCATTACTGTTTGCATCATTATAATCATAAGATGCGAAATCTTGTAATTGAACTTCAATTAATAATTTTTGAGATTTACCAGGTTGAAGAAGATCTGTCTTTGCATATGCAACTAAATTAACAGAAGCTTTTTCAATTTCACCAGCTGTATAAGGAGCTTGTGCATAGATTTCTACTACTTCTTTACCAGCTACATCGCCAGTATTTGTTACTTCAACGATTAATGAGATTGATTTAATATTAGCTGGATCAAATACTGATGAACTAATGTCAGCTGCATCAAGTGAACTTTCAGAAATTGATAATATGCTGATATCAAATGTTGAATAAGATAGACCATATCCGAATGGATAAACGACATTATCTGCATACCATAGATCTGCTTCTGCTTGTGCATCAAGAGGTGCTGCTTCGCTTAAGTCAGCTCCATCAAAACTGAGGTTTCCAGCCAGTATTTCTGCATAGACTGTTTCATAATATCTATATCCCATATAGATGTCTTCTGAATAGTCAACGCCATGTAAACCAATTGAACTAGCTTGACTACCATCTGATAAGATGTATGAATTACTGCCAGCATCATTTTGAACATTAGCAATTGAGTTGTACCAAGTTGGATCCATTGAAAAATCTTTGTACCATTCATCAACGGTTTTACCTGATGGATTGATTTCACCACTTAATAGCTTAGGAACAGCTTTAAGTCCGTTTGCACCAGGACGCCCAATAAACATGATAGCATCAACACCAGCATCGTGTTCAAGGTTGTACATTTCAAGCGGAGTAGATGTGTTCAAGAGAACAACAACTTTAGCAGTTTTTGCTTTAGCTTGTTCAATCATCGCGATTTCTGCACTTGTTAACATTAAGTAATGTTTTAAGTCTTCTCCAGCAGAATTTTGCGCTAAGCGTTCATGTGTCCATCCATTAACGTTTTCGTTTGCATCATCTGCAAGTTCGTCAGTAGCTACAGAAAGGTCTTGACCTTCACCACCACCACGTCTTAGAACGACGACGCCAACATCATCATATGCTGTATCAATAGTTGCTGTTAATGCATCTTCTTCTAGAATCAATGTTGGATTGACTGTGAATCCAGCATCTGCAAGTTCAGCGACTAATTCACCACTACCACCTTGCAATGAAGCAGCTGCATAACCAAATACTGTAACACCTTCACTTGATTTGCTAAGAGGTAATGCATCACTTTGGTTCTTTAATAATACTGAACCTTCACCAGTGAGTTCAATGTTCAACTCTGCTGCTGCTGCTTGTGCTTCTTCTAATGTATCATACGTAGGGATAGCAATCCCGTTGTTAGCAGCAAAAGCAAGTGAACCTGCTGATATTGCTATGAAAAGTGTCAAAGTCAAAACCAGCATGTGTCTAACTAAACTAAAACTGTTCTTTTTGATTCTTACTTTCATTTTGTTTACTCCTTCTATATATTTTTTTATTTTACTCATTTTTATTTACTACTCTCAAGAGACTTTTCTAAAAAATCATTAAACCTTTCTTAATAAGATGGAATTAAGTTTTTTTCAACTCGCTTTCGTCCGCTTCTTGCTCCATCCTTAATCTTTCTTCTGGATCAATCCACTCTCCTCCAGCTGCAAGAACCTTCTGTTTTTGATACTCTTTAATCGTCTCTTGATCTTCTTTAATATGTTTTTCTACATTCATGAATTGGAATAATACAACAATGACTGCATATAATGCCAATTCAAGTCCTAAGAAACAGATGACCAATACTGTTTGTACACCACCCGACTGTGTTGAAGCGAGCGGGTCATAACCAGTGACACTTAATAGTGCATTAATTAATCCGTTGCCTAGTCCTAATAAACCTACCATGATCGATCCGTATATTGCCATTGTGAATCCATCACTTCTAAACCTATTTTTAGCTTCCATGTGATCAAGTACATCAGACAATAATGCTAATGTGACATACATCGCAGGAATGGAACCTATACCTTTTAAAACAATACCAATACTTACCATTAAGACGCTATGAACATTTATGAAGCTTACCGCGCCACCGATAACTGAAATAATCAAACCTAGAAAGATTGCATTTTTCTTACCAAGTTTATTTGCTAATGGCCAAGCGAGTAACATGCCAATTGCGGTTGGTATACCTCCTATTAAGCCTATTAAAGCCATCACTTGTCCAGCACTAGCTTCATCGGTTACTGTATCAAACATCCATCTGCTATAGTAAACCATAGACCCATTCTTCACTAGTCCACCTAATTGAAACAGTAGGAAATAAAGAATGATAATCCACCAATATTTATTTGTTACACATGCTTTAATCTGTTCTTTAGTTGAAATTTTTGGTGCACTTAAATGTTCTTCATGAGTAACTTCTTCTGTGATTCTTTCTCTTGTGAAGAAATATTCTAACAATGTTGCTAAGAAAGTGACACCACAAAGAATAATCATTAAGATACGCCAGTTAGCATAACTTTGTTGAACATCTAATACGCCATTTGTTTCAGCAAACAAGAAACTCATCATAAAGAATGGAACAATCATGCTTGCGCCAATACCTACAGCAGCTACTGCTGATGCATTTGACATAGTTGATAATAAGCCACGTTTATTTGAATCTCTCGTAGATAAACCAACCATCGCACTATGAGACGCATAATAAATTGGATAAGCTAATGCATAATATAAGTTATACGAAATGGCAATCCAAATCATTTGAATAACAGGACTACTGTTGATTGGATTAGAGAACAACAATGCCATTGTAATAACTAATAGTGGAGCTGCAAGAATTAAATACGGTCTTGCTTTACCTGCTGGTGTTTTTGTTTTATCAATCAATCTTCCAATAAATACATTTCCAGCGATAACTAAAATGACAGATAACATTGGTAATAACGCCGAGAACACACCAAATCTGGTTGCATCTGTCCACCCAATAACATCAGAGAAATAACGATTTAAGTAAGATCCAAAGATGGCATTTGACATTAATGCAAGGAATGGTGCTAAGAAATAACCTATGATCATTTCCTTTTTGTTTACTTTTGCTGTTTTAATCTTTGTTTTAAATAATGGGTTTTTAAACATGTTCAGAAATTTCATTGCTCTTGTTACCTTTCTCTCAAATCTTGTGCATATGTGTAAGTACCATTCAACAATTCATGTTTCTCTCCATTCGGTAATTGCAAATAGCACGTTGATCCAACAGGAACAGTAACATTTATTGTAAAGTTATTATCTTTAATTTCCCAATGACTTTCGATTTTGCCATATGCTGACATTACTGAAGCTTTAGCATATGTCAGATTACCACCAAGTCTTGGGTTAACACTAAAGGATTTATATCCACCCTCTAATGGTTCAATACCTGCGATTCTTTTATAGAAGAAATCTCCAACAGCACCGTTCGCATAATGATTGAACGATACCATACATTTCAAACCATCACCTTCACCAGTATTGCTTGTACCATTTTCTTTTAGTGCATCCCATTTTTCCCAAATGGTGGTTGCACCTGCTCTTAACATAAATAACCAAGAAGGTGCTTCATCATTTAAAAGCATCTTATACGCATCTTCTAAATGACCATTATCTGCTAAAGCGAATAAGACATAAGGCGTACCTGGAAATCCGGTTGCGATTTTATAATCATTTTCGCGAATGATATCCGCCAAATGATCCGCTGCTTTAAATCGATCTTGATCGTTAAGCATTTTATAATGAAGCGGTAAGACATATCCTGTTTGAAACTCTTTTTTGATTGAACAATCATCATTCATCAATATGTCTCGATATGCAACAGCTGTATCTTCACTAAGCTTCTTATAATATGCAACATCTTCTGTTTTATTTAATATCTGAGCAATTTTAGACACAATGTTACTAGTGTTTGATAAACTTGCTGTTCCGGTCCATTTACCACGACTCATCCACTCCATTAAACCTGAGTTGGGTGCGACCCAATCACCATAATGATGACCTAGTTTCCAAATTTTACGGTGTTTTCCAAATGAGAATAACCCTGCCCAGAACTGACATGCTTTTATATATTTCTTCATGACTGGATACATGGTTTCTAATAAACTAATATCACCACGTGTTAAGTATTCAGCCCACGGTACTAACACACACGCGTCACCCCAATGATCAACTGCCATTGGTAAGGCAATCTCATATTGTAGTGGTACTCGGACTAGCGGTACTATCACTGGAATGCCACCACCGCGTCTTTGTTCGACTTTGACGTCAATGAGCCATTTTTCCAAAAACCGACTCATATCAAAGTTATATGCAGCTGTTGATGCGAATAACCCAATATCACCTGTCCAACCCATGCGTTCATCACGTTGTGGACAATCCATTGGAATATCAATGAAATTAGACTTTGCACTCCAAGTAATATTTCTTTGAAGTTGATTTAAATCGGAATTAGAACACTCAAACTGACCAGTGGTTTCAATATCTGAATATAACACTAATCCCGTTATTTCTAAATCTTCAGATGCGATACCTTCAACACTCACAAATCTGAATCCCATGAATGTCATACGGGGTGAATAAACTTGTTCGCCCTCTTTTGCGATATACACAATTTCTTGTTTTGCACTTCTGAGTGGTTCTGTATATAATTCACCATTCATTAATATTTCTGCGTGTCTGAAAACAATTCTTTGTCCTTTTTTAGCATTAATTTTGATTGAAATTACACCTGCAAAATTTTGACCAAAATCATAGATTAATGTTCCTTGATTGGATTTATGATGACCAATTGGTTTCAATGTTTCCATGTGTTTAACCATTGCGCCATACGTTGCAGTGATGTCTGGTTTTATTGAGACTTTAGCTAAACTAGCTTTGTGAAAATTAATCTTTGAGATATCTATTGTCGCATCATATACTTCGCCATCATAAAATTCAGTTTCAACGTAATTTCCATCTAGTGTAACATCCCATGATGAATCTGTACTAATAACTTCTGTACTACCATCTGTATATGTTATTCTTATCTCACAAAGAAATGCTTGTTTCTTTGCAAATACCCTTGTTCGTCTGACATACGTAAATGGTCCAACGGCCCATCCTCCACCAACTATGGCGGTTAACTCATTAGACGACTTTATGTCACTCGTAATATCATAAACTTGATATTGAAGGTGATGTTTATACGCAGTAAAACCCGGTGCAAAATAATCATTCCCGACTTTTTTTCCGTTTAAATTTAATTCATATATACCAAGTGCAGTAGCATACACTTTTGCACTTTTGATTTTTTTATCACTTGTAAAAACTTTTTTAAAGGTCATTGTTTTAGGTGATTTCTTTTGACCTTTAAATGTGTACTCTCCATCAGTAATCCATTTCGCTTCCCAAGGTGTTTCTAGCTTCCCTGTGCTAAATGTATTAGACGCCTTAGCTATATTACCTTGATCATCTTCGATTTCAACATGAACAGTATATGAAGAATAAGGGGTAAGTTGGGGACCGTCATACATGACAGCTACATGTTCAGTTGTGTCAAGGGACCAATCGCCAATTTGTATGTGTCCGTTTAAGATATTTGTTTCTTTTCGATCACTTTCCACATAATATGAAATTCTTGGTCTCAATTGATCAGTAACGATATCATGCGTCTGATTTTCAATTTTCAGATCTCTAATTTTTAACACAATATGCTCCTTTTATCGCCTTGAAGCAAATATGATATTTGTTTCAATGATGTATATTAACAAGATGATTGTATTGTGGTTTAGATATTAAAACCATCAATGTAAACGCTTTATTTTATATTTTAACACTAAATTTTCGGAATTTTTTGTGATTTCGTGAAATGTATTAATTAATGCGTGAAATGTATTTTTACGATTAAAACTTAAAAATAAAAGGCTATTAAATAGCCTTTGTAATTAGTATTTAAAACGATGAATTAAGTGATGTTGCAAGAGGAATAAGGATGCGAACTTCAAACCATTTATCATCATCACTAATTGTCAGTGAACCATCATATTTCTTCACAGTATTAAGTACGCTTTTTAAACCATAACCATGATTAGATTGATCTTTTTTAGTTGTCATTGGTAAACCATCTTTATATTTAATTTTACCAGTGTAAGGATTTTCAAGACGAATTAACATAAATTGTTTTTGCTTAGAAATACTCAAATGTATAATCCTTTGATCTTTCTCCTTGATGATCTTAACACTCTCAATAGCATTATCTAGTATGTTACCGAAAAGTGTGGATATATCAATTGGATCAAACATAGCTAGTAAGTGTCCATCCGCAATTACGTTTAATTGCGTATTGTTCGACTGACACGTCAATGATTTAACGGTTAAAATTGTGTCTAAAACATGATTTCCAGTTTTGTTTTGCGCTTCATATGATTTAATTTCTTTTTCCATTTTATTTAAATATTCAATTGAAGAATCATCGCTTGCATTTGATTTCATAACGGCGATATGGTGTTTTAAATCGTGATATTTTTGATTAACCATTTCAATACTCTTTTTTGACAATTCGTAATTTTCTACTTGAAGTTTTAATAGACTTTGTAATTTTCCAACTTCAAATTTCATATGTAACTCCGTAATTTGAATATGAAATGCAAATAGTAAAGCAACGCCACCGAAGTCAACCAACGTTCTAACATTAAAAATTTCCGCATCCATTGTCCCACTGAATGGTGTGTTTTCATTCACATAACTCAAATTACTAACCATAAAAATAACCACAACAATTAAAACAGTCGCTATTAAGTCTCTTTGCGAGACATTAAAACTACGATCTTCTTCTTTAAATTTCTTTTCAAGCGTGAGAAGCAACATAAATGCCAATGTTTCTACAATTGCCAAGAACATTAAAAGTATCCAAAGTTTATTCTCAAAGTATTCATTGATAATAGAAAAATGAAATAATTGCCAACTTAATGATCCAATTAATTCACCAACAAGAAATGCTCTAGCTGTATAATAAGCTACACTCATTTTGGAAACATCAATTGAAATATACATAAATATGCCAATAATGCAAACATATAACATAATACTAGGAATAAACCAAATTGCTGGCACAGGATGATTTAATGTCATTATCGCTACTAAAAAGACAAGGAAAAAAATGGAAATACCAACCAATGGCACAGTCTTCATCTTTTTTCTATTCACAATGATAAACACTAAGACACCAAACCAATACGCTAGCGCATAGACGCCACCAGGTGTTTCGGTTAAATTGATTGGAAGGTTCATTTACTAACCTCATTTAAATAGTTATTTAAAGCATCGATAAAATCTTTTTTCTTACTTCTACTAACTTGAATTATTTGGTCTTTAATATAAATATCACAACCTTGAATCGAGTCAACATAAGCTAAATTAACCATAAAACTTTTATGGCAACGATAAAATGATTCCTTCTCAAGTAACTTTTCTAAAATTCTTAATGATTCTCTTAGTACATATTCACCATTTTCAGTATGAAAAATAGCATCGTGATTATGCATTTCTATAAAATATATCTTATTGACATCAATTTTTTGAATACCATTATGAATCGGAATTGTAATGTATTTAGTCAATCTTTTTTTCATTCTTATTAAGGCACGATCAATGCGTTGCGACAGCGAAAAATATGTTAAAGGTTTTAACACATAATCTAGCGCATCAACTTTGTAACCTTCCATGACATATTGCGGCATATTCGTAATAAAGATTAAAATAACTTCGTTATCTTTTTCACGGATTTTAGTCGCCGCTGTCATGCCATCCATGAAACGCATTTCAATATCCATTAAAATAATGTCATATTCTGCTTTATAATCAATCGCAATATCTTCACCATCATCAAAAACAGTGACGATTAATTTTCGGCCACTTTCTTTTTCATATTGTGCTAGCATTTTCTTTAATTCACTTATGTAATTTTTATCATCCTCAACAATAGCAATTCTAATCATATTTTTCTCCCAAATAAAACTGAATTGTTCAGTCACCACTATTTTATCACATTTAATTTATTGTGCTTTCAGTGTTTAAAAAGCCAAGCATTCTAGCTTCGCTTTTGCATGTATTTCTGATTAAATCTTTGAAACTTAACGTTTTGATAAAATCTCTTTCTCATATGTTTTTACATCATCAAACCAAGTCATGTCTGGTGATACATTTTCACTTTTACAATACGCTTCCCAAACATCATGAAATGGTAATGTTTTTAGTTCTTCATTCAGAACTAGTAGTTCAGTGAACTCACCATTGTTTTGAAGTTTTGTCATATATTCATGTGGCAGTAATAATGCTTGTAAGAGTGCTTTTTGGAAGTTTCTTGTACCTAGTATCCAAGCTGCAATTCTGTTAATAGACGCATCGAAATAATCGAGGCCAATTAAGAAACGTTCAGGTTGTTTTGACTGAATGATTTCGCGTGCGATATCTTTTGTAATATCATCAAATAAGACCACGTGATCACTATCCCAGCGGACAGGTCTTGTGACATGTAATGCGACATATTTATTAAAAATTAACATGGATGATAATTTATCTGCAACATTTTCAGTTGGGTGATAATGCCCATTATCAATGAGACAACAAACGCCTTTTTGTTGTGCATAGTTCATATAAAATTCTTGAGAACCAACCGTATACGACTCTAATCCAATACCGAACACTTTAGACTCAACAGCATCAATAACAACATCGTCTTTTAGTGGTTTCTTAAAGATTTTATCTAGTGAATCTTTTAATCTTAATCGCGGTCCAACGCGATCAGCAGGTGTGTCTTTCATACCATCTGGAATCCATACATTAAATAAGCATGGTGATTCTTGTTTTTCACCAATATATGCTGCGATGTCTCTTGAAATGACACCATGTTCAATCCAAAAAGATCTCACTTCTTCATCAGGTGAAGATAATGTTAGATTATCTTTTACCATAGGTGATGAGAAAAAGGTTGGATTGAAATCTAATTTAACATTGTTTTTCTTCGCAAATTCTAACCATGGATCAAAATGTTCGTTTTTAATATCATTTCTTCCAATGGGTTTATCAGATACAGCATAAATCGCATGCAAGTTGACGCGTTTCGAACCAGGAATATGTTGGAATGCTTTTTCTAAATCTCTACTTAATTCCTTGAATCCATGCGCACGACCTGGATAATTCCCTGTTGCTTGAATGCCACCCGTTAACGCTTGTTCATCAGATTCAAACCCGCGAACATCGTCACCTTGCCAACAATGAATGGATATAGGTATTTTTTTTAATGTATCTAATGCCTGTTCTACATTGACACCAAACGATTCATATATTTTCTTCGCATCTTCAAATCTACTCATCATATTTCTCCTGTACTCTTAAATTTCCAATAGCGGTTGCTTCTATTGGATGTATCACTAAATCTCTGGTTGAATATTTCTTAATCACTTTATTAAAATATTTGTTTTGTGCACCCCCACCAAATATGGTTAAGGTTTCTATTTTTTTGCCTGTTATTTCTTCTAGTTCATCTAATGCATCTTCATATGATTTTGCTAAACTGTGGTAAACCACATTTAAAATATCGCCATTTGTTTCCGGTAGCTTTTTATGATGCTTTTTTAAATAATCAAAAATCGCATCTTTCATGGATACTGGAGCTAGAAATGACTCATCATTAACGTCAATCAATTCACAACATGTGGAGCAACTTGCATCATCCGCCATTTGAAAATAATCATCATAACCTAATTCATTTTTTAAAAACTGTGTCATCCATAATCCCATGATGTTTTTTTGGAATCTGATATAACCAATGCCACCTTCATGAGAGAAATTATTTTCTCTGGCTATTTCTGTCAAAATCGGTTCTTTTACTTTCATACCTAATAATGACCAAGTACCACTTGATAAGTATGCTTGATTAAGATCAATATCCACCCCTTCAACTGCACTTGCAGTATCATGTGTAGCCACTAAACAAACTTTAGTTTGACCACCTAAAGCTTTGGAAACATCTTCAGCTAAAGGATGGAAAATCCCTGGTTGAACAGGTTTATCAAATAAGTGTTTTGGATAACTTAATTTTTCAATTATTTCAGTTGAAAAATCATTCGTTTTTAAATCAATCATACCTGAAGTGCTCGTTTCTGTATACTCTTGCAACATCAGACCAGTTAATTTGTAATATAAGAATTCCGGCATCATTAAAAAGTGTTTAGCTTTATCTAATTTACCGCTTTTTTTATCACAATATAATTGGTAAATTGTGTTAAAAGACTGGAATTGTGAACCTGTAATTTCATATAATTTTTCAAACGAAATAATCTCATGCACTTCTTTTATGATTGCTTCAGTTCTGGGATTCCGATATGCAAAAACAGGCTTAATAACCTCTTTTTTTTCATCGAGCAATGCATAATCTACACCCCATGTATCAAGACCAACCGATAGGACTTCATCATATGTCTCAAAAGCAATTTTTAATCCTTTGAAGACATTATCAACTAAGCGTTGATAATCCCAAATTAAACTATATTCTGGTGTTCCTGACATGTAGTTTTTAAAGCGGTAAACTTCTTCATAAATATCTTTACCATTTTCGATATAATACGCTAAATGCCTACCACCACTCGCACCAATATCAATAGCGATTCTTACACTTTTCATAACTATCACTCCTGTTGTCTCTTTTCAAGTATATCATGTAATTATTGATTTTTTATATCACTTTTTTTACTCAAAATCATATTTTTTTTGTATTTTACAAATCCGAAAGATTTTGTTTCTTTGACTCAAATATATAAATATTTGAGGGTAAAACGTGATTAATCTTTTTGATTATAATTTGAAAATTTTAGATTGTAAATAATGTTTGATTCACATATAATGACAGTGTCATACACGGAGTCGATGATCATTAAAGGAGCAAACTAATATGTTAACCGAATTAATAAAAATGTCCAACAAATATGGTGCTCAATCAGAATTTGTTTTAGCTGGTGGTGGAAATACAAGTGCTAAAGATGATAACACATTGATTGTAAAAGCAAGTGGTTATCAACTAGCAACGATTAAAGAAGATGGCTTTGTTAAACTTGATCGTAAGAAGCTTAATCATATGTGGCATGTGACCTATAGCGATCAAACATCGAATCGTGAAAAGGAAGTTTTAAAAGATCTCATGGATGCGAGATGTGAGGGTGAAATAAATAGACCTTCTGTTGAAACACAGCTACATGACTTATTTCCCTTTAAATTTGTATTACATCTACATCCAACAAAAGTAAATGCCGTAACATGTGGTCTATCTGGTGAATCTTGGGTTGAAAATCATTTATCACATAACGTCGTATGGGTAGAAGCGACTAAACCAGGATATATACTAGCGATAACCTGTAAAGAAAAAATGGAAGCACATGAAAAAAAGCATCATGTGATACCTCAAATACTTCTCTTAGAGAATCATGGTGTGTTCTTCGCAGCTGATAGTATAGAAGAAATTGACCAATTAGTTGATGCTTTAATGGCTAAGATTAATCAACAAATTAAATCTGATATTGACTTGTCAAAAACATCTTTAGATAAAGCTATCTTTGATATTCATCTGTCTGCCATCAAATCACTTGATGTGCATAAATATGTGACATTTGAGAAGAATCATGCCATAGATGATATTCTAGAAAACCCTTCTTCTTATCAAAAAGTCAGAACATCATTTACGCCAGATCATGTGGTGTATTGCCGACACGAACCACTTTATACATCGTTTGATAATTTACAATTAACATATCAGACATATATTGACAAATTTGGCTTCCCACCACGCATTATACTGCTCAAAGGATCTGGTATGTATGCGGTAGGTGATAGTCAAAAACAATCCGAAAATGCGAGACTTCTATTTCTTGATCAAATAAAAATTGGATACTATAGTCAGTATTTCGGTGGATCTAAACCAATGACAGATGATGACATTAATTTCATATTGAATTGGGAAGTTGAACATTACAGGTTTAAGGTGCAAAGTAAATGAAAATTATCAATAAACTAAACGAAGGCATATTATCTGATCGCATCAGTGCACTCGAAGAAATACTCAGTTACCACAATGCTGTTAGAGAAATTAATGAACATGATGTGAATAATCACATCCATACGTTTTATTCCTTTTCACCGTATTCACCAACACATGCAGCTTATAGTGCATATCAAGCCGGTTTAAGTGTTGCAGGTATTATTGATCATGATACTGTTGCAGGCATTAAAGAATTTCATGACGCTTCTGATTTACTAGGTATCGCTTCAACTGCTGGTGTAGAATTACGTGTTAAATTTGATACCTTTAATCGTAGGATCAATAACCCTGATCAGAATAATGTGATGTATATGGTGGCGCATGCCATCCCAGAAGAAAGCATTGCTTCATTTGATGTATTTTTAAAACCTTATCGTGATAATCGTGAAAAAAGAAATCGTTTAATTGTAGATAAAGTCAATCGGTTAATCGCATCTTCTGATATTGTGCTAGATTATAAACGCGATGTACAATCTATTTCTAAGGTTGAAGAGGGTGGCACTGTAACAGAAAGGCACATACTATTTGCTTTAGCACAAAAATTACTTCATCATTTCACTGACATGAATCAATTAATTGACTACGTATCGCAAACATTTGAAATCAAGGTATCAAAGAAACAAAGAGCATTACTTCTATCTAAAAATAACGACTTATTGCTATATGATATTTTAGGTGTCATTAAATCAAACACTTCAAAATTCTTCATTCCTGCGACAGATGAGTTACCAGATGCGAAGGAATATGTTGCGTTTGCTAAAGCACATGGTGCAATCCCGGCTTATCCGTATTTAGGTGATGTTGTTGAATCAGTTACTGGTGATAAAAGAGCACAAACATTTGAAGATGCATTTTTAGAAGAATTAATTATCGCATTAAAAGAGATTGGCGTACCTGCCATTGCATATATGCCAACCAGAAATACAGAAGAACAAATCGATCGTATTCATGCCTTAGCACATAAATATCATATGATTGAAATATCCGGAGAAGATATCAATTCACCTAGACAAAGTTTTAATTGTTCTGCTTATCAATATCCAAAACATCATCATTTAATTGATTCCGCTTGGGCGTTAGTTGCACATGAAAAATTATATAAAAAAAATCCTGAAGATGGATTGTTAGGAAATACATATCAGCATATGTCCATTAGTGAACGTATTAAGTTCTTTAGTTCATATGCAAGAAAAGAGGCTTTAAAATGAGTGAAATAAATTTGAAAGACAAAGTCGCTGTTGTCACTGGCGTATCACAAGGTTTAGGTGAAGCAATTGCACTTAGATTATCAAATGAAGGTTGTACTGTCATCGCTTGTGATATCAACTATGAAGGTGTAAAAAAAGTTTGTTCTGATATAGAGAATGCATATCCATATGCGCTTGATATCACAAACTATGAACAATGTGAGAGTGTTGCGAATGATGTTAAATCTAAATTTGGTCGAGTTGATATTCTCGTATCAAATGCTGGCATTTTATTAAGTGGAGATATTAACACGCTTTCTTCTGCTCATTTTAAAAAGGTTATTGATGTCAACCTAAATGGCTATTTCAATACTGTTAAAGCATTCGCACCGATGATGATTGAAAACCGCAAAGGCTCTATCATCCAAATTAATAGTAAATCTGGCAAGGTGGGTTCTTATAAAAATGGTGCATATGCAGCAAGTAAGTTTGGTGGTATCGGTTTAACTCAAAGTCTAGCTAAAGAGTTTGCTGAGTTTAACGTTAGAGTTAACAGTATCTGTCCTGGTAATCTTTTGAATTCACCACTCTGGGTGAATAGCTTGTTTAAACAATATGCTCAAAACCAACATACCACTGAAGAAAAGATTAGAGAAAAATATATCAATCAAGTCCCACTCAAACGCAGTTGTGAATATGAAGACATTGAAAACATGGTCGTCTTCTTGGCTTCAGATCTCTCAAGCTACATGACTGGTCAAGCAATCAATGTCACAGGTGGACAAATAATGCATTAAAAAAAGGAACGAAAAGTTCCTTTTTTTATGGTTTAATCACTTCTCCTTCATACTGATTAAAGACTTCTATAAATGTTTCAGGCATATCTTTATCTGTGATAAATATATCAACATCTTGTAGTTGGAAAGTTGTATTCATAAATGTTTTACCAAATTTCGTTTGATCGGCCAACATAATGACCTTTTTACTTTTATCTACAATCTGCTTTTTAATTTTTGCTTGTTCCATGCTGTTATCTGTAATATCTCCCTTTTCATCAATGCCACTACATGACAATAATGCAATGTCAGCATTAATCTGATCATAAAACTCAATAACGGATTGTCCCAAAATTGAGTTTGAAAAATTTCCTAATCTTCCACCGGCCACATAAACCTCTACATTTTCGAGGTTCGATAAAAGAAGTGCTGTTCTGATGCCGTGTGTAATTACTGTTAAATGTTGAAATCTTTGAAGCATAGGAATGATTGGCATCACTGTTGAACTACTATCCATATAAATCACACTGTGATCAGTGATGTGTGCTAACGCCAGTGAACATAATAATTTTTTTGCAGATAGGTTTTCTACTTCACGCATCGCGAACGATGATTCTTGTGCCGTATTTTTAGCAATCATCGCGCCACCATGTGTGCGTCTAATTAATCCTAAATTATCCATTCGGATCAAATCTCTTCTTATGGTAGCTTCACTGACATATAATGTTGCAGATAATTTCTGGACACTTACTACTTTTTCATTGGATAAAATATTCAATATATCATCTTGTCTTTCCAAATATGACACAATAACTCCTCCATATGATCGTTTATGTTTATTTATGATTTTATTTTATCATTAAAAAGATGATTTTACAACGAATTGAACATTATAAACATTTTTTTGATTGTTATAGTAAAATACTATTGTGATAAACTAGAATACTGCGAGGTAACTAATATGAAAACTACTGCTGTAAGAATTTATGGAAAAAAAGATTTACGATTAGAAACATTTGATTTACCAGACATAAAGACAACTGAAATACTTGCTAAAGTTATTTCAGATAGCATCTGCATGTCTTCTTATAAAGCTGCTAATCAAGGAGAAGATCATAAACGCGTACCAAATAATATCTCTACTCATCCTACGATTATCGGTCATGAGTTTTGTCTAGAACTTATCGAAGTAGGTGACAAATGGAAAGAACAATACAAACCTGGTGACAAATATTCTATTCAACCAGCTTTAAACTATAAAGGCAGTTTAGATGCCCCAGGCTATTCTTTTGAATATATTGGTGGAGATGCGACTTATATTGTCATTCCTGAAGTGGTCATGATTCAGGAATGTTTATTGCCATATGAGGGTGAAGGTTATTTTTCGGGATCTTTAGCTGAACCATTTTCATGTGTTGCAGGTGCATTCCATGAAAACTTTAGATCCAACTTTGATACACATATGCATGAAATGGATATCAAAAAAGATGGTGCCATGATTATTATTGCTGGTGGTGGTCCAATGGGGTTAGCGGCAATCGCTTATGCAGTAAATCGTGACATTACACCTCGTCTGCTTGTCGTTACAGATGTTAATCAAGAAAGATTAGATCGAGCAGCAGCATTAGTTAGACCAAGTGACGCTAAAGAAAAAGGTATTGAATTACGCTATATAAATACAAGTTCTTTTGACAATCCAGTTGAACAATTAAAAGCGTTTAATCAAGGAGAAGGGTATGATGATGTTTTTGTATTCGCACCAGTAAAATTTTTAGTCGAGCAAGCTAACCAATTGTTGGCTAAAATGGGTTGTCTAAATTTCTTTGCCGGCCCAAGTGATCCTAACTTTTCAGCAAACTTTAATTTTTATAAATTACATTACGAAGGACATCGCTTAACCGGAACTTCTGGTGGTAACACGAATGATATGAAAGAAGTGCTAGATATGTTTGCGAAAGGAAGACTACATCCAGAAATTATGATTTCTCATGTAGGTGGTCTTGATTCAGTGATTGATACGACACTCAATTTGCCACAAATCCCTGGTGCTAAAAAATTAGTTTATACACATATTTCTATGCCTATGACAGATATTAGTGATTTTAGAAAACTTGGCGAAAACGATCCGCTTTTTGCTGAGCTTGCAAACATTTGTGATCGTCATGATGGTTTATGGAGTGTTGAAGCAGAATCTTATTTACTTAAACACGGAAAAAAGATTGAGGTGTAATTATGGCAAATCCAGTATTAATGCCAAAACAAGGTAATACCGTTGAGAGCTGTTTTTTAAGCGCTTGGCACGTGAAAGAAAATGATAACATTGAAGTCGGTACGATTCTTTTTAGCTACGAAACAGATAAAGCAGTTTTTGATTTTCCATCAGAAGTTGAAGGCACTGTTTTAAAGTTACTATACAAAGAAGGTGAAATTGTCGATGTCTTAACCCCTGTTTGTTATATTGGTGAACCAGGTGAAAAAATCGATGTTGACTCACCTACTTCTTCTAACGAGGAGGCTTCTCAAGTTGATCAACCTAAAGCATCTGCGTCTATTCAAGTTGAAGACATCGTTGAATCAGATTCCTCAAGTGAACATTTCGCAAGTCCTCGTGCAAAAGTTAAAGCACAAAAACAAAACATAGATATTCAAACGATCAAAGGTAGTGGTCCAGGTGGACGTGTGATTGACCGTGATGTATCTCTTGAAAATGTTGGTACTGCAGTTGTTCAAGTAAGTGGCACACAAGACTATACCGTTAAATCACTTTCTAATATGCGTAAGATTATTGGTAAGACGATGATGAAGAGCTTGCAAAATACGGCACAGCTCACACACTCTTTATCATTTGACGCGACTGATATATTTAGTTATCGAAAAGAACTTAAAAGGATATCAGAACAACAATCATTACCTAGAATCACATTTAACGATATTATGATTTATGCTGTATCTAGAGTCTTAAAGAAACATATGGATTTAAATGCACACTTCGTTAATGGTGAATTACGTGTTTTCGAACATGTTCATATGGGGATTGCTACCGATACACCAAGAGGTCTTATGGTACCGACGTTGCAATATGCTGACACATTGAGTCTTGTTGATATTTCCAATCAAGCAAAATCACTCTTTTCTCAATGTATCGCTGGCAATATTAATCCCGATTTATTAACGAATGCATCATTTACAATTTCAAATCTTGGGACGTTGGATATTGAACACTTCACTCCAATTATTAACCCACCTCAAACTGGTATTTTAGGTGTCAATACTATTTCAACAAAAGTTAAAACCGATGAACACGGTCGCTTTGTATTCTATCAAGCAATGGGATTATCACTCACATATGATCATCAAGTACTTGACGGTGCTGGTGCTTCTAGATTTTTAAAAGACTTAAAAGAATATCTACAAGCATTTTCTAAACATATCGATAGTGACCCTAAAGGTTTAAAATAAGGAGTTTATCATGAATAATTACGATTTAATCATTATCGGTGGTGGTCCTGGTGGTTATCATGCTGCAGACCTTGCTGGTAAAGCTGGTTTAAAAACATTAGTTATCGAGAAGCATAAACTTGGTGGCGTGTGTTTGAATGAAGGTTGCATTCCAAGTAAAGCATTATTAAATAGCGCAAAGCACTTCCGTTATGCAAAGCATGGCGAAAGTTATGGTGTTTATGCAAATGATGTAACTTATAATCAAAAGGAAGTTGTTCAACGTAAAAACAACATTGTTAAAACACTTGTTGCTGGTGTTGGATATACATTGAAAACAGCTAAGGTTACAGTTGTCTCAGGTTTAGCTACTATTCTTAAAAAAGATAATGAAGGCTTTAAAGTCCAAGTGGGTAGTGATATTTATGTCTCAACTAAACTGATTATTGCTAGTGGTTCTTCACCGGTGATTCCACCCATCGAAGGATTGGCTGAAGCCATTAAAAAAGGTTCGATTTTAACAAGTAGAGAAATATTAGATTTAACCGATATTCCTAAAAATCTGACTGTGATTGGTGGAGGAGTTATTGGTCTTGAAATGGCAACTTACTTTGCCCAAATAGGGAGTAAAGTAACTGTAGTTGAAATGTTACCAACCATTGGCGGACCACTTGATCTAGATATTTCAAAAGCACTTAAAAAAGTATTAGAATCACAAGGCATCACATTTAAATTAAATGCGAAAGTAACCAAGGTATCTGAAAAAGAACTGACGTATGTCCAAGACAATCAAGAAGAATCAGTCACCTTTGATTACGCATTATTATCTGTTGGTAGACGTGCAAGTACAAGTGAACTTGGATTAGAAAACCTATATATTGACACACGTAAAAATGGTTCAATCATCACAGATGATCAAACAAAGACAAATGTTGCGAACGTGTATGCGATTGGTGATGTTAACGGTAAAGTCATGTTAGCTCATACAGCATATAAAGAAGCTGAAGTTTGTATCAACACCCTTCTAGGTAAAAAAGACGTTATCAATTACGATAAGATACCATCTGTGATATATACTTCTCCTGAAGTATGTAGTATTGGTTATACGGAGTTGGTCGCTAAAGAAAAAGGATATGATGTTAAAGTCATTTCTTTACCTGTCTCTTATTCCGGAAGACATTTAGCTGAATCAAATGACCACGACGGTTTTGTTAAACTCGTGGTTGATCAAAAAAGAAACACCCTACTTGGTGCGCATATGCTTTCGCTTTATGCAAGTGAAATTTCACTTTTCTTGAGTGCGATGATGCACCTTGAAATTAATATTGAAGAAATGAAACGAATCATCTATCCTCATCCAACAGTTGGTGAGCTTGTTAAAGATGCTTTATTTCATATATAGGAGGAATTACAATGCCAAAATCATTATTTATACATCCTGAAGAGGTGCTAAAAAAAGGTAAAATCACATTCGAAGATATTCCAGTAAACGTCTATGATAAGACTGTTAATGATGAAAAAGAACAATTTAGTAAAGCTGATTTCCTAAGAATGTTTCACGATATGGCAACATTAAGAGAATTTGAAAGTATGCTCTATTCGATTAAAGTTAAAGGTGAGTACAATGGATTTAAATTTACTTATCCTGGACCAGCTCATTTATCAATGGGGCAAGAAGCTGCTTCTGTTGGTCAAGCCTATCTACTTGAAAAAGACGATTTAACATTTGGTTCACATCGAAGTCATAGTGAAGTACTTGCGAGGGGTTTAGTCTCTATCCATAAACTAGATGAATCTGCATTGAATGACATCATGGTCAACTATGAAGATGGGGAAACATATCACGTTGTTAAACATGAAAGTCCTGATGCGAGTTCAAAAGATCTTGCTATTGATTTTTTATTGTATGGTACATTAGCTGAAATCTTTGCAAAAAGAACAGGATTCCATAAAGGTATGGGTGGTAGTATGCATGTCTTCTTCCAACCTTTTGGTATTTACCCAAATAACGCAATCGTTGGTGGTTCTGCGCCAATTGCTACAGGTGCTGCCCTATTTAAAAGAGTTAATCATAAAAATGGCGTTGTCATCGCTAATGTCGGTGATGGTTCACTTGGTTGTGGTGTCGTTTATGAATCACTTAACTTTGCAGCAATGGATCAATTCACACAACTATGGGATGAACAAAGTGGTCTTCCAATCATCTTTAATATATTTAATAACGGATATGGTATGGGTGGTCAAACCAGAGGCGAAACGATGGCTAATGATTTCGTTGCTCGACTTGGTGCAGGAATTAGTCCAACCCAATTACACACAGAACGCATCAATGGGTTTAATGTGTTAGCAGTGATTGATGCTTATAAACGTAAAATGGAAATTATCAAAGAAGGTAAAGGACCTGTTTTCTTAGATGTCGTCACTTATCGATTTGGTGGACATTCACCATCAGACGCGATGAGTTATCGTACAAAGGAAGAAATTGATGCGTGGGAAGCAATCGATCCACTGATTACATTTAGAAAAGAACTTGTAGATGCTAAAATTGCAAAAGATAGTGAATTTGAAGATATCCTAAATGCCGTTAAAGATAGAATGTATCGCTTATTCTTAGTCGCTTCTGATATTGAAAAATCACCATATCTTGATTTAGATCAAAATCCTCATTACGTAGAATCACTTATGTTTAGCAATGGTGCTGTTGAATCTTTTGACACTACTAGAAAAGGTGATTTCTTATTACCATATGAAGAAAACCCCCGTGTTAAATTACTTAAATCACGTGTTCGTTATGCGTATGATGAACAAGGTAAATTGATTCCTAAAATAAAACAATACAATATCAGAGATGGTCTTTTTGAAGCGATTATCGACCGTTTCTATAAAGATCCAACACTGATTTCCTATGGTGAAGATGTGAGAGACTGGGGTGGCGCATTCGCTGTTTACAGAGGTTTAACTGAAGCACTTCCTTATCATAGATTATTCAATAGTCCAATATCTGAAGCAGCGATTGTCTCAACTGCTGTTGGTTATGGATTAAGTGGTGGTCGTGTCATCATTGAACTGATGTATGCCGACTTTATGGGACGTGCAGGTGATGAAATATTTAACCAACTTGCTAAATGGCAAGCGATGAGTAGTGGTGTCTTAAAGATGCCTGTCATTTTAAGAGTATCTATTGGTTCTAAATATGGTGCCCAACATTCTCAAGACTGGGTAGCGCTACCGGCTCATGTACCTGGATTAAAAGTAGCATTTCCTGTGACTCCATATGATGCAAAAGGTATGATGAATGCCGCACTCAATGGTACTGATCCAGTGGTCTTCTTTGAGTCACAAAGAATATATGACAAAGGCGAGGAGTTTGTTGATTCAGGTGTGCCAGAAGAATATTATGAAATTGCACTTGGTGAACCAAACATTAAACGTGTAGGTTCCGATGTCACAATCTTAACCATTGGTGCAACCTTATATCACGCGATGGAAGCGGCTAAACAATTAGAAGAAACATATGGTGTTTCTGCTGAAGTGATTGATGCTAGAAGTATCGTTCCTTTTAATTATGAACAAGTCATTGAATCTGTTAAAAAAACAGGGCGAATTGTTTTAGCAAGTGATGCGTGTGCAAGAGGTTCCATCTTAAATGATTTTGCAAGAAACATTTCAGAAATGGCATTTGATTATTTAGATGGTCCACCAGTTGTTGTAGGTGCAAAGAATTGGATAACACCACCGTATGAATTTGATGCTACCTTCTTCCCTCAAGCAGATTGGATTATCGACGCTATCAATGATAAGATTCTACCTTTAAAAGGACATGTCAGTAAACAAAACAATTCTGTGGCTGAACAATTAAGGAAAGCCAAAAAAGGTGTCTAATTGTTTAGTTGAAAGGTATATATGAAAAAAGCCGTGATGTATGGTGCAGGAAATATAGGTAGAGGTTTCATTGGTCAGTTATTATCACAGTCTGGTTATGAAGTTATCTTTTTAGACATTAATGATGCGATCATTAATACATTAAATAAAGATAAGCAATATACAGTTACCACTGTTTCAAACCATCAAACAAACCAAATAACTATCAAAAACATTCGTGCTATTAATACAATAACCAACGAGGAGCAAGCCATTAAGAAAATTGCAGATTGCGATATTATGGCTACTGCTGTTGGTGCGAATATTATTAAATATATAACACCGCTTATCGCAAAAGGTTTATTGTTAAGAGATAAAGATAAGAAAAATGTCCTTAATATTTTACTATGCGAGAATCTCATGTATGTTAATACATATATGAAAGATTTGTTATCAATAGAACTAAAATCTGATGCAAAACATATATTATCTAAAGTTGGTTTGGTTGAAGCATCAATAGGAAGAATGGTTCCGGTGATGTCAGAACAAAAATACCCAACAGATATTACGGTCGAAGAATTTGAAATTCTACATACTGATAAAGATGGTTATGTTGGCGATATACCAAAAATTAGAAACATGATTGCTTATGCACCTTTTGAAGCATATATTCAAAGAAAATTGTTTATGCATAACATGGGTCATGCCGTTACCGCATATTTAGGTGCACTAAAGGGTTATCAATATATTCATGAGGCAATCAATGACTCAGAGATTAAGTACTGTACCTATTCATGTGGTATAGAATCCGCTCAAGCTATTTCTGCTGGTGATTTTCCATTAAAGGAATTGATTCAATTTTATGATCGATTGATTTACCGTTTTAATAATCATAAGTTAAAAGATACTATTGCTAGGGTTGGCAGGGATCCAAAAAGAAAACTTGCACCAAATGATCGTATCACAGGTTCAATAAATCTCTGTAAAAAGCATCAGGTCCCTTATTCATTTTTATTGATTGGTATAGCTGGCGCATTACTCTTTAAGCAGGAAGATGACTTATCCAGTCAATCTGTTTATCATGATGCTAAGTCTGACTTAAGACAAGCAATTATAACTTATACAGGCATGACTGATAAAAAAGATATTCAATCGATTATAACTATTTATAATTATTTAGATAATAAAGATATATTTTCAACCATTCAATTTTGTGAGACATTGAAAGCAAGCAAGATTAAAGATAGTTAGTGTTGATGAAATAAAAAAAGACAGTCTATGAAACTGTCTTTTTTATAGCTTTTGAATATCCTTAAGTGCTTGTTCCTCGCTGAGTTGTGTATAATCTGTCATATGAGAATGCTTGTGACTCTGTGATGTCATCAAAATATAATCACCAAGCATTTGAACATTCACGCTTTTAATTGTCTCTATTCTTGAAACATACTTGAAGTTCAGTACAAAGTGTGTCGTTGTAAATGGGATGTGTATTAAATCATCTTTAGATAATACGGATGATGCAGATACTACCATCGTTCCTTTTGGAAGATAGATGCCTAACTCACCTTCAATGTGTTGAGGATTATTAATGCGAATATTAAGTGTTGATATCGTACCTTTTTTAAAGTTGACATAAATTTCGATGTTATGACGATATATTTGATACTTCTTAATGGAATTCATAATGGCTAACGTAACACCATTAGCGTTTGCAATCATGATACTATCAGCTACTTCTCTTAAACCTTCCGCTAGACGCATGCTACAACAGAAATAAGCCTCATAAGTATGAATCTTAAACTCATCATCATGCGATAAAAGACATGTTTCACATCCAGCACCACCATTACTTCTTTGACCCACTAAAATTGCATTATAATAAATACGATTCATGAGTTCTAAATAATCGTACTTATTTGTTACTTCATATAACTGCTTTGCTAAAATAAAACTATCTACGACAGCACAAGGTTCGGTCCATGAAGATTTACCAAACCAATTAATGTTTGCGTAATTAATCGTCATGCCTTCATTAACATATAATGTAAACACTTTAATGACACGGGAAAGAATACTCTCATTTTTTGTGAGTCTATAATAACGCATCATGCCACGGGTAGCAGATAAAGTTGCATGGGTTTGACAGTTTGACGCTAATAAATCCAATGTCATGAAATTTTTAATCATCACATTGATTAATTGCACTAATCGATGATCGCGTGTAATTTCATATACTTGTGAAACACCATCCAACATTATAAAAGCACAACCTACATCTGAGGATAGCTGCCAGTGATTATATGTCATTTTCAATAAATGACCTCCGACACCACCATCTTCTCTTTTGATATTAGGATATGTTTGATATGCATCAACAAGTTTTAATAAATAGTGATCAACAATTTGATGAATCAATCTCTTTGAATACTGATCCCTAAAGAGAATTTGATATTCGCAAAGTCCTCTTAAGAACCAACTGTTTCCAGCAATTTGCTGTTCGTTAATTCGATTCAAGTCTAATAAAGGTCCAAAATAACCATCTTTATTCAAATGGTTTTTTAATTGTGTTATGATATCATCTAGTTGATTTTTAATTGATATTTTGTCATCATAATTTGTTGAGACAGCATAATGATTAGCCAATGCTAAAATAGCTCTCCCTTGCCAATCACCAGGCCATTCATGATTTTGATCAAATATGAGTGGCGCACAATATGTGGGATCTTTTAGTCTATTTTTATTCAGTTTTATTCTTCTTTTTAATTCTCCAAATATAGTCAAAAGATTACCTCTAAAAAGATGAAAGGTATCCCATAGCATCTCCTGTTATGGGATACCCATACATGATTAATTTATTGCTGTTAATTCAACATCAACTGCTGATAAATAGACTTCTGCCAAAGTACCTCCTTGTGTATATAAGGAGAAGAAATTAACTGTTCTACCCGTTATTTCGTATTCTACTTGTATAGCACCAGTACCATCAATCGTTAATGCGTCAAAGACTTGATTGTCAAGATTAACCATAAGTGGTCCGCCTGATAAACTAACCACATATAGATTTAATGTAACCGTATAAGTGCCGACTGTTTCAAATATAGTAGATCCATTAAATGCGACAACATTTTTATCTGTTGTATCTGATGAATCAACTAATGCCATAACATCACCTTCAAAACCAGATACAGTATTTAATAATACGCCATCACCGATATCTACTGAAGATGCTGCAACGACTTCTTGTAAGAATGAGGTTTCTTGCCATGTATCGCCAATTTCATTGCCATTAGGTGTTGTGACAGGAATACTTGATAATTCAATATTAACTGCTGATAAATAGACTTCTGCCAAAGTACCTCCTTGTGTATATAAGGAGAAGAAATTAACTGTTCTACCCGTTATTTCGTATTCTACTTGTATAGCACCAGTACCATCAATCGTTAATGCGTCAAAGACTTGATTGTCAAGATTAACCATAAGTGGTCCGCCTGATAAACTAACCACATATAGATTTAATGTAACCGTATAAGTGCCGACTGTTTCAAATATAGTAGATCCATTAAATGCGACAACATTTTTATCTGTTGTATCTGATGAATCAACTAATGCCATAACATCACCTTCAAAACCAGATACAGTATTTAATAATACGCCATCACCGATATCTACTGAAGATGCTGCAACGACTTCTTGTAAGAATGAGGTTTCTTGCCATGTATCGCCAATTTCATTGCCATTAGGTGTCGTAGTAGATGGTACATATAATTCTCTAGAAATTGTTATATCACCAATCAATAATTCTTGAATACCACCTGAATATAATCCAACATGATAATACTGTGGGTCTCCGAATAAAGAATGTGTGAATTCTTTAAGACCCGCTTCTCCTGGCATACCTTGAGCAAACGCTTGAGATGTATCTTCTTTTGCAATCCAGAAATACCAGCTATCTGTTGTTGGTGAATATACTTTATATGTGACTGTATAAATGTAGTCAGGATCTGTTAATAATCCTCTTAATGAGTCTAAATAAACTTGTTGTGTCGATGCTCGAATAGCATAATCACTATTAAAGCCATTTTCTGATGTTAATAACGCTGCTTGTTCTGGAGTTAAAATATCACCTTCAACAAGTTGATTGATATTAACCCAAGTTGGAACTCCACTACCGCTTAATGATGTGAAGTTTTCTTCAGTACCTGTTAATGTATAACCTTCACCATCTAACATTTCTTGTGTTAACGCAACTGGTGTGCCAGTTCTTTGAACAGTAGGATCTACTACTTCAGTCCACTTTAATTCAAAATTATCAAGTGCAAGTTTTAATCCATCATAATCAAAGCTTGTATCTCCAGTATATGTAAATAATCTTAAATACCATGTCTTAGTACTATCGAATGATTTTATATAATTATATGAGATATGTGTCGTTTCACCTGGTGTTAATGCATAAGCTAAATTATCACCACTATTATCACCTTCAAAAATAAATGATACATAGAAATTTGGTGCGTTACCTTCAATAATCTTAACATCAAATGATATTTCCCATCTGCCAGATTGAATATAGCTGTCTAATGCACCAAAGAAAATTTGTGTGTTTGTTGTTGCTGTTGCATCAGAATAATCAAAGATAAGTGAGTTTCCACTGATCGCGTTTGCGCCACCATCAATATAAAGTTTAACAATGCCATCCCAAACCAAACCTTTTGCTAAATCACTATTATATCCATCAGAGAAATTTTCTTGATAGAGTAATCCAGACGTCGCAAGATTTTCAATATGACTTGCATCGTTTGTCAGTTCAGTTTCTGCAGTTGCTGGAGAAACTTCAACTTCAATAAACTCTTCGACATAATTACCATATTGATCTTCTGCATAATATGATATGACATGCGTGCCTGCGACATCAGCAATAAAACTAAATGTATCATCTTCATTTTGTTCGAATGTCACACCACGTTGTTGGGTTGGATACACTTCAAGTGCTACATCAGCCCCTACACCATCAAGTGCAGTTGCACTTGGTAATGTTAATTCAGTTCCCACTGAAGTTTCATACACATCAAGTTTGCCATCCTGATATGAAATCACTGGATCAGATGTTGGTGCTACAAATATATCTATCGTTTCAGTCACATTTTGATTATAGGCATCATCAGCACTATAAGAAACAACATAGTCTCCTGCAACGTTAGACGTAAATATATATGAACCTTCAACAAGTGTTACAGACGCATCATCACTATCAACTGTAACAGTAATAGTTAAATCAACATCTAAAGCATCTTTAGCAGTCGCACTTGGAAGTGTCAAGTTTTCACCTTGGTTCACCTCATACTCATCTAATGCGCCTTCTTCAAATGAAATCACTGGAAGTTCATCATTGACTGTTATAGTAACTGAATCAGTTGCTGTTTTTTCAATATTGGTTGCTACTACTGTCAATGTATAAACGCCACCTTCAGAAGCAGTAAACACTTTTGTGCTTTCATTATAAACACCTGAAGTTCCGCCATCGACTTCTGATACTGTTACAGTAACTGATTGTGTATTTTCATCAACTGTATAAACTAGTGTGTAACTATCATCTACGCCAATGACAACTTCCTGTTCGCTTGTGATGGTGAGTACTGGTGCAAGTTCTTCTGCAGGTGTACATGCAGCTAGTCCTAATACCATCATAGCCATTAAAACAAATCCATAAATGTATTTTCTCATTTTTTTCCTTTCCCATATAGTTTTTTACTATATGAAACTCCCTTATTTAATATAGACATAATTATGTCTTTTTTACCTTTTTTATTAATCGAAAATATAGAGAGGTATTCTAGCTGTTTTTGTCTTAAACGCTTCAACAAAATGTGGTACATTTCCCACTTGAACACGTGTCCTGTTTATATCTAAACGTTCTGCGTCTGCGAACACGATTGCTAGTGCGATGCCTTCTCCTTCATCAATCATTGTTTCTACGTTCGGTAAAAGTGTGAATGGAATAAATACTTCGCCTGCCCATCCGTCTACAGTTTCAACAACTGCAACATCAACAAGTTCTTTTTCACCCATAATACTCGTGCTTGTTCTACTTTGAGCGAACCAGTATTGTGATGCCCATGTCTGCGCTAGTGCTAACTGGAACACATCACCTTCTTCTTTATATAACATGAAGTCTGCATTAGGACTTTCAAGATATGTTGATAGGAATATTTCAACAACATCACCTGTCCAGAAATCATTAATTGTTTTAAAGTTTAACGTATCATCAAAGATATCAAATCCAAAATAAATTCCTGTATCGCTATATGCAATTTTTGCAGTGTTTATATGAAAGACATTTTCATACACTGAAGGTGATATTTCATCACCAGTTGCTAATGATGATCCATCTATAACAATATCTGTTCCAAGATCAACCCAGTCACTAATATTTCCATCAATTGTAATTACTTCGTCTGAAATCTGACTCACTGTATAAGTTAGAACTTCACCATCTGCAATTTGATAGTTTAGATTCGTGTTACCTTCTAATGCAATCGAATCTGTTTTTGTTAATCCCGCTGGAATAATACCTGAATAAGTCAGTGAACTCAATGTGTAATAATTATAATTATTCACGATTGAAATATCTTGTACATTGACGAGTTCAATGGCTGCTTCAGTTAAGTTAGAGCTATAGACTCTCGCTGTATTGTATAAAAGATTATTAGACACAACCACTGAATCTCCACCTACACCTCTTAAAGATATGCCTGTGTTAGCGGTGTTAGCGATGAAGTTATTCGTTATTGTCACATTTGAAATCGTACCCGAAGGTGCAACATTACCTCCTTCGGCAATCGCGAACACTGATACATCGCCTCTTAACGCTTCATTAAGCAAATACCCATTATTAATAAATTTATTGTTCTGAATTAAAATATTATCTGGCATTGTGGCTTCGTTATATATATCTAAAGATGAAGCCACTTGAATGGAGCCATGTCCAATATTTTCAAATGTATTATTTTCAATCACAGCATCTCTTACTTGAACTAATATGCCACGATTTCTTTTATTTCTCACGATATTATTCTTAAATAATAACTCTGCTGAAAAAGATATGTTTGTTGCGACAGCATTTGTCCAATCTGTGGTTCCTGGAAGACGTTCTGCAACTTTAATTTCCATGAGATTAGATGTTCCTGATACCTCAACAACTGTTAGTGAAGCTCTTAAATCAAAATCTGTATATCCATATATTTGAATAATGTCTCCAACTTTAGGCAACGGTATAGCTGATGTTTTCATTGCTAAGGTTATGACACGATTCACTGCATCAACATTTGATAACGAGTAGTAATAACCACTCTTAATATTTAAGGCATCATCATGTGTGTTTTCAATAATACTATTTGTTATTTCAACACGTCCCGTTGAATTGACGATATGTATACCATCAGCTGTAGCTGTCATTAAACGATCATCTTTTAACACTAATTTAAATTGATTAATATACAAGTTATTTACATAACTTGCCGTTAATCCCATACCAGGTGCTGTGTATATACCCACATTTTCAAGAATGATATCCTCTGAATTACCAATAGTGATACCATTATTCCCATACATTGCGAATCCTAAAGCCACACGGTCATTTATTCTAGGAACCTTGAATGAATCAGCATATCCTTCTGTAAATGTAACAATGACTTGATCTAATGATTCACTTTGATTATCAATAATTTCTACATTCTCAAATACACCTTGAGAATATATCAATACATTTCCACCTTCTTTTGGTCCATTTGTAAACATGTTATATTCAACGAATGAATATAGTGATGAAACTAAATCTGGTGTATTCTTAAAATGCTGAACTGCTTCATGCATGGATGCTGGAATATCCATTGTTATTGTTAAAGCTTCAGCATCATAGCTTTTGATAATTCCAGTCAAAGTTGGTGCATATTTATAATCAATCATGACATGATTAATTTGAACATCCGTAGATTGTTCAATTTTCAAGCCACCCCTCCAAACAGTCGGTGTTTCAATCATAAGTACAGTATCTTCTCCACCAATCATATGTAATCCATTGAATCCATATATTGATATTGAATAGTTATCCATAGCAGTTGTAGATTCTGATGCCATAATTTGAATTGTTCTATTTGGTAATTTAATTTTTACTGGAATATTTAAAGAACTATTCACTGCACTCGCTTGAGCAAGTACTTCATCCCACGCGTCTGTGTCATTTAAAGATTGTTCGGTTTTGATAGCTTCAAAATCAAATATTGCATTTGATTCATAATTGCTATCATCAATTTCTTCATATAATTCACCGACTTCATCTTCATTAACACCGACATTGTTTGGTGCATTTAAACCATAGAAAGTGGTAAGTGCCTCGTTTGTGTATGCAGAAGATAACAGTTCATCAACATAATCAGTAATTGACATTTGAGGATCAATGATTTCTTCCCATTTTGCATACAATGTTATGTTTTCATTCACAACATCAACATCAAAATCCCAAGCAGTTGTAAAATTACTATCTAAATACCATCCCATAAATTTGTATCCATCTCTAAGTGTCGTTGGTTTGTTAATTTTACTTTGCTCATTCACGGTCACTGAAACAACCTCGGAACCGCCATTTGTAGCAAAATCAACCTGGTATTGAACGATTTCTTCTTGACAAGCTACGAGTAAAAATATCGTGCTTAAAGTTAATAATATCGCTATAATTTTTTTCATTTTATTCACCTACTCATTGATATTGTGGTTTGTATTATTGTTATAAACTGTATCGATATCATCATTTGCATAGACAAAGACGAAATCAGATTTCACTTGTATCATATATGTGAGATTACCGGATATTAATGTATCCGAAACTATATTTATATTTATGGCACTATTAGCTGAATTTTCACCAGAAGATTTTATTGAAACATCATGGAATACATTATCAGTAATTGAAATTCGACCCGTACCTAATAAATAGATTGAATTATAACTACTTTGGTAGAAATAATTGTTATTGATCACGATATCGGTTATAGTGCTTCTAACAATGTCTCCTCCATGTCTAAAGACGGATATGTCTCCACTTAAGCCATGTGACTGATTATTATTAAAGAATTTATTATTCTCAATAACAACATTTTTAGGAACAATCGCTTCTGCAAACACATCAAATGCTGCATGCATCATAATAGGTCCGTGAATGATATTATAAAAAGATGAGTTGATGATCTTTGAGTCTCTTACTTGAACTAAGATGCCTCGATTTCTTTTATTTCTAAAAATAGAATTTTCAATGGTAACTTTAGCTACTCTGGATAAATTGCCAACTAAATCACCTTGAACTACTAATCCTGTACTCAAGTTTTCATCTAATGTAATCTCGTATGTCGTTCCATACGATTCTACTGCTATCACTGTTCTAACTGCTTTAGATACAAATGAATTATCTTCGAAAAACTCAAGTTGATCACCAACATTTATAGGTATTCTTACCTCAGTCGTTGTCATATTAACCGTTAGTTTATTTCTTAAAACGGAATCCACTTTAAAATAAAAAGTTTTAATATTAACAGAATCGTCATGTGAAGCTTCTAATATTGAGTTAGAAATAATGATTTCTCCGATAGTATCCGCTGTGTGAATACCATCAGCTGTTGCTGTCATCAATCTTGAAGAATCAGCCTTTAGCATAATATTCATTCGATTAAAGTATAAATTCTCATCTGAATGACCAGTAAATGCCATACCTGGTGTCGTATATATATTTACTGTCTCCATATAAACGTTTTTTGAATCTTTTACTAGAAATCCCGTATATTCATACATTGTAAAACCAACTGAAACCACCTTGCCAATTTCCGGTGATTTAAACGCACCTTGAATTGGATCGAATTCAAGTGTTAAGAGATTACTTTCAGGATTATAAAAACTATTTTTGATACCTTTGATATTGTCTCCTGTTGAGTTATATCTCAACATACCATTCGCATCGGGAATATATGCATCTGAGAATGTATCATAGACATACTCCATATAATTGCCATAATTTACTTTTCCGTTGTTATATCTAAAATTGGACATATCAAATTCTTCGTTAACTAATACGGATACTTGACTAAGCTCTGTATCAACACTAGCCACTGTTCCAGAAATAGTGGGGCTGATTTCATAATCGAAATTCATGTCGTTTATATGAAAGTTTTCACTTGATGTTACTTTCATAATTGTTTGCCATGAACGCATTAACCATTCGGTATCATTGCCTGCGATATACAAATCTGAAATATTTAAAAACTCAATGGTTTCACCAAATTTATATATACCTGATTCAAATTGAATTAATTTTAATCCTTGAACAGTTTCTACATCGCTTAACATCGCTCTAAATGCGTTTGTATTATCTTCATTTTCAGGTGAAAGACCGTAGTCTGATACATAAAACACTTCAACAAAGTCATTTAAATTTGGCAATGGATATCTTATTTCATTTTCTAATTGGGTTTGATTGACACCAACCAAACTAGGGTCTGAAAGTCCACTTTGTTCATCCACATTCATTTCTTCTTGGTAAATTGAGTTGTTTAGTTTCACTAGCATTTCCTCTGTTGTCAAAGTATCTATCACTACAATTATTTCCCATTTCGCATATAACACAGTATCTTCATTTACAGTATCTATTTCAAATTCCCATGCATCTGTAAATTGAGCGTCATTGAACCAACCTATCAATTGATAGCCTTCTTTTTGTACATTTGGTTCATTAACTGACAATCCTTCTTTTACACTAAGTGGTAAAAGAACATCTTGATTGTTAGTAACAAACGTGACAGTATAATATTGGTCTTCAATTGGTGGATCCACTTGACACGCACTTAGCGTCAATAATAAACCCATCAATAGGATGATGATCACTCTTTTTGTCATCGAAATACCTTCTAATCTTGATTTAAGTAACGCTGGTATGCGTTGTTATATGTTTCTAGTAATTCTAAATAGTTATAATTTTCTAATTGTTCAATATATGTTTCCCAATAATCATCAATGTTTCTTACTCCAGTAATAAAATCATAGTCTGAACTTTGTAAATATACGCTTATACTCGCATTAATTAATTCGATTGTGGAATATTCTTCAATTGTCATTTTGACTGCAGTTGGGAATGTTTCTTTTAAATATGGTGCATATCGCTCACTCATTTGATTTAATCTGGTGATAATAGGATCATTCATTTTACCTACAAAGTCATAGTTCCAATAAAGTGCGGATGCCGTATCAACATTTGGTGTTAATGTGGCACGATAATCTTCTTGAGATCCTTCAAAACTTTCTGGTACTTGGAATGTCCATGATGTCTTATCTTCATCATCCCATGTAAAATCTACGCCCTCTTCACCATAAGAAATAAGTTGTTGCCCTAATTCTGAATACATAATATCTAATAGTCTTGCTACTTCTCTGACTTTTGGTGTTCCCATTGGAATAACTGCGCCATTTGCTTGAAATTTAGCAAATCCCCATTGCAATGGTTCTCCTTGATAATAGTCACTTGTAAGCGGACCAAAAGCAACATAATCACTTTCGTTAAATGATTCAATACTACCTTCAGCAGTACCTTCGTATCCTACAATCAAATATGGTGCAGCGGCTGAAAATGAACCTAAGCGTCCTGCATTACCTTTAATTGCCATTTGCGCATCTGTTTTAATACTAAAGACTTGAGGATCTAAAACTCCTTGTCCATTGTTATACATTTGTGCAACTGTTTTTAAGTACTGTTTGTATGCATCTGTTGATGGCACATAAACTGCTTCAGTACCTGCAGCATTTAGCTCAACGCCAGGATAAACATATCCATAAGAAGCTAAAATGAATTGTTTTAAGTATTGCATCTCTTTCGCAGTTACCGGAATTTCATCATCTGTTCTTCCGTTTCTGTTAGGGTCACCATCTTTGAATGCTTGTAATACTTCTAAGTACTGTTCAATTGTTTCAATTTCAACGGCATCAGGTAAATCACCGTACAGTCCCGGATAGTCTTCTCTAAGATTCTCAATCCATTTTTGATTGATAAACATTTTATATGTCAAATCTCTTGGAACATTATTTACTGATAATGTCGAATACATCATGCCATCTTCAAATAAAGCAGTCTCTATAGCACTATCTGTTGTTTCCATGTGAAAATTATTTTCTAATAAATCACTATAAATTGGCATATAATTATCAATTAAATTGCCTGCATTAACGCCACCCGATGAAAGATTATCGTCATTAAAGGATACAAGCGCATTATATTGAGAATATGTTACCTGTTCTGCCACAGAGTTATTAAACAGAAATAGGTCTGGTAAATTATCTTTATCCTCCCAAGCAGCGGATCTTACTTGAGTATATGCAGATACATCCACTTCTGTAAACTCAAACTGTAAATTTGTAATTTCAGATAATTTTTGAAACATTTTCATTGTTGAAAAAGGTGGGTTTTTGCTTCCTCTTGGAACAAATATTTCAATCGTTATTGCTTCTTCTACGATTTGATACGGATTGTCTTCTGTACCATTAAGTAGGAAGTTATCTGGATTATAAGATTCATTTTGACAAGCTGCAACTGTTAATGCAACTAGTAAACAAATTATTATGTTAAATATTTTTCTCATGATTTCCTCTTATCCTTTCACACTACCAACCATCAATCCCTTTTCAAAGAATCTTTGGAAGAATGGATATAACAATAACATTGGTGCACTTGCTATCACAATAGTTGAATATTTCAATGACTGTGCCATCAATTCCGAAGTACCACCACCAATGGTGCCACTATCGTTCGCGACCAAGAATCTTTGCAACACTCTTTGCAGTGGGAATAATGAATCCTCAGTAATATAAATCAAGGAATTGAAATATGCATTCCAAAATCCAATGATGGCATAAAGTGTCATTACTGCAATAATAGGTTTACATAGTGGTAAAACTATTTGTAAGAAGATTCGCCAGTTTGATGCACCATCAATCATTGCCGATTCTTGCATCTCCCAAGGAATGGTCGTTTTAATATATGTTCTGATAATGATGATATTGAATAGATTTACAACACCAGGAATAATCATTGCCCATATCGTATTTATCATTCCTAGACTCTTAACTACTAAATATGTTGGGATTAGTCCACCACTAACAAACATTGGAATGATAAAGAATAAATTCCAAAACTTCTTAAACTTTAAGTCATTTCTAGTTAACGCATATGCTGCTGTAAATTGTAATATCAATTGGATAAGTGTGCCAATCACAGTGTACATGATGGTATTTAGAAACCCTCTGATAATAGTTTGTTCCTGTAGAACCTTTTGATAACTATCTAATGTGAAACCAACCGGGAATATACCAACCTGCCCTCTATTTACAGCACTAGGATCTGAAAACGAACTTGCTAGTACATGTAGTAATGGCAATATTGTTACAAGTGCATATACAAACGCTAAAACAACAATACCCCAATTAAATACGCGATCTGAACCTTTGTTTTCTACCATGTCATCTCACCTCGCCTACCACAATGATGTCTCATTGACTTTTGCAGAAATCTTATTCGCCGTCACAAGTAACACAACACTAATGATGGAATTGAACAGTCCTATCGCTGTTGCATAACTATATTGTGGAATAAGCGCTCTTAAGGATACTCGATAAACATAAGTTGATATGACTTCTGATGCAGTGATATTACCATTAGTTTGCATTAGATAAATTTTTTCAAAACCAACTGTAAGCATATTTCCGATACTTAATATAAGCATAATAATAGCTACAGGTAATATGGCAGGTAAATTAATGTGCCACATACGTTTCATACGACTAGCACCATCCATAACTGCTGCCTCATGTAATTCAGGATCCACCGTAGAAAGAATTCCTACGTAAATAATTGACCACCAACCTAAGCCTTGCCATAATCCACTAACAACGTAAATCGTCGTAAATAACACTGCATTTTCCATTAAGTTTGAAGGTGCACCGCCAAAAGCTCTGATAATCGAGTTAATAATTCCTGTTTCTAAGTCCGTAAATGAAAATAGCATACCAACTAAGACAACAACGGAAATAAAGTAAGGTGCGTAAGAAACTGTTTGTACAGTTTTTTTAAACCACTTAAGTCTAATTTCATTGATTAACAATGCCAATACAATAGGAAATATCGTATTAACACCAATCGAATAGATACTAATTACAAACGTATTTAAAATAATATGCCAAAAATTAGGTAGTGTCATAAAATAATAAAAGTGACCAAACCCACCCATGCTTGTCCAAGGTGAATTGAACAAACCTTGATATGAGTTATAATCTTTAAAAGCGATAATTAATCCACCCATTGGTAGATAGTGAAGTAAAAACACATATATGACTGTAGGTATCAAAAAAGTGAGTAAAGACCAGTCTTTTCTAGTGAATTTACGTTTCTTCTTGTTCGTGATGACGCGTTTTTCATTTTTATTTATTGTCATAGTCATAACTTTCCGCCATTGATAATGTAACCGTTATCATGGCTATAGATTATCATATATAAATGGAATGAACCATAGAATTTGTTTACATATTAATGTATTTTTTTTACCTTATAGTGATTTATTTACATTATTTAAGTGTTTTTGTATTTACTTTTTTTACTTTAGTGGTTAAAATGATGGCATGAGCAAAGAATACTCCTTTAAATCGAACAATATATTTTTTCGCTATCTCGATGATAGAATTCCTCTTAACATCGTGCCAATGATTGTGGGTTATGAAAAATGTAGCCCGACAAAAGAAACGATAGGTCCAGTCAGTCGATCAATCTACACATTGCATATCGTTATCAAAGGCCGAGGCTATTTTAACGTTGGTGAAAAAAAATACGTTGTTAAAGCAAATCAAATGTTCATGATTATACCTTCTGAGAAAATTTCTTATTATCCAGATAAAAACGATCCTTGGCAATATATGTGGGTTGAATTTAATGGTTTAGGTGCTAAACACTTATGTGATCACGCAAACATTACTGTTGATAACCCAGTATATACGTTACAGAACCCTAGAAAATACATCAAAGCATTTTCAGATATGCTTGAAGATGCTAGAGACTCAAAAATTCATTCTACTTTGAATGTGTTATCTCATTTACTTTATATATTCAGTCTACTAATTCATGAGCATGACATCAATACTTCTAAGCCTTATACTGATGCTGAATCACGCATGAAATCCATTATCGATTACATCGATGAGCATATCGGTGAACCCTCTTTGTCTTTAAATTCAATCAGTGAAATATTTTATATGAATTCTTCATATTTATCACGAAAATTTAAAGAAGTAATGGGTGTTAATATGTCTAAATATATCATATCCTTGCGGATGCGTAAAGCCTTTATTATGTTAAAAACAAAACAGTTCAGCATTACCAAAATTGCTGAAACTGTTGGTTATTCTAGTCCCTTTTATTTCTCGAAAGAATTTAAGCGATATACATTGGTCACACCAAAACAATATATGAAGGAACAATCGGATCGTTAGTCTTTAACCACTTCTATATCTTCTGGTATACGATATGTGATATTGCCATCTTTTTGATGAACACGTATCCCTTCTCCGAAAGGTATGATTATATCAAAATCCAACTTTATGGTTGGATTTTGATATTTAATGGTTCTCTGTTTCGCATTATAGCCACTCAATCCTGTTAGTGATGAAACAATTAAATTGGCAGCATAAGATGCAAAACCGTGATTAAGACTGCCGTAAACATAACTATGCTCCCATAATGTCCCTGTTCTATTTGCCATATATAAAAAATAATCTTTACATTCTTTTAATAATTGTTCTGTTTTGTAATGACGTCTCAACATTTCTAATCTTAGATAATTTCCTATAAATGCATTTGATTTGTAAACATTGGGATGTACGTTCTTCTCATCACGATGATAACCAAACTCATTAATTAACATGTTAAATAAATGTTTATGTGTTTTATTTGTAGCAACTCCAGTGAAAAATGCATAATATTGACATGTTTCACTAATATGATGCGTTTGTTTAAGTGCTTGATGTTCATCTCTGATTAATTGATCCTCAAAAAACGTACCATTGAAACTGACTTGGCGAATAGTATGCTTGATTTGCAGTGCCTTATCTAAATAAGATGATTCGTGATAAAGTTTACCAACACATTCAAAGAAGTGAGCGTATATCATATTTGATGGTATGTTCACACCTGAGATAAATTCGTTTGCTTTACTCCATTCAATAAATACCCAACTTTCCAAATCCTCTAATAGCCCAATACTATTTTCAAAAGCTTTAAAATACTGAATTAACCCCTCTATTTTTGATCTAGATTCCTTCACAAGCTTTTCATCACTTGTTCTTAAAAAATAATCATATAATTCAATACCATACCATAATGACCAGTTAGGAATAAAAATACCATCTGTATGATCTGCAGGATAATTCATGGGAATCATACCTTTTGGTAAATACTCACTTTGTGGTGAAACGGCATAATTCCATAAGAAATTTTGTTCAATGGTGTTATGACCGGTCATGAGTTGTTCGGCGCGTGCAGAAAACCAAGCATCACATAACCAACCAGCCCTTTCTCTAGATGGACAATCAGTCAAAACATCAACTGCATTTTGTGCAAGCGTATGTTGGGATGCTTTCACTATGTTATTGATATCTTCATCTGCTGTTTGAACAGATAATTTATATATTTCTTGATTCTCATAGCGAACAAATTGTACAGACGATACATCTAGCTTTCCGTCAAATACAATCATATTTAAATATCTAAGACTATATGGCTCAAATGAAATTATCTCGTACTGTCCAGCAGCGAGTTCATATCTCAAAATATTCGAACAGCTATTCCTAGAAAAATCAATATGAATACCATCTGTATGTTTACGTGAACTTTCTTTATAATCCACTTCATCAAACGTCACATAAAATATCGTATGTTCTAAGACAGTTAACGATAATTTAATAAATCCTGTCAATGTGCGCGTTGCATCATATATTTGATATTGATAATTACTTAGTGACTTACACAAATATCCTTCTGAAGATTGATAAACGATACGACTGATATCATCACTTAGACGTATATCAAACTCCTGTTTTTCATATCCTTTAAATGTCTCACTAATGTTTTCAATCGCTCGATCGGTCCATATCGGTAACGTTGTATCTAATATAAATTGCCCAGACTCTACACTGCTTAACGTTTCAATATGTGTCAAATCGGGATAGGGTGTTTGTCTAGCGATTACTTTTGGCGCTTCACATGACATAACATCTAACCTAGGAAACATATTATGATTCCCTAAATAAAAGATCGACCTGTCTACTTTTTGAACATAACTTTCAGCAAAATCTCTTTGAAAAGAATAACGTTGAATTTTGGTTGTTCGATCGTTCAACAAATAACATTGAAAATTATTCGTATGCAGTAATAATTGTTCATTCAGATAAATCTCAATACCAAACAAGGGTTCTTCATCAACAAAATAGTAGCTGTTTATATTGTGTCCAACAACCTCTATGGTGATATAATTTTTAATTCGATCTGCATGAATCAGCAATTGATCTTCTTGTAAGTAACCGTGTGCACTCCTTGATGGGCCATAGTGAATTAAGACGTCATTCAAAAAGACACGATATGTATTTCTCGCAGCTAACTTAATTTTATATATACCTTTTTGTAGTGGCGCTTCATTTTGAAATGCCACATTAATATTTTTAGTTTTTCTATATAACGATGAAAAGACAAAGTTCATAATATATCACGCTTATAAATCCTTTTCTCTTATGTCTATTTTACACTATACGTGTATCATAATAAAGTACGTCAGTATATTAAAACGTCTGATTTAATAATTAAACCAGAACGTTATAATATATTTGTTTATTTTGTGAAAATACCAATTACTCTCTTGGCATCTTCTTTCATCGCCACAGTTGCAATTATAGCTAACTTTTGAAAATGAACATCTTCATCCGATGAAGCCAACTTATTTCTTATCGCCCTGCTACCTTCAAACGACATTGAAGTGAAGTAATTAATTTTTCTGATACCTGCATCAATTGATTCATTAAAATCTTTTACTGACAAGCCAGATGCACCATGTAATACAAGTGGAACATCAGTTCTCTTTTTAATTTCTTTAACCACATTGATATCTAAATTGGGTTCACTTTTATATACACCATGTACTGATCCATATGAAACAGCTAATGCATCTATGCCTGTTTTGTCAATAAATTCAATCGCTTCATCTGGGTTAGTATAGTAATCAGCAGCTTCAGGAATATACTCATCATCTGATTCACCACGATTATTTGGCATACTACCAAGTTCTGCTTCCACAGATACATTTTTTGCATGTGCAAATTCAACAACTTGTTTTGTTTCTAAGATGTTTTCTTCAAATGGTTTTAATGATGCATCAAACATCACAGATGAAAAACCTAGTTCAATTGCTTTAAATACGTAATCCTTATCTTCACCATGATCAAGATGCACACATACTGGTACAGAACTATTCTTAGCAAATGCAACGAGAATAGGTGCAATTTGTTCAATTTTAATGTAGCCTAAATCTTCATGGATTTGAGCATGCATGATGATCACTGGTTTATTTAACTCTTCTGCTGCTTCAATGGTAGCAATTGCCATTTCAAGTGTAGGAGCATTCAAAGCAGCAATTGCACATTTATTATCTTCAGCATACTTTAATATGTCTTTTAAGTTTACTAACATGTTGTTTTCCCTTCTAATAAATACTTACGATTTCTGTTTGTGTCAATTTGGCAAACAATTCAATATCCTTACGGTCTAATGCAGTTGATACAACAACGTGATGACCACCACCTGCATTCAACCAACCTTTAACACCTTTTTCAAAGTCTGGTTTTACTTTCCACATCACTCTAGCAACAGGTAAGTTTGGCATTGCAGCTATTTGTTTAATGAGCTCAATTTCTGCACTTACTATTCTAAAGCGATCACCTAGATCAATCATACATACGGCAACACCAGGACCTGTAATACCGTCAAACACAAGTCTAGCCGGTGGGTTTTTATCACCAATTCCAAGTGGATGAACTTCAATCGTAGGTTTTGTTGCTGCAAATGATGGTGGGACCTCTAACATGTGAGCTGCTAAGACTGTCTCATCACCCTCAATTAAATCATATGTATAATCTTCTAAAAATCCTGTTGCACCATTCATGTTTTCTGCCATTTTTTGCATTACTGCTGACAATGCACTTGTTTTATAATCCCCTTCAGGTGCAAAGCCATAACCTTTATCCATAATTCGTTGAGCAGCCATTCCTGGTAATTGATCCATGCCATATAAATCTTGGAATGTATCGGTAATGGCACCAATATTATTAATTTCTAAGAATTTCTCAAATGCTAGTTCATACTTCACTTGTTCTTTCACTGCATGAACATCATTTGTTTTTATCGTATACGCAGTGATGACTTCTTGATATCTTTTTTCAATTTCGTCATCTCTTAATTGATTAATGATCGTAACTAAATCACCAACTGCAAAATAGTTTACTTCCCAACCAAATTTAATTTGACTCTCGACACGATCACCATCAGTAACTGCAACTTCTCTCATATTATTACCAAACATAGCAACTTTTAATTGTCTTGAGAAATGAATACCATTAGCGACTCTTGCAAATCGTTTCAATTCATTAATGACTGGTTGTTTTTTATAATATCCAACAACAACGTGTCTAGGTATATTTAAACGTGTTAGGATAAATTCAAATTCTCTTCCTCCATGTGCCGCTTGATTGAGGTTCATGAAATCCATATCGATAGAATCATATGGTAAACGTTCATTGAATTGTGTATGTAAATGACAAAGTGGCTTTTGTAGTTTTTGAAGTCCTTTTATCCACGTCTTAGCAGGTGAGAACGTATGCATCCATGTAATAACTCCACTACATGATGAATCGACACTGGCTTTCACACAAGCCGCCTCAACTTCTTCACTACTTTTCACATAACCTTGATATGCTACTTCAACAAATTGTCCTAATGATTTATTCAAGAAAGCAGCAATTTCAGCACCATCTTTATAGACTTGTTTTAATACGTCTTCGCCATATAATCCTTGTGTTCCTACAATAAAGTAAAGTTTATTCATGTGTATTCTCCTTATTTTTAAATGTTAATTCTAACTTATATACATGGTTATCAAACGCTTTAATTGGCGTATATGCTCTTTCTGATAATTTAGTTGTTGCTGGTTCAATACCTAAAGCATAATCACCAGAAGCCATACTTTTCCACTGTGTCATATATTTCAATCTCTCATTATCAAAATGAAGTGATACGCTATCTTCTTGATTTATAATATCTATCTTTGTAGATGTATTATCAAACTCATGAATAAATACCTCTTCCGGATAATTGACAATAGGTTTCTCTAATCTGTGAAAATCACTGTATGTTCTTTTTTTATTTTGATTAAATACATCAGTTTTACTAATATTGCTAAAGTAAAGTTTTGTGTGTTCATTGATAAATGGATATCCAAAATTGAAATGATACATTAACATATATTGATCATCTTCATGATTAAGGTTTTCTATTTGATCTTCAATGAAAATGCTTGATTGATTAAAAAATAATTTAATCGATCTTTTTAATACTAAGTGGTGCCCAAATAATGACGTATATTTAATCTCACCTTCAACGCTAACAAAAAACTTTTTATGTTCATCAAATCCTTTTGTTATATTAACGTGTTCTGCTGGTAAATATGCTAAACTTCCATGTTGTATATAACCATCTCTAGGCCCACCAATATTATCAAGGCCACAAGTATATAATAATCCTCCACCAAAATCATTGATAAATCCAATTGCTTGAGAAGATAATTTTGGATTAACAATGCCATTTTTCGATTTAAACACAACATTCTTTCCTCTGAAGTCAGCACTGTATATATCTAATGCACGATCAACAGAAATCATTAGATTCAAGGATCCATTATACATGTGGATAAAGTTCATACCTTCAGCTTTACCCTCAGTAAATTTAATTTTTTCAGCATGACACAATACACTTAAATCTGTGACATATAAATTATGTGACATGATTTTCCTCCTCTTCTAAACTAAATTGTTGCAATGTATCATAAAGCTTAATGTATTTTTGATATTGTTTCTCATATGCCTTAATATGATCATTATTTGGCTGAACAGTTTCTTTATATTTCACAAATTGCTCAACAGCTTCTCCCAAGTCTTTGTATTTTTTAAGTGCGACAGCACATAAAATGATGGCCCCCGTAATCCCACTTTCATTATCTTCAAGTGGATATATCTTTTGATTAAATACATCTGCTTTAATTTGTAGCCATAGTCTAGAGTTAGATCCACCACCAGAAGCAATGATCTTATCTATTTTAATGCCGTAATGTTTCGCAATCTCTAAATTATACTTCATTTCGAATGCTAATCCTTCTAAAATGGATTGATATATGTCATAAGATGTTGTTTTTGAAGTCAAGTTAATGATGCTGCCCTTAGCATTTATATTTTGATTGGGTGTTGCGGCACCAGAAAAATAAGGTAATGTCAGAAGTTTTGTTGGTTGAAAATGATTGTGTTTAATGGTTAACACTTCCATTTCCTTCTCAGTCAATTGTTGGTTAAATATATTCTTCTTTGCCCATTGAACTAATGAGCCTCCAGTGTAGTTAAACATATATGTGCAATAATCATCAAAGAAAGGTACATTAACATACCCTTTCAATCCCATACTTATATCTTCAACTTTATGTCTAAAAATTGGTGTTAAGCACTCAACTGTACCCATTCCATCTACAGCTGCATGATGATGAATAGCACCAGAACCAATCGCAGCCATTACCTGATCATGTCCACCTACAACAACTTGACATTGATCAAGCAACGATGTATGCACTACTCCGATGATAGATCCTGTTTGCAATGGATTTGGAAAAATATCTATGTTAATATTTAGTTTATCCAGTAAAGTCTTTGAAAATTCTTTTTTTGTTAAATCAAAAATACCGCTACGAGATGCAAGTGAATAATCTGTCACGTGTTTACCTGTTAGTCGATAATTAATATAGTCACCAATCTGCATAAATTTGACGACTTTATTATATTCACTTGGATGATTCTTTTTAAACCATAGAAGTTTGTAAATTGAATATAGACTTTGAGGTGTTGTTCCCGTAATATTATAGAGATGGGCAATATCTATATCTCTTTTCACTTCTCGTGCTTCTTCTAAACCTCTGTTATCTGTATATATCATAGGATGCATTATGATTTGGTCATCCTCATCAAGCAGTACAAAAGACTCGCCAAATGATGAGACACTGATTGCATCTATAGCTGATAAATTGCTCGCTTCTAAAATCATTTGCTCAATTTCAATATATATTTTTTCGATATCAACATACATCTGCTGATCGATTTCAATCATTTGGCACGTTTTTTCTGACGTATATAAAATGACATGATTATCATCTGATAACCGACACTTAACATTTGTGGATCCAATATCAATTCCTAGATAATTCATATTAGAATCTCCCTCTATTCAAACTGAATCTATGATGTATATTGACTATTAACCATATTTAACTTATTGACTTAAATATATCATTCTATGTTTTTATATGTCAATATATGATTGTTACGATGCTTTATAATCTATTTTTTGCATCTTTTCAATCATTTTCAATCAATTTCAATCATTTATGAAAAATAGACATTAAAATCGAAAAAAAGGATTCCTTTAGGAATCCTCTATATCGAATCCATTTGATTAATAGATGCCTTGCGCAATCATCGCGTCAGCGACTTTAACAAAACCTGCGATATTCGCGCCAGATATTAAGTCATAACCGAAACTATAACGACTACTTGCTCTGACACAACTGTTATAAATATTCTTCATGATGCTTCTAAGTTTTTCATCAACTTCTTCAGCTGTCCAACTTGTGTGTGTACTGTTTTGAGTCATTTCTAATACGCTTGTAGCAACCCCTCCAGCATTCGCTGCTTTACCAGGACCGATGATTACACCAGCATCCTGAAGTAGTTTAATCGCTTCACTCGTGATTGGCATATTTGCCCCTTCAATAATATACTTCACACCATTTTTAATAATCTGTTTCGCATCAGAAAGGAGGATTTCATTTTGCGTTGCACAAGGCATAATAATATCCACTTTTCTTTCCCAAGGCTTTTTACCTGGAAAAAATTGCACATTATACTTGATCGCATAATCTTCAATCTTGCCTCTGGTGTTTAAACGTATGTCTCTCATGAAATCAATTTTCTCTTGTGTGGTGACACCATCTGGATCATAGATATAACCTTCCGGTCCACTTAAAGTAACAACTTTACCACCCAAATCTCGAACCTTTTTACATACACCCCATGCCACATTACCAAAACCACTCACAGCAACAGTTTTATTTTTGAAATCTAAATCATCTTGTTTAAGCATTTGATAAGCATAATATGTAGCCCCATAACCAGTTGCCTCAGGACGAATGAGAGATCCACCAAAATCAAATCCCTTTCCAGTTAAAACACCATTTTCAAATGCTCCACGGATTCTTCTATACTGACCAAATAAATACCCAATTTCACGTGCACCTACACCAATATCTCCAGCAGGCACATCCACCTCAGGTCCAATGTGGCGATAAAGTTCTGTCATGAAGGACTCGGAGAAACGTCTAATCTCTTGATCACTTTTGCCAAGTGGATTAAAGTCACTGCCCCCTTTACCACCACCGATAGGTAGTCCTGTTAAACTGTTCTTAAAGATTTGTTCAAAGCCAAGGAACTTAACAACGCCTAAGTTCACACTAGGATGGAATCGTAAACCACCTTTATATGGTCCAATTGCACCATTAAACTGAACACGGAATCCTCTATTTACTTGTACATTACCATCATCATCTACCCATGGTACTCTAAATTGAATAACTCGTTCCGGTTCAACGATACGTTCTAATATATTGTTTTCAATATATTCTGGATGTTGTTCTAACACAGGTCCTAAAGAATGAAATACTTCTGTGACGGCTTGGATGAATTCTTTTTGATCACCATCTTTTTCGCGAATCTTATTTAGTACTCTGTTAATATATTCTTTAGTTTGTGTTGAGATCTTTCCATCTATTTCGGTTGATAATGCATAACTATCAAATTTATGTACAAAGAGTCCACTTAATAGTTTTGGTTCAAACCATGTTGATTTAGCTGGCATAATCAGACCAGAATCAGCAACGTCCATAATCTCAGACATGGTTACAGGATACATTGAGAATCCAACACCATCACATGCATCTGTCTTCTCTTTAAGTCCTTTTAATCTAAGATTTCCACCAATAAAACTAATCCGTGAACTAACTTCTAAATTTCTAATACCTAAAATATCACCAATCACTTCTTCTTCTAAAATAGCAGCATCAATATTGTCCAATATATTATCTGATTTAATCACGCTTTTCTTCAATGTTAATTGGTACCATTGTTCATGAAAATACATGCCAAATGTATGCTTTTTAATTGGCATGTATGGCGCAACACTTGGTTCAATCGTAAAGAGTTTGCTCATCTTATCCATGAATTCTTTATCTGTTAATCCACCAAGATCGTGTATCACACGATTATATGGTTTTATATTTAAAGTGGATTCTGGAAAAATGACACTCATGAAGAAATTAAATTCTTCATCGCCTGTATAATTAGGAATTTCAGTGCGTCTTTTTTGAGCGACTTTTGAAACTGATGCTGTTCTATGATGCCCATCAGCAATATATAAACTATTGACTTGCTTAAATTGTTCTTGAATGTCATTAATGACACTATCATCATCTATCTTCCATACGGCATGACCCACATTATCATCAGTAACGATATCAAATTCTGGTTCATGATTCGTTGTCCATGTTTCAAGAATTTCGTTGAGTTTTTCTTGATCGCGATAGGTTAAAAAGATAGGTGCGGTATTCGCATCGCATCGATCAAAATGATTGAATCTATCTTTTTCTTTACTTAATAATGTAAGCTCATGTTTTTTGATTATATTGTTGACATAATCATCTACACTCGTGCTTGCAACAAAACCTGTTTGTGGATTACCATCCATCACTTGTCTATAAATATAAATCATTGGTTTGTCATCTTGTACCAAGATGCCATCATCTTCAAAAATCTTTAAATTTGTTTGTGCTTTTTTATATACTTTTTTATCATATGGATCCATGGATGATGGAAAATCTATTTCTGATCTGATGATATGTAAAAAACTATATGGATTTCCTTTCGCCATCACTTTTGCTTCATTTCGGTCCATCACGTCATATGGTAATGAAGCGACACGTTCAACTAAATCCTTTCGTGGGCGTAATGCCTTAAACGGTTTTACTACAGCCATCCTGATTATATCCTCCTAGATATTTTTTTTAATGGTATCAATAATTTCTAAACCAATACGTTGTTGTGCCTCATATGTTGACGCACCAATGTGTGGTGTTAAGGAGATACGATCATGTCTATAGATACGATCGTTTTTAGTTGGTTCATCCTGATATACATCTAAAGCAGCGACAGCAACTATCCCCTGATCAAGTGCATCTAACAATGCATCTTCATCTATTACACCACCACGAGCAGTATTGATTAAATATGTATTCTTTTTCATTAATGCAAATTCCGCTTCACCTATAAACGGTTTTTCTCCCTTTTGATGTGGAATATGCAAACTTATAAAATCAGAGTGTTTTAGTATATGCTCTTTTGTGTGATATGCACATTCAGGTAACTTGTCTTTCGCGCCTCTCAAGCTATAATAAGATACGTGCATACCTAATGCTAATGCTTTTTTAGCAACTAGCTGTGCAATTTTTCCAAAACCAATCAAGCCTAACTTTTTCCCTGACAATTCAATACCCGTATAATCTTTCTTTAGCCATTGACCTTGTCTCATCGTAACATTCGCATGATAAATGTATCTCGCCATTGAAAGCATATGTCCAATCGTTAGTTCAGCTACTGCATTACTACTCGCATGTGGTGTATTAAAAACGTTGATGCCTTTTTCAATAGCATATGCGTGATCAATATTATCTATACCTACGCCTGCTCTTATAATTAACTTAAGATGACCCGTTTCGAGTGCAGCATTAATTAATGGTTTTCTAATTTTAGTCGCCGAACGCACGATTAAACAATCTATATTTTTAATTTTTTCTTCCAGTTCATCACCTTCATAATGTGAGACATCAACTGTATGCCCCATTTCTTCTAACACGTTTTTCGCAGAAGGATCAATACCATCGTTTGCTAATATCAACATATTCTCACCTATAAATCCCAAATATCTTCAATTTCATGTAATAATGCTAGAAGATCTTTTTCGTTTCGTTCTGCCATGTGAGCAATTCTAAACGCTTTTTCTTTTAATGAACCATACCCATTACTAATCATGTAGCCTCTATTCATGAGTTCATCATTTAATTTTGATACACTATACCCTTTTGTGTTTAATATAGTCGTTACCGTATTTGAACGATATCCTTCTTCTGCAAATAAGCTAAAATATTTTTTAGCCCACTCTTGCACAATATGTGCTAAATGTGCATGACGGGTAAAGCGATTTTCTAATCCTTCATCATTTAAAATTCGATCTAATTGATAATCAAGTGCCCACATTAATGGTGTAACTGGCGTGCTTGGATATTGATAATCTTTATGAACACGATCAACAACATTGATTAAATCAAGATAAAAACCACGATATTCAACGGATCTTGCACGTGCGATTGCTTTATCACTAACGCTGGCAACACTTAATCCAGGTGGCAACCCTAAACACTTTTGAGTGGAAGCTAGACAAACATCTATACCGCTTTTATCAACTTCAATTTTGACACCACCCAAACTACTAACAGCATCTACTAAATAAATAACATCCGGATATTTCTTAACAATTTCACCAATCGCTTCAGTTGGATTCATAATGCCTGAAGATGTCTCATTATGTGTAATTGTTATCGCATCGTACTTTCCGGTTTTTAAGACATCATCAACCATTTCTGGTTTAATTGCTTGCCTTGGTTCAGGACGAAAAACATCCGCAGGGATGTTATTTGATATAGCCATTTTGTACCATCTATCACCAAATGCACCAACACTAAATACAGCCACGCGCTTTTTCGTACATGACCGTATTACCATTTCCATAATCCCACTACCTGATGATGTTGATAGAATAATCGTATTTTTTGTATACATTAATTGTTGAAGTTTTTCAGAAATACGCTTTTGTAGTTCTGACGCTTCTTTACTACGGTGTGCAATTTGAGGAGTTGCTAGCCTCATTAAAACACTTGAATCCACATCAACTGGTCCTGGTATAAATAGTTTTATATTCAATTAACTCATTCCTTCCCCAAAGATGTAATGATAATTACCCACTTGCATTTTAACGCGTTACGCTCATAAATGCAAGCGTTTACATTAATATGTTAAATTAAAGAAAAATCAACCCGGAAGGATTGATTTATATCTATACATTTAAATTTATTTTTTTAGTTTTTTTGTTTCAATATATGTTCTCACATCTATCTTATATAAAAAGTTGTTCCCCTCTTTACCATATTGCTTAAATCCTATTTTTAATTGTAGATTATTAGATGCATCATTCCATACTCTCGCTTCAGAATATAAGCTATCCAAACCATCTTTATATAATTGAAGTAACATATAATCAATAAGTTTAAACGCATATCCCTTTCGATAGTCATCTCTGTGGGTTTCTAACCCTTCAAGTACAAATCTATCTTCATCTATATTAACTCTACAAAGGCTAACGATTTTATCATCAACTTTTAAAACATAATATTTATATACATTGTCTAGGAAAGGGAAACTTTCGATATACTTAAAATAATCATCTTTGATGATCTGTTGTTTATCCGTTAGATTCGGATCAGATAAAGATATCCCTCGATCTTCTTCTAACTTATGGTTGTAGACATCAAACCATTGTTCTTTTTCCAAAAGACTTAAGTGTAAAATCTTTTCTTTATCCCAAACTTCAAACATTATCTAACGCCATATCCTTTTATTTTTCTTTATGAAACATGCTCCACTTACCGATTGGTTCAAACCCTAGTGATAAATAGATGTGTCCAGCTTTTGGATTGTCATAAAATAAACATAAGTCTTTATTTTTTTCCACAAGATATTCATACATTAATTGTTTCATAAGTGCGGTTGCATATCCTCTTTGTCTATAATCTGAATGTGTAGCAACCGCGACGACCATACCGTTGATGGTTGTTTCTGCAGTCACTGTTACCGATGACACAATCAAGCCATCTTCTTCAATAAAGTATGTACTTCCCATTTCAAGTGACTTACGTTTGTTTTCTACAAAATTCTCTTTCTCAACTTCATCGTAATTGAACTCAGAAATATGGTGAAGTAAATCAAACAAGCGTTCAATATCATTGAGATTATCGGTCAATTTCTTCACTAGAGGATGATGAGGTTTTTCTAACTTTAATTGATTCTTATTTGTTGAACAGAAATAAGACCTCTTAGCTTTAAATGCTGGAATATAAGGTTCAACATGCTTCATGACGTCATATTTACCATTAAAATAAGAAAGTTCATAATCATTGACAATAGCCATAAAGTCAGGATTGAAATGAGGGTCATCAGTATAATAAACAGCATTTTTATTGTATCTAAGTAATACCGCTTTGATAACATTGTTTTCCTCTTCAATATAAATTTGTTGGAAATCTTTATCAAAACCAAAATGTTCAATATCGCCAATGATAAAAATATTATATGCAGCTTCTGTGTATAAATATTCTAAAACTGATTGACGATCCTGTTCACGACATTTTTTGATCATTTCATTTCTCCATGATGCGTAATTTGTTAACTATTATATCACAAATTAATACCTTATATTTGTTACTTATAAAAGAAAAAGTCAATACCTAAGTATCAACAATCTCTTTTTATGAAACATTAGTTATGTGTTCGTATACATGAAATGGTTGTGACAAAGTATAGCTTTTACTCTCGAAAAACAAATGTAATGATTGAGCCAACATTTAACACGCTATTGATATTCAACTCAATATTGTTTCTTTGACAAATATCTTTGATAATCTGATAGCCTAAACCATTACCGTTTTTATTATATTTACGTGCTGTTTCATCTCTATAAGGCCCATTCATTATCTTTTCAATCGTTTCTTTCGACATACCAATACCTTGATCTTTTATCATAAGTTGTTTTTTCTCAACCATTGTCGATACTTGTACTGTTTTGTTTATTGATGAATAATAAAATGCATTAAATAAAGTATGTTCTATTAAGCGTTTAATATCTAAATCGGATATCGTCACTATAAAAGGTGAGAGGTCGGCTTGTACAACAATATTCTTTGATAAAAATACATCTTTATATTTATCAATATATTCAAGAAGAAATATTGAGATGTCTTGTTGATAAGGAAGCTGATCGTAACTAGACACGATAAACTTAGGAATAATTTCCTCAATATTAGACACTTCTTCATTTATGTCTTTAATGACATCTTCATGGTATGGGATTCTTTTAGACAATAAAGACTCTGCATAAATACTAATCACCGATAGTGGTGTTTTTATATCATGAGCGAGACTCTTAATATGTGATTCATAGATCTTTTGTTGTTTTTCGTTTTGACTTTGATTGTATATAAGTGTTTGATTTAATGCATCAAACTCTTCAAAATATTCGACTTTCTCATGAGATTGAATATGTTCTAAATCAATTTCAATATGCTTATTTTGGGTTTTCAAATAGTTCAAAAGTAAATAACTAGTTACAGAAAATAACATAACCGATATGAGATTTAAGGCCAAAAATCCATAAGCATACTCTGTTCCAAGTGATGATGAAGTGAAGTTAGCTGATAAATATCCCACTAATGTATTTTCATAATAAACAGGTTGATAGTCAGTTATTTGATCATCATTGTTAGTGAACAATATTTGATGATTAATATCTTGAAAAGTTATTATGACATTATTTGTATGTGTATAATGTTCTAGATATACTTCTAAAAAACTATAATTCTCTTCAGTAGCTAGATGTGCAGTCATTGTATATAAACTATCTCTTTGTCTATTTATTTCAGTTCTGTATTGGACACTGACATAAATATAAAAAGAAACATTTAACAATAAAATCATGGTTAAAAATATGGATAAGACATATTTAAATACATTGTATGCTAATAACTTTTTTATGCTACTCATCTTTGATACCTACAAATTTGTATCCAACACCATATTGTGTTTTTATATAATCGAAATCTTCGTTTTCTGGACTAATTTTTTTTCTAATATTTTTAATAAACACATCAACGACACGATCAAATGCATCACTATCATCAAAGCAATTTTCGATAATTTGATCTCTCGTAAACACTGTATTAGGATGACTAGATAGATAATATAAAATATTATATTCATATGCTGTGAAACTTATAACTTGTTTTCGAAAAAAGACCTCTCTACTCAATGGATGGATTTCTAAATCTTCTTGATTAAATGAGAGAATCGTAGCTGAATTGATCACAAGACGTTTTTCGATATTTTTAAGTTTCGCTATAATTTCTTCAATTGAAAAAGGTTTTGTCATATAATCGTCAGCCCCCATTGACAATACATCAATACGACCAGAAACCTCAACTTTGGCAGACAAAACCATGATATAAATATCACTCACTTCTCTGACGCGTTTAATAAATGTTTCTCCTTGCATGTTTGGTAACATCAAGTCTAGAATGATGACATCAAATTTTTCTTTATTTAATAACTTAAACGCATCTTCAGCATTAAACGCTTGAGAAACGTCAAAACCCTCATCTCTTGCAAACCTGGCGATTAGTTGGTTAATTTTTAAATAGTCTTCAACGATTAAAATAGTCATATTTTCACTTCCAATCTTATTATACAATAAATAAAAAGTGAGTATGTGTATTCACACTGCTCACTTAATCCAGTTAAATATTTAAAGATTCGATATATGTCACCATATACGTTTTAACAGCGTCTATTTCTGATACAACTTCAGTTAAAGTTAACGCTGTGAAATCAATCGTCATTAACTGTGCTACATATGTCTGATCAACGAGATTTCGGCTCTCATTATCTAAATGGACATATCGCCATTCATATGATGCGTATGCATCAAAATCATCATCACACATGTCATATCTTCTGCCCATCATACCACCATAATAATATGATTCATATGTGAATTCCTCATCGTCTAATAAATTGGTTTTAAACGCATTAATGATTATCAAACCTTCAGATGAAGATACTGTGTCAAAACTTGAATCAATTAAGTACTGAGCAAAATTTTGATCGATGATGGTTTGTTCTGCATCACTTAAATGTAAATAGGAAAACTCAAAGGTATCGATATTCTCATACATGCGATACTGATTATCGTTGTTATCAGGAAATATACGAGATAACGCTGTTACATTAATAATCAATGTCATCGTAAACGTAATAGCAATTACGATACCTATTACAATAAATATCTTTTTCATATTATGACTCACCTTTAAGTTTTCTTTTAATTTCTTCGTATTCTTGAACTGTTATTTCACCGTTTGCTAATCGTTTATTTAATATATCGATTGAATTTTGTTGCTTGTTACCTATAAATCCATTATGATCAAAACCGCGAATAACGACATAAATTACAACTAACCAAAATAAACCAACACCTAACATACCAAATGGCATAACCCAACCTCCCATCATATGACCATACATTGTATATTCCCAATCAGGTAGTAAACGTGGACCAAATACCCACATTAAAACTGTTGCTGTCACTAAAACTGACATAATGATAACAAAAATAATGATATTTCTTTTTTTCATTTGTTCCACCTCACATTCATCATAACAAATAAATGTGAATGAATTATGAATACTGTATTTCTTGCATCAAAACTTTCTGAGTGTTAAACTCAAAGTGAAAACACAGCCATTTTACTGTGATTTAATTAACATTGTCAGCAGTCATTGTGAATGCATGATTGTTTTTAAAGGAGGTACAGTATGGAAAATCATGACTCAATGCATCATCAAGACATGAAAAGTCACGAACATCAACATCACACAGAGCATCATGATCATCATGACCACCAAGACCATCACATGATGATGGTGAATGATTTTAAAAAAAGGTTTTTTATTTCAATTATTCTTTTAATTCCTATTCTTGTTTTATCGCCTATGATTCAAACATTTTTTAACTATTCAATAGATTTTTTAGGTGATTATATTATCTTACTCGTCTTAAGTTCAATCTTATTTATTTACGGTGGTAAACCTTTCTTCAAAGGGACCGTTGATGAACTTAAAGAAAAAGCACCTGCAATGATGTCCTTAATCGCACTCGCTATATCCGTTTCTTACATTTATAGTGTCTATACCACCATCATGCAAACAGGAACTGATTTCTTCTGGGAATTATCTTCTTTGATTTCAATTATGTTATTAGGACATTGGATTGAAATGAAATCTGTTTTAGGTGCATCAAGAGCTTTGGAATCATTATTAAAGCTGATGCCAGATACGGCACATGTCGTACATGATGATCATGTAGATGATATCTCTATTGATGATATTGAAGTAGGTATGATATTATTAGTCAAACCTGGTGAAAAGATTCCACTTGATGGTACCATTACTGAAGGTTCTACTTCGATTGATGAGTCAATGTTAACAGGTGAGTCTATGCCAGTTGATAAAGATGAAAGTGATGAAGTTATTGGGGGATCAATTAATTCATCAGGTTCATTTAAATATCAAGTAAGTCATATCGGTGATGATACATTCTTATCAAAAGTCGTAACCATGGTAAGAGATGCTCAAAGTAAACGTTCTAAAACGCAAAGATTAGCGGATACCGCAGCTAAGTACTTATTTTATATAGCAATCATCGCTGGACTATCAACTTTCTTGGTTTGGTATTTCTTAGACTTCAATCTTGATAATGCTATCGAAAGAGCTGTGACTGTCATTATTATTGCTTGTCCTCACGCTTTAGGACTAGCTACACCATTAGTTAATGCTATGTCATCCAGCTTAGGTGCAAAACATGGCGTCCTAATAAGAAATCAATCACACTTCGAACAAGCTAGACATATAGATACCGTTGTATTTGATAAGACTGGTACACTCACTAAAGGTGAATTTGAAGTCAGTCAAATCGTTACAATCGACAATGATGAAGATGATGTATTAAGTCTTGCTTACGCTTTGGAGAGTAAATCAGAACATCCCATCGCAAAAGGTATAGTTCAAGAAGCTGAAAAAAGAAAGCTAAAATTAGTTAATGCAAAAGATGTGAAAGCAAACCCTGGACATGGATTATTTGGTTATATTGGTAAAGATAAAATTGAATTAGTTAGTCCAAATTATTTAAAGAAACAAAAGATTAAATTTGATGAAGGAATCTTAAAAGATTTAAGTAAACAAAAACAAACGATTGTTTCTGTGATTAAAAATGATGAACTAATCGGTTTTATCGCACTAAGTGATGTTGTCAGAGAAACCTCTAGAGAAGCAGTTTCCATGTTGAAAGATATGGGTATTGAATCCATCATGCTCACTGGTGATAACAAAGAAATCGCACAATCAATCGCTGATCAAATAGGTATTGATAAAGTGATTGCTGAAGTTTTACCAGATGAAAAAGCAGACAAGATTGATGAATTGGTTAAATCTGGAAAACGGGTTGCGATGACTGGTGATGGTATTAATGATGCCCCCGCACTGGCTAAAGCACACTTGGGTATAGCCATTGGTGTTGGCACAGATGTCGCAATAGAAACAGCTGATGTCATACTCGTTAAAAGCAATCCATTAGATGTCACCAATATCATTAAATTATCAAAAGCAACCTATAGAAAGATGATTCAAAATTTAGCATGGGCGACAGGTTATAATTTAATTGCTTTACCGCTTGCTGCTGGTGTATTAAGTGGTATAGGTATTATCTTAAGTCCTGCCATTGGTGCAATCCTAATGTCATTAAGCACAATCATTGTTGCTATTAATGCTAGATTACTTAAAATTTAAATCAAAAGAAAAATCACTTTTTGAAAAGTGATTTTTTTATCTTTTTGTGATCATGAAATCTTCATTATTTTATTAAATAAAGTTAAAACACTATTCTATAAATTGATTGCTGACCAAATATAGGTTGCGATTAATAAGTATAAATAATATGCAGCAACACTGACAGCGAGAGGTTCAATAATTTTAATTAGAATTTTATCTGTATTCCTCATAACAGATAAATTGATAATGATAGCACCAGCTCCTATTAAACCGCCAAGTGCACCACCTAAGAATACTAAAATGACTGGTATTAAAGAAACGATAATTTCTAGTGGATGAAGTTTTTTAAGCACCTCAATTGTCTCTCCATTAACATCTAAGGACATACCAAAAAGTGAATTACCTGTCAACTTGATTGAATAGGTTTGATCATCTGACTCATAACTAAATGATTTCCTATTTAGTTTTTTTGTTGGATTACCATCCACTAAAATTTTCGATTTCCCCGTCCATACACTCTCAATGATCTGAAATGAATTACCACTTGAATTACTGACTGTTTTTTCCATTTTATCTCCCCAATTAAACGTTATTTTAGTTTATTATACAATACTGTTTGCATAATTTAAATATGATTTTCAAAGAAAATCTATTAATTTATGATTTTATCACATAAATTTCCCTTCATCTACACTACATAAGCATCACTTCTATTTAAAAGAAAAAGCGATTTATAACATCGCTTTTCGTCTGTATGCTTATACATCCACATAATCATCTGATGTATATGATCTTGCTGATCCACATTTCGGACACTTATCATCATCTTTAGACATTACTGATCCACAATACAAACAATATTCTGTTTTTTCATTTGGATTTTCATCCTTCTTTTCACTGAATAAATTTGTTTTTTCTTCTCCGGTTAATTGATATGAGAACATCATTTTGAAATAGTATGATGCAAAGCCAAGTACCGCTATCACAGCAACACTACCTGCAATGATGATAATAGTTCTCATGAGTACAGCATGACTATAATAACCATCATCTGATAGACTATAATCCATATAATCAGCATTGATTGAATCGGTGTTGATAGTTAAAGGAAGTCTATCAACAACAATGTCGATTTCACCTGCTTGAAATATAGCGGATGCTTCTTCCATGGTGTATATAGAATATGTATATCCATCTTCAGCCCAAAGATAGTTGTTATTAACTACTAAATTATAGGTGATATAATACTTCCCACCATCACCTTCATATTGATTTCTTACAACAGCAGTCATATATTGATCTGAATCCGCATTTTCAATCATGTTGAAATAATAAGCCTGATCTGATTTAACTTGGTTAATCGCGGATTGTTGTTGAAAAAAGAAAACACCACATACAAGCACCGCTACAAAAGCAAAGAATATCCACGTGCTTATTTTTGACATTGTATAGTATCTATAAGAACCGACAGAATACACTCTTCCGAAAAAATAATATCTGTGTGGTGGATGAAAAACATTATGTCGATGAACATATGATTGTCTTGGTGTGTGTGATCCCCTAAATCCAGAACCCCCGAAACCACCACCTCCGTGGCTTCCGCCTCCTCCACCATGTGAACCTGATGGCATATAAACCCCTCCTTGCTTTAATACGTTCCTAATATCTCTTTTTGAAACGTTTGTTTTTTTTATTATATCATATGATTTTTTATATAAAAATCAAATCCTAATATGTTGTGAAACCCATTTACTGTTTTTCTATTAGAGAATAATTACATGAATTTCTCCGAATTACTTATTTTTAATAGAATCAAAAATACCTAATCTATGTTTAAAAACTAAAATAAATATAACAAATAACGAGACTATAGATACAGCAAATATGATTATACTAGAAACGATAGGATAATCAGAAATTATCTTATATATTAAATCGACAGTAGATATCACCGAAATCGTAGCCAATATGAATAAAATCATATTCATTGAATTGTTTAAACTACCCTTTTGATTGTCGTGTAAGTAATTTATTTTTTGCATCAATAAGTCTATTTTATTATTAACACTTTGAGCTGCTTCTTTCTCCTCAAACACCTTTTGATACATATTTAGAATATACTTTGATTTTGGATGGTTTGTTGATTGATAACTATCTAGGGTGTTGAATACTTCTTTTATCTTGAAAACATACCTGTTCAATACGTCTTTGATTTTCGTTATTTCTCTAAAGGGAACTTTTTTATTAAATATATTACAATTATAATATTTTTCTATATTAAGTAAATTGAAGCGTAGACAGTCCAATCCAGCCCAATTAGCTAAGATGATTAATAAGTACATTGAATAGAGGTTAACATTATAAACATCTTCAAATATTTTATCTTTTGACATAAAAATAGAATGTGTCCATCCTAATCTAATAGTCATCTTATCGTTAGTAATTACTTCATTCGTGTGGATTGTTTCACAACTTTCAAAAAATTGATTGATTTGATCAATTGAATGATTGAAGAAATGATTGACTATTGAAAATCTCATTGTGCGTTCATCAATGTTGTTCTCATATATTTTCTCATTGAACGTAAATATATGTCTATAATTGCACTTCAGAATTGTTTGTCGGTATAAATCTACGCATTCCCAAAATATTTTTTTGAGATACATTGGAATATTTTTATGTAAAGTATTAATAGTATCTTCATATGATTTTATCGTTTGAAAAGATTCTTCGAATTCATATTTTGTCAACAATACTACATTACCATTTCTAAAAAAATAAACTTTAGCGTTTTTTTGTATGCTCATTTCTTCATTATTGCCATTCAATTCTTTGATGTAGTCTTCATTTATTCTAACAGCAGCAATAATTTCTCTAAACGTAATTCTTTGGTAGGAACTTTTAGAGCGTGAAAAAGCTTCCATATAAGGTGTGTTATTGATTTCAAAATCCCAATCAAATCTTAAATCATTTTGTAATGTGTTCGTTATCTGTTCAATTTTTATGAACTCATTAAATTCTTCCTCAATATATATGTTAGAAAGCGCAACTGAACCGAACACAACAATTGGTTTATTAATCATTAAATTACCTCTATTGACTGTCGTTTTTCTCTGCTTTAGACCATTTTTGCAAATGATATAATGCCTGATCATTAAGATTTCTTTTTTGTATTATGAATGCTTGTATCTTTGTGTGAAAAATATATATCAATTCATTATCTTCATCAAATGAAAATATATTCTTCCATTTAACTTTTGTTGTTGTGGTTTCTGATACTTCCATTATTTCATCTTCGTTGATTGTTAATTCACTACTGCTAATTATAGATGGTGAATCTTTTACTTGTTTCTTAATCAATCTCTTAACAAAAATGGGGTGAAAAATTCTATAAGCAAGAGAAAACGTTCCTAACAACATGAAAAGTACTTTCTCTTCTATGATAAAGGCTATACCAAATGATAAAATACACGTAATGATTAATAAATTGTATTGCAGTGATATCTTATGATATTTTTCTAAAGCAAACAGATTAAACTTAACATAATCATCTAAACTAGAATCAGTATTAATCTTAATTTCATCCAAATCAATCGCCTCTCTTTACAAACATATATTTATTGTTTTTGTATGATCTCGCATAAAAGGAAGAGAATTCATTTAAGTTTCCCTTTTTAACCAAAAGCATCTTTAATCTCCCCATAAAAAATAAATGTATATACTTGAATTGGTGTATGCATTTATACGATTAGTTTCTAATATTAACCCTATTATATCCTAAAAATTTTATTAATTACAAAAATTATCAATATAAAATATATACCATCGTTTATATATCTTCATATCTCACTTATATCGTTCAATATTTTAATCTGTTACATAATAAAGAGAACTAAGTAGTTGATCCTCTACATACTTAGCATCTATATTGTAATACTTGATGTCTTAAAAGCAATTTAATTTAAACAAAAATCAACCGTTTTGGTTGACTTTTTTGCTATCTATATGAACTTCCAAAATACTATTAATTTAGATTATGGTGCCGAAAATACGCCATGAAGTTTACCCACTTACTTTATTATTAGTGTTGAACTCATTGAATTGTTGTAAAAATAGTACCTTTATTATCTAAATCAAATTTCAATGCTCAATAATATTACTATAGATAATAGCCTCATCAATCTTTTTCATCAACAAACTTGCCAATATTAATCTATCATATGCTGTGTCTTTCGAAATATTTTGATTTTCGTGTGCTTTAGGATTTCTTATAGCAATTATAACTCCCATAAAAATAAATCTATAACCTTCTTGAACATTTCTACCCTTAATCGAACCTAAATCACTCGATAACTGTAGTATTGGACTAGTATCTGAAAATATATGAGCCATTAAATCTCTACCATCTTTTTCAAGGCCAGTTTTACTCTTATATATTTTTTTTAATCTGGAATTAATTTCTTTAAAAGCACTCTCGACCGAATCAGCATAATGAAGATCGCAAAATTTTTTATAAGAAACTTGTAATATTCTATCGTGTAAGTGTGACATTAACTCACGTTCAAAATTTATTTCATTTTCTATATTAGATTCCTTTAATGAATCTTTTATAATTTTCGATGTAATATCATATTTTCTTGTCATTACTGCTTCTGTATCGGTGAACGTTAAGAAAATGCGTTGATCAAGGTTATTTTGATTTATTTGTTTAGAAATAATTTCTGCTTTCAAGTTGGTTTCAGACACCTTAAAATATACTATATCATCTTTACTCACTTGTGTCCCTTGTATATAAAACAATTTATTATTAACATACGGGATTACATAATCATTTTTGACTTCATCATAATCTAAAATATTTAATTCTGAAATTATACCAGTATCATATTTATTATTTTTATTTTTTCTTTCAATTGCAACATGATAATACTTTCCATTTCTTTCATCCATTAATTTAACTCCTTTGTAATTAATTGCCGATAAGATTCATATTCTATTTTTCAAGCCATTCAAACTATGTAATCTAATAAATCTAAAATCTTTTTATTTCACAAACTAAACATAAGTATATTTATACAATCACAAATTTTCAACAATACAAAGTGATTTTACTATACTACAATACACTTTTTTAGATCAATTTTTAACATGTACATATGGACTTCGAAATAAAGTTGTTCTAGATTATGGTGTTTAAAATTAGTTATGAAGTTAACCAATTTACTTTCTTTGCACACTCTATCATAGTTCAAATGAATCTCTTGTTTTCAAATTTATACAAAAATCATAACCCTTACTTGCATTTCCACTATATTCAAAAACTCTAGTTTCTGGAATATTAGAATCACTTAATCTTGTCCCAAGATAAAACACAACGCCATTGTTTGCAGCTATATAAAAATCAATTTCTTCATAATTAACAAGATTTTTTAAAACAAAATCAATAACATGTGGATAATCAATTTTTTTATCAAGTTTATAATCCTCAATACTAAATTCCACTAAATCTCTCTTATTATCAAACACGCTATTGTGATTAATATTGAATGATAGAGAGATTAATGCATTTACTTTTGTACTTGATTTATAAATGGTCTTCTTCATTACAACATCCGGTTTTTCATCGAAGCTTGTAATATCTTCCCATATTGAACGAGTTCTATCGTAGTTATAGATATGGTATTCTTGTTCACTACCTATTATATAGCCCAATAATGCATTATATGGAACACTTACTATACCAAAATAGATAATTTCATCATTTGGTTTAATTTTTTCTTTTAAAACCATGATATTTTTTATATTTTCATCAATATTTAATTTAGCATCATAAACAAATTTTATTTTTCTAGACCCTATAATCTTCTCTAACGGAAAATGTGCTTTATTTCTTAAAGTATGCTTTTCTTTTCTTGTTCCTTCAGCACTAATAATAAGTCTATTTCTATAATTATATATTGCTAATAAAAATATATAAAATATAGGGTATATAACGATAGAGCTGAGAAACCATAAGTTAATTGTCAACATATATAAATATAAGCTTAAATTTAATATAAGTGCAATGGCAAAATACCCTGGAGCAACATGAAACAATTCTATTTCACAAACTTTAAACCAATCGATTAAAATGTTACTTTTTTTCATTTGTTTCACCTATAATTTCAATGTCTTTCAATACTTTACCTTTCCAATTATATACTTTTATCGATAAGGTATTTATAATAATGTGAATATACTTTTTGCCCCATTTTTCCCATTGATCTAAATCAGTAATTGATGGGGAATTATCACCTGGATGTGAATGCCAAGTTCCAACAATTATTCCATTACGTGGTCCTATAAAAAGAGAAGGATTGTCAGTTAAAAATGAAATACTATATTTTTTTCCTCTAATACATGAAATCCCTATAATTTCTTTATTATTTAAAAAGAGCATTCCACCCATTTCTGTATTTTCTTTTGAATACAATGCTAGTAAATCATACACTTGTTTATTAAAATCAAAATCAAAAATCGATTTTGAAAACCATATTTTTTTTATCATTTTTTAATACCTCATTAATCAATTCTAATATATCGCCTTCACCATAAATTGCTAGAGAATTACCACAGCCATTTGCAACCATTTCATGTCTTTGATCCTCAGAGCTATTAAATAGTAAAAAATCATAAAATAATTGATTAAATTTTATAGGATTATCAACATCAATCATAATGAATTTCCCATAGTTTCCGTATACATCTATACCTAAAAATACTACTTTTTTCTTGTATAACTGGTTGTTAATCAAATATTTGTTAATGTTTATCCAGGATACATAATTATCTACCGAAACATAAATTAGAGCTGAGTCATTGAAATAATTAGGAGAATCAAGTTTTATTTTTGTTTCTTGTTTTTGAATAACATTATCAACAATTTCTAAACTTTGGATGAATTTTTCGGCTGCAGATATTTTTGTTTCACCAATATAAGGAAATGCAAATCTAAACATATTACCTATTTCTACCATATCATCATCAACTAATGTAAACTTAGTGTATCCTTTAGATAAAAGTATTTTTAGACAATATGAATTTACTGATCCTAAACCAATTAAACCTATAGATTCATTTTTAAATCCAAAACTATTTCCACTCACTCTTTTTGAAGAATTTATATAAGGATAATCATAATGTATCAATGTATCTTCACCTTTTTTTTGTATGTAAACCATAATATTCTCAAATCCATCAGGAGTGAGTATATATTTCATTCCATTATTGAGATTTTCAATAGTTTCCCAAAGCTCATCAGGAGTAGATATGTGAACTATTCTAAAATCACCAACTGGTTTACTTTCTTTTACATAATTATAATGTAGATGATATTGTGTAAAAAAATTTATCTCACCTAAAAATTCTGCAACTTTTAATTCTGGAGACATTGAAATTAACCACGGTAAATATGTATCCAATGTTTTTTTTATTACATCATGATCATCTAATTCTTTAAGTACTAAATCAACATTCCCATATAAACATATACTACCATCTCTATTTATATGAGGAATTTTGGAAAAATACTCCTTATCAATATATAATTTTTTAGTTTTAAAGTCATAAAAAACATCTAAACTTAATATGTTAAATGTTATACGTTCTTGATTTTCTCTGAATTCTATACCTAGTTCTTTTAAAATATCTCTAATCACCTAAAGTACCAACTAATGATGTATTTACCTTAGCGTTTTTTTTGTTTATGTTTTCAATAATTCTATCTGAAGTTAATTGAGAATAGTGTTTATTTTCTAAATTAAGTTTGATATAGTCAATTGCTTTGTGAACTTCGCTAATATTATTAACTTTGTAGAATGTATTGCCAACTAAAAATCTATCATATTTAGGACCATTATATGTGTTAAGTAAAACAAATTTTTTGAATTTTTGTATACTTTCTAACATCATATCATCTAAGTTCCCTGATTGAATATTTTGATTTAAAATAAAAATAGTAAACGAAATACTAGGAATATAATTCTTTTCGCTTATTGATAACTTATCTTTAGCTATATTATTAAAATGTTTTAAAAGTCTGATGATTTTTCGTTTATGTGTATCTATTGCTAATCTTTCTTTAAAATCTGTGACTAATTCTATTGGCTTAGCTAAAATTTCTGTTTCTGTTCCGTTGATAGAATTTCTAAAATATAGATTGCTTCCTTTTTTTACGTAAATAGCTACATCAACATTATAACCATCTTTAAAATCAATATTAATGCAAGGTTTTTTTAGCTTGACGATAGCCTTTTGTAATGTTAACTCTTTATTTAGTTGATTGAATATTCTTCTTCTTAAATCAAAGTTATATTCATTAGCAACTATCAATCCTAAATCTGCATCCACATCATATAGTGGATGTTTAATTGCCGTATCGATTCCATAACTACCTTGGATAAACATGTTTGATTCTGAAAGTTCCAACATTTCGTTCTCATAAATCGCTGATTTCTTGCTAAGAATCTCTCTTATTTTTTCTTGCTTTGATCGAAGTATTTTGCTTTCTTTATCGTCTTGCTTCAATCCAACTTTTATTTCGTCATATATTTGACTCAAACTTATACTCATATTTTCCTCCCTAATTTTATACAGTTTTATATATAATCTGTATAAATAATCGTTGTTTTATTTTATTATATCATTACTTCGTTGTATTCTAATGAAATGTTGTGCTCTACATTTACTTTATCTCTTTTTTACATTAAATTTTGATTGCACTACACTAATTTATATATGTTATATGTGTGTATTTAACTTGATTATAGATAACAATAACTAATTTAAAAAATAGGTGTCGAATAGATTAAATATTTACTCTACTTAACTGAAACTTTATTGTCTATTAGCAATTTTTCTATGGGATTTGTTAGCATTATTTGTATTAATTTAATGAAATTTATATAATTATTAAATTCTTTTTCTGGCATAGGATATCCCATTGAATAAATAAAAGGCTTTTGACCCTTTACAATACCTTCCCTATCATGAAGACTTCTATAAGTCGTGAATCTTTCTAATCCTACGCCTTGATGGACAAAAAATCTTCTATACTCATAAATATCTAATATTGTTTTTTTTATGTCAATACTCTGAACTTCATTCCCTGAAAAATACTTGCATAATTTGTTAATTAAATCTTTTTTCGTATTGTATTCATCGATTTGAAACATAAGTGATTCTATGATTATTATAAACAATACTAGCGCTGAATCATATTTTCCTATTGAAGCAAACTCATAAGCAGTGTTAAATAATAGTATGGCATTTACCCATTTTTTCTTAATTTGATACTCTTTTTTATCTGTAGAATTTTCACTAAGAAATGTAAAATCGATTACTTGATTCAATAAAACAGTGAATCTATCTTTATGTTCAATTAATTCTTTTGTGTTAATATCTAGTATAGGTGAAAATTTAAACCTAAATGAATACCCATAAAGCCCTTCTTCATTACTGGTTTTATGTAAGTTGTAATATACTGTATAAGTGTAAGCTTCTTGCTTTCTATCCCTATGTTTTACACCCCAACCGCAATCTGTTGGCTCTCTACTTGAAAACATATCCATTAATCTCATTAATCCATAAACTGACTCAACAATTTTAGGAGATTCATGTATAACTCTATAATCAACATGTCGAATTTTTATAGTCATGATAGGATAATTAAAAAAATATGGATCTTTAGTAACAAGTATATGATGTGCATTCAGTCTGTCATTTAATTCTTGTTCAATATATTTTGATATAAATGTTTTATCATTTTTTATATCTTTTTGTGATTCAACCATAGAAAACACACGAATATTTTCATCAAGTAGTACTTCTAGACCAAGATATTCTATATTCAGATGGTTTAAAGGCAAAACAATAACATTTGTTACAGTGTATATTTCTTTCAGTATAACTGAGAAATCTTTTACTAAAGTTTCTAAAATTATCTCATTTAGATTTTGATTACTTAATGCTAATGTATATCTGTATAGCTCATCTTCGAATCTTCCATCAAATATATAATACTCGTAATCTTTTAACTTTTTGGCAAAAATTTCTGTATACGTGTTCCAATCTTCGTCATTAAAAAAATTCTCATATGTTATTACTTTGTTTTTAATTTTTTCAATTACATTTAAAAAAGCAATTTCTGTCATTCAGATCCCCCAATAAGTCGTATTTATTTTAATTATATCACTGGAAGACTAGAAATTCATAGGTCTCAAAAACATTCAATGAAAAAACTAAACAAATGTATATTCATTAAATCATACAATAGTAGAAATATAATGTCTTTCATCTATCCTACGACACATTTTAAACCCACTAATTGAACTTCCATATGTTTAGTTTTTGTACTGATTAATTTTTCTAATATACACTGGCTTTACTAAGACAAAAATCAACCTTTATGGTTGACTTTTTTTACAATTGTATATGAACTTCTAAGAAATAATAAATTTAGTTTATGGTGCCGAAAATAGGACTCGAACCTACGACCTGCTGATTACGAGACAGCTGCTCTACCACCTGAGCTATTTCGGCACGCATTGATATTATAGCATGTCAATCATTAATTTGCTACTACATATATCTACTAAAAGAATCTCTTCTTGACACGTTTAGAAACGTAAATCGGAATAGCTTCTTGATGAACTTTAATATGTACAGATCCCTGCATCGAATACTCACCATCTGCGTTCCATTTCACATCTTCATTCGTTTTAATATCAAATTCATTAGAGACCAAATGATAGTCTTCTTTTAACTTAGCACCACCTCTAATAAAGAAGTATACTAATCTAAATATTCTAAAATTTCTTTGTCTTTCAAAGATTCTTAATTCAAATAAGCCGTCATTTAATTTAGAAGTACTAAAGTTAAATAGCCATACACCACCAACGCGAATAGATGCCAAACCTAATACCATCATGCCTTCAATATCTATGGTTTCACCGTTAAAAGTAATCGATAAAGGATATCGATAATCAATTGTTAAGTCCTTCATTGCCTCTATCACGTAGGCGAGATAGCCATATTTTCTAAGATGTCTTCTTGAGATATCATAACTGATTCTAGATAGAATACCGCTTGCTGCTGTATAGATAAAATAACGATCATTCATCTGATTAATATCAATTAATACAGATTGATGTGACATAAACATCTTTAAGGCACGTTTTATATTTCTAGGTATGCCAAGCATTGCAGCTGTGTCATTTGCTGTACCACAAGGTAGAATACCTAGTGTTGGTTTTTTATCTGCTTTCATCATGCCATTGATGACTTCATTAACAGTACCATCGCCACCAGCAACTAAAAACACGTCATAATCTGGCGCAACAATTTCTGCTTTATGCATCAAGTCGTTTTCTTTTTTTGATTCGTAAATATCTAATTCATGATCGGTTTTATCAAAAAAGCGTTGAATCATTGGTAATCTCTTTTTGAAAATTTGTCGACCACTCACTGGATTATACATCAGTAAATATTTCAATTTTCCCCACCTCTAGACATATTTTAGCATGTTGACACTCAAACATAAAGAAAAAGTTCCAGATGCTCTGGAACCTTTTTCTTAAATATGAATAGGTTTACCGATTGCGCCTTCTGCCGCTTCCATCACAATTTCTGATAGCGTTGGGTGTGGGTGAATGGTATTCGCTATTTCATAAGCAGTACCTTCAAGTTCCATCGTAACACCTAATTCAGCAATCAAATCAGATGCGTTATACGCCAAGATGTGTGCACCTAATATTTCTTTATACTTTTCACTGACTAATAATTTAATAAACCCTTCGCTTTGTCCGTCTGCTAAAGATTTACCATTACCAATAAGTGGGAACGTTGATGCTTTATAAGGAATATTTTGTTCTTTTAGTTCACGTTCGGTTTTACCAATCATCGCGATTTCTGGTGAGCCATAAACAGCGTTAGGCACGCGATCATAATTCATAGACTTATCGTGTCCAAGAATATTTTCAATCGCGATCACACCTTCATGAGATGCCACATGTGCGAGCATATACTTCCCATTCAAATCACCTATTGCGTACACATGAGGTACACTTGTTTCAAGCTTATCGTTTGTGTCTACAGCTGCACGGTTCATCTTAAGATTTAACGTCTCAAGACCTTTAGAATTAGCACGCATACCAACCGCGACTAAGACCGTATCACCTGTGATTTGATGTTGTTTACCATCGAGTTCATAATAAACTGTACCATCATCAACCTTTTTCACTTCAGCACTTGTTAAAATCTCAATGCCTTCTTTTTTAAGAAGTTTTGTATATTGCGTGCGTATCGCATCATCCATTGGTGGAAGAATGCCAGGTTGCATTTCAATAATTGTAATTTTAGAACCAAGTGCATTAAAGATGGTTGCGAATTCTACGCCAATGACACCACCGCCAATAATGACAAGTGATGTTGGTGCTTCTTTAATTTGGAGTAATTCTCTTGATGTTACAACAACCCCTTTTACATATGCTTCTTTTAATCCAGGGATGGGTGGAATGACAGGTGAGGCACCTGTTGCTAATATGAGATTTTTTGTTTCAAGTGTTTGATCATTAACCTTAACTTTCGTTGAAGATACTACTTCACCAAAACCGTTAAAAACATCAACACCATTCTTCTTAAGTAATCCCGCAACACCGCCTGTTAGTTGCTTAACGACTTTATCTTTTCTTTTAAGCATACTCGTCCAATCATAATCAACCTCACCTTTTAGCGTGATACCATAATCAGACGCGTGTTTAAATTGTTTATATACTTTAGCACTTTTCAATAATGCTTTTGTTGGGATACATCCGTGATTTAAACATATACCTCCAACTACTTCTTTTTCAATCAGTGCTGTTTTTAATCCATTTTGAGCAGCTTTAATCGCGGCGACATAACCACCTGGACCGCCACCTAATATTAATACATCATAAGTTGCCATATAATCATGTAAGATTTAAAGTGTATTAAGTTAGTTACTTAAGTCTTTAAATCTTTACTCCTTTCGTTCTAATTTAATATACTAATAATGTACTGTGGATCTGTGTCATATTTTTATAACCTAGACTATTTTGAGGTGACGCTTACCACGGTCTTTATTTTAATCAGCAATAGTTAGTTAGCGGAAGACGCTTTTTACATGATTATGAGATAAAGACGCTGCTGGACTTACCACACGTACAAATTTAATTCTTGGAGGTGTACTTATGATCTATATCGGCATCGATATTTCAAAGTACAAGCATGACTGTTTCATCGCCACCGAAACAGTTAGCCATCAGTTCTCATTTGAGAACAGTCAGTCTGGGTTTAAAGAACTATTAGGATACTTTAACTCTTTAGTCAAGCAAGAAATGATAATAGGCTTAGAGGCCACAGGTCATTATGGAGAAAACCTTAAGTCATTTCTTATCCTCCATGGATATTCATTCATGGAGATTAATCCTTTTCTCGTGAAGAAGTTTGGAGAAGCCCATTCACTGAGAAAAACAAAGACGGATAAGAAAGATGCACAAATGATTTCAACTTATATGAGATCTGTAGACTACAAAGCCTATCATCATCAATCTTATCATATAAGTGCTTTAAAATCACTGACCAGGTTACGTTTTAAACTCATCTCAATTCGGACGAAACACTACAATATGATGACCAAGGTCTTAGATGTCATCTTTCCTGAATTCAAACCTTTTATGCAAGAACAAGGCTATAGTGATACATCTTTATACATCTTGAAGCGCTTTTCATCACCGGATAAAATAGCAAGGATGACTGATGACCACTTCGATAAGCTTCGTAAACGATCGATGGGTAAATTCAATTATCCGAAGTTTGTTAAACTGAAGGAACTCGCAAAATCAACCATTGGTGTGACACAAGATCATCAACTATTCAAACTTAAGACTTCAATTTCTTATGTTGAGAAACTCAATCAAGATATCGAAGAAACTGAGAAACAGATCATTTCTTTAATGCATCGATATCCAACTAAGATTCAAACCATTAAAGGTATCGGAATCATTTCAGCAGCTGTCATCGTTTCAGAATATGGTGATATTTCACTTTTCTCCAATCCCGCTGAAATGTTATCCTATGCAGGTCTGGATTCAACCATCAGACAGTCTGGCACCATGTCTTCAACAGGTAAACTGGTTAAACGTGGCAGCAAGTACCTAAGAGCAACACTCATCAATATCTCAATGATGGTTATGATCTATAACCCCGTCTTCTACGACTACTACACCAAGAAGAAACAAGAGGGTAAACATCATCGTGTCGCACTGGTTCATCTTTCAAAAAAACTCATTAGAGTCATTCATCATCTCGAAACACATCAGGAAGATTTTGATTCCTCTAAACTACAATAATTGATTACTTAAACTGTGGCGGTTAAGTCATAAAATCATCCAGTTATATGGCTAACCTCTAAAAATTATGGCTATTGGAGGTTTTTACAGTTTATCTACTAAAAGTACTTGACTTTTAATAGTTAGTCACCTCAATTTAACAATAACAAGAGCGGATCACTAAGCAACGTCTTGAGATAGTTTAAGAATCTTCCAGCATCAGCGCCATCAATCACACGGTGATCGACTGCTAATGATAATGGTAGGGTGTAAGCAGCTTTAATTTCGCCATCAATAACAACAGCTTTTTGCTCAATCTTACCAACACCTAGAATACCAACTTCTGGATGATTAATGATTGGAGTACCTGCAGCGATACCTGCAGCACCAAAGTTCGTTATACTAAAGGTTGAATTCTGTAACGCAGAGAGTTGAATCTTTCTTGATTTAGTTAAATCACCAACAGTTTGAATGTCTTTCGCTAATTCTAAGATGCTCTTTTGATTGGCATCTTTAATATTAGGAACGATTAAACCATCAGGTGTATCAACCGCCATACCAATGTTATAGAATTTCTTTAATACCATTTGTTCGTTTTCTTGGTCAAAGCTTGCGTTAAACCAAGGGAATTTTTGAAGAGCTAAAACAACAGCCTTCATAATGAATGCCATATATGTTAACTTGATGTCTTGTGCAGCCGCTTGTGCTTTCACTTGTTTTCTTAAATCAACTAATTTATCGACGTTGACTTCATCAAGTAAAACCGTATGAGGAATGACTTGTTTAGATAACGTCATAGCTTTAACAATAGCTTTTCTAAGGTTTGTGATCTTCACAAGTTCAACATCACCTTGTGTTGATACACTCACTTTAGGTGAACTGACATGTGTTGCCCCTTGAGGTTTATTAGCTGCTTTTTTGATGTCATCTTTCATGACGCGACCATTCTCACCCGTACCTTTAACGGTTTGAATGTCAACACCTAAATCTTTTGCTAATTTTCTAGCGACTGGTGTAGCTAACACCTTACCCATTGATTTTTTTGTAGGTTTTTCTTCTTCATGTTCTGTGCTCGAAGCCATCACATCATGGGAAACTTCGATTTCACCAATAACGCCTGCTGCTTTTTCATCATCGCCTTCGCTTAATGGTGCTTTCTCTTCTTGTGGTTTAGCATTACCACCGATAACGACTAATACTTCACCGACATGAACGGTTTCACCAGCTTTAAAATTAATTTTAGAAATCTTACCCTCAACTGGTGATGGAAGTTCAGCATTGACTTTATCTGTTTCAACGATGACTAATGTTTCGCCTTCTTTAACATCGTCACCTTCCTTATATTTCCACTCTAAAATATTACCCTCATGAATCCCTTCACCAATGTCAGCAAACTTAAACTCAAATCCACCCGTGACTTCTGGTGCTTTAGATTCTTTTTTAGGTTCTTCTTTTTTAGATACTTCTTTTTGTGGTTCTTTCTTTGGTGCTGGTTCAGCAGTACCGTCATCTAATACGACAAGCACTTCACCAACATGAACCGTTTCTCCAACCTTAAAATTGATTTGGTGGACCTTACCGTTGACTGGTGATGGAATTTCTGCATTGACCTTATCTGTTTCAACGATCACTAATGTATCGCCTTCATTGACAGCGTCGCCTTCTTTGAATTTCCATTCTAAGATATTACCTTCATGGATACCTTCACCGATATCCGCAAATTTAAATTCATACATAACATTACCCCCTAAAAGTTTACGACTTTTTTGATTTCAGCCGCAATCCTTTCTGGTTGCACAAAATGATACATTTCACCACGTGCGAGTGGAACCGTAATATCAAATCCAGTAACACGTGCTGGTGCAGCTTCTAGATGCAAGAATGCTTTTTCATTTACAAGAGAAATGAGTTCAGCGCCTGGACCATACGTCTTGACCGCTTCTTGAACGACTAAGAAACGTCCGGTCTTCTTCACTGATTCAATAATGGTTTCTTCGTCAATTGGACTAATTGTTCTAAGATCAATTAATTCAACGCTGATCCCATCTCCCTCTAAAAGCTTAATCGCTTTTTCGGCTTCACGCATCATCGCACCCCAAGCAACGACTGTAATGTCATCACCTTTTTGAACGACTTTTGCTTTACCGATTGGAATACGATACATCCCTGCAGGTACTTCTTGTTTACCTGAACGATAGATACGTTTTGGTTCCATGAAAATGACTGGATCTGGATCTTCAATCGCTGAGATCATTAACCCTTTCGCATCATATGGTGTTGAAGGGAAAACAACTTTTAATCCCGGAATATGTCCCAATAATGTTTCAATAGATTCTGAGTGGTGTTCTAATGCTCTAATGCCACCACCAACAGGGAATCTGACAACGATCGGTAATCCATAACGACCACGAGAACGATTTCTATATCTCGCCATGTGGGTGACAATTTCAGTATACCCCGGGAATACGAATCCATCAAATTGGATTTCAGCAACCGGCTTTAAACCGTTAATAGCCATTCCAATCGCGCTACCTGTAATCGCTGCTTCAGCGATTGGCGTATCAAATACACGATCTTCACCATATTTCTTTTGTAGACCTGCAGTCACACGGAAAACACCACCTTCAAAGCCGGTATCTTCACCAAAAACGACGACTGTAGGATCATCTGCTAATTTGAGGTCAAGTGCTTCATTGATAGCTTTTAACAAATTAATAACTGCCATGATTACTTACCTCCTTCTTCTAAATACTTCTTATGTGTTTCGTATTGTTCTTTTAATTGTGGTGTCATTTCTGCATAAGTATATTGGAAGATATCAAGTAATTCTGATGGACCACTTGCTTCAACCTTCCTAAATGTTTCACCCACATATTCTGCTTTTTCTTCATGTAACTTCTTATCTTTCGCTTCTGTCCACAATTTCTTATCCATCAAATATTTTTTAAAGCGTGGAAGTGGATCTTTCGCTTCCCATTCAGCTACTTCTTCATCCTTACGATAAATCGTAGGGTCATCTGACGTTGTGTGTGGTCCTAAACGATACGTGACCGCTTCAATCAAGACTGGACCTTTACCAGCTCTTGCGTGGTCAATCGCGTATTTAGTCGCCACATACATCGCTAAAATATCATTACCATCGACTTGAATACCTTCAATACCGGCAGCAATCGCTTTTTGTGCTAATGTTTCAGCTTTGGTTGCTTTATGTCTTGGTGTTGAAATGGCATATTGGTTATTTTGTATAACAATAACCATTGGTACATCAAATGTCGCACCAAAGTTTAAGCCTTCATAAAATTCACCATGTGATGTACCACCATCACCAATAAATGTTAATGCGACTTCATTTTTCTTTTGAATTTTACTTGCATAAGCGATACCTGCAGCATGGTTTACTTGTGAACCAATAATGATATCAATTGGTAGAACACGAACATCTTCATCAAAATGTGAGCCCCATTCATTACCATACCAATATAGATACATCTTTTCTAGTGGTACGCCACGATAAATCATCGCGTTTAATTCACGGAAAGCTGGGACTAACCAGTCTTGTTTTTCCATGGCTGCGACTGCACCTAGTTGTGCGGCTTCTTGCCCACGGTTTGGGGCATAGGTAAGCATGCGTCCTTGACGTTGATATTGCATTGCTTTAATGTCTGCAATACGTCCTAATACCATAGTGTCATAAAGTTTTAATAATGTTTTATCATCGATAGATGGCTCAAGATCAGGATTAATAATCTTGCCTTTTGGATCAAGAATTTGTAATTGCTTTTTCTTAAGCGGATCATATGTTTTAAATAGTGTCATAATGACCTCCTTCATTGCACATTCATTATACTTTACAGGGTATTCTTATTCAAAAGTTATGCTTAATTTGGCGTTTTTAACATAATTTTTATAAATATTTTTCGATTAACGTATATTATGTTAGAAAATCGCGATTTCTAAATAAAAAGCCATACCGAAGTATGACTTTGTTTTAAACTTATTTTTGTCTATTTTTATGAAGTAGTAATACTAATTCTCTTAATGATTTAGCTGCGACCGCTGTAGATGCACCACTTGGATCTAACATCGGTGAGAGTTCAACTATATCAGCACCAACCATATGATTTAACTTCTCAAATTGATCAAATGCCCACAGTAAATCTTTATACATCATACCACCTGGTTCAGGGGTTCCAGTACCAGGAAAGACCGCTGGATCTAACACATCTAAATCAATTGTGATATAAACAGGTTTATCCTTAAGTATTTCAACGACTTTATCTAATCCTTCAAAATCGAATTTACGTTGGTGAACATGTCCCGCTTTTGCCCAATCAAATTCTGGTTTTTCACCACTTCTAATACCAAACTGATAAATCTTACCATCACCCACAAATCCATGAACCTTTCTCATGAAAGTCGCATGTGATAATTCTCTACCAAAGAAGTGTTCTCGTAAATCAGTATGTGCATCTAAATGAATGAGGTGAAGATCTGGATACTTCTCAAAAACAGCTTCTATCACTGGAAGGCTCACTAAATGCTCGCCACCCACCATCATCGGTGTTTTACCATCTTTTAAAATTTGTCGCGTCGTTTCATTCACAATAGCTAAGGCATCTTCTACTGCACCAATTGGTAGGTCAAGATCACCAATATCACACGTCTGATAATCGTTTAAATCTGCTTCTCGGTATGGTGAATACCATTCTACCCCAAATGAATCAACACGAATTGCGTTTCCAGCAAATCTTGTTCCAGGTCTAAATGATGTTGTCGCGTCCATCGGTACGCTATAGATTACAACATCGGCTTCATCATACTCTGCTTTACAACTTTGAAATGATAAGTCCACCTTATTCATCTTCATATATTTTCTCCCATTTGATCCATTCGGATTTATCGATGACTTTCATAAAGCCTGATTCTGTATCTGATAGAATGGTCGATCCATTCTTCTTATAAAAATCAAGATCATTAATAATATCTTCTGATATAATTTCTCCAGGAATCACAATTGGAATACCTGGTGGATAAATCATGACTGATTCACCTGCTATTTCACCAGCAGCATCCGCTAGTGGTATATATTTTTTAGGTGCATGATAAGCTTCACGAGGTCTTGTAAAGACATCAGGAAACGAATATCTGACCTTTGGTTTTATCGTTGGTAATTTTTGACTACTATATTTATAACTGATGGCTTGTAATGCCTCGACTAATGCGTCTAAATCTTTTTGGGTTGTCCCTATTGATAATACCGCTAGTATTAAATGCGTTTCTGCTAACTCCATTTGAACATGATGAATATCAGCAAGCTCTCTATACGCTTCAAACCCATTAATACCTAATTTAGATACTTTAATAATCAGTTTCGTTTCATCGTAACCAAAAGATCCTCTTGACACAAAATACTCTTTATCTAACGCTTTAAGATTAGGGATCTTGTTAATTCTAGCTCTTGTATCATTCGCCATATCGATTAATGTTGATAGGCGTTGAGCCCCTTCTGTGCTAAACGTTTTTCTGCTCGCATCCAAACTCGCCATTAATAAACTTGATGGCGAAGTCGATTGTAGCATATTAATCGTGGATCTTAATCTTAAGTGATCGACCCTTTCGCTATTTACGAGTAAAACAGAACTTTGCGTGAGCGATCCTAATGTCTTATGAAGTGAACAAGATGATAAGTCTGCTCCTGCTTGCATCGCAGATAATGGTAATTTATCTGAAAAGCCTAAATGCGAACCATGTGCTTCATCACACATCACAATCATATCGTGTTCATGTGCGACTTCAACAATGGCTTGTAAATCTGAAATTGCACCGAAATAAGTGGGATTAATCGCGAATACACATTTCGCATCAGGATGTGCTTTAATCGCTTTTTTAACAGCATTAATTTCTAGATGATTTGCAATCCCTAATTCTGGGTCAATATGTGGTTGTACGAAAATAGGTACGGCTCCACTAAAAATAAGGGCGTTGATGGCTGATTTATGGACATTTCTTGGCATAATGATTTTTTCTTTTGCTCTAACCGTAGACATAATCATTGCTAAAATACCTAAAGTCGTCCCACCTGTTAAAAAATAAGCCTGTTCAGCTCCGAAAGCGTCTGCCATAAGTTCTGAAGCTTCTTTTATAACCCCAGTTGGCCTGCTTAAGTTATCTAATCCTCTTGGTGCATTCGCATCTAAGCGAAATGTTTCTTTTCCGATAACTGATTCAAGATCGTTACCTATATTACCTAACTTATGTCCTGGCACATCATGTGAAATAACATCGCTGTTTGCATATTCGATAAGTTTTGTTAAAAATGGTGTTTTACTTTGATCTTTAACCATTGCTGACCTCCTTTTATGAACCGACACTATTCTACCACTTTTTTCCTACATTTCATATATTTTTGATAGATTATGATATCATAATTATAGAGAGCAAAGGAGTGATTTGTATGCCTGGATTTGAAGAATATATAAAAGCGTTTATTACCACCGGAACAGTATTGTTTCTGTTATTAATATTTATCGTTTCTATTCGTATAGCAAATAAACGTGGTGATAATTTAAAGAGATGGATTTATCTCGTAGGATATTTATTTGATTTCGCCGCTTTTATTGGTGCAGCATTATATATTGCTTGGTTATGGGGTTATGATTTCCAGCAATTTATTGATATTTATGACTCGATAAGAATTACAATTAGTGATGAGGTCTTTATCGTAAAAATTATATCAACGGTATTTACGTTATTCATCACATTATTCATCTTAAAAATTTCTAAAGTGACAATTTCCAATGTCGGAAAGAAACCTGGTTCAATATATCGTAGAAGACGTACACTTGCTAAACTGACATTAAGTATTATCCGTTATCTTGGATGGATTATCGCACTTCTTGTTATTCTAGCAATATGGGGAATTAACATCGGTCCTGCCCTTGCTGGTCTTGGGATCTTAGGATTAGTTATTGGTCTTGGTGCCCAAAAGTTCATTAATGATTTAATCAGTGGTCTATTTATTATCTTTGAACAACATTACGATGTTGGTGATATCATCGAGTCAAATGGATTCAAAGGTGAAGTCATTGATATTGGTTTAAAAACAACCCGAATCAAAAACTGGAAAGGCGAAGTTAAAATTCTCGCAAACGGTTCTATTTCAGATACGATTAACTATTCTAAAAATCCTTCATTAGCGATTGTTGATTTCGGAATTGCTTACGCTGAAGATGTTGAAAAAACAACTAACATCCTTAAAAAAGAATTACCTAAATTCACTAAAAGTTATCCAGAAATCATTGAAGATCCAGAAATTCTAGGTGTTGTAGAGCTTGCTGGTAGTAGTGTCAATATTAGAGTTATTGCGCGTACATTAACGAATCAACACTTCAACATTGAAAGACAACTTCGTGCCTTCATAAAAGCAACCCTTGATAAACATAATATTGAAATCCCATTCCCACAAGTCGTTGTCCACGAAGCAAAACCTACACCTAAGAAAAAAACAACAACTACTGTTTCTCGTTCCACCGCTACCAAATCACCTAAGACAGTGAAAAGTTCAACGATTAAATCAACAACAAAGATGCCTACCAAAAAGAAAACAACGGGTGCTCCTTCAAAAGTTGTAAGGAAAAAAGTAGCATCTTCACCCGCACCGAAAAGACCAAGTAAATCAATGAAAAAATAAAATTAGGAACTGCGAAATGCAGTTCCTTTTCATTTTAATTAAATACCACTTTATAAGGCATAACCATCGCTGTCATTTGACCATGTTTTACTGCAGGATCTTCTTGCATATAACGTAATGCGTCTTCATTATTCTCTGCCATAAAGATGACTAAACCAAATCCTTCACCTTTAGGATCTTCGGTTCTTCCTACGTGAATTACTTTGCCTAATTCATAATCTTTTTTTAATCTAAGAAAATGATCATTAACCCATTTGTTATCTTCTTCTGTCCATGCATCATCTTCAAATAATCTTTCAACTAGTGTTAGTTTATACATATAAGTTTTCATCTAACAAACCTCTATTTTCTAGCTTTTTTGACAGCATAAGCACAAGCTGAACAAGATGTTTGTTTTCTGTTTTTTAATTTACTATATAATATACCACCAACAATGATCACTAAAACAACTAAAATAATACCATCTGCTAATGTCATAATAACCCTCCAATCAACGTACTTATTTGATAAACAAGCGTTGCTAAGACCCAGGCGATTCCCGTCTGGAAAAATACTGCTTTCCACATGTTAGATGTTAAACCTAACTCTTTTTTCATCGCACCTATCGCACCAAAACATGGTGCTGAAAACAAATTAAAAACCATGAATGCGTACGCGGATGCAGGTGTGAAGAATTGAAAAACTTGACTATTGAATATCAATGATCCTGTATTCACTTCACTTGAGAAGTTCGCGATGATTGCCATCGATGATACGACTTGTTCTTTAGCAACTAATCCTTGAATCGCTGATACAGATGCTGCCCAAGATAAATTACCTAAAAATGGATAAAAGATAAAACTGAATACTCTACCAATATAGGATAAGATACTTTGATCCGGAAGGACACCATATTCAAACCTAAATGAGAAACTAATCAAGAACCAAATCACGATTGAAGCCATTAATATAATAGATCCGGCTTCCGTCATAAATGCTTTCACTTTTAAATAAACATCTCTTATAATATATCTTGCGCTAGGTACTTTATATTCTGGTAATTCCATAATGAAGCTTGAGATACTCCCTTTAAAAAAGAACTTTTTCATGATAAAAGCTGATAAGATAATAATCGTAATCGCAAAAAAGTATAATGATGCACTGACAATACCGGTGCGATCACTAAAGAAATATCCAGCAAACAACGTGATAATCGGAAGTTTTGCACTACAAGGAATAAACGGTGTTAACATAATCGTCATTCGTTTTTCTGTTTCATCGTTAATCGTTCGTGCTGACATGATTGCAGGTACACTACATCCACTACCAATAATAAATGGAATAAGTGATTTTCCAGATAACCCTACCTTTTGAAACATACGATCCAAGAAAAACGCGATTCTTGACATATAACCAGTCGTTTCTAATAATGCAATCAATGTAAACAATATAATCAATTGTGGGACAAAGTTTAAAACGGCTCCAACCCCAGCAATAATCCCGTTGACGACTAAACTTTGAGACCAAGCGGAAGCGTTCCAAACCACAAGTCTAGCTTCTAACCACATCGAAAAATCAGAAATGATATCACCGACAAAGTCAACAGTTAAACTACCAAATGGACCTGCAGCTAAATAGTAAATGCCAAACATAATTAACGCGAATATAGGGAGTGCTAAATATTTATTTAATAAGACATCATCAATACGATCTGTCCAACTCTTATGCTTGATGTAACTCTTGACAGCACTATCTCTTAATAACTCAATATATCGATATCTCTCATCGGTAATTACTTGATCAAGTTCTCGATTGTAGTTTTGATGCAATTTTTCTCTTTCTTTAGCCATTTCAGTATTTACTAAAGATTCAAAACGTTCGTCACCTTCAAGAATTTTAGTACCGATAAATCGTTGATGAGGTATGTTTAAATGTTTAGTCACATCCGCTAACACATCTTCAAAATCATGATCATAGATATGACTATATTGATTATTTTTATAAGATTTCTGCTTAATGGCTTGAATTAAATCAAACACACCTGTTTTCTTTAATGCTGAGATCGAAATAATCGTCGTGTTAAGTTTTTCTTCAATGAGGTTATAATCAATTTTAATACCTCTGATATCTGCTAAATCTTTCATGTTTAACGCAATCACAAGCGGAATATCTAATTCTAATAATTGCGTCGTTAAATAAAGACTGCGTTCCAATTGAGTCGCGTCAATGATATTTAAAATAAGATCTACTTGTTCATGTAATAAGTAATCAAAAGAGACTTCCTCTTCTTTTGTATAGGGATTAAGAGAATATAGACCCGGTAAATCAATTAAGTCAAAATCCGTTGTGCGAATCGTGCCTTCTTTTTTTTCAATGGTCACACCTGCCCAATTACCTATCTTTTGATGCGATCCGGTAAGCAAATTAAAAAGGGTTGTTTTCCCCGAATTTTGATTACCAACGAGTGCAACTTTCATCGGATAACCTCAACATCTATAAATGATAAATCAACTTTTCTAAGACAAAGTTCATAACCTCGGAGTGTAATATCAATTGGATCTCCTAAAGGAGCAATCTTCTTAATCGACACTTGAACACCTTCAGTAATACCCATATCCATCAAACGACGTTTTAATTTTTGATCAGGGGTTGCTATTTGTATCACTTTACCGATATACCCTTTAGGTAGTTTATCTAAACTGACTGTTTGACCCATTAAATGATATTTCTTTTTTGCCATTAAATTCACCCACTTATGGTTTACTTCTAAATTATAAAAGTCTACCACTTAAAAATCAAATGATACTGTAAACATTATAAATAGTACTATAAACAAGAAAAAACCGGCCATTTAAGCCGGTTATTAAATCATATTCTTATTCGTTCGCTCTCTCGTTTATCTTTATACATTTCTTTATCAAGATATGCAAAGAAACTTGATATTGATTGATGCTTTTCTTCATCATAAGTATCGCTACCAATAGACACATGTAACTTAAATCCAAATGGCATTTCATTATTAAACGCCTTCAATTGTTTATTGATTCTATCAATGACAATTTGATCGACATTTGGTTCATTTGATTGAATAACGATGGCAAATTCATCACCACCTGTGCGACTGACAAAGTCATTCTTTCTGACAGCTTTCTTGAGCATTATACCAAATGCTTTTAATGCTTCATCACCAACATGATGCCCAAATTCATCGTTTATTGTTTTAAAATTATCAATATCCATCATGATACCGATGATCGTTTCGTTTTGAACTTTAGATTTATTTAAATTAAATAGTAAGTATTCATAACCTCTTCTATTTTGTAAACCCGTTAAATAATCCGTTGATGTAATTTGCAACTGCATGAAAATATAAATGATTAACATCGAGATCATAAACGCATTCCAAGTCACATAAACGAAACCTGCGAATACAGTTAATATGATTGTGACAGTTAAAGGTATTATGAATAAACTAAGTGGAATAAATGTGCTATGATCAATTTTCATTCGTTGCGTGACTGAATACATAAATATGGATACAAAGACTAGGTATATAACTAATTCATAATAGACATAGTAAAGACCTGGTTCATACAAATTGCTACCGCTTATCTGATATATATAACCATTTGATAAACTCAGAATAACAAACACTAAATTAACAATGAATATGACAATAAAGGCAATAAAGAACTTAATTGTCCGCTGTGAAATCACATTAAAGTGAAAATCATAAAACAAAAACGTGATAAACAACATCACAGGAATAGATGTATGATATAAGATTGTTGCAGCAACAATCATAACATAAACGAATGATCCACCTGTGCCTACAAGAAGATAAATGACAACTTCTAATATCAACATCATTGCATTAATACCAAGCAAAATCAAAAATGACCGAAAAATCGGATCTTTGTGATTTACCTGTTTATATATCCCCAAAAAAAGGATAAATAAAATAACAATGGATATCAGATTGTTCTGCACGACATTCATATTGAATCCATCTTTCTATCTTATGTTTATTTTCCCTAAAAACTGCTATCGCAGTTACACATATTATACCATGATTTTATTAAAAAATTGCAACAACCTCTTTGCTAAGGGTTTCTTTATTACATGCCATTATTATTGTGCTATACTATAGACAAAAGAGTTACATAGGAGGATTTACATGAAAGATTTAGTTAAAGCTATTGATGGCATGCCTTGGATCGTTAAGATCATCTTCGCACTTCCTGGAATTGACGGTATTGTTTATGGACTGTTATACCGTTTACCAAAAGGAATAATTAAAAAAGATATGTTCCAAATTATCGTTGGTATTCTTTGGGGTGTTCTTGGATTTGCAATCTTCTGGATAATTGATTTGATTACAGTATTAGTCAACAAGAAAGTTACAGTATTAGTTGGTTAATTAAATAAACCAAACAAAAAAGGACATACCATAAAAGGTAGTCCTTTTTATTATGGCTCTATAATTATGTTAGGGGTGGATGATTTTATAAAGGGATATAAAAAAGCATAAGTAAATCTTATAATAAAGGTAACCACACACTTTAGATAAGGAGTTTACTTATGCAAGACAATTATATCAAGAAAGTACTAAGAATTGAAGACGAGCACTTAAAGATTAAGCAAATAGAGACCATTGAGAATGATATGCATGTCCATTTGAGATTCACACAAGGCTATCAATTATGTCCACATTGTGGGAGTTACACTTCTAAAGTTCACGACTATAGAGATAGAGTCATTAAGCATGGTGTCATCAATGGCTACCATGTGTATTTAAAATACAGACGAAGACGGTATGTCTGTAAACACTGCCACAAGCGGTTCCCAGAACCTAATCAGTTCGTTGAGCGTTTCAATAAGATATCCAATGTCACGAAGCATCACATCTTAAGGGAAGCTGAATATGTCCAAAGCTATACAGCCATCGCGAAACGTTTGAATGTCTCTGTGCCAACAGCGATGAGACATATCGATAAACACATCCAACCGAGCAGGTTAAAACTATCTGAAACGATCAGTATTGATGAATTTAAAAAGCGCAACCTCGGCTATGGCAAATACGCCTTTGTCATCTGTGATCCCATCAACAAGAAAGTGATAGACGTGATGAGAAACAGACGGACAGACTGGTTAAAGAATTACTTCAGTCAAATACCTTATGAAGAGCGCAGCAACGTTAAAAACGTCATTATGGACCTATGGGCACCGTACCGGAATATCGTGAAAGCTTATTTACCTCATGCGCGCATTATCGCAGACACATTCCACTTCTTAAGATATATCTATTGGTCATTCAACGCCGTAAGAATACGCATTATGAAAACATTTGATGAGGATTCTATCAACTATAAGATATTAAAGAAGCATTGGAAGCTCTTGATGAAGTCACCGAGCGACTTGAATGACACTTATTACTACCATCATCTCTTAGAACAAAACGTCAATGATTATGTCATACATGATATCGCAGCGAATCTTCACCCGGATTTAAAAGAAGCTTTTCATCTTAAAGATCTCTTTCAAACCAGCATAGAAACATTATCTTATGAAGAGGCACCGGCTTTTATCAATCAATTCATTGATCTACTCAGACACGCAACCACCAAAGAATTTAGAGATATTAAGAAAACATTTATCAATTGGCGTCAAGAAATCGTTCAATCATTTGACCTTCATCCTGAAACACGTAAAAAGATGACGAATGGCATTGTCGAAGGTATTAATAACTTTATTAAAGTCATTAAAAGAACAGCTTATGGATTTACTGATTTCAACAGGTTCAGATCTAGAATTCTCTTTCTTTACAACAAAGATTACACATTAAGTGCATAATGAAAAAACGCATTTAGATGAATCACCTAAAAATACGCTTTTCATTGATTTACTTATTCGGTACCCCTATCCTTGACAGAGAACCTTTATTATATTATTTATTGATTATAAGTTTGGTGCTAATAAGAAAGCATATAAAACGAAGTATACTAAGAATACAACTGATAAAGCATACATCATTGGGCTAACTTCTTTGAAACGTTTTTGAGCAACCATTGAAACAACGTATGTGATGAATCCGAAAGCAATCCCTTCACCAATCTTATAAGTTAACATAGTCATGATGATTGTAACGAAAGCTGAAAGTAAGATAGGTGTATCTTTCCAGTCAATGTCTTTAATTTGTGAGAACATAAGAACACCAACAAGGACTAATGCCATTGAAGTCAAAGCTGAGTAGTTAATAAAAATATTGAAGATTGGGAATAATGCGATTGTGACTAAGAAAAGTAGACCAACAACAACTGATGATAAACCAGTTCTAGCACCATATTCGATACCAGCACTAGATTCAATATAAGATGTTACTGTAGAAGTACCAACTAATGCACCGAATGTTGTACCAATAGCATCAACTAACATTGCTTTATTAACGTTTTCTAATTCACCTTTTTCATTTAATAAGCCAGCAGGTTCAGAAACAGCGATAAGTGTACCAGCTGTATCGAAAATGTCAATATATAATAAAGTGAATAATGCAAAAGCTAGTTGTGGATTTGTCCAAATCGTACTAATACCAACCCAAACACCACCCATTGTTTCAGGAACTTCTGATAATAAACTATAGTTGAATGAATCAAATGCTGGCATACCTGCAACACCAACTAAGCCAAGAACTACACCAACAACTGCTGTAGCTAACATAGAAATAATTAATGCAAATTTAGAAATTTTATTTCTTAATGAGTATAATACGAAAACAACAACGATTCCGAATAATGCAAGTAATACTGTTGGATCATCGAAATGACCAAGTTTAACTAGAGTATTCGCGTCATCCATGATAATGCCAGCATTTTGTAAACCGATAAATGCGATGAAGAAACCAATTGCAGCACCAATTGCTTTTTTCAAGCTTCTTGGAACAGCATTGATAATCCATGTTCTAACAGGTGTAAGTGAAATGATTAAGAAGATAATACCAGACACTAAGACAACTGCTAATGCTTCTTGCCATGTGAAGCCCATGCTATATGTTAATGTGAATGCAACAACAGCATTAACGCCCATACCAGGAGCAAGCGCGATTGGGTAATTTGCTATTAAACCCATTAAGATAGTCGCGACACCAGCTGCTAAAGCAGTACCAAAGAATACACCACCAGCAGGGAATCCACCACCACTAAGAATACTAGGGTTAACACCAACGATGTAAACCATAGCTAAGAATGTTACAAGTCCCCCGACGACTTCAGTACGAACGTTCGTACCACGTTCTTCAAGCTTGAAGAACTTTTTGATAAATCCCATTTTAAAATCTCCTTTTTTCTGTTTTGTTGTATTCAAACATATGCAATCAAAAAACAAAAAAACCACTGAATGTGGTTTCTCTACATTATGAAAACATCAGAAAAAAGTGTTTTCACATCGTAGTCGCTCAGATTTACGGTTGAGCGGTAGAAACTTGACCACCACATTAGGTCGATTATACGATAGATTGAATACTTAATAATTATATCAAAGCCACCTATGCTTGTAAAGGTGTTTTTTTAGTTTTTTTACGTTTGATTTTAGATGAAAAAATTGCTAATAAGATGGATGTGACAACCATGCCAATAACAAGTGCTAAAAGGAAATAATACCACTCATTCATAAACAGTGAAATCAAGATACCACCGTGTGGTAATCTCGTGGAAAGTGAAAACCAACCAACCACACCACCACTTACACCACTACCAATCATCATGAGAGGTCTAATCGTATTTTTATCTCTTTCTACAAAGTTAATTGCACCTTCCGACATAAATGATAATCCTAGAATACCTGTCTTCCACCAGTAATGACGCTCATTTTCATCTTGACTAAACATTTGAATCACGGATACGACTAACGGTGGCACCATACCGCCTGCGATCACCGCCGCCATAATAGTTGATGTTAATCCATCAGCCAATGATACAATAGCAATCAAATATGCCATTTTATTCACAGGTCCGCCTAAATCAAATGCCATAAGAGATGACAGTACAACACTTAGTACAATCACTAACCAGTGATAATCGTAAAATAAGAATGCATACACTTCTGTAAGTGGATCACTTAGATATTGATTCATTAAATACGATAAACCTAATGTCATCAATGTGATGATTACAGGATAAATGAATATAGGTAATATGCCACTTAGTGTTCGAGGTACACCACTAAATAAACTCATGAACGCTTTTGTCAAATAACCTACAAAAAAGCCAATAACCACAGCACCTAATAGTCCGACTGAGCCATCTTTTAATAAGTAACCACCAATGAGTGCTGGAACGATAGCAACTCTATCACCAATCGCGTAAGCAATCGCTGCAGCTAATACAGCATAACTTAAGTAATAAGTATTAAGACCAACTTCAAATAGAAAGGATTGAAATGGTGGCTCAAATAAAAAACCGATTGAAAACAGTACGCCAGAGACGACCAAAATCGGTAAGATATATGCAAGACTATAAGTTAATTTTTTGTAAATACCATTATTCACAAATTATGCTCCAATCTGACTAAGTAATTCATCAGCATGCCGTACAGCATAAGCGGTACTCACGGTTATCATTGGTTTTCCTTGAAAACGTGATTCATCAAAAGTAATATCAACCATTAAAATAACATAGTCACTTTCGTCAATATCTTGTTTTGTTAATACGTTTTCTACACCAATGGCACCATGCGTTTCAATTTTAATATCAATACCACGTTTAAGTGCTGCTTGTTGTAGACTTTCAGCAGCCATATATGTATGCATTAATCCTGATGGGCAAGCTGATACAGCAATAATTTTCATTATTCAACCTGGCTTAAGAGTTGCATGACTTGTTCTGTTGATTCAGCTACTTCAAGTGCTTCTCTAAAGGATGGATTAATCAAACTTCTTGATAACATTGCTAATACTTTTAAATGTAGGTTAAATCCTTCTTCTGGCATACAAATCAAAAAGAAAATATGGGCTTTATCTTGATCCATACTGTCGAAATCGACACCTTGTTTAGAAACACCAAAAGCAATCGAAGGTTTTAAAATATGACGTGATTTTGCATGAGGTAAACCAATTCTTAGTCCAATACCTGTAGATGATAATTTTTCTCTTACGAGTACATCATCAACTAGTAACTCATAATCATTGACAACACCTGCATCATCCAATACTTGAACGAGTTCACGAATCACTTCTTCTTTTGTCTGTCCTTCAAGATTTAATTTGATATAACTTTCATTCATGAATTCATCAATTTTCATCATAGTTCCTCAATTTCGAATTTATGAGATCCTTTATAATCTTGTTCTAAGAAAGCGAGTGCCGCTTCATGTGCTGCCTTATATGCTTCTAAACCATCATGTGTGATCGCGTAGTTAGACATAAATCCGGCCACTTGTGAATCGCCTGCACCCACTGTATTATCATAGTCTTTTTCAACTGCTTTGATACGGTAATTACCTGATTTTGTTACGAAGTATGAACCTGATCTTCCATCAGATACTAAAACGTTTTGAGCACCTTTTGCAAGTAGTTGTTTTGCATAACCAACAATTTCTTCATCTTTGATTTTAGTATCAAAATAATTTTCAAGTTCATTTTTGTTTGGTTTTAATAAAATAGGTTTTGTTTCCCAAAATTTATCATAGTACTTACATGGTGTATCGACAATAACGCTTGGTTTTTGCTTAGCTATACGTTTCACGAGTTTATCATATAAATCCGGGAAGTCACGTAAACCACTACCACTGATGATTAAATAATCATCTTCTGTAATACGATCAGTGCTTGCTAGTAACTCTTCAACGTTTTCTTCAGTAACACCTTTAGGTTCACTATTGAACTCATAAAGTTCCTTACTGTGAATTTTAACATTTTCTCTCATTTGTCCGTCAAAGTGTACGGGACGGAATGTGACTAGTTTATAACTTTCCATTGCACCTCTAAACATTGACCAAAACATATCATCAAAAAATGTTAAGCAAACTGATGGTACACCTAACCGGCATAACACTTTTGAAACATTAATGCCTTTACCACCAAGTTCAAAATATGATTTATGTACGCGGTTAACGTGATCACTATCTGTTGATTCAGAATAGATATGATAATCGACCGCTGGGTTTGCTGTAAAAGTATAGATCATGATTTTCATCTCCTTATATCGCTCTATGTTAATTATAGCAATTAATTGCTCTTTTTTAAACCGTTTCTTTCACTATGTCAATAAAATTCTTATTATGTTATGATGAATATAAATCATCTATAATTATTATAAATCAATTAAGCAGGAGAACAATGGAAAAAGAACTATGGGATGTCTATGATGCCAGTAGACAAAAAACAAACAATATCGTTGAAAGAGGTAAATCATTAAAACCTGGACAATATCATCTGGTCATTCATGTCTGCTTTTTTAATCAACAAAACCAAATGCTTATCCAAAAGAGATCACTTAATAAAGAAGGATGGCCAGGTCTTTGGGATATCTCAGTGGGTGGCGCAGTAAAATCTGGTGAGACATCACAACATGCCGCTTCCAGGGAGTCTTATGAGGAGTTAGGTATCAAACATGATTTTTCCAATCAGTTACCACGACTGACCCTAACCTTCGAAAGAGGATTTGACGATATATATATTGCTAGAAAAAATATCGCGATTGATCAAATATCATTTGTTGATCATGAAGTCTGTGATGCTAAATGGGCTAGTGAAGATGAAATTCTATTGTTGATTCATAAAAAACAATTTCTTCCTATTTACAGTATGTCATTTATTAAGTATATATTTGAACTAAATCGTATGAGTTGAGGTGCATATTGCACCTCTTTTTTTTAATATTAACTATAATAAAGATAGACTATGTACACAAGGAGATTTAGATATGAAAAATTTAAAATTGCGTGCTTACTTTGCTGAAGCGCTAGGTACGTTTGCCCTCGTATTTGTCGGAACAAGTACACCTATTCTTACATCAGTGCTTGGTGTTGTCAATCCTGTAGCAACCGCACTCGCTACTGGTTTAATCGTGATGGTCATGATTTATGCCGTAGGACATATTTCAGGTGGTCACTTCAACCCCGCTGTATCACTTGCTATGGTGATTAGAAAAGACTTAAGTTGGAAAGATTTTGGATTCTATGTCGTCTTTCAATTATTTGGTGCTTTCATCGCTTCCTTATTCTTAGGTATCTTTATCGGTAGTTTCTCAAACTTGGCTGCGACTGATTTATCTGCATCACTTGCTGATCCAGCCGTACTTGTTGGTTTACTTGTTGAAGTTATTCTTACTTTCTTATTTGTCACAGTGATTCTCGCTGTTACAGCAAACGAAAAGTATTCAAATGTCGTTGGCCTCGTCATTGGTTTAGCATTAACTGCACTAATTTTTGCAGGTATAGGTTATACAGGTGCTGGTTTTAATCCTGCACGTTCAATCGCACCAGCTATCTTACAAGGTGGTTCTGCCTTAACAAACTTATGGCTTTATATCGTCGGTCCGCTTGTTGGTGGTATGTTAGCTGCGTTTGTTCATATAGAACTATTTAAAAAACCTAAAGCTGAATAAAAAGAAAAGCCTGAATTCGATTCAGGCTTTTTTTATGCAATTGTTTTTCGTTTGAAATTACCAAATACATTTTTAACAGGTGTTGTTGTGACAAACGCCTTATCATCTTGTTGTTTAATCATCTGGATTAATGCGTGAAGTTCATAGGCCGATATAATGACATACACCATAGTTTTATCATGATGTGAATACGCACCTTGAACATTGATGAGTGTGACACCACGATATAGTTTTGTTAATATTGCATCCACCAACTCATTTGGATTAATCGTAATAATATTCACAGATAAATATTGATATGCCGTATGCATTCGATCGGTCATGATGGTTGAGATAATAATACGTATAATCGTATAAGAAGCAATCACACCACCAGAAATCACGACGCCACTTAAATTAGCTCTACCACCAATGATGATACCCCCTAAAATAGCAATAGCAACATTCATAGCCATTGAAAAGAAACCAACACTTTGACCTTTTTTAAACGCTAAATATTGTGCAACTATATCAAGACCACCTGTAGATGTACCATAACGAAGTGCACCACCGGCACCAACACCGATTAATAATCCACCTAATACTGCACTTGCCAAAGCATGTACTTCTGATGATAATCCCATATCAAATACAGGGATATAACTAAGAAGTAAGGATTGAATGAGAACAGATATTAAACTGTAAATCGTAAATCGATGAGAGACGCCAAACCATCCTAAAAAGAGTAATGGGATATTCGCTATAAAAATGAAGATCCCTAGGAAGTTATCTCCTAATTGAATTCTAAAAATAATTTGAATAATGTCTCGAATCAGCTGTCCAATACCTGGAATACCACCTGTATAAAGTGGTACGATGGACGCTTCTAAAAACCAAGAAACACCAATACCATAAATAAAGGTGAAGCCAACAACAACTAAAATACGTTTTGTTTCTTGCCATAAGCGAGACTTGAAGGCTTCATCTTGAAGCCTAACAAATAACTTATTCATGTCGATCGTCTAAAATCTCCTGTAATTTCTTATTGGCATCATAGCGTTCGAATAACACTTCACCTTTGCCAAGTTTTTGATCCTTATAAGCACCAAAAGATTCAAGTGATTCAAATGAATCATCAGTGACACCAATTTGATCTAAAATGCGTTTTGATGTTTTAGGAATAAACGGTTTTAATAATACACCAACAAAACGAACTGTTTCTAATAATTGGTAAAGCACATAATCAAGTTCTTCTTGTCTTTCTGGATCTTTAAATAATACCCATGGTGTAGAAAGATCAATATATTTATTCGCAGCTCTAGCTAAAACAACAATTTCTTCTAGTGCGTCTGCAACTCTAAAATCATCTATCAATGTAATCATGCGAGGTAATGTTTCTAATGCTTTATCTTTTAAATTGTATTCAAAAGGTTCATCAATAACAACCTTCTTAACAAACCCTTCTCTGTATTTATTTGCCATACCTATGGTTCTATTGACAAGATTACCAATCGTATTGGCCAAATCAGAGTTATTTCTTTCAATGATTAATTCATATGTGATATTACCATCTGATGCGTAAGGTATTTCATGTAACACATAATAACGAACAACATCGATTCCAAAATATTTAACCAAGTCATCCGTATACATCGTATTACCGATTGACTTTGACATTTTACTCTTATCCACTAATACCCATGGGTGTCCAAAGATTTGTTTTGGTAATTCGACATTTAATGCCATTAAAATGATTGGCCAATAAATGGTATGGAATCTTAAAATATCTTTACCAATTAAATGGACATCTGCTGGCCAGTATGTGTGAAAGAGTTCGGTTGGTTCTTGATCGGGATGATAACCTAATCCAGTAATATAGTTGATTAACGCATCAATCCAAACATAAATGACGTGGTCCTCATTAAAAGTTACAGGTACACCCCATTTGAATGAGGTTCTAGAAACAGATAAATCAGGAAGTGGCTCTTTTAAAAAGTTTTGAATCATTTCATTTTTACGTGATTCAGGTGAAATGAAACTCGGGTTGTCTTCAATATGTTTTAATAAGCGTTCTTGGTATTTAGACATTCTGAAAAAATAGGCATCTTCAGATGTCCAAACAGGTACATCACCTGCTGGTCCTTTACCATCAACAATATCTTTTTCAAGAATGAAAGATTCTTCTGAGACAGAATACCATCCTTCATATTTACCTAAATAAATATCACCTTGATCATAAAGCTTTTTAAAAATAGCTTGAACGGCTTTTACATGATCTTCATCTGTTGTACGAATAAACTTATCATACTTGACATCAACAAGATCATAAATACGACGAATCTCATTAGATATTGTATCCGCATAAACCTGTGGTGTTAAGTTATTATCTTTCGCTTTATTTTCTATTTTTTGTCCGTGTTCATCTGTACCCGTTTGAAAACGCACATCGTATCCTAATGCTCGTTTAAAGCGGCACATCGCATCAGCCAAGATTGCCTCATAGACATTCCCAATGTGTGGAATTGCAGAACTATATGCAATCGCGGTTGTTAAATAAAAAGGTTTCTTTTCCATAATCATCTCTCCAATCAAAAATAAAATCGTCCTCAAAAATCAATAAGGACGAATAATCGCGGTACCACCTTAATTCTAGAAATTGCTTTCTAGCACTCAACTCTTTAACGCAGAGATACGTTCTAGTCTACTTATCGACTAAAAAGCTCAAAAGTCATGTTCACTTCATGTTCGATTCGCTTTCACCAACCGCGAATTCTCTATTTACGACTACACTAAGTTACTCTCTTTATCAACGCTTTATTAACATCTATTATTATAACGATAAACGTGAATATTTGCAACTAAGATTAATCAATTTTGTATGCTTTATACACAACAGACTTTGATACGTGATGACGTTTAGCTACCTCTTTCATCGCGTCTTTCTCATTGTAACCTTCATCTATTAACATTTGAACATGTTTTGATAGATCAATATCTTCATAGGAAATAGGTAATGCACCACTCACCACGATAACATATTCACCTTTCGTGTTATGTTCTAATTGAATAGCATTTGACAAATCAGTTCTAATAATTGTTTCAAATGTTTTTGTTAATTCTCGACATAATGAGACATCTCTGTTACCAAATGATGCATACAAATCCTCAATCGTTTTTTTAACTCGTAGAGGTGATTCATAAATGACTAGTGTTTCTGATCTGTCTTGATACATTTGTAGTAAACTATTTCTTTCGCTTTGTTTGCGTGGTAAAAAACCGATAAATGTAAATGGCTGCATGACTAACCCAGAAGCGACTAACGCCGTAAGGATTGCACTCGCACCTGGGATAGAAACGACATGATAACCAGCTTTAATCACTTTTGTGATAATACCATAACCTGGATCACTAATACCTGGGGTACCCGCATCACTAATGAGTGCTATATGTTGACCTTCTTTTAATAAGTCTAAAATTCTATTTTCTTTAACATCATCGCTAAAATCATGATAACTCATTAACGGTTTATCAATCTCAAAGTGTTTTAGTAGTTTCCCAGAGTTACGTGTATCTTCTGCAAGTATCATATCGACGGATTTTAAAATTTCAACCGCACGAAATGTCATATCAGATAGATTACCAATGGGTGTTGCTACAACATATAAAGTTGGTTTATGATCTTTAAAACTAACTTGCATCCATTATTCCTCCATCAATTTTTTAAGTTCATCCGAATAGACATGTTTATCTTTATATAAGATAAGCGGTTTTTCAAGTCGTGTCCCAAAATCGCCATACTTCATCGCGGCGATTAAAACATGGTTCGCTTCACTTCCTATATAAGGATGTACGAATTGCATGCGCTTAACGGTTAAGTGATATTTTTCTAACGTCGCGATAATTTCACTAATGCGATCCGGTCTATGAATGACAAAAAAATATCCACCTTGCTTTAACATCTTACTCACTGATATCACAAGTTCTTCTAATGTTAATTTAACTTCATGTCTCGCAACAGCGATTGCAGGATCAATGTTTCTTTTTGTGAGTTCATTCACTTTGAAAAAAGGGGGATTACAGACCACACAGTCTACCCCTTTGAGTTCAACATTTTTTATGTCATCGGTTATGACGGATAAACGGTCTTTCAGGCCATTTAATACAATATTCTTCTTTGCTAGATCTGCGCGTTCTTCTTGAATTTCCACACCGATGATTTGCGCTTTAGTTTGGTCAGCTAGATAAAGCATTAAAACACCGTTACCGGTTCCCACATCAATTACCGTTTTTGCGCGATAAGGAATTTTAACAAAATGCGCTAAAAGGATCGTGTCTAGATTAAATGCGTTCTTTCTCGTTTGCTCAATTTGTCGATTTGATCCAATGAGTTTTCGAATCACTTAATTCATCCTTTCAAAAGCATCTTTCCCTAACCATTCAATACCCGATTCATCATTATCAGTATATTTAACTTTAATTTTCTGTCCTAAAATATTGATATCAAGTACAAATGCTTTTCCTCTTTCGGTCTGAACATATTCATGTATATCTGGTAATACTTTCTTTAACTCTGTATATGCTTCATCTTCATAGCGAATGCAGCATAATAACTTACCACAAACACCTGATATCTTTTGAGGGTTTAATGCGAGATTTTGATTTTTAGCCATTCGAATAGAAACTGTCTCAAACTCACCAATAAAACTCGTACAACATAATATCAAACCACATGGACCAATACCACCAATCATCTTAGCAGCATCTCTCGGTCCGATTTGACGTAGTTCAATACGTGTGTGATAAACTTCTGATAGATCACGAACAAGTTGTCTGAAATCAACTCTACCTTCAGCTTCAAAATAAATCAGTAGACGTTTACGGTCAAGTGTATATTCAGCACCTAAAACCTTCATATCTAGTTCATTCTGTTTAACAAGTTGCTTGGTTTGTTCAATGACACTCATTTCTGCTTCTTGGTTATAACGATCATCTTCAAGATCCTCAGGTGTCGCTAAACGTAAAACAGGTTTTAGCTCACTTGTTAAATCAGATTCTTCTATTTCTTTGAATAGATAAACCGATCCTATTTCTAACCCTCTAGCTGTTTCGACAACGACCTTGTCATTTAATTTTATATCTAATCCCTCATACGAGAAATAATACTTCTTACCGGCTTCCTTAAACTTAATGAGTGAAACCTGCATACCATCACCTCTTCTTTTCTAGTAGTATGGCAAGTTGATCCAATGCTAATTCTAAATTAATAAAATATGTTTGTCGTTTCAAGATTTCTTGAATCGATGTGATCAACTCGTTTATTTCAAAAGTTTTCATTGCGTCACTTTGTGCCTGAATTTGTTCTTTCAAAAAATGATAAACAATCGGTTGGTTGGCACGATAGTGAATCAAATCCACAAAGTATAATAACAATAATTCTAGAAAATTCTTAAAGAATTCCCTATCTTGTAATAAGAAGTTTCCTTCTGCTGAAAAATACAATGGAAACGATACTTCTTTATTTTGCCACTGAATAGCAATCTCTTCGATGAAATCAATGACTGCAATAAAATTTGGATCATCTGCGAGTAACGTAGCTTCATCAATATCTTTCGTTAAATAAGGTGCTAAAATAGAAATTCTTTCATCTACACCTAATGCTAATAACTCATGTTCTAAATCTTCTTCATTCCTATTATTCATATGAATGACTTGTGATCTTGATAAGATCGTTCTAATCATACGATCAATATTTTCAGTTAAGAGAAAACCAAACACACCTTCACTTAATGGCTCTTCCATAAATTTAAGCAGTGAGTTTGCTGCACTCTGATTCATCTTCTCAACATTCTTTATGACATAAATACGTGGACCACTCACTAACGCAGTCTTAGAAAATTCTCGTTGTAATTCGAGAATCTGTTCTTTTTTAATCATTTGCCCATCAGGTTCAATGATCATGACATTCGTTAAGGTATGTTGTTTTATTTGGACTTTCAGGTGAGCGGATGGTGTTTTATCTTTCGTTAATAATAGAAAGATGATTTCCTCTACCAAATCACTTTTACCAGAACCTTTAGGTCCACTGATTAAATAAAGATGTGAGAGCCGATTTTTTTTAATCGTTTGTTTGAAAAAATGAAGTGCTTGATTCATAGTTTTTGTTTAATGACTTGTAATATCTCTTCATACATTTCATCAAGTGTGTTTGATCCATCAATGACCATCACTCGATTAGCATAATGTTTTACGACTTCAAAATATCCTTTTCTAACGAGATGATGATATTTAATCGTTTCTTGATCAAGGCGATCATATTTCTTCCGATTAACCACTCTTGAAATACCGACTTCCGGCTCTAAGTCAATATAAAATGTTAAATCTGGCATATGTTCAGTCGCATATTGATTAATAGCTAAGACATAATCAAATCCTAAATCTCTTGCCACTGCTTGATATGCTAGTGAACTATCAATATAACGATCGCATAAAACGATTTTGTTTTCGTTTAATGCAGGTAAAATTGTATCATCTAAATGCTGTGCACGTGAAGCAGCAATCAATAGCGCTTCAGTTCGTGCGGTAATACCTTTATATGTTGGATTGAGGACAACATCACGAATAATTTCAGCTATGGGTGATCCACCTGGTTCTCTTGTAACAATAACGTTATACTCTTTCTTTAGTGCATCATAAAGACGTTTAATCAGTGTCGTTTTGCCAGTACCGTCTCCACCTTCAAATGAGATGAACATATCCTCAACTCCTCTCTTTTCATATATTATAACATTTTAATAGTAAACATGTTCTAAATACAAGCCTCTAGATTCAGCTGTTTTACCAGCTAATTTTCGGTTTTTTGTTTCTAAAATTTTAGTGATGATTGTTGCATCAAGTTTGCCTGTCCCTATTTCAATAAGTGTTCCCATGATAGAACGAACCATATATTTCAAAAATGCATTGGCATGGAACGTAAATATATAATGTGTTTTAGTTTCTTTCACGTTTGCTGAGTAAATCGTACGTATAGGGTTTTTACCTTCTACATATTGACAAAACCCTTTGAAATTATGGGTACCTTCTAACAAAAGTAATGCTTTTTTCACCGGCTCAATATTAAAATCTTTAATATATACTTCATAGTTCGCTTTAAACACTGTACTAGGTGTTTTAGCAATCACATATTTGTATTTCTTAGATTTTGCACTATGTCTTGCATGAAAATCATCATCAACACGTTTAACTTTTAATACACGAATATCAATTGGTAAACGATCATTAACACGTAGCCATGTTTCATCATCTAAATTTAAGTTGCTATCAAAGTGAAATCGTTGTGCAAGGGCATGAACACCCTTATCAGTTCTGCCAGAAGCATGAATCGCTATTTCTGTTTGTGTCATCAAACGGAAAGCACGCTCTATAACCGTCTGTATACCTAGCGCATTCTCTTGTTTCTGAAAACCTGCATATTGTGTCCCGTCATAACTTACAGTGGCTAAATACCTCATATAACCACCTTCACATATATGATAGCCGCTAAAATAATCAGTGACATGATCAGTGTAAAGATATCTTTGAAACCAATGCGATATTGATCAATCTTTGTACGCGGTGCACCAATCACATATCCTCTAACATCCATCGCGTTTGCTAAATCTTCTGCGCGATTAAAAGAAATAACAAACACAGGTAATAACAATGATATGACTTGCACAATTTTTTCTCTCAGTTTTGATTCTTTAAAATCAACACCACGAGAAGCTTGTGCTTTCATAATTTTTTCTGTTTCTGATAATAATGTTGGAATATATCTTAATGTTAAAGATAATAACATCGCGATCATATCAACAGGGAATTTAATGACTTTTAAAGGTTTTAAAAGTGATTCAATAGCAAAGTTCAAATCGGTTGTCATCGTTGTAAATGTTAATAGTGACGTAATGACAATAATCGTGATTAAACGAACAAAGATGAATGCCGCTCTTAGCAGACCACCTTCAGTGATGTTTAATTCATAAGATGTGAAATTTACATAAGGTAATACAGCTTGAAGTGCAAAGAATGCAACGACAGCTATAAAGAAATACAATGTTCTGAATTTGACATATTTCTTTGACCAATTGTAAAAAAAGATGAATACGATGATTGCAGCGATACTCGATAATGATATATACATCGTTATTGGTTCTGCTGTTAAAGATGGTCCTTCTTGGATATAAAATAATTGAAGGACAAACGTAAATGTTAATAAGAAGACAATACCTCTTAACCCTTGCATGACTTTTCCAATCGGAATTCTAGAAGATACCGTTAAAAGAATAGCACCCACAAATAAAGACCCCATCATAATGAGTGGCGTGATCTCTGATGAGATAGGAATCACAAAGGTTGCGACAATTAATACAAGTAAACTTAACACTTTGAATCTTGGGTCTAATCGATGAAGCCATGAGTTCCCAGGAATATATTGACCAATGGTGATATTCATCGCTTCACCTCCTTGAGGTAAGCAAGTAAACTCTCATAATCATATTTGGGTTCATATGGTATACCTAAAGTCTTTTCAAGATGTTTTAAAATTCTAAGTGACGTAGGAAGTTCCAGATGGAATGAATCAAAGTTAGGATGAACAAATAAATCTTCTTTTTTGCCATCAAAAATAACTTCACCCTTCTCTAATACAATCACGCGTTTTGCATATTTTGAAACAATATCCATATCATGAGAAATTAAGACGATACTCTTGTTTTCTGTTTTATGAAGATCAATAAAGACTTGCATTAAATCTTTACGACCTTTAGGATCCAAACCTCTAGTCGGTTCATCTAATACGAGTACTTTGGGTTGCATCGCTAATATACCGGCAACCGCGACACGACGCATTTGTCCACCACTTATTCTAAATGGTGATTTCTCATATAAAGATTCTGGAATGCCCACTATTTTGGCAGCGTACTCTGAATGTGCCCTAGCTTCCTCATCACTGATTTTAAAGTTTTTAGGACCAAACATGATATCTTTAATGATCGTTTCCTCAAATAATTGATATTCGGGAAATTGAAAAACAAGACCAACCTTTTTTCTTAAGTGGTTAATCTTTTCTTTTTTATTAGGTGGTAGTTTTTGACCAAACACATTAAGTTCTCCTGATGTCGGAAGCAACAATGCATTCATGTGTTGCACAAGTGTCGATTTGCCGGATCCGGTATGACCTACAATCGCAACAAACTCACCATCTTCTTCAATGTTTATATTAATATCTTTTAACGCGACATAACTTTTCTTAAGGCCGCGGTAGGAGAAACCTACTTGTTTGAACTGAATGCCCATACAGCCTCCGCTATGTCTTTATTGATCGTATCATCTTTTTCCAATTGATTAAATAACTTTAATGCGAAAGGTAATTCTAAATGCGAACTCTCTAAAAGTTCTTCTTCACGGAAGACAACATCTGGCGTTCCTTCTAGAATTTTCTTACCACCTTTTAACACGACGAGGTGATCTGCTTCACTTGCAAATTCCAAATCGTGTGTAATCGTGATAATTGTTTTATGATATTCTCTATTAAGTTTTTTAATTAATGTAATAATTTCTTCTGTACCTTCAGGATCTAGCATGGAGGTTGCTTCATCCAAGATAAGAATATCTTGTTCCATTGCTAGTGCACCAGCAATCGCAACTCTTTGTTTTTGTCCACCCGAAAGTTTGTGTGGTTCTTTATCTAAAAATTCTTCCATACCAACCAATGTCGCGTACAAATGAATTTTTTTTACCATCTCTTCATAAGGTAACTGTTGATTTTCTAAACCAAAAGCGATGTCATGTTTAACTGTGACACCGACAAATTGGTTATCTGGATTTTGAAAGACAATACCAATACGTTTTCTAATTTCTAATAAGTTTTCTTCTGTCAAAAGGATACCATCAATTTCTATCGTTCCTGAGGCAGGAGAAAGCAAGCCTACCATTAACTTAGCAAGTGTGGATTTACCAGACCCGTTATGCCCTAAAATTGACACCCAAGATCCTTTCTCTATCGCTAAATCAACATGACTAATTGCATCATCTTTACCTGTATATGAAAAGCATAAATCGCTAATTTTAATCATCTGTGTCATCACCTACGTTCACGAAAGTATTATATCATGTATCTATCAATCAATAAAGCGTTATTCATAATTAATTTTAGTGACTTAATAACGTGTTTGACTTTCATTTTCGACTACTTTTCCTTATAATATATATGAACATAAGAGAGGTGCTAACATGGTTATAGAATTAACGAATGAAACATTTGACAAAACGATTAAAGAAAGCGACAAACCAGTCTTAGTCGATTTCTGGGCAGAATGGTGTTCTCCATGCTTAAGATATACACCAATACTCAAAGCTTTGGATGAAGAATTAAATGGTGAAGCAATCATTGCTAAACTCGAAGTAGATAATGCATCTGACATTGCAGATCAATATGAAATCCTAAGTATCCCAACAACCATCATTTTCAAAAATGGTGAAATTGTCGATACATTTGTTGGGATTAAATCAAAAGACGAGCTCAAAAAACGTCTTGGTTTATGATGAAACAAGTCATTATTATAGGGTATGGCCCTGCAGGTATTTCAGCAGCTCTTTATCTAAAGCACGCTGGTATAGATCCTTTTGTTATTGGTAAAGACCATGGATCTTTTTCTTCTGGTAGAGAAGATATTGATAACTATTACGGATTCTCTGAAACAATCAATGGGAAAGATCTTATAGAAAATGGTTTAAAACAAGCTAAAAGACAAGGTATTGAACTTGCTAATGAACCAGTGATTGGTTTATCAGAAATCGAATCTGGATTCATAGTGAAAACAGAGCATCATGAATATCAAACAAAAGCAGTATTACTGGCAACTGGTAAAAGGCGATTAGCTTTAAATAAACCTGGTTTTAAAAAGTTTATTGGTAAAGGTATCAGCTTGTGTGCGACATGTGACGGCTTCTTCTATCGTAAAAAGAAGCTTGCTATTATTGGAACTGGTAAGTATATGTTACAAGAATTATCTCACTTAAAACGTGTCACAGATGATATTACCATTTTCACGAATGGTAAACCTTTTAATGAAGAAACAGGTTATCCGGTTGTGACTGAACCGATTAAATCTTTTGTTGGCAAACAAAAGCTTCAAGAGATTCACACCACAAAAAATGTCTATCCTTTTGATGGCGCATTTGTTGCCATCGGCACACCTAGCGCTTTAGAGTTTGCCCAAACATTAGGCATCGTCATGGATAAACAAAACATTGTCGTTGACGAGAACTACGAAACAAATATTCCAGGACTCTTCGCAGCAGGTGATATCATAGGTGGAAAATTACAAATAGCAAAAGCTGTTTATGATGGCATGATGGTTGCAGAAATGATTTATAACTGTTTAAACAATAACAAAAAATCCCTTACTTCTGAATAAGGGATTTTTTTTATACAATTTTATTCTTCTTTTTCTTCATCTTCATCAGGTTCTTCAGATGCTTTTTTAATCAATGATTTAAAAATTTCTTTGATCTTTTCTGAACCTAAGAAAGGAATACACTTTTCGGCGTTGAAATCAGGAATGTCTCCACGTTCTGCTTTTTCATAGATTTCTCCAATTTTTTGTTTTGACATGAAGGGAATCGCATGATTTAGCAATTTCGTGTTTTTTGTTTCGATGATTTTATCAACAATCTCATTTAAATCTTCTTTGTTTAGAAATGGGAAAAACCGATTTAATTTAACGCCTTGTAATTCTCCGTTTAACACTTGTAAAGCGACTTCTTTTAATTCTTCGTTATCCATAAATGGTAATAAATGTGTATATTTCATTTTCTTTTCTCCTTTACGATTATTTATGATGATAAACAACTGTGTGCATGTGATGTGTCTTAGAGACCATCACCCGTTCTTCATCGGTCAACATTGGGTAAAACTCTTCAACTCTTTCAACTGATCCTTTAGACAATATGTTTCCCAAGATATATTTTCTTTCACTTATACTTGCATATGGCCAAATGGTTTTAATCGATAGATTAATTCGATTGCTAAGTGATTGATTAATCATTTGCATTCTCTCAGTTGGTGTTAAGAGGTAAAATATATCCTTCACATGTAGATCTGGCGTATCAGATTCTAAAAACTTATAAACAACAGATTCTCTTGGATATGTAGCTAGCATATCTTTATAATCATATTGGTTTATATCCGAAGCCTCTAATAAACTGTCGATTGAGATATTGAATAATTTCGTCAGCGCTAACAAAATTTCAATACTGGGTAGGCCTTTCCCAATTTCCCACTTGCTTACAGCTTGTCTTGTAACAAAAAGTGCTTCAGCCAAATCATTTTGATTCATATCATGTGCTCTTCTATGAGTTGCAATTCTTTGACCGATGATTCCCAAATTAAGCATGTTCTACCTCCTTATATCTCCAGTGTAAAATGAAACCTATATAATAGCAAGCAACGGATGGTTGCTATTATTGTTTGAATCAAAAACATCGCCATATATACTATATCGCGATGTTTATATCTTTATCTAGTTATCATTATAATTTTGTATCATCTACACCATCGAGATATGCTCTGATAGGCTTAACAATCTTTTCAACTGTGCCATCAACAAATGGGTTTTTAAGTTTAGCTGCCTCGACTAATCCTAAGAAACTCTTTGAACCACCTAACTTACATAATGCTAAATAGTTTTCAAAAGCTTTTGCGTGATCTTCTTGGCTTGCTACCCAGAATTGGAATGCGCATACTTGTGCCAACGTATAGTCGATATAATAGAATGGTGCACCAAAGATATGACCTTGACGGAACCAATATGTACCTTTTTCCATGAAATCATCATCACCATAATCTAGAGATGGACGATATTTCTTTTCAAGTCTTCTCCAGGTTCTTTTTCTTTCATCTGGTGACATGTCTGGATGTAGATAAACCTCATGTTGATATTCATCTACTAATACACCATATGGCAAGAATGAAACTGAACCAGCTAAATGATTGAATTTGTATTTAGCGGTATCTTCTATAAAGAATGAATCAATCCATGGCCATGCAAGAAATTCCATACTCATGGAATGAATTTCTGCTGCTTCCATGGTTGGCCAACGATAGGCTGGCTCTAAATCACGACTTGAATACACTTGGAATGCATGTCCTGCTTCATGTGTTAAAACATCTGCGTCATGTGATGTACCATTAAAGTTTGCGAAAATAAATGGTGAACGATACTTTGGAATATATGTACAGTATCCACCACCAGATTTACCTGGCTTAGAATCTAATTCTAACAATTCATGTTCTACCATAAAATCAAAGAACTCACCTGTTTCTTTTGACATTTCATGATACATCTTGGTTGCTCTTTCGACCATCCATTCACGACCACCTTTAGGTGTTGGATTGCCTGATAAGAAAGATAAAGCTAGGTCATATGATTTAGGGTTTTCAATACCGAGTCGTTTTGCTTTACGTGCTATTAAGTCAGTCACTAGAGGCACGATATCTTTATAGATTTGATCACGATATGTTTTAACATCTTTATAATCATAATCCGTTCTACCTAATCTGTCATATCCCAGTTGAACAAAGTTTTCATAACCAAGCTTATGTGCAATTTCTGTTCTAACTTTAACCATTTCGTCATAAATGCGATCAATTTCCTTCTCGTTTTCACTAAAGAACCCAGAAACGGCTAATTGTGCACGATGACGAATATCACGATCTTTATTCGTTAAGAATGGTGCCATTTGACTGAGGTTATATGTACCACCATCAAATTCGATTTGTGCACCTGCTGTTAATTTAGAATACTCTGTTGATAATTTGTTTTCTTTTTGTAGGTCAGCAATAATTTCAGGTTTAAATGTTTTTTGTTGCACTTCTGCTTGCTTAAATAATAAAGAACCAAATTCTTTTTCTAAACCTTCACGATTTTTAGAATTAAGCATCTTTTGGATTAATGCGTGACTATACTGTCTTAAGACGGGTCCGTTTTCATCAATGAATGCTTGTTCTTTTTCATAAAATTCATCTTTTGTGTTTAAGCTGTTTCTAATTGAAACAAGGGTAAACATTGAATCGACTTCATCATCGATTTCATTCATACGTCTAATCGCTTTTATTTCTGTTTCTAAACTTTCGTTTTCACCGACTAAAGCAATGTTTTCTTCAAGATCTTTTTTGAGTTTTTCAAGATCAGGTCTTTGATATGGATATTCGCTAAATGTCATGATTTAACTCCTTTGAAATATTTACTACTATTATAGCATAACAAAACTGCGTTTGTTTGGTAAAACTTATGTAATACCTCCTTATAAATGTTATAATAATACCAATGAAAGGGAGTGTATTTATGAGAGCTGGCGAAATAAGAAGACTTGCTTGGCAGCAATTAAAAAAGAATTATTGGATGGTTTTTGTTGTTTCATTAATTGTTTATGCAGTGAGTGCTGCAGGTGTTCCAATGTTTGTAGGGATTATTATTACAGGGCCGTTGATGGTAGGCTATAGTATGTATTTGATTAACAATATTGAAGATTCTGATAATGCAGATAACATGGAAACATTATTTCATGGATTTAAAAACAGTTTGGGAACAGCGATTATTGCTTATATCTTAAAAGCTGTTTTTATCTTCTTGTGGTCATTGTTATTTATTATTCCCGGTATTGTTAAGGCTTTTGCTTTTAGTATGACGGAATATATCATCGCTGAAGATCCTGACTTAACGGCGACTGAAGCATTAGACAAGAGCCAAGAGCTCATGAAGGGTAATAAGTGGCGTCTATTTTGCTTACTCTTTAGTTTTATTGGTTGGTACATCCTTGGAGCGTTGACATTTGGTATTGGAATATTTTTCGTTATTCCTTATGTGAACACTGCTATCGCTAATTTCTATGTAGATATTAGGGGTAAAAATTCAGAATACGATATTAATCACTCTGATTATAAACTGGATTTTGAATAAAATAAGAAAGAAAGCCTTGAATAAATCAAGGCTTTTCTTTACTTAAATATGCTACAATTAGTCTGATAGCACATCTGTTCTTTCTTCATCAATGTCATTTAATGCAGAAAGTTCAGATATTTCTGGTTGTTGATCATCACGCTCATTATCTGACTTGTAATCTGGTTTACTCAAAGATAAACCAAGCATATTTTTTAAATGTATAAACATGAAATACCCCTTTCACATATATCTATAATATATCACTATTCATTATTATTGAAGTATTTTTTATTTTGGAGGCACTATGGCAAATCTAAATTTTTCTCAATCTCTTGCAAATTATCTAGATGCATTACGTACCAAAAAGAATATGACACAAGAAGATTTTACAAATGGTATTGTTTCAATGCGCCAATATAGACGATATTTGCGTGGTGAATCTGATGTTGCTCCTTACGTGTTTGATCAATTTGCTGAACGATTAGGTTTAAATATTGAATACTTAGTTTTCGAATTTAGAGGGAATACGTTTAGAGAATCAAAATTAGCGAACGATTATCATAATGCAGTTATTAATCACAATGTCGAAAAAGTAACTTCTTTAAAAAAACAATTTAATCCTGAAACAATCACAGAACCCAATCATCTTTTAATATATGAATACGCGACAGCACTATTTTCTTATAATTCAAATCAAATGGCGCAAATCACGCTAATTGAAAAACTTAAATCTTTACTTAATTACCCAAATATACTAAAACACCACGCCTTCTCATCAACAGAAATTATCATTCTTTCTTCACTACTTGTTTATGATGAATGCAAAGAAAAAGATAAAATTGTAAAAGTACTATCTGATGCTTTGAATCATAAAAGCACAATCATTAGTGGAAATAATCAAAAAATCATGTTGTTATGCTTGTATCGCCTAGCAGATTATCATAAACGTTATGGTGATCCTTCCTCAATGCTACAATTCGCATCTAAAGGTATTCAAGCGTGCAAAGAGTTGAAATATCACTACTTATTAGAAGATTTTTATTTGTTTGCTGCGTTGGCATATCAGCGTTTAAATGAACCCAAACAGATTTCAAGCATGCTTTCTGGGTTATATAATGTTTTACAATTTGAAAATGATTTATCTAAAACCAAACGCTATCAAAGTTATTTATTTAGAGATTTTAACATCGAAGACTTTGATGATTATATATTAAAGTATCTTTCTCACAAATAATCACATCAAAAAGGACGCTATGATAGCGTCCTTTTAAATGACCTTAAGTATGTCCAATAAATGATCTGACTTGTAATCAGCAATGGCTGATTTTTTTGCATCCCCGACAGCAAACCCATACATATGAGCGGCTTTAGCAGCTTCAATGCCTGCTTCTGCATCTTCAATAACCATACAATTTTCAGGTGCTACACCTATATACTGAGCGGCTTTTAAAAAGACTTCAGGGTTAGGCTTTGAATGTGTGATGTTATTACCGTCAGATATACCATCAAATGCATGATCTAATCCAATTCTTTTTAATATGATCGGTGTGTTTTTAGAACTAGAACCAATTGCGACTTTTATATCACGCTCTTTTAATTTTCCAATGACCTCAATGACATCAGGCAAAATATCCTGTTCATCTAAATCCTCCAGTAATGACACATACACATCATTTTTGAATGTGGCTAATGCACTTTTCTCTTCATTTGTGTATGATTTATGTGCTTTTTCTAAAATGATTTCTAAGGATGCCATGCGTGAAACACCACGTAATCTATTATTGATCTTCTCATCAAAATAGATTCCTTCTTTATCTGCCATTTTCTTCCATGCGAGATAATGAAGGTGATCGGTTGTCACAATCACACCGTCTAAATCAAATATAACTGCTTTAATCATGATAAACCCTCCACTTTGATTGTAACATGTTAAGCGACATTAGTCACATTATATAAAAAGCGGTTGATAACCGCTTTATACGTAATTTACCATAAATGATGTACAGATGGTTTTATATATTTGTCATAGATATCATTGACTTGTTTCATTTGTTCATCTGAGAGTGGTGGCAGTTCACACGCATCAGCATTCGCTTTAACATATGATGCTTTACTCGCTCCAGGAATGACTGTACTCACAGCATCAAACATTAACACCCATCTAATCGCTATTTGCGTTAAATTATCTTTATTAAATACTTTTTTCAACGCTTCAACTGCTTGAAGACCTAAGTCAAAATCCACACCTGAGAATGTTTCACCTTTATCAAAAAGTTCGCCATGTCTGTTGGTGGTACGATGATCTTCAGCACCAAACGTTGTGTTCTTTGTATATTTACCAGTTAATAGACCACTTGCTAAAGGTACACGAACGATGATAGCGACATTTCTCTTTTTAGCTAATTCAAAGAGTTCTTCTGCAGGGCGTAATCTAAACATATTAAAAATGACTTCAATTGCTTCAACGCCTGGATAATCCATGGCTTTGATGCCTTCTTCAATTTTCTCTATTGATACACCATAATGTTTAATCTTATGTTCTTCTTTTAATTGATCAAGAATCTTGAAAACCTCAGGATGTTGATAAAGTTCCGTAGGTGGACAATGAAGTAAAACCATATCTAATCTGTCCACATCCAATCTTGCTCTACTATCATCAATATACTTTCTGATGTTTTCTTCAGAATAATTCTCGACGGTTTGTGCCATTTGTCTACCTGTCTTGGTAATAACAAACGGTTTTTGATCTAACGTTTTAATGTATTTTCCAATAGCGACTTCGCTTGCGCCACCTTGATAAACATCTGCTGTGTCATAACAATTAATGCCCTGACGTGTCGCTTCTTCTAATGTTTCTTTCGCAACCTCATCAGAAAATGGATCTCCCCATTTACTGCCTAGTTGCCATGTGCCTAAAGACACTTCTGAAACAGAAATACCCGTTTTACCAAATTTTCTATACTTCATACACACACTCCCTTCAAGTGTTAACTCCAAATAAGATACGCAAAATCAGGATAATCAATAAATGGATTTCTATTACCTTGATAACTTTCAATAACATCATTACGATTCATTTCAAATGTATCAACAGGATCTTCTAGATTCCATCTTAATAGTGTTGCCAAATCACCCATTTGATGAACACTCGGATCACCAGAAGTAATATTAATAAGTGTTAATGTATCATTATATCTAATTGCCATATAGAAGAGAATTCTCGCAATATCCCCTCTGACATCCGTTCTAGGTGCGTATGAATATGCTGTCGTCGTATCACCAAACCATTTGTTGCTTCTAGAACTATTTTCTGAAGGATTTGCTGGTTTTAGATTATGTAAATCTGATGCCATATTAACGGTACTGTTATCCGCCGATACACCTAGTAGTGATTGTGGCCATACATGTTCACGATTCCAAGTTGCACCACCATCCCACACACCGCTTACGGACGTTCCTAAGTATACTAAAATAACATTACTTGGATTATTTGGATCTCGGTCTGCTTCATCAAGTGTGTATCTTGCATCACCATAGTCTTGCTCTTTACCAGAGATATTTTCTACCACAACATCATATAAAAAATCTATTAACATTGAACCATAAAGACCTTCAGCCCCATCATAGATACCTGTATAATCGGTAGATGATGGTTCAATCCACTTAGCATATAAGATAATATCTTGAGTTACGATATTTGAGAAAGAATAGACTGTTGTTAATGAAACATCTGTGTACCAGTCTAGAAATACATATCCATTTTTTGATGGATCATTTGGTCTTGTTAACGTAGTGCCAACAGCGACTTCGTTAGATGGAATGTTTGTACCACCATTTGTATCAAATGATACAGTGAAATAAACTGCAGTTGATTCCCATTTTGCATATAGTATCTTATCTTCTGTGATGGATGAATAAAAATTAAATTCCGTTGTATATGCTTGATCTGTAAACCAACCAACAAATACGAAACCACTTCTTGTTGGGTCACTCGGTTGTGTGATACTTTCATTTTCTTGAACTTCTATAGGTGACACATATGAACCACCTACTGTATTAAACGTGACTGTGTAAGATACCGTCCACATAGCATATATGGTTATATTTGATGTAATAGGTGCATAAAAATTATAAGGAATTGTTAATGAATCATTTGCATACCAACCTTTAAAAATAAAACCTTCTCTTACTGGTGTTGGTCTAGATATTGTTGTATTATCTAAAGCAAGTAATGGTGGGATATCAATACCACCATTTGTTTCAAATGTGATTGTATGATAGGTTAGATTAGTATCCCATTTAGCGTAAAGGGTAATATCTGACCAGACAACCTCAGTAAAATCATATGGTATTGTTAACGCCTCATCAATATACCAAGCTACAAACGTATAATCCTCTCTTGTTGGTTGAGTAGGTTCAGAAACAGCTGTACCTTCAAGTTGCGATATATCTTCTATATAAGAGCCACCATTTGTATCAAAAACAACACTATAGTAGACATCTTCAGGATAAACTGTTAATCCAAAAGACCCACTCGCCAAATTGTTATCATATATAATGATAAAATTTAGAATAATTAAATGTGTATTTTCATCTCTATGAACTACTCCATTACCACTAATGATATCTCTATTTGAACTACTCCATGTAATTATCGCATTTTCATCTAAAACAGAAACCTCAGGTAGTATAATATCCTGTGTCACATGATCCGCATCATCACCATCAGAAAATCCTATTTCAATCGCTGCAGCAATCTCTTCTAAGGTAGGTTTTTCAGACAATACTGTGACTGTAAATGATCCTACTCTTGCTTGACCATTATAACTTATTGAGTAAATTAAAGTTACTTCAACGTCTACAGATGTTCTCGTAACTGCACCGCTATTTGTTATCACATCGATATTATTACTTTGCCAAGTTATGAATGCTTCTGCATATGATATGTGTGTGCGTGGCAAGATGATATCTTCAGTAACATGATCTTGATCATCGCCTACTGCATAAGTGATTTCAATCGCATTCTCAATATCATCTATTGAATATTTTGGTATGTTTACGCATGCGACAAGTAAAATGACAGTGAATAATGCCATCATTGATAGTAGTATTTTTTTCATGATAGTCCTCTTTTCTTTCAACCACTCTTATTGTAAACTTAACACGTCAATTATTCAAGAAAAAAAACAAGCCGAAGCTTGTTTTTAAACAAATTCAATAATCGCCATTGGTGCAGCATCACCACGACGAGGTACCGTCTTGATGATTCTTGTATATCCACCATTGCGATCTTGATAACGAGGTCCGATTTCATCAAACAATTTTTGAAGCGCATTTTGTGTTTCGCTTACTTGTTCAAAACGAACAGTTTCAGCAGCTTGACGTCTTGCAGCTAGTGAACCATTTTTAGCTAGTGTTACCATTTTGTCTGCTAATTTTTTAAGTTCTTTTGCTTTTGATTCTGTCGTCACAATGCGTTCATTGATGATGATATCTGTAACAAGGTCACGTAATAATGCTTTACGTTGATCACTTGTACGTCTTAATCTAGAATATGCCATGATTTACTCCTTGTCTATATCGTCAGCAAATACATTTGAATCTTTACTTGACGAATTTTCAAATTCGAGGCCATGTTCTGCAAGTTTTTCCTTTAATTCCTTAAACGATTTACGTCCAAGACTTCTAAGGCGCATTACATCCTCTTCCGTTAAACGAATGATTTGTGCAACGGTATAAATACCAGAACGTTTCAAACTATTGAATAGTCTGACTGAAAGATCGAGTTGTTCAATCTTCATTTCAAGCTTCTTGTTAACTGGTTCATCTTCTGCTTCATAAATGAAATCTGCATCTTGTGCTGATTCACTAATCTCTACGATGACTTGAAAATAATCAATTAACATCTTACTTGCAAGTGCTAAAGCATCTTTCGCTTCAATCGCACCATTAGTTTCAATTTCTAATGTTAGTTCATCTGTGTCGCCTCTTGTTTTTTCAACATGATAGCTCACACGAGTTACTGGTGTATAAATTGAATCAATTGCAATAACACTCTTTTCATTTTTACTGAAAGCTTTGTTCTTTTCTGCACTGACATAGCCTACACCACGTCTAACAGTTACGACCATTGATAATGATCCATTTTCTTCAAGATGAGCAATCACTTGATCAGGGTTAACCACATCAACGCCATCAACGTGAATGAAGTCTGCAGCTGTTACTTCGCCAGCACCAGATGCATATAATTCAAGTTTTTGTTCAAAGTTTGGATCATTTGATTCTACTTGGAAAATGACTTTCTTTAAGTTTAATACAATACCCATGACATCTTCATAGACGCCATCAATTGTAGCAAATTCATGCTCTACTTCATCAATTTTGATATTGACGATTGCTGCGCCGGGAAGCGACGAAAGCAAGACGCGACGAAGTGCGTTACCGAGCGTAATGCCGTATCCACGTTCGAGTGGTTTAATCACAAAACGACCTTTATTACCATCGACCGATAGCTCTTCAACCGCAGTCGGTTTTTCAAACTTTAACTCTTTCATTCGTTACCCCTCCTTCACATTATCCGCGAGGACGTTTTGGCGGTCTGCATCCATTATGTGGGACCGGCGTTACATCCTTGATAGCAGTAATTTCTAAGCCAGCTGTCTGAAGCGAACGAATCGCTGCTTCACGACCAGGACCAGGTCCTTTAACTGAAACTTCAACTTTTAACATACCATTATCCATAGCAGATTTAGCAGCTGCTTCAGCTGACATTTGTGCTGCATATGGTGTTGATTTACGACTACCCTTGAAGCCTAGTGCACCAGCACTTGCCCATGAAACGGCATTACCGTCAACATCAGTAATCGTTACGATTGTATTGTTAAATGTTGTGTGAATGTGAGCAACACCAAGGGGAATATTCTTTTTAACTTTACGTTTCGTTGTCTTTTTACGAGCCATGATTTATTCCCTCCTTATTTTTTCTTACCGGCAATAGCCTTTGGCTTGCCTTTACGTGTACGTGCATTGTTTCTTGTGTTTTGACCACGTACTGGTAAGTTTCTACGATGGCGCATACCACGGTATGAACCAATTTCCATAAGTCTCTTAATATTCATAGTGACTTCTCTACGAAGGTCACCTTCTGTTTGATAGTTTGCAACTTCTGTACGAATACGAGATAACTCATCTTCTGTAAGCGCATGAACACGTGTGTCTTCACTGACGTTCGCGTCCTTTAGAATTTGTTTGGACGTTGTTAGTCCAATGCCATATATGTATGTTAACGAAACCACAACGCGCTTTTCGCGTGGAACGTCTATACCTGCAATTCTAGCCATAATTCCTCCTTAACCCTGTCTCTGGTTATGTCTTCTATTTTTCTTATTGATCACATACACGCGACCCTTACGTCTTACGATAATGTCATCTTCGCTACGTTTTTTAACGGATGCTTTTACTTTCATAAAATGTTCCTCCTCATTTACGGCGATAAGTGATTCTTCCGCGGGTTAAGTCATATGGTGATAGTTCTACTACTACTCTATCACCAGGTAAAATGCGTATGTTATGCATGCGGATTTTACCGGACACGTGCGCGATCACTGTATGCCCGTTCTGTAATAATTCTACCTTAAATTTTGTATTTGGTAGTATCTCAACAACTTTTGCTTCTACTTCAATTAGGTCTTGTCTTGCCATAGCGTCACTCCTTTTCGGTTGCCGTCAGGATGTCATATCCTGTTTCCGTAATTACAATCATGTGCTCAAAATGGGCACTTGGTTTTTTATCAGATGTAATGGTTGTCCAATTATCTCTTAAGATGCGAATGTGCTTCGTTCCAAGATTTACCATGGGTTCCACACAAAAGGTCATACCTGGTTTAAGTACAGCACCTAATCCAGCTTGTCCAAAGTTTGGGACATAAGGATCTTCGTGCAATTCACGGCCAATGCCATGACCTGTAAATTCTTCTACAATACCATAACCATATGGTTTAACATAAGCCTCAATTGCATGTGATATGTCAGAGACATGTTGTCCTGGTTTTGCATATTTAAGCCCTTCGTAAAGTGCTTCTTCAGTAACCTTTAATAATTGTTTGATGTCATCACTAATCTCACCCACCGGATAAGTGGTTGCTGAGTCGGCATGATATCCTTTATAATTGACACCAAAATCTAACGTAATAATATCCCCGGCTTTTAAGATTTTACTCTTTGATGGGATGCCGTGTACGACGACTTCATTTACGGATGTACAAATGGATCCCGGAAAACCTTGATAACCCTTGAATGATGGTATGCCACCAAGCTTTATAATGTGTGCTTCAGCAAGCTGATCGAGCTGATATGTCGTGACACCTGGTTTCACATGTGTGCTAACCATTTGACGCGTACTTTCCAGTATGCGTCCTGCTTGACGCATCAGCTCAATTTCTCGTGATGATTTAATCTGAATCACTTTTGCTCACCTAATGCTTTTAAGATCTGCTCATTGGTCCACTCAATGGATGTTGATCCATCAACTGAAATGAGTAAACCTTTTTCTTTATAATAACCAATAACTGGTTCTGTTTGTTGATGATAGATTTTTAAACGGTTTTTCACTGTTTCAGGTTGATCATCTTCACGGTGAATTAATTTTCCACCACATTGATCACATATACCATCAACTTTTGGTTTTTTGTTTTCTGTATGATATACAGCGCCACATGACTCACAAACACGACGACCACTGATTCTATTAAGAATCAAATCATCATCTGCTTCGATATCAATCACTGCTGTAAGCTTAACACCAAGCTCATCTAGTGCTTTATCAAACGCTTCTGCTTGTCCAACGTTACGTGGATATCCATCAAACATAAATCCATCTTTTACATCATCATGATACAGTCTTTGACGAACAATTTCATTTGTAATATCATCGGGTACTAATTGTCCTTTGTCAATATAAGACTTGGCTATCTTTCCGATTTCTGTTTCTTGATGGAAAAGCTCTCTAAAGATGTTTCCAGTAGAAATGTGCGGAATTTGATAATGCTTTTTTAATATTTCTGCCTCAGTGCCTTTACCGACACCAGGAGGTCCTAATAGGATTAAACGCATTTTCTCACTCCTTATGACCGATCATCACTTAAATGGATTAAGGATGCTGCCATATTCTTTTTGACTTGCATCTGTTTCAACTTGTTTTGTTGTTTCAATCGCAACACCAACGATAATCAATAAACTTGTACCGCCTAATGTGATTGCATTTGCTTCAGTTGATGTGAAGTTAAAGACTGCAGCTGTGATAACTGGTAAGATTGCCAAAATGACAAGATATACCGTACCAATGACCGTGATCTTAAATAACAAACTTGCGACATAGTCTTGTGTATCCATACCAGGTCTCACACCAGGAATATAAGCATTTGACTGTGATAAGTTATTCGCTACCTTCTCTGGGTTGACTTGTACGAATGAATAGAAGAATGAGAATATGACAATTAACATCACATAAACAATAAATCCTAATGGTTGACGGTAACTAAACATATCTGTGAAGAATGCCGTCGCAGTGCTTGTGCTGTTAGAGAACCCAATAATGGTTAGTGGAATACTCATGATGGTTTGCGCAAAGATAACTGGAATAACGCCACCAGCATTAAGCTTAAGTGGAATGTTCGAATCCGATTTACCTTGTCTATTTGCATATTGAACAGGTAGTTTTCTTTGTGCAATCTGCATGTATACAACACCTAATAAAATACCGAAGTATAATAAAATGATGAAGATAAACCATACATATGACCAACCATTTACACTATTTGTTATATATTTGCTCCAAAGTGTTGTCCACATTGCAGGCAAACTGGTTACGATACCAGCTACGATTAACATGGATGCTCCATTACCAACACCTTTTTTGGTGATGAGTGTGGAGAACCACATTGCAATTGCTGTACCAGCAGCCATAACAAGGGCCATATACACATAAAGCATATAACGTGCAAATGTATTTGAAACGAGGCTAGCTTCTAAGCTTGGAAGTAAAGCACCACCGTATGGCGAAACACCTAAGATAAGTGCCATCGCTTGGAAGAATGCTAATGCAATCGCAAGGTAACGCGTTACTCTAGTTAAGTTTTGTTTCCCTACTTCGCCTTGTTCACTCCATTCTTTGAACTTAGGTAAAACCATTTGTAACATCTGTACAACAATACTAGATGTAATGTATGGTGTAATACCAAGTGACATGATGGAGAAGTTCTGTAATGAACGACCACTGAAGTTATTCAAGATTTCGACAAAGCTTCCGCTTGATCTCATGAAATCTGTGATCGCTTGCGTGTTAAAGAGTGGGACCGTAATAAAACTGATGATTCTAACCATTAATAGAATGAGCAATGTGAATGCTAAACGTAGCATCACGTCTTTGTTGCTTAGAACTCTCTTAATACGTAACCACATCTTTAAATCACCTCTACTGTTCCACCGACTTTTGTAATTGCTGCTTCAGCAGCCTTTGAAAAGACGTTAGCTTTAACGGTTAATTTCTTTGTGAGTTCACCGTTAGCAAGAACTTTAACGCCTGACTTTAATTTTTTAATAACGTTGTTTGAAAGTAATACGTCTGGTGTAATAACATCACCGTTATTAAATTTGTCAAGCTCTGATAAATTGACAATCGCGTATTCCTTACGTGTATAGTTTTTGAATCCACGCTTTGGAAGACGTTGGAAGAAAGGAATTTGTCCACCTTCAAATCCAGGACGAGGATTACCACCAGAGCGAGCAAGTTGACCTTTATCTCCTCTAGTTGATGTACCACCCATACCTGAACCAGGTCCTCTACCAACACGCTTGCGATTTTTTCTAGCGCCTGCAACAGGCTTTAATTCGTTTAACATGTAGGCCTCCTTATACTTCCTTGACTTCAATCAAATGAGCAATGGTTTTTACCATGCCATCAATTGCGTCATTAGATTCTTTTACAACGACTTGATTAATCTTTTTTAAACCTAATGCGTGTGCTGTTTTAACTTGATTAGGTTTTCTGCCGATTAGGCTTCTTGTTAACTTAATTTCTAGCTTTTTCATTATGAAAGCTCCGAAACGTCAACACCACGTAACGCAGCAACCATTTCTGGTGTGCGAAGTGATTTTAATCCTTGGAATGTTGCACGAATCATATTGATTGGTGTACTTGTTCCAATTGATTTAGATAAGATGTCATTAATGCCAGCGAGCTCGAATACAGCACGAACCGGGCCACCAGCGATAACACCAGTACCTTCAGATGCGGGTTTTAAGAAAACTTTACCAGCACCATATACACCAGTTACTTCATGTGGAATAGTTGTTCCAACTGAAGGCACTGTGATGAGATTTGCTTTAGCAGCTTCAATCGCTTTTTTAATAGCGGCTGGTACTTCAGAAGCTTTACCAGTACCAAATCCTACTTGGCCTTGACCATTACCAATTACAACGAGTGCTGCAAAGCGGAAACGACGTCCACCTTTAACAACTTTCGTTACACGGTTAATGGCAACGACGCGTTCTTCGTATTGCTTTTCTTGTGGTTCATCATTACGTTTATAATTTTTTGCCATGTCGTTTGCCTCCCTTAAAATTTGAGTCCAGCTTCGCGTGCAGCATCAGCAAGTGCTTTAATACGACCATGGTATAAATAACCACTACGATCAAATACTACTTGTTCAATGCCTTTAGCTAAAGCCTTCTCTGCGATGAGCTTACCTACTGCCTTTGCAGATTCAACATTTGAATGTGCAAGACCTGCTTCACGACTATCAGCCGCGAATAATGTTGTTTGATTCACATCGTCAATTAATTGCGTATAAATCGCCGTATTAGAACGATAGACTGAAAGTCTTGGACGTTCTGCAGTACCTTTTATGGTTTTGCGAATACGAAGATGACGCTTATGACGTGAGACATTCTTAGATTGTTTTTTTATCATAAATCATTCATCTCCTTATTTAGCAGTTTTACCAGCCTTACGGTAGACATATTCACCAACATAGCGAATACCTTTTCCGAGGTAAGGTTCTGGTTTTTTAACGCTTCTAATTTTTGCTGCAAACTCTCCGACGACTTGTTTGTCGATACCTTCAACGATCACATCAGTGTTTTTAGGTAGTGTAACCGTAACACCTTCAGGGATTGGTAATTCCACAGGATGTGAGAATCCCATTTGAAGAACGACTGTGTTACCTTGCAATTGTGCACGGTAACCAACACCGCGGATTTCTAATTGTTTCTTAAATCCATTTGTGACACCTTCGACCATATTATTTAATAATGCTCTTGTTGTGCCATGGATTTTTCTTGTAAAGATATCGTTATTTGGTCTTTCAACTAAAAGTTCAGTACCATTTAACGTCATCTTTAATGATTGATTGAATTGAGATTCAAGTTGACCTTTAGGTCCTTTAACTTCAACAAAGTTTTCAGGACTAATCGTGACGGTAACGCCAGCAGGAACTTGAATCACCTTATTACCTATGCGTGACATAATTTCCTCCTTCTATTACCAGACGTACGCTAATACTTCGCCACCAACTTGGGCCAAGCGCGCTTCACGATCTGTCATAATACCTTTTGATGTTGAGATTAATGCAACACCTAAACCATTAAGCACCTTTGGTAAATCACCTACATTTGTGTAGATGCGAAGGCCTGGTTTCGATATCCGCTTTAATCCTTTAATAACACGTTCTTTAGTGTCTGTGTACTTTAATGTGACAACAATTTTGCTAAATGCTCCATCTTGTTCAGTTTGGTAGTTGACGATGAACCCTTCTTTCTTTAAAACAGCCAAAATGTCTGATTTAAGTCTTGAAGCCGGCATCTCAACAACTGCATGACGCATTCTGTTAGCATTTCTGATACGCGTTAGCATATCAGCAATTGGATCAGTCATAACCATGTTAGTTCCTCCTTCTTACCAACTTGCTTTTTTAACGCCTGGAAGTTCACCTTTGTGAGCTAAGTCACGGAACTTCAAGCGAGATAAGCCAAACTTGCGCATATAGGCACGTGGACGTCCATCAATAGCATCGCGATTACGTACACGTGTCATTGATGCATTTCTTGGAAGCTTAGCAAGTGCTTCATAGTCACCTTTAGCTTTAAGTTCTGCAATTTTTTCACGATAACGTTCAGCAACTTGACGTCTTTTCTCATTTTTAATGATCATTGCTTTTTTTGCCATAATACGCCTCCTACTTCTTAAACGGCATACCAAGTGCAGACAATAATGCTCTACCTTCTTGGTCACTCTTAGCCGTTGTTACAATAACAATATCCATACCGCGAACTTTTTTAACTTTATCAAGGCTGATTTCAGGGAAAATAATTTGTTCTCTGATACCAACTGTATAGTTACCGCGGCCATCAAATGAATTTGAACTAATTCCTCTAAAGTCACGCACGCGTGGAAGCGCAACATTAATTAACTTTTCAAGGAAGTAATACATTCTCTTACCGCGAAGTGTCACTTTAGCACCAATTGGCATGCCTTCTCTTAACTTGAAGTTAGAGATTGATTTGCTTGCTTTAGTGATGACTGGCTTCTGTCCAGTAAGTTGTTCTAATTCAACGACTGCATCATCCAATACTTTTGGATTGAATACAGCATCGCCAATACCCATATTTACGACAATCTTTTCAATTTTAGGAACTTCCATAATTGATGAATAGTCGAATGATTTAATTAATTCGGGTTTGACTACTTTTTCATATTTATCTTGAATTACGCTCATCATCAAACCTCCTATTTATCAAGGACTTCGCCAGATTTTTTAGCGAAGCGAACCTTCTTACCTTCAACAACTTTATAACCAACTCTTGTTGGTAAACCTGTTTTAGGGTCGATTAGCGCTACATTTGAAACATGGATTGGCGCTTCTCTGTCAATAATACCGCCTTTATCATTTGCGTTGGTTGGACGTTGATGTTTTTTCATCATATTAACACCCTCAACGATTACACGATCTGTGTTTGGGAATACTTTTAAGACGCGGCCGGTCTTTCTCGTCTTTTTACCCTTTTTATCAACTGCGAATTGATCACGTCCTGCGATCACTGCAACTGTATCTCCAGCTTTGATGTACATAGACATGACCTCCTTATAGTACTTCTGGAGCTAAAGAAACGATCTTCATAAAGTTCTTTTCTCTTAACTCTCTTGCCACTGGACCGAAGATTCTCGTGCCACGTGGTGTCAAATCATCACGAATGATGACTGCTGCGTTTTCATCAAATTTAATATAAGATCCGTCTGCACGACGTAATCCTTTTTTAGTTCTTACGACGACAGCCTTAAGGACTTCGCTCTTTTTAACCATACCCGCAGGTGTGGCTTTTTTAACTGTAACAATGACGATATCACCGATATTCGCATAACGACGACCAGTACCACCTAAAACCTTAATAACTAAGACTTCTTTAGCACCAGTGTTATCAGCAACCATCATTCTAGTTTCCTGTTGTATCATAGCTTATTTCCTCCTTAAACCAAGTCGGCTTTAGCAACGACTTTAACTAAACGGAAACGTTTAGTTTTGGAAAGTGGACGTGTTTCTTGAATAATAACGGTGTCCCCAATTACTGCTAAACCTTGTTCATCGTGTGCATGGAATTTTTTGGATACCTTAACACGTTTCCCATAAAGACGGTCTTTTTTGTATGTAGTTACCTCAACAGATATCGTTTTATCCATTTTATCGGAAGTCACAACTCCAGTGAACACTTTTCTAGCATTACGTTCCATGGTATCCTCCTTATTCCGTACGTTCGCCGATGATAGTTTTCATCTGTGCGATTGACTTCTTAACTTGACTAATACGCGCTGTATTTTCAAGTTGTCCTACTGCAAGCTGAAAGCGTAAGTTGAATAATTCTTTCTTCAACTCAACGATTCTTTTTTCAAGATCAGGTGTACTGACCTTTCTTAGTTCTTTAGCTTTCGTCATGCTTGCTCACCTCTTTTGACAATTTTCGTCTTAATAGGGAGTTTATGTGAAGCTAGGCGAAGTGCTTCTCTTGCGATTTCTTCACTTACACCATTGATTTCAAACATAATCTTACCAACTTTGACGACTGCCACCCAGTGATCTGGAGCACCTTTACCGGAACCCATACGCACTTCAAGTGGTTTTTTGGTTTTTGCCAAATGCGGGAAAATATTAATCCAAACTTTTCCCAATCTCTTCATATGTCTCGTCATCGCGATACGTGCAGCTTCGATTTGGCGGTTTGTAATCCAAGCACCTTCTAAAGCGACTAATGCGAAGTCACCATTAAGGATTTCGTTACGACCTTTTGCCTTACCTTCATAGCTGACACGATGAGGACGACGGAATTTTGTTCTCTTAGGCATTAACATGATTAATTATTGCCTCCTTTGTTACCGCGGTTTTGATTGTTGCTATTACCGCCGCCGCGTTTGCCACGACGATTTCCGCCGCCGCGTGGTACGCGTTCTAATTGTTTCTTTAAGTTTTCTTCACGTGTTTGTCCAGGTAATACTTCACCATTATAGATCCATACTTTAATACCTAAAACACCATAAGTTGTGTGTGCTTCTGCAGTTGCATAATCAATGTCTGCACGTAAAGTGTGTAGTGGTACTTGTCCTTCTGAATAGCCTTCACTACGTGCGATTTCAGCACCGCCAAGACGACCAGCTACAAGTGTTTTAACACCTTTAGCGCCGCTCTTTAATGCACGTTGAATCGCAATTTTTTGTACACGTCTGAATGATGCACGATTTTCTAGTTGTTCTGCAATGCTTTGTGCAACTAATGTTGCAACTCTTTCAGGGTGTGACACTTCTATAATTGATAAGACGATTTCCTTATCAGTTAGTTTTTCAAGTTTTCCAACTGCTTCTTTTTTGATCACGCCATCACGGCCAATGACCATACCAGGCTTAGCAGTATGTAGTGTGATTTTCACACGGTCTTTACCGCCTTTACCTTTAACGCGTTCGATTTCGACGTGAGAAACGGCTGCTTTTTTATAAAATGTGTTGATATACTTACGGATGTCAGCGTCTTCTTTGACGAGTGCAGGAACATTACCTTTTTCTGCATACCATCTAGAATCCCAATTACGGATAATGCCAACACGCATGCCTACTGGATGTACTTTTTGACCCATGTGCTCACCTCTACTCTCTTTCTGCCACAACAACAGTGATGTGGCTTGTTCTCTTCTTAATGATGTCGCCCTGACCCTTTGCACGTGGCAAAAGTCTCTTTAGACGTACACCTTCAGATACATAACATTCTTTGACATATAAATTGTCAACATTTGCATTATCGTTATTTTCTGCGTTCGCTATCGCACTGTTTAACACCTTTAAAATAATTGGTGATGCACCACGTGGTGTGAACATTAATACGGCTTTCGCTTCTTTAACGTCGCGACCACGAATCAAGTCAATGACTAGACGTGCTTTACGTGGAGCAATGCGAACGGTTTTAGCTGTTGCTTTCGTTTCCATCATTTCTCCTCCAATTAATTCTTCTTAGCTTTCTTATCTTCTTTACTGTGTCCATGATATGTACGTGTAGGTGCGAATTCACCTAACTTGTGACCTACCATGTCTTCAGTAACGTAGACAGGAACATGCGATTTGCCATTATAGACAGCGATAGTGTGTCCGATGAAATCAGGGAAAATCGTCGAACGGCGTGACCAAGTTTGAATAACTTTCTTTTCATTAGCTGCATTTTGTTTGCGAACTTTTTCAAGTAAGTGATGATCACAGAATGGTCCTTTTTTAATTGAACGTGCCATGTCTCATTTCCTCCTATTTCGTACGGCGACGAATGATTAAGTCATTCGAAGCTTTTTTGCTGTCTCTCGTCTTAACACCACGAGCTTTTTTGCCCCAAGGTGTCATCGGTGACTTTCTACCGATCGGTGCACGACCTTCACCACCACCGTGAGGGTGATCGTTTGGATTCATGACTGATCCTCTAACTGTTGGCTTAACGCCCATATGACGTTTACGGCCTGCTTTACCGATGTTAACAAGTTCCCATGACTCATTACCAACAACGCCAATCGTTGCACGGCATGTGCCTAAGATCTTTCTAACTTCGCCAGATTGTAAACGAACTAATACATACTTTTCTTCACGACCTAGAATTTGTGCAGACGCGCCAGCACTACGTGCGATTTGTCCACCTTTACCAGGACTTAGTTCGATATTGTGAATAATCGTACCTACTGGAATGTTCATAATTGGCATTGCATTACCAACTTTAATATCGACGTGCTCACCAGAAAGAATTTCCTGGCCAACTACCAATCCCTGAGGTGCGATGATATAGCGTTTTTCACCATCTACATAGTTAATTAACGCAATATTAGCTGTGCGGTTTGGATCGTATTCGATCGTTGCCACTTTACCAATAATATTATCTTTTCTTCTTTTGAAATCAATTACACGATATTTTCTTTTATGACCACCGCCAATATGTCTAACGGTAATCTTACCTTGCGCATTTCTGCCGCCCGATTTAGAAAATGGTTCTAGTAGTGATTTTTCAGGAGTTGAAGTTGTGATTTCGTCGTAGGTTAATACGCTCATGTTACGACGACCATTAGTGGTCGCTTTGTATTTTTTAACCGCCATTTCGGTTAAACCTCCTCTAGTTCTTCACTTAGATTGTGAAGGCATCAATCTTTTGGCCTTCTGCTAACTGTACAACCGCTTTTTTATAAGCTTGTGTGTACCCTTCATACTTACCAACACGTTTTTTCTTAGGTTTCATATTGATTGTATTAACTGAAATGACATTAACATTGAAGATTACTTCAACTGCTTTTTTAATTTCAACTTTATTCGCAGTTCTTGCAACTTTGAATGTGTACTTATTAAAACCTTCGATAAGTTTTGTTGTTTGCTCCGTAATAATAGGAGCCTTCAAAATATCATAATACTTAGTCATTACCTAATACCTCCTCAAATGCTGCAACCGCATCTTTAGTTACAACAAGCGCATTGCAATTCAAGAGGTCATAGACGCTAACATGTGAAGCCTCAACAAGCTTAACTGTTGGTACGTTTCTTGACGCTAACATAACTGCATCACTAAAATCTTTACCAACGACTAAAACTTTACCTTCAACACCAAGATCATTTAAGAATCCAACAAATGCTTTTGTTTTAGGTGCTTCAAAATCAATCGCATCAACAACTTTCAATTGATCATTTTCAAATTGATAAGATAACGCTGAGCGTAATCCAAGTTGTCTAACCTTTTGATTTAACTTAACTGCATAACCTCTAGGTGTAGGTCCGAAGACAACACCACCGTGACGCCATTGTGGTGAACGTGTAGATCCTTGGCGAGCACGACCTGTACCCTTTTGACGCCATGGCTTTCTACCACCACCGCTGACTTCGCCGCGGTTCTTAACATCATGTGTTCCTTGTCTCATTGCTGCACGTTGTGCGTTAACAACTTCATAAAGAACTTGTTGATGTGGTTCAATGCCGAATATGTAATCAGATAATGTAAGGTCAGCGACCTTTTTGCCTGCTTGATTTAATAAAACTGTTTTTGGCATGATCGTTCCTCCTAATTACCCTTCACAGCAGATTTAACAACGACAAATCCTTTTTTAGGACCTGGGATGCTTCCGCTGATTAACAACACTTGATTTTCAACATCAACATTAACAATTTTTAAGTTTTGAATGGTCACTGTTTCGTGTCCCATTTGTCCTGGAAGGTTTTTACCCTTCATGTTACCTTTGATAGGTCCCATTGAACCAGGTCCACGATGGTATCTAGAACCATGTGCCATCGGTCCACGATGTTGATTGTGTCGTTTAATACTACCTGCGAACCCTTTACCTTTTGACGTTCCTTGAACATCAACTGTTTCGCCTGCTTTAAATAATTCAATACTAACTGGCGCGCCGACCGCTATACTTAGCAACTCATTTTCAAGCCCTTCATCAAAGCGGAGTTCTTTTACGAAGCGCTTAGGTGCTGTATTAGCTTTTTTCACGTGCCCTAATTCAGGCTTGTTACTTAATTTTTCCCGTTTAGTATCGAAACCGACTTGTGTTGCGACGTATCCGTCTGTTTCAACATTCTTTTGTTGAAGAACAACATTGTCAGCCACGTCTATTACGGTTACTGGAACTAACACACCGTTTTCGTCGAAGACTTGTGTCATGCCCAATTTTCTACCTAAGATTCCTTTGGCCATTTTTTTACCTCTCTTAATTTATTTTGCCTTTTGGTCTTATTTCTTTAAGACAATGTCAATACCTGATGGTAAATCAATATCCATCAAGGCACTAATCGTTTTTGGATTTGGATCAATAATTTGGATTAAGCGCTTGTGTGTTCTACGTTCAAATTGTTCACGTGAGTCTTTATATTTGTGTGGTGAACGTAAGATCGTGAAGATTTCTTTTTGTGTCGGTAGTGGAATTGGTCCTTGTACCTCTGCACCAGTACGGATTGCACTGTCAACAATCTTCTTCGCAGCTTGATCTAATAATCTGTGATCGTAAGCCTTTAAACGAATTTTAATAACATCTTTTGCCATTCTTTTAAGCTCCTTTCGCCTATAATCATGTATAGACTTGCTCCATGGAAATACCCCAGCTACATAGACAACGGCTATCCGCGTGCCGGCAACCTCCCATTTCACAGCCTTCTCCTGCATACGCACGAGCGTTACTATTATATAAAATAAAAAGGGTAATTGCAACCCTTTTATAATATAAACCTCATATTCTTTAAAAATATTTTGATTAACTCTTCTTTTTGCTGTATTTACCTCTTGATTTTTCCCATTTCTCGAAAACAGTACTTGCATCACATAATTGATCGATTGTTAATGCGAATTCTTTAAACCCCATGTTAATCAACTTTCGTAGTGTGTTTTTATCTTTTAATACCTCACCTGATATAATATGTGATTTAATCTGTTTTAAACGAAAAATAGTATGTGCATCTTTCAAATCATCAATCAAGAAGCGCAACTCGCCATGAAATATATGCTTATTATTTTGTTTGTCACTATATTCGCTCATTAGCTCATCCAATAGTAAAATAGCTGGTTCTAACTTCTCGAAGTCTTCACAATACTGAAGTGCCGCTTCTGTTTCAATGGTCATCCCTACTTGATAATCGTGTTTCAAATGCATAAATAACACATTGATTTCATGGTCCCAAAAATCAAGATCGTGTTTGCTATTTAACTGAGGAATAATAAATACCAAATGAGGGTGATATCTTTGGATGGCTTTTGCCAATCCTGATATCCAATTTTTAAGACCTAAATGTGAAAAAGAAAATTGATTAACCTCCGTTTTCAATGTGTGATCTATCATTAAATTAAAATGATCTGTAAATGTAGGAATTTTCATTAAAATAGGTGTGTGACCAACTTCACTGAATAACGTGCTATACATATGATAAATCTCTTCATCTGAAATCATTAACCCTTTGAGAATGATGTCATATTCACTATGATAAAAGATGCCCTTATAAAAGCTATGATTAATTCGTTTAATATGTCTGTTACCCGCTACCTCCATATACACGTTTAAATCGTTCATATGATAAGGAGCATCAGCCCTGATGTCCTGTTCAAACGGCTTAATAGGTATATCTTCAATCAACCCTATATTCAGCATCTTCGCAATCATTAAATCATGCGCCTTAATACATGCTTTTGGTAAAATGAATCCCAATATTTTATCATCTAATTGATAGAGAAATCTCACATCAAAAGTGTTTAATTTTATCCATAAATCATCTACTTCATCTACCGTTACTTCATGAAGTATAATTCTATATGTATCAAGTAGTATTTGATCCTCGATTATACTTGTTGCACCATGACATACGGATACTAAATCATCTAAGATTTCTTTCATAATGTTGATGATACCAACATGCATGGCTTCTTTTTGTTTCTCATATATCAAACATTTAATTTTCTTCACATCAAATATGCTTTTAAACATGACAATCCTGTCATAAGAATCAATACCATCTCCACCAAATAAAGTGTCCATTAAAGCGTGATTGTTTAGCATGGTATCAATGTTATCCAATACACGACTCACAACGACATCAAAACGATGTTCTTGAATTTGGTAAGAAAAAAGGTCACCAATAACCACAATATGTGTTCGTGACCTATAACTATCATCTATATGCTTCATTTTATCCCCCCGAATAATGATTAAGATTCTATGATCATTAAAGCTGCCCCAATGATACCAGCATTATTACCAGTAACAGCTAACGCAAACTTTATTTCTCCTGTATTAAATCTTGCAATCTTTTTATACTTTTCTTGAATAGACTCTAATAAGAAATTACCTGCTTTTGATACACCACCACCGATAATGAATATTTCCGGTTCAATGACGATTGCGATATTCGCCAAAGCGAGTGCTAACGCATCAGTGACACGTTCGAATGTATACATTGCTGCTTTATCACCTTGCTTAGCTGCGTCAAATACATCTTTAACTGTAAATTCTTTTCCTTTTAAGACTGATTCAGGATGTGCTTCAATCATATCTTTTGTATAATTCAAAATGCCTTTTGTGCCAGCAATTTGTTCTAAACAACCAGATGATCCACATCCACATACTTCGTTGGTTTCAAACACCTTCATGTGTCCGACTTCACCGCCAGATCCCCTAGCGCCTTCAATCATGTGACCATCAACAATCACACCACCACCAACACCTGTACCAAGTGTAACTAAGACAACATCACTAAACATGTCATAAAGCATGGATTTTTCACCAAGGGCGGCAATATTCGCATCATTAGCAAATCTTACGATGACACCTTCTGGTACCCACTTTTTAAAGTTTTCAGTGAGGTTAATTTGATACCATGATAAATTTGGACACTTTTCAACATACCCACCTTTAATAGGGCAAGGTACTGCTACACCAATACCAACGATATCATTGAACTTTAATCCGTTTTTTTGATTAAGGATATTAATCCCTTCGATAATCATATCAAAAACAGATGTGTCGTGGTCTTCTTTAGGTGTGTTTAATTCTATTTTTTCAACATGGTGCATGCCGATCGTGAAAAGCCCAATTTTTATAGCAGTTCCACCAACATCAACACCATAAACAAAGTTACGCATAATAATCCTCCATACAAACATATAACCGAAACTATTATATCATGAGTCACGGAAAAGAAAAAGGCGTTTAAACGCCTTATTTTTAATATCTCTTTTTGAAATAATTACTAATGTTTTCCAGTGATTTCATCAAGACTTCATCTTTTTCAAGTTCAAGGTCTTTGAACAGCGATTCTATCATTTCATCATGGAAATCATCGTGAATTTTTAAGACATCGTATGCTGTTTGGTTTAGTTTAATATAGACCTTTCTGCGATCGTTATCATCTCTGTATCGATAGACAAAGCCTTTTCTTACAAGCACATTGATTGATGTTGTGAGCGTACCTAAAGTCACTCTTAATTTCTGAGCGATATGACCCATAATGGGTACGTCAGTACTGCGGATAGCTTCTAAGACATGAACTTCTGTCATTGAAAGTCTAATCCCTCTTTTTTTAAGTGTTTCTGATTCTATGCTTAGAATGTGATTAAAAACATCAACAAGTAACTCATTAATGACTTGTTTAGGGTCTACCATCAAACAACCTCCCAGTTATTGCAAAACAATATAACCGACACCAAGGGTACCTGGACCAGCGTGTGCACCAACAACAGGCGTAAGTGGTACAATGCGAATTGAAACATCTGGTCTCTTATCTTGAATATCCTGTTTTAGGGCTTCAGCATCGTCTTTATTGTTCGTATATGCTATAAATATTATAACATTTTTTCCTGTAATGTCATGTTCAATAATTTCTAATAATCGAGATCTAGCTTTTCTTGTCGTTCTAATCTTTTCATAAGGTACCAAACTACCATCTTTTTGAACTTGTAAGAGTGGTTTAATCTTTAACAGTGTTCCTAAAAAGCCAGAAGTCGCAGATAAGCGGCCATTCTTAACCAAGAATTTAAGTGTATCGACTAATACATATAGATAAATGTGATCACGAATGTGCTCAAGTTCATCATATATATCAATCACGGACATGCCCTCGCCAATCATACGAATGGATTCTTCTACTAAATACGCCTCTCCATATGATACACTTCTTGAATCCAGGACAAAGATGTTTACACCATCAACCATATCTTTCGCCAATAATGCACCTTGATATGTACCACTTAGTTTAGCTGAAATAACGATGACTAAAATATCAGTATATCCTTCAGCTTTCATTTCTTCATAAACGTGTGCTATTTTTCCGGTTGATGTTTGTGATGTTGAAAGATCAACATCAGGATTGTTTTCTAAAATTTCATAAAACTCTTTTGCTTGAATATCGACATAATCTTCATATTCTTTTCCATCCAAATTTAATGTCGAACGAATCAATCTGACTGGGTAATCAAGCTTCATGTAATCGACACCCGAATTCCCACAAACGATAATTCCAATCTTACTCATAAATATTCTCCCTTATTTTATTTTGATGTTCAAAACAATTGGTTAATATTATGATAACATACTTCTTTTTAAATGCAAGAAAAAACACGCCAATTAGCGTGTTCTTATGCGTTTCTTTCTAAAACTGCAAAACATGTTAAGTGCGTAAAACTATCACTCACTGCTTGGGCTGATACAACACGCCATCCCTCTTTAGCCAATTCATTCAATTTTTCCTCAAAGCGTTCATAATCATGAGGTTGTTCTGAATAATTATAGATGTCTTTAATCACTTTATACTCAAACATATGCTACTCCTAACTATTTATTTATCAATTTTAACAAAATGTTTAAATATTTGATAATGATTTGATTATATCATCAAGGATAGAAGGAACATCGCACTCAATATACCACCTACTAAACTGACAAGATTAGCAACAATTGCGTATATCACAGCCTTTGTTTTTGAATGTTCCTTTAGAAGTGTACCATAAAGAATCGCTTCTGCAATAAATACGACTGCTTCACCTAAGAATAATGCGCCAAAGAATCCAAAGAAGTTCGCATATAAATAGCTTATATCAATGGCTAGATACAATAATACTTGTGTCGCAAGATTGACATATAAAATGAGCAAGAACGACTTTTTAGATCGATAACCAAACGCAAATAAAATAAGCCCTTCAACCAAAATCGTTAAAACCACTGTGACAACCACTTGAATAATGACTGCCCCAACTGGTATGCTTTCTTCTGCGAGATCACCTGGATAATAAATCATAATATCGTTGTACGCTTCACTATCTGATTGAGTGATCGAAAAATCACTTAGATCAAACGTAATATATGCAGCAAACAATTCTTTTTCTATTATGTCTGAGACAATCATATCACCTGACTCTAAGACTAACACAATTTTAAAAACATCAGGTGGCATATAATAACCACAATGATAAACATTGTCATTTTGCCTAATAGTATGTGGTGCAAAGCTATAAAGTGTATATGATCCAAACCCATCTTCATCTCGGTAACCATTCAAAACACTAGGAAAATCATCTAGATAGTAATCATAATCAATTCTTTCAATGATTTGATTATCATCAAGTACAATAACGTCTTCCTCATCGTAATAAGCGAGTAAATCAAAATAGTATGGTTCATCCAAACCAATAATTTCAACATCCGTTGTTGGCTTTGGTCCCATATCACCATAACTTACGGGCATCAAAACAAGACACAACAACCCCATTAATATGACACTGATTATTTTTTTATATTTAACCATCATAACCCCCGTTTTTTAATCTTTTGGCGTCCATCTTTTAGCAATTAACTTACTTGCCAATAGACTAGGTAATAATTTTGTGATAAATACTAAGAACCGATTGAAACATTTTGGAACATATACCGCTTTTCCCTTTCGAACCAACATAATGGATTTGTTAACTACTTCATCCACCTTAGATGTTGTCAACTTACCATAAACACCTTGTCGTTTAATACGATCAATGACTTCTTGTCTAGTTGGTACACCTGCAGGACATACAACTAATATCGATACACCATCTGTTTTTAATTCCAAATGAAGTGCTCTTGACAGACTAATGATATAGGCCTTTGATGCTGCATATACGGCTTTAAATGGCATTGCATAAAATCCCGCCATTGAGCCAAAATTAATGATCTCCATCTTTTCAGCTTTATATAATAAACTATATGCAATGACATTCGTAAAACCAACAACATTCGTCTTAACGATGTTTGACATATGTTCAGGTTTTAAATCGCTGAATAACCCTTCAATTTCCAAACCTACGGTATTCACGACAAGCGATAGTTTAATATCATTTAGCATTAAATAATGCCATATGTTTTGCATACCACCATCTTGTCTAATATCTGAAATAAAGGTTGTAACCTCTTTTCCATAACGCCTTTGACATTCCTCTTTTAAGGCATTCAAATGATCAGCATTGAAATCCGTTAAGATGAGCGTGTATCCCCGTTCAATTAGCGTATGTGTATATGCTTTTCCGAATCCTCCTGCTGCACCAGTAATCAAACAATACTTAACATCCATGTCAATCACTCCTTACATAAAGTACTCAATCAATAACATCACATGCGACACAAATCCTAGCAATAGAACCGGTGTTAAATATGTTCTTTCAAATGAAGTACCTAATAATTGCATCACAAAACCTAATAACCAATATAACGACATCAACCCCATTAAAATGACACTAAAGTATGTCTTCGTGATTGGTGGGTAAACATTATATACGATAATGATAACAAAACCGATTACTAAAATAACGATGCTAACAATCGATATTTTATATTGTGCTTCAAAAGATTCGCTTCTTCCACCATTGATTTGTGTGTAATCAATTTTTTTATTAATGACTAACACATGAACCATAATCGATATTATATAAAACAAATAGGCACCCATAATATATATTAGATGTGGCATAATAATCTCCTCTTCTTATAATACAGTTGATGATTTTACAATATATAGACTATATAAGATTATACTCGCGAAATACCCGATTACAACGACAGACATTAGCGCTCTTATATCATAAAATATCATCAATAAAAACGGTATAAAAAAGGTTGTTACAATCATTAGAATGAGTAATATATTAAATTTTTGATTCATTTTTTTCCAATCAAATTGTCGTTTTTTAAAGATGAGTTTAATAATAAAAATACGGTCATTGATTTGCATATCGATGTACGTAACATAAACTAAAATGACATTAAATATCAACAACGCCTCTAAAATGTTATATATTAAATCGCTTGATAATACATCCACAATAACTTGAAACATATGACCCCTCCATGGACGTTTGTGTCTAAATTAAGGATATCAAAAATGTCTAATAAATGCCATATTTAAAAGATTAATTGCAAAAATCACATCTTATGATTCAAAAAAAGCCACAAAGCGTGGCTTAATTGTCTATTTCTTCAATTTTACTAACTGTTTGTTTTGCTGCAGTTTTTTTTCTAAAAACTAGTATCAATGGTAAACTCAGCAGCAAGCCACCTAACATGGGTGATAGCACCAAAAAATCAACAAGTACTTGCAACCAGTCTTCTTCTTGTATCATATCCAGCCATGCACGGATGACCGGGTATGCTAGAGCAATATGAATCACTATATATGACAGATTAATCCTTGTTATCGTGGTTAAAAACAACCCCAACATTGTTATAACAATTGCAATCAGAAAAGAAAACACAAGTACAATTAAGGCAAGTGTCATATTTTCAGAAATAATTGTCAAATAAATCGTGCCACCCACAATAATGATTAATTCAATTGCTAGAAAACAAATAAATTTAATCCCTGAAAAATCAAATTTTCGAAAATGTTTTATACCTTGACTCATAATTATATTCTCCTTTTATCATCGCGACCACTAGATACTCTCATTATACTACGACATCTTTACATTTTCATTTTAAAAAAGAATAGATTATAACACCACTTTAATTTATAGTTTTATTCAAAAATTACAGACTAAAAGCCACATGAGTGGCTTTTTTAAGTGATGTATGAATCATTTTAAATATCGTGTTTATGAAAATAGCAAAGCGATCGAGAACATGATTACCGTTAATAATACATTACCTAGTGTTGAATAGAAATATATTTTCGTTTCTTTTAAAGTCAATTTCTTCACAAGTATAACCATTGGGATACATAAGATAATCATACCAAAAAATGAATATAAGGATACAACGGCTAAAGCAAGTGTTGCCCAACCATCATTGTTATTAGCAACAGTTACAATGATTGAACCAGCAAAATAAAGTAAAAACCCTAAGATCAGCCAATCGATAATCGTTAATATCAAGACAGCTTTTTTCATATATTCTCCTTATAATAACTAAGTAAATTTATTATAGCATGGCTTTTTTAAAGCTTCTACACTGAAGCTTTATATTCTTGAATTTCGAACACATGAAAATTTAGTAATTTTATACTAATAGTTGATTTTTTGAACAGAAATCATATAAAACTTACTATTTACTTCTTTGTAAATCAGATGCTCTTCTACATCAATAACAAAATGATATAAATCACTTAATATGATACTTTTTAAGTAATTAATTCTAAACTTATTTTCTTGTAAAACAATTATAACAATACCATTTGGTTTTATGCTATTCAATATTCGATGCAATCTTGCCGTTTCAATATCAATGTCATTTTTATAAAAGTGAAACATGGAATCTAATAACACAATATCAAACTCACTCACTTGATCAAATCTGTCCAAATCACAAACAATTCCTTTGACATTTAGATTTTCATTTTTAGCATACTGATTAAGTTGATTAATCCCTACTTCTGATAGATCAATACCGACAACACTAAACCCCATTTTTCCAATACCTAAAACATCTCGACCTTGACCACATCCTAAATCCAACACAGTTAATTCTCTATCAAGTTTATTAAAATATTCGAGTAACTCAGGATATGGTTCACCAAAATAATTTTGTTTTTGATAATGTTTATTATATAAAGACATATAATCACCCTTTATTGGTTATAGTTTGAGTATAACACACAAAAGAAAAAGCCATTTCAAATGGCTTATTCAAGATTTCCGTGGTGGCTCTAGGCGAAATTGAACAGCCGACACAAGGATTTTTTTCTCTACCTAGATGTATCTGGTAAAGATTAAACTATCTATAAGAAAATTGATAGCACTATCTTTTATGACAAATCAACTTCCATGTAGTCTTCTTTTTTATGATTTTAGTATGTTTTCCTACTTACTAAGTAGGCACAAGCTATCATAATTAACATAAAAGACACGATTGCAGCCGACATATTTATTGTTGACCCACAACCCGTTGATGATGCTACGATTGGATTGATTTGAATGGCAATAAATGCAGTAGCTTCTGTTGTTCCATCAGCTGATGCTGTCACTTTAAATATATATGTGCCTGCATCGGTTGGTGTACCTGAAAGTATGCCATCTGTTGATAAAGTCAACCCTGTTGGTAACTGATCTTCTGTAGAGAATATGATATTTGTTGCACCACTTGCTGTAATTGTTGCACTATATGCTGACCCAACTTCACCAGCGTCTAATTCAATGTGGTTTAATGTAATTACAGGTAAAATGATCTCTGTTTCAGTAATGCTAAGGCACATGATAGCCTCACTCGATGGCATACCTGACGCGGTTGCTGTTACGTGAAATAAATACACACCAGCCTCTGTTGGAATTCCTGTTAGAGTTCCGTTATCATTTAATGTGATTCCAGGTGGCAAATCATGTGATGTAAAGACAATATCGTCAGCACCACTAGCAGATAATAAAGCGTTATATGATATACCAACTTGTCCAGATTCTAGTAACTTATCTTGGAATGTTAAACTAGAAATTTCGATGGTGTCGTAGACAACAAGAACGACAACAGCGGAAACTGGAACCATATCGATTGCAGATGCTGTTACATGAAACATGTGTGTTCCTACTTCTTCAGGGGTGCCAGAAAGTGTGCCGTTTGGATTTAGAGCTAAACCTATAGGTATTTCATCTGATGTGAAAGTAATCTCATCGCTACCGGTTGCTACAAAAATTGCTTGATATGTTTGATTGACTTCAGCTTTAGGTAATATCACATTATTCATTACGATTTTTGGATCTGCAGGTCGCACAGATATGGTTCTTGTAATATATGTGGTAACAAATCCAGGTGCAGTCACTTGAACCGTAATATCGACCGGTTCACTTGGTGTTGTTGGTATGCCGGTAATCGTACCATCCGGATTCATAACCAAACCATCTGGTAATGGTTGAGATGGTTCTCTGACAACCAAATTATAAAGCGCTAATCCGGGATCTATTTCGAACATAATATCAGTAGCATCAACGGGAATACTTGATGAAACTCTAATAGCATCTGAATAATAAGTTTCACCTACTGTAGCTGTATCAAGAAGATATATTTCTTGCATACTCGCTTGATGAATCGTAAATTCCTTTGATATGGACGTATTGATTGTTGTACCTTCGGGGACTGTTACCGTTACTGTAAATGTATAAGAAGTTGGTGGCGTATTCCACCACTGGCTAGGATTGGCTACAGGCAGTGTGCCAGTAAGAATACCAGTCGAAGGATCCATTAGTAGTTCATTAGGTAATCCTTCAGCAGTATAGGTCACACTTAATGGTGTGTCTAATTCATAATTTGTCTGTACACCAGAAACATCAAGTGTATACGCTACTCCTCTTGTGAAATCTTCGACTTCAGATGATTCACCTTCATAGTATAATCTCGGAATCATAGCATTACTATTTGCAACATAGAACAAAACATCTTTTGATGCATTACGTAATGCCCATGCTTGAGTGGCCGTTAAATCCTCACCTTCATAATTTAAAACCGCCGGTTCATTTCCGGTTAATAATAGATCAACACCTGCACGAATCATCCATTCCATTTTGGATGAATATGTCACCCAATCCGTCATGATCATGCCTTCATATCCCCATTCATCTTTCAAAAGTTCTGTGAGTAATGCATAACTCGTACTGGTCCATGTATTACCAATCTTACTATAAGAAACCATCGCGCCATGTGTTTGTCCATTTTTTATTACTTTTTCAAATGGGTATAAATATATTTCACGCAATGTTTGTTCATCCACCCATGAAGTGAGTCCTTCTCGATTTGTTTCTTGCTCATTTAAGACAAGATGATTCATAATTGTACTAAGTCCTTTTGAGTAAGCACCAGACGAAAATGCTTTAGCAATCTTAGCTGATAGAACAGCGTCTTCACTATAATATTCAAAGTTGCGTCCTGAAAATGGTGATCGATGGATATTTAATCCTGGAGCATAAATACCCGAATAAGCAAATTCAGTATTACCCCAAATAGATTCTTCACCAACCATTTCACCGAAATCATAAACCAACGATTTATTCCAAGTAGCCGCTACAACGGGTTGTGTTGCATAAACACATGCAATTGCCTCATTCATAGATTCTAACGTCGTCGTCTCTTGTCTTGGAATCAAGCCAGTTGTCCCACTAAGTTCAATGGACCATGGCTTACCTAACCTTGATATCGGTATCGTATGGAATGTACCATCACCAATTAATGTCGCCATTTCTTGATAGGTCATTTGATTCATAAATGTTTCCCATAGTGGATCATTATAATCTAAACCAATCAAATCTTTTAGTAAAACGGATACAGTGCCCGTTTCACTTTCAGCTTGAATTGGATATGTTGTCTGATACCATGGTTGTGTGATATCTGCGACATTACGTGATGTGGTATCTACTGGTATATTTCCGTTATCAATAAACGTTTGTGTGATAGTTCGATCAGCATCACTTGGGTATTCTATTGGTATGGTTCCAGATAGCCCTCCTTTAGCCGTAGCACGACTCATCACATGCATCACACCGCCGCTATCCTTAACTGCTTGTGTGTTAAGATTATCCAACTGTCCATTAAGCGCTTTTTGTGATACATCATTAAATAGATTTTCAATCTCGTGTCCCGTGACTTCATCATAGGCAAAATGAAGTCCAGTCTGTCCTGAAGTTGCACCATTTCCTGGTGCCACTGGTACGACTAAGGTCATATCTGAAACACCATTTGTTGAACGGATATTCGCATTTTGTAAGACATTAAAGATATAACTACCCGCCTCAAGTTCATACCCTATAAATCCATCGTTGTTCGCATCCTGATAATCATATGATGCGAGATCCTTTAATGAAACTGTCAATGTAATATCTGCTGATTCTGAAGGATTTAACAACGGTGTTTTTTCAAAATCAGCCAACCTGATATATGATTTTTCAATACCACCATCATAATAAGGTGGTGTATAGTATAGTTGAACAACGTCCTTGCCCGGTACACTGCTAGTATTCGTAACCCTAATGGTTATTGAAATGCTTGAATCAACTGTGAGTGTTTCTGGAAAAATAGGTGAACCAACAAGTTCCCAATTAAATGTCGAATAACTCAATCCATAACCAAATGGATAGACAACATGATTGTCATACCAACTCCAGTTGTCATTGGCGTCAAAACCCGCAGTTTCCCAATAACGATAACCACCATAAATTCCCTCTTCATAATCGACAAAACTGACATTCGTTTCTGTGAACATATCATCAATCATCATGCCATATCTGTTTTTATTTTCACGATTCACTAAATTAAACCATGTTGGATCGGTTTTAAAATCTGTTATATACGTATCTACAAGATGTCCTGATGGATTAATATCACCAACCAATACACGACCAATGGCAGATACACCAGATACTCCTGGTCCTCCAACCCAAAGCGCAGCTTTAATTTTAGAATACGTCTCAGAATCGTTTAAAAAGCCAAGTTCCATCGGTTGACTAGCATTGATGATCACAATGACCTTACTAACGCTAGGATCACTTTCGAGTGATAATAATAACGCCTCTTCATTCAAATTTAACTCAAGGTAATGGTCTCCTTCTTCTGATCCGACATCTGGATCACCCAAAGCATCTGTCATGGTGGTTGGCAAATCAAACCCTATACCACCTATTCTGGTGAATACAACAATAGATGCATCCGAATAATCAGCATAAGTACTTAATAGGCTTTGTGAGTAGTTTTCTTGAGGTGTTTCACCAATTGAGATTGGTACTGGCCATATGCCAAGATTTGACACATGTCTACCAGTACCTGATAAATTATCATTTTCGTAGAAAGATATTAGGTCAGGATTAAGTATATAACCAACTGCTTCCAGACTCTCATATAACGTCATTGGTGATATGAATGCTTCATCATAATTTATTGAACCTATGGTTGTGTTTCCAAGATCGATATCATGAGAATTCTTACCCAGAACATTAACTTTAGATCCAGCAGCTAACGGTAATGCTTGATTCTCGTTTTTTAGAAGCACAATTCCTTCTTCAACAAGCGCTTCGTTAAATGCATTAGCCGCTTGATAGACTTCATTTTGGTCATTATAATTGCTGGTAAAAGATGTGACTAGTGTACTTTTAGTAGCAACAATAATAATTGGTGATACAAGTAACATCAAACAACACATCGTTAAAAACATGAGTAGTTTTAGAGAAAACCCCCTATTGAATAGTTTTGATCCTTTCATATGTTCTCCTTCCGTTCTTATCATATATGGATGAAATCCTTAAATAAAAAACACCATGTCCATGCTGTCCCCTGAAGTTATACATGCGTGTCTATATTGAGTTGAAATGAAACAATAACTCTTATTATTATGATTCACTTTTGCTTGTGATAAATATGTTTAAGTTATCGATTACCAATTAACTATTATTATAGCACTAATCTATTCATGATAACAAGTGTGAGTCATGACAAGAATCATCCCTAATCAGTCATAAAAAAAGCCATCGAAATGGCTTATTTAAGTTCTCCATGGTGGTTCCGGGCAGAATTGAACTGCCGACACAAGGATTTTCAGTCGTTTCAAACTCTATTCATAAAGTTATTATAATACAATGAGTAATAATTATGTGTCTGATTGTGTTGAAATCCATTGGGTGATATAATCTGGATCACTAATGACTATCCCCGATTCTTTTTCTCGATATTCACCTGGTTTAGCAACTATAAAATAATTTAAATCTGGTGGTAAATTATATGTTTGATTACTTTCGTTTTTAATTGTTATACCTTTAATTGAATCTGCTTGTATAACTCGTCCATGAAATTGTCTATAACTCAACACATCACCGTTTTTGTTTTCGTATGTAATACCAACCAAAATTAACTTACCAATAATGTTTTCAAATGTTAAACCCTTAACATATTTGTTCATATTGGCCCTCCAATATTTTCTTTAATTATAACACTATTCATTAAAGTTGAACAAGATACAATCGATAGAACGACAATCTCCCTTTATATAAAAGAAAAAGCCACATAGAATGGCTTATTTTAGGTCTCCTTGGTTAATTGAACTGCCGACACAAGGATTTTCAGTCGTTTCATACAAACCGGTGACGTTAGATTATAATTCCTTCAATACCCTTCCTTTAGCTAAAATAATGGGTCCCTCCCTTATTTCAAATAAAACATTTGAGAGTAGTTTATTATAATTTACACCTTCATATATGCAATGAATTCTTGCTGTATATTTATTTCCTTCTTTTTTTATGGTATCAGCATAAAACGCTATACCTAAATATTCTGAATCTCCTTGTACAACAAGATGAGGTCTGTATAAGGAATAATCTCTTTTTTTGTCAATATCAAGGAAAGAAAATTCAATAAGCAATTCTTTTCGATAATCAGTCTTTTGCATTATTCTATTTGGTTTCTCCACAAAAATACTGAATTTTCTGCCGTTTAATACTCATAAATAAAATATTGTATGTTTCTACGAATACAAGTCAGCAATAATTGCTTTCTGGTGATTTCTATTTTTAATTAGTAGTTTGACTTTTTGGCCTTTATTTAATGCTAAAGTAGCTTTTGTCTTCATTATTGCATGTCCCTTTCCAAATTCACGGGTTTCGATTTTATAGTAAAATTCCACTCTTCCTCTATCTTTATAAAACCAAATTTTAGTTATTGTTCCTTCTAATTCTATAGAATCATTAAAATATGATTTGATTACAAGTAACCGCCATAAAAATAAAAATATAAAGCACAAATCTATTGATCCAAAAACATATACAGCATTAAATTCACCTTTTACAATATTATAAACTACAAAGGGTATTAACAGTATTACTACTATTGCAGAACCAAATAAAGCATAATCATTTTTGATTGATTTAACAAAACTGAATTTAATCATATTTTTCTCCCCAATTGCGTATTTACTTAACTAAATTATATCAAAGTGAAATAAAAAAAGCCATATTGAATGGCTTATTTAAGGTCTCCATGGTGGCTCCAGGCAGAATTGAACTGTCGACACAAGGATTTTCAGTCGTTTCCTGCAACAACTTCACTAATATAATAATTTGAGAATTCTATGATATGTTAAATTTATCCTTGAGACATGTTTGATCAAAAAGTAGAGTAAATTCGCACTTGTTTGAACCAATTAATTGCTCTATTGTTCCAGATATTTCAATATATCCTTTGCTTATTGCTTTCAATGTCAATATACATTTTTTGTTTTCTATCGATTCAATAGTTGTGTTTCCGGTCAATTTATCATAAATGTCTTTGCAGTTATCAAAAAATGTTAACAGTTCTTTAGAATGAAAAGTCAATGATTCTGATATGCATTGTAGAAAATTATTCTTAACAAAAACATGCATGGTGACATTGTAAACTTCGGTATCTTCATCAATATTTATATTTTTAAATCTAATGAGATTACTTTCATTGAAATCCTTAATTTCAATATCCTTTAATGTTTTCATGACATTTTCTTCCTTACTTAGTTTTTTGTTCCTGTTATTAAATTATATAATTATAACACAAGGATTTTCAGTCGTTTCATGCATGTTAAATAATTATTTCAAATAAATTTGCATCAATAACAAATATATCTCCTGAATTTATTATTATTGATAGCCTTTTAAATTCTATTTTATCTTCTAATGTGACCTCATTTATGTATATTCCTGGTCCCCAAGGCTCTATCGAATTTAATTCTACAGAAAAAACAATGTTAGCTTTGAGTTCAACTTCTCTTCTAATTGATGATGAACTATCTAAACACAAGTGAAAAATTAAAGATTTGCTCGCATAATTATAATTAATCTCACCAACTCTTGAGTCGTGAAAGAAACTTAAATCTGTTTTTTCAGACAATATCATTTTAACTTCCCCTTTTACGAGTAAATATAAAGATTTTCAGTCGTTTCATACACAAATGTCAAACCCTCTATCTCGTGACATTATATTCAGTCAATCTAATTAAGCACTTTAAAAAGAAATATTCTTCTGAATCTTCTGGATACTTAGTATAAACACTTTCAAGATTAGTATCGATTTTACCTTTATAATATTTTTTTAATAATTTATAATCTTTATTGACGTTCTTTAAAGCTTCTAGAGTCATCTCAAACGACAATTTATGATCCATATCAAGCCCATTTACTTCGTTACCTAAATAATCATATGCTTGTGCAACATTTTTAACTTTAACCGTACTAAGACTGTTGTAAAGTTTTTCCATCTCTGGTGTCATATATACTCCCCACTTTTTTATTTAATTATATATTATTCATGAAAATTAGACAAGGCATTGTTGACAAAGGGATTATTGATGATTCTCCAAAAGAAAAAGCCACTATCAATGGCTTATTTAAGATCTCCGTGGTTGCTCCGGGCAGAATTGAACTGCCGACACAAGGAATTTCAGTCGTTTCGTGCACCTTTTAACACATTGCTAATAATCAATAGGAATTCTGTCAATAACTTTTTTATCTGATTAATTTCGCTTTTACTCCATTGAGGTGTGTATATTTCTTTATTTAATATTGTATTACATCCTCTGAATAATTTATCATACAGTTTATCAAATCTATGTTCCAATCCAATGAAAACAATATTCAGTGTATTACATATTGCATCAACTATATTCCAAAAATCAAGTATATCGCTACAATCAATGTGAGATGTTTTTCCATTAACTAAATCTTGAATATAATTTAAATCGTATATTGCATGCTGTTTTTCATCCAATAATCCAATATTATTCACACTTGCATATAAAATTACAGATTCAATATAATCAAATACGGCAATCTTATTGTTGCTTTTAACTAAAAAATCCTTTTCGCTATTTTCAGAAAAATACCATATACAGTAATAGGATTTTAAAATGTCTTTAAGTTCAATCATAAAATATTCTATTTTCATGTGATCCCCAAAAAGTTTTCTTTAATTATATCATTACTATTTAGTTTTCGACAAAACGTAGTAAGCAAAAGGACTTTTACTGAATTTACAAAAGAATAAGCCATCACAAATGGCTTATTTAAGGTCTCCGTGGTTGCTCAGGGCAGAATTGAACTGCCGACACAAGGATTTTCAGTCGTTACACGTACCCTTTCTTTCTAAAACAATGAACTATTGTCTTCCATATAAGTACTATAATTATTTAACCCTTCTTCTGGATCAAGGTAGGAAATCTCCTCAAAGCTCAGCCCAACTATTTGAAAAAAATTTGTATCCATATATATCCAATTTGAAGTAACTATTGAAACTTCTTCATCAATCATCGATTCTTTAAAAAAGCTATTCTCGTTTAATATTTCAATATTTGTTTTAATCATATCAAACATTATAGATACTGACTGATACTCAAAATTTTCGGGAATATTTGATGTTCCTGTGAATTGCAGATAGTCATCTTCAGAGTAAAACTTGATATATATGCATAAGTGTTCATATAAATCCGGAATATCATCATCAGATAAATCCCAATTCAATTCATTCCAATCTGCATCAAAAAATACTATATTTTCTATCGTTCCCGTAACTGATATATAATTATTCAAATCACTCAAGTGATCATACATTAAATTATTATATCCATTACAAGAATAAAGTAATACACAAATTAATATCATCATGAAAAATATAATAGTCTTCTTCATAAGTGTAACCCCCTGAAATCATATTTTGATTATATCATCTTCAATAAGAAATAGCCATCATAAATGGCTTATTTAAGGTCTCCATGGTGGCTCCGGGCAGAATTGAACCGCTGACACAAGAATTTTCAGTCGTTTCATACTGCCAAACTATATATCGACTAGTGTACTGGATCAAATAAATTATCTCCGTATAAATTGATAGTCGCTGTTCCTGCTTTTTCAAAAACTTTCGTTAACCAATAATTATCTCCTGTAGATGTTTTTTCGGTTCCATCTGAATAATAAATTGTAAATATCCATCCGCCACCATCATCAACATGATAGATTGTATGATATTCTTCTTTTAAATTGAATATGCCTGATGAACCAAACTCATCCAAAAAAGAATCAACTTCGGAAGTATCAAATGTAAAATCTATTTCATAATCTGGGGTTGGGATTTCAGGCGAGTACTGTCTGTGGAGTACTTCTCCATTTTGTAGATCAATGATTGATTCATGTCTATAGTCTCCAAAATAATCAATATCAACGAATTTTAATGACTCGATTTCTTTTCCGTTATATGTATATGGTTTACATGCTGACATAAATAAAACTACGAATGTTGCAAAAAAAATTAAAATTATTTTTTTCATCAATTCTACCCCCATGTGTTAATTAATTTAATTATAGCATTAGTTTCAAATGAGGACAATACTTGGTTAATACAAGGACAAGCTTCCCCATATACAAAAGAAAAAGCCACTATCAATGGCTTATTTAAGGTCTCCATGGTGGCTCCGGGCAGAATTGAACTGCCGACACAAGGATTTTCAGTCGTTTCAAGCAACTTTTACTAATTCATTCTATTAATTAATACTGAATATTCCATCTATTAGTAATATCTACTCTTACATACATCTTCGTGATGATGTTACTCTCAACGAAGATCGAAATATTTAATCGCTCTTTATTATACATAAATATATTTTCTGAATCGTTTGTTCGAGTGAATCCTAAAGATAACATATATTCACTTAGTTCCTCTTCAGTATATGAATCACCTACAGATAAGTCATAAATATGAACATCTGGATCGGTCGTCCAAATCATTGTAATATATTCTCCACCATCAGAATAATCTGGATATGCTGTTACATCATATGTGGTTGTTTCATATTCATCTATATAACTTAGAATGCTTTCCTGCTGAATATCTATTTCAATGGATGAATCAAAAAGTGTATATACTCCAAAACCGGGACTAATATTGAAATGAGTTTTAATATCACTAGTGACTTCTATTAATAAGCCATATTCAAAATTACTGCTCTCATTTAAATCTTCAACAATATTTTCCGTTCGTTGTTTAGCACAACCAGTTAGCAAAAAAATAAACAATAAAACTATTAGAATTTTTTTCATAAATCCCCACCAACAATTTTCTTTTATTATACCATTGTTTAATTAATCTAGACAATATATAATCAAATGATTGACTTTTAAGCGTTTTATAAAAGAAAAAGCCACTATAAATGGCTTATTTAAGGTCTCCATGGTGGCTCCGGGCAGAATTGAACTGCCGACACAAGGATTTTCAGTCCTTTGCTCTACCGACTGAGCTACAGAGCCAAGTATGGCGGTCCGGACGGGAATTGAACCCGCGATCTCCTGCGTGACAGGCAGGCATGTTAACCCCTACACCACCGGACCGAATTTTTTTGGTTGCGGGAGAGGGATTTGAACCCCCGACCTTCAGGTTATGAGCCTGACGAGCTACCGGACTGCTCTATCCCGCGATATATTTAAACTTTAGTTAAAGGAATTTCTTAGTGGCGGAGGAAGAGGGATTCGAACCCCCGCGCCTTTGACAGCCTGCTGGTTTTCAAGACCAGTCCCTTCAGCCAGACTTGGGTATTCCTCCAACTATTATAACATAAGCTTTATCTATTTAAAATAATGAATGGTGGACCCGGTAGGATTCGAACCTACGACCGGCCGGTTATGAGCCGGCTGCTCTAACCAACTGAGCTACGGGTCCCTAGTTGGTAGCGGCGGGGGGACTTGAACCCTCGACCTTACGGGTATGAGCCGTACGCTCTAAACCAGCTGAGCTACACCGCCATTCAATTGTTTGTTTTACTAGGGATGCATAAGGCATCTCTTGGTGGAGCCTAGGGGGATCGAACCCCTGACCTCCTGCGTGCAAAGCAGGCGCTCTCCCAGCTGAGCTAAGGCCCCGGTTGGTACCCGGAGTCGGACTTGAACCGACACGAGCTCATCGCTCAAAGGATTTTAAGTCCTTCGTGTCTACCGATTTCACCATCCGGGCATAAAAGTGGTGACCCGTGAAGGAATCGAACCTTCGACACCTTGATTAAAAGTCAAGTGCTCTACCGACTGAGCTAACGGGTCGAAAAGTGGTGCCGAAAACAGGAATTGAACCCGCAACCTACTGATTACAAGTCAGTTGCTCTACCGATTGAGCTATTTCGGCAATTAAATGGTGGGAGTTAACGGGCTCGAACCGCTGACCCTCTGCTTGTAAGGCAGATGCTCTCCCAACTGAGCTAAACTCCCATTTAATTATTAAAGAAATGCCTGGCAGCGTCCTATTTTCGCACCTTAGTGCTATCGTCGGCGCAGAAGTGCTTAACTGCTGTGTTCGGGATGGGAACAGGTGTGTCCACTTCGCCATCGCCACCAGACAATCCTTCAAAACTAGATAAATGCTGTCATACTTGTTTTTCACTAGGAAAATCAAGAGTTTGTTGTCTATAAGGCTTTCATTGTTAACTTGTGCACTGGCTTTCCTTAGGAAAACCCTCGTGCTATTCGTTTTTTCAAAACTAACTAGGTAAAGTCCTCGACCTATTAGTACTGGTCAGCTTCATGTATCACTACACTTCCACACCCAGCCTATCAACCTTGTCGTCTTCAAGGGGTCTTACTAAATTGGGAGATCTCATCTTTGGGGGGGCTTCACGCTTAGATGCTTTCAGCGTTTATCCCTTCCATACGTAGCTACCCAGCTGTGGCCCTGGCAGGCCAACTGGTGCACCAGTGGTATGTCCACCCCGGTCTTCTCATACTAGGGGCAGCTCCCTTCAAATCTCCAACGCCCACGACGGATAGAGACCGAACTGTCTCACGACGTTCTGAACCCAGCTCGCGTGCCGCTTTAATGGGCGAACAGCCCAACCCTTGGAAGCTTCTCCAACCTCCAGGATGCGACGAGCCGACATCGAGGTGCCAAACCGCTTCGTCGCTGTGAACGCTTGGAAGCGATAAGCCTGTTATCCCCAGGGTAGCTTTTATCCGTTGAGTCTCGGCCATTCCATACTGCACCGAGAGATCACTAAACCCGACTTTCGTCCCTGCTCGACTTGTTTGTCTCGCAGTCAAGCACCCTTATGCTTTTGCACTCTACGAATGATTTCCAACCATTCTGAGGGTACCTTCGGGCGCCTCCGTTACTCTTTGGGAGGCGACCGCCCCAGTCAAACTGCCTGTCAGACACTGTTCCCCGGAATCCACTTCCGCGGGTTAGAGATCAGATGCAAGAAGGGTAGTATCCCAACGTTGGCTCCACCGAAACTAGCGTCCCAGTATCTCAGCCTCCTACCTATCCTGTACATCTTACACCCAACCTCAATATCAAACTGCAGTTAAGCTCCATGGGGTCTTTTCGTCCTGTCGCGGGTAGCCGGCGTTTTCACCGGCAGCTTGATTTCACCGAGTCTCTTGTTGAGACAGTGCCCAAATCGTTACGCCTTTCGTGCGGGTCGGAACTTACCCGACAAGGAATTTCGCTACCTTAGGACCGTTATAGTTACGGCCGCCGTTTACTGGGACTTCAATTCAATGCTTCGTTTCCTAACATCTCCTCTTAATCTTCCAGCACCGGGCAGGCGTCAGCCCCTATACGTCACCTTACGGTTTTGCAGAGACCTGTGTTTTTGATAAACAGTCGCTTGGGCCTATTCTCTGCGACTTCTTTTTTTCATTAAAAGTCCTCCTTATCCCGAAGTTACGGAGTCATTTTGCCGAGTTCCTTAACAAGAGTTTTCTCGCGCGTCTTAGTATTCTCTACCCACCCACCTGTGTCGGTTTACGGTACGGGCAGTCATAAGATTATCCCTAGAAGCTTTTCTCGAGAGTGTGACGTCATCATCCTTTACCTACCGATCCTCATCCTTAAGAACCAGGGGATTTGCCTCCCGGTTCAGACTCAGATCCTTGTCCCCAATCCACTTAGGGGCGGACGTTAGCCTCCTCTGTCACTCCTTCAGTCTTATCACTGGTGCAGGAATCTCTACCTGCTGTCCATCGGCTACGCTTTTCAGCCTCACCTTAGGACCCGACTTACCCAGGGCGGACGAACCTTCCCCTGGAAACCTTGGGTTTTCGACGGATAGGATTCTCACCTATCTTTTCGTTACTTACACCGGCATTCTCACTTCTAAGCGCTCCAATAGTCCTTACGATCTATCTTCACCGCCCTTAGAACGCTCTCCTACCACTTGACCTTAGTCAAATCCGTAGATTCGGTATCATGCTTAGCCCCGGTACATTTTCGGCGCAGAGTCACTCGACTAGTGAGCTTTTACGCACTCTTTAAAGGATGGCTGCTTCTAAGCCAACCTCCTAGTTGTCTGTGCATCTTCACTTCCTTTTCCACTTAGCATGAATTTTGGGACCTTATCTGACGGTCTGGGCTGTTTCCCTTTCGACCACGAACCTTATCACCCGTAGTCTGACTGCTCAATATATTTATTAACATTCGGAGTTTGATTGTAATCAGTACCGCGAGGTGCGGCCATCATACATTCAGTGCTCTACCTTCAATAAACTCAAACTTGAACGCTAGCCCTAAAGCTATTTCGGAGAGAACCAGCTATCTCTGGGTTCGATTGGAATTTCACCCCTAGCCACAGGTCATCCAAACACTTTTTAACGTGTCCTGGTTCGGTCCTCCATCTAGTCTTACCTAGACTTCAACCTGCCCATGGCTAGCTCACCCAGTTTCGGGTCTACAACAACGAACTAACTCGCCCTATTCAGACTCGCTTTCGCTTCGGCTCCGGACCTTCATCCTTAACCTCGCTCGTTATCGTAACTCGCCGGTTCATTCTACAAAAGGCATGCCATCACCCATTAACGGGCTCTGACTAATTGTAAGCACACAGTTTCAGGTTCTATTTCACTCCCCTCCCGGGGTTCTTTTCACCTTTCCCTCACGGTACTGGTTCACTATCGGTCACCGAGGAGTATTTAGCCTTATGAGATGGTCCTCACATCTTCCGACAGGATTCCTCGTGTCCCGCCGTACTTGTCGCTACCCCAGTCCCCATGCTTTCGAATACGGGATTCTCACCCTCTCTGATCGGCTTTCCCACGCCGTTCTTCTAACATGTGGTTTTGTAACTGTTTTGGTAGCTGGCTCTTCCGCGTTCGCTCGTCACTACTAGCAGAATCGTTTTTACTTTCTTTTCCTGTAGGTACTTAGATATTTCAGTTCCCTACGTTTCCCTTCCATATAAATATGGATACCGCGTCTTCCACGCGGTGGGTTGCCCCATTCGGATTCCCACGGATCGTCGCATACTTACTGCTCCCCGTGGCGTTTCGCCGTTAGTTGCGTCCTTCTTCGGCTCTCGGTGCCTAGGCATCCACTGTGCGCCCTTACTTCCTTTACCTAGTTGTTATTCGTTAGAATAATCAACACGTTGTTTTGCCTTAAAAACAACTTTTCTTTTTTATGACAGCTTTTATCTACTTTTCAAAGATCTTTAATATTGGTGGAGCCTAGGGGGCTCGAACCCCTGACCTCCTGCGTGCAAAGCAGGCGCTCTCCCAGCTGAGCTAAGGCCCCTTTTTTTTGTGACTAAAAAAGGGTAAACCGTATAAATCATTATATGGTGGGCCTAAATGGACTTGAACCATCGACCTCACGCTTATCAGGCGTGCGCTCTAACCACCTGAGCTATAGGCCCATATGTTAAGGGTCTTTGGAAACTGAATATGATGAGTGTAATGTTTACAGGTCTTCTTGCGAATACCCATAAGTGAGAATTGTAATGAGTCTGTTACGACTCGCCTTTCTCCTTAGAAAGGAGGTGATCCATCCCCACGTTCCCGTAGGGATACCTTGTTACGACTTAACCCCAATCATCAACCCTACCTTAAACGGCTCCCTCCCTTTCGGGTTAGGCCACCGGCTTTGGGTATTGTCGACTTTCGTGGTTTGACGGGCGGTGTGTACAAACCCCGAGAACGTATTCACCGCGACGTGCTGATTCGCGATTACTAGCGATTCCGGCTTCATGAAGTCGAGTTGCAGACTTCAATCCGAACTGAGACTGTTTTTATGGGTTTCGCTCCACATCACTGCTTCGCTGCCCTTTGTTCCAGCCATTGTATCACGTTTGTAGCCCAGGTCATAAGGGGCATGATGATTTGACGTCATCCCCACCTTCCTCCAGTTTGTCACTGGCAGTCTCGCTAGAGTCCCCAACTTAATGATGGTAACTAGCAATAAGGGTTGCGCTCGTTGCGGGACTTAACCCAACATCTCACGACACGAGCTGACGACAACCATGCACCACCTGTCACCCCGATAACCTCCACTATGTCTCCATAGCTTTGCGAGGGATGTCAAGACCTGGTAAGGTTTTTCGCGTATCTTCGAATTAAACAACATGATCCACCGCTTGTGCGGGGTCCCGTCAATTCCTTTGAGTTTCATGCTTGCGCACGTACTACTCAGGCGGAGTACTTATTGCGTTAACTACAGCACAGAGTTTCCCCTACACTTAGTACTCATCGTTTACGGCGTGGACTACCAGGGTATCTAATCCTGTTTGCTCCCCACGCTTTCGTGCCTCAGCGTCAGTTGTGGCCCAGTAAGCCGCCTTCGCCACTGGTGTTCCTCCATATATTTACGCATTTTACCGCTACACATGGAATTCCACTTACCTCTACCACACTCTAGCCATCCAGTTTCTAAAGCATCACAGCGTTAAGCACTGCACTTATACCTCAGACTTAAATGGCCGCCTACGCACCCTTTACGCCCAATAATTCCGGATAACGCTCGCCCCCTATGTATTACCGCGGCTGCTGGCACATAGTTAGCCGGGGCTTATTCATCAAGTACCGTCACACGTGTTTTCCCACACGTCATTCTTCCTTGATAAAAGAACTTTACATACCGAAGTACGTCGTCATTCACGCGGCGTTGCTCGGTCAGGGTTTCCCCCATTGCCGAAAATTCCCTACTGCTGCCTCCCGTAGGAGTTTGGGCCGTGTCTCAGTCCCAATGTGGCCGTTCAACCTCTCAGTCCGGCTACGCATCATCGCCTTGGTAGTCCATTACACTACCAACTAGCTAATGCGCCGCAGGTTCCTCCTTAAGCATACACAAGTGTCTTTTAAAATATATGAGATGCCTCACATATTCCTATCCAGTCTTAGCCACCGTTTCCAGTGGTTATCCTCGTCTTAAGGGCAGATTACCTACGTGTTACTCACCCGTTCGCCACTCTCTAGTAAACTAGAGCGTTCGACTTGCATGTATTAGGCACGCCGCCAGCGTTCATCCTGAGCCAGGATCAAACTCTCCATAAAATTTATAGTTTGTTTGTTAATAGCTCTTTATTGTTTTTTGAGTTTCTTTTTAACTCTGTCGCTTTATCTCCATAAAGCGACTATTACGCTCATCATCATTCAGTTTTCAAAGACCTTTATTGCATGCGTTCTCACGCGTGCTTTAATATTCTATCATGATGAAAGAACCCTGTCAATACACTTGGTGCAATTATATCAATTTGCTTTAACAAGGCCTTGCAAAAATAGAATGGTGGAGGGGGGCAGATTCGAACTGCCGAACCCTAGGGAACAGATTTACAGTCTGCCGCGTTTAGCCACTTCGCTACCCCTCCAATTTTGGGCTTGCTTATATATTCTAACTTAACATGCTTAAAATATCAACTGCTTTTCTCAACTTTTTGTGAGTTTTTAGATTATACACGTTAAATTGAATGAATTTAATGGTTTTACTCGGCCGTATTAACCTTCTCAATAGCCTTGATTCTTTTTTCAAGTGTTGGTTTGAAAAACATCACTTCTCGTCCACACTTTTCACATTTAATTTTCACTTCCGCGCCAATACGTGTCACAATCCACCTGTCCGAACCACAGACATGTTTTTTCTTCGTGACCAAGATATCGTTTAAATCGATTTTCATCATTATCACCTATACGTTTAAAGAGGCTTTTTCTTCATGATAGCAAAGCTTCTTGGATAACCGTGGACATGCTTCATTTTTTCAACAACTAAGTGCACACGATGCCCCATATCATTAGGCAAGTCGTAGCGTTCTTCTTCGATTAACTTAGAGCCTAGTTTTAACAATGTTTTTTTGCTGTCTAATAACTCTGATTCATAATTATGTCCTTTATAAGCAACCAGCTTCCCTTTTGTTTTTAACATGGGAATCCCCATTTCTAAAATCAATGGTAAGCTGCCAAGTGCTCTCGCGACCACAACATCAAAAACCTCTTGATGGTTTTCGGCATGCTTTTCAATACGATCATAGACAAGATTAACATCTCTTAAATCAAGTGTTTCAATCAGTTGTTTTAAAAAGACAATCCGTTTTCCAAGTGAATCAATAATTGTAATGTTTAAATGAGGATAAATAAATTTCAAAGGGATACTTGGAAAACCAGCACCCGCACCCATATCACAAAGTGAACGAACCGCTGTCAAATCGAGCGTTTTCGCCAATGTAAGTGAATCATAAAAATGTTTGATATTCACTTCATTTCGCTCTGTGATTCTCGTTAAATTTGTATGTTCGTTATAAGCAATCAGTTGTTCATAATACAAATCAAACATTTTTAATTGTTGATCGGATAGTTCAATTTCCAATCCTTCTAATACATCATTTTTAAACACGTTTTCTCATCCCCGCTTCAATATAAACAACTAACACCGATATATCTGCAGGATTAACACCTGATATTCGTGATGCCTGACCAATGGTTCTAGGGTTAATCTTTAATAATTTTTCACGGCTCTCAGAGGAAAGATTGTTAATATCATGATAATCAATATCAGCAGGTATTAGTTTATGTTCCAAACGTGTCATACGTTCAGCTTCTCTTAGTGCCTTCTTGATATAACCATCATATTTAATATCAATTTCAACTTGTTCTAAAATATCCTCTTCATATCGATCACCCAGAAAGTGAACAATATCTTGACGATTAAACTCAGGTCGCTTAAGTAAATCAGCAATCGTCATCGCTTCAAATATCTTCGCAGAGCCACGAGATGTTAAATAATGATTGTTATCATCCGTTGGCAACACGCGATACGTATTTACGTCTTCATATAAAGCACTTATTGCGTCTTTTTTAGCGAGATACGATTGATAGGTCTGTTCATCCACTAAACCGATTTGATAGCCATAATCGCGAAGTCTGATATCTGCATTATCATGTCTTAATAAAAGACGATGTTCAGCACGTGATGTAAACAAGCGATATGGTTCTACTGTTCCTTTAGTAACTAGGTCATCAATTAAAACACCAATATACGCTTCATGTCTTTCTAAGACAAGTGGCTCTTTATGGTCTAACTTTAACGCAGCATTAATACCTGCCATTAAACCTTGACCAGCTGCTTCTTCATAACCACTTGTGCCATTGATTTGTCCCGCACAAAATAAGTTTTCAATACGTTTTGTTTCTAACGTCGCGTTTAATTGAATAGGATTAATTGCGTCATACTCTATCGCGTACGCGTACCTTATAATCTTAACGTTTTCTAATCCAGGGATAGTTCTAATCATTTCTTCTTGAACATCTCTTGGAAGACTTGTTGAAAAACCTTGAACATATAATTCATCTAAAGATAAACTTTCCGGTTCAATAAAGATTTGGTGTCTGTTCTTATCAGAAAAGCGAACCACTTTATCTTCAATGGATGGACAATATCTTGGTCCAACACCTTCAACAATACCACCATACATCGCAGATTCAGTTAAGTGTTCATTAATGATCTCGTGTGTTTCTGGTGTGGTGTGTGTTAAATAACAAACCTTTTGCGGGTTTTCATCCTGATAATGATTATCATAGCTGAATGTCCATGCCATCTCATCGCCAGGTTGAACGACCATTTTTGATGGATCGATCGAATCAATCGCGATGCGTTGTGGTGTGCCCGTCTTTAAACGAACTACTTCAAATCCCAATTCTTTTAATTGACCAGATATACCAAATGTCGTCGGTTCACCATGTGGCCCACTGGTTGTCTTTTCTTTACCAATTAAAATATTACTTGCAAGATATGTACCTGTCGTTAGAATAACTGTTTTTCCATAAACCTTTTCACCATTCTTTAATATAACACCGGTGACACGATTATCTTCAACGATCATTTGGTCAACGAGTTCTTCTAATAGGGTCAGGTTTTCAGTATTTTTTAACACATCTAACATAATTTTTGGATACATTAATTTATCAATTTGTGCGCGTAACGCTCTTACAGCAGGTCCTTTAGATGCATTTAACATCTTGATTTGAATTTGCCCTTGATCCGCACTTTTAGCCATTTGGCCACCGAGTGCGTCAATTTCTCTTACAACAATCCCTTTAGCAGGACCACCAATAGAGGGGTTACAAGGCAAAGAAGCAACCTTGTTCAGGTTGCCTGTAATGAGTATTGTATGCTTATTCATGCGTGCCATGGCAAGTGCAGCTTCTACACCTGCGTGACCAGCGCCAACGATGATACCATCGTAAATCATAAAATCACTTCTTACTTAAATACCTTTTTTGCATATGCTGCAAGTTCTTCCGGTGTGAAATGGAAATGCTTAAGTGCAACATCTTGTGGCGCACTTACACCAAACTCATCTAAGCCATAAACATCTTTTGCATATTTATACCAAGACTGTCTTGAACCCATTTCTACCGCAACCACTTTTGCACGTCCAGGTAAAATTTGTTTTTGATATTTCTTTGTTTGTTTTTCAAAGAAATAGTGCGAAGGCATGCTAACAACTCTAATGTCTTTACCTTCTGCTGATAATAACTTTTTCGCTTCTAACGCTAAATCAACTTCTGATCCAGCAGCTAATAAAATACCATCGATAGTTTCTTTTTCAGGAGATACCACATAAGCACCTTTAACAAGCCCTTCATAACTTGAAGAGGCATGGTTTTTAATACCTTGTCTTGTTAAGATAATAGCAGTAGGTGTGCTTGTTGATTCCATCGCGACTTTCCATGCAGCAGCAACTTCTTTCGCATCTGCAGGACGAATCACATTAAGCCCGGGAATTGCACGTAAACCAGCTAATTGTTCAATAGGTTCGTGCGTTGGTCCATCTTCTCCAACTGCGATTGTATCATGTGAGAAGACAAAAATCGTAGGGATTTGCATAATCGCTGCTAAGCGTATAGCTGGTTTCATGTAATCACTGAATACGAAGAACGCACCCGTAAACACTTTTAACCCGCCATGTAAAACCATACCATTAGCAATCGCACCCATCGCGTGTTCTCTGACACCGAAGTTTACGTTTCTTGCTAATCTGTTTTCCTTATTAAAATGCCCATCTGCACCTTTCGCTTTTGTAGAAGCGGTTAAATCTGCAGATCCACCAATCAAATTCAAATACTTAGATGATAATGCATTAATCATTTTGCCACTCGTCGCACGAGTCGCTTCTTTATCAACATTCATGATGTTTGCATAATCATCAAGATTAACCGTCACGTGACCGTCCAAAAATGAATCTAGTAATGCTGCTTCATTTGGATAAGAAGAACGATATTCACTTAAAAGTTTCTTCCAACGACGATGAACACGTTGTCCACGCAATGTTACCTTGCGACGATATAAATTATAAATCTCACTAGGTATTTCAAACGGTGGAAATTCCCACCCTAAATTTTTGCGCATTTCATCAGCTTTTTCTTCACCAATCGCTGCACCATGTACAGCCGAAGTGCCCGCTAAACTGGTACCATAACCAATGACTGTCTTCACTTCGATGAGTGTTGGTTTTTCTGTTTCTCTTTTCGCTTTTCTAATCGCCTTTTGTAAAGCAACTAAATCATTGCCATCTTTTACTAGGATATATTGCCAGCCTAATGCCTCAAACTTACCTTTTTTATCTTCGCTTATTGCCCATTTGGTTGGTCCGTCTAATTGGATATCATTTGAATCATATAAAACAATGAGTTTGCCTAACCCTAAATGTCCTGCAAGACTTACTGCTTCTAAAGCAACCCCTTCTTGAAGATCACCATCACCACATAAAGCATATGTGTAATGATTGATGATTGGGAAATTTTCTTTATTAAATCTAGCGGCTAAATGTGTTTCAGCTAACGCCATACCGACAGCATTACTAATCCCTTGGCCTAATGGTCCAGAAGTTGTTTCTACACCTTCAGTATGTCCATATTCAGGATGTCCTGGTGTTTTTCCAATTTGTCTAAAATTCTTTATATCTTCCATGGATACTTTATATCCAACAAGATGGTTTAATGCATATAGTAACATTGAGCCATGACCAGCAGATAATACAAAACGGTCACGGTTGATCCATTTAGGATTCTTAACGTCAATGTTTAAGTGTTCTGTGAAAAGTTGATATGCCATTGGTGCAGATCCTAAAACAATACCTGGGTGTCCGCTGTTTGCCTTATTGATGGCATCAACAGCTAAAAATCTGATTGCATCTATTGCCTTATTTGTCATTTGAATCGTCCTCTTCATTACTATTTGTTTCAGATGGTTCTATGTCTGCTTCAATCACTTCTTGTTCTTCACTTTCAGCAGGTGTTTCAGGCTGAACTTCTTCGGTCTTAAAATATTCAGCAAAGAATGTTTCTTGGTTTTTAACTAATGCTGAGAATTCTTCTTCTCCCACATATGCTTTAATTGCTTCTTGTGTGTTGTTGTTTTCTTCTTTTACTTTCTTGTTAACATATCTGCTTTGAAACATGTTAGTAACAATAACGCTTGCGAGCATGACAATCAATAAGATCATAATTTGTTCTTCCCAGAAAATTGAGAACAACACAACTGCAATCGCGTAAACAACCATTGTTGGAATTAAGAATAACATGTTTACTTTTCTGCTCATCGTGCCAACTTTTGATAAAAAACCTAACCAAATTTTATTAACACCTTGTTCATAAAATGGTTTCAATGCTTCATAATATTGACTTTGAATAAGAACTTTATAATTTCCTTTACCGTCTGATGTCCAAATCGCGAAACGACCACGTGCCGTATATTGTTCGAGATATGGTGTATCGTCCATATAATGGAATTCCACTCTTTGGCCATCAATCTCTTGCACAGCGAAAGGATCGCCTGTAAGTGCCTTAAATACTTTAGGGTTTAATCTCATATATGTTTCCTCCGTTATTTTACGTCATAATCATTATAACATCATCATACTCGCAAGCGTAAAGTAAAAGGCGTGAAATGTTATGATTTCATCATAAAAACAGAAGATTTATCGTTCATATAATAAATCTTCTGTTTTAACTTTATAAATTACGCCACAATATCATAGTATAAGTGCCAAGGATTATATTCTGGGTTTCTCGCACCAATGACATAATAAATCCCAGGTTCTAATGTTATTGTATCACTGTTGTAAAATGTGGCAATCAGTTGTTTGCCTTTGAAAATTGTTGTCCACTCATAAGCTGTAAAAGCATATGTTGTTTCTTTGTCAACTATAATTTTATAACCATCAATATCTCCCAGATAATCTGGCATTGAATTTCCCCAGGTTCTTGGTTCTAAAATTTCAAAGTATGGATAAACTGAAGTATCATTTTCAGAACCAGGAACATTTAATTCTCCAAGCAGTAAATGATACTCATAAGGTAGATTATCTGTATTAAATGTTTTTGGTAACGTCACCCCAACAAAGTAGTCTCCAGCATCTAATCTGTAAACACCATACGACGTGGCATCATATAAATTTAAACTAATCTTCTCTCCACTAGCAGCATACAATTGATATTCACTTTCATTTGATATAACAACGTCTGTTTCTTCTGTCAATGTAAAATTGTAAACAATATAGTCATCTTTACTTGTTATTGAATCCCAAATTAAGTTTAGGTCATTTAAATTACCTATAAGTGTTTCAATTGAATTAAGTGTTGTCAAATCGTTTGAGATAATATGTTTTGATGTCATATCATATCGTATGCCGTAGTAACCATCATAATTATCACCCAAAACTAAATAATAATATGTTCCTATACTTAGTGGTACAATCTCGCCTTCATTGATGTTTGTTACTAATTCTCCATTTTGAGTATACAGGGCATCTTTTATCAATGGATAGCCTTCAATAATATCATAGTAGAATTCATAAAACCCTTGAGATATGATTTCAACTTTTAAATATTGATCTATAAAGTCACTTTGTGTGTGTAAATATATGTCAAACGTTGTTAGCATGTCGGGCATTGTGTCAAAATCTATTTCACCCGCTGTATCTAAATGCTCTAACTCAATAGTAACTGTCCCACTGATTGCGTTGTCACCAAATATATAAATATTGTGTGGATCATGATTTAAATATGAAAGTGTATTGTGTAAACTATATGTATGATATATTTCTTCTTCGCCATATTCTGTAAAATACATCTTATTTCCGTTTGAATTTGTGATATCTACATATGTATAACCAGGTATGTCAATATAGATAGAAAAGAAATCATATGGGCCTTCAATGTTGTAGTAATATGTACCACTTTCAGTAACCACTAAGTCATGATTTATCGTGCCATCTGTATCATATTCATACTCCTTAAGTTGACTAATTACGGGTATGTTTGATTCTGGATACTCAATGAATATTTCGTAATATCCCACCTCATTGATATTGAAATAGGTGTTAATAGATGATTCATATAAATCGTATGTAGGACTATATACGTCTGCGAAAGTTAATACACTTTCAAGTGTATTTTTGTCATAGATATTAACATGAACTCTTCTTCCAGAAAAATCTTCTTCTAAGATATCAAACACATACTTACCTGGCTCTAAATAAATATCGTAACTAACTGCTCCTGTTCGATGAGCAGGATATAATATATGTTCGTGAACATCAATGACAGCTGATCCTTCACCAGAAGAGATAGGGAAAAACAATGTTGTATCACTAACATCGACTGTTGTAAATGATGCATACCTAATTTTTAAGTCCATTGTAACTTCCACTGCAATATCATAATCATCAATATCGATATTTACTGTCACAATATAACGTATTTCTTTTCTTGATAAAAAAATCTCTGCTTTAGCAGTAGCATCTTCTATAAAATCATCTGTTGAATGAAATGAGCCCATCATTGCATTAATTAATTCATAATCATTTTCTGAAAGTAAATCTCTAACGTTAGCCTCTATGACATATGAACCCTGTCTTGTCTTTTTTATATCATAATGATTGTCTTTTAAATCTAATTCAATATCGTATGTTGTATAATTATCAGGCAAATATTCTAAATATGTATATAGAAATTTTCCTTCAACTTGTGACATTTCATCATACGAAGCTGTTTTTATTAAGTCGTCTTCCATATACTCTATATATGTCATACCTTCGTCCACATATGTAAGGTAGTATGGCTCTATTTGAATAAACATTTCAATCTCTTCAGTAAGTGATGTTTCAACACCGTTAGCAGTAATAGATGCATCAATTGTTGTATCAATATTAAATTGATTACTGTGAGACATAAAATTTTCAATATAGTTATCGATATCTTCTATGCTAGAAATTTGACTTTGGCAAGATACTAAAAAAAACATCATGATTAAGATTAACCAAATAGACTTTTTCCCCACCTTAAGCACCCCACTAAATCTTGAATTTTTTTATTTCTTACATTGTATAGTATACACCTTTAGTATCTGGTTAGTACATGATTTATTGGTTATTCAAATAATAAAAGCCCTACTCGGGCATCATCACCCACATCATAGAAGTGCTTATGGCTGCTCCGATCAAGGCCTGACCAGGTTCACACGCTACAATTGAGTGATGATGCCCGAAAAGGGCTATTTATGTCTTAATTGTTTGAAAAACCTTTTTAACAATGCTTCGCTTTCTTCTGCCATAATCATTCCTTCAACGTGCACATGATGATTAAAGGGTAAGTCAAACATTTCCATGATACTATCAGCGACACCAGACTTATAATCCTTAACACCATAAAAAACATTTCTAACACGTGATTGAATCATCGCGCCAGCACACATTGGGCACGGCTCCATCGTCACATATATGTCACAATCTTCTAACCGCCAACTGCCTAATTTTTTCGCAGCTTTCATCATTGCCAAAAATTCTGCATGGCCGTGAATGAGCTGTTCGCCTTCTCTTTTATTATGACCTCTCGCAATGATTTTACCATCATATACGACGACTGCACCAACGGGCACTTCATTTTTTTCAAATGCTTTTTGTGCTTCTTTAAGTGCAGCGGTCATAAATTTAATCTTTTTTAGGTTTTCCTGGGACTTCATGATAATGTCTTGATCTTGGTTCATAAGACTCTGTCGCGCCAATCAGCACTAAAGGATCCGAATAATTCGCTGGTCTACCATTAATGATACGTTGTGTTCTTGTTGCTGGTAACCCGCTCTTCACACAAATCGCAGTGAGTTTTGTAACAAACTCAGCTCTAGCAAGCAAGTCTGGCATTGCACCAAATGGTTCACCTCTAAAGTCAGTATCTAAACCGCCTACAATCACGCGAATTCCGCGATCTGCTAAATGTTCAGCAACATCAACAATCCCGTGATCAAAAAATTGTGCTTCATCAATCACAACAGCGTCCGTTGCTTCTTGAACATAATCCATAATTTCTCCACTTGTACCTACAACGATGGATGGTTTTTTAGATAGGTTATGTGAGACAATTTCATCTTTTTCATAGCGAACATCAACAGCTGGTTTAAAGACGAGTACATTTTGTTTCGCATATTCAAGTCTTTTGATTCGTCTAATCAACTCTTCTGTTTTACCTGCAAACATTGGTCCACAGACAACTTCAATAAACCCTTTGTTATATGTATGATACATCCCCTGACACCTCTGTCCTCTGTTTAAGAAAAAACGTGATTAATATCACGTTATTCTTGTTCTTTAACTTCTGCTTCTGTATTTTCTTCGTTTTGTGGTTGTTGCTGATTGCTGTTAATGCCATAACGCTTGTTGAATCTTTCAACACGTCCAGCTGCCTGAACGAACGTTTGTTGTCCTGTATAGAATGGATGGCAATTTGAACATGTATCAATTCTGAAATCTTTAATTGTCGTTCCGATTTCATGTTCAAACCCGCAAGTTGAGCATTTTACCTTAATAACGTTGAAATTTGGATGAATTCCTTTTTTCATCGTTTGGTCTCCTTCCGCCATGGCTTTTTGTCCGCCATAGTAAGTTTTGCGAATACATTATATCATTAAGCCCACACGAGTGCAAGCATTTGTTTCCACTTTCAAAAAATTAGGTTTTTTCGTTGTGTGTTGCTGTCCAAACTGAGACAAATTTAGCCGCGATCATCCCAGTTAGAATACCTGCCGGTATACTAATCAATAACATGATGGGTAAATACGTTAAAACCGCGACACTACCAAGCACAAATATACCTGCGATAATCTGTCCTATACTGTGGAAAAACGAACCCAAAACACTCACGCCAACTGTCCCGAATAATTTAAATTTATGAATAACAATCATCACTGATAAGGATAATATTGATCCAGATAATCCTAACCAAAAAGTAGGACCAAAGAGTCTTCCGCTTAGCAACGCCACCAATAAAATTCTAAGTATGGTTACTGTCGTCGCTTCTTTGTACCCATATATATAGATAATAATCAACGTAACAATATTAGCGAATCCTATTTTAGCACCAGGTACGGGGATGATAGAAATCATCGATTCAACAATGTTTAAGACAATGGCTATCGCTAGAAAATTAGCAAGTAACACCATTTTCTTTGTCTGTTCTCTTCTGTTCATAGGCTAACTCAAATAGTCGATGTCAACATCACCTGATGTGACAAACTCTACACGGACACGATTGGGTAGACAAATGAGTGGTGCTGATGTCGATATCCCTTGTCTACTACAAATGTTTTGTGGACTTTCTTCCTCTATAATTTGAATTGATTTTTGATCTAAATCAAATTCAATCACCAATTCTTGTCTTATATGATCTATTTCATAGTCACCTAACAATGTCACCCAAATCACTGCATGACCAGCATCATTTTGACCGTTTTCTATATAAGGATAAGTGATGGTATAACTTTCTGGGACACTTTGCTCATAATTGACTTGTGCCAATCCTGAATCAAAATTAACTTCAACAATAGGTTCATTTGAACTGCCATAGTACACATTAGCATATGAGGCGTCACTATTCAACGCGATAATCCTAATCGTGATAAAAACACCACCAGCTAATAGCAGTAAAATTGCCGCTAACAATAAATCTCTTGTTTTTAAGCCCCATTGTTTCATTTTATTGTTCCTCAAATACCGTATCAATGAGATATGTTGAGATACTTAAATCATAATTATAACTAATCACTTCTAATCCTAAATCCGTTTGGTGCTCCTCTAACCAAGACGATAATACACTTGGTGACATAGAAAATAATGCCGTAGATAATGCATCTAGCACACCTGCATCATCTGCGATTAAACTCAGAGTGTGATAATACTGTTCTGGTCTTTTTGTAAGTGGCGAAACTATATGGTGATAACGTAACTCGTTATACATCACATATTGTACAAAGTTACCACTCGTCGTGATACTTGTATTTTTAACGTAAACCACACCATATGGTACACCTGTATTCATCGGATCTTCTAATCCAATATGATATAAACCTGTATCGCGATTTCTATTTTCTCCAAATACAAATGAACTTGTGCCGCTATTAATCATGAAGTATACAAGTTCTTTATCCATAAGATATTCTCTTAATTTTTGTGTCGCATAACCTTTCGCAATCGCACCTAAATCAAGTTTTAAATGTTCTCCAGCCGTTGTGATGTAGCCATCAACTGATAAATCAATCACATTACCAGAAAAATCAAGTGCGTCGGATGCCGCAGTGACAGCATTAAATGCCATTTCGGTCATCGTATTATTCTCATAACCATGCTCAATTTCAGCTTTCCATAAATCAACTAGTTTACCAATGCCAATATCAAAATAACCGTCTGTCAATGTTTTAAGTTCTTCTGATAATACTAAAATATCATATAAATCTGGATCAATCGCTATCGTTTCACCAATTCGCTGATTGATTTCATAAATATTAGGGCTGTTATTCACATCTCTCGGTCCTTCATAATTGTTTGTTAAATCATGATAATGAGCGAGAATATCTTCAACGCCTAACGCGATTTCAGCCGCTAAATCTGCATCATCAGTCGCGTAGTCGATTCTAATATATGTGTCCATATAATCGTTTATAAACGATTTTGTATAATCTTTGATATCCGGTGTGCTTTCTTGGCACGCAGAAAAAAGGAATAATCCGAATATTGCGATAAGTAATACTAATGTTTTTTTCATAAGACCCCTTCTTTCATACCTGCAAAGAAAAGGACAACAATGTGTCCTTTAGATCTTTACATCAATCTTTGATCCATCAACATTTGGATGATCTTTTAAGAACTCTAAGATTGGATTGAAATGCTTATCTGGTTTACCAGGTTTACAACGTGAAAGTTTTTTCACTTCACCCATAATGATGCCTTCTGCAAATGCATGACAACCAGGTGTACCACAAGCACCACAATTATAATTTGGTAATAATTTTTCAACAGCATCAATTCTTGGGTCTTCTTCAACCGTTAAGAATCGATTGGCAAGTGATAAGATAATTCCCATCACAATACCCAACGCACCTAAAATGAGGAGAGGTAAAAATAAATCAATCATAATTTAACCTCCTTCATGAATTCGATGGCGTCTTGGAATTTATCTTCGCTTCCAGCAATCGTACATGATCCATGAGATGCACAAACACCACATGTTTGTGCTTCGTCATACGCATGTTTGCAGTCTTCAGGTATAGCAACTGCTTTATTTAAATACATGGTTGCTACATATAAGCCGATCACTCCGCCTACAATAGCAAGCAAAATTAAAAATTGTACTAGATCCATTAAATCATGCCTCCTAGTCCCATAAACGCTAACGCCATTAAACTAGCTGTAATAAATGCAATAGGTAAGCCTTTGACAGCTCTAGGAACGTTTGCTGAATCAAGTCTGATTCTAATTGCAGCAAACACAATAATAATAAACGCATAACCCATTGCTGAACCAACACCATAAACAAGTGCTTCACTATAAGTTTTATCTACTGCAACGTTTTGTAAAGCTACCCCTAAAACCGCACAATTCGTCGCGATTAATGGTAGATAGACGCCAAGTGCTTTATATAAAGAATGGCTGACACGTTTAATCACTAATTCAGTTAATTGAACGAGTGATGCGATCACTAAGATAAACGCAATCGTATCAATATAAGCGATATTTAAAGGTTGTAAAACATAATAATATAGTGGCCAAGTAATCGCCGCTGCTAATGTAATAACGACGATAACTGCTAATCCCATACCAACAACTGACTTCATCTTTGTTGAGACACCGAAGAATGAACATAATCCTAAGAACTGCATCAACACGATATTGTTAATTAAGATGGAGGATATTAATAATAGAAGTAAACTCATGCTTTTTTAGCCTCCCTTAACTTTTTAGCTTTCATGGCATCTCTAACAGTCTTTGCTTGTTTATACCAAGTGAAGATAGCAAGCAACACACCAATCGTTAAGAATGCACCTGGTGGGTTCACGAGTACAGAAATCGCATAATCAGAAAGCACGGTATTGCCAAATAATGTATATTGGAATCCTAGTGGTAATGTGTAACCTAGTTTAATCGCACCTGTACCTATAAATTCACGTATAAATCCGATCATTGATAGTGAGAATGCAAAACCAATAGCAACTCCCAAACCATCAAGCATTGATTTTACAACCGTATTTTTAGACGCGAATGATTCCGCTCTACCAAATACAATACAGTTAACAGTAATTAACGCGATGAATACGCCTAATACATTTGCTAAATCTGGAGCGAATGCATCTACCATCATCTTTAAGACAGTAACTTCAGTCGCGATAATAATAACGTAGGTTGGAATACGTACTGTATCGGGTACGAATTTTCTAATCAGAGAAACAGTTGTATTGGTCGCCGTTAGAATAATCATAACGAGGATCCCCATACCAAACGCACCTTCAAACGTTGAGGTAACAGCAAGCGCAGGACATAAACCAAGCGCCATAACGAAGATACCATTTTCTTTCCAAAATCCTTTAGTAAAGATTTGGAGTAATGATTGTTCACCTGTACTTTTTGCTTTTCCTACAGGTTTCTTCTTAGCTTCTGTCATTAATTACTCACCTCACTTACAAGTGCCGTTAGCAGTTCTTGAATTACTGCATTCGTATTTGATGCGCCTGTAGACCCATCAAGAGTTGTCATTGTAGCAGCTACTTCTGCGAACGTATCACCAATAAATCCATCTAAATATGCTAGATTATTATCATGTAAAAATGGTGAATGACCATATAATTCTTCAGGCATTAAAATCTTATAAATTTGATCGTTTTCATCAACGATAACCCATAATGTAATTGAAGCTGATGAATCCTCATAATACACACCAGAACCAGTAACCACATAAATGACACCATTAGGAACAGTTGTTGATGATGTGATATTCAATTTGTTTGTGACATGTGCAGTTGATGTAAATGTTGTGTCTACTTCTGTTGTATATGCATCGCCAAGTACACCTAAATAAGGATCTACATTAACATCATAATGAAGATAAATGACATCAAGTACTGCTTGTTTGATGGTACCTGTACTATCAGTAGCTGTTGCACCTGCAGTTGGGTTAGCAGCATCAAATTCTGGTAATGTTTCAACATCTTGATAATCAATGCCATTGAATGTTTCTAGAATGTATGCTTGAATTCCCATCACTGTCCAAGATGATTGATCAAGTCTTACGATTGAGACAAAGACTTTATCATCTGTATCAATACCTACTAATAATTCTATTTCACCATAATAATCAGTGACATCTAATGAATATGCATTTCTAATCACGACATCATAGACAACACCGACTCTATCATTTTCATCATCGAATGCAATTGCCTTTGATTTGATATAGGTGAAGTTTTGTCCACCAGGGAAATCTTCAACATCTGTTTCGCCGCGTAATTCTACTGGCATACCAAAGAGAAGTTCTATTGGATCATTTGTTGTCGTTAGATTAACTGTTAGGATTAAAGCAATCCCCAAAACGAGCATCACTGCCGTACCGATAATAAGGAATAGTGTTTGTTTTTTCATTATGCACCAGCTCCTTCCGTATCAATATGGTCAAATGCTGCAGTAACATCAGATAATAAAGCTTCCATTGAAGGTACTGTATCTGTTGATGATGGTGCAGTTAATAAATAATCTGTTAAATCATTAGCGATATTATCACCTACAAGATCATCTAATACGGCATTCATCTGAGTTTCAAAATAACTATTTGCGTAAGTGACGAATTCAGCACCTACGATTAAACCATCTGTATCTGTAACAATCACGATTTGTAAATCGCCAAAATTGTTATGATCAAATGCTTCAATTGCATAGCCAATGACAGCATCACTTGCATCTTTCAATTCAGCTTTAATCACGATTGAATCAGGATCAGTTGATACATCTAATTCTGTAAACGATGCTGTATCTGATAATAAACCTTGATATCTTTCAAGTCTTTCTGCTTCGATATCTACAGTTGGTTCAATATCAATATTGCCAAACGCTTCATTAACATCTAACATCATCGCTGTAAGTGTTTCTAAGCTTCTTGTGGCACCAGATAAGAAATCATAATTATGTTGTGCGTTGATGTTTTGCCCAACATACATTTGAAGATTTTCTCTTGTATTAGGTAAATTTAATGTTTGATTTAGTTGCAAGAAATCAGCAGACAAAATCGTACCATCTGCACCAATCGCCATAACGATTTGCATATTACCATAACCATTTGTTTGATTAATATTAATAATATAACCAATCACAATACCATCTGAATCTTTCGCTTCTACTTTTTCTTGAATGCTATCAGGATCACTAGACGTGTCTAATTCTGTAAATTCATCCATATCAGGTAAAACAGATTGATAAGCAGCAACTTTTGCTTTATAAGCATTTTCTTCAATGATAGGTGCTGTCCACGCATTAATACCACCAATGACTAAACCACAAGCGATGGCAACGATCGTGAGTACGATTGTATAGTGAACGAGAGGGTTTTGTTCAAAGAATTTTTTCATTAGAAACTACCTCCTGCGCCAAAGAATGCAACGAAGCACATCGCGATTATGAAGGCACTTAAGCCCACAATAAACCACGGTCTCCATTTATTGGTTGACCATTTACCAAAATCAATAAGTGGAACAAACATGTTTGAGAAGAGAATAGCGAATGCTACACCTTCCGGATAAGAGCCAAAATTACGAATTAAAACAATGACAGATGCGACTAAAGCACCATATAAGAATCGTCCAGGGCCCGTAACAGGAGATGTTACTGGATCTGTCACCATGAATGTGATACCAAATAATAAACCACCAGAAAATACACTGTATAAGATGAAATTGCCAACATTGTCGGGGTATTTAGCTAATGCCACAAATAATGTTAAGATGACAAATACACCTAATGTTGAAGCCACAGTGCGCCAATCGGCAGTTCTTCTAATTAATAAATATGCAAGACCTAACAAGATAGCAAGTGCACTGATTTCTCCCATCGAACCAGGAATGTTACCAATAAATAAGTCACCTATTGTATAACTGTGCAACAAGAATCCAAAATCATTATTTGCTAGTGCACCAAGCGGCGTTGCACCAGCTAAAGCATCTATACCAGTATACGCACCACTGAACATACCTGCTAAGGCAATACCAATAAATACACGTCCACCGGCAGCGACATTGAAGATGTTAGATCCTAAACCACCAAACACCATTTTCACGATAATAATCGCAAATGCAGCACCAACGATAACCGCATATATTGGTAATTGTGATGGCACGATTAATGCAAATATAACAGCACTTACTGCAGGTGCAGTCAAATTTGTAAGTGAATAGTTCACAAAACGAGATTTAAGTTTTTCAAAGAACTTATCGCCCTTTGGTCTTGTCATTATCGCAACGGATATAGCCTCTAACCCAATCATCACAACAAGTGAAACGATTAAGCGAATGACGGCGTCAAACTGAAAACGATAAATCGCGAACAGTGTGACAGGAATTAACGCAATTAATACGTCAATCATCATCTTGTTAGAGCTTGTATCCTTGCGGATATAAGGACTCTCTTTTTTAACAAATGTCATATTTCATCCTACTTTCTTGCGAAGCTCTTTGCTTTTCTCATATAATCTGTCAATTGAATCTTAGATGGGCAGACATATGCACAAAGGCCACACTCAATACATTTATTAACGCCAAGCGTTTGAATCATGTCTTTATCTCTTGCTTTATATGCATTCATAATTTGTGTCGGTTGAATATCTACCGGACATGAATAAACACATGACGCACAATGAATACATGGTTCTTCTTTTTCGGGTTTATCATTTAATACAATCAAACTTGTCGTGGTATGCGTCATGATGATATTGTCATCAGTTGCATTGACACCCATCATTGGGCCACCTAGAATCAACACTTTAGGTATTTCTGGATTTTTATACCCACCTGCGTGTTCAATCAATTTAGGGATAGGTGTACCAATTCTAGCTCTGAAACTCTTATTATGTACGCCATCTCCACTAATCGTAAAGAGTCTTTCTAAAACGGGTAGTCTGTGTTTAACAGCTGCATAAAGGCTCGCAAGTGTTGACACATTGAATTCTAAAATACCATATTTAGAAAGTAGTTGACCTTGTGGAATTTTAATGCCAGTCGTACTTTTAATCACTTCTAATTCCCAACCTTGTGGGTAATAGTTGCCTATTTTAACAATCTTAATATCAAAATCTCTATATTGTCTTACACAGAAATTCAATCTTTCATATAATTCGTTGTATTTCTTTTTTATCGCGATAATACCATGTTTCGCATGGCTCGCTTTCATCGCGTAAATCAAACCCTCAAGAATAGGTAGTGGGTTTGTCATTGTGAGTCCATAGTCAGCTATTAAATATGGTTCACATTCAACACCATTCGCGATAACTGTATCAATTGGATCAGTTGTTTGAAGTTTAATATACGTTGGGAACGCACTTCCACCTAATCCCACTAAGCCAGCTTCTTGAGCGATATCGACAAAATCTTCTCGTGATAGTGCGTCAATTTCTGCATCTGTTCTATCCGTTATTGATTCATGTAACTCATATTTGAAATCATTTTTAACAATGAGACAGTCAACAAGTTTACCACTTTGATCGACATGTTTTTCATAACCTTTGACTTCACCACTCGCTGTTGCATGCATTGGTTGTTCAAAGAAGGCACCTTTACGTGTTCCAATCACTTCTCCAACTTTTACAAACTGACCACCAATAACACACGTTTCTCCTTCAGGACAACGTGCACTTGTTACAGGGTAGTACAAATATTCAGAATCAAGAAAGTGTTCAATCGGCAAGGCTTTTAGTTCTTTTTTACCGTCAGGTATATGCCTTGTTTTAGCAATCATGCTTTTGCTCCTCCCTTATATAATGGAAATTTTTCTGTCATGTTATACACTTCTTCTTGTATTTTTTTTAGCTCACTCTCGTTGTCTCTGTGCGTGAGAGCACGATCAATGAGAGACGCAGTTATTATCATTTCAGGTTCTTTAAAACCCCTTGTAGTAACAGCGGGTGTTCCTAATCTTAAACCACTTGTGTATGCTGGTTTTTCATCATCATTTGGTAGTGTGTTTTTGTTACAAGTAATACCTATGTTGTTTAATAACGTCTCTGCAACTTTACCTGTAATACCAAATTTCTTTTTAACGTTAATCGTCAAGAGATGATTATCCGTTCCTCCAGATACAATCGGGTAACCCAAATCTTTAAATGCTTGTGCTAACGCTTTAGCATTTTTAACAACTTGTGTTTGATATGTAACAAACTCGGGTGTAAGGGCTTCTTTGAATGCAACCGCCTTAGCAGCAATCACATGCATAAGTGGTCCACCTTGCATCCCCGGGAAAACAGAACGATCTATTTTTTTAGCGATCTGTTCATTGTTCGTTAATATAATGCCGCCACGTGGTCCACGTAATGTTTTATGGGTTGTCGATGTCACGACATCTGCATAAGGCATTGGAGATGGGTGCACTTTAGCAGCAACCAATCCAGCAATATGTGCCATATCCACCATGAGATAAGCACCTACCTCATCTGCAATTTCCTTAAACTTCGAAAAATCGATTGTTCTTGAGTAAGCAGATGCGCCTGCAATAATTAATTTAGGTTTTACGTCTAATGCAATTCTTCTGACATCATCATAATCGATTAACTCAGTATCATGCGAAACACCGTATGTCTTACTGTTGTATAGCATACCAGAAAAGTTTAAATGGAACCCATGCGTTAAGTGTCCGCCTTCATTTAAGCCCATGCCTAAAATAGTATCTCCTGGTTCTAGAAGCGCCATAAATACAGCCATGTTTGCTTGAGAGCCAGAATGTGGCTGTACATTTACGTATGTCACATTAAAAAGTTCTTTCAATCGTTCGCGTGCGGCGTCTTCAACAAGATTGACAAACTCACATCCGCCATAGTAGCGTTTATTAGGATAACCTTCAGCATATTTATTCGTAAGAATAGATCCCTGAGCCTCCAAAACGGCTTCTGAAACAAAGTTTTCAGATGCGATTAATTCGATGTGGTGTTCCTGTCTGTTTTCTTCAAGTTCGATATATCTTTGAATGTCAGGATCAAATGATTTTAAGCTCATGAGTTCCTCCTCGCGCAATTCTACATTATTATAACATAATAAATTTTTAAATGAAAGAAATCTTGTAACGTTTTCATAACGATAAATCATACCTTATAAATGCTATAAAAAAGAAAAAGGACTGCGTAGCAGTCCCATACATTTTACCTATAAAGCGACATTGTGATAAACGTCTTGAACATCGTCTAATTCATTGAGTAAGTCGAGAAGACGTTCAAACTTCTCTTTTTCTTCATCGTTTAACTCTGTTTCCATCATTGGTAACCACATGATTTCATCTGTTGTGATATCCATCTCTGGATTACTATCTAAAAGTGCTGTTTTAATATTGTTATAATCGGTTGATTCGCCAATGATTGTAACACCTTCTTCGTCACTTTCAATATCAGATACATCAATGTCATTTTCAATTAAAATTTCAAGTACTTCATCTTCAGTAATGTTCGCTACCGAGAAGAATGCTTGATGATTAAACATGTGTGTTGCAGAACCTGTTACACCGATTTTTCCACCAGTCTTTGTGAAGCAGTTTCTAACCTCAGCAATCGTTCTATTCACGTTATCTGTTAAGCATTCAACAATTACGATACTTGAGCCAGGACCAAATCCTTCATAACGTGCTGAAGAATAATCTTCGCCGCCGCCGCCTTTCGCTTTTTCAATCGCGCGCTTGATGACATCCGCAGTTACTTGTTCCTTCTTTGCTTTTTCAATCAATCGTTTTAACGTTTGATTCAAATCAGGATCAGGTTCACCACTTTTTGCTGCCATGTATATTTCTTTACCATACTTTGCGTATAACTTTGATTTTGCAGCTGCGGTTTTTTCCATCGCAACCTTTCTAACTTCATGTGCTCTTCCCATCGGTTTGACCTCTATTTCCCAAATTTTTCTTCGTATACTCTCATGCTTTTTGCAATGATTTCTTTTGCAGCTTTTGGACCTTCAACATCCAAAATGTATGTTCTTTTTCCTTCAAGTGATTTGTATACTTCAAAGAAATGTTTCATTTCAGATAATAAGTGATTTGGTAATTCTTTAATATCTTTGTATTGTGTGAGTGATGGATCACCAAATGGAATCGCGATGATTTTTTCATCGATTTCATCAGAGTCAATCATCTTCATCACACCAATCGGATAAACTCTCACGATTGACAATGGTTCAATGTCTTCTTGACATAAAACTAGCACATCAAGCGGGTCATTATCGTCTGCATATGTTCTTGGAATAAACCCATAATTTGCAGGGTAATGAGTTGATGTAAAAAGAACACGGTCAAGAATAATCATGCCCGTCTCTTTATCAAGTTCATACTTTTTCTTTGATCCTTTAGATATTTCAATACACGCAACAAAATGATCTGGTGTAATTCTTTCTTTACTAATGTCATGCCAAATATTCATATTTTTTTCACCTTTGATTTAGTTTACACACCTATTTTAACTTAAAACCGATAAAAAAACATCCGAAAAGTGGATGTTTTTTCGGTACCATCGGATGTTACTTATCGTCCTGGTCCCCTGTTTTGTAAAAAGCTTCGCTCTTCTCCACGTTACATAACATGTAATGTTTCAATCGTAGTCATAATGTTTCGGCACTATGGTAGAAACACCATCACCCCTATTAGATGGTATATACGATCACTTCATACATCCCCATTATAGCAACCACTAAAGGTGTTTGTAAAGGAAGAAATGTATGAAAATATTAATGCTTGTTTTCATGTGAAAGATAAAGCGTAAATGTATTATCCATCAATGCACAAATTGTCATTGGACCCACGCCTTTGGGAACTGGCGTCATATAGCCAACGACCTCTTTCAAGTTATCAAAATCAACATCGCCAATAAGTTTTCCTTCAACGCGATTAATACCTACATCAATAATGATTGCCCCTGGCTTAACCATATCTTTCTTAAGTAATTTAGGCACCCCAACTGCAGCAACAATAATATCAGCATTCTTTGTATGTTCACTCATGTCTTTCGTTCTTGAATGGCATACAGTGATAGTCGCGTGTCGATCCATCAATAATCTAGCAACTGGAAATCCAACAATATTGGAACGTCCAATAACTGTCGCGTTCATTCCTTTTACATCAATGTTATATGCATCTAACAACATCATAATGCCTTGTGGTGTTGCTGGATGTATCGCTTTTCTTTTTTGATACATGTTTCCTTGATTAATGACGTGAAACCCATCGGCATCTTTATCTTTACTAATGCGGTTAATTAAAGACATTTCATCCAAATGATCGGGAATAGGTAGTTGTAATATCATACCATCAACTTTAGGATCAGCATTTAATTGATCAATCAAGTCTTCTAAATCTTTTTGAGTTACATCTTCATCGAGATGATGCAATTCATAAAGCATACCCACTTTTTTGCTCGCTTTTTCTTTCCCACGAATATAAGAAAGACTTGCTGGATGATTACCCACTAAAATCACATCTAGTTTTGGTCTTCTTCCATATGTTTTTTCTGCATCTTCAATACGCAACTTCAATTGCGCGTTGATACGTTCTGCTGTTCCTTTACCATCAAGTAATATCATCTCTTCACCCCTCAATTAAATTTCCGTTTTCATCCACACGCATATCAAGTGCACGTGGTGCTTTATTTAAACCTGGCATTGTCATAATACCCTTTGTGAGAGCAACAAAGAATCCCGCTCCCATAGATGGTTTAACTTGTGTAATTTCTAAAACAAAATCTTTTGGAACACCAACAACACTAGCATCTCCTGATAGTGATAATGGTGTTTTTGCCATACATACTGGCATATTCCAACCTAATGCTTGATACGTTTCTAGTTGTTCTCTCGCTTTTTTAAAGAATACAACGCGGCTTGCTCCATAAATGTTTTGTGCTACTTTCTCAATTTTTTCTTGTATAGAATCTTCCTCTTGATATGTATGTTTAAATTGATTTGGTTTGTTACTTTCTTCGTCAACGAGCTTCGCGAGTTCAACCATGCCTGTAGCACCTTTTAAGAAACCGTCAGATAATGCAATAGGGTGGTTATGTTCTTTTGCCCAATCGAGAATCAGTGAAAGTTCTTCTTGATCGTCACTTTCAAAATGATTTAACGCAATGACATAATTCAAACCAAATCCCTTGATGTTTGATATATGTTTTTCAATATGTTCAATGCCTTTTTTTAGCGCACCTACATCTTTTACTTTAAAGTCTTTCGCATTACCATGAAGTTTAAGTGCACGAAGTGTCGCTACCAACACCACTAAATCTGGGTGTTTTGGTAGATATGGTGTTTTAATGTTTAAAAATTTTTCCATACCTAAATCTGCACCAAACCCAGCTTCCGTTACAGCATAGTCACCGAGTTTTAACGCCATCTTAGTTGCTAAAATAGAATTACATCCATGTGCGATGTTCGCAAACGGTCCAGCATGTACAAACGCAGGTACTCCATCTAATGTTTGAACGATATTTGGTTTGATTGCATCTTTTAATAATAACGTCATCGCATCCGCACAACCAAGATCAGAAACGAAGAGCGGTTTTTCGTCCTCATTATAACCTATCATAATGTGATTGATACGATTTTTTAAATCCGTGATATCGCTTGATAGTGCCAAAATCGCCATAATCTCACTTGCCGCTGTAATTATAAAACCATCAGGTCTCGTTGGTGTTTCAATCTTTCTTAATGCACGGTCGTTCATATCCATACAACGTTTCCAAATAACTGTTTTAATACGTCGTTCATTTCCTTGATAAATATGGTTATCAATGACTGCAGATAATAAATTATTAGCCGCCGTAATGGCATGTAAATCTCCCGTGAAATGAAGATTGATATCATCTTCAGGAACGATAGAAGCAAGCCCTCCACCTGTCGCTCCACCTTTTAACCCAAAGACTGGTCCTAGACTTGGTTCTCTTAACGCCAATACAGCTTTTCTACCAATCGCAGTTAACCCTTGGGCAAGTCCGATTGAAGTGGTTGTTTTTCCTTCTCCAGCTCTTGTAGGATTAATCGCAGTGACTAAAATTAATTTACCATTTGGTGCTTTCTCAAGTCGCTTCAAAACAGATAAATCGACCTTCGCTTTATCAAAACCATACGGGATACATTCTTCATCGAGTAATCCCAATCTCTTACCAATGACACTAATGTTTTCCATCATTTACCATCCTTTATTGTTATAATTTTTTCGTTGGAAAATATATATATGGTTGTCCACCATCTTTAGGATCCATGAAATCGACGATCGCTCCAGCTAATGTCAATTCATTTTGCTTCAAATAATCTAAACCTTTAGCCATACATGCTTGATATTCATCATCAACCAACACTACAGCGTATTCATAACCTGGATAAACCCACTTTGTCCACCCCTTAGGTGCTTTGGTTTCATGTCCGATTTCAACACCTGCTAAATAATAACCTTCTTTAAAATCTTTCCAAGGTTGAAACGTCATATCAAAATCACTCATTAATCCCCAAAATCCCATAAATGTATCATGGGGATCTTTTAATGCTAAATGTTTGATTTCATGAAAGTTATCTTCAAGATCTTTCCATAGACGTTGAACAAACCCTACCCCATCTTTTGTCGACCCTAATTTACCTAGAACAGCAAACGAGTCAAGTCTTAATCGCTTAATATCCATGGTGGCAGCCTCCTGATTCAAGTATCATTCGCTTCTTTCACTTCTATTCTACCATGTGCATTAAATGTTTAAAAGCAATCAGTAACGATTGCCAATCAAAAGCTTTCGTGATATAGTTATTTTGGTAGAAAGGGGTCATATCCATGATTAATAAAAGAGCATTTACAGCCTAATTTAATAACAGAAAAGAGGTAATCATATGGATAAGGCCATACTGGTTGGTTTAAACATACCTGGCGTGATGGAAAGTAATCTAGACGAACTAGAGGAACTCGCGCTAGCTTTATCAATATCAACCATCCAAAAAATCGAACAAAACGCGAAAGCGATATCCCCAAAATATTTTATCGGGAGTGGGAAAGTTGAAGAGGTAAAGAAAACGATTGAGTTACGCCATGCGGAACTCGTCATATTTGATGACACACTTTCGCCTGCTCAGTTAAGTAATCTTGAAAAAGAGTTAGATGTTCAAGTCATTGATCGTAGTTTCTTAATTCTTTCTATCTTTGCAGAAAGAGCACAAACCAAAGAAGCCGTTTTAGAGGTTTCCCTTGCTCAAAAGTTATACATGTTACCACGTCTTAAGGGTATGGGTGATGTGTTATCTAGACAAGGTGGTGGTACCTATAACGCCAAAGGTCCAGGTGAAACGAAGTTAGAGTTAGATCGTAGAAAATTAATGATTGAAATTCATAGAATTAAAACTCAGTTAGACAAGATTAAAAAAGAAAAAACAATTTCACAACAACGTCGTCTTAAAAATCAAATACCGATTGTCGCTTTAGTGGGTTATACAAATGCCGGTAAGTCTTCATTGATGAATAGACTATCGCACCACCTATTAAGCAATGATAAAGAAGTGTTTGAAAAAGATATGTTGTTCGCGACACTTTCAACAAAATCAAAACGACTACAACACAAAAACTATCCACCTTTTTTGTTGGTAGATACTGTCGGATTTATTGACAAACTACCGCATGAATTAATTAATTCATTCGAGTCCACACTAAGTGAAGTCGTTAATGCTGATCTACTTCTTCATATCGTTGATGGTGCAAATTACAACCAAAAACGTGTTGAAGTCACTAAGCATGTGCTTGCTGAATTGGGTGCAAGTGACATTGAACGTTTATTGGTGCTCACTAAAAAAGATTTAGTGAAACAAACACCTTTTCTCACTGATGACTATTTGTTTATTTCAAATAAAACCGGTGAACATATTGAAGATCTTGTTCATGCCATCTATGGACATTTATTCAAATCAAGTGAGATTGTCAATTTAAAAATTCCGTTTGATCACGGACAAATCTATTCAGACTTGAAAGAAAAAACGACCATCCTATCATCTGAATATCAGGAAGACGGTATTTCCGTTCGTGTGATATTAACACCGGAACAAGCCGCAATACTTAAAAAATATCAATATTGATCAAACAAAAAGGCCATCTAATGGCCTTTTCTTATGTTATGTTTTTTGTTTTGGCTCTATAATTATGTTAGGGGTGGATGATTTTATAAAGGGATATAAAAAAGCATAAGTAAATCTTATAATAAAGGTAACCACACACTTTTGATAAGGAGTTTACTTATGCAAGACAATTATATCAAGAAAGTATTAAGAATTGAAGACGAGCACTTAAAAATCAGACAAATTGAGACCATCAACAATGATATGCATGTGCATTTAAGATTCACACAAGGCTATCAATTATGTCCTCATTGTGGGAGTTACACCTCTAAAGTTCATGACTATAGAGATAGGGTTATTAAACATGGTGTGATCAATGGCTATCATGTGTATTTAAAATACAGACGAAGACGGTATGTCTGTAAACACTGCCACAAGCGGTTCCCAGAACCTAATCAGTTCGTTGAGCGTTTCAATAAGATATCAAATGTCACGAAGCATCATATCTTAAGAGAGGCTGAATATGTACAAAGCTATACAGCCATCGCGAAACGTTTGAATGTCTCTGTGCCAACAGCGATGAGACATATCGATAAACACATCCAACCGAGCAGGTTAAAACTATCTGAAACGATCAGTATTGATGAATTTAAAAAGCGCAACCTCGGCTATGGCAAATACGCCTTTGTCATCTGTGATCCTATCAACAAGAAAGTGATAGACGTGATGAGAAACAGACGAACAGACTGGTTAAAGAACTATTTCAGTCAAATCCCTTATGAAGAGCGCAGTAACGTCAAAAACGTCATTATGGACCTATGGGCACCTTATCGAAATATCGTGAAAGCTTATCTACCTAACGCACGGATCATCGCCGATACCTTCCACTTCTTAAGATATATCTATTGGTCATTCAACGCCGTGAGAATACGTATCATGAAAACATATACTGAAGATTCCATTAACTATAAGATATTGAAGAAGCATTGGAAGCTCTTGATGAAGTCACCGAGCGACTTGAATGACACTTATTACTACCATCATCTCTTAGAACAAAACGTCAATGATTATGTCATACATGATATCGCAGCGAATCTTCACCCGGATTTAAAAGAAGCTTTTCATCTTAAAGATCTCTTTCAAACCAGCATAGAAACATTATCTTATGAAGAGGCACCGGCTTTTATCAATCAATTCATTGATCTACTCAGACACGCAACCACCAAAGAATTCAGAGATATTAAGAAAACATTTATCAATTGGCGTCAAGAAATCGTTCAATCATTTGACCTTCATCCTGAAACACGTAAAAAGATGACGAACGGTATCATTGAAGGGATTAATAACTTTATTAAAGTGATTAAAAGAACAGCTTATGGTTTTAGTGATTTCAACAGGTTTAGATCTAGAATACTCTTTCTTTACAACAAAGATTACACGTTAAGTGCATAATGAAAAAGCGCACTTAGATGAATCACCTAAAAATACGCTTTTCATTGATTTACTTATTCGGTACCCCTATCCTTGACAGAGAACCTTTGTTTTAACTGCATCAATTAGCAAATATATAAAGAAGAAAACGATAATAGAGCCGGTTAGATAAATATACATACCGCTTCTACTAATTGATTGTCCAAATAAAACAAGTTCAAATGAATAGACATCTTTAATCTGTTCTATAAATGATGGACTTAAATCACTTATCTGACTAAACATGGTATCCATAAAGATTCTTCTAAATAATCCTGTTGAATACGATCCAGGCATTAAGTTTGCTAAATTCTGTATACCAATAGGCAACATGCTAACTGGTAGATATGCACCAATTAAGAATCCAATCAATGCGCTAAATATTCCTGTAAATGCAGAAACACCCATAATAGTTTTAAAGAATGTCATCACACACATTAAACCTAAAACCGCAGAAAGACTAGATAATAATAAGATTAATAATAATTCAAAGAAAGCAACCACTTGAAAATAGATACCTGTCGTTATAGCTAAATATGCCAAACCGATTAACAAAAATATTAAACAGATAACAAACGTTAAGATAAATGCAGCAATCACATAACTCAATAATCTAGTAACAGGCTTTAAAGGGGAAGCTGTAAAATCATTGACAGTGCCTCTTTCTTTATCTTCGATCATGACGAGCATGCCGTTTAATGCGACAGTCAAACAGCTGATCGCGACAATACCAGGTATCATCCAAACATTGACAATCGTGCGCATTGTTTCATCAGAAATACTTGGCACTTCAGTAATCACGCCACCTAACATATCCACCTGGATATCACCCATAAATAAGGTATAGATTGCAAGTATTAAAACAGGTGCCATTAAGGAAAATATAACGGTTGTTGAATTTCTTAAGTAGACTAAGATATTTCTCTTTACCAATTGATACAAACTAGATACGTAGGTCATTGATTTATTCATGATCATCAACCTCCAGTTTCTTGCCTGTCACATTTAAAAAGACATCATCCATATTTCCTTTTAATATTTCAAAATCAGTGATCATGTCCTGGTGTTCATTAATGAACGCCAGTCCTTCTATCGGTGTTTTAATCGCGACATGGTACGCATGCCCTCGATGGTGATACGTCATTTTATGTGCTTTAAATAACGCTTCTAAAGTTTTATCTTTTTCTGATATAACTCTTATGAAGTCGCTTGTATATACCGTTTTCAGGTTATCAGGTGTATCGTTAACAATGACTTTCCCTTCATCTAAGATAACCACTCTGTCCGCTTTTAAAACTTCTTCCATATAATGTGTTGTTAAGAATATTGTCAATTCGTGTTGCCCCATAAGTCGCTCTAATATTTCCCAAACGGATACACGTGTATTAGGATCTAATCCCGTTGTTGGTTCATCTAAAAAAAGAATTTGTGGGCGATGAATAAGTGCTCTAGCAATATCGATTCTTCTTCTTTGTCCACCTGATAATTTACCATATGTACGGTGTAATAAATCTTTTAAATCAAGAAGCTTCGTGAGTTCTTCAATACGTACTAACGCTTCTTTTTTCGACATACGATAAAGACTTGCTCTTGAGATAAGATTTTGATAAACCGTTAATTTTAAATCTAGGACAGAACCCTGAAATACAATGCCAATTTTTTCTTTAATCTTCGCAGTGTTCTTATCAAGATCAAGGTCATCAATGATAACCGTTCCTTCATCCTTCTTAAGAATAGAACATAAGATGTTGATCGTTGTACTTTTACCAGCGCCATTCAATCCTAAAAATGCAAAAAGGCTGCCTCTTTTAACATTGAAACTGATGTCATCCACAGCTTTTATATCACCAAAATATTTCTTGATATGTTTCGCTACAATAATATCATTTGTCATGTTTGATCCCCGCTTTGTCCATTAAACCATATTCTTTTTTTAATATCCTATAATAGCTATTGCCAATAATATGTTCAAATATTCTAAAAATGTTTTTACCTAAAACTCTATAGGAAAACCTTGCAAAACGTTGACCACGACTTTGACCAGCTGAATGCCACGATCCAAAATAATGATGAATGCCTCTGGTATTGTCTGACATTTTTAATTTACCAGACATATAATGTTGAGGGAAAAAATAATCACTTGATAATAACCCTATGTTTGGTTTTACTTCTCTTGATTTACCAATTGGTTTAAAATCATAATCATATCTAAGTGCTGCAGTAAATGCATGTACTGTTAAAGGATTCGTATGGAATTTAATAGGTTTTATATGATCATATCTCTTCAGTACACGTTTGAAAATCGGATGTTCTTTAACGGTACCTAAAACTGCACTGCCAAACCAATAAGGTGCTTCGTAACAAAAAAAAGCGTCGTATTCTAGTAAATCACCTATAGGTGCTACAAGTTCCATATCTGTATCAAAATAGATGCCACCATGCTCATGAAGTGCCCACACGCGAATGACATCAGACATGAGTGCCCAGTTTTTTTCTTGTAGTGCTTGTTTAACAAAAGGATGATTATCAACATTGAAATTCTTTTCATTCCATTCGATAATCTCAAAATCAGGACAAAATTTTTTCCAACTTTCGATGCACGACACAACGTGTGCTGGTTTTGGTTTGCCCCCCACCCATACATAATGGATCGTCTTTGGTATGTTATTCATATTTATGCCTCCAATCTACTTCTAAAATCATGATAATCGCAATATAACAAATTATGCTTAATGTGACTTAAGGTTTGAGCCAATACTCAACCCTTTTTATTCACTGATCCGATGTGATGATGTTCTTTAAATCGCTTATCATATTTATCTAAGGCGTTAACAATTAATGTTTCTAGATTAATATCTGTTTGATTTGCTAAACAGACTAATGAAAAAAACACATCACCGAACTCAGCATCAAATGCTTTATTTTTTATAAAAAGTCTTTTGCCATAATCAGATCCTTTTAAGACTTCTTTTGCAAGCTCTCCTGATTCTGATAATAAATCTAGCATTCTGTTTTCTGTGCTTGTTCCAATGTTTCTTTCATCAACGAATTTTTTGATTAAAGTTTGTAGTTCATTCAAAGTCATAATGCCACCTATATTTTTTCTTTATTATACCATGTAAAATATACAAAAAGTTGCTTATTAGAGCAACCTTTATCAGATAACTGGCGGAAGCGGTGGGATTCGAACCCACGTGTCCTTTCAGACAACTGCATTTCGAGTGCAGCTCGTTATAACCACTTCGATACGCTTCCTTAATGGCTGTTAAAAAAATCAGTTACAGCCTTAACAAAATCTTCTTGTGTACTTGTTCTGCTTAGAATTGCTCTAAGATCACTCGCATGAGGAATACCTTTTAAGTACCAAGGTCCATGACTTCTCATCTCTAGACAAGCTACTTTTTCTCCTTTTAATTTAACCAAAGAATCAAGATGTGTTAACATCATTTCCTTAATTTCTTCAAGGGATGGTTTTTCTAAAATAGTACCATCTTTTAAGTATGCTTCAATCTCTCTAAAGACCCAGGGGTTACCTAACGCACCCCTGCCTATCATAACCGCATCACAACCCGTATAGTCAAGCATACGTTTAGCTGAGGGACCATCTTTAACATCACCATTACCAATGACAGGGATAGAGACGTTTTCTTTCACTGCTTTAATGATTTCTAAATCAGCAAATCCACTATAACCTTGTGCGCGTGTTCTACCATGAACAGCAATCGCACTAGCCCCAGCGGCTTCTGCTTTTTTTGCTACCTCTACAGCGTTTTTACTACTATCATCCCAGCCAGCTCTTATTTTGACTGTGATCGGTTTTGAGACGTTTTCTTTAATCGCTTTAATGATATCAAATATTTTATCTGGATCTTTCATAAGTGATGCCCCCGCTTGGGCTTTAACGGCCACTTTAGGAACAGGACAACCCATATTAATATCAATAATATCGCAGTTGCTGTGTTGATCAACATAAATCGCTGCTTCAACCATTGTTTCTTTATCAGCACCAAAGATTTGTTGCGCCATTGGACGCTCATAATCAGTCATATAAAGCAGATCTAATGTCTTTTCGTTTTGATGCAATAACCCTTTGTCGGATACCATTTCAGCATACACTAAACCCGCACCATAACGTCTCGCTAATGTGCGGAAAGAACTATTTGAAACACCTGCCATAGGAGCTAATATAATCTTGTTTTCAATCACTAAATTTCCTATTTTAAATGACATTTAATCACCCGATTCATTGTAGCATGAAACGCTATAGACAATCAAATATGCTACAATATGTTTGAGGTGAAAAAATGAATGATTATGCATTAATCGGATATGCTTATAATAAATCTGTAAGAATCTATACCGCATCATCAACAGCGCTTGTGAATGAAGCTAGAAAACGACATCAAACATGGCCAACTGCGACAGCTGCTTTAGGTCGTGTTTTAACTGTTTCCGCGATGATGGGGCTCATGTATAAGGAGGGTGAGCGAATTACTGTCCGTATTAAAGGTGATGGTCCAATCGGGTCCATGACTGTCGAAGCTGATGGTAGTGGTGAAGTTCGTGGAGAGATAGCGAATCCTGAAGTTTACTTAACATATAACAGTGGTCCCAATGCAGGCAAGTTAAATGTGGGTGCTGCTGTGGGACGTGGCTTTTTATTTGTGACAAAAGATTTGAATATGCGTGAGTATTTCACATCTTCTTCCGAATTACAAACCGGTGAAATCGGAGATGACTTTACCTACTATTTCACACTATCTGATCAAATACCATCATCCGTTGGTGTAGGTGTTCTTGTGAACATTGATCAAAGCGTCTTAGCTGCCGGTGGTTATATTTTGCAGTTAATGCCTGGTTGTCCAGATGACGTGATAACCAAAATCGAGAAGATTATATCTTCAATACCACCCATTTCTACACTCATCGAACAAGGAGAAACACCTGAAGATATCATGCATAGATTGTCGGATGGTACAGAAGAAATATTATCAAAAAGACCTATTGCTTATGTCTGTAATTGTTCTAAGGAACGTTTCGCGAGATCACTATCAACACTTGATGATCAGAGTTTAGATGACATGATTGAGGAAGATGGTCACGCGGAAGTCGAATGTCATTTCTGCCATAAGAAGTACCGTTACGAAAAGGATGAATTATTAGCAATCAAAGAAAGTAGAAAAAAGGACATCGAGTGATGTCCTATTTTTTTCGCAACTTCTTAAATCCTGTTTTAAATTTTAAATTAATGATATCAATCATGCCTTCAATTTGTTGAAGCGATACTGCTTTATTGCTGAAAATACTATGCATGCGCATGGGTGTTTCGACAATCGCTCTGCGTGTGACTTCTTGCATCGCGGGATCTACTTCTCCAGTAATCGCTGCTTTAGAACGTCTAATTGCTTGTTTTCTAAAGATTCTACCGATGAGCGTTGAACTTACATCATTTAACGTATTATTAATCGTAAATGGTCGTTTCGCTTTAATCTTTTTAGGTGGTAATGATTTACCATATAATTTAATAAAGTCTGATGTATTATAGTGATATTGATTATAGCTAATAAGAGGATGTTTGATTTCTCGACCTTGAACATGAATTTCTACACCATCAATGATGTGTCTTGCATTTTTACCAACTTCGATGACATAGTCGCCTTCTTCTACATTCCAACGCTTTTGAATCCAATCATAATATGCGAAATCATCTCTGAAAAGCTTAAATGATACGGTCTTTTCTTCACCTGGTTTTAATTCAATTTTATCAAACGCTTTAAGTTCTCTCGTCGCTTTAAAAACAGATGATTCATTGCTTTTCACATAGATTTGAACAACCTCTTTACCTAGAATTTGTCCCATATTTCTAACAGTAACACTAACATGATAGTCTTCATCACTTTGCTTGACTGTTAAATCTTTATAACTGAATTTGGTATAACTTAATCCATAACCAAATGGAAATCTCGTTTGTTTTTTAAACGTTTCATAATAACGATACCCGACGAATATAGATTCATCATAATAAATCGCGTGATTATCATCAGAGATTTCAACATTGCATTCTTTAGCATCATCAATCCATGTTTCTGCTAATCTCCCCGAAGGATTTACACGTCCATAGAGTATGTCTAATATAGCTTGGCTTGCTGCTTGACCACCTAAATATGCCGCAAGCATACCTCTTGCTGATTCAGCAAACTCAACATTAATCACTGATCCACCTAATATAACAACAATGATGTTTTGATTATATTTATATATTTCATGATATAAATCAATTTGATTTTGTGGAATATTTAGGTGTAGTCTGTCGAACCCTTCGGATTCGTATTTCTCAGGAACACCAACAATATAAACAACTTTTTTTGCTTGATTAGCTAGTTCTAACGCTTCTAGCATCATTTTTTTGTCGTTTGTTTTAACGTCTAGTCTAAAACCTTTAGCTACTTTAGCATTTTTAGAGTAGTTTTCAATTATATGTTTAATTTGTGGTACTTGTGTTGGATTAATATGTGATGATCCACCACCTTGATATCTTATATGATCAATAAAACCAGAAATAATCGCGACATTTTCTTTATCATTTAAAGGTAATATGTTGTCTTTGTTTCTTAATAGCACCATTGATTCTCGCGCCATTAGTCTTGCTTGTTCATGATGCTTATCAAAATCAACTTCGATTGGTTCTGTTTTGGAGTAGTGATGGACTAATTGTGTAATACGTTCAGCAGATCTATCGATTTGTCTTTTTAAATCAACATCATGTTGTGCCACATTAAAGAGTATATGTGTGTGATACCCTTGTGAATTAGGCATTTCTAAATCACATGACGCTAATATGGATGCTGGACGATGATTAATACCACCCCAATCGGAGACGATAACGCCTTGATATCCCCAACGATTTCTAACAAGATTATTGATGATTGGATGTTCCGCTGCATAATAACCATTAATGAGATTATAACTTGTCATCAATTGCGCTGGGTTTTCTGCAATCACTCGTTTAAATGGTGCTAAATAGATTTCATGCAGGGCGCGCTCATCAACAATACTATTGACTGTGAAACGATGTTTTTCTTGATTGTTACAGAAAAAATGTTTAGGGGTTGCTCCAACACCTTGATCTTCTAATCCACGCACGAATTCTGCGCCATATTCACCAGATAATTTAGGATCTTCTGAATAATATTCAAAATTACGTCCGCAAAGTGGGCTTCTTTTGATGTTAATTCCTGGACCTAAAACAATATTTACACCAAAATGTCTTGCTTCCTTACCAATAAGTGTTGCTTGCTTTTTAATGAGCTCTCTATCAAAACTACAAGCCATAAGGCTGGCAGTTGGGAAGCAAGTCGCATTTGTGCTGCCTTTTGCACCAACAGTATCATTAATATCAACTTGTTTTCTAATACCATGAGGACCATCAGCCATCGTGATTGATGGCAAATTATTAAGTGGCTTTGTTTGCCAAACATTATATCCTTCTAATAGTTTTGTTTTATCTTCAAATGTCATATTGACACCCCTTTAACTGCTTCATTTAACATTCATTGATACATATATTATATACGTTTTTATACTATATCTCTACAACAGCATAGAAAAAGCCTGGTTCATCAGGCTTCTATTTCTTTTAATGTTTGTAAGACATCTTTTAATGGTAAGCCAACAATGGTGAAGAAGTCACCACTAAAGTGATCAACGAGTTCACCGCCACCACTTTGAATACCGTAAGCACCAGCTTTGTCCATTGGTTCTCCGGTACTGATATAATTATTGATTTCTAAATCGGATAAAGCTTTCATTGTAACTTCACTTTTTGTATAAAATGATCGTTTTTGATCGCCTTTTAAAATGGCAACTCCCGTATATACTTCATGTGTTTCATTGGAAAGAAGTTTTAACATGTCATACGCTTCTTTTTCATCTTGAGGTTTACCAAGAATTCTATCACCAAAAACAACAATCGTGTCAGCAGCAATAACTGTATCTTCCGAGTGGTTTAAAAACACAGAATTTGCCTTTTGTAAAGCGAGATTTACAACAATTTCTTCAGGTTTTTGATTAGGATCAAATATCTCTTCAATATCACTAACAATGGTTGTAAATTGAAGTCCCGCATCTTTAAGTAATTTTGCACGTCTAGGTGAACCACTAGCCAATATAAGCATAACCGTGCCTCCTTTAACGGTATCATTATAACATGAGAGTAATCATATGCATCTCCTTCTTTACGTAAACAAGTGTTATAATGAAGGTGGTGGAGGTTCCTATGGAAAAAGTGTTAAAAGCATTACAATCCGATTGCGGGATTTCAAAAAAAGACTTATTAATCTTGTCCGTAAGTGGTGGTGTCGATTCAATGACAATGCTGGATTTTTTCATACGCCAAGATTTTAATATTGAAGTTGTCCATTTTAATCATCAACAAAGAGAACAATCGGCTGAGGAAGCGGATTTAGTAAAGCATTACTGCTCATTATATGATATTCCTTATCATTACTACACAATTGATATTGAAGATGGTAATTTCCACCACCAAGCACACATTTTAAGACAACAGTATTTACATGATGTCGCAAAAGTTGCACATGCGAGATTTATTTTAACCGCACATCATTTAGATGATCTTTTGGAATCTGTTTTGATGAAGTTAACAAGAGGCAGTAATTTACTTGGTTATGCCGGCATGCAACAATGTCATAAAGACAAGGAAATTACCTTTATAAAACCTTTCTTATATATTTCTAAAGAAAAATTAATAGCATATGCAAAAGTAAATGAAGTCCCTTATATGGAAGATGAATCAAATGATGGTGATGCTTATTTAAGAAACAGGTATCGTCACGCAATTGTGCCAGTAATGATGCAAGAAAACAGTGATCTTCTTAATCAAACCAAACAATTTCATTATCAATTAACTGCAGCATTTAGGTTTATTAGAAAAACATCACTTGCTTATCTAAAAGGAAAACAGATCATTAATATACCTTCTTACTTGAAACTTGATGATGCTGTTCAAGACGATATTATCGCCTATTTATTAGAAGAAGCGCGTGTGCAAGTATCTTATGAAAAAATCTCTACAATCAAAGACATTCTTCATAAAAAAGCACCAAATAAAACTTACCGAATTGATGCTAATCATTATTTTGTAAGACATTATGATCTTGCTGAAATTGAGGTGTTAAAACCATCACTTGACGTCCTTATTAAGGTAAAAGATGGTGAAACAAAACTACCGAATATGGCGATTTTCACATTTTTAGATAAATCCCACGTCAAAACTGAAGAATTACAAAAATTATGTTATAATAAATTAGCGTTTCCTTTATGGCTTCGGTACCGTAAAGATGGAGATATGTTATCTTATCCCTATGGTCATAAAAAGCTTAAAAAGCTTTTGATAGACGAAAAGGTCCCTATGTTAACAAGAAACAGATTATGGATTCTTGTTGATAATGAGGGTGAAATCCTTTGGGTTCAAGATCATTATATGAATGAAACATTAGGAAATGAAAATAGTTTATACTTCGCACTTAAGGAGAATGACCATGCATCGTGATGTCAGCGAAATACTCGTCTCAGAAAAAGACATTCGAACCATTTGTGAGCAGTTAGGTGATCAAATAACGAAAGATTATGAAGGTAAGCATCTTCTTCTTGTTGGTCTTTTAAAAGGTTGTGTACCTTTCTTATCAGATCTTGCTAAAAAGATCGATTTACCAGTTGAAATAGCATATATGTCCGTTAGCAGTTATCATGGTGGTATTAGTTCATCTGGTGATGTTAAAATCAAAATGGATTTAGATTTTTCACTCACTGGAAGAAATGTTTTAATCGTTGAAGACATTGTCGATACGGGTAAAACATTAGACACGATTGTTAAGTTATTTAAGCATCGTGGTGCAACCAGTGTTAAAGTCGTCACATTGTTAGATAAGCCAGAAGGTCGTCTTGTGCCTTTTATTCCAGATTATATTGGTAAAACAATTCCGAAGGCATTCGTCGTCGGTTATGGTCTTGACTATGATGAGCTTTATCGAAACTTGCCTTATGTGGGCATCCTTAAACCAGAAGTATATTCAAAATAATTTGAGGTGTATGAATGAATCAACAACCAAAAAAACCTACTAAACGCCCTGAGTTCAGGAAGCGTCCTGATTATTTAATCATTATTTTCACAATCATTATCGTTATCGCGATTATTATTTTCTTACGCGATGCATTATCTGAACAAACCACTGAGCTAAGCCCTGCAGAAATAGTTACAGCTGCAGAAAATCATTATATTGAATCTGTTTCGTATGAACTAGTTGGTGGAGAAAACTGGGATCTTGTTACCATCAAAGGTACATTTTATGAGCAGTATCAAGCCAATTATGGTGGTGCTGTTGGATTTGAAAACACCATGCGTATTGATGATGCTGATTATATCTTAGAAGTTGTCGATGGTTATGGCGGTACGACAGCTATTATTCCATTATCTGGTATTAATATTTGGACAATTCTAATTTATCTTGTTCCTACGATTGTGATTATCGGTGCATTATTCTTTATCTTTAGAAATGCAAACTCACAAAATAACAGAGCGTTTGATTTCGCAAAAAACCGTGCCCGTTTAAACCGTGAAAAAACAGTAACATTTAAAGATGTTGCTGGAGTTGAAGAAGAAAAACAAGAAATGGAAGAACTTATTGACTTCCTTAAAACCCCTAAAAAATATGTTGATATGGGTGCCAGAATTCCTAAAGGTGTACTTCTTGTCGGTTCTCCAGGTACAGGTAAAACATTATTAGCTAAGGCTGTTGCTGGTGAAGCAAACGTCCCATTCTTCTCAATTTCAGGTTCTGATTTTGTTGAAATGTTCGTTGGGGTCGGTGCTTCTAGAGTAAGGGACTTGTTTAAAGTTGCTAAAGAGAATTCACCATGTATTTTATTCATTGATGAAATTGATGCTGTTGGTCGCCAACGTGGTGCTGGTCTTGGTGGTGGTCACGATGAACGTGAACAAACACTTAACCAATTACTCGTTGAAATGGATGGTTTCACATCTAATATGGGTATTATCATCATGGCAGCAACCAACCGTCCTGATGTATTAGACCCTGCGCTGTTAAGACCTGGTCGTTTTGATAGACAAATTACGATTAGTCTTCCTGATGTTAGAGGTCGTGAAGCAATTCTTAAAGTTCATGCCCGTAATAAAAAATTTGATGTGTCTATTAAATTTGATGAATTCGCTACAAAGATTCCAGGATTTAGTGGTGCTGATATTGAAAACTTGTTAAATGAAGCTGCTTTATTAGCCGCACGTGATAATAGAACATCTGTCTTACCAAAAGATTTAGATGAAGCAATTGATCGTGTCATGATGGGTCCAGCTAAGAAAAGCCGTAAGTATTCCGAAAGCGAAAAGAAAACTGTTGCATATCATGAAGCGGGACACGCTGTTATCGGTTTAAAATTAAAAGATGCTAATATCGTTAGAAAAGTAACGATTATCCCTCGTGGACAAGCTGGTGGTTATAACCTTATGACCCCTGCAGAAGAAAAATTCTTAGAAACGAAACATTCGCTTCTTGCTAAAATTACTTCTCTTCTTGGTGGCCGTGTCGCTGAAGAAACAGTGTTTGATACAGTCACAACAGGTGCATATAACGACTTCCAAAATGCAACAGCCATCGCTAGAGCAATGGTCACTGAATATGGTATGTCCGATCTCGGTCCTATCCAATACGAAAAAAGAGGTGGTAACGTATTCTTAGGCCGTGATTATATGAAAGAAAAGAACTTCTCTGATCAAATAGCTCTTGAAATTGACAGTGAAGTAAGACATATTATTAACGATTGTTACATTGAAGCAAAAGAAATCATTACACATGAGCGTAAATTACTAGATGCAATTGCCCATTATTTGGTTGAAGTAGAAACACTTAATCAATCAGATATTGAAGAAATTCATGAAACAGGTAAACTTGTTTGGTGGGAAGAAAAACATCAACCAAAAGCTGATGTTAAATTGAATCCTGATGCGGCTTGATAAGTATTTAAAAGTCGCTAGAATCATTAAACGTCGAACGATTGCAAAAGAGGCGGCGACAAAAGATCGTGTTGAAATAAACGGAAAAGTAGCTAAACCTTCAAAAGATGTTGAGGTTGGTGATGAATTAACATTACGACTTGGCCAAAAAACAACTACCCTTAAAGTCACAAGCCTTACCCCAATTAAAGACCATTTAATGTATGAACTGATTGAAGAAAAGCGAAAGCCATAACGCACTTATGGCTTTTTCTATGGTAATATATTAAATAGAAACAAGGAGGATCCTTATGTATCCAGAAGACATAACTGAACAACAGCAGGTTCGTAGAGAGAAGGCTCACGAGCTTAAAACAAAGGGAATTGATCCCTTTGGACAAAAATATGAAAGAACTCATCACACAAAAGATATTTTTGATGTATATGATGCATTCGATCATGATGCCTTAGAGGAACAACACGCAGTCGTTAGCATTGCCGGACGTATCGTTTTAAAACGTCGTCAAGGTAAAGCTGGTTTTATGCATATCCAAGATCGTGACGGTCAAATTCAAGTCTATGTAAGAAAAGACATTATCGGTGAAGATGCTTATGAAGTCTTTAAACAATCTGATTTGGGTGACATCGTCGGCATTAAAGGTTATGTATTTAGAACGAATACGGGTGAGTTAACTGTTAAAGCAGACATATACACACATTTAACAAAAGCATTAAGACCACTTCCGGATAAATTTCATGGTCTTCAAGATAAAGAGGAATCTAGACGTCGTCGTTATGTTGATTTAATTGTTAATGAAGATGCGCGTCGTGTCGCTATGACTAGACCAAAAGTCATTCGTGCCATTCAAAACTATTTTGATTCCAAAGGATTTATTGAAGTTGAAACACCTGTCTTACAAAGTGTTTTAGGTGGTGCAGCTGCACGACCATTTGTTACACATCACAATACACTAGATATGGATTTCTACTTAAGAATAGCAACCGAACTTCCACTTAAACGTTTAATCGTTGGTGGTATGGAAGCTGTTTATGAAATTGGTAGACTATTTAGAAATGAAGGTATGGATGCAAAACATAATCCGGAATTCACAACCATTGAAGCCTATCTTGCATATGCAGATATGGGTGATATGATGGATGTTGTCGAGGGTTGTCTTTCAACTGTCACAAAAGAAATCTTAGGCACTTACGATATTCAATTCCAAGATCAAGTACTTCACATGGAAGCACCTTGGAAAAGAGTTCACATGGTAGACGCGATTAAAGAAGTGACTGGTGTTGATTTCTGGCAATCACTCACGCTAGAGGAAGCAAAAGCGATTGCTAAGAAACATCATGTTGACGTACAGAAACACTTCGCATTTGGACATATCGTTGAAGCCTTCTTTGATCAATTCGTTGAAGATACAATTATTCAACCAACGATGGTTTATGGACATCCAATTGAAATCAGTCCATTAGCAAAGAAAAACGAGGAAGATCCACGTTTTACAGATCGTTTTGAATTATTCATCATGAAGAGTGAATACGCAAACGCATTCTCAGAACTAAATGATCCAATTGATCAAAGAGAACGATTTGAAAATCAATTAAAAGAAAAAGAACTTGGCAATGATGAAGCAAACGAAATGGATGTTGACTTCGTAGAAGCCTTGGAGTATGGTATGCCACCAACCGGTGGTCTAGGTATCGGTATTGACCGTTTCATTATGCTTGTTACTAACACACCAAACATCAGAGACGTTATCTTGTTCCCACATTTAAAAAATAGATAAAGAAAAAAGGGCTTGACGCCCTTTTTATTTTGTCATTTAATTTACTAAAGTCACCATTGAACTAAAATCATAATTTTCACCGATCTCATCAACCGGTGTATAATCACCTAAATCGTTAGGGAAACTCGGTAGGTTCACACCGAAATTCGCTTCTATTGAAAATGTAATATCTATTGCGGCACCCAAATCATCAAGTGATCCTGTGACTGTTTTCATCGTCATTGAAGCTGCGTATTTAACAAGATTCCCACCATCAATGATGATATCCATGGACATGCTAAGTACGTCAAAATAATCCATATACTCATTGAGTTCTGCCAAGGCATCAATAATTTCTGCTGAAATTTCTTCAGGTGTAAAAACTTCTTCACCAGATTCTACCATCATATCAAACATAAAAACTAATAAATCTTCTGCGTGTTCTAAAATAAATGCTTTATCAACTTCAAAATGAACATTCGTTACTGTTCCCTTTTGATATACTGTAATCATTGGGAATGCTTCAAGAAAATCTGCCGTGTGTTCTTCGTCAAATAATACAAGTAATTCGGTCATTATATCATAAATAGATGTCATCCCACCTGGGTTTACATCACCGATATTTATTTCATTGTTAAACTCATTCCACATCGCTTGTGTGACTTCTTCATTCAACTTTTCTTTTCCACTGATTGAAAATTCTGTACCATTTGATGACATATCTACACTCGGATTAACATAGAGGAATCCTTCACTAAAGTAAACATTTAATGCGCCAGATCCACTCATATCTACCGATGTTGTTGATGCATTAAATGTAGTTTCTGTGTCATAACTAAATTCTAATTCTGATTCAGAATGAAGAGCAACATCCGAAATTAAATCACTGTATTGAACATAGGTTGTTGAATCGAAAACCGCATTTAAATCAACACTTGATTCAAAATTGGAATCAAAAAAGCTTGAAGATGATTCGGTTTGAATATCGACATCAGCGTGAATATCTAATTGTATCGCTTCCCCAGCAGCTTCCCAATCTACAGCACTTAACATACTTACTACATCATCATTGGACATCTCAACAATGTCGCCTTCTCTAAAACTATCCACATTGTATGGATCACATGCGAATAATACAAACGTCAAAGCTAATAAAATCATTGATAATAGAACTTTTTTCATTATATCCTCCCTTTAACGATTATGTTAAATTAATTATAGCATAAAGGCTCTCAAAGGAGAGCCTTATAAGATACCCAATTCATCAGCAATTTCAAAGAAAATATCATTAATTGGATAAAAATCAATACCCATATCATGAAAAATTCTATAGCTTAATTGATCAAGTCTATCAAATAATTCACTTGAAATATCTTCATGATCTTTTAACTGAGACTCAATTTTCACTTCTAACTTTGTTAATTCATCAAGATCTTTTTGTTTATACCCATCAGAGCTGAGTAATTCATTTTGAAAGTCAATCGTGTTTAATAATAAATTAACATCTTTTGCACGTTTCTCAAGGACATCCACTTTTCCATCATATGATTCCATAAGTAAATCGTTAATTTTATCTATTTGGTCAAAGATGTAATAAAAGCCAGTCTCAAAGATTTGATTTTCCTCATCTGAAAATGTAGGATCATCAATCAGTTTTTCATATAGAAAGTCTGTGACATCAAATACATGTCTAAAGCGAATGATTAAATCCGAGTCGTTTTCTTTTAGGTATTGAATTAAATCGTGATATTCTAGTTTCCAATTGGCGTACTCGTGATAAATCGACTCATCACGTGTTGGCATAACTTAAGCTTTACCAACTGATCCAAACATAGCAAACTTGTCTCTAACGACTTGTTTAGCAGCTTCTGTACCAGGAGCTAATAGTTTTCTTGGATCAAAACCTTTACCAACTTTGTCTTTGCCTGCTTCAATGTATTTACGAGTTGCTTCTGCAAAAGCCCATTGTAATTCAGTATTTACGTTTACTTTTGAAACGCCTAATGAAATAGCTTTTTGAACCATTTCAGCTGGAATACCTGTACCTCCATGAAGTACTAGTGGAATATCGCCTGTCGCATTTTTTACATTTTCTAAAACATCAAAACGAAGACCTGGCCAGTTTTCTGGATATGCACCGTGAATATTACCAATACCCGCAGCAAACATATCAACACCTGTTGCAGCGATTTGTCGGCATTCTTCAGGATCTGCAACTTCACCTAAACCGATGACGCCGTCTTCTTCACCACCAATTGAACCAACTTCTGCTTCAACTGATACGCCTTTAGCATGGCAAGCAGCAACGACTTCTTTTGTCTTTTCTAAATTTTCTTCAAATGGATAATGTGAACCATCAAACATAATTGATGTATATCCTGCTTCTAACGCCTTAAATGCACCTTCATATGTACCGTGGTCTAAATGAATAGCGACTGGTTCTTTGATATCATAGTGTTTATCTAAAGCTTTCACCATGGCTACAACTGTTTCAAAACCGCCCATGTATTTTGAAGCACCTTCTGATACGCCTAAAATAACTGGTGATTTTAATTCTTTTACTACTTCTAGGACTGCTTTTGTCCATTCAAGGTTATTAATGTTGATTTGTGCAACACCATATCCTTCTTTATGTGCTTTTTCAAGCATTTCTTTTGCTGATACTAACATAGTTTTCCTCCTTGAAAAATATCATTTTTATTATACCCCTAAACGACTTTTATATCAACGAATAAAGTGCGATTATGGGTTACTTTTGTTTTTCTATAATAGCCTTAATATAATCTCTAAACAGTGGATGTGGTCTTAATGGTCTTGATAAAAATTCTGGATGGAATTGAACAGCCACAAACCAAGGGTGATTTTCTAATTCAATCATTTCTACAAGTTGGTATTTTGTATTAAAACCTGAAATCGTCATTTTACTTTCCTCAAATTGATCCAAGTATTGATTATTAAACTCATAGCGATGACGATGACGTTCTTTAATCACATGACTTTGATATGCTTCATACGCTTTAGTTCCTTTTTTGATTTCACAATCATAAAGACCTAATCTCAATGTACCACCCATATCTTCATCTTCTTCTCTACCACGTTGTAATGAAATCACTGGGTTTTTCGTTTGAGGATCAATTTCAGTGGAATTAGCGTCTTCAATACGTAATACGTTCTTAGCGTATTCAATCACTGCTAATTGCATACCATAGCATAACCCTAAGAAAGGTATATTGTTTTCTCTTGCATAAGTGATGGCAGCAATCTTTCCTTCGGTAGCACGTTTGCCAAAACCACCTGGCACCAATACGCCATCACAATCTTTTAATGCATAAGCGATATTTGAATCATCAACTTCTTCAGCGTTAATCCATTCAATCGCTATATTTTTTTTATGATAAAATCCTGCATGTTGTAATGCCTCAGAGACTGATAGATACGCGTCATGGAGTTTTACATATTTACCTACTAAACCAATTCTAATATTACCTTCAAGGTGTTTAATTCGATCAATCAAGTCATTCCAAGGCTTAACGTTAGCTGGTGGTAAATTTGTGAATCCTAAATGTTTAGCAATCCAATCATCAATGTGTTGTTTCTGCATTTCAGTGATGATTTCGTATAAGACATCAACGTCATTGGATTCAAAAACGGCATCGACATCAACGTCACAAAATAACGCGATCTTTTCTTTTTGTTCCTGACTAACGCCTTTTTCAGATCTTAAAACAATCACATCCGGATGAATGCCTAAACTCATGAGTTCTTTAACACTGTGTTGCGTAGGCTTTGTTTTATACTCATCAGCTGCCTTTAAATATGGCACTAACGTTGTGTGAACATAAAGTGTGTTGTTATAACCAAAGTCTCTTCTTGCTTGTCTAATTGCTTCTAAAAATGGTAATGATTCGATGTCCCCAACGGTACCACCGATTTCAGTGATAACGACATCTGGATTGTCGTGCCTTGCGACATCCACAAGTTTTTTCTTGATTTGATTTGTAATGTGTGGAATGACTTGAACAGTCGCTCCTAAATAATCACCACGTCTTTCTCTATTGATGACTGACTGATAAATTTTACCCGTTGTGACATTGGAGTGTCTATTAAGATTCTCATCAATAAACCGCTCATAGTGACCTAAATCTAAATCTGTTTCTGCGCCATCGTCTGTCACAAACACCTCACCGTGTTGAAGGGGACTCATCGTTCCTGGATCGATATTGATATATGGATCAAATTTCTGCATAAAGACAGAAAGACCTCTACTTTTTAAAAGTTGTCCAATCGCGGAAGCAGTAATCCCTTTTCCTAGACTAGAAACAACGCCGCCAGTAACAAATATATATTTAGCCATACACTGCCTCCTTTATACGCTTTTTAAAAAATAATGGCCTCTTTCAGAAGAGGCCGATAGCGTGCTCTTAATCATTATATCAAAATCACTTATACCTAGCAATAACGAAATTGCAAAAACTACAACGATTTTTCCATCATGTCTGTTTCTTTATTTAATACGAATCCCATACGTTCTAAATAACTCTGGTGTTTAGGTGTTCCTTTTTCACTTACGAGCTTTTTTATACCCATTTCTTCAAACTTATTTTTATTTGTTTCATAGATAAAATTACCTATCTTAAAGTCTCTATACGCCGGTGTTGTATAATCAATTAAAACATCAAGTTGATCATTATTTTTTTTACCCACAAATAAACCCGCTGGTACTGTATTTCTTGTAACAAAGAACTTTGTATAATCTTTTTGATATAAGACCTCTGTATCGGTTGCCATAAATTTTTTCATATCATTTAAATATTGATTCACAAATATTTCTAAGTATGCCACATCTGATTGAATTGGGACTACCTTTAAAGCATCCTTTTGATGATAGATATTATAAAGGTAATACGTGTTAACCAAAACAATACCAAAATTCATAATGGCTACTGGATAACTTTCAATTAAAATACCGTAAGCAGCAAACACCAATGAACCTGCTAAATTTATCCAACGTAATCTTTTGACAGAACTCATCACTAACGACACTAATACGATTAATGATGCTGCATATCCTAACCATTCATACCACATAAGACCAACTCCTTCCATACCTATTGTATCAAAAAAAGAAGATAAGGTGTTTTCGATAAACACCTTATCTTTACTTTAAAGGATTTACAGTTAAATTAAGACGTTTTTCTAATTTATTAGCAACCTCTATTAAATTTCCTTCTTGCCAATACGGTGCTAGAAAATAGGTGCCAAACGGATATCCCATATGATCAAATCCAACGGGTAATGATAATGTTGGAAATCCACATTCAGGACCGATACTTGTATAACTCACGAAGTAGAGCATATCTAGATTTTGTTTTTTGAAAATGTCATTAATCTTAGATTTAATATCTTGTCTTTCGTCTAATGCATCTAAATACTCTTCTTCATCCATGTGTCCAGAAGTTTGTTCTTGTGTTTCAACTAATACAGCTTGACCATATTTTAAATTTTCTTCAGGGTGTTGACTATTATGTTTAATGATATCTGCTAACGTTATATTTGTATGTTCTGTCTTTAGATATAGATTTAAATCATGTTTAAATTCATATTTCATAATGGGGTAAATCTTTTCTACTTCTGGCACGTCAACTTCAACGAGTTCAAACCCTAAATCAGCTAAGTGTTCACACATTTTTTGAAATATATCTTCTCTACCTTCAGGTATTGGATAAATGCTCGTTCTAACTAATCCAATGCGCTTGACGTTGTTTGTTGACAAAAAGTCAGTGTAGTCTATATTCTTATCGCTTTTCTCCATAGTGACAACATCTCTAGGGTCATTACTTCTCATACTTGATAATAAAACGGCTAAATCACTTACTTTGTTCGCCATAGGTCCAGCTGTGTCAAGCGTGTGTGAAATAGGTAGAATCCCCGTTCTAGGCACTAATCCTATGGTTGGTTTTAATCCAACAACACCATTTCTCATGGCAGGTGACATTATACTACCTCCTGTTTCTGTACCCACTGAAACCGGTGCTAAGCGTAACGCGACAGCTACTGCACTACCCGTTGAACTACCGCTCGGATCTTCTTTGATATCCCAAGGGAAAATCACTTGACCCCCCAGACTTGAGAAACCATTGATACCTGTAAATGTTTTAAAACAAGCAAGTTCGGTTAGATTTGTTTTACCTAAAATAACTGCACCACTTTTTTTAAGTGTCTTAACAAGTGTCGCGTCTTCTAATGCGTAATGGTCTTTTAAGATCGTCGTGCCAGCGGTTGTTGTTTGTTTGCCAGCGGTATTAATATTATCTTTTAATAAAACGGGTATCCCGTGCATCAAAGATCGCACTTTACCTTTTTTGCGCTCTTCATCACATTTTATTGCCATATCAAGGGCATCAGGATTAACCATATAGACAGCATTATAACTTTTATCGATGGTTTTTATTCTATCAAGATAAAAATGAACAATCTCTACAGATGTTAATTCTGCATGATTCATACGCTTTTGTAGTTCCATTATTGATAGGTTTTCATTCATGATATAGCCTCCTAAAATTATCATTATTATAACATGAAAAAGAAAAAACACCGTCCCAATTAGACACAGTGTCTTCTTCCTGTTTAGACGTGTGATGATGAATCAGTCATCATCATACATATCTTCATAATCGTCCATGATTTCATTGTAGTCGTCTTCATCGTATTCATCAAATTCAAGATCAATGTCATCATCAACGTCGTCATCATCAGTTGATTTAATATCGAGTTCAACTTCAATATAAGCTTCTTCTTCTTTACGTTCTTGCTCTTCTTCAGCTTTTTTCTTTCTTGCTTCTTCGTCTATGTCGTCTTCGTCTTCGTCGATTTCATCTTCTTCATCTTCATGTTCGTCTTCTTCTTCTTTTTCTTCAAGAACGAATTCTGTAAACTCAAGATCTTCCTCTTCTTCTTCAGCCTCTTCTATTTCTTCAGGTGTAACAAAAGCATAGCCGTCTTTATCCCACAGCTCTAAGTTTCTTTCTTTTAAATCCCATTCATCATTACCGCTATAAACAAATTTTGCACTTTGAGTAATGTCCATATAGAGTTGTGTGAATTTATCATAATCTTCTTGATCAATGCCTTTGATTTGAGCGACTTTATCAATCAAGTCATTAATTGACATTGGTTTTCCATTTTCTTTCAATAGCGCTTCAGCAATATCAAGCATTGCTAAGTCTTTTAGGTTATCCTTCATTTTTGCCTCCTAGAAATCGTAATCTATTGTAAACGATTAGCGACCATTTTGCAAGTGTTTTTATGATGTTAATTGCGTGACTAGGAAAACAATGGCTAAAATGACTGCAATTACGATAAATAACTTCAGCATTTTCTTCACAAAACTAATCACACCTAAGATGATAATAATTACTAATAACCCAGCACCGAGAATCTTAATGAGTTCTGGAAGAGGGACAATAAATTGATTATATAAATCCATAAAAATTTGATCAAATTGAAAAACGCTTTTTATCCATTCATTGACACTACCATAAATATTGACAAAAAAATTGCTAATAGCTTCCCACATATTGGTTCCTCCTAGTATTTCAACCTATTTTCTACAGCCTTACTTAAAGTTAAATCGTCTGCATATCTTAAATCAGCACCAACTGGTAAACCAGAGGCTAATCTTGTTACCATAATGTCTTTGTCTGCAAAGAAAGCTTTGATGAATTTAGCTGTCATTTCGCCTTCTACTGTGCCGTTCGTTGCTAGAATGATTTCTTTTGTGCGTGCTATTCTTTGTTCTAGACCTTCAATATTTAATTCTTTGTCTGTGATGCCTCTTGAAAAATCAATGAGACCACCTAATACATGATATTTACCGCGATAAGTTGCCATTTTTTCCATCACAAATACATCTTTAGGGTCTGCGACAACCATAATCGTTTGATCATCTCTTGATTCGTCTTGGCAAATTTGACATGTTTTTTGATCAGTTAACATGCCACAAATTGGGCATGGATGAATGGCGTCTTTTAAATCGCTTAAGTGTTTGGAAAAATCAGCGATATCTTCATCATTAAATTGTGTAACGAGATGAAGCGCTAATCTTTCAGCTGTTTTTTCACCTATGCCAGGTAGTTTTTGGAAATCTTCAATAATACGTTTTAAACTGATTGGATACATTAAAATCCAAATCCTCCCATACCACCAGTAAATTGACCCATAGTTTCTTCTTGTTCTTTTTCAATTTGTTTTAATGCGTCATTGGTTGCGAGTAACACAGCGTCTTGTAGCAATTCAACTTCTTCAATAATGTCAGGATTAATTTGAACATCAATCACTTGGCGTGATCCTTGCATAATCACTGTAACGCCGCTTGCACGTCCGAAAAACTCTTTACTTTCGAGTGCTTCTTGCGCTTCCATCATTTGTTTTTGTATTTTTTTAAGTTTATTAATCATGTTTGGATTCATATCTTTACTCCTTAACAGTGACTAGGTCACCAAAATATTCTTTTGCGAGATTAATAATCTCTGCATCTTTCTTAAGCATTTCAGGTTCTTTATATAGTTTTAAATCGTAAGGTCCAAACTTTGGCTTTTTAATGCCTTTTGCGTGTTGTTCAATATATAGTTTTTTTAGAACTAACCAGTCTGATTTTAAAATCGCCACATAGCCATCTATGAGTTGTGATTTCGCATTCATAATCGATAGAATTTGTGCCATAACGGTTTCGTCATAAAGTTTTTTACAAATCGATATATCATCATAAACAAGTAGCATTTTATCTGATACAGCTTCTAATTCTCCTTGATAGAGAAGGTAGGCTGCCATCTTCAAATCAGCTTTTGGATAATCTTTCAATCTATCCCACGCCGATAACAGTAATTCTTTCTTTGCTTTATCGCCTTGATTTAAAATCTTTTCAACGTCTTTAATTGTGACTAAAGCATCTTTCTTCTTTGATTCGGTTACACGTACTGGTGCTGCATCTATTTTTTCTTTTAATTCATGAATGTCATTTTTAAGGCCTTCAATCACACCAGCATAATCAATCGTTTGTAATGTTTGATGGTCCATCATCTTAATGAGTGCTAATTCAACATAAGCACGCTTTTGATGAGTCCATTTCATGTCTTGTTGAAGTTCATTCAAAACTTCTAAATAAAAATATATTTTTTCCGTTGCCAAAGTTGATGCGAACTCTTCATACTTAGGCATTTCAACAGTTGTTGTCTTTTCTAATAAAATATCTCGAAGGGCTAAGATCAAGTCTGTGACAATACGACTAATTTCTTTACCTTCTGCAATTAAGTCTTTCAAAATAATAATCGCGTTTGTTATTTCTTTACTTGAGATCGCTTGTAGAATTTTTGTAAGTGATGTTTTTGACACTGAGCCAGATACCTGGTGAACATCTTCTTCAGTGATGTTGCTCTCAGCATAAGAAATCGCTTGGTCTAATAAACTAATTGCGTCACGTAATCCACCTTCAGCATTTTCAGCAATTGCTTGCACCGCTTCTGGATCTATTGCGATTTGTTCTTTCTCAATAATCTCATTTAATTTTTCAACCATATCTTTCGTTTCGATGTTTTTAAAATCGAATCGTTGACATCTTGAAAGAATCGTAGGTGGTACTTTGTGAACCTCCGTGGTTGCTAAAATGAAAATAACGTGTTTAGGTGGTTCTTCAAGTGTTTTTAATAACGCGTTAAATGCCCCTGTGGTTAACATGTGCACTTCATCGATGATGTACACTTTAAATTTACCTACTGATGGCATATATTTAACTTTGTCTCTTAAGTCTCTAATTTCATCGACACCGTTATTTGATGCAGCATCGATTTCAATGACATCAGCGATATCTCCTTTATCTATACCAACACACACATCACATTGATTACAAGGTGATCCATGTTGAGGGTTTAAGCAGTTGACCGATTTAGCAAATATTTTTGCAATTGATGTTTTTCCAGTACCTCTTGGTCCTGAAAATAAATACGCATGCTGGATTTTGTCGTGAACAATGGCATTTTGTAGTGTTTTTATGATCACTTTTTGTCCGGCTACTTCATCAAATGATTTCGGTCGATATGTTCGATATAATGCGACATATGCCATATACAACATCCTCCCTTTCTTATTTCACTTTATTATATCATGTATACACTAAATATTTTAGTGTCATATAAGGTTATTTTCCCAAACAAAATTTACTGAATAATTCATTCAATAAATCATTTTGGTAATATTCCCCCAATATTTCACCTAACGATTTCCACGCTTGTGTTAAATCGATTGCGTAGACGTCAACTGGCATATTCTGTTCAATTGAAACGAGGACATTCAGAAGCGATTCTTTTGCTTCTTTCACTTTCATGATATGTCTTACATTTGATAAATAGTTATAGTTTCTTGATTCAATATCTGATAAAGATAATGTTTCAAGTATCGCTTCTTCTAATTGAGATAACCCAGATTTATTGAGGGCTGACACTGGGATTGATTCAATATGTAGTGAACTTGGCAAATCTGATTTGTTGCCGATAATGAGTCTTCTTTTATTCTCTGTTAATTTCAGAAGCTCTTTATCTTCATCGGTAAGTGCTTTACTTTGATCTAATACGAGTAAAATAAGTTCTGCCTCTTCAATCGCTTTTTTAGAGCGATCAACACCCATTTTTTCAACCTTGTCTTGTGTTTCTCTAATGCCCGCTGTATCTACTAAAATAAGTGTTACCCCACGTACGTTAACCTGTGCTTCAATTGTGTCTCTGGTGGTACCTTCAATATCTGTAACGATTGCTTTTTCTTCATCTAAAAGCGCGTTTAATAAACTACTCTTGCCAACATTTGGTCTACCGATAATGGCCGTTTTAACCCCTTCTCTAATCATTTGATTCTTTTTTGACTCTCTCATAATTTCATCAATTGATTTGATAAGACCTTCTGTTTCTGGTTTAATAATTTCCTTGCTCATGACAACGGCATCATCATATTCTGGATAATCAATGTTAACCTCAATTTGGGCAATAATTGATAACAAGCGATCTCTTAATCTTCTAATCATATTTGATGTTTCTTTTTGAACACCAAGATTAGCAATCTTTAGTGCTTGTTCGCTTTTGGCATGAATTAAATCCATGATCGATTCAGCTTCTACTAAATCAATTCTGCCGTGTAAATATGCACGTTCACTAAATTCACCTGGTTCGGCTAAACGGATATTTTGGGTTAAGATGCGTTCTAACACTTTTTGCACGATTAAAATACCGCCATGTGTGGAAACCTCCACCATATCTTCAGCAGTAAATGATCTTGGTCCTTTTAGAATGGTTACCATGACTTCATCTAAATAATTTCCTTCTTCATCAAGAACATGACCATACCAAACGGTGTGACTTTTTACTTGTGTTAAATCACGACCTTTAAATATATGATTAAATTCGCTGATTGCTTCATCACCACTAATTCTGATCACAGCAATGCCTGCTGTACCAAAAGCGGTGGAGATGGCAGCAATCGTATCATTCATCGTCTTCGACATCTCTTGTTGGTTCTAGCCTATCATTATGATTAAATACTTGTGGTTTAAATGGATTGAATCCTCTCGAAATATCTCTGATCATAATAAGTGAGACCATAAATATGCCTAATATGGACCCTAAAATCAAATAACCACTACCCAAAACAATACCCACTATTGCTGAAAACCAAAGGGTTGCTGCAGTGGTGATACCTCTTATGTGTGCGCGATCTTTTAATATCGCACCTGCACCGACAAACCCAATCCCTGTAACTACTTGAGCAATAATACGTTGTCCTTCTGGATTAGCAAATCCTTCTGCAAGTTGATATTCAAACATGAGGCGTTGAAGAATCGCAATCCCTGCTGAACCAATTCCAACTAAAACATGGGATGATAAACCAGCTGCTTTACCAACATTCTGGCGTTCTAGACCAACAAATCCTGTGAAAATATACGTTAGTAAAATAGGGACGAAAATCATATATACTATTTGTTCAAAGTTCAGTGACAAGTCATTAATATAAGCCATAATTACTTGCTCCTCTCTTTATAAATATCATTATAATCAAATTTTTCATCTTTCGTGCGATAACCAAGTACCGCATCTAAATTCACATTAGTTGCACTTGTATAAATCATTTGATCAACGTGTGGGTTATCTTTTCGTAATGTCTCAATCAGTTTTTTAATTTCTCTTCTTTTGGATGATGTCTTTTTAGCTGCTACTGTGCACCCACAATTCATGGCTTGAATGCCACTATATTTAACCCATCTGATAATATCTTTTTCTTTGACTTGCATTAACGGTCTAATCAATTCGATGCCTTCAAAGTTTTTTGCTTTTACTTTGGGTACCATCGTCATGAATTGACCTTCATAAAACATATTGAGCAATGTGGTTTCAATCACATCATCAAAATGATGCGCTAAGGCAAGTTTATTACAACCTAACGTTAATGCTTCATTATATAAGAATCCTCTTCTCATTCTGGCACATAAGTAACATGGATTATCGCTTGCTAATTTGCCTGCAACATGAAAGATTTCAGATTCTCTAATCTCTAGGGGAATCCCTAAAGCTTCACAGTTTTCTTCAAGCATTTTTCTGTTTCGTTCATGAAACCCTGGATCCATAGAAAGAAAGACAACATCAAAAGGAATTTTGTTGTGTCTTTTTAACTCCTGGAAAAGTTTAGCTAATAATAAACTGTCTTTTCCGCCAGATACCCCAACAGCAATCTTATCTCCAGGTTCAACTAAGTTGTATTGATTGATGGTTTTTACAAAAGGCACGAAGATGTCTTTTTTATATGTTTTTGTTAAACTTCTTTCAATGTCTTTAAGTGGTTGCATCGGTGTATCGACCAACACTGCCTCACATAAAGACGCGATTAATTGTTCTTCCATTCGTTTATCACTTCATTCACATCGTTTACAAAAGCCTCTAATTGATCCCAGTTTTCAAGTCTCGCACCGGATGCTTTTGCATGTCCTCCGCCACCATAACGATTAGCTAGTTCATTAATCGTCGGTCCAGATGAACGGAGTCTTATTCTAATTTCGTTTGGATACTCAATAAAGAGTGCCCATACCGGATAACCATCAATACCACCTAACGCGTTCACAACAGATGCTGCTTGTTCGTCTGTCACATGATGATCTTCGATCACATCTCTTGTCATTTTGACAAATATGAATCCACCTTCAGTGACATAATGTGTATAGACATACCCTTTTAATGCAACCATCGGTAATGATTCTTTTGATAATTGACTGTCAATGAATTCAACGTCAACACCTTTTTCTAGAAGAATCCCTGCAAGTTGATGTGTCAATTTTGAAACGCCACGATATCTGAATCTTCCTGTATCAGTAACAATCCCTGTATAAAGTGCGATTGCTCCTTCTTTAGAAAGCTTTAATTCGTTCTTAAATTTGTAGTAAAAATAGGCAATCATTTGTGCACACGAAGGAAAGGTCGTGTCAACCCAAATGAGATCACCATAATCTTCAACGGGAATGTGGTGATCAATTTTAATAATCTCTTTACCTTTGACATATCTTGGATCACTAATACGATCTTGAATCGCTGTATCAACAACAATGGATAACGCACCTTCATAAACATTATCTTCAATTATATCTACTTGACCAACATAGTCAACATATGATGATGATTGACCAACAACATAAACCTTCTTATGTCTATATGTTTGTTTAATCATATCCTTCAATCCAAACTGTGAACCATAACAATCCCCATCAGGACGTTTATGTCCGTGAATGATAATCGTATCATATGCTTTAATTTTATCTAGTATTCTTTTCATATTTCTTTGCCCTTTCATCGAAGTCTTTTATGATTTGATCGACTGTATGCCAGTCATTAAAACTTGCGCCACATGCATTATTGTGTCCGCCGCCACCATAATTTTTGGCGATATCAACAATCGTAATTCCTCTTGATCTAAACTCACCAACGATAACATCGTTTTCTTCATCTTCTGTAAAACTTAACCAGATCGGTATTTCTTCAATTCCCGCCATTTGATTAATCATACCTCTACTGACTGATTGGAAATCCAGTCCCGATTCTTTAACAAGTTGCTTATTATTTTTTCTATAGGCAACCTGATGTTCTGTTACATCAAATGTTGAAAACAAATTTTTAACTTGTCTTTTCTTAAGAGGTTCAGTATAAATGTAATTATAGAATTCTTGAATATCGGGTTCGAACGATGTGATATATGAAGCGAGCTCAAATGTTTTACTCGCATTATTTAAAAACATAAATCTGCCTGTATCTGTTACCATACCACCATATAAATATGTTGCCGCTTCCTTGCTTACTTTCCAATTAAGTTTTTTTGCCATATCGACAATCATCTCTGCTGCAGATGCAAAATCAGCATCTCTATAAAAAATAGAAACTTGATCAACATCCATATCATTTCTATGATGATCGATGATGATTGTTTCTTTTGCTAGAGTATATCTTTCATCACTAATCATATGCTTTACAGCTACATCCGTAATAACCGATAATGCGCCTTTGTAAGCCATATCCCCAATGTTATCCATAGTTGCTTTATAACACATTTTATTACAATCACCGACCACATAAATATGCTTTTTTGGATAGTTTTCTTGGAGTAATAATTTCAACCCATATTGGCTTCCAATCGCATCCATATCCGGTCGTGAATGTCTGTGTATGATAATCGTATCATACATTTCTATTTTTTGTTTTATATCGTTAATAATCGCCATCAAATCATCCTTTCAACGGATTAGAATAGTATAACACATTTAGATAGAAAAAGCGATTATTACTCGCTCTTTCTATCTCTTTTAATTACATATTAAGTGTCTTTTTATGAAATTCTAAATCAGATTTAATCATATCAGCAAGTGATAATTTTGGTGCCCAACCAAGTATCTCTTTTGCACGATCGTTTGATGCAATCAAAATGGCAGGATCTCCCGCACGTCTTTTAGCAAACCTATATTTTACAGGATGAATCGTTTCCAAGGTTTTAACTACTTCTAGATTGCTGAACCCATTATTTGATCCTAAGTTGATCGTTTGAGATTCACCACCACGGCTTAAGTATTCAACACCTAGAACGTGGGCTTGTGCTAAATCCGTGACATGTACAAAATCTCTCACACATGTGCCATCTTTAGTATCATAGTCATTTCCATAAATATCTAAGTGATCTCTGATACCTAAAGCTGCTTCATTTGCGATTGGTACAAGGTGTGTAGGTTTATCAACTTTATATCCAATTTCTAATGTTTTGTCTGCTCCAGCAACATTGAAATATCTAAAAATAACATAATGCATATCATATGCTTTAGCCGTCCATTTTACCATTCTTTCAACGGCCAACTTTGTTTCTCCATAAGGATTAATTGGTGCAGGTATATCTGTTTCTTTGCATACACCTTTGGCATCACCATATACGGCTGCAGTTGATGAAAAAATAAATGTCTTAACACTAAAGTCATTCATAACTTCTAAAAGTACACGAACACCTTCAACGTTGTTTTTATAATATTCCAAAGGCTTTTCGACAGATTCAGGAACAACAATCTTAGCAGCAAAATGCATTACAGCATCAATCTTTTCATTTTCGAAAACTGTTTTTAAATCTTCTTTTACTGTAATATCGCCTTCATAGAATTTAGCTTTCGCAGGAACAAATGCTCTATGTCCTGTTGATAGATTATCAAAGACAATTACATTATGTTTCGCTCTAATTAGTTCATAGACTGTATGACTTCCAATATATCCAGCACCACCGACAACTAATACGTTCATTTTATTTCCTCCCTTGATTCTAATTTTTCTGTTACATCAGTTTCTTTATATTTATATTGTTCTTTCTTGAAATAAACAGAAGGATTCTTTTTACCCATAAATTTCTTTCTCAACACAAACAAAACATAAAAGCTGAACGCTACAGCAACCACATAAACACCCAATGATAAATATAAAATGTTCATATAAGGTTCTAATGAATGTGTAAATCTTGGATAAATACCAATACTTGTTAGTTGATTAAGCGGCAGTGTCTGATTGTCGTTATAAAATGTGTTTAATTCTTTTTCCAAAATAAATTGTGATGATTGTATGGAAAAATCTACATTTGCAAGTTCTTTACCTGTTTCATCGCTTAATATTATTGTGTCAAAATTTTTCGCCAAAAGTTTTGAAGAAAGTATGCCATACTGGTTGCTATCTTCATTAACCATCATGCCTACATTTAAATATGGTTGAAATAAAACGAAGGTTGTTTGAATAGTTGATGTGGATGAAACAAATGAGATTTCGTATATATCTTCAAGATCAGCATCTGAAAACAAAAGACCATATACATATGTTTCTACATTTAATGCATCATCAGTTAATGTAGCATCAGCAACTTCGTAAATAGCAATACGATAACCATTGGTATCGATTTCAAATAGTATCGTCTCATTACTGTAATCTCTACCGCCCCCATAAAAGAAAGCATCATCACCCAAAGTGATGGCTTCTTCTCCTTTATCAGAAAAGTATCTGAATTCCATTCTCCCTCTTGCATAATCAATCGCGAACCAAAAAACAAATACAGCGAGTATCGCATATGCAACTCTACCAACAATCTTCATTAACTATGAATACCTAATTCATGTTCTGAAGCATACTTTTCAGCATCTTGGAACCACCTAAACAAGTATCTGTGTTCAAAAATAATTCTGGATTCTGAACTTAAGTAATTAAAGGAATATCCATTTTTAACTAATTCATAATTAAGCATGACGCCATCAACCCAAACATAAGCAAGTGTTCTTCCATATGTGTCATTCGTTCCTAATTCTGGATCACTTTGAAGATAAAATACTGTACCCGCTTCTACCACACTTGTTGTGAATGCTTTCGCTTCTAATCCCCACGGATCTATTATTGGGTATGTTTCGGGAGTGTCTACACCTAAGAAGCGAACACGTTTGTCCTGCGTAAATCCTGGTGTAAATGCTATAGTGTCACCATCATTGATAGTAGATGGTGTCACTTCGATCATGCCGCTTACTAATAAACTTCCGAATGTATTTTGTAAATACTCAGAATCAATCGTAAATGATTCTGGTTTTGCAAGTGGAAACATGCCATCATCAAAACTTTCATAATAATCAGGTACATATGCATCCCACTGGTTAAGGTTGAATGTTCTTGAGCCTACTACTGTATCTTCGTTTCGTATAAATAGTTCATCTTCCATAATAAATAGTGTTTCACCTAAAGCATAAATGGTATCAATGTATGTTTCATTTGAATATCTTAATTGAATGACATCATTCCCGTCATAAAATAATCGATTGCTGACATTATCTGCCTTATCCAACAGTTCTTGTTTAGATCCACCATAAACAATTAAATAGGTTTCTTGTGCAGTCAACATACCACTCAATTCAATTCTAAAGGTCTCTTCATAAGAACCATTTGTGAATATAGATAGATGATAATATGATAAATCAATACTTTGATCAGTTGGATTATATAATTCAATGGCACGATCGTTATTTTCTCCATCTAGATATTTAGATATAAATAAAGCTGACATACTATTTGTAAATGTATTTTTATATAGATATATAGTAATCATTCCCTCTTCCACTGCTGGACTGCCTGCCTCGTATCCATCATAGTTTGAAAACAAATCTTCTGGCATGTTATCATTTATTATATATTCGAATGTATAGTTTTGAATAAAATCATATGCCATAGCAGCTTCAATTTGACTCCTATACATACTACTTAAATCAGGAAGGAAAGAGCCATTCCAAGTTATATAAACTTGAAGTGTTTCATCTTTTGGCACGTTTTCGTTTGCGTTATACATTTCATAACGACTAAAAGCATAATCACTTAGAGAGTAATTATGTTCATATAAGATTTCATATGTAATACCAAGTTCATCTAATGTCGCAATTACATCTGCTTCAGTTTCACCCGTTAAATCAGGTAATAAGTAACCATTGTCAGCAATATAAACTATAACTACTGTTTCACTGTCAACACGATCACCAACATTGACAATGTCATAAGAAATAAAATAACCTGTCTCAATTGTATTACTTTCAATATACATTATATTGAATTGAATATCTAAATCAGACAACGTTTGAGTAACTTCAACTTCAGTTTGTCCACTTAATTCTGGTAGTCTGGGACTGCCTGAACAAGCAACTAAAGTAAGTAATAATATCAAAGTAAAAACCAATAGTACTTTTTTCATAATGTAACTCCTTATCATAAAACCTACAAACATATTATAACATTTTAGATGTTATAAATGAAGAAATACTCCTTAATTATAGCAATTAAAAAGGACCAAATCAGCTTTGATTTGGTCCTTTAAAATTAGTTAAATCTGGTTGTTCTTAATTAACATGTGTACCTAAACTATGTGCTGCATCATCATAAGATGTCCATTGAGTAGGATCCCACATTGGGTATGTTCCACTATCATTAACATATGGGCTTGTTAAACCTGAATTTCTAACAACAGCGGTGTTTGTAGTTGTTCCTCCAGTGATTGTCCATCCGGTAGCGGTTGGGTCTTCTCCAAATACACCAAAGATGTCGATAAGAACACCATCTTTGAATAGCCCAACTGCATCATTACCATTAAAATTAACTGTTGAAATAAAATCTCTGAGTTCTACTAATGCTGGTTCTACTACATTAGCAAGAACAAATGTTTCTCCTGGAAGTAAGTCTACATCTGGAAATGCAGTAGTTGAGGTCCAAGTAATGTTTGCGTTAGAGTTTGTTTGAATACTATATGCAAGCAGGTTTACTGTTGCACCAGTACCATTGTAAATTTCAACTGCTTTGTTTGTACCACCATCCCAGTCTAGTACTTCTGAAATGAATAGGTCTGAAACAACAACTGCAACTGAACCTACAACTGAAACAACATATTCTTTAACGATTGGAGTTTCGCCATTTAAGGTAAATGTTGCTGTTAAAGTAACATCGGCTGCTTCTGAAGGAAGAACAACTAAACCAGTAGCATCAATAATAGCTGCATCTGATGTTTGCCATGCAATTGTAGAGCCATTATCACCAAGAACTGGAAGTGTATCAGGATCTAATAATAAACCGGCTTCAGTAGCTGTTGTAGGTAATACTAATGCATTGGCATCAATGTAGAGTAATTCTGCATCTCCAGCAGTAACTTCAGCTATGACAGATTCTTCAGTGTATAAGAATTGTGCACCATTATACCAGCCAATAACTGATTCTACATCAATAACATCGTTCACTGCTAATCCGTCCATGACAGCTTGTTGTTCAGTTGAGAAGTCAATATCAACATCTTTGTATAATTTGAACTCAGCTTCATCGCTAACTCTTGTAAGGTAGAATGTTACATTACCGCTACCTGATGTGTAGATACTTGTAATTAACATTTGGCTTAATGTAGCCCATGTACCTTGGTAATTTGCCATAACTACGTCGTCTTCCCAATCAAACGCTGAGATATCTGTAGCAACTTCTGCTGTTGCAGTATCACTGACAAGTTCAAATGTAACTGTACCACCAATTTGTATTAAACCATAGTAGTCTTTAATGGCACCAGATACTTCTATAAGATCTCCTACATAACCATGCAATGCTGCAACATCATCAAATGCTGGACGAACAGCAATACCTGCTGTTGGATCTTGAATATAGAAAGTACCGTCTGCTTCGGCAACCACAACACCTCTAACTGTAACTTCTGTATCTAGTGCATATGCTCTGACAGCTTCAATAGTTTCTTGACCAACATAGAATGTTACTGTTGTTGTGTCTGTTTCTACAGGATCAGTTCCTTTAGTCACTGTTACGTCAACTGAAACCATTTCTTGATATAATGCTGGCATTGTAACTGCACCGGTTGCTTCATCAAAGTACATACTATCTGATTCATATGTGACTGCTGTTCCTGCAGGATCCATTAATAAATCAAGTGTAACTGCTTCTGTATAACGATCAGCAAAGAATCCTTCGACAGCTGAGATGGCTGCACCAACAGCATCAGCATCAGTTAATGTTTGAATTGTAACCATTGTTTCATTCGTGTATAATAATTTAATACCATAATCCACACCAACAACAGTTGTGATTTCTAATAAATCACCAATTGTAATCGAGTCTAACAATGCTTGTGCCTCTGTTGAAAGATCTGCACCACCATCGTTATATGATAAGATGATTTGTTCACCGTCATTTGTTCTAACTAGTTCTACATATGTATCACCATATGTGACATACTTATCAGATACATACATATTTGTTAAGTGAACTAATTCGCTTTGATATGTGTCTAATGAATCTAAATCAAGCATGACGCCTTCTAATTCTGCTGGTGTTGGTAACACTGCACCATCATCAACAAGCACTACAAAGTCACTGTCTACTCTTATTTGTCTTAAATCATATCTAATATCATATTCACCTAATACACTGACTTCATTACCGATGTTTGTGTTAAAGAATGCAATTACATCTGCATTACCGCCTGCATAAATGAAGATAGCCCCCGTAGCATCTTGAATTGTAAATCCACCATAATACTCACCTGATGTCACAACACCAGATACATGAACGATGTCACCATCTACTGCATCTGTGGTAACTGTATTAATGTCGCTAATTTCAGGAACACCAACGAAAATATCAAACGTTGTTGAATCTGTTACAACAGGATTAGTTCCTTTTGTGATATTAGCTGTAATTGTAACCGTTTGACCAGGTGAAGGGATATTAACCGCACCAGTTGCTGGATTGATGATTGCATCATTACTTGATGTATATGAAATGGATGCATCATAAAGTGTTTCTGGGAATGTTAATGTAGATCCTTCATAGAACGTTTGGGAGAATTCACCAGAAACATTTTCTTTAGCTAATGCAACTGATTCTTCGTCTGTCAAATGAACAGTAATGTCATTAGATGTTTCTAAGAAGTAAACATACCAAATGTATCTATCACTACGATAACCATAAAGTAATGCATTAAGTGTAATAATCTTCCCATCCAACGCTTCTACTGCTGCTTTATTTGAACCATAGTACACAATAAGTAAATCATCAGGAATATACGAAATCGCATGTCCATCACTACTTACTGTTTGAACGACTGTTGTTCCTTCATAATCAACTGGAACTAAATACGTATTATAATTTGATCCACTATATGTATCCGAAGGATCAACAATGACTTTAACTGTTAAAGAAACATATGCAAATTCCATTGGGAATTGACCTGATGGTTGAACACGACCTTCTAATAAGTCAGCAATAGTTGTGACATCACCAGTTAATGGAATTTGTGTTGCTGTTGTATTTTCTGTTACAACGATTGGTTGTCCTACTTCATCAACTAATTCTGGTGTACCAAAATATAAATCATAAACACCTTCAACATCAATGACATCGCCAACTGTAGCGTTTGTTAAGTCTTCATCATCAGCGCCAGTATATACATACATGACTGTTGTCCCATCACTAACAAAGAATCCAACTGCTGCTTTACCAACAATGGTCACACCTTCTAATTTGACATATGAACCTGTTTCTTGATTATAAACGTCTGCAACCGAAGCTAGTGTTGTAGATGGTTGGTATGCCAATACTGTGTATACAACTGTTCTAGTGAATACTGTGCCATTATAGGTAATAGAGGCTGTTAATGTTACATCAACATCAGGTTCCCCGATTGCAGGTCTTGTAACATCAGCAACCAGATAATCACCTTCAGCGTCTGTTGTGTAATAAATAAACTCTATGACATCTGTGTTACTTGAACTCCATGCTACATCATAGTACTCACCTTTAATTTCATATGATTCAAAGAATGGGAATGTATCAACGATACGATCACCATTTTCGTCTTCAACATAGTCTCCAGCTTCAATATTGTTTTCGGGATCCGCTTCAGCATATGTTTGATACTGAACTCTTAAGAAATCTTCATCACCTGTAATACCATCGTATTCAGGGAATGCCATCACGACTAAGAATACTGGTGCCATAACTTCTTCATCAGTTTCATCAAGAGCAATTACATATGCGTAGAATACTTGTGTATCGCTCGCAGTGCCTACAGTAATAGTTGCTGTTAATGTAATATTCTGATTACCAACTGTATAACTAGGTCGTGAAACAGTACCATCTGTAGCAACGATTGCCGTATCGCTACTTGACCATGAAACTGTGGCACCTGCAATAGATGTAACGAGTGTTAGATCAGATGTAACATTATATGTATCATCACCAAGTGTATCTACATAATTAGCAATTAGTGCTGCTTTGGCTGTTGCCACTTGATCTGCATCTGGAATCGCAGCAATTGTAATCGTAAATGGTACGGCAAGTGTTTCTTCGCCATAGCTTAGAGTGGCTGTTAACGTGACAGTTGTTGGTGTTGCTTGTCTCGTAATTGAACCATCGTTTGCGAGTACATCTGTGTTATTTGATGCCCATGTAATTGTCGCTTCACCAACTGAGGTGATAAGCGTCAAATCTTCGGAAACAACATATGTTGAAGATGCAATTGTATCTGCATATTCTTCTAATAATGCCGTTTCAGACTCTTCTAGCACTTGTGTTGGGTTTGTACATGCAACTAAAAATACGGCTGCTACCAATAACGTAAATGCTAATAATAAACGTTTGAAATTCATTATATATCCTCCTATTTTGTTATCTATATATTGTTTATATCAAGGATTAAGTTAATCCTAATATACGTCTAGCTTCTGAAACAGCATATGCTAATGCTGATTCAACTGTATCTGTTTCGGTTGGGTCAACGACTCTTGCAAATGCAACCCCAACCGCGGTTCTAATGGTTGATGAACCACTAAATGCTGGATCATAGAAGAGAATGTCTGATTGTTGAATAGCTGCAGCAGCAGCTTTAGAGCGCATCAACATTTCACCTTCAAGTGGTGTTACACCATCTTGATCAAATCCACTTAAGAATGTTTGATATTCTGGTGTATCATAGACTGATTCACGAATTGGTGAATAACCTGTCTTCATTGTAAAGTCGAGTTGTACTTCTTTGCTTGATAGATATTTTAAGAATAACCATGAAGCAAGTTTTTCTTGATCTGTGCCAACTTTAGTTAATGATAAATTGGTCCCTTGTTGAATAGCAGCTGCTGACTCTGGAAGATCTGCATTATAAGGAATAGGGGCAACATCAAATTCAAATAAATAACCTATGTCATCATTCACGTATGATGGTGTATTATAATAGGCACCGCCAGTTGAACCAATGGTCATGAATGTTTGACCTTTTTTAAATAAATCTGAAGCATAATCTGCTCGCCAATGAGATGCGATGGTTAATTCAGAGCGGTGTGCACTAAAGTAATTGAGCATGTCAAGTGCTATTTGTGTATCATATTCATACATGCCCTCTCGTTCACTGTTAATACTTGTATATTCTCCACCCCATTGACGAATAAGTGTGATGAACGCATTTTCGTCTGAGTCATATGAGTATGGGGCAAATAATTCTTTTGCAAAATCGATTTCATCTTGTGTTAATCCTAATGTCGCACTGTAGTCATCAATGTAATCGTCTGCTACTGCAAAGAATTCATCTGAAATGGCCATAAGACCTTGCCATGTTGTTGGAAATTCAGTAATTGCACCAGACGCAATTAAATCATCAACAACAGATTTGTTATAAATCATAACTTCTGTTGATTTATTAAATGGTAGTGAATAGAATTCACCATCATTTGTATAACTGCTGTTTTCTTGACGATAATTCCATAAAATATCTTCAAATTGTTCGTCAACTAAATCTGCATCAAATCCCCATATTGGATTATCTATGTATGGATTAAGGCTTAAAATAACGTTATTGGATAAATATTCAACAACGTGATCAGGATAGCCTTGTACGATGTTTGGTAATGTACCACCTTTAATAGCGCTAACGATATTTTGTCTAAGTTGATCATAGTTATCACCATTTTTCTGGATATTAACTGTGATGTTTGGATAAAGTGTTTTGAACTCTTCTGCATAAAGATTTAGCGCTGTTTCAATGGTTGAACCGTTTGAATGCCAAAGCGTGATTTCAATTGGGTCCGTTGTTAATGTATCTGGGATATAATCAACAGCATTTTTAATTGTTAATGCCACTGAGATTGTTGCACTAGCGCCTAACTCGTTTTCGACTCTTAATGTATATGTATAACGTCCAGTTCTTGTAAGCGATGGGAGATTGTCAACAATGATGTTATCTGTTAAATCCTCATCATTTCTTGAGTCGATAGCTTCTACACCTTGAAACGGATCATAATTGCCAGAACCAATATAATATGTACGTGCGGTTTGAACATATCTTAAAGAAACAGTCTGTTCTACAGAACCTTCTACTGTTAATTGTACTTGTTCTGTAGCTGATGCACCTTCGCTATCTTCTACGTAAACTGTATATTGATATATACCACCTCTTGAATCTTCTAACCAAGCTGGATTATAACCACTAAATTCAATGGCTGCAGTTAAATCACCATCTTGAGCGTCATTTGCGGTAATGCCATCTGCAGGATCATAAATATCACCATATTGAATGGTGACTTCTGATTGAACCCCTACTAATGTAGGTGCTGTGTTCCTAACTTGTACACAGGCAGTTAAGCCTATTACAAGTGAAATAATTGAAATAAGTGTTATTGTTTTTTTCATACTGTTCTCCTATTTATCATTTTTTATCCTTTAATACCGCTTCTTCCTACCCCTGACATAATATATTTTCTAAGGAGTAGGAAAACAATGATAAGTGGTATCGTTACCATTGCACTTGCAGCAATCTGCATATTAAACATAATGCGTGCATCTGTCCCACCAGTTGTGAAGTCGGCGTCTCTTAATGCTGCCGAGATCAACCAGAACATTTGCCCTTCTTGAACATCACCAACACTTGTAACAAGTCTTGGCCAAATAAATGCATTCCACGAACCGATTACATTTAGAATTGTAATGGTAAATATGGTTGGAGCAGCGATAGGCAACATTACTCTTGTTAAATATTTAAAATCACTTGATCCATCCACTTTAGCTGCTTGATACAGTGTGTCCGGTATTTGTTTAAATGTTTGCCTTAAGAAGAATATGTAGAATACGCTTGTCATAAACGGCACAATCATTGCTAGGAAATATTGATTATTTCCTGCAGCACCACCAATCCAGCCAACACCAGCTTGTGAAACTGTCAAGAAGTTTGTAATAATATATAATTCACCTGGAATCATCATTGTCATTAAAAGAATAGAGAATATCGTATCTCTTCCTTTAAATTCCAATCTTGAAAACGCGAATGCAGCAAGAATCGTTGTCAAAAGTGTGCCTATTGTTGAGAAAATACCAACGATTAAAGTATTCTTTATATAGATACCAAAATTAATCTCTTCCAATACATATCTGAAGTTAATCCATTGCATTTCTGATAATGAGATGAAAAATCTAGGTGTTAACGTTATATTACTTTCATAATATGTTTTTAACGCTGTTAGCAGCATCCAATAAAATGGTATGAAAATGAAGAGTGCCATAATCGCTAGGAAAAAATAAAGTCCAAATGTTACAAATATTTTGCTAAAGATTTGTTTTCTAATTTTCTTTTTTAGCTCATCATCTTCGGTTGATGCTTCTTTTTTAGTAAACATTTTTTTGATGCTTTGTCCTAAGTGTTGGAGAACTGTGATATACCCATATCCTACTGTTTGCTTAAGTATCCTTCTAGCAACGTATAATCTTAATCCGAAGCTGAAAACATTTGCTGATAACAAAGAAATAATACTTTGTGTAAATATGGTGCCTGAAGTCCAAGGACTATATTCATAAAATTCACGGTTGAGTGTTTTCTTTAAATTGACAAAAAATAGTGGCACTGTAACCAATAAAACAATGGCACTTAAACTAATCACTGTGTTTAAACTTGCTGCACTCATTTCTCTTCCAAAGATATGATATGTATATAGTAAAATGTCATCTGTTACAGGTGGTGTTGTAGGCACTTGTAAATTTGTAAACAAGAAAATAAATACTCCCATAAACATGACAATAAATACTGCATCTATACTTTGAATGATAAATTCAAACAATTTAATCTTACGTACTTGCTCTTTATTCATATTCTATACCCCTCTATCAATAATGTACGCGTCTCTTACCTACTTGCATTTGAACAAGTGTAAGTACGAGAATAATCGCGAACAATATGATGGATGCTGCTGCGGCTAGTGATAAGTTTTCACCACTGTATATGTAATCGTAAATATAGAATACAATCGTTTTCAACGTGTAATTCGCGCTAGGCGGTTGACCGATATCACCAAATATGGCAACCACTGATGTGTATGTTTTGAATGCTCCAATTAGCGATGTAACAATAATGTAGAAAATCATAGGTGATATAAGCGGCACTGTAATTCGACGGAAAATGCGCCATCTTGGTGTTGCATCGATGGCAGCTGCTTGATAATATTGTTTATCAATTCCTTGCATACCAGATAAGAACACCATAATTTTAAATGCCATACCATCCCACACACCAAATATGATGAGTACAGCCATTGCGTGCCAGTAAGTAGCACCTCTTTCAATCCAAGATACAGGTTCTATCCCAAATATACCTAAAAATTGGTTGATAAGACCCGCATTACCACTCGTAAACATATAGGCAAAGACTAACCCTATGGCAAGAGTGTTTGTAATATATGGTAAGAAGAAAATGGTTTGAAAGAAACCTTTCATTTTTCCAACTGAGTTTAAAGTAGCAGAAATAAATAGTGATAATAACACTGAAATTGGAACCGAAATAAAGACAATTGCCAATGTGTTTAAAATAACACTGGAACCGGTATGGCTAGACGGTACGATAAAGTTATCTGTACGTAATACAGTTAAAAAGTTACCAAAAACTGTATATCCAGTAATGCTTTCAACAAGATTACCATCTATGTCTCTAACGTGTTGATACCCTTCATAAATAACCAATCTAAACGCGTTTAGGATTGGATAAAAAGTGAAAACACCTAGTAGTATGAGCGCTGGAGATAAATAAATGAGTGCTCTAATCCAAACCGGAACTTTAAATCGGAATTTAAGCTTGTCGCTGATTGCTTGTTTTATTTTATTAATGAATGAGCGTGAATTCCATATCCATGATTTTATCGTTTCTATCATTTGATTGTTTCACCACTTTCTTTATCAAATAATAGTATTTTTTGTTCTTTGACCGTTAATACGATATGTTTATCTTCTGATAGTGTATCAGAATTTACTAAAGCACGAATAGCGGTATCTCCAACGTTAAATCTAATCATGGTATCTCTACCGATTGTATCAACAACTGGATCAACAGCTTTAATGCCTTCTTTGCTAATAACAAAGTCTTCTGGACGAAGACCAACATCGTAATTACCATCTTTTGCATTTTTGTTTGCTAGTTTAATATCGTTAATATAAAGTTGATTATCTTTTACTTCACCTTCAACGATATTAATAGGTGGATTCCCTAAAAATTCAGCAACAAATTTATTAACTGGTTTTAAATACACCTGTTGTGGTTCATTTTTTTGCTGTTTTAAACCTGATTTCATAACTACGATTTCATCACTAATACTCATCGCTTCTTCTTGGTCATGTGTGACAAAGATCGTTGTAATACCTGTTTCACGTTGAATTCTTTTAATTTCTTCACGTGTTTGAAGACGCAATCTTGCATCTAAGTTTGAAAGTGGTTCATCTAACAATAACACTCTTGGCTTCTTAACTAATGCACGAGCAATCGCGACACGTTGTTGTTGTCCACCAGATAACTGTGCTGGTTTTTTATTTAATTGATCTTCAATTCTTACTAATGCTGCCATTTCTTCAACACGAGCTAGTGCTTCTTCTCTACTCACGCGCAAATTTTCTAATGGAAACATAATGTTTTGTTTAACGGTCATATGAGGATAAAGCGCATAATTTTGAAAAACAAGACCAATTCCTCTTTTGTCTGAAGAAAGTTTGGTCACTTCCTCTTCCCCAAAAAATATTTTTCCTGATGTTGGTTTATGTAAGCCAGCAATCATAAAAAGAGTTGTCGTTTTTCCGCAACCACTAGGTCCTAATAGACCAATTAGTTTTCCTGAAGGTATGGTTACTGTCAAATCTTCAACTGCATGTGTTTCGTTACCTGCTTTGTCGGTAAATATTTTTGTTAAATTCTCAATGCGTATCTCCATGTACTATGCTCCTTTAAATTTCTATAAAAATAAAAGCACTTTAGGCATACACCCTTAGTGCTTATAGATTTTTGTAAATGAAAAATAAGTACTTTCTGAAACTGTATATGTGGTTGGTGTTGTGTAGATAATTCGATACATCTGCTTCACCTCAACAATAGTATTATATAATACTAATGTAAAAATTACAATTGCTTTTGCTCTACTAATTTTCAATTTTTACATGTATTTTATATAACTCGTATGTATAGAGGTTTTTTTACTGTTTTTATTGCAAATTTATACGTTTTTTTTATATAGTTTAATGTTAAAACTCTGCGTGCTTTGGTGTTCTTGGAAAAGGAATAACATCTCTAATGTTTTCAACGCCTGATAAATACATGAGTAGGCGTTCAAAACCCATGCCGAATCCACTATGGACACATCCACCATATCTTCTTAAATCTAAATACCACTCTAAATCGGCTTTAGGAACGCCCATTTCATCCATACGTTTTTCAAGTCGATCTAAACGTTCTTCACGTTGAGATCCACCAATCAATTCACCGCTTCCTGGAACGAGAAGATCCATCGCTGCGACAGTCTCATTATCTTCGTTCATGCGCATATAGAATGCTTTAATGTCTTTTGGCCAGTCAGTTACAAACACAGGTGATTTGAAGTGAACTTCTGTTAAATATTTTTCATGTTCTGTGTTCATATCTTGCCCTTGTATTGGTTTATTTTCAAATTTGAGATTCGCCTTTAATAAGATATTAATAGCTTCCTTATGTGTTACTCTAGCAAACGGTTGATTCACGATTTTTAACAATTTTGATTTAATGCCTTTTTCAACCCATTGATCGAAAAAGTCCATTTCTTCAGGCATATGAGCGAACACATATTCAATGATATATTTCACCATTTTTTCTGCGATTTCCATATCTTTTTCTAAATCACAAAACGCGATTTCTGGTTCAATCATCCAGAATTCTGATGCATGTCTTTGCGTGTTTGAGTTTTCAGCTCTAAATGTTGGTCCAAACGTATATACTTTATTGAACGCTAAAGCGTATGCTTCAGCTTCTAATTGTCCAGTAACTGTTAAATTTGTTTTACGACCAAAGAAGTCTTTCTTGAAGTCGATTTCTCCATCTTCATTTTTGGGCATTTTTTCAAGCGGTAGTGTCGTTACACTAAACATTTGTCCTGCACCTTCACCGTCATTCCCTGTAATAATTGGTGTGTGAACATAAACAAACCCTTCTCTTTGAAAGAATTCATGAATAGCGAATGCAACAACACTTCTTAATCTAAAGACAGCTTGAAACAGATTCGTTCTCATTCTTAGATGAGCTACTTCTCTTAAAAACTCTCTTGTGTGTCTTTTCGGTTGAATAGGAAATGATTCATCGGCATCTCCTAATAGTGTGATGTTTGATGCTTTTAATTCAAAAGGTTGTTTCATTTCAGGTGTTAATTTAAGAACACCCGTAACTGCGATTGAACTACCTACACTCAACTTTTGTGCATCACTAAATGTGTTAAGCGTTTCTTCATAAACGACTTGAATGGGTGAAAAAAACGTCCCGTCGTGTAAATTGATAAAACCAAATGATTTTTGTGCACGATTATTTCTAACCCACCCATACAGTGTTACTTCTTGATCGATATAGTCTTTCGTTGATCTAAATATCTCTTTTACGGTTGTTTCCATGGAGATCTCCTTATTTCTTTAGCTTAATTAAGACAACCAAGCCATCTTTCTTACATTCAATATATTTTTTTAATCGTACCTGGAAGAATTCAGCTGTTCTTCCGTTTTTATATCCAAAATTCTTTGGATTAAATTTCTTTTTGTAAATGTCTCTTAAAATATTTCCGACATCTGATAAGTGAATATACTCTTTATCTGATGCATCCATAATCTTTTGAATTTGGGTGAGCAATTCATTAATGCGTGGATCTTTATCATCAAAAATTGTTTCTTTTGAGTTATTTTGATTAATCATAGCGTTTAAATCTATAAATTCATCAAATCGTTTTTTGTATTGAGAAGAAACATCCTTGGTGCTTGCACCGATGATGAGGCGACCTTTAAATTTTAAATAATCAACGACTGCAGAAAAATCAGAATCGTTTGATGCGATTACGAATGTATCAATACAATCATTATCTAATAATTTCATCGCTTCAATTGTCATTTTAATGTCCGTCGCATTTTTCATATCTGAGTGGTTAATCTGCATAATCGGTGTTAATTCAAATTTTTGTAGTTTGCGATTTAATTTTGTATCACCTAAGTTACTGTAAAAGGCATTATTTACTAATAACCTTACACTTGGTGACATTTTATTAATCGCTTTATAAAGCCACTCCAAGTAAAGTTCGTTGTTAAAGTTATCATAATCGATTAATACTGCAATATTTTCTGGTTTTTTCATATTTTTTTCCTTTCTAATAAAAAATTCGTCCTTAAAAAATAGCTAAGGACGAATAAATCCGCGGTACCACCTTAGTTCTAGATAAATCTAGCACTCAATCCCTTTAACGCAGGGGTACGTATAGTTCTAATCTCCAAATGGATTTCTTCTATCACTCAAAGTGTTTTTCACCCTAAACCGTTAATCGATCTTTCACCTTTTATCGACTCGCTTTTTAACGTTAATTGAGGATTACTCTCTTCTCATAGATTTCGTTATTCATTATACCTAACAACTAACAAAAATGTCAATTATTACCTTCTTCAATTTCATCTTCGTCAGATAGGTCTAACTCATCAAATTTCGCATCTGAAATATGCTTAAATTGTTTCGAAATTTTCTTGCTTGAAACACTGATATTTTTAGCGTCTAAAACGACCGTAGAAATAGTCCTATCAAGTTTGTCCCAACGACTCATATAGCGATCAAATTCAATACCTAATGCACGTAGGTGTTCACGAATCAATGATGTCTGTTTATCTCTTTCAATATTCTTAGTAATTGTGAGTATTGTTGTGAGTGTTGAAATGAGCGTCGTCGGTGATACAAGCCATACTCGTTGTTTCTGAGAATGCATAATTAAGTCTTCATGATATGCCGTGATTTCTGCGAAGATTGCTTCCGCCGGAATGAACATAAATGCTTGATCAGATGTGATACCATCAATGATATATTTTGAGGCAATATCATCAATATGTTTTCTAACATCTTTCTTGAAATCTTTTTCAGCATTTGCACGTTCTTGCGTGCTTAATTTTTTATCAATCATGCGTTGATAATTTTCAAGTGGAAATTTCGAATCCACACTAATATCACCGAGTGGTTCTGGTGCATGAATGAGTGCATCCACCATTACTTTATTATCACCAATTTGTTTCTGAGTTTCGTAAAGTTCGGGGTTATTTCCCATCACTGCTTCTAGTATTGAATAGAGTTGAACTTCGCCATAAGTTCCTCTTGATTTTTTATCACTTAAAATGCTTGAAAGATCAAGAACGTCCGCTGATAAAGCTTCAATTTTCTTTTGTGCTTCATCGATTTTCGATAGTCTTTCAATGACATCATGAAAGGTTTCGTTTGTGTCTTTAAATCCCTTACTTAAGCGTTCTTCTACCTTTTCATTAATACCTGTCATCTGTTTTTCAATGTGTGCCATCATACGATCTTTGAAGTCATTTAAATCCTTTTGATTCTCTTTACTATAGCCTCCAAATTTATCTGCTAAATCTGTTTTAAACTCTCCGAATTCTTTCTGCATATAACCTTTAAAATCACCCATGTCAGGTGCTTCGCCAGCTTCTTTTTTTCGGTTTTGTAAAACAATGGTGTAAATCACCAATCCAATTAAAACAACTAACAATCCAATTATTAAATAGTCTATCATGTTATACCCCCTTATAGGTCTTCTAAGTAGTAGATGTTAAAAATATCATCTACAACTTCAACATAGAATATTAAGTATGTATCATTCGATAATATTAAGTCGTTGACTGATGTAATAAACCAATCATCATTAAGGACTCTGGCATAGTTGCCTTGGTCCTCTTCAGGAAGCATTGCTGCCTGATAAGATCTTGAAATAAAATCAGTACAATAATACTTATATTGCATATCTAAAAAGAATAAAAAGTTATATATCGCTTGTCCAGTTTTGTCTTCAGCATAAGCAATAGTATTACTTAAAATTTCGTCGTCAACATCCTTCACTCTTACACCTAAAAATCTATTTCGATAGTAGTTTCCATAGTATGGATATGAGGGGTCTGATTCACCTCGATATACAGGATTTGTCCAAGCATCAAATGGTGTAATATGAGCTGTGACATTGCCATAGTCATGAGGCTCATCTCCACGTGTGAAAATGATGTCAAGAAGTGATTGATTTGAGGTTGGAAAACCAGTCGCTTGAATATATCCTAATTCTTCAGATTTTAAAGCTGCATGACCACCAAAATAAAATGTCATAAATTGATGAAATACAGGAACAAATGGAAAAGGTGAATCCTGTGTCAAAAGAATATCTCCATCTTTTCCAAAATGTTTTCTATCCTCTGTTTCAAATACACTTCTAGTATCGTTTAATTCATAGTCTTCACGGCGTTCAACACTATAATATCTTCTGGTTTGTTCGTTATTGCCATACATCACGGTTGTTTCGTTCTCAAATGTTGCACGGTCTTTAAATTGATTAATCATGATAGAAACTTGTGTGTTTTCAAACGCCGCAACCCCTAAACTATATGTAATGCCGCCAAGGCAAAAGAAAACAAAAAGTAATAATAAGCGTTTGGTACGACGCCAAAATTTGCGGTTTTTATGTTTTTTTATTTTTGTTTTTGCCATATAAACACCTTAATCAATATATATTAATTATAGCATATTAACGCTTAATTGAGATGTTAAACCCTCACATCAAATGTCATAAAAAACCACCATGCGTTTTAGCATGATGGTCTTATTTTTAATTATCTCTTGGTTTAATGATAAGACGTCTTTGATCGCCTTCACCTTCTGATTCTGTATAAACATCACGCCAATCACTTAGTTTGGTGTGTACGATTCTACGATCATAGGCATTCATAGGATCTAATCTGACTGGAATTCTTGTCTTAGCTACTTCTTTTGCAGTTTTGGTTGCTAAAATTTCAAGTTGTCTTTTTCTATTTTCATGATAATTTCCAATATCTAAAGACACTATTTGATGTCCATCAGTAAATGTCGCTAAGTAGTTTCTTAATAAGTATTGAAGACTGATTAACGTTCTTCCTTCCCTACCAATAAGTAATGCATTTTCATCACTTTCTATTAAGAAGTGAATTTCTGCACCTTCACTAACAGTTCTAACTTCCATTCTTGATTCGATGCCCATTGTTAGTAAAATTGCTTCTAGATAAACTTTTCCTTCAATAGCAAGATTGACATTAGGTGTTGCTTCATAAATTGCTGAAGATCCAATACCTAAAATACCTTTCTTTTCTTTGATGACAGATAATTTTATTTTATCTAGTTGTATGCGCAACGCATCAACTGCCGTTTTTTCTGCTTCTTGAAGCGTCTTCGCTTCAAATTCTACACGTTTTAACATCTAATCACCCCAATAATTCTTTCTCTTTAAGTTTTGCATGTTTCTTTTCACTTAAATGTCTATTAAATAAGGTTTGACCGATTGAATATGCATTACCAAATACCCAATATAATCCGAGTGCATTACTTTGATAAGCAAACACTGCCATCATAATGACCATGAAATACATCATGAATTTCATTGTCTTTTGAGTTTGTTCAGCTTGTGGATTCTTATTTTGAGCACCTGTGTTTTTCGCATAACTTGGTTTCTTTTGTGAAATTCTTTGTAAGAGGAACATCGTTCCACCAACAATTACAGCTAATAGTAAACTGACTAAGTTAAATCCATCAGCACCACCAGAAGCAAGATCAATGCCTAAGAACTTTGTGTTCGCAACTTGATTTACATACATACCGCCTTCCAAAGTAATTCTCATTACTGTACGATACATTGCAATAAAGATTGGCATTTGTAAGAACGGCATTAAGCATCCACTGAATCCGATACCATATTTTTTATATAACTGCATCATTTCCATCTGCATCATTTGTTGTGATTGCGGATCTTTCTTCAATGCATATTTATTTTGTAATTTATTAATCTCAGGTTGAGCAAGGCTCATCTTGAGACTCATATCATTTGTTTTCGCATAAATTGGCCACGCAGCAGTACGAATAATAATGGTTGTAAATAGAATACCGAGTGCAAAATTATTACCCATTAAACCTGCAAATAACTGCATAATAAAGGCAACAGGAATAACTAAAATGTAATCAAACCAGTTTGCATCTTTAGTACTAATTGGTCTACCAGCAGTAGATGCACCAGCAACATATCCATCAACAGCATAATCATTACCATCGTATGAGAATGTTAATGTTGAAATTGCTTGAAATTCTTTGAATCCATCATCGCCAGGGTTAAAAATATCATAATTACCATCACTGAACATCGCATAATAGCTGTCTAAGTCATTTTGGTTCTCATATTCGTCATAGATATCAACAACTGTTCCGTTTTCTAAGAAAGCATACGCTCTAATGCCAGTGAAGTCATATGTTTCACCAATTAATGTTAAAACATTATCTTCACTATAGCGGAAAGCGATAAATGCAACTTCATCTGTAAGACTCGATGTGTCTTCTGGCAATATATAGATTTTAAATGTCACAGAGATAGCTGTATCTCCGTTATAAACAACTGGGGTGTATGTTCTTATTGTCCCACCATTAGTTGTTGTTTCTATATCGTAATTTGTAGGATTTGCACCTTCATAAACTTCTTCTGTAGTTGTGCTGTTTGCTCTAATGTTCCAATATGATAGTCCATCTTCGCCTTGAAAGTTAATGTTAGTTTCTCCAAAACTAAAGACTGCTTTTTCATTAATTGGATTATTAGCAATTGCATACATTGGGTCATCATTACTACCACAACCCACTAAGATGAATGCCACAAGAAGTATAACGGCAGTGAATAATACCTTTTTAAGATTTTTCATGTTTGGTCTCCAATAATTTTAATTTGTTTAATAAATCGTGAACTTTTGTTTTAATTTGTTGATATGAACACTCTTTTGCTTGTGGTTTAATCACGATAACAAAGCGATTGCATATCAATTGTTCCTTTAATTCCTGAACAATATTTCTAATACGTCGTTTAACTAAATTACGTTCTACAGCGTTCCCATACTTTTTACCCACCGATATGGCAAAACGAAAATGAGTGTCTTCGTTATTTTGTAGTTTGTAGACTGCAAAAAACTTGTCACCTGTACTTTGCCTCTTCTTAAAGATCGCATCGATTTCGCTACTTTTTTTAATGCGATATTCTTTTTTCATTAGGTTTGTAAAAAAAGACTACTCAAAAAGCTTAAATATTTTCGAGTAGTCCAAGTAATTTTTATTAAATTATTATACTGTAAGTTCTGCGCGACCTTTAAGTCTGCGACGCGCGAGAACGCGACGACCACCTACGGTTGCCATTCTAGCTCTAAAGCCATGTGTTTTTTTACGCTTTAATTTACTAGGTTGATACGTTCTTTTCATGAATAAAACCACCTTTCATGCGAAACCATGCTTTTTTATTATATAGAAATGATATTCTTTTGTCAATAAGAAACAATTTTATTTTTAATTCTGTTAATATACATAATAAAAAACACCATTTTTATAGTTATTTTTGACATCTTTTTATAAGCGTTTTTTATCCATTATAAATGTGGTTCCTTAAATTATTTTTGTTTTGAAATAAATCATTAAAATATTAACATTTTATCAACAGTCTTCTTGTGGATAACTTTCTATAAAACACGTTATCTTGTGGATAACTGGAAAAAATGTATAAATTGCTTAACAAAGGTTTTTATATCCCTTATTAATCCACATTTTATCCACAAAGTGCAATGTTGATAAATAAGTTTTCCACAAATTTTGTGGGTAAGTTTTTTACACTTTTTCAATAGTTTATGTTATTCTAAAAATACTTATGACAAAGGGGTATTTGAATATGACGGTTTATGATGAATTATGGCAAAAAATATTGAACGATTTAGAGACAATCTTTTCCGAAGAAACATTTGCAGATGTCTTTGAACCACTCAAGCAAACACTGAAATATCTAAACGGTTATATTTACGTACTTGTTCCTAGCGAATTTATCAAAAATCGCATCAACCGATTCTATTTGAATAAGGTCAACGATTTGGCTTCAAAATATCATAACGAGCCAGTTCGTTTTAAGTTTGTCACAGATGCAGATATGTTACCTGAAGAGACACTAGTTAGTCCTGAAAGAAATATGGATACAAAGTATCGTCAAGGTAATTTAAACGCGACTTATACATTTGATAATTTTGTTGTTGGTAAAAGTAATAATTTTGCATTTCGTATGTCAATGAAAGTTGCCGATCAACCAGGTACGGTTGCTAATCCTTTATACATTTTTGGTGATGTTGGATTAGGCAAAACACACTTAATGCAAGCGATTGGTAATTTTATTTTAGATAACGACATAACTCAGAAAATTATGTATGTAAAAGCAGATGGTTTTATTGAAGATTTTGCTAATCTATTAAAGCGTGAAAAGATGGATGATTTTAACTCAAAATATCGTGATTTAGATGTTTTGTTAGTGGATGATATTCAGATCCTTGGTGGCGCTACAAAAACACAGATGGAATTCTTTAAATTATTTGATTATCTGTATCATAGAAATAAACAAATTGTTATCACTTCAGATAAACCTGCATCTGAATTAAAAAACATGATGTCGCGTTTAACAAGCCGTTTTGAGGTTGGTTTGTCAATTGATATTCAAACACCTGATCATGAACATCGTGTTGAAATATTAAGAAGAAAATTAGCTTCTGAATCCCGTGATATTGAGGATGTTGGCGAAGGTGTTTTAGAGTTTATTGCAGATTCTTTTGTGACCAATATTCGTGAATTAGAAGGTGCTTTAAAGCGTGTGTTATTTTATTGTTTAACCAATAATTTAGATGTGACAGTCGCTACAGCAACAGAAGCCCTTGAACCTTTACTAAAAACCCGCAAAAAAAGTAATACTTTAAATGAAAATAATTATGATAAAATTCAATCTATTGTTTCCGATTTTTATGGGATAACCGTTTCTGATTTAATCGGTAAGAGAAGACATGCAAAATACATCTTACCAAGACATATCGCGATGTATTTAATCAAATCTAAGTATGATATTCCTTATAAGACAATTGGTTTGTTATTTGGTGGTCGTGATCACTCTACCGTACTCGCTGCATGTGAGAAAATTGAAAGCGATTTACAAAATGATGTCCAAATGCGATTAGCAATAGAAACCATCAATAAAAAAATCGATCATCCAAGCAAAACCTAATGTGTATAAATTGTGTAAAATATGGTATAATGATAGCAGTATAGAGCCTTTAAGTATGTTTACCCACTAACCCACACATACTAACAACAATAATTAAAGAATAATTAATAAAAAAATAAAGGAGTTCGTTATGATTTTCAGTATTGATAGAGACATTTTATTAAATCATTTGCTTGTCGTTCAAAAAGGATTGCCAAGTAAAACACCTCTTCCAATTCTTTATGCAGTTAAATTCGAAGTTCATGAAGATCATATGATTCTAACAACGAGTAACACAGATGTTGCCATTCAGGTACTTGTTGATGATCGTTCACTAAACATTGTACAAACAGGTCATGTTGCTATACCTGGTCGTTATTTAATTGAAATCATGCGCAAGATTGTATCTCAACGTGTTGAATTTGCACTGATTGAAGATAAATTGATTATTATTAAAGCAGATCGTTCAGAATTTAAATTAAGATTAATGGATGTCGAAGATTATCCTGAAGTTGACTTCTTAGATTTAAACGATCCTATTATTTTGGATAGTCAATTATTTAAAACAATTATTCGTGAAACAAATTTTGCAACCGCAAACAATGAAAAACGCCCTATTTTAACAGGCGTCAATTTCAAATATAAAAACAACCATATTTATTGTGTAGCTACTGATAGTTATCGTTTAGCTCAAAAAAACGTTAAAATCAGAACATACAGTAAAGAATTTGATATCGTTATACCGAACAAGAGTTTAGATGAGTTATCACGTATTCTTGATAACTACAATGAAGATGTTGAATTATATATCAACCCAAACAAAGTTTTGTTTAAAATGAACTCAATTTTATTCCAAACAAGATTACTTGAAGGAACTTATCCTGATACACAACGCATCATTCCAACAGAATTCCCAGTCTCAATCCCATTTAATAAAGAAGAATTATTACAAGCTGTTGAACGTGTATCACTTCTTTCACCCAAAGATAGAGAAACTAATTATAACATCATCAAATTGAGTTTACGACCAGATCATGTTGTAGAAATGAGTTCAACCAATCACGAAATTGGGGATGCTTTAGAAGAAATAATCCCTTCCTCAGATGTAGAAGGACCTGTGATTAAAATCGCGTTTAGTTCGCGATATCTTGTTGATGCTTTACGTGCATTCAGTTCAAGTGAAGTGATTATCCAGTTCGCAGGTGAAGTAAAACCATTTGTTATTAAAGGTAATTTGGATCAAGATTTATTACATCTTATTTTACCTGTGCGTATTGATTAATAAATTGACTATAAGCTCGATTTCACTTTTGAAATCGGGTTTTTCAATACTAAAAGACTAAAATATTGGAGGAAAAATATGAAAAAATGTTTTAAATGTCCACAAGGAACCGATCCAGCCTCAGTGCAGGCCGTTGCGGGAGATATCATTTATGTGAATCAAAACCCGCACGTGTATATTAGAAACAAAAATGGCGAAAACATAGAACTTGATAAAATTTATGTCAAAATTGATAAACAAGTTCGACCAGACGGAACACCAAACAAATGCCTTAAGATTCCATATAAAATGGAACTTGAGCAAGTAGAAAGTATACCCGGAGATGTGATTTATCGTAGTGGAGATGATTATGTATATTTACACGAGGAAGATGAAAACAGCGTAAAAAAATATACACCGATAAAAAAAGAACACTATTACATATAAGAAAAATAAAAGCCGAAATCGCGAAAATATCGGCTTTTTATTTTTCATAAGGAATAACACACTTACTTTCAAGAAAAGCCGGTAAATTTGGTGGTTTTTTACCTTATATTATGTTATAATATAAGAGAAAGAAGGGTGAAAATCAATGAAAGAATTTAGAGTCCATGAAGCGTTTATAACACTTACACAATTTTTAAAAGTCAACGGATATATAGCTTCAGGAGGACAAGCTAAGTTTTTTTTATTCGAAAACGACGTATATGTGAATGGTGAAGTTAGACGGGAAAGAAAAAAGAAACTTTATCCAGGAGATATTGTTGTAGTTGAAAATGATCAATACATTTTAAAAAATGATTAACACAATTAACTTGAAAAATTTTCGTAATCACGAAACATTTGAATTAAAAATAGAAAAACCTTTAGTTTATATACACGGTGATAATGGCAGTGGAAAAACAAGTATTCTTGAAAGCATCTACTTCTGTGCAACATCAAAATCTCATCGTGCAATCGATGAAAAAGAGATGATTCAAAACAATAAGCCATTTGCACAAGTTAAACTTGAGGCCGATAAACATAAATATGAAATCACTTTATCAAAAAGCGGAAAACGAATCGCGATTGATGGTGTTGAAAAGAGAAAAATATCAGAGTTTATTGGTCATATTGCAGTTGTTATGTTTGCACCAAGTGATCTTCAATTAATCACAGGGTCACCAAGCGATCGCAGACAATTTCTAGACTTGGAAATGATTCAATTAGATAAACAATATGTCCATATCTTAAACAAATATCGAAAAACACTAAAACAACGAAATGCATTACTAAAAAGAATTCAACCGAAAGATGATTATACGTTTCTTAATATTTTAGGGGAACAACTATATGAAATTGGTGTTGAGTTAATTAATAAACGAAGAGTATTTTTAGAAGAATTAAACAATTCATTAAAATCAAGATATCAATTGTTCAGTAAACATGACGTTGAATTGATTTATAAGCCAGATGTAGATGAGCAAGGTTTAAAAAATCATTTTCAAAAGAATCAGAAAACAGATATTGCATATCAGACAACACTTGCTGGACCACACAGAGATGACTTCTACATCGCTTTTAACGGCTTTGATGCAAAACGTTATGCATCACAAGGGGAACAACGTTTAATCGTTATCTCGTTGAAATTAGGGCTATTAGCGCTCATTGAAAAACAAACAAATAAGCAAGCGGTCTTATTACTTGATGACGTATTAAGTGAATTAGATTTAGATAAACAACACACATTTATAACGAATTTGCCCGACCATGATCAAATCATTATGAACAGTGCGTTACCCATAAAGCAAGCACAAACACAAATGGTTGAGCTTAAAAAGGAGATTACTTATGTCGAATTATGATGCATCGAATATTCAAATATTAGAAGGATTGGAAGCTGTACGTAAGCGTCCAGGGATGTATATCGGTAGCACTGGTGCGCGTGGCTTACATCACCTTGTTTGGGAAATTGTTGATAATGCGATTGATGAAGCATTAGGTGGTTATGCGACGAACATTAAGTTAGAAATACTAGAAGGCGATATTATTAGAGTTACTGATGATGGCCGTGGTATTCCTGTTGATCTCCATCCTAAAACAAATCGTCCTGCAGTTGAAACTATTTTAACAACCCTTCACTCAGGTGGTAAATTTGATGGTCAATCATACAAAGTCTCTGGTGGACTTCATGGCGTAGGGGCATCTGTTGTTAATGCACTATCTGAATGGTATCTCGTTGAAATACATAGAAACGATAAAAGCTATCAACAACGCTATGAACGTGGTTTCCCTGTCACAGATGTTGAAGAAATAGGTGCAAGCACACATACAGGAACAGTTGTTACGTTTAAAGCAGATCATAAAGTATTTACCGAAACAACACACTATGACTATGAAACATTACGTAATCGTATTCAAGAATTAGCATTTCTTAATCGTGGTATTCGTATATCAATTATTGATTTAAGAAAAGACGAAGTCGTTGAAAATACCTACCACTATGAAGGTGGTATTATTGAGTATGTCAAATTTTTAAATTCAAATAAAGGGCGCATTAATCAAGAAATCGTCTTCATTGAAAAAGAAGTTGATGGCATCTCGTTAGAAATAGCATTACAATATAATGATTCATATGCATCTAATATCTATTCGTTCGCAAACAACATCCACACACATGAGGGTGGTATGCATGAAGATGGATTCAAACTTGCGCTAACACGTGTGATTAATAAATATGCTAATGAAAATAATATGCTTAAAAAAGATGATTCACTCATGGGTGATGATACCCGTGAAGGTTTAACTGCAATCATTTCAATAAAACACCCTGATCCACAATTTGAAGGACAAACAAAAACCAAATTAGGTAACCCGGAAGTTCGTCAAATTGCTAGCCAAGTAACAGGTGAAGGATTAGAAAGATACTTATTAGAAAATCCTAATGATGCGAAATCAATTATTGATAAATGTATCCTTGCATCTCGTGCACGTTTAGCGGCTAAAAAAGCACGCGAAGCAACACGTAGAAAATCACCACTAGATGCGTTAGGTTTTGCGTCTAAATTAGCTGATTGTAGAAGTAAGGACCCTTCTATTTCAGAAATATATATCGTCGAAGGTGATTCTGCCGGTGGTTCCGCAAAACAAGGCAGAGAATCAGAATATCAAGCGATATTACCACTTCGTGGTAAAGTATTGAATGTTGAAAAAGCAAGACTTGATAAAATACTATCAAATAAGGAAATTTTATCATTAATTCAAGCGTTAGGTACTGGTATTGGTGATGAATTTGATGCCGAAAAAGCCAGATATCACAAAGTCGTTATCATGACCGATGCGGACGTCGATGGTGCACACATTAGAACACTGTTATTAACATTCTTCTTCCGTTATATGAAACCACTTATTGACCTTGGTTATGTCTACATTGCACAACCCCCGCTATACAAAGTTCAACAAGGTAGAACTATACAGTATTTATATAGCGATGAAGCGTTAAATAAAGTTTTATCAGAAATGAATGGTAGACCATCTATTCAACGTTATAAAGGTTTAGGAGAAATGAATCCTGAACAGCTGTGGGAAACGACAATGGATCCTAAAGATAGAACACTTTTACAGGTATCTTTAAAAGATGCGATGGATGCAGATCTCATTTTCTCAATGTTAATGGGTGAAGAAGTTGAACCACGTAAAGCATTTATTCAAGAAAATGCAATTTACGCGGACAACATTGATGCATAGGAGAGGATAAAATGGACGATCAAACAACAAAAACAACCGAAGGTAAAGTTAAAGAGATAAATATATCCTCAGAAATGAAAACCTCATTCCTCAACTACGCAATGAGCGTTATTGTTTCACGTGCATTACCTGATATTAGAGATGGTTTAAAACCTGTTCAAAGACGTATTTTATATGGCATGAACTCACTAGGTATGACCGCTGATAAACCACATAAAAAATCAGCACGTATCGTTGGTGAAGTTATGGGTAAATATCACCCTCATGGTGACTCATCTATCTATGAAGCGATGGTACGTATGGCGCAACCATTTAGTTATCGCATGCCTTTAATTGATGGACATGGTAACTTTGGTTCTGTGGATGGAGACGGTGCTGCTGCAATGCGTTATACTGAAGCACGTATGTCGAAATTAGCAGGCGAACTTGTATCAGATTTGGATAAAAACACGGTTGACTTTATCGACAATTATGATGGTTCTGAACAAGAACCAGCTGTATTGCCAGCAAGATACCCTAATTTATTAGTCAATGGATCTACAGGGATTGCGGTTGGTATGGCAACAAATATTCCACCTCATAATTTAGGTGAAGTTATCGATGGATTACTAGCCTATATGGATAACCAAGACATCACCATTTCTGAATTAATGGAATATATTCAAGGACCAGATTTTCCAACCGGTGGCCAAATTCTCGGCTTAACAGGGCTAAGACAAGCATATGAAACAGGTCGTGGCATTATCGCAATGCGTGCATCTGCTGAAATCATTAACTATAAAAATAAGAGCAGCATTATTATCACAGCAATTCCATATCAAGTTAATAAAACAACATTGATTGAAAAGATTGCTGAGGTTGCTAAAAACAAGATTATTGATGGGATTACTGATTTACGAGATGAATCAAACAGAAAAGGTATGCGTATCGTTATTGAATTAAGAAGAGACGTAGAACCGGAAGTTATTTTGAATAACTTATATAAGTATACACAACTTCAATCTAGCTTTGGGATTAACATGATTGCCCTTGTTAAAGGACAACCAAAACAAGTTACACTCAAAGATATTATCGTCAATTATTTAGAACACCAAGTGGAAGTCACACAAAGACGTACACAATATAACCTTGAAAAAGCTGAAGCGAGACAACATATTTTAGAAGGTCTTTTAAAAGCGCTTCATGATATTGATCACGCAATTGAGATTATTAAACAATCTAAAACGTCTGAAGATGCAAGAAATTCACTCATTGAAACATATGATTTAACAGAAATTCAATCACGCGCGATTCTGACGATGCAACTTCAAAGATTGACAGGGCTAGAAATTGAAAAAATCGAAGAAGAACATACAGATCTTGGAGTGAAAATTGATGATTTCAACAGTATTCTTGGATCTCATGAAAGAAAAATTGAGATTATTCGTGAAGAATTAACAGTATTACGTGAAAAATATAGTGACGCTCGTCAATCTGAAATTAACCTATCAGATGACTTAGCAATTGAAGATGAAAGTCTTATCCCAATTGAAGATGTTATCGTTACGGTAACGAATAATGGCTATATAAAACGTATGAATATCGATAATTATAAATCACAAAATCGCGGTGGTGTTGGTATGTCAGGAATCAAAGTTCACGAAGATGACTTCGTTGAACACATTCGCATGACCTCAACACACGACCATCACTTGTTCTTTACAAATAAGGGCCGTGTTTATAAGATTAAAGGTTATCAAATTCCACGTGGATCACGTCACGCAAAGGGCTTACCGATTGTCAATTTACTACAATTTGATAAAGATGAAACCCTATCTTCATTTACATCTGTTACTGACTTTGATGTAGAAAACGAATTTTTAATGTTCGTTACAAAGAAAGGTACAATCAAACGTACACCAGTTTCTTCTTTCAAAAACATTAGAGCAAACGGTATTATCGCGATTAATTTAAAAGATGATGATGAATTACTCACCGTAAGACACACAGATGGTGAAAGAGAAATCATTCTCGGTGCTTCAAACGGTAAAGCAATTAGATTCAATGAAAATGATGTCAGAGCAGTAGGTAGAACAGCTGCCGGTGTTCGAGGTATGTCATTTGGTAAAGACGATGAAGTTGTTGGTGTAGCTGTTGTAGAATCACCAGAAGATGAAATCCTAGTCATTACTGAAAAGGGATATGGAAAACGTACAGATGTTGACGAATATCGTTTACAATTACGTGGCGGTAAAGGCGTTAAGACAATTAATATCACAGAGAAGAACGGTCGTCTATCAACACTTCGCTCTGTCACACCAGAAGATGACTTAATCGTCGTTTCTGATAAAGGTGTTGTTATGAGAACGCACATCGATCAAATATCAAAAACCAAACGTGCAACACAAGGCGTTAGAGTTATTCGATTGAGAGCGGGACATAAAGTTTCTACGATTGCTTTAGTTCCTAAACAAGAAGACGAAGAGGATTCATTTGAAACTGATGAACAATTTGTTCAAGAAAGTATCAACGTTGAAGATACAAAGAAAAAAGTAGAAACCATCGTTTTATCCGCTGTGGAAAGCGATGAAGAAATCACCGAAGAGGAACAAACAGTCACCAAGGAAAGTCTTTTCGAAGAATAATAAAAAGGCGCTATAAAAACATATATTAAGAGGAAGCATAAAGCTTCCTTTTATTTTTATACATACAAAATAAATTTTATTCGATTAATTCATTGAAAATATAAGTATTAAACAATATAATGAGATTAAGGTTTGTTTGAAGTGACAAACCAAAAAAAATCATAGGAAAAGGGGATACAAAGAATGAAGAAAATTTTAGTTTTTGCACTCTTTTTGTTTGCTGCATTCGGTTTAGCAGCATGTCAAAGCGGAGAAGGGGACCCAGAAACATTGGTAGTCCAGTTTGTTCCATCTACTACTGTAGATTCTGAGTTGTTAACTAAAGTAGGTAGTCTTGGAGGATTATTAGAAGAAAAACTCGCAGATGCTGGTTATGACATCAATGTTGTTGTATCAATTGGTACATCTTATGCAGCCGTTGTTCAAGCAATGGTTTCAAATCAAGTACACGTTGGTTTCTTAACTGCACAACAATATGCACAAACAACATTACAATTTCCAGATAAAGTTAACGTTTTACTAACATCTGTACGTAGTGCATACAATGCACAAATTGCTAATGGTGAAGAAATTGCTGATTTGGAAGATATCATTGACAACATTAACGATTCTTCATATGATGGTTCATACAACGATGATGTAAGCGTAAGTTCATATCATTCAATGTTATTAGTGAATGCTGATGATGTTGATGCTGCTCGCACACAAGGTATTTCATGGTTAGAAGGAAAAACAGTTGCTACACAACATGAAGGTTCAGGTTCAGGATTTGTTTATCCATCATTCTTACTTTATGAAAACGGACTTGAATTCACAACAAGCACACCTGGTGCTGGTCAAGTTCAAAACGTAGTTTACCAAGGTCATCAAAACGCTGTTCTTGCATTATTAAACGGTGAAGTTGATGCTGCATTTGCTTATTGGGATGCTCGTATTTCTTCTGCTTTTGATGCTTGGAAAGAAGCTAACCCTGGCGTAAGTATTTTTGAAGCAACTAAAGTAGCTGCTTTATCAACAGGTATTTACAATGATACAATCTCAACAACAGCCTCATTATCAGATGGCTTAAGAGAAGCATTAGCTCAAGCATTTATTGATTTAATTGCTACAGCTGAAGGTGCAGATATATTTGCTATTTATGATCATTCAGGATATCTTAGAGCTTATGACGAAGATTATGATGGTGAAAGAGGACTCTATTCATTCTTACATAGCGAAGAATAAGAGTAAATAATTAAAAAAATCGATGATTAAATTTGAAAACGTTGGTAAGACATATCCTAACGGTGTTGAAGCCCTTAAAAATGTCAATTTAGAAATAAAAGACGGCGAATTCGTTGCAATCATCGGTCTTTCTGGAGCAGGAAAATCCACATTATTACGTCTCATTAACCGAATGCATAAAATTACAACAGGAACGTTATTAGTAAATGGTGTAAATGTTGGTGATTTAACAGGAACGAAACTTAGAATGTTAAGACGTAATATTGGCATGATTTTCCAATCGTTTAATTTAGTTAAGCGAATGTCAGTATTTAATAATGTACTAGCAGGTAGGGTGGCTTATCACCCTACCTTTCCTACTCTAATAGGGATTTTTCCTAAGGAAGACAAATTGATTGCACTTGAAGCGATTGATACAATGGGAATTTTAGATAAAGCATTTACACGTGCAGATCAGTTGTCTGGCGGCCAACAACAAAGAGTGGCACTAGCACGCGCTTTAGCTCAAAAACCATCAGTTATTCTCGCTGATGAACCAGTTGCTTCATTAGATCCAATTACAACCGTTCAAGTAATGAACGATTTTTCGCGTATTAATAAGAAATTCGGGATTACAGTCATCGCGAATATGCACCATGTCGATTTAGCACTCAAATATGCGACCAGAATTATTGGCATTAAAGATGGAGAAGTGGTTTATGATGGACCTTCTTCTGGAATAGATGATAACATGCTTGTTCAAATTTATGGACGCGCACTTACTGATGATGACTTGTTAGGAGAAAAAGAACTTAAACAAGGAGTTTTAGATGAAACAATTTAGTCTCACTAATGGAAAACAAGTTACCAAACCAACAAGCAAAATATGGCTTGTTCTTTCTATCGTGCTTGCACTAGTTATTGGTTTTATTTTAATGTTGGCTTTCGTCAGTAATATGATAATCAATATCAGTTTTAGTGAGTTAGGGACAGTTCTTAGATTGATGTTTACATATCCCGATCCTCTTTTTTCAAATATTGGATATTCAGTTGGAGAAAAATGGGCTAGATATTTTGGTAATATAGATGAATTAATTGGGCCGTTGGCGGAAACATTGTCAATGAGTCTTTCGGGTACGGTCATCGGATCTGTACTTGCGTTTCCAGTTGCTGTATTAGCAGCCAAAAACGTGATTAAAACAAAGTATATATATGTTCCGGTTAGGTTCTTGATGAATATATTTAGAACAATTCCCGCGGTTGTTCTAGCGACCATTGCTGTACAAGCTTTGGGAGGGGGAATATTGAGTGGTGTTATCTCAGGTACTATCGCTATTGCTCTTTTCACATTTGGCATAATGGTAAAAATGTTTTATGAAGTTATTGAAACTGTAGATATGGGACCATTTGAAGCACTAGAGTCTTCAGGTGCAAATCGGATTGTTGCATTTAGGGTGGCTATTCTTCCACAAGTATTACCCATGTTCTTTAGTTATTTATTATATATTTTCGAAGTAAATGTTAGAGCCTCTACAATACTAGGGTATGTAGGTGCTGGTGGTATAGGTACAGTTATTAGCGCAAACATGGGTACAAGTTATCATATTATTGGTTTAGCTTTAATGTTGTTGTTTGCTGTCGTTCTTATACTACAAGGCATTACAAATTGGATAAGAGGTAAACTGACATGACAAAGTATGAGCAGAAATTAACAGAAAAACCTCAAAAATGGATTTATAATGTAGTCATTGCAATTATTGTGTTGATTTTTATAGTACTCTCGTTTAGAGGGTCTCAAATCAATATGACGAGATTTGATAGCATCGGAATTACAATGAAGATTTTTTTCAGAAAACTAGTAGATATTAATCCAGAGTATTTGTTTGGCTTTGGACAGTATACATTTAATCAAAGCATATTTTATTTAGCGTTTGAAACAGTAGCAATAGGATTTTTGGGTACCTTCATTGGTGCAGTCTTAGCGATTCCAGTAGGTTTTTTAGCGAGTGAAAGCATCGGTGGTAAAAAAGGATCAAAAATAGGACAAGTTCTGTTGATTGTTATTAGAGTTTTTCCAGAAATCATCCTGGCGATTATATTACTATCAGGGTTTGGTTTAAATGCACTTACCGGTATATTAACAATTGGTATTCACTCAATAGGAATGATCGGCAAATTATATGCTGAAGCCATTGATAATATGGACAGAAGTTTTATTGAGGCTTTGGATGCTGTTGGGGCTAATACAATGCAAAAAATAAGATGGGGTATTGTCCCTCAGCTTATGGCAGACTTTTCATCAATTGCATTATACAGATTTGATATTAATGTAAGATCAGCGACCGTTTTAGGTGTGATAGGTGCCGGTGGTATAGGTACACTGATGATTTCATCAATTAATTTCCAAAGTTGGGAAACCTTGGGAGGCATTTTAGTAGCTTTGATAACGGTTGTTCTTATTGTAGATGCAGTCTCAAGTAGATTAAGAACAAAATTAGTTTAATAAAAAAACCGCTTTATTGAGCGGTTTTATTCATTTTATCAACGAACTATTCTTTTGATTTTTTTAAGAGTAGTTTTTCTTTTTTTCTATACCTTACAACAAAGTAAATAAATGTAATTAACACTTGTACTGGAATTGCAATAATAAAGAATAGATAACTATTTTGTACTGGAACAATCAGGGTTAAAGAAAGTGCTGTTGACCAAATCAAAAACGTTACTGGATAAATCATATGCTTATAACTGGTCCATATTGAAGTAAACACAGTCAAAACGATAGCTGAAATTGGTAAAGCAACAATGAATGTCATCCATAAAGGGAATACATTAAACGATAACATAATGGCTATCGCATAAAAAGCAACAGCAACCACCCAAACACTAGCAAATGCTGTTAATGTGATCATAAGATGCTTTTTTTGTTTCGCATTGATTGGAATTAAAGGAGGATTCTCGTCCAATAAATCGTCAACAGTTAGTCCAAAAAATGTGGCTAATTCTACTAAAACATATATATCAGGAACACCTTCTGCGCGTTCCCATTTTGATATTGTTTTATCAGAGTAATTCAACTGATTAGCCAGTTCTAATTGCGTCAAACCATTCAATTTTCGATAGCGTTGAATATTGGCCGCTATCACCCGAGTTATTTTTTCTTTTTCCATACCACTATTTTACCACTATATATCGAAAAAACATAATATCTACCGAGAGTAGAGTGATTATAAAACACTCTACTCTGAGCATACTGAGCAGTATAATCTCAAAACAAGGCCGTAGAGAGCCATTTGAGCGCACATGTAATAAGATGGAAGTAACAGGAGGGTAGTTATATGACAAAAAAACTAGCGATATTTGGTGATTCCGTTATGCGTGGGGTTATCTATGATGAAAAAAAAGGTAAATACACATTTTCAACAGCGATTAATTGGAAAAAAATAGAACGTGTCTTAAATATTGGCATTGATAACCATGCAAAAATGGGAGCGACCATTAAAGATGGCAAGAAAAGGTTGGATAGATATTTATCTCAAAACGCTGATGCGGATTCAGTATTAATAGAGTTTGGTGGGAATGATTGTGATTTTGATTGGGATAAAGTTTCAAAGAAAAAATCAAAAAAACACTTACCAAAGGTGACACCAGAGGTTTTTAAAGAGCATTTGATAGATATGGTCAGCACGATTAGATCTAAAGGCATGCACCCAATTTTAATGACATTACCTACCTTAGATGCACAAAAATATTTTAAATGGATTGTTTCTAAAGGAAGAAACGCAGATAATATTTTATTTTTCTTAGGGGATGTTGAGCATATTTATAGATTCCATGAATTATACAATTTAGCTATTTTAGAGGTATCAATGGAAGTTGGCGTGGATTTAATTGATATTCGTAAGGTTTTCTTAGAAAACGGCGATAAATTAAATGAACTCATTTGTCTTGATGGTATACATCCTTCAATATTTGGCGAAAAATTAATTGTAAAAAGCATTATTGCAAAATATCAATCGTTATCAACTGTTATTCAACCAAGACTTTACAATCAACCTGCGTTAACTTATAATTAATAGAAAGAGGCCACTTTATGAGTTTAAAAAGACGTTTAAAAGAAGCGATTATGGTACATTCAATTAAGAAAAAGAATAAAAAAGAACCTTTTATCGCTGAAATTGCCGAACACCATCAATTACCACAAGAGTCTACAAAGCTAGACACAAATAGTTATTACTTTTCCGCTCACGACTTAAAAGGGAATAGCGTGTTTTTAAGGCGTGCTGAAAGAGGTGATCAAACGATTGAAGTTTGGGTTGCCTATAAGAAAAATGATGTAATTTATACGAATAAAGAGCAAGTATATCCGCTCTATAAAGCGCCAGTTACCGTTCAATGTGTAGAAACAGCGAAAACATGGAAGGCTTCTTATAAGGGTGATATATATAAAGCAGAAACTGATAATAAAGGTATTGCAAAAGTGTCTGGAAAAGCTTTGAAAGCTAACATTGAAATGATATTTGAAGCTACTTCTGAAATATTTGATTTTACATACCATTTAAACCCTAAACTTATGGCCAAAACACTTGCTAATGAAACATGGGATAAAACATTTCAAAAAAACATGAAAGAAAATCAACAAAGACATTATGAACAACAAGGAATAGTGACAGTTGATATAGATATTGAAGGGTCAAAAGAAAGATTGACGTTGACCGCCATGAGAGATCATTCATTTGGTCGAAGAGACTGGAACTACATGGATCGTCATATGTGGTTGATGGCACTTATGGGTGATGAAGAATCTTTGAACGTCAACATGGTGAGTTATCCTCATATGAAAAATTTAAAAACAGGTTACTATGAAAATAAAGGTAAAGTCAACAACATTGAAATATTCTCATCGCTAGAATCGTTTGAATTGACAGGAAATGTTCCAAAAGAACTAAAGTATGATATCATATTAGAAAATGGACTCGCATTTCATATAGACGCAATCAAAGAACTAGAAATTAAATTTCCTTTTGATAATGGTAATTATACAATCTGTGAAGGAATTGGCACGTTTGACATTAATGGATATCCAGCGCGTGGTATTTTAGAATTTGGATTTAACAAAGATAAAAAGCGATGGACGACATAATTTTCTAGGAAGGAAAGGCTTTTGCCTATTACTAACGATGAACATTTATTGGCTTGATCAAATCCCAGAAAACAAACTTAATGAAGTAGGCGGAAAAGCAAAAGGGCTTTATCAGCTCAATAAAGCACGTTTTGACGTAGCAAAAGGTTTTGTAGCTACAGATGTTAAAACGGATGAAGAAATTAATGAACTTGTTTCTTTTTGGAAACAATCAGGATTAAAAAAAGTTGCTGTAAGATCTTCAGCAACCTTAGAAGATGGCCTAGATTTTTCTTCTGCTGGCCAATATGAAAGTTATTTAAATATTGATAATGAAAGCACGTTTTTAAAAGCGGTTGAAGGTTGTCTAGCAAGTCTAAATCAATCTACAATCCAAAAATATCGTGCTTTTTTCACGCAAGGACAAAGTGACATGAACCTTGTTATTCAAGAAATGGTTGAAGCTAAAGCAGCTGGTGTTATTTTCTCAATGGATCCACTCACGCGTGAATCAAACGTTGTCATTGAAGCAGTTGAGGGGTTGGGTAATGCATTAGTAGATGGGACAAAACAAGCTAAATCATATAAACTTAACAGAAAAAAACTCATATATGAACAAGATGGATTGCTAACTGAAGGTCAAATCAAAGCACTATACCATGGGGCGATTAAAGCTGAGAAAACATGGTCCACACCAATGGATCTAGAATGGGCTATCAACCAGAACAATAGTGTTGTTTGGCTACAAGCGAGACCAATTACAACACTTAACGATCCAACAATCGATGAAATTGATACAAACTTTCAAGTCGATCAAGATGTGATTACTAATCACAACGTGGGTGAAATGTTACCAGGCGCGATTACACCGCTAACGATCTCGACGGTTGTATATGCTATCGATTACGGTTTAAGAGACATGCTCGTTAAAATAGGCATGTACAAGGATATAACGAAAATACCTGAAGAATTACTGATAAGCCACTATCAAGGGCATTTATTCTTTAATATGAGATATCTTTATCGCATAGCCAAAGCTGTATTAGGAGCTAAAAAAGAAAATGTAGATATTGGTATTTGTGGAAAAGTCTTAGAATCTGAACAAATTGACGATTATCAAGAAAAAGGAAAATTAACAAAATTAATTAATGGCATTCGTTATGCAAAATACATGATGTCTAAGAATAAAGCGAGACGTCGTGTCGCTAAAGTGGCCAATAAGATTAAATTTGATGAATCAAGCATAGAATCATTATATGAATCAATTACATACAACACTAAATATTTAAATAAAACCTTATCGTATCACTATATGACATCATCTCATTCAGGTGCGATGTCTTCCGCGATTTATTACATACTATCTGAAGATATCAAAGATCAAGATGTTGTTAAATCTAAATTAACTAGTGTTTTAGAAGATATTGATGATATTGAAAGTGTTGATATTTTAAGATCATTAAGAAAAATCGCGAGAGCCATGTTTTCTGACAATCCTAAAGTTACGGACATGGATGTCAACGCACTTGCAATCTATATGAAAAATGCGCCAGCAAGTGTGACAGAAAGTTTAAATGAGTTTCTAGCCAAACACGGTCATAGATCTATTAGAGAATCTGAATTAAGAAATGTTGGTTGGAAAGATGATGAACTAGGATTAATGGCGTATTTACAATCTGTATTACAAACAAAAGGCGTCGAAAAAGAAAAAGAAGCCAACACATCTAAACAAGCTATCGAGAGTATATTAGAACCCTATAAGGGAATGAAAAGATCAGCACTTAAATATTTAATTAACGAAGCAAGGAATGGATGCAGAAACAGAGAGTTTTCAAAGTCACGTATGATTCTCGTTGTAGATAAATTCAAACAAGCGTATAGAAAACTTGCACAAATGCTAGTTGATCAAGGCGCACTCCCTGAAACAGATTTAATTTATTTCTTAACACATCGTGAGTTAGGAAATCTCATTTTCAATAAAGATCCACTTTATGTTAAAAAGAGCGGTATAAGAAGAAGACTACTAAAAGAACAAGAACAATTGAGATTCAATCATGTTTACTTAGGAAAACCTAAACCAATTGATATCACACAAGAATTAAGCGGTATGGGTTCAAAGCTACAAGGAACACCGCTATCGAGAGGCAAAGTGGTTGGCGTCGCACGCGTAATTGAGTCGATTGAAGATGCTAAAAAACTAAAACCTGGTGAAATCATGGTTGCGGGATACACAGATATTGGTTGGTCACCATATTATGCAGTTATTGGTGGTTTAGTCACAGAAGTAGGTAGCGCATTATCGCATGGTGCAGTAGTCGCTAGGGAATATGCACTTCCAACAGTATCTAACATTGATTTCGCGACAAGAAAAATTCAAACAGGAGATACGCTTTCTATTGATGGTGAAAGTGGAACAGTAGTTATCGTAGAAACAGCCAAAATATAGCACGAAAAACGCGATTGAAATAGATCGCGTTTTCTTTCCTCAATATAGGTATATTGATATGGTAAAATATGAACATATAGATTGGAGATGGTCATATGTTGATATTTAAACCATTAAATGAAGAATCGTTAGACGATTATTTAACGTTTTTTGATGAAGTTGCTTTTAGCGATCATCCAGATTGGGCGGGATGTTATTGTACATTTAATCATTTTGGTAAAAACGAATTAGACGCGTTTAAAAAAACGAATTATGATGCTAACTACACAAGAAGTAAAGCTGCTGAATATGTTAAAAGTCAATTACTACAAGGCTATTTAGCATATGAAAACGAACAAATGATTGGTTGGATTAGTTCCAATAAAAAACAAAAATATGTAAGATTATTTTCAGATGTTGATGTCTCCACAAGCGAAGATGAGCATATAAAATCCATTGCTTGTTTTGTAGTTTCTCCTCATTATCGTCATAAAGGCATCGCAACCGCACTACTAACACATGCAATTGAAGAAGCGAGAAAAGAAGGATATCAATATATTGAAGCCTACCCAGATACCGGACACCAAGATTGTTATATGAATTATCACGGTTATAAACTGATGTTTGAAAAACAAGGATTTGATGTACATAAGGAATTTGAAACATGTGCAATCATGAGGAAGCAGCTTTAAACGATAGAAAGGCACGATAACATGAAGAAAACAACAAGAGATTATGCATATACGATATTCATTGTATTATTCATTGCTTTAAATGTTTTAAACACATACTTTTTAACATCAAGTGCGCTAAATAAATATATTGCGCCTTTTTCTCATACGTTTATTGGTGAATTAACGGCTATCATTGGCAATGTAGGGGCACTTATTTTTATCATCTTAATTGTCTCACTGGTAATTAAATCCATGCGAGCTAGAATGGTGATATTGATAGTATTTACACTTATTCTCAATTCATTTATATTTGTGTTAGGTATATTTAATTTATATTATGGTACAGCATTTGCTGTAGATATGCTAAATTTATTCAATAATCCAACCGGTGGTTTTGCTGGACAAACAGCAATAGAGGCTTTTAGAGAACTGATTAGCTATTATCGAATTGTAGTATTTATTCCATTTTTCACCTTAACTATTTGGACAGCTATTTCCTTTAAACAAATGAAAGGGTTGAGATTTAAATTCAATTACAAAAGAGTGTTAACACAATTGATTGCTGTATTGGTTGTGATGGTTGCCACATCCATTACATTTACAGTCCAAGTTAATTCAGATATGCCCATTCAATCTGCAGTATCCAGTTACTCAGTTCAAAACTATGGTGTTTATCCATATTATATAAAAGAGTTTTTAGGCATAAAAACTAAAATAAATTCAGAAGATGCTTTGAATATAAAGACAGATGAAGACGCATTATCATATATGAATATATATAATAAAAATGTTTCTAGTTATGTAAATCCCATTGACGGTATAACCTATTCAAATCGATTAACGATGAATCAAGCAGATATTGATTATATTGATCCATCTCTTCAAAATGGCGATGAATTACAAGGTATATTGAAAGATAAAAATCTTGTACTAATTCACTTAGAATCGTTTAACTATTTCTTACTACAAAATCAATATACAAATGCTCAAATGAGCTTTTTAAATAACCTACTTAACGAGAGTTATGTGCTTTCTAATTATTACGCTAACGTTGGTATGGGTGTAAGTTCAGACGCTGAGTTTTCTGTTCTTACAGGTTTGAATCCACAAGGAGATAAAACACTATATTGGGATTATAGCGACATAGTTTATGAGTTACCATCGATTCCACAATACTTAACACTAGAAAGCTACTATACAGAATCGATTCACGGAGATCATGAAACGTTCTATAATCGTAATGTCGTTTATCCTAATTTCTATAATTTTAGTCGTTCATATTCACTAGAAGATTTCATGGAGGATGGATACGATATCAATCAAGGTTATCTATATGATGAAGAAAATCAGCTAACGCATGTTAGTCCTTGGGTAAGTGATTATTATTTAGGAGATTGCACAGCGACACTTGGAAACAGCATGACAAATCCATTCATGCTATTCCCTATTTATATGATGGGGCATACTCCGTTTGATTTTGGACCTTATGGTTCAATGACATCTATTTATCCAAACTATGCACCTTATATACACGAAATTACGCTCAAGTATCTTAACTATGCAAACTACTATAGCGAAACGATTAAACGCTTCTTTATTGCCGAAGATGGAACGGATCAAACAATCAGCGATACAGCTTATATATTTTATAGTGACCATGGTTCGGGATTGAAAAATGGTGATTTGGATATACTACTTGATAAAGAACTAAGTGAGTTGGAAGAAAGACAAATTCTCCAACAAACATTAGCGTTTATATATGTCCCAAGTAATGATGAGTATGTTGATTATGGTGACTATTCATTAAGAAAAGGCATGTTGGTTGGAGATCAAGAAAGGGCTAGATCACCTATTGATTTATATCGCACAATGGTTGAATTGTTTGATATGCCAGTAGGCAATGATGCATACTTTGGCGTGAACGTATTATCCACTGAACCAACTTTTGTTTTAGATAATAGACTCTTAGATGTTGTTACAGATCAATACTTTTATTCGTTACGTCAACCGAGCAAAGTATATCCGACATCTGCAACCGTGGATGTTGATTTATATGAATATATTAGAACGTACAAAATGTATAGCGATTATCTACTATCTACCAAAGATAAATTGAAAGAACTAAATGCGCTCTTAAACCAATAGCGACAAGAGGAAAGTAACATGATCAAAGAATATAAAGACAACAACATGTTTTTAAATGAGTATCTAACATTTCTTGAAATGGATGATATCAAAAATAATTTAATAATTGGGATTGCAAAAAAAGCCATTGATAAGGACGCTTATTTTGTGTCTTCCGTTATTGGTGATCACATATTATTGGGTGTTATCATGGGAAGAAAAATGATTATAACAGCGAACACTTTAGACGAAGATGTGTATGTGGATTTGGTTAAACATATGGAGAAAATAGCATACCCAGGCATCATTGGTGAACGCTTGGCATGTCTTACATATCAACGAGTATTTGAAAAAAATACACAAAGAAAAATGAGTATTGAAATGAATCAAAAAATCTATAAGTGTGAAAGAGCAAAAAGCAATTTAAACTCAGAGAATAACATACGATTAGCCGCTAGAAAAGATATTGATATTTTATTTACATGGTATAAAGATTTCATCACTACTTTAGAAGGACCAACATCGGATGATAAGATTAAAAGATCGTTATTGCATGCGATTGAAAATCAGAACTTGTTCGTGATGGAAAACGAAGGTGAAATCGTATCGATGACAGCGAAAACCAGAGAGACTAAAAACAGTCAAACAGTAGCTATGGTGTACACACCTACTTCACATAGAGCTAAAGGTTTCGCAACAAAACTTGTTTCAGAAGTAACATCAAAGATTCTAGAAAATAAACGATATGCAACACTTTACACAGACGCATCTAATCCAACATCCAATAGCATCTATATGAAAATAGGATATGAATTATATTGTGAATCTTTAATGATGGTAATTCACTAGAATTACCGAAAACAATGGTATAAAGTGATGTAAAACAACAAATAACATCAATTACAACACAAAGATATAATTGTATAAAGAAAGTGAAATTTATATGGTGATAATCGCCCAGTTAAGGGAATATCATATAAATAACATACGATACTACAAAAAATAGATCAATTTTAGGTTTTTCAAAAGAATTTTTTTGAGAAACGTCCAATTGGTCTTTCAAGTTTTTATAGACACTATTTTCGAAGCTTTTGTTTTTCAACACAAGACACTATGAACGATTGACTGTTATAGTGACGTGCTGTAATTGTCGCTATAAAGAGATTATACGGTATTTTTGTATATATCACTTCAATACCGCTCTAAGACACCTTAACAGAGGTTGATAAAATAATTTTTAAAAAATGCTCTTTCATTTTTGTGTGTAAAAAAGTATGAATCAATTATTTTTGAAAGATGTAAAAGTTCTGATTTTATGCAGACAGAAAGACTATGTAGATCACACAATTTAAAGATAACCTAACACAATCATTTACAAGGCTTATTTGGTCATAAAAATTTCAATAATTATTAAAGATAAACGTGTAAGACTTTCTGTAAATGATTTTCATAAAAAAAACACCTCACGATAATTTGCATCATGAAGTGTTATTTGAAAAAGAATATTTTAGAAAACAGTGAAGTATAAAACAATAGATAGCACACCTACAACGAAACAGTAACCCGCAAAATAAACGAGGTTTTTAACATGTACAAATTTATAGAGTACATGAACAGAAATAAAACTAAATATAAAACTCATAATAAAGGCTAACCCATATCCAATCGTGTTGATTGACTCAGAAGCGTTTGCTGCTTCATAGAATCCCAAAATCATCACCGGAACAGACACCATTATATAACTCAAAAACGTGAAACGAAGCACTTTTTTTAGATCGATTTTTTGAACCAAACCACCCGACATTGTAATACCACTTCTTGAAATTCCCGGGAAGACTGCAATCATCTGAAATGCTCCGATAATTAAGGCGTTTTTCCAAGAAATTTCTTGACGCCATTGAATGTCTTTTACACGATAAACATAGTAGAGTAGTCCACCGGTAATGAGTAATGCAAGTCCAGTAGATAATAAATCGTTTGGTAAGTAATCTTTTATGAAAAATCCTAATAGACCAATTGGAATCACAGCGATGATTAATTTAACAACATATTGAAAATCTTGTTTGCTTGTTTCTTGATGTTTAATCAAATATAACCAAGTACCTTTAATGAGTTGAACAATATCTTTCCAAAAATAAATGAAAAGCGCTAGGAAACTTCCGGTATTTGTAATCATTAAAAAAACAGTTAAGTTGTCTAAGTTCATACCGAAGATATTACTAAACAACGTTAAGTGTCCACTACTAGATACAGGGAATATTTCTGTGATACCTTGAATGATCCCTAAAACAATATATTTTATTATTTCAATTAGTTGAGGCATATCATCACCACTCATATTATAGCATATGATATGACTAAAAATATGTTAAAATAGGAGCAAAGAAACGAAACATCAAGGAGACTATATGCAACACCTTATAAAGGTCATAAAAGGAAGCCTAGTTGGTATTGGTAGTATTCTTCCAGGGATTAGTGGAAGCATGGTAGCAGCCATCTTGAAAATATATCAAAATTTAATTGATGCACTAAATGATGTGACACGACATCCAATTAAAGCAATCCAAAGTGTATGGCAATATATCGTGGGTGTCATTGTAGGGTTGCTCATCGGTTTTGTATTCATTAATTATTTTTTTGATTATGCACCAATCCCTATGACGTTCTTATTTATTGGATTTATTTTTGGAGCAATCCCTATTCTATTAAAAGAAGTTAAAGAAGTACATATCGCGTGGCATCACATACTTGTGTTCGTCTTAGCGATTGTTGCGATGGTAGGTATTATCTTTTTAACTGAATCACATGTTTCACCAACATCGTGGTTATATCACGTCATCGTGGTATTAATTGGTGTGATTTATGCTATCGCACTTATCATTCCTGGATTAAGTGGATCAACCATGTTATTGGCGTTTGGTTTTTTTCATTTGTTGTTAGATATTATTTCAAATGTAGGAGTTGCTATCGCTACCATGGATTTTGCACTATTTGCTAGCCAACTACCAGTTTTGTTATTATTAATATTAGGAACACTTATTGGATTGATTGGTATGGGTAAAGTGATGCATTTTCTATTCCATCAATATAAAACACATTTTTATGTTGCGGTTTTAGGTATTGTGATTGTATCACCCATAAATATAATCGTCACATTAAATAGAGATTTAAACACAAGCATTTTGGGGCAACAATGGTATACATATGTTATCGCTGCTGTTCTATTCATATCAGGGCTTGTGCTAACATATTATATTTCAACTAGAAAACAAGAAAAAACGGAGGAATTATCATGATTAAAAAAGCAGTCATTCCTGCAGCAGGATACGGCACTAGATTTTTGCCTATTACGAAATCGCTACCCAAAGAAATGTTACCCATAATAGACAGACCAACCATAGAGTTTATTGTTGAAGAAGCGATTGAAAGTGGCATTACAGATATTATTCTAATTGTATCCGGAAACAAAAACGCCATCGTTGATTACTTCGATCGTAATTTAGAATTAGAAACTATTCTTAAATCAAGAGGGAAAGACTATGAATATGGTCTTGTCAGACATTTAGGAGAAGGTGCTAATATTCACTTCGTAAGACAAAGAGAACAATTAGGTTTAGGGCACGCTGTTTTACAGGCTGCTACATTCGTCGGTGATGAACCATTTGCTGTATTGTTGGGCGATGATATGTATGTTAATCATGAATATCCAGCAATCAAGCAAATGATGGATGAATATGAAAAAGTTCAAGCTTCAATTCTTGGTACAATGGAAGTGGCGAAAGAACATACAAACCTATATGGTATAACAGCACCTAAAGAAGGTGAAACGGGCAGATTAAAAGCACTTCAAAGTGTGGTTGAGAAACCAAACCCAGAAGATGCACCATCTAGAAGTGCAATCGGTGGACGTTACATCTTATCGCCAAAGATTTTTAAATACTTAAAGGATCAACAAAAAGGAAAAGGCAACGAAATCCAACTCACAGATGCAATCTTAAGAATGATGGATAAAGAAGATGTCTATTCTCTTGATTTAGATGCGAAAAGATACGATGTTGGAAACAAAGTAGATTACATCGAAGCGATTGTTGATTTTGCTTTACAAAATGATGAATTAAGAGAAGATATTTTAGAAAGATTAAAGAAAAAAGTTTAACAGATTAAATCTTTACTTTTCAGATATTTAAATTTATAATATAAGTAACACGAGATGGAGACCATAATCAATTGATGACGTCTAGAGAAAACGCGGTTGGTGAAAGCGTTAGGTTGATATTGATGAATCTACTCCGGAGTGGCGCTAATCACGCCCGTTTACCTGCGTTAAAGGATTTGAGGGCTAGAGTTAATCTAGAACTAAGGTGGTACCGCGAATAATCGTCCTTAGCATTTGTCTAAGGGCGTTTTCTTTTTAAAGGAGGAAATAATAATGCTGGACCTAAAGTATGTGATTGATAATATTGAAGTGGTAATTAAAAAACTATCGACAAGAAATGCGGATTTCAGTTATTTGAACGAGCTTGTTGAACTAGCCGAAAAAAGACGTGTTATTATCATGGATGTTGAAGCGAAAAAGGCATACCGCAACGAAGCTTCAAAAAAGATTGGACAATTAAAAAGAGAAAAGAAAGATGCTTCTGAAGTACTTATTGAAGTGGCTGATATTGGAGATGCTATTAAAGTATTGGACAACGAATTAAAAGACGTTGAGCTTAAGATTCAAACCATTATGGCAGAAGTCCCAAACATCCCTCATGAAGATACACCAATTGGTAAAGATGAAAATGACAATGTTGAAGTCAAAAAATGGGGAGAACCACGACAATTTGATTTTCCAGTAAAAGATCATGTTGAACTTTCTGAAAAATTAGGCATTCTTGATTTTGAAAGAGCCGCTAAAGTGACGGGCACTAGATTTGTTGTTGATAAAGGATTAGGTGCTAGACTTGAAAGAGCACTTATACAGTTCATGATGGACCAACACGCGATAGACGAAGGATATACTGAAATTATCCCACCATATATTGTGAATGGTGAATCCATGTATGCAACCGGACAATTCCCTAAATTTAAAGAGGATGCTTTTAAGTTAGATTTAGAAGATTCAGACTACTATTTAAATCCGACAGCTGAAGTGCCTACGATTAACTTATATCGCAATGAAATTCTGACAGGCGAGGAACTACCCATTAAATACTGCGCATATACAACGGCGTTTCGTTCTGAAGCGGGATCTGCAGGTCGAGACACAAGAGGTATTTTAAGACAACATCAATTTCATAAGGTTGAATTAATCAAATTCACGAAACCAGAAGAATCATATGATGAACTAGAAAAAATGCTGATTGATTCTGAAACAGTTCTTCAACGCTTAAGATTACCATATCGTGTGGTTTCTTTATCAACGGGCGACCTCGGATTTGGTGCAACTAAAACATATGATATTGAAGTATGGTTACCAGGGCAGGATAAATATCGTGAAATCGGGTCTATTTCAAATGATGAAGATTTTCAAGCACGTCGTGCAAATATTCGTTTTAAACGAACAAAAGACGCGAAAACAGAATATGTTCACACATTAAATGGCTCTGGTTTAGCTGTTGGTCGTACGATGATAGCCATTATCGAGAACTATCAAAATGAAGATGGCAGCATTACTGTGCCAGAAGCACTTGTGCCTTATATGAAGGTTGATGTCATTCAATAACATAATTTCACATCAAAAAAACATTGACATCACATAGTGTTTTGCTATACTACAAGTACTTCATTTTTCTCCTGTTTAGATACTCCTATGTTATAATAAGCGTGTGAAAGCACGCTTATTTTCCTTATTAAAGGGGGCTTTATCATGCGTATATATTATGTTGAAGACGAAAAAAACTTATCAGAAATTATTAGGAAGTACCTCGTCCGTGAAGGATTTGAGGTACGGGTTTTTACTGATGGGGAAACGGCTATCAAGTATGTTGATGATCCTGTTGATCTTTGGATTTTAGATATTATGCTTGAAGGAGACATTAACGGTTATGATTTAATAAAAGAGATTAAAGAGCATAATCCAGAAGTAGCCACAATGTTCACCTCTGCACGTGATCAAGATTTAGATAAAATCATTGGTTTAGAATTGGGTAGTGATGATTATCTTGCAAAACCTTATTCACCCAAAGAATTGATATTACGTGTCAAAGCAATACTTCGTCGCCAATCACACACACAAACAAGCGAGTCAATGCAATACAACGAATATGATATTAATTTGACAAAACGAGAAATTAAATTCCAAGGTGATATGATTGAATTAACCAATAAAGAATTTGAATTACTATTATTTTTCTTAAAAAATCCAAACACAGCTTTTGAACGTGAAGAAATATTAAAACATGTTTGGGGCGATAATTATTATGGTAGTGATCGTGTCGTTGATGACTTGCTTAGAAGATTACGTCACAAGATGCCACTATTAAAAATTGAAACAATCTATGGGTATGGCTATCGTCTACTATGAGAAAGATGAAACTTGTTACACAAATTAATGTCATTTTTACAATAGTGACCGTGATAACTGGTCTCGTCTTTTTTATTACGCTCTCAAGTGTTGTTAGTAGCGCGAGAGAACAACAAAATATCGACCAACTAAACATTTATTTTGAGCAGATCAAAGTGCCAAATAAACCTGATAGTGAATATAATGGATACGCGATTTATAGAAACGGACTCATCCAATTACCATTATCGACCAACTACAATATTATTACTGGAAGATTCCCTTCTTACACATCACTTTATAATTACTATTTAGTCCATTGGAGTGGACAAGTTAACATTAGTAGTCGTAATGATGAATCATATGTAACACAGTTGGATTATGAAGGAGACACCTTCTATTTCATTATCGAAAGAGATGAAGCACAAAATATCGTTTATATCGCATACACCGATGATGATTATTTAGAAGATATTCCAAATGAATTTACTACGCTCATTCAAATCAGTTTTATTTCTATTATTTTGATTGGCAACATTATTATCCTAATTTGGTCAAGATCAACGGTTGACCGCATTAAATTGTTAGAAACAGAAGTCGGAAAATTAGGCGAAAACGATTATGCGATTCCAATTGAAATAGAGGGAAGAGATGAAATAACTGATCTGTCTCGAGCGATTGAAAGAATGAGACAGGAAATAGAAGTCAGCGATAACATTAAACGAGAAATGCTTCAAAATGTATCACACGACTTTAAGACGCCTATTTCAGTGATACAATCATATGCTGAAGCGATTTCTGATGGCATATCAGATCCTAAAGAAGCAGAAGTAATTATTCAACAAGTAGATGTACTTAATCAAAAAGTAAAACAATTATTAGAGTTTAATAAGTTAGAGTACATGAAAGATCCATCTGAATTTGAAGTTATACCAATTAAAGATATTATTATGAACATTGTTGATAATCAAAAATTTAGAACTGATTTAAACTTTGTTACTGAACTAGATGACTCAACGTACTTTGGCGTAAGAGATAATTTCTATACCATGTTTAGCAATATCGTTGAGAATGCATTACGTTATGCAAAAACTACGATTAAAATCACGTTAAACAACAAAAAACTCACCTTCTTTAATGATGGTGAGCCAATTAGTGATAAATTTGTTAATACTAGATTTAAACCTTATGAAAAAGGAAACAAAGGGCAGTTTGGCCTCGGTATGAGTATCGTTCAAAAAACTGCACAACATTTCAATTTAAGTTTAATTGTTGAAAATGTTGATCAAGGTGTTCAATTTACGATAGAGCCGCTCTAATGCGTTCGGCTCTTTCTTTATAATCTTCCACGGTTAATTCATCTTGATGAAATGTGAAAGATAAGCCAATGTCATCTTTTTCATATCTTGGGATAAGATGAATGTGAAAGTGAAAGACGGATTGACCGGCAATGGTCCCAGTATTACTTAAAAGATTTAAGCCTTCTGGCTCGAATGCACGTTTAATAGCGTTTGCGACTTTGATAGCCACTCCCATGATATGACCAGCCAAAGCATCCGGCATTTCATAAAGATTTGGATAGGCCGATTTAGGGACAATCAACGTATGACCTTTAGTCGCCTGGGATATATCCAAGAAGGCGATAGCTAAGTCATCTTCATAGACGATATGAGCGGGAATTTCTCGAGCGATTATCTTTTCGAAAATCGTTGGCATAAAAACACCTCTTTCCTAGCCTCATTCTACCATAATTTAATTGAAATGATAGCCTCGAAATGTTATAATGTCACCGTATGTAGGAGGAAGACAAAGTGAAAAAAATACCAGTAGGAATCTCTGGAAGACATATACATGTCACCAAAGAACATCTTGAAGTCCTTTTTGGAAAAGGATTTGAGTTAACAGTTTTAAAAGATTTAAGCCAACCAGGACAATACGCAGCTAACGAAAAAGTTGATGTTGTTAGTCCTGAAGGAAAAACATTAAGTGGCGTTCGTATCTTAGGACCAGTACGCCCAGCGTCTCAAGTAGAAATATCTAAAAGTGATGCATTACGTTTTAAATTTAGTGCACCAGTAAGATCATCAGGAGATGTTAAAGGATCTGGCGCATGCACACTTGTTGGACCAGAAGGTCAAGTAGAACTTAGTGAAGGCGTCATCATTGCAGATCGCCACATTCATTTTTCTGATGAAGAAGCTAAAGAATTTGGTGTTGAGGACCGTCAACTAGTCAGCATTAAAATCGGTGGGGAAAAACCAGGCATACTTGATAGCGTATTATGTCGTGTTAGCCCTAAATTCCGTTTAGACTGTCATTTAGATACAGATGATGGTAGTGCATTCTTATTAAGAACAGGCGATGAAGTCGAACTCATCAAGTCATACACAATTAACGAATAAGTGCCTGATGGCACTTTTTTGCATGGTGGTGAATATATGAAAAAATTAGCAAGAGAACAAGTTATGAAAGATCCTATTTATGGGTATATTCATGTTGATTATGATATTGTAAAAAAAATCATCGACACGAGTATTTTTCAACGCTTGAGAAGAGTAAGACAATTAAGTGGCGTACAAATGGTTTTTCATGGTGCAGAACATTCTAGATTTTCACATAGCTTGGGTGCATATGAGGTAGCACATCGTTTTTTACTAACATCTGATTTGAAAGATGTGATGAACACACGGGAAGAAGCTATCCTTTTATGTGCTGCGTTATTACATGATTTGGGACATGGTGCCTATTCACATGCTTTTGAAGATATTTTTCATACAAACCATGAACATATTGGTGCGAGATTAATCATTGAAAACAAAGAACTTAAAAGTGTTTTAGATCAAGTAGATGATACATTTGCAAGTGATGTTGCAGGTGTTATCTTAAAAAAAAGAAAATACCCACTCATCGAACAATTGATTTCTAGTCAGTTAGATATTGATCGTCTAGACTATCTTGAAAGAGATGCCTATTTTACAGGTGTTTCTTATGGTCATATTGATTTAGATAGACTCATGCGAGTTATGCGCATCAAAGACGGTAAAATCGTTTATAAAAAGAGCGGTGTACACGCGATTGAAAACTATTTGATTAGCAGATATCATATGTACTGGCAAGTATATTATCATCCGGTTTCTAGAGCTTATGAGATTGTACTTGAAAAAATTTATAAGCGAGTCAAAGATCTTTGTCTCGAAGGGTATGAATTTAAAGTTGATATTGAACCGATGAAAGCCATTATTAAAAATCCAAATGATTTAGAAAGTTATATTAAAATTGATGATTTTTATATGAATGGATTAATCGCCAGTTTCTTAGACACTAAAGATGATATTTTAAGAAAACTTTCAGATGACTTTATGAATCGCAACATTTGGAAATATGTGGATAATGATGATGAACATCAGGAAGAGATTAATGAGATCAAAAAGCGATATAACGATCTTGAACGTTCATATTTTACAACGTCAAGAACCATTGAGAACTTAACATACAGTGAAGAAGAACTTGGTAATCAAATTCATATTTTATTACCCGATGGTACCGTTTCAACACTACAAGAAGAATCGAGAATCATTAGAGGACTTATCTTAACTGGTGTTAGAACAGACCATAAATTCTTTTATCGTGAGGACAAATGAGAAAACAAGTATTTATTGTTGAAGGACAACATGACGCCGCTAAACTGAAAGAAGTGTTAGGTGACATTGAAGTCATAACAACAAACGGTAGTGACATAAGTGATAAAACGTTAAAACTTATTAACGCACTTGATGAAGCACACGATCTTATTGTTTTCACAGATCCCGATTATGCAGGTCAGCGAATTAGACAAATTGTATCAAAAGATCTAAAACATGTTCATCATGCTTTTTTAAAACAGGAGCTTGCAATCAGTAAAAACCAAAAAAAGATTGGCATTGAACATGCAAGTAAAGATGATATTCTTTACGCACTTAAACATATGCAATTAGTAATGAACGATAAACATCTGATATCAATGCACTTTTTATATTCGTGTGGATTGATAGGTCACAGAAATAGTAAAAAATTAAGAGATTATGTTTCAGATAAACTCCATTTGGGTCATGTAAACGGGAAAACGTTAAAAACAAGACTTGAGTTATTTAATATTACAGAAGAAAGAATAAAAGAGGTTATGAATGAATCATCAACCTAAAAAAAGATTTGGGCAAAACTTCTTAAGGGATAAGAATTTACTTGAGAAGATTGTTACAAACTCACATATTGATGGAAAAGACGTGATTGAAGTTGGGCCAGGACAAGGGGCTTTAACTCAATTTTTAGTATTGAGAGCGAAGCGAGTTATAGCGTACGAAATCGATAAGCAATTAAGTGTATTTTTAAAACAATTTGAAGAGCTTGATCACGTTGAGATAAAATATGAAGATTTCATGACCGCAGTTATACCAGAAGGTTCTTTTCATGTTGTGGCTAACGTACCATACTATATCACGACACCTATTTTATTCAAGCTATTAGAATCAGAGCAAATTAAAACCGCTTCATTAATGATTCAACGTGAAGTAAGCGATAGATTATTAGCTGTACCAAATTCAAAAGCGTATAACGCACTTTCGATACTTGTTCAATATTATGCTAAAGCGACGCGAATGATGAATGTGAGTAGAAAATTGTTTTATCCAGTTCCTAATGTTGATAGTGCCGTGTTTAGAATTGAAAAATATGATAAACGTGCATTACAGGGTGATGAGGAAATTAAGTTTTTTAGTATTGTTAAAGCAGCGTTCAAGCAAAAAAGAAAAACATTAATCAACAATTTGCATCAAGCATTTAACGTGTCCAAAGACGAATTGAAACGATTCCTTGAAAACAACAACTTAAATCAAAATGTACGTGCAGAACAAATTGATATGAATACATTTATTAATATTGCAAGGAGTTGGCCATATGATTATTGAGCATGCATATGCGAAACTTAATCTTGCATTAGACGTTGTTGGTAAAAGAGTAGATGGGTATCATGATTTAAACATGATTGTTGTACCACTAAAATTATCTGATATACTTACTTTTCAACCATCAGAAGAATTGATGCTTGAAAGTGAAACTCACATTTTTGATAATGCGATTCTAAAAACAGCAAAGCTTATGAAAGAAATATATCACGTAGAACACGGCGCACACATCACATTAAACAAGCATATTCCGATTGGAAGTGGTTTAGGAGGAGAGTCTGCAGATATAGCAGCAACCATCAGAGGATTGAACGCATTATGGGAACTTAATTTAAATCAAGATGAAATGGAAAAAATAGCACTCTCTTTAGGTTCTGATACATTGTTTTGTTTATACAATAAAACAGCCTATGTCAGTGGTCGTGGTGAGCATCTTGAATTCCTCGAAAATCCAGTTATCAAAAACATCTATTTATGCATTTCAGATCATCCTATTTCCACTAGAGAATCATTTGAAAATTTTATCAAAAAGGACCATAAAACAACTTTTGAAGCGCTACTGTTTTCATATAAGAATAAGGACTTCAAAGCATTCTTCAAATACACATATAATGATTTATTAGAAACTGCATTTTCGCTCGATAAAACACTGAAAAACGCCTACATGAATCTAAAAAAACACTATAAAAACGCATACATGACCGGCAGTGGTTCAACGCTATTTATTGTCGAATTTTTCAAAAAAAATCTTAATTTAGACGAAATTGAGAAGATTTCAGAGAGAAAAGTCATCAAAACAGCCTTAATTGATTGAAATACCTTAACTTAGCCATATCGTTATGTTATAATTACGGTATAACAAACGTCTTGGAGGGCATAATGAAAATCACGGATGTTAGAGTTAAAGTTGTAAACAGTGAAAGTCGCTTAAGAGGGGTTGCTACCATCACTTTCGATGATAGTTTCGTCGTCCACGACATTCGCATTATTGAGGGAGAAAATGGATTGTTTGTTGCGATGCCAAGTAAAAAGACACCGAATGGCACGTTTAGAGATATTGCACATCCAATTCACGGTGAAATGCGTAAGTTGATTGAAGATGCAATCGTTAACGCATATCAAGAGCTTTTAGAATCACCTGAATCAGATGGCGAATAGGTGTAATAAAAGCCAAATTAAGTAGTTAAACAGAAGTCTTTTTGCATGTGTCTGCAAAAAGACTTTTTTTTAATGCTAAGCTTAAAAATATTCAGTAAAATCATGTATAATAGATTATAGAAATTAAAGGGGTGTTTAACATGTCAATTGTGTTCGGGAAAAAGACCAAATTATTTGCGTTAAGCTCAAATAAACCACTAGCAGAAGAAATATCTAAAGCAGCAGGCATTGAAATCAGTACAGCTGAAGTCGTTGAATTTGCAGACGGAGAAATCACAGTCAATATCGAAGAGAGTGTTCGTGGACACCATGTATTCGTCATCCAATCAACGTCATCACCGGCAAACAGACATTTAATGGAACTGTTGATTTTAGTCGATGCCTTAAAACGTGCATCAGCAAAATCCGTAACAGTTATTATGCCATATTATGGTTATTCAAGACAAGACCGTAAATCAAAGTCAAGACAACCAATCACGGCAAAATTAATCGCAGATATGTTGAGAGTTGCAGGTATTAACAGATTAATTTGTATGGATCTACATGCAGCGCAAATCCAAGGTTTCTTTGACGTACCGATTGATAATTTCCCAGCCACACCTTTACTTGCTGATTATTTTGAACACCATAAAAAATTAAACGACATCGTTGTTGTGTCACCAGATCACGGTGGCGTAACACGTGCAAGAATATTTGCAAGAATTCTAGATGCGCCGCTTGCAATCATCGATAAAAGAAGACCTGAGCCAAATAAAGCTGAAGTCATGAACATTATTGGTGATGTCAAAGGTAAAAACGCCATTATGGTTGATGATATCATTGACACTGGTGGCACAATCATTGCAGGTGCAAACGCACTTAAAGAAGCGGGCGCAGAAGACGTTTATGTTGCTGCCACACATGGTGTTTTCTCCGGTAACGCGGTTCAAATGTTACAAGATTCTATTGTCAAACAAATTGTTGTTACAGATACCATTTGTTTACCAGCTGAAATTAAAGCGAACGCATCAAAAATTAAACAACTATCTATTGGACCACTTTTAGGACTATCCATTCTCCATATTATTAAAGATGAACCAATTAGCCAAATATTCGATCGCATCTCACATGCTGAGGCGGATTAATGAAGTTAGTTGTTGGGCTTGGCAATCCTGGCAAAAAATATGATAATACAAGACATAATGTCGGTTTTATGGTGATAGATGCTTATTTAAAGCACTTGAATGAAAAACCTAAATTAGATATGCGATTCGAAGCAGACATTTGTCAAACAACCATTCAAGGAGAAAAAGTTATTTTCCTTAAACCGGTTACTTATATGAACTTATCAGGACAAGCAATTTTAAAAGCAGTACAATATTTTGATATTGATTTAGATGATGTGTTGGTTTTTGTTGATGATGTTAATCTTGAAACTGGAAGATTAAGATTAAGACAATTCGGTGGACATGGCGGACATAACGGTTTAAGAAGTATCGTTGGATTGTTTAAAACAAACCAGTTTAAACGTGTGAGGATTGGTGTTGATAATAATACATCTATGCCACTTGAACATTATGTTTTGGGCACATTCACTAAAAATGAAGCGATATCAATCGATCTCGCTGTATTAACATGTGTAAATATAATTGATGATTTTATAAATAACAAACCATTCACAGATATCATGACGACATACAATACCCAAACATAGGTTTGGGTTTTCATTCTATATAGGAGCAAACATGCTTGAGTTTATAAAGTTACATCCAGCTTGGAAAGTACATAATAAGACAACATACTTAAAACATTCAAACGATACTTATAATGCGTATATGATTGCGAAATCTTTTCTTGATCAAAAACGCACTATTTTTGTCGTACTTGCAAATCTTTATGAAGCTCAAAAATATTACGATGTGTTATCACAGTTGCTTGCTAGTGAAGATGTTCTCTTTTACCCATCTGATCAAACGTTAACAGCGATGATGGCTTTAGGCAGTCCCGAATTTAAGAGTGAAAGAATGTTTACCTTAAAACAATTAATGACAGGTAAACCTTTTGTTGTTATAACGACAATGCATGGTATTATGCAGCGACAACTCACACCAGAAGATTACAAAAAAAGTGTAAAAACAATCGAAGTACATCAAACATATCAGATGGAAGATTTAATTACCTTTTTAATTTATGGCGGTTATCAAAGAACATTCACGGTTGAAAATCCCGGCGAATTTAGTGTCCGAGGAAATATATTAGACTTTTATACGTTTGATGACGAACATCCCTATCGTCTTGATTTTTTTGGTGATGAATTAGATGAAATAAAGAAATTCATGGTCGATACACAACGGAGTTTTCAATCGATTGATAAAGTCGAGTTTGCACCAATACATGAATTATTCTTTACGGATGAGATGAAACAAAAGGCAATTAAGAAAATCAACAAGTTTTTTGAAGGTAAATCTTTATCCGAACGAGAAAAGGATAAACTTGAAACAGATATAGAAGCAATTGAGATGAGACACAATCTTGACTCACTTAATTTATATGTACCATTCTTCAATTCACAAGAAACGACGCTGTTTGATTTTACGTCTGAATTTGACAGTGTATTTGTTGATGTCTCTAAGATGCTAATTAATGAAGAACACATGATAAGCGATTTGGACACCTATGCTGTAACGATGAATGGGAGAAGTTTTTTAGACATTCCTGCTAGAATATCATTATCAAGACAATTGAAAAAACCACATATTGAAATTGAGAATTTATCTTTAACAAGGGATAAAGGAGAATCTTTAAATGTAACAAATATTAATGAATATCATGGGAATCTTGCGTTATGCTACCAAGATTTTTTGTATGACATAAAAGATTATCGTATTATTTTCTTTGTCACTAATACACATTATCGGTTACAGTTAAAATCATTTTTTAAAGATAAAGATAAACTTAATGAAAAACTTTCAGATAAACCTGGTTTTTATTTGTTAAACGAAAATGCTTATGGTGCATTTAGATCAGCAAATGATCAACTCATCGTGATTGATGAATCACAACTCTTTAGTTATAGGACACGTAAGGCGATTAGATATCGTAGTGTTTTAAACCAATCAACAAAGATAAGAACAGTCGATGATTTATCTGTTGGTGATTTTGTTGTTCACTATGATTATGGTATCGGTCAATATGTTGGACTAAAGACGATGGAGTTAAGTGGTGCAAAAAGAGATTATTTGCATATCATCTATGCAAATGAAGAAGCGTTGTATGTACCGATGGATCAAATTGACATGGTATTAAAGTATAGCAGCTATGAAGGTGCTCATCCAGCATTATCAAAGCTTGGTGGTAAAACGTGGACAAAGACAAAAGCCAGCGTTAGAATGAAGATTAAAGATTTAAGTGATCGCCTGGTAAAACTCTATGCCCTTAGAGATCAAAGTAAAGGTTTTTCGTTTGCGAAGGATACAGAAATGCAAGAAGCATTTGAACGGGATTTCATCTATACAACTACAAGAGACCAAGAACGGGCTGTACTACAAACGAAACACGACATGGAATCAGATAAACCTATGGATCGATTGATTTGCGGCGATGTTGGATTTGGGAAAACCGAAGTTGCATTAAGAGCAGCATTTAAAGCTGTACTCAGTCAAAAACAAGTGCTTTACTTAGTACCTACAACAGTGCTCGCAAGACAACACTACTACACGTTTAAAGAACGCTTTGATAAGTATGGTGCGAACATTGCTTTAATGAGTAGGTTTGTGACACCAAAAGTTCAAAAAGAAGTGCTTGATCATTTGGAAAAAGGTTACGTGGATGTTGTGATTGGAACACACCGTCTTTTATCATCTGATATTAAATTTAAGGATTTAGGATTATTAATTATTGACGAAGAACAACGTTTCGGTGTAGAACATAAAGAAAAAATCAGAGAGAGTAAACAAAACGTTGATACATTGACATTAAGTGCGACCCCAATTCCAAGAACACTACAAATGTCTTTGATGGGTCTAAAAGATTTATCCATGATTGAAACACCACCGTTGAATAGATATCCTGTTCAAACATATGTTGTAGAAAGACAAAACGCATTAATTAAAGAAGCGATTGAACGTGAGATTGCTCGCGGCGGACAAATATTCTATTTATTTAATCGCGTTCGTGGCATGGAAGGTATCGTTCAACGATTAAATAAATTAGTTCCTGAAGCTAGAATTGCTTATGCTCACGGAAAGATGAACCGAGATCAACTAGAAAATACGTTATCAGATTTTATTGAACATCGCTACGATATTTTAGTATCAACCACGATCATTGAAACAGGTGTTGATATTCCAAACACCAACACACTTATCATTCACGATGCAGATAGATTAGGATTATCACAACTTTATCAAATTCGAGGACGCGTCGGTAGAAGTGATCGAATCGCTTATGCTTATTTACTTTATGAGCCATCAAAGATTATTAATGATGAAGCGAAAAAAAGATTACACGCGATTGAAGATTTTACAGCACTTGGCAGTGGGTATAAGATCGCGTTAAGAGATCTATCTATTCGTGGTGCAGGTGATATTCTTGGCGCTGAACAATCTGGGTTTATTAACAGTGTTGGTATTGAGCTCTATATGAAATTATTGGAAGAAGCCGTTACCGGACAATCTTTAGAACAAGAAAAACCAACCACAGTCGAACAGGTTTTCGCAGCGAGACACGTGGATCCAGAATATGTTAATTTAGATAGTGCTCGTATTGAAATTCATAAGAGAATTGCTGATTTAAATTTAGTGGCAGATGTAGAAGATTTGAAAGACGAACTCACTGACCGCTATGGCGCTTTAGATGTAGATTTGTTATTATATATGTATGAAAAGCTATTTAAAAAATTATCAGCAAAAGTCTATGCACATAAGACGATTGTAGGGGTAAATGATACAACGCTTATTTTATCTAGAGAAGCAAATGAGAAAATTGACGGAAAGAAATTATTTGAACGTGCTCAAGTATTTAAACCACGTATTGGATTAAGTTATGTGAAAGGACATATTCACATGACGATGTCGACAAAAGGACAAAGACAACACTGGCTATATTTATTCGATAAATTCTTAGAAGATTTTTTATATTCTTAATTTAGATGGGAGAAAAATATGGGACAAATAGACATATTGCAACTTGCAAAAGAAGCTGAAGAAAAAAGAAAACATGACCCAAATGTTGTAAATGCAACCATTGGTATGTTTTATGATGAACAGAGAAACATTGGTGGTATTCCAGTGGTGCTGGATCGTATTCACAACATGTCAGATAATGACCTATTACCTTATCCTACAGTAGATGGTGGGAAGCTTTTTAAAGATAATTTAATTAATTGGGTTTTAGGAGAATATAAAGAGAGTATTTCAAAAGAAATGTATGTTGGAGCATGTGCAACACCTGGAGGTAGCGGTGCGATTGCAGCCACTTTTTCTGTTTATGGAAAACCAGGTGATTCCATATTTGTTTCTGATGTAAGATGGCAATATGATCGATTTGCAGATCGAGCAAAATTAAAATTATTTGAACACAACACATTTAAGGATGGACATTTTGATACACAATCATTTAGAGAAAGACTAGCTGAACTATGTACTATTCAAAAACAGGTTATCGTGATTGTAAATGACCCTTGTCACAATCCTACGGGTTACACACTATCAGATGAAGAATGGGATGAGATAATCGCGTCATTAAACCATTTCACCAATAATAACATCATATTTTTGTATGATTTAGCCTATTTAGAGTTTACGCATGAAAAAAATTCGCGTTTCAAGCTTTCGAAACTAACCGAACTTTTAGAACACGTTTTTGTAGTTATTGCATTTAGCGGCAGTAAGACTTTCGGTGTTTACGGTTTAAGGATGGGGGCTGCAATTGGCTTATCTAAAACAAAATCCGCTGTTGAATCATTCCATAAAAATTTCGTAAATGAATCAAGAGGATCGTGGTCTGCGACACCGACCATCTCAATTTCGCTCTTTAATTTTTTCGCTGAAAAAGCACCTAGAAAAAATTTCTTAAAAGCGTTAGAAGAAACAAAAAAGGTCGTTGCCAAAAGAAGTGCAATATTTAAAGAAGAGGCACAAAGAGAGGGGCTTGAAACATATCCTTTCAAGAGTGGTTTTTATACAATTGTAAAGACTAACGAACCCATGAAAGTATTTGAAAAACTTTCAGAAAAAGGAATTTATGTCATCCCAATGGCGAACGGTATAAGAATAGCTTTGTGCAGTATTACAATACCTGAAGTAACTGGTCTTGCTGCTAGAATCAAGCAAACCATCAACGCGTAAACAGAACAGTTTTATCAACATCTTTATGATATAATATAAACAAAAGGAGCACTGGTCATATGACGATTTTTGGACAACCAATTTGGCGATTCGTTTTAGATTTATATCTTGTTTTCATTATAGTGATTGTCGCAATCAAACTTCTTATTTCAAATCGTAAGATGTTTTCTATCGGCTTGATTTTTCTAGTGCTACTCGGTTTATATTATTTAGCTAGTTCACCAAGTATCGACTTACCAGTCAGCCAAGAATTTGTTGGTTATCTTGTCACAGCATCCCCGCTTATCTTAGTCATTATTATGGCACCAGATATTCGTAGATCAATTGATTTAATTTGGAAGTCAGATAAGAAAAACGATATTGTTATTATGGGTAGTGAACGTACAAAAGAAAACATTATTGAAGCTGTAATGGATTTATCAGAACACAGAACTGGTGCGTTAATTACCATCGAAAAACATAACACACTAGATCAATATGCTGATAAAGCAATCATGATGAACAGCGAAGTTTCGAAAGAACTTCTAGTTAATATTTTTACACCACTCACACCACTACACGATGGTGCTGTCATTATTCGTGGTGATAAGATATTGTGTGCCGGTGCCTATTTTGTTTTAACAGAAAATCAATCTTATGAGAAAACGATGGGATCGAGACATCGTGCCGGACTTGGTATTAGTGAATTAACGGATAGTTTAACCGTCCTTGTTTCAGAAGAAACAGGTGGCATATCAATTGCTATTGAAGGTATTTTGTTAAAGATGAATAGTCGTGAAAAGTTAACAGAATATCTCAATATGTTTATGAAGTAGGTGACAACATGAAAAATATTTTTAAAGTGTTTGTTTTTCCATTTCAATTTGTGTTTAGTAGAAAAGTAGCCGATAGTATTGCTAGTTTTTTGATCAAGTATAAATTCATGCAATATGTTTTAGCACTAGTTATTTCTGCCGTTATTGTGATATTGATGTATTATATCAACACACTTGCATAATCGTCTTTAGAAGGTGATGACCCGATGTTACAACACCCAATTTACCCACTCATCATAACTGTATTCACATTATTTCTCGTGGTGATGCAAAGCATTCAAACAGAAAAGGTTTTAAAGAACAGATTAGTTCTTGCTTTTTTGAATGTTGCCATCACGATTTTTGTGTTTGTCATTTATGAAACCATCATTTTAACTAATGCCACCTATGAACAAATTTATATTTACTTTAACTTTGCCGTGTATGGTGTGTTTGTTTTAGTGTTATATGCCACATTTAAAACAGCCACACTAAAAACTAATCACTATCAACTGTTTGTTAAATCGATTAAAAACAGTAGATGGAATGCGTATTACGTGGTTGATAAAAAAGAACGTATTAGAGATATATCATTTAGTTTATTACAAGAATTGAATTTAGAAAAAGACGAAGTCATTGGTAAAAAATTATTTCAAGTATTAAATAAATCTGTAAGGTTTACTAGACTAAACGATACTGAAATCAATAATCGTCAACTTGAAAATTATTATTTAGACTATAAAAATCATGCACATCAAGGCGATGAAGAAATTCAGGAATTATCGTTTCTTAATTACGATGGCAATCCTGTAATTCTTCACTTGGTTATGCAACCAGTTTACGTATTAGGTAAATACAAAGGAAGAATTTGTGTTGGTGAAAAGAAAACAGATTTTGATATGCTGGCGGTTGAAAGAGAGCTAAGCGATCGAAATAATGAGCTTGAAAGTATTAGACACAAATTCATCGCTACGCTAGACTTATCAGATGAAGGATTATTTTATATTGATTTAGATGAACGAACTATTTGGGCATCAGATAGTTTGGTCTCATCGTTGAATCTACCCGGAAATCTTATTGACTTAACTGATTTTAGACGTTTAATTGAAGCAGAGGATCTTAAGAAATATCTAGCCATACTAGGCGACTTAACGATTAACAAACGTAAATACACAGCTTCTTATCGTGTGATGGTAAATAATCAGTATCGCTGGTTTAGAGAAAAAGGCATTCGCTTATTTGAAGATCAACAGACTGCGACCATCATGGGAACACTAAACCCTATACAAACGAAACACTTCCAATCGTCTCATATTGATGAATTAGATCATTTAAAAGACCATAACGACTTTATGGTCCACATGCATCAATTATTTAATTCAAACAGATATTTCCAATGTTTAATATTTAGGTTAAAGAATATCCCGACTATTAATGAAACGCATGGCAGAGAAGTCGGTAATATGTTAATGGCTGAATACATTAAGAAGATGCGTCAAAACTTTGTTTCTGAATCTGGTGGTATCTTCCGTATTTCAGGTATTGAATTTGCTGTTACTCTTACAGATCCAAGAAAAATGGAAGTTTTGGAAAGTGGCACGAAAACTAACCCTAAATTCTTAAACCTTCAAATGCAATACGGTTCTATTCAAACTGAACTTGAAGTGTTTGGAGGCGTGGCTGTTGGTGGTGGTGATGCGCAAGAAGAACATCAATTATATCAAGCAGCAGTTCAAGCGATTAAGATTGCTGAATCACCAAACTATAATGGACATATATGTTTTTATAAGGATATAAGTGCGTGAAAAAAAATATTAGAAAGCACATGATTAACTTAAGGAAATCATTGAATTCTGAAGAAAAAAAAGAGTTAGATAAACAAATCGTTACTTTAATTCGTGCAGATAAAAGATATCAACAAGCAAAAACCGTAGCGCTTTTTTATCCGATGTCCTTTGAAATAGATTTGCGTGATCTATTGAAAGACAATAAAGTATTTCTATTTCCGAAAGTAAATGGATTAGATATGACGTTTTATCCATATAATGACGAGATGCGCTTTATCAAAAGCGCATTTGGTGTGTATGAACCAGAAGAAGGAACACCATACATTGATACAATCGATTATATGATTGTTCCAGCATTAGCGATTGATCAGAACAATCACCGTATTGGATACGGTAAAGGGTTTTATGATCGATACTTAAAAAATCATCGACCAAAAAAAGCTGTTGGCGTCATTTATCCATTTCAATTTATCAATCATATTGAGATATCAGAATTAGATGAAAAACTAGATGGCTATATAAAGGGGTAGTATGAATACGGCACTAATCGTTGCTGCAGGATCAGGCAGCAGATCACAACTTAATGAATCAAAAGTCCTTTTTAAAGTAAATGATAAACCTATTTTTCTTTATAGTGTAGAAACTTATTTAGCGTTAGGTTATCAAGTTATTTTAGTTGTAGCGAAAAATGATTTAGATACAATAAAGACCTATGTTGATGACAATGTGAAACTTGTCATCGGTGGAAAAACAAGAAGCGATAGTGTTAGATCAGGACTTGCCGAAGTCATCACGCCTTATGTGTATATTCATGATGCTGCACGTCCGATGGTATCTATTGAAGATATAAAAAAAGTAGAAAGTGCGCTTGAATTACATGATGCTGTGTTTTTAGCAGAACCCGTTACTTCAGCGCTAAAGTTATATAATAATCATCACGTTGAGTCTAAAGATCGCAATCAATATATTTTAGCACAAACCCCACAAGCGTTTCTAACTGAAAAAATCAAATATGCTTATATAAGAAACACAAAACACTATGATGACGATATCGGTTTATATCAAGCATTTTATCCGGATGAACAAGTGGAAGTGATTCTATCTAAAAAAGCTAACCCCAAATTAACCTACCCTGAAGACTTTAAAGCGTTTAAACTTATGATTGAAAGTGATATTCAAAGACGAATTGGACATAGCTTTGATTTACACAGATTAAAAGAAGGCAGAAAACTGATTTTAGGTGGCATTGAGATCGAACACTCAAAAGGGTTACTTGGACATAGCGATGCTGATGTTTTACTACATGCAATCAGTGAAGCATTACTGGGTGCTCTGGCATTAGGAGACTTAGGCACTCATTTTCCTGATACAGACCCAAGATACAAAGACTTAGACTCTAAAGAAATATTGAAAAAAGCACATGAGTTAATCACAGAAAAAGGATATTTTATTAGAAATATAGATTCAACAATTTACGCACAAATGCCAAAATTAAATCCACATATGACGACAATTAGAGAAAATATTGCTACAATGCTAAATGTAGACATAGAAAAAATTAGCGTTAAGGCAACCACATATGAAGGGTTAGAAGCCATTGGCAAAGAAGAAGCGATGGCAGCGGAAGCTGTTGTCTTACTTGAGAGGTTATCATAATGATTGAAACAGAATTTGGAGAATTTGAATTAATTAAAGATTATAAAGAAGCATTTAATCTCGAAATGTTTATTGAAAGATACGTTCCAGTAGCTTTTAATAAATATACGTATATCGTTGGTGATGTTTCTTCAGAAAAATTAAGACTTCGTGGATTCAATAAAGATCCTAAAAGTGAAAATGGCTTTACACGTATTCCTGATTATTTAAATGAATCGTGTAATTATAACTGTGCTTACTTTATTTTGAAACGCGTCAGCAATAAACGGACAAAGACGAATGATAATGACGTTACTGATGAACAAGATGAAACAGTTGAATAGCATAACCTTTTAGGCTATACTAGATATGCGAAGAGAGGAAGGTGATGTCCTGATGAATGAGACAGAACAACAAGTATTTAGTCTGATTGATAAGGTGAGACCTTATTTACAACGTGACGGCGGCGATATTGAAATAGTAAGCGTAGAAGATGGCATAGTATATGTTAAAATGACCGGCGCTTGTGATGGATGTGTTGCACTTGATGTCACACTTAAGCAAGGTATTGAAACAATGTTACTCGAAAACGTACCAGGAGTAATTGCCGTAGTAACGGTTGATTAAATATAAAAGCGCTTGGACAGAGCGCTTTTCTTTTACAGAAATGATATAATCAATGTGGATAGCAGTAAAAACCTATAGGAGGTGAAATACATGCGAAAAGTGGGAATTGTGATTGATTCAACTTTTGGTATTGAGGAAGCATTTGCTGAAGAACAGCATCTAAGCATCGTGCCACTTAAAGTCATTATTGGCAACAAAGAATATCAAGACGGTAGCTTTGATCCAGAATTAGTTATACAAGCATTTAACAATAAACAGAGCATTAAAACAAGTCAACCCGCACCAGAACAATTTATAGAAGCGATTAACAAGCAACTTGAAACATATGAAGAAGTTATTTGTATGACGTTATCAAAAACATTAAGTGGAACACTTAATAGTGCTACGCTCGCTTCAACGATTATTGATAATCCTAAAGTACATGTTGTTGATAGTGAGACTACAATCAACGGTGGTGCTTATCTAACAGAAAAATTAATTGCGTATCTTGATGAAGGACATAGTGCACAAGAAGGTTTAGAAGAACTTGAAGTCATTAAGAAAAAAGGCAGTTTAATTTTTACTGTCAATGACTTACAAACACTTCATAGAAATGGTCGCTTAGGAATGATTTCAGCATTTATTGGAAATATTCTAAGAATCAAACCTATTTTAAGATTTAAACAAGGTGTTTTAGAGTTAGAGCATAAAGTGAGAGGCGTTTCAAAAGCGATGGAATATTTAGTGAATGAAACGAAGAAGTTACTTGAGTTTGGAAAACAAGTCATCGTAAGAATATCTTATGTTGATCGTAGTATAGATGCGAAAGAGTTAGAACACAATATTTATCAATTAAGTGATAAAATAAGTGTGAAAATTACAGGTATCATTTCTCCAGTGATCTCAGCACATGTGGGTTTAGGTGGATTAAGTGTCTACCTTACATATGAGTAAACAATAGAAAATAAGAAGCGTTTGTTTGATAAATCTTTTAAAGATTTATAACATTCGCTTTTTCTTTTCGTGATAACACAGATGAGATAATGAAATATGATATAATCTATACGAGGTTAATTATGAATGTAAAAGATCATGTTTCATGTCGGATTACGGGTATTCAATCGTATGGCGTTTTTGTCCAATGTGATGAGTATGTTGGTCTCATTCATATTTCTGAAGTTTCAGATCAGTATGTACCATCCTTAGAAGATATTCTTGATGTTGGTGATGTTGTTGAAACAGTTATTCTAGAAATTGATGAAGATCAAAAAAGATTAAAATTAAGCTATAAGGAAGCTAACCCTGTCCACCCTAAAATTCAAAAAATGGTAAAGATTCAAAAAGGGTTTCACTCTTTATCTAAGGCGTTGCCTTTTTGGATCGAGAAAACTAAGAAATAGAGGTATATAGAATGGATTCTATCCAAATCGCGCTAAATGATGTGCGCAAATTTTTGAGTGTGCAACCAGAGGATTTGCACGAAAGAGTAAAAGAAGTTCATCAAATGATTCACGAAAAAACAGGTGCAGGTAACGACTTTTTAGGATGGTTGGATTGGCCAACTGCTTATGATAAAGAAGAATATGCACGTGTGATTAAAGCGAGCAAAAAAATCAGAAAACAAAGTGAAGTGTTAGTTGTTATCGGTATTGGCGGATCTTATTTAGGTGCCAAAGCGGGTATTGAATTTTTAAAGACACCATTTTCTGATGGGGATTTAGAAATTATTTTTGCGGGTCATCAAATGTCAGGTAGTTATTTAAAGCACCTCGTTAATTACCTTGATAATAAATCATTTAGTATTAATGTTATTTCAAAATCAGGAACAACAACAGAGCCAGCAATCGCATTTAGAGTCCTAAAAAAACTTTTAGAAGATCGTGTTGGTAAAGAAGAGGCGAAAGAACGTATTTATGCGACCACAGATAAAGCACGTGGAGCGCTTTATTCACTTTCAAAACAAAACGGTTATGAAATGTTTGTCATTCCAGACGATATTGGCGGCAGATTTAGCGTTTTAACACCAGTAGGGTTATTACCTCTCGCATGTGCGAACGCAGACACTGACGCGATGCTAAAGGGCGCTAAGGATGCGATGGAAAGATTTGCGAATCCAGATGTGACTCAAAACGAAGCATACCTTTACGCGACAACCCGTTATATTTTGTACACGATGGGTAAAAAGATTGAAATGCTTGTTGGATATGAACCAAGATTGTTGTTTGTGAACGAATGGTGGAAACAGTTATTTGGAGAATCTGAAGGTAAAGACAACAAAGGATTATTTGTTGCTTCTGCTGGCTTCTCAACCGATCTTCACTCTCTTGGACAATATATTCAAGAAGGAGAAAGACATTTATTTGAGACAGTTATTCGCGTTAACGAATTTGATGCAGATATCAATATTCCAGAAGATGAAGATAATTTAGATCAACTTAATTATATTGCTGGCAAGAAATTGTCTTACGTGAATGAACAAGCATTAAAAGGGACTGTCATGGCACATACAGACGGACAAGTTCCAAACATTATTTTAACGATACCTAAGTTCGATAGTTATACATTCGGATATCTTGTCTATTTCTTCGAAAAAGCATGTGCACTATCAGCTTATTTGATTGGTGTTAATCCATTTAATCAACCAGGTGTTGAAGCGTATAAAAAGAATATGTTCGCTTTGCTAGGTAAGCAAGGTTACGAAAATATGTTAAAGTAGGGATTTAATTGAAAAAGAAGTATACAACGTCTGCAGACGAGACATATAGAGTTGGTTTTGAATTAGGACTATTATTAAAAGATGAAAAACATGTCGTCATTTTATTGGATGGTGAAATGGGTTCCGGTAAAACAACTTTGGCTCAAGGTATCGCTAAAGGTTATGGTATTAACGAAATTGTAAATAGTCCAACCTTTACCATTATGAAAAAATATCAATCGAAAGATAAAATACACACATTTTATCATCTCGATTTATATCGTCTTCATGAAGTGGGTAATGATTTTGATTTAGAAGAGTATATTGACGGTAATGGTATGGTGGTTATCGAATGGCCATATCAAGTATCTGAATTTATGCCAAAAGATCATTTACTCATTAAATTTGATAAAATTGATGATAACACGCGCGAGCTCACATTGACTTGCGTGGGTTTTCCGTGTAAACGGGCGGTGACATATATATGAAAACATTATTAATAGATGTATCGACACTTGTCATGTATGTTGGTATTGCAAAAGATGATGATTTAAAGGATTCTTCAATTAGAATCGCTAAACGTGACCATGCTAAGTATATGGTTGATCGGGTTGAACAGATCATTAAACGAAATAAAATGACAATTGATGATATTGATCAAATCGTTGTTGGTGTCGGACCTGGTTCATATACGGGTATTAGAATTGCTGTAATGGTCGCTAAAATGCTTGGTTACACAAAGAATATTCCTGTCTATACAGTGAGTAGTCTCTACTTCATGACAAGTGGTTATGAGGGTAAAATAGCGGCGTTAATAGACGCTAGAAGAGGTTACGTATTTGCAAATATACATGAAAGCGGACATGTCATTTTAGATGATACTTATGTATTATTAGATGACTTAAAACATGATCCATCTTATAAAAAAGCGAAGACTGTTTTTATTGATGAAAGACACTATGAAGTATCACCAAAACACATATTTAAACATATGAAAAAAGTTGATGAAATTCATGATTTAGTTCCTAATTATTTAAGAAAAACGGAAGCTGAGAACAACCATGATCAGACGAGCAACAACAGGTGATATATTAGCCATTGTCAAGCTTGAGAAACAAGGTTTACGCTCAACGCTTGGGGCTAATTTTATCTATAATGAAATCGTTAATAATCCTTTCGCCATGTATATGGTTTTTGAGCTGAATACAGAAGTTGTTGGATACATAGGTTACCATGTCATCGATGATAAAGCGGAGATATTAAATTTTGTCGTTGGAAAACTTCACCAAGGAAATGGATATGGATCAAACATACTTGATGAGACATTGAATGAAGTAATACGGTTAGGTGTTAAAACAGTAACATTAGAAGTACGTGTAAGTAACAAATGGGCACGCCATTTATATGAAAAATTTGGATTTAAACCAGCGTATACAAGAGATAAATATTACAAAAATGAAGACGCTATTGTTTATTTAAAGGAAGTGTAAGTAATGATTATTTTAGCAGTTGAATCAAGTTGTGATGAGACAAGTGTGGCTATTGTAAAAGATGGCAAAGAGGTTTTATCTCACATTGTTTTATCCCAAATTGATATTCATAAAATTTATGGTGGGGTTGTTCCGGAAATCGCTTCACGAAACCATATAGTGCATATGACACGAATATTTGAACAAGCAATTAAAGAGAGTCAATTAGCCATTTGTGACATCGACTTAGTCGCTGTAACAAGAGGTCCTGGATTAATTGGTTCACTGCTTGTTGGTATCAATGCAGCAAGTGCTTTCGCATTCGCAAATGGGAAGCCAATCATTGGTGTTAATCATTTAATTGGTCATATTTACGCTGCGGGTATTGAACATGATATGAAGTTCCCAGCACTTGCGTTATTAGTCAGTGGCGGACATACAGAACTATTATACATAAAAGAAGATATGGACATTAAAATGATTGGTACGACCTTAGACGATGCTGTTGGAGAAGCATATGATAAAGTCGCCAGAACTTTGGGTTTATCTTATCCTGGTGGTCCTATCGTGGATAAAAAAGCAGCACTAGGAAAAGATACGTATAACCTTCCTAGACCATACCTAAATGACACATTTAATTTCAGTTTTTCTGGATTAAAAAGTGCCGTGATTAATGTGGTTCATAATGCCGCTCAACGCCACGAAGAAATCAACGTGGATGATATGTGCGCATCCTTTCAAGCAAGTGTCTTAGACGTCCTCATTCAAAAGACAAAAGCGGCTGCTGAAAAGTTTGATGTCAAACAAATTATTATTGCTGGTGGGGTTGCCGCTAACAAAGGATTAAGAAAGAGAATATTTGAAGAAATTAAGGATATAGAAATCATTATTCCTAGCATGAAATATTGTACAGATAATGCCGCTATGATTGGTGCAGCAGCTTATTATCAATATCTTAAAGAAGGAACACACCCTAATTACTTGTTAGGTGGAGAATCAACGATTACATTTGAAAGCTTAGAAAATTAAAAATAGGGTATAGTGCTTGGTTAAGCGCAATACCCTTTTTTAATGATGTTTAAAAGAATAGCGTATATCTATTGTGGTTTTCACTAAAAAATTATATTATATACGCATAAGGGAGTGAGACATATGAAGTTTATTTTTAAAGTATTTATCTTACCAATATTAGTTATTCTTGCTATTCCGGTTACCATTTTAGCGCTCATGTATAAGAGTGTTGACATTCCAGTAGAGGATTACACAACAACTGGTCCAGCTAATCTGACCGAAATGGTAACGACTGAATTAGATTCATTTTTGACAAACACAAATAGTGCTTCAGAAATTAGTCTTGGCTTAGAACAGTCTGATGCTAACACCATGATTAAGAATATGGTGTTCCTAGATATGAACCCTAATTACTTAGATGGTTCTGGTGGAGATGATGATCAATACGTCCAAAAAACTGAGTATTATGGTTTACAAGGGGCGTGGATGAGATTCCAAGACGATATTGTTGAAGTTGAAGCTGGTGCCCACGTGTTTGTTGCGGGTATTACATATCGAACAAGACTTTTGTTAAGGTTTACATTGGATGTCACGACAGAAAATGTCACATTGACATTAGATAAACTAACAATCGGGAATTTAGGATTAGCATGGGCATTTCCAGTCGCAGACTGGCTTGTAAAAACCATTGCTCAACAAGATATTTCAGCAATGATTAATGAACAGTTGGGTGGTTTAGGGGAATTTGATGTTGCTACAAGATCAGTTAATATCGACATTCAAAATTTAGTAGATGAGCAAATTACTGACCCACAACAATCTGCTTTAGTCAACTCATTATTATCATTTTTAGAAGCTAACGATATGCTTGATGTTGGCTTTACTGAAGGTGAATTTAGTGCATCATTAGCATTAGGTAGAGCTTATGACGACACAGATCCTTTCACAGTTGGCAATCAAAGAATAACTTCAGATCAAGAACTTCAAGATATCTTAGAGTCTAAAGCATCATCTTTATTAGTTAGTTTATTAACAACAGATACTGACCCATACATTTCATTTGGCGAATTAACACTTAATCGCATGATGGAATATATGATGAGATCTTCATTTACAGAAGATATTGATAATCCAGGCACCTATTATTTATTGAAAACAGAATTGTTTGAGCAATATGAAATGAAAGCAGGTGTCCCATACCTTTCAATGTTAGACGATCAGCTTACGGTTAATTTACCATTGTCATTATATGATATAAATGATAATACAAAAGAATTTAAAACGATCATTAAGATTGATGCAAGCCCATCAATTGATGGCTCAAATTTAGTGATTGCATTAAATTCATTAACTGCTGGTGAAGTAACAATCGGTGAAGATAACATCGGAAATATATTGACTTTGTTAGGTGATAACGATTTAATTCAAGATGGTCAAATCGTTATTGAGAACTTTGACCAAGAACTTCAACAATCAGGCATGTCACTTGAAGATGTAAGTGTGATGAATAGTAGATTAAGATTATATGTTGGACTTGATGATGCTAATTTATTAAGTGACATTCAAGACACAGTTACCGATGTTTTAGATGCATTTGATGCATCTGCATACGGTGATGTAGGAACAAATATCGATGATTTATTAGCAGATTTAAGTGATCCAAACGCGACACAGGAAGACTTGGATGCAGCAGTAGAAGCAGTCATTAGTTCTATTGATGAATTACCAGATGAAGAACAAGAACAACTCTTCTCTGATCTTGCTCAAGACCTCGTTGATTCTGGTATGTCACTTGATGACATTTTAGGGTTACTTCCTTAAGATAAATATATATATTAATAATATAGAAAGAAAATTTAATAAAAATACGCGAAACAGCGCACCTTCAAAAGAGGGTGCGCTGTTTCACCAATGTAAATAAGGAAAGTGGTTTTACAACCTTTTAAAAAAGATTAAATTGTTGTAAGATAATTATATGGGAAGATTTCTTCCCTATTTAATAATTATTAATAAGAGGGGGATTGTTGTGTAGTTTTGGCAGTGATGAGTTCTTCATCCCATAAGCTGAGCGCACCAGAAAAAGTTGGCTCACCCATAAAAACCCTTGATCGACAAATTGAATCGAACCTTGTACAGGCGTAAAAGCAGTGTTAGGGAATTCCACTTTATCTAAAATCATAAAATATGTGCAGAAATCTTAGATTAAGTATTAGGAAATATTAAATTTATTTGTTGTCAATCAGTGTCGTTTTTAAAACAGTTTCCGCAATTAATATAATCTAATATTAACTGGTGGCGGAAAATCGGGATCGTCGAAATCAACAGTAATGTCGTTTTTAGGTTCAACATTAACGTTTGAATTTCTTGAAATCACAAATACTGTACTTACGAGTAAGATAATGACAAAGATAATTGATAAAAACTTTTTCATAGCTCACCCCTCCTTAACTATATAATAATATATATCTTAATATAAAACTACGGCGGATATGTCATACTTTTCGAGGAGAAGCCCCCATGGACAGCTTAAAATTAATAAATTTTATGGAAAATTTAAGATATGATCGAAAAATTTCCCAGGAGAACTACTTAGACGGTATTATATCACAGCGTCAATATTATCGCTATCGTAGCGGTGAAAGCGAAATCCCGTTTGAAGTAATTACTAGATTTGCTGAAAAATTAAATATTTCGATTATTAGTTTACTTGATCAATTTGACGATGAATTTGCTAACGAAATCGAAAGCACTTTAAGTTTTTTTAATTTGGTTGCTTCTAATCAAGGCATTCAAGCGTATGAAAATTATCAAAAGATGAAGAGTCATGTGTTTATTAGTACAGTTAACGAGAATTTATTTAGAAGTTCTAAATTGATATTAGATTTACAATCCGGAAGAATCAGAAAAGAAGATTTAATTAACGAAATATATAAAATGCTTGATTACCCAAGGGTGATGAAAAAATCAGCTTTCCCTGATGATGAAATATACATGCTCGGAATTCTAATGGAATATAGCGATAAGGATAGGAAATCAATTCTAAAAAAATTGTATGATATTTTGAGAGATAAGGGACACTCTTTGGGTGGAAATGTGACTGCAGAATATCGCGTTTATTTCTGGATGATTAAAAACTTTGGAAGAAATGAGCAATACGAAGAAGTGGTTGAAATGTGTAACATCGCTATTGAAAAATGCGAAGCATATTATATGCACTACTTATTAGACTATTTCCACTACTACAAAGCATTAGCACATCAACGTTTAGGAGATCAAGAACAATTTGAACATCATTTAGTTCAATCAATCCTGAATTTAGAGCATAGAACGGCGGAACAAAAACAAATGTTTTATGAACGAATTGTCAAAGACACGGGACTTGATCCAGTGGATTTTGCACTAAAGCGGTTTGTTAAAAATAAAAAATATGTTAAAATAAACGACGAAGAATAGATACTCCTTTCGGGGTATTTTTCTTTATGATAGCAACATAATTTCAAACGAAAATATGATACAATAACTTTGAGGTGACTAACTATTAAAAGTCAAGTACTTTTAGTAGATAAACTGTAAAAACCTCCAATAGCCATAATTTTTAGAGGTTAGCCATATAACTGGATGATTTTATGACTTAACCGCCACAGTTTAAGGAATCAATTATTGTAGTTTAGAGGAATCAAAATCTTCCTGATGTGTTTCGAGATGATGAATGACTCTAATGAGTTTTTTTGAAAGATGAACCAGTGCGACACGATGATGTTTACCCTCTTGTTTCTTCTTGGTGTAGTAGTCGTAGAAGACGGGGTTATAGATCATAACCATCATTGAGATATTGATGAGTGTTGCTCTTAGGTACTTGCTGCCACGTTTAACCAGTTTACCTGTTGAAGACATGGTGCCAGACTGTCTGATGGTTGAATCCAGACCTGCATAGGATAACATTTCAGCGGGATTGGAGAAAAGTGAAATATCACCATATTCTGAAACGATGACAGCTGCTGAAATGATTCCGATACCTTTAATGGTTTGAATCTTAGTTGGATATCGATGCATTAAAGAAGTGATCTGTTTCTCAGTTTCTTCGATATCTTGATTGAGTTTCTCAACATAAGAAATTGAAGTCTTAAGTTTGAATAGTTGATGATCTTGTGTCACACCAATGGTTGATTTTGCGAGTTCCTTCAGTTTAACAAACTTCGGATAATTGAATTTACCCATCGATCGTTTACGAAGCTTATCGAAGTGGTCATCAGTCATCCTTGCTATTTTATCCGGTGATGAAAAGCGCTTCAAGATGTATAAAGATGTATCACTATAGCCTTGTTCTTGCATAAAAGGTTTGAATTCAGGAAAGATGACATCTAAGACCTTGGTCATCATATTGTAGTGTTTCGTCCGAATTGAGATGAGTTTAAAACGTAACCTGGTCAGTGATTTTAAAGCACTTATATGATAAGATTGATGATGATAGGCTTTGTAGTCTACAGATCTCATATAAGTTGAAATCATTTGTGCATCTTTCTTATCCGTCTTTGTTTTTCTCAGTGAATGGGCTTCTCCAAACTTCTTCACGAGAAAAGGATTAATCTCCATGAATGAATATCCATGGAGGATAAGAAATGACTTAAGGTTTTCTCCATAATGACCTGTGGCCTCTAAGCCTATTATCATTTCTTGCTTGACTAAAGAGTTAAAGTATCCTAATAGTTCTTTAAACCCAGACTGACTGTTCTCAAATGAGAACTGATGGCTAACTGTTTCGGTGGCGATGAAACAGTCATGCTTGTACTTTGAAATATCGATGCCGATATAGATCATAAGTACACCTCCAAGAATTAAATTTGTACGTGTGGTAAGTCCAGCAGCGTCTTTATCTCATAATCATGTAAAAAGCGTCTTCCGCTAACTAACTATTGCTGATTAAAATAAAGACCGTGGTAAGCGTCACCTCAAAATAGTCTAGGTTATAAAAATATGACACAGATCCACAGTACATTATTAGTATATTAAATTAGAACGAAAGGAGTAAAGATTTAAAGACTTAAGTAACTAACTTAATACACTTTAAATCTTACATGTTATTATGGAAAATCAATCAAATTTCATCAAGACAATCATTGAAAATGATCTTGAATCTAAAAAACACGACAAAATCATAACACGTTTTCCACCAGAACCCAATGGGTTCTTACATATTGGTCATGCACGAGCTGTTGTGACTAATTTTGAACTAGCAAAATACTTTGGTGGATATACAAATTTGAGATATGATGACACAAATCCAGAAAAAGAAGATGATGTGTATGTCAAATCAATCGAAAGAGACATTAGATGGTTGGGTTATGATCCTAAACATATTCTTTTCGCTTCTGACTATTTCACAGAAATGTATGAGCGTGCCATCATTTTAATCAAAAAAGGATTAGCATATGTTGATTTCCAATCAGCAGAATTGATATCTAATACGCGTGGTGATGTAACAACACCGGGACAGAACTCACCTTATCGTGATACATCCATTGAAGAAAATTTAGCATTATTCGACAAAATGAAAAATGGTGAATTTGCTGAAGGTGAATGTGTTTTACGTGCCAAGATTGATATGGCTTCACCCAACATGAACATGAGAGATCCTGTTGTTTATCGTATTGTACATGCTGAGCACCACAGAACTGGTAACAAGTGGGTAATTTACCCAATGTATGATTTTGCACATCCATTAGAAGATGCAGTTGAATACATTACACACTCATTATGTTCACTTGAATTTGAAGATCATAGACCACTTTACGATTGGTTCGTAAGAGAAACAGATATGCCTGCTCAACCAAGACAAATCGAGTTTGGCAGATTAAATATCGAAAATACAGTTTTATCAAAAAGATTTTTACGTGCTCTTGTGGAACAAGGGAAGGTCAAAGGTTGGGATGATCCAAGAATGCCTACGTTATCAGGTATGCGTCGTCGCGGTTACACACCTGATGCCATTAAAACATTTATTTTATCCACAGGACTATCAAAAGTAAATTCTACAGTTGGCGCAGATATGCTTGAAGCAGCTGTTAGAAACGATTTATCAGATAAAGCTAACAGAGTGATGGCCGTGATTAATCCGTTAAAGGTCACTATTACAAATTACCCTGATGGAAAAATTGAATATTTCAATGAAGAGTATCACAAAGAACATCCAGAATTTGGCAGTAGAGATATACCATTTTCAAAACATATTTACATTGAAAAAGATGATTTCGCATTAGAAAAACCTAACAAAAAGTTCAAAAGACTTTATTTAGGTGGCGAAGTAAGATTATTTTATGCTTATTTTATCAAAGCTGTCGATGTTAAGTATAACAGCGATGGTGACATTATCGAAGTGTTAGCAACCTACGATCCAGAAACAAGAAGTGGATCAGGCTTTGATGCGCGTAAACCTAATGGGACTATCCATTTCGTAGAGGCTACCCAAGGGGTACCAGCTCAATTTAATATTTATCAACCAATGTTATCAGAAGATGAATCAAGCGAATTAATGGATCGATTTAATGAAGATTCTTTAGAAATTAAACATGGGTTTGTTGAAGCAGCATTAAAAGACACAAAGATTCAAGATAAATATCAGTTTATGAGAATTGGATATTTCACAACTGACGATGATACAACACAAGGTAGTCTTGTGTTTAATGAAACTGTGCCACTAAAGAGCAGTTATCAAAAATAAGAGAGTTGGGATGCCATGAATTGGCTAGCGACACTAAATGAATCGCAATTGAAAGCGGTCGTCCACCCAGGTGGGCCGCTTTTTGTTGTTGCTGGTGCCGGAACAGGAAAAACAAGAACACTCACAGCTAGGATTGCTTATCTTATCATGAACGGTGTTGAAGCGAAGCGCATATTAGCCGTGACGTTTACCAATAAAGCAGCACGTGAAATGAAGGAGCGAGTCATCGACATGACTGGTCCACACGCGATTGATGTGTGGTTATATACATTTCACGCGTTTGGTTTGCAAATTCTCAGAAGACATATTGCTGAGTTACCCTATGGGTATAAAGTGACATTCAATGTCATTGATGAAGAAGACGGTAGAAAAATTATCAGTGATGCGATCAAGGAACTTGGGTTAGATGTCAGACAATTCTCGATTAAAAACTTAAAGAATCTAATTGCACTATTCAAGACGAAAAGATTACCTAAATTTGATCAAACAAATGAAGAAAAAATCTATAAGAAATATCAACAATATTTGTATGACAATCAATTAGTTGATTTCGATGACTTATTGCTGTACCCACTTGAGTTATTTACTGAGTATCCACATTTAAGAGATAGATACCAAACAGATTTTGAACATATTTTAGTAGACGAGTTTCAAGATACAGATATCGTTCAATATAAACTATTAAAAATTTTAGGTGCTAAACACAGAAATATTTTCGTTGTTGGTGATCCCGATCAAAGTATTTATAGTTTCAGAGGAGCGAACTACATGAACAGTGAATTGTTTATTCGCGATTTTCATGCAGAAAAAGTCATTTTAGATAAAAATTATAGATCCACAACTAAGATATTACAATCAGCAAATAAACTTATTTCATACAACTTTAATAGACCGAGTGCTAAAAATTTGGAAAGTGATTTAGGAACAGGTTTAGATATTACATACTATGTTGCACCAAATGATTATCGTGAAACGTTTTATGTAATTAATGAAATTAATAGTCTCGTACGACAAGGATATCGATATGATGACATTGTTGTTTTATACAGAAACAATGCTCTTTCAAGACTCTTTGAAGATACGATGATGAAAGAAAATATGCCATATATTATTTATGGTGGTATCTCTTTCTACGAAAGAAGAGAAATCAAAGATGCGCTCGCATTTATCAGAGTAGCCCTTGATCATAACCAAGATTTTTATCTAAAAAGAATCATTAACGTACCTAAAAGAGGCATTGGACAAGTCACAGTGCAACGATTAGTTGATAAAGCGAGAGAACTAGGTATTTCAATGTTTGACGCGATTAATTATATGTCACTTTCACCAGCAGCTATGACGGGATTAAGCGATTTCAAGAAAATGATCGAAGATATTAGCGAAGCATTTTTTGGGATGACAGAGTTATCGCAAATCATGGCGTATGTGATGGAAAGAACGGGCTATGTCGCTATGCTGAAAGCTGAAGATAGTGAAATCGCCGATAATCGTATTGATAATCTTAAAGAATTACAATCTGTATTTGTGCGCGGAGATTTATATTATGAAGGTAATTTTTATGAAAAACTTCAACAACAACTTGATCAGATTGCATTATATTCGGATCTTGATCAAGATGTCACAGAAGAAAACCACGTTAAGTTATCCACGTATCATCAAGTCAAAGGACTAGAGTTTAAGGTCGTATTTATGGTTGTTATGGAAGAAGGTATATTTCCAAATGACAATGCAAAATATAGTGCAGTTGATCTGGAGGAAGAGCGTCGCGTCGCGTACGTAGGCATCACGCGTGCGAAAGAAAAAATTTATATGACACACGCTAATCAAAGATTAGTGTATGGACAGAAAAGACTAGGTTATCCATCAAGATTCATTGATGAATCAAGACTTGATCAACCGAAAGAAAAACCAATTATTTTTGATAATGGCAGCCACATACTTAAAATGGGAGACCACGTTGAACATCAAGTTTTTGGAAAAGGTGTTGTCATCAAAGTCGAAGAAGATGTAGCGACGATTGCTTTTGCTATGCCACATGGTATCAAACAAATACTCGAAAGTCATCCAGCCATCAAAAAAATTAAAAAATAGTAATCACTTGACCACTTCAATAATATAAATAGAGGTGGTCATATGTTAAATCAATTACAAAAGAAAGTGGTCTATACAAATGAGCCCTTTCTCTTTTTGTTAGCAGGAGCAGGTACAGGTAAAACAAGAGTGATTGTTGAACGCATTAAACACCTAGTTTCAACGGGTGTTAGTCCAGATAAAATACTCGCAATTACATTCACAAATCGAGCATCAAATGAAATGAGAGAACGTGTTAAAAATGAAAACATTGCTATTCACACATTCCATCAATTTTGTTTTCAGAAGTTAAAAGAACATTTGGATTATAGTTATCATATCATCTCTGAAGACATACCAATTAAAGAAGAATCACTACTTTTAATTACAAGATATAAAAATAGTTTTTATAGACAAAAAAAGCCAAAAGAATATCACGTATATCAATCAATTTTAGTAGAAAAAAACGAAAAAGATTTTGATGACTTACTCATTGATTTTCATCATCATTTTCATAAATTAAAACGTTATGTGAATTATGATTATATTTTCATTGATGAATTTCAAGACACGAACTATTTACAATACATGATTATCAAAAAATTAATCACAAAAAAGACGAATGTCTTGTGTGTCGGAGATCCAGATCAAAGCATTTATAAATTTCGTGGTGCTCACGCTCAAATCATCAATTCATATATTAAAGATTATCAAGCTAAGGTTTTAAAATTAACAATGAATTATCGTTCAACGAATCACATTTTAACACTGGCAAATAGCCTTATAAAGAGAAATAATAACAGATATAAGAAAATACTTGTCACCGACAACAACCATAACTATAAGCAGTTTCTGATTGAAAGTTTGAATGAAAACGATGAGTCAAAATACGTGTGCAAATGCATAGAAGAACATCTAAAAAAAGGTGTTACGGCTAATGATATTGCAGTCTTATTTCGTAATCATAATCGGTGTTATACACTCAAAGAGAAAATGAATTATCTTGATATAGCATATCATGATAATTCCGCTAATTCTGTATCTCAAAAGGCGATAAATCTACTCACATTACACCAAGCAAAAGGACTTGAATTTTCAGTCGTTTTCATCATTGGTTTAGAACAAGGATCTATACCATCTTATCATGCGAAAACGAACCTAGATTTACAAGAGGAAAGACGCTTATTTTTTGTTGGAATGACACGTGCTAAACACTTTTTATATCTTTCATTTGTTAGGTTTAACAACGATTCCAAGCATCTCTTAAAGTCAATATTTATAAAAGAGCTAAAACGCGATCTATTATCATATGATAAAACCTTCTGATGAATAAAGGATTTCACCTAAATTATTGACTGAATAATGGTATAATGATATCAGGTGATATCATGGATTATAAGTCAAGAATTAAAGAACTTACAGATATAATCAATCAAGCTAATTTCGACTATCACACGTTGGATAAACCGACAATGAGTGATTTTTCTTATGATAAAATGTTAAAGGAATTGATTGATTTAGAAGAAAAGTATCCAACATATAAATTACCAAACTCTCCAACTCAAAAGATTGGTGGAGTTATTTTAACGAAATTTAGCAAAGTTACACACGACATACCAATGATGTCACTATCGAATGTTTTTAATGAAGAAGAACTAATGGCGTTTGACCATCGTGTTAGTCAGGAAGTGTCAGATTATCATTATGTTTCTGAATTAAAAATAGATGGTCTTGCAGTGAGTTTAAAATATGAAAAAGGAAACTTTGTTTTAGCAGCAACCAGAGGTAACGGCATGGTTGGTGAAGATATTACTGAAAACGTTAGAACCATTAAGAGCTTACCTATTGTATTAACTGAACCGATCGATGTTGAAGTTCGTGGCGAAATATATATGCCACATAAAAGCTTTAATCATGCCAATGAAGAACGTTTAGCAAATAACGAATCACTGTTTGCTAACCCTAGAAATGCGGCAGCAGGAACCATTAGGCAATTAGATACAAAAGTGGTTGCAAAACGTCATCTTGATATGTTTTGCTATACACTTGTTAACGCAGAACAATTTGTTGATACACAAATTGAAGCGTTGGAATATCTAAAGAAATTAGGTTTTAAGGTTAATCCTTATTATCATAAACACGAAACTGCGAATGCGTTGTTTGATTCAATTAACGATTACGATGAACTACGTAAAAAATTACCATATGATACAGACGGTGTAGTCATTAAAGTTAATGAATTTTCATTACATGAGGAAATTGGATATACAGCTAAAGCGCCTAAATGGGCAACTGCATATAAGTTTAGTCCAGAACAGGCACAGACTAAGTTGAAGGATATTACGTTCCAAATCGGAAGAACTGGTGTGGTTACACCGGTTGCTGAATTAGAACCTGTCTTTCTTTCTGGATCTACTATTGCAAGAGCAACACTACACAACGAAGACTATATTCTAAGTAAAGATGTGAGAGTTGGAGATATTGTTAATATCCATAAAGCAGGAGAGATTATTCCTGAAGTGATTGGGCCAATCACAGAAAAAAGAACGAATCAACAACCATTTGTGATGATTGATAAATGTCCAGTATGTCATGCGCCGCTTAAACGTAAAGAAGGTGAAGCAGATTATTATTGTACGAATCCGGAATGTCCAGGAAAACATATGAATCGCTTGATTCATTTTGCTAGTCGTGTCGCGATGGATATCGACACATTAGGTGAAAAAGTTGTTGAGACATTTCATGAATTAGGTTATTTAAATAGTATTTCTGATATTTACCGCTTAAAAGAACACAAAAATGAACTAGTCACTATACCAGGGTTTGGTGAGAAAAAAGTAAATAAACTAATTGAAGCGATTGAAAACAGTAAGCATCAATCCCTTGACCGATTATTATTTGGGTTAGGCATTAAACATGTTGGTGCGAAAGTCGCTAAAATCTTAGTGAAAAAATATGGTTCATTAGATGTTTTAATGCATGCTACGATGGAAGAATTAGTTGATATATCAGATATTGGGGATATGATTGCTGAAAGCGTCATATCATATTTTAAGGACGAAAGTCATTTGGCACTTATTGAAGAATTACGTCAGTTTGGATTGAATCTTGAATTTGAAAAAGAAGAGACAATCGAACATGAATTTACAGGTAAGACGTTTGTTTTAACGGGAAAACTTGAGCAATTCACACGCGATGAAGCATCAGCGATGATTGAAAAACTGGGTGGAAAAGTCAGCGGATCAGTAAGTAAGAAAACAGATTACCTTCTTGCGGGTAGCGAATCAGGTTCTAAATTAGCTAAAGCAGAATCTCTTGGCGTTACTGTGTTAGATGAATCTACTTTTTTGAGGGCAATTAATGGAGAAAATTAAAGTTGTTGGGGCGAGAGAGAATAATCTTCAAAACCTTGACATTGAAATACCTAAAAATAAATTGATTGTGATGACTGGTCTTTCAGGAAGCGGGAAATCTTCTTTAGCATTTGATACGTTATATCAAGAAGGTCAACGCAGATACATGGAAAGTTTGTCTGCTTATGCAAGACAATTTTTGGGAAATTTTGAAAAACCTGATGTAGATCGTATTGAAGGACTTAGTCCTTCAATTTCAATTGATCAAAGAACGACGTCTCATAATCCTAGATCTACCGTAGGGACGGTCACTGAAATCTATGATTATTTGAGATTACTTTATGCACGTGTCGGTACACCCTTCTGTCCCGATTCAGATGAACCACTATCCAAGCAATCAATTGAAGAAATGACAGTTCGCGTGTTAGAATTACCCGAAAATAGCAGAATTTTAATCATGTCTCCGGTTGTTGAAAGACAAAAAGGCACACATAAAAAATTAGCTACACAATATTTAAAAGAAGGCTTTACCAGAGCGTTAGTTGATGGTAATCAAGTCACACTAGAAGAATTTCCAGAATTAGATAAGAACACTAACCACGATATTTGGTTAGTGATTGATAGATTAATCATTAAAGAGGGTATTAGATCAAGACTTTATGACGCCCTCGAATTAGCGGCACGTATGTCTAATGGTAAAACACGTGTGAGTGTAGGCGATGATGCCATTCTCCATTTTAATCAAAATTATGCTTGTCCTGATTCTGATTTTACGATTCCCGATTTAGAACCTCGACTCTTTTCGTTTAATACACCAATTGGGGCATGTCCCCACTGTAATGGTTTAGGTGTTAAAATGGAAATAGCAGAAGAATTAGTACTAGATCCGGAGAAGAGTTTATTAGATGGTGGTTTAATACCATATAAAAACAATGATCAAGATAATTTAGCAAGTAGCCAAGTCATTCAAGTGTGCGCATACTATAATATTGACTTGAATAAACCTGTTCGAGAACTATCTAGAAAAGAATTGGATATCATATTATACGGATCAAACGATAAAATTCACTTTAAGTTAAGATCTTCTTCGGGAAGAGTGCACGAAAACTATACATTCTATGAAGGATTAATCACGAACTTAAATAGAAGATATCATGAAACTACGAGTGATTGGATTAGAACCTGGATTGAGAATTTCATGACAGAATCCGAATGTCCAGTATGTCATGGTGCAAGATTAAACCCTTCTGCACTTTCAGTGCGTCTTGGTGGCAAAGATATTGATCAATTAACGAGATTATCGATTGATGACTCAATTGATTTCTTAGAAAATCTTGAGTTAGAAGTTGAACAACGTCAAATTGCGAGATTAGCACTAGTTGAAATCATCAATCGTATGTCATTTTTAAAAGATGTGGGTTTGGGTTACCTAACGATGCATCGTCAAGCAGCAACACTTTCGGGTGGTGAAGCTCAACGTATTCGACTGGCAACACAAATCGGATCTAAACTCACTGGTGTCCTTTATGTTTTAGATGAACCATCCATTGGTTTGCACCAACGTGACAACAATCGTTTAATTAACACATTGAAGAAAATGCGTGATTTAGGTAATACCCTGATTGTCGTTGAACATGACCAAGAAACCATGATGGCAAGCGACTATCTCATCGATATTGGACCAGGTGCTGGTAAATTTGGTGGTAAGGTGGTTGCTGCTGGTACGCCAGAAGAAGTTATGGCGAATAAAGATAGCATCACAGGCAAATATTTACGAGGCGAATTAAAAGTTGAAGTTCCTACAAAAAGAAGAAAGGGAATAGGCAAAGATATTATGGTTGTTGGTGCGAAAGCTAATAACCTAAAAGATATTACCGTTTCTTTTCCATTGGGAAAATTAACTGTCGTCACTGGTGTCTCCGGTAGCGGTAAGTCGTCACTAGTTAATGATATATTATTAAAAGGACTACAACAAAAACACTATAAGACAAAAGAAAAACCAGGACCTCACTCAAGTATTAATGATGGTGGATTAATTGATCGCGTCATTGATATTTCACAATCACCTATCGGTAGAACACCGAGAAGTAATCCCGCAACATATACAGGTGTATTTGATGACATACGTGACTTATATGCACAAACCACTGAAGCGAAGGCAAGAGGTTATTCTAAAAGTAGATTTTCATTTAATGTCAAAGGCGGACGATGTGAAGCATGTCGTGGGGACGGTTTAAAGAAAATATCCATGCATTTCTTACCGGATGTTTACGTACCATGTGAAGTTTGTGGTGGTGAAAGATATAATCATGAAACCTTACAGATTAAATATCGTGGGAAACATATCGCAAACGTTCTTGAAATGACCATTGACGAAGCACTGGACTTTTTTGAAAATCACCCTAAAATATATCGCAAATTAAAAACAATTCACGATGTTGGATTAGGATATATCACGTTAGGTCAATCAGCAACAACGTTGTCAGGTGGTGAAGCACAACGTGTTAAATTAGCGAGTGAATTGTACCGTAGAATCACAGAAGGCTCCATTTACATACTTGATGAACCAACCACGGGGTTGCATACAGATGATGTCAAGAGATTATTACGTGTGTTACATAAAATTGTTGACGAAGGTGCGACAATGATTATCATTGAACACAATTTGGATATTATTAAGAACGCAGATCACATTATTGATTTAGGACCAGAAGGTGGTCAAGCGGGTGGAGAAATTATCGCGACAGGCACACCTGAGGAAATAGTAAAAGTTGCGAAAAGTTATACTGGTCAGTATTTAAAAAAAGCTTTAGAAAATTAAAAAAATAAAGTTTTATGTTATGATGTATAGGGGGCTAACGTGAATAACAATCGACAAGATCCGGATAAAAAAACGGAAGAAGAATTAAAGCGTTTAATTGAAGAATTAAAACAACAGAATAGTAAAAAAAGAACATTCACAAATTTTGGTTTCATGCTACATAGGGATTATTTTGTTCATCTAACACTTTCTTTAGCAGTGAACACATTGATTTTAGCAGTAGTGATGGGATTATCTATTGGTATTGGCGATCCACTTGTAGAGATGGATAACATCGCAAGTTTCTTATTGGCTGCAGTCTTACTAACACTCATGGAAAATCTTGTAAAGATATTAATGTTTCGATATGCATTTCGTGCAATCTTGTATAGTTTTGGATTGCTATCCGTTATTACTACATTTGTGATGCTATATCTCGTGGATTTAATCTTACAAGGTGGTTTTCATTTTTCCAACATTGTGAGGCTCATTATATTTACGATTGGATTCACGTTCTTTAGACTTGTGCTATCAACGTATTTAAGACGTTGGGTATATACAAAACGTATTTCATTTACAGGAGGCAAAAAGTGAAACTAAAAGTTAAACATCTCGTGAAAGATTTTAATCTTAAAGTGTTGGCTGGAGAAAAAGCACTTGAAAGACAAGTAACAGCAGAAATGCTTTCTAGACCAGGTGTAGAAATGGCAGGGTTTCTTGATTTTTTTGATAAGGATCGTATGATCTTAATTGGTTCAAAAGAATATCAATTCATGCAATTATTACCACCTGATATTAGAAGAGAAAGAATATCTGATATTATGTCACACCAACCTCCAGGCATTATTTTTAGCATCAATGTTGAAGTTGAACCTATGTTTCTCGATTTAGGTGAGGAATTTAATGTCGCTATATTAAAATCTGATATGCGTACAACACCATTATTTAGTTTGCTCTACGCTTACTTACATTCAAAACTTGCACCGAGGATGAGCGTTCATGGTGTTTTAGTTGACATCCATGGTATGGGTACGTTAATTGTTGGTGCGAGCGGTATTGGTAAAAGTGAAGTTGCACTTGAATTAATTAAACGAGGACATATACTAATTTCTGATGACCGTGTTGATATTTTCGAAGCCTCACCCGGTAATCTTGTAGGTAATGCACCAGAATTACTAGAACGATATATTGAAGTCAGAGGTATTGGTATTGTTGACGTTGTTTCCATGTTTGGCGCAGGTGCTTATCGTGAAAACAAAAAGATTCGTCTTGTCGTTGAATTGGAACAGTGGAAAGAAGGTAAGGAATATGACAGATTAGGTTTAGAAACCGAAATGGTTAAATATTTCAATACGGAAATCGCTAAAGTGACGATTCCAATTTTACCTGGTAGAAATGCTGCAACACTTGTAGAAAGTGCAGCAATGAATCAAAAATTAAAATATCTTGGCCATCATGCAGCGATGGAGTTAGCAGAAGCAGTTGCTAGAAAAGCAAGCGGAAAGGACAAAGATGATGACTGATTTTATAAATAAGTACAAACAACCTATATTATTATATGGTGGTGTATTTCTAGGGTTAATTACGTTAATACTAATAGCGACATTAACACAGAGTGGTTATCCATATGAAGAAACTGCTATTAGATTTGGATCAAGTGGTTTAGCGATTCAATGGTATGCACTATTTATTTTATATGGTATTACCGGTGGGGGTATACTTGCCTACTTTGAATTTAAAAGAGTTGGGTTAGACACAAACATCTTATTTGACGGACTACTTTTATGTGTGCCTTTATCTATCGTTGGTGCTAGACTTTATTACATTATTTTTGATCCGTATCCAAACTATAATACCTTTTTTGATTATATCAATATAACTAGAGGGGGACTCGCTATTCATGGCGCAGTCATCGTCACAATCATTGCTTTATTCTTCCTCACGAGACACAAAAAAGTGAGTTTTTGGTTGGTTGCAGATATTTTAGCTGTTGGTTTTCTTGTGGGTCAAATCGCTGGCCGTTGGGGAAACTTCATGAATGCTGAAGCATATGGACCAGCAATTGCTGACGGATCTTTCGTATTGAACATATTACCTCATTTCATCAAAGAACAAATGACGATTAACGGTGTAATTCATCATCCGACTTTCTTATATGAGGGTGCGTGGAACTTTGTAGGTTTAGTATTCTTACTCATCGCTAGAAGAAAGAAATGGTTTAAAGTAGGCGATTTAATGGGCGTCTACCTCATTTGGTATGGCTTGGGTAGAGGAGCTTTAATTGAACCACTTCGTACACTCGGAGAAGACGGGGATGCATTAATGATTCCCGGAACAAGTATCCCAACAAATATCGCTCTTAGCTTTGGTGTGCTCATGTTGGGTGGTATTTTAATCATTGTTTTAAAACATTATTTCATTAAAAATCAACCATATTACTATGATTTATTGGTAAAAATAGATGAAACTAGTACTGTTTGATTTAGATGGTACACTCATTCGTTCTACGGGTATTATATTAGAAGTTTTCAAAATGACATTTAAAAGATATTTTCCAGATGTCGAACTTACAGAAGAAAAAGTAACGAGTTTTTTAGGCACAACGTTATGGCAAACATTTGGTGAATATACAGATGATGACGCACTCATAGAAGAAATCATTACCTATTATAGAATGGCGAGTGAAGCCTTATTAGAAAAAGAATTAGAAGCATATCCAAATGCCCATGAGACGATTAAATACTTAAAGGATCAGGGTTGTAAAGTGGGTGTTGTCACATCTAAGATAAATAAAGTGGCTTCTCATCATTTGGATATTACAAAACTATCAAATTTAATTGACGGATTAATCGGTTACGATGATGTTGAAAAACACAAACCGCACCCAGATCCATTATTAAAGGCTTTAGAGGTATTTGATACAAAAGCAAGTGATGCTATTTATGTGGGTGATCATGAAAACGATATGATTGCAGCGAAACGTGCTGGCATGACGTCATGTGCGGTCACATATTCATATCGTTTACAACAAATGTTAAATGAATTTCCTGATTTCGTCATTGACGATCTCAGCAATTTAAAAGATATTATTTAGTAAGGAGACTATAAAACAATGCTTTATGACGTATTAATTATTGGTGCAGGTCCTGCAGGGATTACTGCAGCTATCTATGCGAAACGTGCGAATTTAAAAGTCGCGATGTTTGAAAAAGGAACACCAGGTGGACAACTGGTGAACACGAATGAAATTGAAAATTATACGGGTGCTAAAAAAGTAGCTGGTTTCGAATTAGCAACGATGATGATTGATCATGCATACCAATTAGATATTGAAGTGATTTATGATGAAGTAACCAACATTGAACTTGATGGAAAAGTTAAAAAATTAGTAACACCAAATGGTTCATATGAAACTAAAGCAGTGATTATTGCCTCTGGTACAGTACCAAGACGCTTAGGTGTTGAAAATGAAGATGAGCTTGCAGCTAACGGTATTAGCTGGTGTGCTATCTGTGATGGTCCATTATACAAAGACAGAAAAGTCGTCGTCATTGGTGGTGGCAACAGTGCTGTAGAAGAAGCAAATTATTTAGCTACACTTGCAACACATGTCACAGTCGTACAAAACTTAGCGACATTAACGGCTGATAAAAAAGCACAAGACCTGTTATATAAACAAAAAAATGTTGACTTTCATTATTCGTCACTTGTTTCAAAATTCTTAAAAGATGACAAGGGGTTAACAGGTGTTGTTATTAAAGACGAAAACGGTAAAGAAACGACCATTGAAGCTGATGGTGTATTTGAATACGTTGGTTTAATTCCTGTTACAGATATGATTAAAGATTTAGGCATTACAAATAAATTTGGTTATATTGAAGCAAACGAAAAGATGGAAACGAAAGTACCTGGCATATTTGCAGCAGGTGATGTGACCGTTAAACAAATCAGACAGGTTGTTACAGCAACCGGTGACGGTGCCGTTGCTGCTCAAAATTGCTTACGTTACTTAGAATCGTTAGAATAATATGAGTTTTGCAAAAACTGTTAAAGAGGAATTGGTAACAATTCCGGTTGAGTTGGAAGAACAATTAGCTGAATGTGCTGCGTTCTTGAACTTAAACACTGAATTACATATAGAATCAAAACACAAAAGTCTTGATTTTAAAACGAACAACCCAACCGTTGCAAAACGGTTTTTGCAGTTAATCAGAACACTTTATCAAGCAGAAATTCAACTCATTACACAAAAACAAACGAAACTTAAAAAAAGACAAACCGTGATTGTAAGCATTCAATCTAAAGTTGAAGATATTTTAAATGAACACAGTTTATTAGAAAATAACCTTGAAGCAGAAGAATTATTAACACAATCACCTGAAGCTAAAAAAGCTTATTTGAGGGCGGCATTTTTATCTAGTGGCTCTGTGAATCATCCGAAAACTGCAGAATATCATTTAGAAATATTTTCAAATAACGCTAATTTAATCATTTTTATTCAAGGTTTAATGAATAGCTTTGATTTAAATGCGAAAATCGCGAAAAGAAGAAACGGTTATATCGTATATTTAAAAGATGCAGAAGGTATCAGTATGTTTTTACAGATTGTCGGTGCCCAAAATGCAATGTTTCTATATGAAGATATTCGGATTAAAAGAGATTTTAATAATTCGATTAATCGTGTGATCAATTGCGAAGTCGCAAACGAAAAGAAAACACTCGATGCAGCCAGGGATCAATTGAATGACATTAAACTCATTAACAAATATATGAAAAAAGAAGAAATTGACCCTAAGGTGAAACAAATCATCGACTTAAGAAAACAATATCCAGATATTAATTTAAGAGAATTAGCAGATGAGTATACAACTAAGTATGGTGAGTCAATTAGTAAATCAGGACTTAATCATCGTATTCAAAAGATTAAACAACTCGCATCTGATATTAAGAAACGTAGGCACATATCATGATTAAAAGTATAGGAACTGATATCGTTGATTTAGGACGTCTTAAAGATAAAGGTGAATCATTTATCAACCGTGTTTTAAATGAGAAAGAACGCGTGATTTATGATACGATAACTGATGTGTCAAGAAGGCTTACTTTTCTTGGTGGAAGATTCGCTTGCAAAGAAGCACTCTCAAAGGCAATTTCCACAGGAACAGGGCAGATGAACTTCAAAGATTTCGTGATCTTGAATGGTGCCAACGGTAAACCGTATTTAGTTGACAAACCAGATATCCTTAAGGATGTTATTGTTCATTTATCAATTGCACATACAAAAGAATATGCTATAGCATATGTGATTTTAGAAATTACTTAACATATTTACCCATATTATTGTAATTTGTAGTGATTTCCGCTATAATTTTCATAGAATAGGATGTGACCACATGGCAAACAAGAAGAAAAAACAAAATCAAATAAATAATAAGAAACAATCAAAGCCACAACAGCAACAACCTCGCGATCCAAGAGAAGCTTCTCCAAAAGAAATACTATTTTTCAAAATAGGAATGAGCGTGATCGGTTTAGCTGTCATTATTATCGCCATTATTTTCATAGTTCAATATTATGTTGATAGAGCAGCTGATGATCCATTTGAAGATTACGTTGTGATTTCAGTTACAGAACTAGTTCCATTAACAAAATACTATGAAGATCTTGGACAGTATGTCGATTCAGACACATTAAAACAAGATGGCTATGAAGATATCAATAAATTGTATCAAAGTAACAATTACTTCTATATATATTTCTATCATAGTTCAATGATTAACGATGAAATCGCTGCAGCTGTAAAAGATCATACAGGTGCTATATCATCAACAGTAGGTGGTATTCCTACAATGACATTATTAGAAGACAATCCAGATGATGATTATCGCGCGGTATTCTTCTTAGATTTGGATGCTACAATTAATGCCAGCATATTCGAAAATACAAGCTTTACTCATTTAAATCTTGATTCTGAAGCAGAAAATATGTTACTGACATTTGATGTTAATGCCAATGAATTCACACTGACAATTGATATTAACGATATCTTATCAACACTTACAAACTTAGAATAAAAATAAGAGGGCAAATTGCCCTTTTGTGCTATAAATGGAGGCTCGCATGAACGAACAAATTATTACAGAAATTAGAAAAGGGTTAGGCATTTCTGCTAAACAAGTGACTACTGTATTAGACTTATTAAACGAAGGAAACACTATTCCCTTTATCGCCAGATATCGTAAAGAAGCGACTGGTGGTCTTGATGAAGAACAGATTAATGAAATCCATAAAACATGGGAGTATCAAAACAATCTTTTAGAAAGAAAAGATGCTGTTATCCGCTTAATTGATGAAAAAGGTATGTTAACAGATGAACTTAAAGCAGAGATTTTAAAAGCTGAAAAGTTAGTTGAAGTTGAAGACCTTTACCGTCCATATAAGGAAAAGAAAAAGACAAAAGCAACCGAAGCAATCGCAAAAGGCTTAGAACCACTCGCTGATTGGTTATTAACATTTCCTGAAGATGACGTTAAAGCGTATGCGAAACAATTTGTCAAAGATAAAGTCAAAACAGTTAAAGAAGCAATTGAAGGGGCGCAGTACATTATTGCCGAAAAGATTTCTGATGACGCTAACTATCGTAAAGCATTAAGAGCAGAAATGGTTAAAATGGGTAATCTTGTTTCAAGTAAAAAGAAAGATGCAGAAGATGAACGTGCCGTGTATGAAATGTATTATGATTACACAGAACCTGTTAAACAATTAAAACCACACAGAATTCTCGCAGTTAACCGTGCAGAAAAAGAAAAGGTCATCACAGCTAAAATTGATTTAGATAAAGATATCATGACTTCTTATCTTGAAAAGAAAGTGATTAAAAATCAATTATCTACTGCAACGCCATTCATTAAAGATGCAATTGCTGACTCTCTAAAAAGACTTATTTATCCATCACTTGAAAGAGATGTTAGATCAGAACTAACTGAAAAAGCAGAAGAGCAAGCGATTGAGGTTTTCGCTGATAATCTTCAAAAACTATTACTACAACCGCCTCTAAAAGGTAAGGTTGTCTTAGGTATTGACCCCGCTTTTAGAACAGGATGTAAACTAAGCGTTGTTAATGAATTAGGTACTGTTTTAGAAAAAGGTGTGATTTATCCGCATGAAAAGACGAAAGGTGGTACTATCACAGAACAACAAACCATGGAATCACAACGTACACTGTTACGTTTAATCCATAAATATAAAGTACAAATCATCGCGATTGGTAATGGTACAGCATCACGTGAAACAGAAAGTTTTGTGGTTGATTTAATTAAAACGACAGCGATGAAAGTCCAATATGTCATCGTTAATGAAGCTGGCGCTTCAGTGTATTCGGCAAGTGAACTTGCTAGAGAAGAGTTTCCAGATTTCTCTGTTGAAGAAAGATCTGCAGCATCTATTGCAAGACGTCTTCAAGATCCACTTTCAGAACTTGTTAAAATTGATCCCAAAAGTATAGGCGTTGGTCAATACCAACACGATGTTGCACCTAAAAAGTTAAATGATTCATTAAACTTTGTTGTAACACAAGCAGTTAATAGTGTTGGTGTTAATGTCAATACAGCATCTAAAGCATTATTAATGTATGTGTCTGGTCTTAATAAATCAAGTGCAGAAAACATTGTTAAATACAGAAACAAAGTCGGCCGTTTTAATCGTCGTGAAGATATATTAAAAGTGCCAAAATTAGGTGAAAAATCATTTGAACAATCCATTGGGTTCTTACGTATCCCTGAAGGTGATGAAGCACTTGATATGACGGCTGTTCACCCTGAAAGTTATGGTGTTGCTAAAGAGATTATGAAACGTTATAATATTACAGGTGATATGTTTGGCAAACCTGAAGTTCAACTCTTCTTGCAATATATGGATCGCGCACAATTGATGAGAGAATTAGATGTGGATGAATATACATTGAATGATATTATTGACGCGTTTGTTGCACCATTAAGAGACCCCCGTGATCAATTTGCACAACCTCTTTTAAGAAGTGATATCTTAAAGATTGATGATTTATCAATAGGTATGGAATTAGAAGGTACTGTGCGTAATGTTGTAGACTTTGGGGCATTTGTTGATATTGGATTAAAAGAAGATGGATTACTCCATATTTCTAAAATCTCAAATCGCTACATTAAACATCCGAAAGACGTACTCAATGTAGGTGATATCGTCAAGGTTTATGTCATTAAGATTGATCTACAAAAAGGAAAAGTCGGACTCTCAATGATAAAGAACTAAAAAGCATTGACAATTAGTTAAATTTAAGATATTCTATAAAGGCGCAAACAAGCACCTTTATAGATAAACGGAGTAGTACTCAAGTTGGCTGAAGAGGCGCCCCTGCTAAGGGTGTAGGCTGGGAAACCGGCGCAAGGGTTCAAATCCCTTCTACTCCGCCACCTTTGGCCCGTTGGAGAAACGGTTAACTCACATGCCTTTCACGCATGCATTCACGGGTTCGAATCCCGTACGGGTCACCAAAATGATAAGTATAAGCCTATTTCATTAATGAAATAGGCTTTTTTCATAAAAATTCATATAAATAACAAAAAAGTTAAAGCATTAAAACAAACATAAAATCATTAAAAAATTGTAGATTTTCCACATAAAGAAAAAGGATTATTGAACTTATGTATATATAAGCTGCAAACAGTATTTAATAAAGAAAGTCTTTAGTAATTCTCGAAAACTTGTTCAAATAAATTAACTTATACGCATATAAGTTTCTATGTTTTTATGAATAATAGAGTTATAGTAGGGTTTCATATGATAAAATTAATTTAAACTAGACATGGTTAAAGGGGGTTATATCATGAAAAGTATAATAAAAAGGAGATTTATTTCGTTAGGATTAAGATCAATCCTAGTGTTTTTTGCTGGTTTTATTATTATTACAGGATTTTTCATTTTGATTTCTAACGAAGATATATTAATTACTATTATTTTTTCAATTGTACTGAGTTGGCTATTATTCAGTTTAATTATGTTTTCATTTTCAACATTAGTATTTAAGGAAAATTATATTAAAGTTCGTGGAGACTTTGCAATTGAAACCAGTCAGATCCAAAAAGCGACAGTGATTGAATATGCTTATATCAAAGCAATAAATATAGTTGAGATGAAAGAACATACTAACTCACATGGTGAAACACTTAAATTTACCTATAAATATGGCAATGAAAGGTTTATCATATATGGACAACAAAAGCTAAAATGCATTGAAATAATGCTTACTGATAAAATTGAACAAATAGTTATTAATAAATACTCTGAAAAACAAATAATTAGAATCTTTGAGATACTAAAGAACAACACACAAATTCATGAATAAAAGCAAAGCTGTTTTTTTGATCATACTATTTATCTTTACAATAGGATTTATACCGACTATAACTTTTTTCTTCAATATACTTATTACTTTGAACAATGCCATGTATACACTTTTAAATGAATCAATATTGAGTTTTTTATTTAAACATCAAATTACTTATTATATTGTAGGTTTAATTCTGTCAGGAGTTACATCACTATTTGGAATTAAGTTTGGGAGAAGTATTAGTAAAGTATTATACGCCATTGTTGCTATAGGGGTAGCGGGTGTACTTAATTTTTTAATGATGATAATCGTCTGTTTAGTTTAATTCATATTTTTTGGTTAAAAACGTGGAACCAATACGGGTCACCAAAATGATAAGTATAAGCCTATTTCACTTATGAAATGGGCTTTTTTCATTTATTTGAGAAGAAAACTCACATAGTCAAAAGCTTATATCAAACTAAGCAATTTATGTATAGAAATAAGGACATTTATATGTTTTTTACAAGACAAAATAATTTCAATATTTTATGTTAATATAATTTATCAACTTAATGAATAGATAATAAACTTTAAGTCTACATATTGTAGATAATAGATAAAAAAACATTTAATTAATGATTTGGTATAATTAAAATAATGATTATCGCATACCGAGGGGAATCAAATGATAAGCCAAATACTAAAAAGAATAAGAGAAGAACATCACTTAACACAACAAGAATTATCCGATCAGTTGTTTGTTTCGCCTAAAACAGTTAGTTCATGGGAAAACGATAGAACAATTCCAGATATTTATATGCTTGAAAGAATATCAAAAATCTATCAAATTCAAATGAACGATTTAATGGATGGAAACATCAGTAATATCTCGATATTTAAATATAAAAACAAAAAAAGGACTTAAAAAATTCAATGATATAGTAAGGAATAATGTATTTTATTCTGTATTAATCTTAGTGAATATATTGTTAAGTATATTAATGCTAGTTTTACAAGGGTTACCAATGTGGTTATGCATTCAACTTATTATTTTTTCTACCATTGTATATGCGTCAATAAAATTTTCAAAATGGTATATCCTTTTGAGTATACTTCCGTTGTTTGAGTTATTTAGGAATTTGTGGATATTCGTTGATTTATCGTCATATACTATTCAAGAGGCCATGGGATATTTAGACTTTCTTTACCCTCTTGCATCTTGGACTACTTTGTCTGCAATTTTATTAGTCATCTTGTATGGTGTGTACTTGTTTATTAGAAAAGCAAAGAATAGATTTAGTCATTTAATCATTATTGCTACCAACTTTATATGGGTAGTCGTTTGTTGGTTATATATGAATTCGTATAGCGTTCATCAATGGTACTCTTCCTTTACATCACCTGAAAGATGGTATGTTATTGTGAAAGATGATTATTATTGGGTATTTTTTTTGAGCTATATGTTGATAATCGACACCATGCTCGTCTTATATGAAGTTACAAAAAACAGATACAATATGGATAAACAATAAAAGTGATTAATTTAACCATAAATTAACAAAGGTTTAAAAGATTCGAGTTAAATGGCGAACTTATATAGTTTCCAATTATGACTTAAACAGATCATCACAGATATGCGATGGTCTTTTTCAAACCTAATAAGTCCATACATATTAGTTTTAAATAAGTAATATTGAGTCAAAAAAATCTATTACAGGTACATCATAGTAGAGAAAAATGAAGACATATGAGCATAAAAATTCGACATGTTTTATATCACTGTCGTCATATGGATGCGATACGTGATAAAATAGAGTGAATAGACATACTGGAAATGTGATACGAGACAATTATTTTCGTATTATCCCATAAAGGAGTAAAGCATGAAAACCAAATACGAAGAGAGTCTTATTCCATATTTATATGAAGGTGTTTATGTCGTAGACAAAGCACGCAAAATTATTTTTTGGAATGAAGGTTGTGAAATCATTACAGGATATACAGCTGAAGAAGTATTGAATAGTTATTGTTATGACAATATCTTACAACACATTGATGAACAAGGAAATAAACTGTGCATCATGGGATGTCCGCTGTTGGATACGATTAAAAAAGGCATTGTTAATAAAGCAAGAATCTATCTTAAACATAAAGACGGTTATCGTATACCAGTTAATGTTAAAACACAACCTATATATGACCAAGACAATCATATCGTTGCTGCGATAGAGGTGTTTACAGATGAACGTTTTCAACGGCACATTTACGAGGAAAATGTAAAATTAAAAGATAAGCTAAAAACAGATCCACTTACAAACACTGCTAACCGGCATTTCTTTGATTTTCAATTTTCAAAGCGTATTGATGAAGCAAAGACTTTTAAGAATATATTTGGTCTGTTAATCATTGATATTGATGACTTCAAACATGTTAATGATACGTATGGTCACTTGATTGGCGATGAAGTATTGAAAATTGTTGCGAAATCATTGGCATCTAATGTAGCTAAACCTGATTTAATTAGTAGGTGGGGTGGGGAAGAGTTTGTTGGATTGATTAATGTAGATAACAACGAAGCTTTGCTGATGATTGCCGAAAGATTAAGACACGTTGTACAGGGATCAAGTTATATCATGGAAGACGGCAAGACAATAGATGTAACTGTTTCAATAGGTGGATCGTTATTTAATGATAATGATGATCAAAAATCACTTATTAAGCGTGCAGATGAATATATGTATGAAGCAAAAAAGAACGGGAAAAACCAGAGTGTTATTAAATAATTAAACGACTAATAAAGTTCATATCATATGAACTTTTTTTATATGATAAGTTACGAAGAAAACGACACTAACGATTGTTAATCATTATTGATCAGACACGCAATATGATATAATTTGAAACACATTCCCTATATGCAATCACATGCTAAACAATCAATAAAATAAGGTGAGATATTTGAATCAAACATCCCCAACGATTTATATATATAGCTGTTATAAACTTAAAGGTATATATTTTGATCAACAATCCGAGTTACATCATATCGATAATCTTAGCGAAACGTTTGATGCTTTAAAGATTGATTTATTGGTGATTATTGCAAACAACGATAAATGTATCGATCAATTTAGAGACAAAGATATCAAAACGATAATGCTAAAATCAGTCACATATATTGATAACGAGTGTTTAAACAAACTGTCTCAATTAGCATTATTTGAGCAGATTAAAAAAGATTTTTCATATAGGAAACTTGTTTCATTTCAATCGATAAATAAATATCTATTTATGACATATCATCAACATATACTAAAAGAAATGGGACGTTTAATTGCTAATAAAGAACAACTAGCAAATGAAATCATACAATTAAAGTATGAAGAGAAATTAGATCAATTGTTTGCACTAACACCCACGAATCAAAATCGTGAAAACACATTAACGCATATGTATGGATATTTTAAAAAAAATATAACACATAGCGATAAAGAAACGTATTTCAAACATATTGAACAGTATCGGAAAAACCAAATTTCTTATCAAGAAATCCTAGACTCATTATATGCACTTACAAAAACATATAATGAACCATACTTGTTAGAACAAACCATATTTCATACCTACTCTTTCACACGGAATAAAATTGTTAAAGAAATAGAAAAAACGTTTAAATGAAATATAAAACGATATATAAAAGTGACACTTAGTTAGGAGCATAGAATGTTCAAACGAATAAAAAATCCAGAATTGTATCAAGGCATTCATAAAAAAAACAACTATTTTGAAGGTTGGTACTATAAGTTTGTCAGTGAAAAGAATGACTTTACACTGGCATTAATTCCCGGAATTAGTTTGAATAAAAAAGATCCTCATGCATTTATTCAAATATTTATATCAGAAATAAACGATAGAGAACATACATTAAAAACGCACTATATTAAATATCCAACAACAGCTTTTATCACACAAGAAAAACCATTTATGATATCAATTGATGATAATCATTTCTCAAAAACAAGTGTTAATATTCATATAGATGATCAAAATATAAAGCTTGATGGTATGATAACGCTACAACATCTTACACCTTTGAGAACATCATTATACGCACCAAATATTATGGGACCATTTGCCTATTTGAATTTTATGGAGTGTTATCATGGTGTGGTGAGCATGAATCATATCCTATCAGGTTCATTTAGGGCGAATAATCATAGCATCGATTTCAATCACGAAAAAGGGTATATCGAAAAAGATTGGGGTAAATCATTTCCACGTGCCTATGTTTGGCTACAATCTAATCACTTTAGTCATTCATCTACATCGTTTATGTTTTCTTATGCGGATATACCGTTTGGTAAATTATATTTTAAAGGTTTGATTGTTAACTTAGTGGTTGATAGTAAAGAATATAGATTTGCAACATATAACTGTGCCAAAGTCATATTAGAAGAGATTCATAAAAATCGAGTGCACTATAAAATAAAAAAAGGAAAATACATATTGGATATTAAAGCTCATTCTATTGTTGAAACATCGCTTGCATCACCTATCAACGGAGAAATGATTAATCAAATTAAAGAAGGTTTATCTGGAGAGATAGCCTTGACTCTTTATAAAGAGAAGAATATCATTTATGAAGACATTGGTTATCATGCTGGTATAGAAATTATGAAATAGATTAAAGTCCTCAATGAATATGTATCAATTACTGAGGACTTTTTAATATATATTTTCAGATTACAGTCAACCATAAACCTATTAATGAATAAAAATTAAAGTAGTTATCAGAACTTAAAAATGTTATAATTTAATCAGTTAATCACGTTGAAAACTAAAATTTATAGTGGGGGAAGCTTATGAATGATGGTTTGACAGAGAAATATCAAGAACATGGAAAAATCAAGAAGAAAATCATCAGTATGCTATTATTGGTGGTAAATATTGCTTTAATTCCCGTTGCATTTCAATTATCTTTACTTTACTATGAAACAACAGATTATACATTTAGTGACAACGTTGGGTATATTAGTCAACATTCATATGATCAATATGTTGAAACACCAAACACAACTATTGCATTTGATGATGAAATCCCAATAAAAATAGACACTGTATTAATTAATGATGTTAGATATGAAGCTGTGTTCAGCGATAGCGATATTTTTAATGTTGGCATGCCAACGGAAGAGTATTACCGTCCGTTATTTAATTTTTATGAATTTGACTTCTTATTTGGTGGAGCATTTATAAACAATAATCAAATTGTTCTAACAAAGTCAGTTTCAATTGATATGTTTGATCACATTAACAGTGTGGGTGAAACAATAACCATAGGGGATATTGAATATGTCGTTTCAGGCGTTGTTGATGAACCGAATGTTAATATGCAATACATATTTTTTTCTGAGGATAACATTGAGCTAATTTCAGATGATGAGTGGATATTTCATGAATACATAGTTTTTAAAGATGATGATGTTCAAATGAAATTATATGAACGAGGTGGTTTTGATTTGGTGCGTATTACGCGCACTAAAATCAATCAACAATCGATCACTTTTACAACGAAGATCATTGTTATCATTTTAAATATTATTGTGTCAATTGTATCACTTTCATTCAAATCAAAAGAAAACGAAGATCTTTTAGTAAAAAAGCCAAAAACGTCTTCACGTTATCACTTCGTAAAAGCATTATTAAAATCATTTTTGTGGATAACAGAAATACTTGCATTCTTCATTTTAATTACGATTTGTTTTATGTCGATTGGGACAACCATACCAGTAGCATTTTTATTTATCAAAGACCAAATACCAAGATTTTATTGGTTGTTAAGCATTTATGCGGTACCCGTTATATATTTGATGATTAAAAAGATTAAGCACGTAAACAAAAGTAAAGTTGATCATTAGAAAAACTTCTATGTTTTAATCACACTATACATACCCTTCTTATGTGTAATATTCAAGAGGAGTCATCAACATGTTAATTGTTGATAGTCGCTTAAAAGAAAGTTTAATGTGTGTGATAAAATGATTAATCATGACAAAGCTTTTTAAGGCGGAGTTAATTATGAAAAAAACATCACTGATGTTAATTATGATCTTAGTATCACTCTTATTATTTGCCTGTGGTGATCCATATGATATTAGTCATTTTGATGAAGGCGATATTATTGATATATCAAGCGAGGATCTTAAAGCAATTTTCGATGAGCTTGATTTAGAACAAACTAACGGAGCAAATTCGCTTGATTTCACGTTTAATATGAATTCAGAAACAAATCAAAACACATTTTATGGCAATGATTATAAGCAGACAATTGATTTTTCAATGAACGCTTTTATTTATATGACTGAATCAGATTCTTTAAATGACATTCAATTAAGTGCAACTGCTAATAGCAGCTATCACAGAGTTTTTTATCAAATTTTTACAATGAGTAATAACATGGTAAAAGAAGAAGATGTCATGATGAAAGTAGCGTTTGACACATATTTAGATGATGGTTATGTATTTTTGAATAGAAATGTCGAGTATGAAGATTTAATGGAGTATAAAGAATGGGAAGATAAAAATCATGAAGTTATCTTTAATGGTTTAGGCAAAGAAAAGACATCTCTTTCCAATTTAAATCTAGATGATTTGTTAGACACATCAGATCTGACGGATATTGATATCGACTTTTCATCTGAACTTTTGGATTTATTTAGTTTGGAAAACTTTTTTGAAATGCTTGATGTTTTTCCAATCATGACAGTATACCAAAGACGAGGTATAACAGATGTTCGTCTTGAAATAAATAAAGGACTACTCCGAATCCACTTAGAAGATTTACTTCAGTTTATCTATGACAAAAGAGCGGAAAATGAAGAAGATGTTGGATCTGAAGAAGAAGTATCAGCTGAAATAGACTCAATCATTAGTGATTACAGAGAAAGCATTGCAGATATTGATAATTTCAATATCACTGTTGATGTCGTTATGGATCAAGAAGAAATTGTGCGTGTGGTTTCAACAATTGATATTCGAATGTTTTCTTCAACATCAAGCACAACACAGACGGTTGATTTGAATTTTTCTTTTGACATGCGTTTTAATGTAGATATGCCTGAACTTCCGGATGATCTAGATACATACATAACAGATGAATCAATTGATTTAGAGGATTTTATAATCATATTTATTGGATTGCAAGGCAATTGGTAAGGATAACTATTTATTGAATCACATAAAAAATCACCACTATCATGTGGTGATCTTTTTTATGAATATGTATGTTTTAACTTTATCCAAAAATTAATGTAAACAACATGAATAAATAATTAGCAACAACACCACTTACCAAACCACCAATGGTGTGGGATAAAATAGCCTTTCCTGTTAATCCCCTAGACCCAACACCATCCATCATAGATACATGTGTTGATAAATAGCCACTCCACGTGGTGCCAATCGCCGTAAATACTGCAATATCTCTAATGGTGATATAACCGTTTGTTATAAAATCAGGAACTATCCCTATGGCAGCACCAGCACTACCCAAACTAATTAACGGGAATGCGATAGCTTCAGGATTTTGGAATCCAAATAAAGGTTTAAATATAAACATTAAGTACTGACCTATTTGAGGAAGATAACCAACACCCTCTAAAGCGGCACCTGAATATCCACCAGCAGGCATTGTATTTGTTAACATCAAGATGACAGTTGAGATAACCAAGATACCAGGAATAATTTGGATACCAATCTCAACGCCGTTTTTTCCGCCATCAAGTGCACTTTCTAAAAAGCGATTAACAAAAGATCCGTTTCTGGTTTCACGATAATATTCTTCACCCTCGAGTGTTTTAATCGGCTTATCCTTTTTAGGAACATGATGATATTTTTTTGAGAAGTAAGTGAGTAACCCAACGGATACAATACTACCTACGACGGCAGCAACAATACCGATTAAAGTGGCAGTTGTGAAATTACCAAAACCATCGACTTCACTTCCTAATTTAGCAGGTAAAGTCAAGAAAAAAACAGCTATAATCAACCCCATACCAAAGCTGGTACTCAAGTTCACTAAAACCGGAATTTGATAATCTTTGAATCGTTTTTTAAATTCTTTTTCGCGAATTAAACTAATAATTGCAGGATTATCTGATAGATAAGCACTTAATACACCGATACCAGCAACACCAGGTAATCTATAAATGAAGCGTACTAAAGGATATAAAATAATATTGAACAGTGATAATACACCAAATTCAGAAAAAATACCTGCGATTGCCCCAGTAAGAACGGCTAAAGCCATGATATAAAAAGCAACATTGATTAATAGATAAAAAGCAGTATTGATTAACGTGCTCATGAAATAAGCAACACCCATCTCAATAGAAAATAAAACAAAGACAAGTAGAACCAAAATTAAGACAACATATGTTTCTAAAGTAATAGGATTTTTTTTCATGATTTCACCATCCAAAAATATTATAAAACAAATATCTTCATTGTTGTTTAACAAAATTTAAAAACAATAAAAAGCATAAAAAAATTGCCGTTACTAAACGGCAATCATTTTAATTTTGTTTTTTATGAGGGTTGCATTGCTCCGAAGAAGACGAGCCACGCAAGAATGGTTTTAGCTACTAAACTTAATGTGATATAAACACGTTCACCATAAAGATAGTCTTTCCATTTACCAACACCTTTGTATTGTAAGACCATATTGATTGGGAACGTATTGAAAGCTACGAAATAACTTCCTAAGATGGCCCAAACAAACCAAGGCACTTCGGCATAATTACCTGTACCAAACATGTAAATTAAGATAGCAGCCCAAGGCACTGCACCAATTAATGAACCATAAACAAATGGACTCCAATGTACTTTTTCACCTTCAGATCTATTCGCATTATATTTTTCCATAAAGAGACCAAAGAGGTTCATGGTTGCATTCGCTACAAAGATTAATAGTAGTGACGCAATATCATAAATACCAAATAAAGTTGCGATCAATACGATCATGATAGAAGAACTTAATGCATATTCATACCATCTGAACTGATTGATGCCTTTTGCCAAATCCGCATTGTATTTATCATTGGTTGCTTTAGGTAGGGCAATTAAAGCGTGTGCGAGTGCTGAAATGAATAAAAATGAAGCAACCAACACACCAAACGGTAATGTAAATAAAGACTTGCTTGCGACTTCCAAAGCTTGTGTCGTGGGGTTATATTGAATGAAATTTTGTGTAATCGTAGGTGTGAATTCACTGATTTGTTGAATTACAGTGAACGCTAATACCAGCATAATAATTGCTTGTACCAAGTGAACTAAACCCATGTTGCGATTAAACTTTCTTAAACTTAATAGTTTTTCTTCCATAAAATAACCTCCTGATTATTTGTATTTATATTATATATAATTTAAATATAAAACTAAAGTATCATGCATTCTAAGGCTTACTTATAATTACCATTAAGATACATCAACATTTCAAATAAAACGAATTGGTGTCTTATATCTGTGAAATTATATGTTTCACCTTCGTAATCAAAACTGAAACTATGTCTCATAGTGTTAACTGGCGATGTCATTTTTTTCATATCAAACACATAAGTATCTCTATTGTTTTTTAATGTGAGTGTTTGACTCTTGTAATGCAAACGGAATTTCCCTAATTTGATATTTTTCTTTTTCTTAACATTAACACGGTTGAATGTAACATCAAAATCGAAAGAAGACTCTACAATTTTATTCATATATTGAAATTGAAACTTCGCGTAATCAACAAGGTTGTCAAAAGGGTTATTTTCGATGAGTTCATATGCATTAATGTGACCTATTGTTCCACAATTATCACAAACGATATCATCGCCTTCACCATGTACAGTGAGTATGCTTCCACACTTATTACAATAATAAATCAATCGTTCTATACCCTCGGCTCTTGATTTTCTCTTGTAAGGAATCATCATTTGTTTCTGGAAATCATAATCATTATTGTACAACGCTTTTTTAACAATTTCAGTTACTTGTTCTACAGTTAACGTTTGGAGTTTCTCTTTTGTAAGTAATAACGTCGTTTCTGTTTTAGTGAACCCTTTTTTTGAAAAGTAATCTGCCCAACGTGGTTGTGATAAATAACCACCTTGTTGCTTAACTAATATAATATCAACATTCGCTTTTTTTAGTAATCTTCCTGTGTTTTCAAAAATTTCCAATGTTTCACCATAAAAGGTGTTATCACCTTCTGGAAATAAACCTATGGCGTAACCTTTTTTTAAATAATTAAAAATCTTTCTGGTTGCGACGATATCAGGTTTACCCACACACTTTGGAATCGCTCTGGCCAGAATACCCATGCTAAATTTTTTAGCTGGGTCTAAAAAAGCAATTTCTGTAGCGACGAATCGAATAGGATAATTGATGTTTTTCATCACGATAAAACTATCCCATGTATTGAAATGATTAGAGATCATAATAAAAGGATCCCGTTTTGGTGTGACTTTTATTCCGGTGGCCTCTACTCTAATTTCTCTTTTCATTAACATGAAAATGATTGGTCTAGCGAGTTTGACAAATACATCGGAAAATTTTTCCTTAAAGTCTTTCAACATAGGATACCCTCTTTTACTTTTGTAATCGTATTATATCATATGGTTTGAACTTAAAAGTAAATTCTACATATATTGATTAAAAAGAAGGAACAATAAAGAAAAAGCAACTCATGAAAGTGAGTTGCTTTTTTCTTTGCACATATTGATAAAATATTTATGAATAGTTAAATCGCTCGTAAGTTCAGGATGAAAAGCAGTCACCAATTGATTGTTTTGTCTAGCAGCAACTATTTTTCCATCAACAACTGCAAGTACTTCAACATTATCACCAACAGATTCAATATAAGGTGCTCTTATAAACACGAACTCAACATCGTTTTGATGATTGAAGACACCACGCGCTCTAAAACTGCCTAATTGTCTACCATAACCATTTTTCATTGCAGTGATATTCATGGTTTGAATATAGGCGCATTTATAATTATGTACAACATTCGCTAATAATAGTAATCCAGCACATGTGCCAAAAACAGGTAGTCCAGAAACGATGAGATGCTTAATGTCATCTACCATATCAAGATCAACTAATAACTTATACATCACAGTAGATTCTCCACCAGGTAGAATTAACCCGTCCATCTCTATTGTTAAATCTTTTTTCTGTCTGATTTCAAAAGCATCTACACCTAAAGCACTTAGCATTGATTGATGTTCTATGAATGCGCCTTGTAATGCTAAGACACCGATTCTCATCATTAAATACCACGATCTCTCATTAATAGTTCAATTTCTTCTTCATTAATACCCACCATCGCTTCACCAAGATTTTCACTCACTTCAGCAAGCACCTTAGGATCTTTAAAGTTCGTGACAGCTTTAACGATAGCGGCCGCTCTTTTAGCAGGGTCCCCTGATTTGAAAATACCAGAGCCAACAAATACACCCTCTGCACCTAGTTGCATCATCAGTGCAGCATCCGCTGGTGTAGCTATGCCGCCTGCAGCGAAGTTAACAACGGGTAGTTTACCATGCTCATGAACATATTTGATTAAGTCATAAGGTACCTCTAATATTTTAGCTTGGTTAAATAATTCGTCTTCACGCAAAGATTTAACATGTCTGATTTCTGATTGAATTAGACGTATATGCTTAACCGCTTGAATGACGTCACCCGTACCAGGTTCGCCTTTTGTTCTAATCATAGAAGCACCTTCAGAGATACGTCTTAATGCTTCACCTAAGTTTTTCGCACCACATACAAAGGGTACTTTAAATTCATGTTTATTAATGTGAAAAATATCATCTGCGGGTGATAATACTTCCGATTCATCGATATAATCAATTTCAAGCGCTTCTAAAATTTGTGCTTCAACAAAATGACCTATTCTAACTTTCGCCATCACAGGAATAGTAACTGCCTTTTGAATGTCTTTAATCAGACGTGGGTCGCTCATTCTTGAAACACCACCTGCAGCTCTAATGTCAGCAGGAATTCTTTCTAAAGCCATGACAGCACATGCACCAGCTTCTTGAGCAATTTTCGCTTGTTCGGCAGTTGTAACATCCATAATGACACCACCTTTTAGCATTTGTGCTAAAGCCTTATTTAACTCATAACGTTCGGTTTTCATGATATACCTCCAATTTATCGTTGACAAAACTGATTTCATCCTTTATTATACAGTTGAACTGGTATGTTTGAAATAACCAGAAATTAAGAAAACGATAAGGTCAGAAACATGTTAACTTATTTTTTAGATAAAGCTTTAAATACACCTTTATATGAACAGTTATACATTGAAATCAAGAAAAGCATCGTTTCAGGTGATTTGAAAGCGGATGAAAAACTACCTTCAAAAAGAAAATTAGCACAACATTTAAAGGTGAGTGTGATCACAATTGAAAATGCGTATCTTCAATTGATAGCTGAAGGGTATATTAAATCAAAAATAAAATCTGGTTATTTTGTGTTACCTTATATATCTTTAAAACCACAAACTGTTGTATCACAAAAACAGATTGTGGTTGAAAAAAGCAATCATCATACACAACATCTCATCGATTTTCGAACAAATCTTGTTGATGAAGTATCTTTTCCATATGATAAACTAGCTAAAATTGAGAAAGAAATTTGGCAATATGACTACAAGAATACATTGAATCAAACCTCCCATTTAGGTTATGAAGGATTGCGTATGCAAATTGCTAAGCTCTTATTTGATTATCGTGGTATTGTAGCGAAACCAGAATCCATCGTTATTGGATCAGGTTCAGAAAACTTAATTTCTTTATTAGTGTTATTGATTGGTAGAGAGAAGGTGTATGGTGTAGAAGAACCTGGATATTTGAAGAATTATCATTTATATAAAGATTATGGTGCTATATCAAAAACATTTCATATTGATGATAAGGGTATCAATATCGCATCTATTCACGATATTGACATCGTACATGTGACGCCAAGCCACCAGTTTCCCTCCGGTATTGTTACACCTATATCTAGAAGAATGTCATTATTAAATTGGGTAAATGAGTCTTCCAAGAGATACATTATCGAAGATGATTATGACAGCGAATTTAGATTTTCAGGGAGACCAATACCCGCATTAAAAAGTCTGGATCATCAGGATAAAGTCATTTATCTCAATTCATTCTCCAAAAGCATTGCTCCTTCAATGCGTGTAAGTTTCATGGTTTTACCAGATCATTTAATGTATAGGTTTAATAAAGATTTTTATTATCTTAATTGTTCAGTCCCAATGATGACACAGTTGGTTCTGGAAAGATTCATCAAAGAAAAATCATATGAAAAACATTTATCGAGAATGAAAAATATCTACAAAACTAAAAGAGATCAATTAATTGATCTCCTAATGAAAACAAGTTTCGCAGAAAAATTAACTATTAAATCTAAAGATAGCGGGTTACATTTTTTAATGGATATCGATACCGATATGTCACTTGAGCAGTTAATTCAAAGTGCTGAAATAGAAGGTATTAAATTATACGGTATTAACGAATACTACTTAAATAAACAAACAAAAATGAAACATAAAACGTTGGTAATGGGATATTCTCATCTCAACAATGATGATATAAATCAATCCATAAAAGCACTTGAGAAAGCCTGGCACCATATATAAATAAAAACCATCATCATATGAGTGATGGTTTTTTTATGGGTTAATTGTCGTTATACTTTAGTAATGATAAAATATGGTTTGATGCTAAATAACCAGTTGATAAGGCTATCGTGATATTATACCCACCAATGGGACCATGTAGATTTGTTACTTCACCAATAAAGTATAAACCCTTATGTGTTTTTGATGCCATTGATTTAGGATCCAGAGCTTTTGTGTCGATACCACCTTTGTTCACATAAGCTTTTTCTTTGTCCTCCACTTTGTTCACAAGCACGTGAAAGGAAGTGAATGTTTCACATACTTTAATCAAATCGCTTTTTTTCATTTCTGCTATTTTTTTTGATGCGATATTGAGCGTCTTTAATATCACTGAAACGATTCGTTTTATTGTATATGTTTCCAATACTTTATGTAGTAATCTATGATTTTCTGATTGTAATTGATCATATAATTGTTGATAAGACATTGAGATTAAAGGGAATTCTATGACGGATGTACCGTGTTCTCTAATATTTTGATCAATAAATTCCGATAGGTGCATGATCACAGGACCACTTAATCCAAAATGTGTAAATAATAAATCGCCTTGAAATGATATGTTTGTGTTTTTAATTTTAACAATGACTTGATTTAAAGAGATCCCTCTTAATTCTTGGTAATCATTTTTTATTTGATCTGAATAGATATGTGTTTCTGCTGGTGTAAATTCAGAATAAGGAATACCTAGATGTTTAGCAAAATCTAGGCCATCTCCACTACTACCTGTCGATGGAAAACTATTTGATCCTGTAGCAACGATCACATGCTTGGCAAGATACGTTTGATCTTTAGTAACAATCTTATAGCCATTTTCCTCTTTAGATATGTTTTTGACGTGTTGTTGGTATCTAATATGTTTCTCATCTATATCCGCCATTAACGCTTCTAAAACACTTAAACTTTTTTCAGTTTTCGGGAAATATTTAAAGTTGTTTTCTAAAACAAAATCTAAATGATGGTTTTTAAAAAAAGAAAGGACATCGGTACCACTAAAACGCTGTAATGCTGGATATAAGAAACGTTTATGTTTAAAGGTTAGAGTGTCAATAAATTCTTTAATTGATAGACGATTTGTGACATTACAACGTCTACCACCTGTTAAAAGAAGTTTTTTTCCACATTTTTCGTTTTTTTCTAATAAGAGATAATTAACATGTGATAACTCAAACTGATTAGCAGCCATCAAACCTGCAGGTCCACCACCAATTATAATGGCTTCAAACATCATAAATTAATTCCTTTCAATGAAACATATATAATCAAATAACTCGTCTTATTATATCATATGATTGCTTTATTCATCACGAGTCAGCATGAGATAAACACGCTAAATCATATATCAATATCATGGCATTAATATATGGAAATGTGCTATGATAAATTTGATTTGAAACGAGGTGTGATGATGATTAAAATTGGAGAAGGTATATCAGCTACCGTTTACTCAGATGGAAAATATGCTTACAAAAAATATCGTCCAAATTATAGTGTTGATAATATGAGATTTGAAGTGTATATCCAAAATGAAATTTATGAACATACAGATTTAAGAGTGGCTAAATATGAAATCATTGATGACATGATTCGTATGACATTGTTTGAGGGGTTGAATTTAGCAGATAGAATCATGAAAGAAAACGACATTCAGGGTTTACAAGATTTCATCGATTTACAACTAGAAACATTTAAATATAAAGATCTAAATTTAGCTGACGCATTTGAAACGTTTGTTACTCAAATTAAAGAGACAAAACTAGATGATGCATTAAAAGAAAAGGCATTAGCGTCAATTGATAAAATCGAAAAAAAATATCATCTATGCCATTTTGATTACCATCCGGAAAACATTATGTATCACGATAATGAACCATACATTATTGATTGGACAAATGCAAAATTAGGTAATCCTGTGATGGATATTGCTAGCACATATATTATTTTTAGAGTATTTGCAGAAGCATACGCAGACCTATATTTGAACACGATGATTGAAAAAGGATTTGATAAGTCAAAGATAGTAGATGCGATTCCCGTCATGGCATTTATCAGATTAAGAGAAAACGAAGATCCGAATCATGATTTCTTATTAAAAGCGTTTGTTATGGGTACTGATAACATATTTCATCAAACATAAAATATAGTGTCTATCATAAAGTGATGGACACTATATTTTGTAGAAGTGATAGAATAGAATCAAAGATAAGTATCGATAAGTGGTGGAGGGTAAAATGAAAAATAGATTAATCATTTACGCAACCGTGACAAAACACTCTAAAAAAATTGCTGAAGCATTAGGGCAGCAATTTAATATACCGGTTCATAACATTGCTGATGAACCAGAACTCATGGACGTAGATCTACTTTTTATTGTTGGAGGTATATATGGTGGTGTAAGTTCGCCTAAACTCATAGCCTATGTAAAGAACCTTCAACAAAATAGCATTAAGAAAGCTGTGATTATAACAAGTTGTCTATCAAAGCGACAAAAACAAGATGAGATTAGACACATATTAGCAAGCAAAGGCATAGAGGTGATTGATGAATTTATCTGCCGAGGAGGATTTTTATTTCTTTTTATGAGACACCCCAATAAAAATGATATAGAAAATATTTTATCATTTTCATCAAACATCATTGAAAGTGAGTCTTAGTAATAAATCCGGAGATTAAATGTTAATAAATTAAAGCGAGAAGTTAATTAATCACAAAAATTCATAGCATAAATATAACGCTATATATTAAAAAATATATAGCAGTAATAACGATTTCATATTGATACATGACATGTTATATGTTATGATTTATGCGTAGACGTATAATAGCTCTGATATGGTGAGCAAGTTTCTACCCTAATACCGTAAATGTTAGGACTACGTTCAGAGACCCCACATATAAATGGGTTTCTTTGCGTTCGTCAAAGAAACCCATTTTTTTATTTTTAAAGGGGTTAAAAAAGGAGATTATCATGCGCGTTGGAGTCATTATGGGATCAACAAGTGATTGGGATGTTATGAAAGCTGCTTGTGATATGTTAGATGAATTTGGTATTGCATATGAAAAGAAAGTTGTGAGTGCACATCGTACACCCAAACTTCTGTATGATTACGCAGAAGAAGCGAAACAACGACAAATAGAAGTCATCATTGCTGGTGCTGGTGGTGCTGCACATCTTCCCGGTATGGTAGCTTCAATGACATCGTTACCTGTTATTGGTGTTCCGATTAAAACAAAATCATTAGATGGTATAGATTCTTTATTATCAATCGCTCAGATGCCTCCTGGTATTCCGGTAGCTTCAATGGCGATTAATGGCGCAAAAAATGCTGCTTTATTTGCTGTTCGTATACTTGCTATAAAGGATATTGACATTGCAGAAAAACTAGATAAATTTATGGCGAATCAAACCCAAAACGTCTTACATAACAGTGAGTTGAAATAGTATGAAGATTGGCATATTAGGTGGTGGACAACTAGGAATGATGATGGCAGAAAGTGCCATAAAAAGACATCATATCGTATACGCGTTAGACACAACTGATCAAGCACCTATCAAACCTTATTGTGAAAAACTATTTCATCATGGGTTTTCTAAACAAGTGGGATATCAAAGACTTTATGAATCATGTGATGTACTCACATATGAGTTTGAAAACGTCAGTCTTGATTGGGTACATGCTTATGTGGATAAAATACCCCAAAAGACGAAAGCATTAGAAATATCTAGACATCGTCATACTGAAAAAGAATTCGCAAGCGAGTTAAATATACCTACACCAGCATATGAGATATTTAGACATGATCAAGTTTATCAATATCCGTTTATTCTTAAAACAACAACACTTGGCTACGATGGGCATGGCCAGTTTGTTATTCGTGCAAAAGAGGATTTATTACATGTGAAAGATCTGAATCAAAAAGAATATATCAAAGAAGAAATGATTCATTTTGATTATGAAATATCTATTATTTTAACGAGAGATCAGTTTGGTCATATTGCTTATTTTCCAGTACCAAGAAATATACACAAAAATGGTATTTTATTTGTTTCCATCATCGATGATCTTATTCCTGAAGAGATTCAAAATCAAGCGAAAGATTATGCGAAAAGAATTGTAAATAGTCTCTCTTATGTAGGAACATTGGCAGTTGAATTTTTTATTGTTGGTAGTCAAGTGTTATTTAATGAGTTTGCCCCGAGACCACATAATAGCGGTCATTATAGTATTGAAGGTTGTCAAGTCAGTCAATTCGATAACCACATTTTAGCCATCACAAATCAACATGTCATTGAACCTAAATTAAAAGAGACTTGTGCAATGGTCAATATTTTAGGAAAAAATCTTCATCTGATTGAACAATATAAAGATGTGCCAAACATCTATATCCATATGTATAACAAACGTGAACCAAGACCTGATCGTAAGATGGGACATCTTACCATTGTAGGAAAGAACTACAAAAAAATACTAGCGGAAATAACTGGAGAAGAACTTTGAAAAAGAGACTGTTTATCGAGAGAAGAGAACATTTTGATATTGAGCGATTAGAACTTCTTCGTGAATTAGAAGAGAACTTTCATATTCAAATACCCGACCTCAGGTATTTGATTGGATATGATTGTTTTGACATCAGCAAAGAAACTTTAGAAAGATCCTTATACACAGTTTTTAGTGAACCCAATAAAGATAAATTTGTTGAATTAAATTCATTTGAAAATACATTGTCCATTGAATTCTTACCTGGGCAATTTGATCAACGCGCTGATTCTGCCATCCAGAGTATTCAGCTTATTAATCCAAATGAAAAGCCACTCATATATAGCTTTGAAACGCTATGTTTCAATCAAGAAATTGATGATAATTTATTACAATCTATTAAGACATATTTAATCAACCGTATAGAAGCGCGAGAAAAAGATCTTTCAATATTTGAGATGCACCATGTCGATTACCAAGAAATGACGGGGGTCATGGATGGATTTATCGAACGAGAAGATTTGAGTGAACTATATCAGTCATTATCTTTAGCAATGAATATTGAGGATTTTTATTTTGTACAAGACTATTTTAAACATCAAGAAAAAAGAAACCCATATGAAACTGAAATTCGTGTATTGGACACATATTGGTCTGATCATTGTCGTCACACAACATTTGAAACACATTTAAAAAATATTGTGTTTTCAGAAGATCAATTATCACAAGGTATTAAAAATGCTTATCTAGATTATGTAGAGACAAGAAGATATTTACATAGAGAAAATAAACCACAAACACTCATGGATTTAGCAACCATTAATGCAAAATATGAATTAAAGAATCACCATTTAGATGATTTAGAAATATCTGAAGAGATCAATGCTTCAAGTATTAGAATAGATGTTAAAACGCCAAAAGGTACTGAAAAATGGTTGTTGATGTTTAAAAACGAAACACATAATCATCCAACTGAAATAGAGCCATTTGGTGGCGCATCCACGTGTATCGGTGGCGCTATAAGAGATCCGCTTAGTGGTAGAAGTTATGTTTATCAAGCTATGAGAATTACAGGTGCTGCAGATATTACAACACCAATTCAAGAAACAATGGTTAATAAATTACCACAAAGAACGATTTCTAAAAAAGCCGCACACGGTTATTCATCTTATGGTAATCAAATTGGTTTAGCTACAAGTTATGTCAAAGAAATATTTCATAAAGGTTATATGGCAAAGCGCATGGAAGTTGGGGTAGTTGTAGCAGCTGCTAAAGAAAGTCATGTAAAAAGATTATCACCATTACCTGGAGATGAAATCATTTTGTTAGGTGGTAGAACAGGAAGAGATGGTATTGGTGGTGCCACGGGTTCATCTAAGTCTCACAACAAAGAATCACTCAGAACATCTTACTCAGAGGTTCAAAAAGGAAATGCACCAGAAGAACGTAAAATTCAACGTTTGTTTAGAAATCCTGAAGTTACTAAGTTAATTAAAAAATCTAATGACTTTGGTGCGGGTGGTGTTAGTGTCGCGATAGGTGAATTGGCACCAGGGTTACTCATTGACTTGGATAAAGTGCCTGTTAAGTATAAAGGTATTAATGGTACAGAATTAGCTATTTCTGAAAGTCAAGAGCGGATGGCAGTTGTTGTCAGTTGCGAGGATAGTGCATTATTTATTAAGTTATGTCACGATGAAAATATTGAAGCAGTCGTTGTTGCTAAAGTTACAAAAGAAGCGCGTTTAAAAATGGTCTGGCAAGATAAAATTATTTGTGATATTGACCGTGAATTTATTGATACATCGGGTGTTAGACAAACAACGAATGTACATTTTAAGCCAATTGCAAAGAAACTATTTCACAAGAATGAATCCTATCAAGAATCTATCATTGATATAGAAAAACATTTGAAGGATTTGAATATATCTGACATGCAAGGTTTGGTTGAAATGTTTGATTCAACGATTGGTAAGACTACTGTTTTAGCGCCTTATGGCGGGAAATACCAGTTAACTAAGGCACAATCAAGTATTCACTTAATTCCAACACTTGACCAAGATACGACAACCGCGAGCATACTCGCTTATGGTTTTAATCCCTATATATCATCCTGGAGTCCTTACCATGGATCTATGTTAGCTATTGTAGAATCAATGTCTAAAATTGTTGCAACCGGTGGTGATTATAAAAACATTCGTTTTTCTTTTCAAGAGTATTTTGAAAAGATGAGCGATGAAACAAAGTGGTCTAAACCGATGGCGAGTTTATTAGGTGCCTATAAAACATTGAAAGCATTTGGACTCGCAGCCATCGGTGGAAAAGATTCAATGAGTGGGAGTTATCAGAATTTACATGTACCTCCGACTTTGATTTCATTTGCTGTTTCGACGATGGATGTCGGTCACGTGATTTCACCAGAGTTTAAGGATAAAGATAGCTATCTCTATTTATTTAAACATCACTTAAATAATGAATATGAAATTAATGTTGATGAACTTAAAAATAATTTTGAATCAATCATCTCATTAAATCGTGCACACAAAATACGTAGCGCGATTGCTTTAGAATATGGTGGTTTAAGTGAAGGACTCATCAAGTCAACGTTTGGTAATCATATCGGTATTGATATTCAAACAAGTGAAAATATATTTGCCTACAGTTATGGATCAATCGTTGTTGAATCTTCTGAATTATTGGATTTACCGAACGCGAATTATTTAGGGAAAACAACGAACGATAACACCATTAAAATAAATAATGTAGAAATAGCTATTGAACAAGCCCTAGATTGGAATCGTCATACATTTAAAACAATTTATCCGATACAACATCATGACGAACGTCATTTGACTGATGAAGATAAAATAATGGATAAAGATGTATATCATTACGGTAAACCAGTAGAAAAAGTAAAAGTTTTATTACCTGTTTTTCCGGGAACAAACTGTGAATATGATAGTGCATCATCATTTGAACGTGTAGGTGCTAAAACACACACATTTGTATTTAACAATCAAAGCGAACAAGATATTATTGCGTCAACGAATGAACTAGTGAAATTAATTCATGAATCACACATCATTATGTTTAGTGGCGGATTTAGTAGTGGAGACGAACCAGATGGAAGCGGGAAATTTATCGCGACTATTTTAAGGAATGACAAAGTAAAACATGCCATTCATCAATTTCTTGATGACAAAAAGTTAATCATTGGTATTTGTAATGGGTTCCAAGCACTCGTTAAATCAGGACTTCTACCCTATGGCAGAATTAAAGCACTTAAAGAAGACGATCCTATTTTATTTAAAAACACGATTAACAGACATGTATCCAAATTGGTTAAAACCAAAGTATCATCTATTAAATCACCTTGGCTTAATGGATTTGATTTAAATCAAACACACATATTACCCGTCAGTCATGGTGAAGGGCAGTTCGTGATCAATGAAAAGATGTATCGAGCATTAAAAGAGAAACATCAAATAGCTTTTCAATATGTTGATCAATCGAATCAACCAACATATGATCCAATATATAACCCAAATGGTTCAAGTTACGCGATTGAAGGTATCATTTCAGAAGATGGATTAATTTTAGGCAAGATGGGACATTCCGAACGTTATGCCAAAAACCTTTATCAAAATATACCTAATGTTTCAACACAAGAAATATTTAGAAATGCGATAGCATATTTCAAAAACGAGGAAAAATAAAATGAAAAAAGAATTTATTTATGAAGGTAAAGCTAAAATTGTTTATCAAGCTGAAGATCCAAATCAAGTCATCATTTATTATAAGGATGACGCGACCGCTTTCAATGGTGTAAAAAAAGCTAGAATTACAAACAAAGGCATTTTGAACAATAAAATCACAGACATACTGTTTTCAAAATTAAGTGAGAAAGGTATTCCTACGCACTTTATTAAAATGCTTGATGAGAGAAGTCAATTGTGTCAAAAAGTTGATATCATTCCGTTAGAAGTTATTGTTAGAAATGTCGTAGCAGGATCCATGGCTAAAAGACTTCAAATCGAAGAAGGTACGAAACTTCAATATCCAGTATTAGAAATTTGCTATAAAAATGATGAACTTAATGATCCATTAATTAATGATCATCACGCTGTCGCATTAGGTATATGCACTTATGAAGAACTTCAGCAAATCTATGCATACACAAAACAGATAAACGATATTTTATTAAATGAATTTATTAAGCATGATATTTTATTGGTTGATTTCAAGATTGAATTTGGTAAAAATGCTGAAGGTAACATTTTGCTAGCAGATGAAATCAGTCCAGACACTTGTCGCTTATGGGATAAAAATACTTTAGAAAAATTAGACAAAGATCGTTTTAGAAGAGATTTAGGAAGTATTGAAGAAGCATACATTGAGATTTTAAATCGCATTAAATAGGAGGTTCTTATATGAAAGAAGTTTGGATGGATGATGAACTTCATGAAGAGTGTGGCGTTTTTGGCGTAATCAATGTAGAAAACGCGAGTGAAGTCATATATTACGGCTTACATGCATTACAACATCGTGGTCAAGAAGGTGCTGGCATGATTGTGAGCGATGGTGAGGAACTCTTATATCATAAAGGTGAAGGGTTGGTAACGGATGTTTTTAAAAACGATACGTTAACAAACCTTAAAGGAAATATAGGTATTGGACATGTACGCTATTCAACAACGGGTGGGGGTGGATTAGTCAATGTTCAACCGTTTTTGTTTCAACATAATACAGGAGACTTCGGGTTATGTCATAACGGCAATCTCGTTAATTACAAAGAATTAAGAATCAGATTAGAAAGAAGCGGTTCAATCTTACAATCAAAAAGCGATAGCGAGATCTTTGCACATTTGATTAAAAGAGATACGCAACCAGATCGCATGAAAGCTATTAAAGATGCATTAAATCAATTGGAAGGTGCGTTTGCATTTTTAGTTGTAGAAAAAGATCAAATTATTATTATGAGGGATAAAAATTCATTAAGACCTTTATCACTTGCTAAACTCAATGGTGGTTTTGTTGTGTCGTCTGAAACGTGTGCGTTTGATACGATAGGAGCTACTTTCATTAGAGATATTAAACCAGGAGAAATTCTAATCATTGATAAAGATAACCATATGATATCTGATTTTTTTGCTAAAAAATCTTATCAAAATATGTGTGCGATGGAATATATCTATTTTTCAAGACCGGATTCAAATATTGATGGTATCAATGTGCACACAGCCAGAAAAGAAACAGGAAGACAACTTGCAAGAGAAGCTTACGTGGATGCAGATGTTGTCGTATGGGTGCCAGATTCATCGACATCAGCTGCATTAGGATATGCAGAAGAAGCGAAGATTCCAGCTGAAATGGGTTTAATTAAAAATAAATATGTAGGTAGAACGTTTATTAAACCTTCTCAAGCAATGAGAGATAAAGGCGTCAAAATGAAGCTATCACCAGTTAGAGGCATTGTTGAAGGAAAACGTGTGGTGGTTGTTGATGATTCAATCGTACGTGGTACAACCTCAAGAAAGATTGTTGAAATGTTAAGAGAATTTGGTGCGAAGGAAGTTCACTTTAGAATAGCTGCACCAGAAATCAGCCATCCTTGTTTTTATGGTGTTGATATCTCAACGTATGATGAACTCATCTCTGCGCATCATCATAAAGAAGAAGTAAGAAAGATCATTGGTGCGGACTCATTAGAATATCTATCGATGGCAGGGTTAAAAAAATCTATTGGTAGAGAAAAAATGTGCACGTCGTGTTTTACAGGTAAATATCCAACTTATATTTACGATAATATTAAAGACGCAAATAAAGATGGAAAATTTTAGGAGTATATATGTCTAAAAAATATGAAGCATCAGGTGTAAGTGTTGAACGTGGATACGAAACCGTAAAGCGTATAAAAAAACATATTAAGTCCACACATAATCTTGGTGTCATGAGCGATATTGGTAGTTTTGGTGGTTTATTCGATTTAGGAAAGTATCACTTAAAACATCCTATATTGGTTTCAGGCACTGATGGTGTTGGTACGAAATTACTCATTGCACAAGAAGCGAACAAACATGATACCGTGGGGATTGATTTAGTCGCTATGTGTGTTAATGACATTATCACCACAGGTGCGAGACCACTCTTCTTTTTAGATTATGTCGCTTTAGGCTATACCGATCCCAATAAAATGGAAGATATTGTAAAGGGCATTAGTCAAGGATGCGTTTTGGCGGGTGCTGCACTGATTGGTGGTGAAACTGCTGAAATGCCCGATATGTATCAAAAAGATCATTATGATCTAGCAGGATATGTCACCGGTGTTGTTGATAAAGATGACATGGTTTCAAATGAAGGCATGAAAGAAGGACAAATCATTGTTGGCCTTTCGTCTTCCGGTATTCATTCGAATGGATATAGTCTCGTTCGAAAAATATTCTTTAAAGACCACAACTATCAATTAGGGGATTATATTGATGAATTATCATCGACATTACAAGATGAACTACTCAAGCCTACAAAAATATATGTTAAGGGTGTATTAGAATTAATTTCAAAAGTTAAAGTACATGGTATTGCTCATATTACTGGTGGTGGATTTATTGAAAATATACCACGTGCATTTAAAACGGGATATTCATTCTCAATCAATAAAATGGCAGTTCCCGTTAAGCCCATATTTAAATTAATGCAATCCCTAGGTAATATTGATGAAGATGAAATGTACAATATTTTTAATATGGGTATTGGTATGGTTGTTGTGATTGAAGAAAAAGATGTATCAGAAACACTATCAATATTGAATCAATATGATTATGAACCGTGTGTGATTGGGAAAGTTATTCATTCAGAACAGTGGGAATTAATCTCATGAAAAACATTGCGGTATTCGCATCTGGAACTGGCACAAATTTTGTAGCTATATATCACGCGATTAAGAAGCATGAACTTAATGCGAATCTCGCATTATTCTTTTCAGATAAAAAAATGTCTAAAGCATTGAAGCATGCGAAGATGTTAGGGTTAAACGCGATCGGTTTTGAATTAAAAGAGTTTCCAGATAAAGCATCTTTTGAAAAACAAGTGATTAAACATTTAAATGAAGCACACATTGATTTAATCGTTTTAGCGGGATATATGAAAATTATTGGTCCTACCTTATTAGAAGCGTATGAAGGAAAAATCATCAACATTCATCCTTCACTATTACCTGCATACCGTGGGAAAGATGCGATCATAAGACAACATAGAGACCGCATTTCTCCAGTAGGTATTAGTATTCATTATGTAGATTGTGGTGTTGACACTGGTAAAATTATTTATCAACATCCCATTCCTATCACATATCCAACCACGTTAGAGCATGTTGAAGAAACGATTCATCATATTGAACATCAATATTACAAAATTATTATCAATCAAATTTTAAAGGAGATGACATCATGAAAAGAGCGTTAATCAGTGTATCAGACAAAACAGGGATTGTTTCATTTGCACAAGCGTTAGTGTCAAATGGCTATGACATTATATCGACCGGGGGGACATTAAAAGCACTAGTAGATGCTGGTGTAAAAGCAGAGTCTATCACGAAAGTTACAGCATTCCCAGAAATACTAAATGGTCGTGTTAAAACCCTACACCCGCTTATTCATGGTGGACTATTATCGTTAAGAGATAATGAAACACATCAAAAAGAAGTAAAAGAAAACGGCATTGATTATATTGATTTAGTTTGTGTCAATCTTTATCCTTTTGTAGAAACCATTAAAAAGGAAGACACGTCTTTTGATGAAGCCATCGAACAAATTGACATTGGTGGACCATCAATGCTTCGAAGTGCGGCTAAGAATTATAAATTTGTTACGGTTGTTACGGATGTCAATGATTATGATCAAGTTATTCATGAAATTCAAGAATATGGCGATACAACGCCAGAAACCAAAAAAGCATTAAGTGCGAAGGTGTTTAGAAAGACAGCGCAATATGATGCCCATATCGCAACTTATTTAACAAAGTCACTAGACATTGAATTTCCAGAATCTTTAACCCTCACATATGATTTTCAGCAACCGTTAAGATATGGTGAAAACCCTCATCAGAATGCAGCATTATATGCAGACCAAAAGAATCCTTATTCGCTACTTAACGCTGACATGCTAAATGGTAAACCACTTTCATATAATAATATTCAAGATGCTAACGCAGCGATTAATATGTTGAAAGAATTTAGTGAACCAACAGCGGTTGCATTAAAGCATATGAATCCTTGTGGTATTGGGTCTGCAGATAATTTATTAGAGGCATATGTAAAAGCATATGAAAGTGATAAGGTCTCAATATTTGGGGGTATTGTCGCTTTAAATAGAGAAGTAACAAAACCACTCGCAGAAAAACTAAATGAATTGTTTTTAGAAATTGTGATTGCACCATCATATACGGATGATGCTTTTGCAGTGTTATCTAAAAAGAAGAATTTAAGAATTCTAAAATTAGATACAAACCTACCAAATAAACCCGAATATATGACCGTTAAGGTAAATGGTGGATTACTATTACAACAGTCAGACCAGTACATGGTAAAACCAAATGAATTAACGGTTGTTACAAAAGAGGTGCCAACTAAGGAAGAGTTTGAACATTTAATGTTTGCTTGGAAAGTCGTGAAACATGTTAAATCAAATGCAATCGTCGTCACATATAAAAATCAAACAGTAGGTGTTGGTGCCGGTCAAATGAATCGAGTAGGTGCTGCACAGATTGCCTTAGAACAAGCAAAAGAGAACGGTTATCATAAAGAACTGACGTTATCTAGTGATGCATTTTTTCCTTTTGACGATGTTGTGAAAATGGCAAGTCAATATGGTGTGAAGACAATCATTCAACCAGGTGGATCTATTCGCGATCAAGATTCAATTGACGCTTGTAATCTATTAGGGATAAAAATGGTATTCACAAACAATAGGCATTTCAAGCACTAATGAAAACATATAATGTATTAATTTTAGGCAGTGGTGGAAGAGAACACGCCTTATTAAAAACAATAAAAAAATCAAAACTGCTAAACAAACTATATATCACCTCTACATGCACCATATTGGCGCAAGAAGCGATTGGAATTGATCTTGACCCCCTTGATCACAAGGCACTTCAAACGTTTGTTTTTGAGCACGCTATAGACTTGATTATTCCAGGTAGTGAAGTATATTTAGAAAATGGTGTTGCAGATTTATTTGAAGAAACGGACGTGATTGTATTTGGTCCCAAAAAAGAAGCTGCGAAAATTGAAACATCTAAAACATTCGCTAAAGAGTTAATGGAAAAGTATCAAATTCCAACAGCTTCCTTTAAATCATTCACTGATTTTGAACAAGCTAAATCGTATGTTTTAAAACGAGGTGTACCGATTGTTATTAAATATGATGGATTAGCTGCTGGTAAAGGGGTTGTGGTCGCCTTTACAAAAGAGGAAGCTATTCATGCGCTTGATGATATGTTAAACGATCATAAGTTTGGTGATGCAAGAGTTGTTATTGAGGATTATTTGGAAGGTGAAGAGTTTTCCTTTATCTCTTTAATTCATCATAATGACATCATTCCATTACCCGTGTCTAAAGACTATAAACGTTTACTTGATGGTGATCGAGGACCAAACACAGGAGGAATGGGTTCTATATCACCTGTTGAATTTGTTACAAAAGAAATCGAAAAACAAGTGATTGAGTCTATATTAAAACCGACATTAGATGGATTAAAACAAGAAGGTATCACTTATCAAGGTTTTTTATATGCAGGGTTAATCTTAACTGATGAAGGACCGAAAGTAATTGAATTCAATGCAAGGTTAGGAGATCCTGAAACAGAAGTTATTTTAGCAAAAGTAACATCTGATTTTTTAGAAACAATGATTCATTTAGTGAATGGACATGTCAAGCCATTAATGTTTGATGATCTTATTCACTTTGGTGTTGTTATGGCATCCAAGGGTTATCCTGGTGTCTATGAAAAAGGATATGTCATAGATAATGATCTTAAAGATGATTCATATCTTCATATGGGTATCAAAAAAGATGGTGATCAATTCGTGACTCATGGGGGTCGTGTGTTGTTTGTGAAAGGTGAAGCGACAACATTTGAAGAAGTAAAACAAATGGTATATGACAAAGTGTCAAAAATCAACTGCCAACATTTAGTTTATAGAAAAGATATTGGCAAAGGAGCAAAACAAAAAACACATTCACTTAAAGGGATTAATTAACATTTAATTAAGTGGTAAAAAATTCATGTATTTCTCTATATATAAAATTGCTAAAATGGTAAAATCTACATGTCACATAATGAATGAGACATCAATGACAAATGATATTAGGAGGAACGTATGGAAAAACGTAAGATCATTAGTGTATGGGGTGGTGTTTCAATTTTAGCTGGTATTATGATTGGTTCGGGTATTTTCTTTTTAGGATTCCAAATACTTAATCGATCATTCGCATCATTACCTTTATCAATACTCGCGTGGATTGTTGGTGGGTTAATCACATTATTTTCCGGATTATCTTATGCAGAGCTTGGCACTTTATTTCCAGAAAATGGTGGATACTATCTTTATCTTAAAAAAGCTTATGGGCATAAAGTCGCTTTTTTATCAGGGTTTATGAATTTAATACTTTCATCATCAGGAAGTATTGCGTTACTAGCGATACTGTTTGGACAGGTGATGTCTAATATATTTCCTGGTTTAGCATCATGGATCAGTTTGATTGCTGTGTTAGTGATTGCACTGCTTACAACAATTAATTATTTCGGATTGAAATTTGGTACAATTATTCAAATGATTTTCACTGTTGCTAAGCTTATTCCAATCGCGATGATTATTGTGATGGGATTAATCATAGGTAGACAACAAATCGTTTGGACATCAGTGATGTCTGGACAATCATTTTTCCAAATATTGGTTGGATTTGGGTTTGCAGTTGTCGGTACGTTATGGGCATATGAAGGATGGACTAACTTAAATGCGATAGCCGGACATATGAAAGATGCTAAAAACGATTTGCCTAAATCGTTATCAATCGCAACCATTGGCGTCATGATTATTTATGTATTGTTTATCATATCGTTATATCGGGTGGTTGCTTATGCAGATTTACTTTCAGCATATAATGGTTGGTTTATATTTAATGCCGCTTATGCACTATTCGGTGATGTCGGTCAATTACTCATTATGATCTCAGTAGGAATTTCTGTATTTGGTGCATTAAATGGTAGTATATTGGTTTTTCCAAGAGTCTATCAAAAAATGGCACAAGATGGTTTATTCTTTAAAGCAGTTGAAACGGAACATCCGGTTTATCATACACCTGCTGTAGCATTAATTCTTTCTGCACTGTTTGCGAGTATTTTGGTATGGTTAGAATTTATTTTTACTGCAATCAGTGTTGAATCGTTATTGACGTTTGTTGTGTTTGCTGGCTTAATATTTAACACATTAATTTTTATATCATTATTCAGATTTAGAAAAACTCATCCAGTTGATCAATACCCAAGATATCAAGTATGGGGATATCCTTATGTACCCGCACTAGCGATATTTGGTCTTGTTATGTTACTCATCGCAACACTTGTTGAGAGTTGGTTACCATCGATTATCGGTGTTGGTGTATTAATCATTGGTTATTTCGTATACACGATGATTGAAAGAAATAAAAAGCAAATATAGGCTATTTATAGCATTTTAGATTAAAAATAAAATTTTCTTTGGATATAAATGCATTATTATGTTGCAAATGGCGAAAAATGCGGTATACTTACAAAGGTGCAACATGATATGGCAGTTTATCAAAATAAAAAGTAAAAGGAGTAAGCGACATGACAGGAACAGTAAAATGGTTCAATTCTGACAAGGGATATGGATTTATCTCAACAGAAGAAGGCAAAGATGTATTTGTACACTTCAGCGCAATTCAATCTGATGGTTACAAATCATTAGACGAAGGCGACAAAGTAGAATTTGAAGTTAAATCAAGCGATCGCGGCGAAACAGCTGCAAACGTTGTAAAACTATAAATTACAAATGAGTCTATAAAAAGGGTTCTCTAGCAATAGAGTCCCTTTTTTATTTCTGTAGGTTGTAAGTTGTATGTGTTTCATATATGATATGTGTATAGCCATGCGATTTTGACATCATCATATATACTTGTAAACAGTAATATAAGATTGATCAAGAAGGAGACACATATGAAAAAGCATTACATGGGTTTAGATGTTTTGAGAGGATTAGGTATTTTTGGTGTGTTGGTGTTACATACAGCTTTTTACTATTTTGATGGCATTTATGATCTTGATCTAAATAGCCCACCTCTCATCATTACGTTAATCGGGTTTATCTTAATGTTTGCTGGTTTGTTCGCGATGATCAGTGGTATTGTTCATACCCTACAATTTTATAGAAAACATAAAGAAAAAGGACAATCGTTAAAATCACTTATTAAATATGCATGTTTTGCTGGGTTATATGTTTTATTAATTGCCTATATATACTTTTTATTCACTGGCCCAGGTATTATTCATTTTGATACGAGATCAATGGACCAAAGTATTCTGGTTGAATTAATTAAAAGTGGACGCTTTATATGGCCTTCTATTGATCGTATTTTATATGTTGATTCACTTGTCATGATAGGAATTAACATCATCTTAATGGGGCTAATTATAGCGTTAGGCTTCAAATGGATTAAAGATGATAAGAAGCGTTCTTATTATTTTCTTATATTAGCGGTGGCTGTTCTTATCTTAAGTACAGTCAGAATTCCTTTATATACAACGTATTTAGATGTGAGAGATAATAACCAATATGGATTAGCACTTGTGATGAACTTCTTCATCAACAAAAATAATCCTATTTTACCATTCTTATCATTCGGATTGTTTGGTTCATGGATTGCGACATTGTTAATTGAAAACAATAAGAAGAAAACGAAATTAATGATCTTAACCAGTGGTATTTTATTTTTTGTTGTCGGTTTAGTTATTTATTTAACAGCGGAAGAAACGATGTTAGATCGATTAATCGATTATACATGGTATGGTATCATGGTCTTCCAGATTGGTTTATTCCAATTGTTAATCTATTTATTCATCTCTATTTATGATAAAGATGGCGCGTCATCTAAATTGAATGTTGTTTCTAATTTCCTATATCGTTTTGGTGTAGCTGGGTTGACGGTTTTCTTTGTCGAACAATTATTCTCAAGTGCATTGAAACAATTCATGTTACTTATTGATGCCAACTTATATCTTGGTATGTATACATCGGTTGTTATCGGGGTAGTGATTGCTATATTCTGGGGATTCGTATTAATGTTGTGGCAAAAAGCACATTACAAATATGGTATTGAATATGGATATGTTAAGTTTATGAAACACTTTGGTGGTTCACAAAAAGAAGAAAAACTTCAAGGGTAAATCAATGGGGATACTTGATTATTTTCGACTGGTACATCACAGATCACACTATTCCACGAAACGTATTAAGCAGTATCAATTGAAAGAAATTAAAAAAATCATATCATATGCAAAGGCGAATAGCCCCTTTTATGCACGTCTATATGAGGGATATGATGTTCATAGTTTTGAAGACTTTTATCATTTACCAACGATTAATAAACAAATCATGATGGATAACTTCTCTGATTTAAATACGGTAGGTATTAATAAAGATGATGTATTGGCATATGCTGTCGAAAAAGAAGTGAATAAAGACTATTATGGCTATTATAAAGATGAATTTGTTGTTGGTCTATCAAGTGGCACCAGTGGTAATAAAGGTATCTATTTAACACCTAAGGAACTTACGAGAAGATTACCATTCGTTTTTTTAGCAAGAAGTGGTTTAAAATTACGACAATTGCCATTTAGAATTTTATTCCTATTAAGAGTGTTTTCTCAAGGCTTTGAGGATATTAATTCCAACGTTGTTTCACTTAAATATTTATCCACCATGACGGATGTTCATGACATCATACATACGATTAATACACATAAGATGAATATCATCATGGCACCGCCTAGTCTTTTAAGACAACTATTACCATTAGCTAATCAAATTCAGGTACCTTTGAAACAGATTGTTACATATGCAGAAGTTTTAAATGAAGAAGACAAGTCAAGGTTTAAGAACGCATTTAAAACATCTGTAATAGAGATATATCAAGCAAGTGAAGGCCAAATGGCAAGTGCTTGTAAAGAGGGTCATTTACATATCAATGAAGATTTGGTGTATGTTGAATTATATGATGAAGATGATCATTTAATCACTGAAGATAATGTTGTTGGTCATAAAATGATTATCACTAATTTAATCAATCAAGCGCAGCCACTCATACGTTATGAAATGAACGATATGATTGTTCTTGATACAACGTGTTCGTGTGGCTCACATTTTAGAAGAATTAAAAAGGTATTAGGAAGACATGATGACTTACTTTATTTCTATGATAAAGAGCTCAACAAAAAAATCATTTATCCTGATTTATTTGTGAGATGGATCATTGTATCAAGTGATCTCATTAGAGAATTTCAAGTCGTCCAACATGAGATAAACAAACTTGATATTACAATAGATTTATTAAAAAAAGATCAAAGTGTCATAACAGTACTTCGCGATAAGCTTATACAGGAACTCGCACAATACGATATATCTGAACCGAGTATTCACATAAGTGTATCAAAGATTGATCTTCCTAAAGAGAAGAATAAGTTTAAACGATTTTTAAGTGACATACAATAAACTACCAAGCGCTTCATTTGATTAAAGTATCACACTGATATAGAATATACGCGATTAAAGCAATCAAGAGAAAATCAGGTGGTATAAATGAGAAAAATAGAATTGGGTATCACAACATTTGCAGAAGTGATGGAGAACCCAGAAACACATCAAACAGTCGCTTATGATGAACGTATAAGACAAGTCGTTGATGAAATTAAATTAGCCGATGATTTAGGTTTAGATTATTTTGGTGTTGGTGAACACCACAGAGTTGAATATGCCGCTTCAGCACCACATATGATATTGGCTGCAGCTGCACCAATGACGAAGCACATCAAACTTGGTAGTGCCGTCACAGTATTATCGAGTGAAGATCCAGTGAGAGTTTATCAAAACTTCGCAACCCTTAATGCACTATCAAACGGAAGAGCAGAGATCATGGTGGGTAGAGGATCATTCATTGAATCGTTTCCATTGTTTGGATATAGTCTTCACGATTATAATGAACTATTTAATGAAAAATTAGATTTGCTCGTTAAGATTAGAGATAACGAATTCGTTGAATTCACAGGCAAACATAGAGCTTCAATCAATCATTTAGGGGTATATCCTAGAACAAACAACTTAGCGATTAGTGTCGCGGTTGGAGGGACACCTGAATCTGTTATACGTGCCGGACGATATGGTTTACCACTCTTCTTAGCCATTATTGGGGGCAGCCCTAGAATGTTTAAAGGTTTAGTTGATCTTTATAAAAAAACATACAGAGAATATGGTCATGATGAACGTAAGATGTTCATATCGGTTCATTCTCATGGTTATGTATCTGATACGTATGAACTGGCAATGGATGAGTATTATCCATCCATGGCAAAAGCGATGAATATGATTGGTAAAGAACGTGGATGGGGTGCATATACAAGATCAAGCTATGAAAGTGCCAATAGCAGAGAAGGCGCACTATATGTTGGTGATCCTGAATATGTCGCAAACAAAATACTCAATCTCATTGATATATTAGATGTCGATAGATTTGCTATACACACACCAGTGGGTCCACTTGATCATACACTCGTGATGAAATCAATAGAGTTGTTTGGCTCACAAGTCAAACCGCTAGTTGAAAAAGGATTGACAGAAAGAAATCAACACAACAAATAATGTAATAATATAGAATCTATACACATTTTAGAGGTATAGATTCTTTCTTTTTCAAAATGAAAACATTATCACATCAATTTATAATCAAAGTCATTCATTTCTTGAATTTAATTGGTGTATAATGATGCTTGTGCAATGGCACAATAAAGGATTAATAACACATGAAATTAAGAACCAAAATTATTGTATCAAGTCTATTTTATTTAATGGTTGCAGTAGGTGCGAGTTTCGTCGTAAAAGCAAATATAGGTATGGATGCTTTCTACGCTTTTACAAATTCAGTGTCTGTTGTGACATCCATCAGAGTAGGAACCATCGTATCAATAACTAATATCCTATTTGTTTTTATCTTTATGTTTTTATCTAAAGGTAAATATATATATACATACATCATTCAAATCATCTCAATTATTATCTTTGGTTTAATCGTAAATTTATTGGTTTATAATGTATTCAGTTTATTTGAAGTATCGAATTATGTGACAAGATTTGTTTTCTTAATCTTAGGCATTTCGATATCAGCAGTATCAATTGGCATCATCACTGTACTTCAAGTCATCACTTTCCCAGTAGAAGCGTCATGTTACCAACTTGAGAAGAACAAAACAATATCGTTTGTAAAAGCAAGATATGGTTTAGATGTGATTCTATTCGCATCATCCATCGCCTTGTCATTCATTTTTAATGAAGCGTATTTCATTAGAGAAGGAACGATTGTCGCGATGATTGTCTTCACCTTATTATTAAACATGTCTAAATCATTTACAATTAAAATGTTAGATGGAACAAGAACAAGCAAATTAAATAAAAAAGCGCTCGTTGGATAATTTCAACTGGCGTTTTCTTTTTTATGTGGTTATAAGATATACTATATTCATATCATATAAGTAGGTCGATTAATGAATGCTAAAAAAGTATACTACATCTTAAGAAGTGTTATGGGATTATCGTTTCATATGATGTTTACGATATCTGTTCTTTATCGCATCGATATCGCAAATCTTGAAGCATATCAACTGATCTTGTTAGGGACCGCTTTGGAGATTGCTGTTCTACTTTTTGAAGTACCCACAGGTATTATTGCTGATTTAAAGAGTAGAAGATTAAGTGTGATCATCGGATTATTTATTATTGGTATAGGGTTTGCTTTAGAAGCGTTAACGACATATTTCGCGATAATTTTTATCGCCCAGATCGTTTGGGGTTTTGGATATACATTTATTAGTGGTGCATTAGATTCATGGGTAAGTGATGAAACAATGAATATTAATGTTCAAAAAACGTTGATTACTGGCCAGCAAATGAATAAGTTATTTTCCTTTGTGGGTATTTTGTTAGCTGGTCTCATTGGTACGTTTTCTATTAGGTTAGGTATTTATGTTGCCGGTGGTATTTTCATCTTTTTAGGTCTATTTAGTTTGTTATCAATGAAAGAAGAACACTTTCATAAAGAACCACACGACATACCATTTTATAAAGAGTACTTTAATCAATTAGCGCACGGATTCAAACATGTTAAAAAACATAACGTATTAAGACTTATGTTTATAGTCATGTTATTTATTGGACTATTTAGCGAAGGTATCGATCGCACATATGAACTTTTCATATTAGACGATCTCGGATTTAGAGGATTGAATGGATGGGAACCGATTTGGATGATAGCGAGCGTTAATGGCGTTATCGCCATTGTAGGTTTTATATTTTTACAATTCATTAAGAAATTTGTTAAAAAACAAAACCATCTAGCAATCTGGAGTGCTTATCTTTTGTTTATGATGATAATTGGCATTTTAATGTTTGCATATTTACCATTCATGTATGTCGCGTTATTTGGATTCGTATTTTTCACAATTGTGAAAGAAGGGGCAGAACCACTTTTGAATGCCATTCTTATTATCAATACACCATCAAAAATTAAAGCAACCGTGCTTAGTGGGTTTGGACAGTTAGATTCAATTGGTCAATTAATCTCGGGTGCATTAATGGTTACATTAGTTTATTTGACTAACATTCAATCGATGTATTTGGTAACTGCGTTACTATTAGTTGTTCCATTTTTAAGTTTAATGGGTATCGCTAAAATTAAGGATGTCGAAACAGATCATCTCACATTGTAAAAATGTTACAGAAAGTCTTTCAAATTTTATAGATATGAATTTGACTGGTCACAGTCTGATTTTTGACCATAAAATATTTAGTGCATCAAGATTTGATTAGATATCGTTTTACATATAAGTCAACCCGAGAGTTTCAATATTTTTTAGTGATTTTTACATGTTTTAAAAATGTTTGATTCACACTTTTTAATGAGCAAAAATGAAAGTACATTTTTTTGAAATTGATTTCTCATGTTCGTATAAAGGTATTTCATGGTTAATATAAGTACAATCGTTATAAATACTGTATAATCTCTCTATAAAGCCACTTACAAGAGGTGTGATTTCTCTTCAAACGTTCATAGTCATTCACCATTAAAAACAAAACACTTGATATATACGTCAAAGAAAGTTTGAAAGGCTAATTGGTATTATCTGAAAAAAAATCTACTTAAAAACTTAAAAAGTGATGAATTCAGTATGATTTTAAGATTAAATAATGTTAAATGTTCTTATCAAGCCATTAACGGTTATTATTTGATCATAAATGTTTGTGGTTCAATACCATGAACTTTTTTTATGCAAATTCCTTCAATGCATCTGATTTTAAGATTTGTTTGCATATTTTGAAGGATAGTTGGAGAATGAGATTACTTTAAAAATAAAATACTGTTTTCATTATCACCTGAAAATTTAAAGATGTAATTCATTAAAATACAGGTGAGTTCTTATGATTCATGTTGCATATAATTTTAAGATTTTCTTCTTTATGATAATAATTATAAAAAACACATGACAGAATAACATTCATATCGTATAATAGAAATAAATATAAAAACAACACGATACGGCATGATGATGTTAAGGGATAAGGACAAGTCATGGCACAGAAGCGTACACGAAAAGAAAAGGGAGAAGAAATCAATCGTCGTTTTGAGATCATCAAAAATTTGATGTCTTCTTTTGTTGTAGGAACCGCCGCTATTGTAGCAGCGGTTGTTTTTATACCTGCATCACCTAAAGCAGAGATTATTAAAATAGAATCTACAATTGATCTTGTAGCGTATCAAGTCACAGTTACTGATGAAGATAATGCACTTGATCTATCGACACTTGTTGTGACACTAGAAAATCAATTTGAATATTATGAAACTCCAATTAGTTTAGGTGAAAATTCAGGATACTTCGAACAATTAGAAGCGAATACAGAATACTGGTTAAACATATATGGTAGTAAAGGTTTTGGGCAAGAACGACTTGATAGTAGGATGGTTCGAACAAGAGCGTCAGTCGGTGGCATGATTCTAAATGTTGATAAGGTTCAACTCGATTTTGAAACATCTTATGTCGTTGATGTCAGCATTAACGACCCAGATCAAATTTATCAATCAGTCACGTTATATTATGGTTACGCTGTAGAGTGGGAACCTGATTTACCGATTCAATATAGTGCGGTCAGTGTGTCATCTAATCGTGAGGAAATTGAATTGTTTGATATTTATACGACTGAACCTTTCCATATTTATCTAGAAGGTATGACAGCAGATGGTGCTGAATTACTAGATGACATTTGGGTTACACCACCATTCGAGTTATACAGTTCGATGTATGTAGAACGCATGAATGATGATGCTGTATATTTCTCAATATATGGGGATATGCAACCTGAGTTAGAAATTGCCTATCAACTTAATGCGTATATAGGTAATATATTAATTAAGAGTGTTGATGTCGATATAGGCGAAAATGATTATCATGATATTGTTACTGGTATCACAGGATTGTCTTCGGGTAAAACTTACCGTATTGAGGGGATTGCGACATATAAGAATCCTATTACATTAAGACGTGAAAGCTCTGTGATTTATGAAGAAGAAATAACAACACTTGAAGATTACAACATCTCATATTCTGTGACACCATATGATGATTACTTAGAAATAACAATCACACTTAGAGATCCTAACCACTATTTCCAAGTACCATCTTATGAGATATATGAAATCATTGATGGTCAAGAAATGTGGTTGAATAGTGAATCATCTGATTTCATATTAAATGGTGATGAGAAGACGGTAACCTTTAATGTATATATACCAGTTGATACAAGTTATAGATTAAGTATTGAAGTTCAAAATCAAACAGACTTTACAATCCGTCATGTCATATATGATGAGATTATCGAATAAGGAGAGAGAAAATGGAAGAACAAAAAGAAAAGAGAAGAGTCAGTATTCAATTAATTATTGTATTAATTATTATTGCTGCATTTGTATTCATGGGAAGTTTTGCAAGTATATTATTTCAGGGAACACAATTTGAAAGTATCATAGATAATTCCATTGGTAAGTTCTTTGATCTCATTGGATTCTTTCAAAATAATTACGTCGTTTTATTAGAAAGTTTAGCAATTTTATTATTTGTATTTGTTTTAAATTATGTGCTCATGTTACTTGTGAAATTATTAACAAGAAAAGGAAGACGTGGTGAAACACTAGGTGTGTTATTCGCCAACATTGTTAAGTACATCACTATATTGATTGCTGCATTCTTGATTCTAGCTGCTTGGGGTGTACAAACACCAACATTATTAGCTGGTGCTGGTATTGCTGGTTTAGCTGTTTCATTTGGTGCACAAGGTATATTAGAAGATGTGTTTGCTGGATTAGCGATTATCTTCCAGAAACAATTCGTTGTTGGCGATATTGTTGAGGTCAATGATTTTAGAGGAACCGTTTTGGAAATAGGGACTAAAAACACTAGAATAAAAGACATCAACGGAAACGTATTGATTATTGCGAATTCAGATATTAGAGAAATCGTCAATCTATCACATGAGTTATCAATCGCTATATCCAATATTTCTTTTGAGTATAGTGCTGATGTTGAATTCGTTGAACGCATTATTAAAGAAAATTTATCGAAAATCAAAGAAGCTATTCCTAATATTGTAGATGGACCAGTATATCAAGGTGTTGAAGAACTTGCTGATTCAGCTGTTGTTGTCAGAGTCGCAGCATATGTTCAAGAAAAGCACAGACCTGAAGTACGTCGTGCGATGAATAGAGAACTGAAAATCTTATTTGATAAACACGGCATTAATATTCCTTTCCCACAATTAGTCATTCATCAATCAGCAACCGATATAAAAGAAAGATAATCATTGAACAGTAAAAATAATGATAAAAAGAGCTTATGTATTTAGCATAGGCTCTTTTTGATATAAGATATAAAGGAGAGGAGATTTTATGGAACACTTCAAATTAAATAATAATTATGTCATACCTAAAATAGGGTGTGGTACAAGTCGTTATGGAAAATTAAATGCGGATTTTTATGCGGCACTAACTGACGATTCAAAAGAAATGGAATGGGCAATTGAAGTTGGATATCGCATGTTTGATACAGCGATTATTTACCGTAATGAATATTTAGTCGCACAAGCGATTAAAAATCAATGTATCAAAAGAGAAGATATGTATATTGAATCAAAGATTGACTGGGATGAGAATGTCGTTAAAACTGAAGATTTAATCAGAGAAAGTATTGAGAGTAGTTTTAAAAATTTGAATACTGATTACATTGATCTATATTTAATACATCGTCCATTTGAAACCAACGAGGATAATTTGCGTGTGTGGCGTGTTATGGAAGAATATCACCAAAAAGGTCAATTAAAGTCAATTGGAGTATCCAATTTTATGATACTAGAACTCACTTATTTATTGGCGAATGCCAAAGTTAAACCTGTCGTCAATCAAGTTAAATCAAACCCATCAAATTGGAATAAAGAGATAATTGAATTTTGTAAACAAAATGATATATTACCACAAATATATAGTCCACTACGAAGTGTGGATGATATGTTTAGACAGAAGCTTACCGACATAGGTAAACCGTTTAATAAAAGCTGGGCTCAAGTTTTACTGAGGTATCACTTAGATAATGGTTGTCAAGTGATTCCGATGTCTTATGATAAAAAGCATCAAGCTCAAAATTTAGATATATTGGATTTTAAATTACCAGAAGAAGCAATCAAGTTCATAAAAAAACAATAAAAAAAAGTCTATCGTGCGATAGACATTTTTTATAAAAAGAAAAGGATTTTCATCCTTTTCTAATCCTTATACTTCAATGATAGCGTCTACCGGACAAACATCCTGGCATGCTCCGCAGTCAATGCAAATGTCTTCATCAATAACAAAGATTGGTTCGCCTTCAGAGATGCAGTCTACCGGACATTCTGGTACACAAGCGCCATCTGCAATACAAATATCTGTAATTCTTCTTGGCATATAGAGTTCCTCCGTCACATTATTAACTCTATTTTACAAGAAATCAAGCAAAATGTAAACAAGACTTTTAATCTTTTTAAGATTGGCATCACAATATAATTATTGTATAATGGGTATAAGATTTTTTACCACAAACTTGGTGAAACAAAATATGTTTAAAAATTCGGCACTAAAAAAATCTTATATGGTTGCTACTGCAGTCGTTATGATCATGGTTTTATTAACGACTGTTTTTAGAACGATGTTAGATGCGAAACTCAATATTCCTTCAGTGATATTAAGCGAAGGTTGGATGACGGAAGTTTCTGGAAGTGAAGTTGAACTATTAGAATATCCGACAAGAATTTCTGCTGAACCTTATCAAGAATTCACCATTTACAAAACGATAGATGCATCTGATGACATCAAAGCACTACTAGTTTTTACAGATCATCAAGATATCGTTGTCCGATTAGATGCTGACATTATCTATAGTGCTACTCAGCAACCTTTTAGTTATTCGTTTTATGCAAATCTTCATCATGTCATTTCTGTTGATCATGATATAAATAGTGATCAAATCTTGTCAATTACGTTTCATTCACCATATCAAAAATCATCAGGATTAATCTCGCCAATTTATGAATCATCAGACTCAACTGGTTCGCTTTATCTTCACATTGTTTTTCAACATATCTTATCATTTGGTTTTGGTATGTTATTCATTGTTATGGGGATTGTTGTTTTAGCGATTAGTCAAGTTGTTGATCAACAACGTAAACGTGGCAGATTTTATTTAGCGTATTTCGCGATTATTTTTGGATTATGGGTAATTGCGAGATCAACACTTTTACAATTCATCACAAGCAATGCCTATATATTAGGTGGGTTACAGTTTACATTATTTTTGCTTATACCAATTCCAATCATTATGTATTATAAATCAAACATTACAAAACGATTCGAGAAAGAATCTTTAGCTTTGGTCGCGTATTTTGGTTTCCAAGCTATCGTCATAACAACCCTGCAGTTATTTGGTGTCATTGATTTTATGAGACCTACTTTATTCGTGTCTGTCATGGAGTTGTTGGGTATGGCTAATATTTTGGTATTTATCGTCATTGATGTATTAAATCATAATGAGCTCGCTAAAAAATTTAGTCGTTATTATGGTATCTTATTCTTATATGGTTTTATCACATTTATTAATGAACAAACATTTAGTCACGATGATTTAGCAATTTATAGTTTAGCGGTTTTGGCGTTATTAGCGATTGTTGTTTTTATCGACTATATTTTATTTATCGAAACGAGATTAAAATTAAGTTATCTTTCTGAAGATTACGCGAAACTTGCCTATATGGATCGATTGACCGGATCTAAGAATAGACATGCATATGAAGAAGACTTTGAGCGTTTCTTTTCAAATGAACTTGCTAAGAAAAATTTAAGGTTGGTATTCTTTGACTTTGATGGTTTAAAACAAATCAATGATCAATATGGACATGTCGAAGGGGACTTCGCATTAAAAGAAGGGTTCTCAAGAATCTTAGATGCGTTTGGAAGATATGGAGAATGCTACCGCATTGGTGGTGATGAATTCGCATGTATCATTCAGTCACTTGATGACGATTTATATTTGAGTTGCCGTCAACGTTTAATAAGTGATGTTAAATCTATAAGTTCATATCACAAATTTGATTTAAGGATTTCTTTGGGAACATCAATTTATAGTGAAGATGATGAAAACATTAATGACATGATCGTTAGAGCAGATAAAGATATGTATCAAAATAAAAATAAGCATAAAAATGCTTAGGGGAGTTGAAACGTATGGCTGAACAAATTCAAATTAAACTTGTTGGATATACAGTTGATAAGATGTCGTTTATTTTAAATAAGTCATTCAAAATTGAACCGAATCATAAAGTACAAGTCAAACCAAATTTCAATCGTGAAATCACAAAACGAAACAATGATAGTTTCATATTATCATTAGCAATATCTCTCGATGACTACAATGAAGATATACCCTTTTATCTAGATATACAAATATCTGGTATTTTCAATGTAGAGAAGTGGGAACAAGAACCCGCGCTTTCTTTATCAAAAATTAATGGAACTGCAATTCTCTTCCCATATTTAAGATCTTTAGTGACAACACTTACAGCAAACGCGAATGTACCACCCTACATTTTACCGATTACAAACCCCGCGAGATTGTTCAAAGATAAATAAAAAAAGCACTTGCTGCTTAGTGCTTTTTTAATAGGAGAGAAAAAAATTTGTATACCCTCTCGGGTGTATCCATAACAATTATATGTTTTTAACTTTAAATGTCAAATAGAAAGTCAAAAATGTGAAAATGCGTAATACTTTCCCACAATTCACACATAATATAGGAGCTTAGATATGAAAGACAACAAGAAAAATGAAACACTTCTGCAAATGATAAAATTCACACTATTTTCAATTTCCGCTGGTGTCATTCAAGTCTTAACATTTACCATCATGTATGAATGGGGTAAAATAGACTACTGGCCATCCTACTTAACAGCACTCATATTATCTGTTTTATGGAATTTCACACTCAATCGTAAGTTCACGTTTAAATCAGCTGCTAATGTTCCAATAGCCATGATGAAGGTCGCAGGATATTATGCTGTATTTACACCATTATCAACGTGGTGGGGAGACGCCTTGGAAGGGATTGGTTGGAATGGATATCTCGTTTTGGTGGGGACAATGATTATTAATTTCGTGACAGAATTTTTGTTCACACGCTATGTCGTTTACCACAATCAAATTAATACAGCGATGAAGAAAGATGAGACACTTGACATGGAAGCCTTAGATTAATAAAATATCATGTGGAGGCGATAACATGTCAAAAACTAAAAAATTTAAAACACAATCACAAAAACTATTACATTTAATGACGCATTCCATCTACACGCAAAAGGAAATTTTTTTAAGAGAATTAATCTCGAATGCGTCTGATGCTATCGATAAGCGTCATTTTTTGTCGCTTACAGATACATCAATTCCTGCAACTGATTATGACATCTGGATTGAACCTAATAAAGAAGAAAGAACGTTAACCATTAAAGATAATGGTATTGGGTTTACAGAGGAAGAACTCGTTGAAAACTTAGGAACAATCGCACAAAGTGGTTCTAAAGCTTTCCAAGAAAAATTAGAAAAAGAAGATATCAATATCATTGGTCAATTTGGTGTCGGTTTTTATTCATCCTTTATGGTTGCTCATAAAGTTGAAGTAAGAACAAGATCACCTTATGCGGATACAGGGTATTTGTGGTCATCGAATGGTGAATCATCTTACAGTATTGATGAGATTGAAAAAGAAGATATTGGGACGACTATTACACTATATTTAAATGAGGATAATGAGGAAAACGAAGAAGATTATTCAACATTTTTGAGTGAATACACCATAAAGAGTCTTGTTAAAAAATATAGTGATTATGTGCGTTATCCTATTAAGATGACATCGGTTGTCAAAGATGATAAAAAGGAAAAAGAAGAGATTCAAACATTGAATCAAATGACACCTATCTGGAAGAAATCAAAATCGGATCTTAAAGATGAAGAATTGAATGAATTTTATAAGAGACAATTTTCTGATTATGAAGATCCACTACTCACCATTCATACATCTGTAGAAGGGTTATTAACCTATACTGCATTACTCTTTATTCCTAAAAAAGTACCATATGATTTCTATAGCGAAAAATATGAAAAAGGATTGCAACTTTATTCAAAGAGTGTCTTTATCCAAGATCGCAACAAAGATTTATTACCAGATTATTTCAAGTTTGTTAAAGGGTTGGTTGATTCCGCAGATATTAGTTTAAACATTTCTCGTGAAATGCTACAACAAAACCAACAAGTCAAACGCATCGCGTCAAACATTGAAAAGAAAATAAAAAGCGAATTAGAAAAACTACTTGCTAACGATCGAGAAAAGTATGTTCAATTTTATGATGCCTACAGATTAACCCTTAAATATGGTGTTTATGATATGTATGGCATGAATAAAGAAAAACTACAAGATCTTATTATGTTTAAGACGAGTGCATCTGATGAGTATATAACGTTTAAAGAATACATTGAAAGAAAACCTGAAGCTCAAAAAGCGATTTATTATGCTACGGGTAAAAATAAAGCATCCATAATGAACTTACCACAAATGGATAAGGTTAAAGAAAAAGGGTATGAGGTCTTATTCTTAATAGATGACATTGATGAATTCATGATTCAAATCTTGGGATCATATCAAGATGTACCATTTAAATCAGTACAACAAGGTGAAGCAGATTTTATTGATGAAGATCAGAAGAAAGATTTAAAAGCTCAAGAAAAAGAAAATAAAGATATCTTAAAAGCGATGAAGAAAGCCCTTAAGGATAAAGTTAAAGATGTGAAGTTATCTGCTAGACTTTCTGACTCTCCAGTCTGCTTGGTTTCTGGAGAAGGATTATCACTTGAAATGGAAAAAGTGTTAAAACAAATGCCAAACGGTCAAGACGTTAAGGCGGAACGCATTTTAGAAGTTAACCCTAACCATCCACTTTTTAAAGCGATTAGCGCACAATTTGAAAAGGATGGTGCGACGATTGATCGTTACGCATCCATTCTTTATCACCAAGCTTTACTTGCAGAGGGGTTACCGATAGAAGATGCTACTGAATTCTCAAAATATTTAATTGAATTAATGGTTGACTCCAACAAATAAAAACGACTACCGTCATTGGCGGTAGTATTTTTTTACAGTATACGCATATTTATATACAACACACGAAGGTCATCTTGACTTATGACCTTTAGAACGACATAATGAGTGTATAGGAGATTATCATGCAGAAAATTAATTTTAATAATCATTGGCATATTTATCAAAAAGATGATATAACCACCATCAAAGACATTACAATACCACATGATGCGATGATTCATGAAAAGAGAACAGATAATAGTCAAGGTGGTAAGAATATTGGTTGGTTTGAAGGTCATGATTATGTGTATGTTAAAACATTTCATATACCTATAGACGATTACGATAAAGTGATTGTTTTTGAGTTTGAAGGGGTTTATCATAATGCTGAAGTATATATCAATGGTAAAAAAGCATATGATCGACCATATGGGTATACGAATTTTTATGTTTACGCAAATGAATTTTTGATATTTGGTGAAGATAATAAAATAGAGGTCATTGCTTATAATAGTGATCAACCCAATAGTAGATGGTATACCGGAACAGGCATTTATAGACCAGTGCATATGTATGTATTACCCAAACATCATATTTCGTTAAACAGTCTGAAAATAAAAACCATTAATCATCATCCCGAGATTGAAATAAGTCTTGAAACAAATATATCTGGCATCGTAAATATCCAAATTCTTGATGACACAAACATCATTAAAGAAGAAAAAATAGATACAAATAAAAACTCATCTGTTCGTTTGATTTTACCAAATGCTAAATTATGGCAAGTTGAAAACCCTAAGTTATATACGTGCCGTGCAATCTTTGAAGACGATATTCAAGAAACAACTTTTGGTATAAGAACTGTTTCTGTAAGCAGTGAAACAGGTTTACTTATAAATGATAAGAGAACCATTTTATATGGGGCTTGTATTCATCATGATAATGGATTGCTTGGTGCAGTTGAACATCCCACCGCGGCGTATCGTAAAGTACAACGATTAAAAGCTGCAGGGTATAACGCAATTCGTTCTGCACATAATCCATGTTCAAAAGCATTGTTAAATGCGTGTGATGAACTAGGGATGCTTGTTTTAGATGAATATGTCGACATGTGGTATATTCATAAAACAAAGTATGACTATGCTAATTTTGTTAGTGATTGGTGGAAAGAAGATTTAAAAGATTTAGTGGATAAAGATTTCAACCATCCATCTGTCATCATGTATTCTACAGGTAATGAAGTGTCAGAAACAGCTCAGGAAAGGGGTATTCAGTTTACTGAAGAAATGACAAAATATCTTCACACATTAGATGACCGTCCTGTGACATGTGGGGTTAACATATTTTTTAACTATTTAAGTCAATTAGGTTTTGGTGTTTACACAGATGATAAAGCCGAAAAAGAAGCATCATTAAAGAATAAAAAGAAAGCGGTAGGAAGCGAGTTCTTCAATAATTTAGCAGGCTTACTGGGTGATAAATTCATGAAGTGGGGTGCTACTTTAAAAGGTAGTGATCGAAACACTAAAAAAGCATTTGCTAATATGGATGTTGCTGGATATAATTATGGGATTGATCGATATAAAAAAGATGTTAAAAAATATCCTCATCGTGTCATTTTAGGAACAGAAACATTTTGTAAAGATGCATGTCAATTTTATGATTTAGCTCAAACCAATCCAGCTATAATTGGTGATTTTGTTTGGTCAGGTATGGATTATTTAGGAGAAGTAGGTATTGGCGCTTGGGTGTATGAACATCAAGTACCTGATTTCTCACATGGTCCAGGGTGGATGACTGCAGGATCTGGCAGAATTGATATACTTGGAAACACTGGTGGAGAAACTGCATTCACAAGAGTCGCGTATAATCTCGATCCGATTGGGATGGCCGTTGTGCCAGTACAAGAAAAAAAGAGAAAACATTCGCCTTCTGCATGGAAGATGAGTAACGCGATTTCCTCTTGGAGTTTCAACGGATTGGAAGGTAAACCTGCAAAAATAGAAGTGTATGCTAAAGCAGATAAAGTTGTTTTATTGCTGAATGATAAAAAGATTGCTGAATCGAAGAAACGAAAACATGGTGCTGTATTTTATATAAAGACAACATATTATCCAGGCACTTTGACCGCAATCGGATATGATCAAAATAACGTCGAAATAGGTCGCACGTCACTAACTTCAGCAGGCGATGATAATAGGTTAAATGTTTATATAGAAAATGAAAATGAGTTATCGATTGAAGATTTAGTATTTGTTCATTTCAAAATAACGGATAAAAATGGCATCGTAAAACCACTTGAACAAACTAATATAAATATTCAAGTGGATCAAGGAGAATTAATTGGTTTTGGCAATGCATGTCCATATAATAAAGATGGATATTCTGGGTATACGAATACAACCTATTTTGGAGAAGCAATGGCCATTGTAAAACCTCAAAATAAGGGGAAATTAAAGATACGTGTAATAAGCGATTTTGAGACGAAAAATGTAGAAATTGATATTAAATAAAAAGCCTTATTGGGATTTCCAACAAGGCTTTTTTTAATTTGTATAATGTGTATCGTAAATATCATCATCTGTGACACTATCAGCATCAATCACGGTACGTCCATGATGACTTGTTTCACGCGGCGGTCTAGGACGATAGATACGATTAATGTTATAGGGTTCTTTAGGCATGATGACATAAATAACAATTAATCCAACAACGAATCCTCCTAAATGACCCCAAACTGAAATTGAACCATCACCAATCATGGATGCGAAGGTAAAGAAAATATTAATCGCGACCATCATTCTGATAGAGCGAATACTTCTTGGATGGAACCACGAGGATTTAATGAATGTCATTAAGAACAATCCAGCCATGACACCATATAACGCGCCGCTTGCACCAACTGTAATGGTTAAAGGGTTGCTTAATAACCAAACAAAAATACCAGAACCAATGCCACTAATGAAATAAAGAATACCATATTTCAAACTACCAAGCATACGTTCAACAAAGCTACCTATGTAATAAAGGAAGAAACTGTTTAGAAAAAAATGAAGAAAACCAGCATGTAAAAACATAGCTGTCAATATACGCCAATATTCACCTTGACTTACTAAATTAGGAGACAAGCCACCATTGTTTCGTAACACGGTTGCTAATTCAACTGGATTAGATGGATAACCACCATTAAATAAAACGAATATAAACATAAATAAATTAGCAGCCAATAAGGTGAATGTCACCGGATACTTCTTTATGAATCTTAGAAATATATCTTTAAATGTTATAGTTTGCATGTTAAAACCTCTCGACATTTAGTTTACACGAGAAAAGACGAAATACCAAGTAATAAGTAGATTATGAAAAAAATACTAAAATTGGACTATATTGATTGACTATAGATTTTAATTTTGTTAGAATTGAATAAAACGACCGACCGGTCGGTCGGATTGACAACAAAGGAGTAAAACATGAGTAAATATAGTGTTAGAAAACCGATTACAGTTTTAATGGGTATCCTAATCGTGATTACATTAGGTATATTTGCAGTTACAAGATTACCATTAAATCTGTTCCCAGATATTAATTTACCTTACTTAGTGACTATTACAACCTATGAAGGTGAAAATCCGGAAACTTTAGAAGCAGACGTATCTGCACCTATTGAAGCAGCTGCAGCTACGGTCAATAGCTATTCTGAAATTTCATCAATGAGCTATGAACATTTTGCAGTATCTATGATTACATTCCAAGATGGCGCGAATATGGATTCCGCATTTATTGAATTAAGAGAATCACTAAACAATATCTCATTTCCTGATGGTGTGGGAAATACTCGTATTTTAAGGATTAGTCCTGATATGCTTCCAGTCATGCAAATCTCACTTTATCAATCATATGATGAAAGTGTATCAGACGAAGAAGCATTAATCTTAAATACAGCCTGGATTAATGAAGATATTATCACTGAATTAACCTCTATTAGTGGCGTGGCTGACGTCTCAATTAGTGGTGCATCAGATACAATTCTACAAATTAATTTAGATGAAACAATACTTGCTTCATATGGTTTATCAATCGATGATGTGCTAGCAACCATCGAAGATCAAAATGTTGCTGGTTTAGTTGGTGTTGCATTAGATGAAGGCGAAATCAGAATGCTTTATCTAGGTGATAGTCCATCATCAATTACAGAAGTTGAAAATCTACCTATTTTAGAAGATGCTGGTGAGATTGTTCGCTTGAGCGATCTAGTGAATGAAGAAGGTATTAGTTATATTAATGCGAATACAAACACATATTCAAAAATAAATGGCAAACAGGGGATTAATATTTCATTTCAAGCACAATCAGATTACAGCATCACTGAAGTAACAGATAACATTATGGCAAGATTAGATGATATTGTCGATCAATATCCTAATGCTAGTTATGATATATTGTTAAATCAAGGCGAATATATCAGATTGTCTATAAACTCTGTTTTACAAAATCTTATTTATGGTGGGATATTAGCAATTCTCGTTTTATTTTTATTCTTAAGAGATGTTAAACCAACACTTATCGTTGGTCTTGCCATTCCTATTTCTGTTGTCGCAGCATTTATGCTAATGTACTTTACAGGTGTGTCGTTAAATATGGTCTCAATGGGAGGACTTGCCTTAGGCATTGGGATGTTAGTAGATAACGCGATCGTTGTTATCGAGAACATTTACCGAATGATCAGTGAAGGAAAATCTAAACATGATGCAGCGATATTTGGTGCGAAGCAAGTTGCGGGCGCGATTACAGCATCCACATTAACCACCGTCGCTGTGTTCTTACCAATTCTATTCTTAGAAGGTATCATTAACGAAATATTTATCAATATGATGTTAACAATTGCTTATTCATTAGGTGCCTCATTAATTATCGGTTTAACAATGGTACCTATGCTATCTTCTAGAATGTTAGATGATAAAAAACCAATGAAAGAAGGAAAATTCTTACATTGGATTAAGAAAGCTTATGAAAAATCAGTGAACTTTACGATTCATCATCAAGCGCTCACATATATTGTTGTATTAGGCTTATTAGTCGGTAGTTTCTTCTTGGTCTATGCAAAAGGATTTATCATGTTACCTACATCAGATGAGGGATATATTGATATTACCGTATCGACAGATAGTACAACGACATTTGCTGCTCAAGCGGATTACACGGATTATGTCACAAACAAAATTATGTTACTTGATGACATTGAAACCGTATCTGCAACCATTGGTTCAAGTGGTGGTAGTGGACTTACTGCAATGAGAAGTATGATGGGCAGTAGTGGTGGTATTAGCATCACAGTCAGCTTAACAGATGATCGCGCACATGACACAGACTATTATCGTGCACTTATCATTGACATTTTCAATGATGTTGACTTTAATAACATCGATGATATGACATCGTCAAATATCTTGGAAGTTGACATTTCATCTCAAGATACAACGGCTTCCATTTCAGGAGCATCTGGCATTAACATTAAAGTATCAGGCTATGATTTATTAACGTTAGAAGCAATCGCGAATGATATTACCGCTGTACTCGCCGATGTTGAACATGTCGAAGATATTGATAACGGTGTTGACATGGGTGCGGATAATGTCAAGATCACAGTGGATGTTGATCACGCGATGTTAGTGGGATTAACGGCTAATGATGTGAATGAAAATATGAGTTTATTTTTCACAACACTTGAAGGATTAATGAGTATTACAGATACAGTTACTCTACAAATTGAAGGTGTTGATTATGATATTGAAGTACCACAAACAACTGTTGCTGGTGGTATTACATTTGATGTCTTTGGTGATTATGAACAATTCTTGAGTCGCATATTACTCTTTAATGATGATACACGATTACTCATTGAAAACTACGTTGAAAACGGTGGGTTAGTATATGTACCAAATGTATCACTTCCTACATATACACCAGGAGATCCAATTATGTTTATTGTTAATCCGTTTTTGTATGTTGAAAATGGTGAGATTACGATGATGCCAACTGACCCTGTTAATTCACCTACATTAACATCTTTAGCAGTAGCAAATTTATACGATGATACAGCAACTAGTGTCACAACTGTTGAACGTGTTACAGGTTTCGCAACCATTTATACTGATGGTTCAAATCGTTATTTGAATGTCACAGCACAAATAGAAGATGGTTATAATGTCACCATCGTTTCAGGTGATGCTGTTGATGCAGTCAATGTTTATTTAGATAGTGATGATTTCGCATCATATGGTAATGGTTATCATGTTGAATTCCAGGGTGAAAATGAGGATATTTTAGCAGCTGTCAATGATTTAGTTATTGCAGGACTTATCGCAATCGCTTTAGTTTACATGGTTATGGCCATTCAGTTCCAATCGCTTTTATATCCGTTAATTATATTGGGTACTGTTCCGCTCGCCTTCACTGGTGGCATGTTAGCCTTGCTTGTAACTAATATGAATCTCTCAATGGTTTCAATTATGGGTCTCATCGTATTAGTCGGTATTGTCGTGAATAACGGTATTGTCTTAATTGATTATATTAATAAGTTAAGAGAAGAAGGTAAAGGCGTTAAAGAAGCGATTATTGAAGCAGGTAAAACACGTATTAGACCAATCTTCATGACAGCACTTACAACGATTCTTGCACTCTTTATAATGGCTTTAGGTATTGGACAAGGATCTGAGTTATTACAACCAATGGCTGTCACAGCAATCGGTGGTTTGATTTATGCAACTGTACTAACATTATTGGTCGTACCAGCTATTTACGCACTTGTTAATCGGAAGAAAATTAAGTTAGAAGAAGCAGAAGCAAAGAAAGAGGTTGAAGCACATGTCAACCAAGGATAAAATCATTGATGTATTAGCTGACTTAATTAAACATGATGAAAACATCAGTGATATATCAGTCGCTAAAATCGCTGAATTAGCAGATATCGCTAAAAGTACGGTTTATGAACACTTTAACAGCAAAGAAGAATTAGTGAAAGAAACATATTGTTACCTAGCAGATTATTATAGAAAACGAATACTAGCACCACTCAATGGACAGACATTCGAGACAGCATTCAAAGAACTCTTTTTGAGAATGATGAAGAGTGCTCAAGAAGCGAATGAACTTATGATGAGTATCATGAGTGAAGGCCAAGGTATAAAAGTGATGCCTAAACATGATGTAGAAGAAATTATGGAAGATATACAACAAGATGTTCAATCCGTTTTAATGGACATTCTAACGATGGGTGTTAAAGAGAATGTTATTCATCCAAAACCTCAAGATAGAAAAGAAAAAGGACACATTATTCGAGCATTAACTGTGGGTTTAATCATGCAACGCGTTAACCGTAAAATTGATTTATCTGAACAAGACGCCCTTGATTATATATATAAATACTCGGTTATCGTATTAAACGCGTAACATGAAGAAAGGTGAGTTTTAGTAACTCACCTTTTTTGTATGCTATAATGTGATTGATTATAAGGAGACGATAGCATGAATCTAGAACGACAAAAAGCATTTTTTAATTCAGGAAAAACAAGAGATTATTTATTTAGAAAAGAACAATTAAAAGTTCTCTATCAAGCGATTGAGACACATGAAGAGACGTTACTGCTCGCTTTAGAAAAAGATTTAAACAAATCAGCTTATGAAGCATACATGACAGAAATTGGTTTTGTTAAAAAGTCTATTTCATATACGTTAAAACAGTTAAAAAAATGGATGAAAACCAGACGCGTAAAAACCCCTTATTATCAATTATTCACAACGTCTTTTATTCAACCTGAACCTTTAGGAACAGTTCTTATTATTGGTGCTTATAATTATCCGGTTCAATTACTAATTGAACCCCTCATTGGTGCAATAGCTGCTGGGAATACAGCAATCTTAAAACCAAGTGAACAAGCTGTTCATACCGAACAAGCACTGGTTGATATGATTCAATCATCTTTTGATGAAGACTATGTCAAGATTGTTACCGGTGATGCGAAAATCACGTCCGAACTTTTAGATCTAAAATTTGATCATATCTTTTTTACGGGAAGTTCAAGAGTGGGTCAAATCGTTTATGAAAAGGCGGCAAAGCAACTCATCCCGGTCACATTAGAACTTGGAGGGAAAAGTCCCGCAATTGTCACAAAACACGCTCATTTAAAACATAGTGCTAAAAGAATCGCTTTCGGGAAACTGATTAACGCTGGACAATCTTGTATCGCACCTGATTATGTGTATGTCGAAGAAGCAATTGAAAAAGAATTCATGCATGAACTTCATAAAGCCATGAATAAATTCTCAGATCCTGATGGTAATCACGGTTCTATGATTACAGATAAACACTTTCAAAGATTAGTCAACCTCATGGCTACTCATCCGAGTGGTAAAGACAGTCATAAAAACCATGAAAAACGCATTATTTCACCAGTTATTTTACAGGAATCATCTTGGGAAGATGAAGCGATGCAAGCTGAAATATTCGGTCCAATTCTTCCCGTTTTAACATTTAAGAATATATCGGAAATGATAGATGTTTTAAAACAAAAAGAAAAACCTTTAGCACTCTATTTGTTTTCAGATGATAAAAAAGAACAATCACTCATTTTCTCATCAATCAGTTTTGGCGGTGGCGCGATCAATGATACGATTATGCATATCGCAAACCCCAATTTACCATTTGGTGGTGTTGGTCAAAGTGGGATTGGTACGTATCATGGGTATCAATCATTTAAAACATTTTCACATATGAAAGGTTACACGAAAAAGGGATTTAAATTAGATTTACCATTCACTTATCCACCAGCATCTGATAAGAAATTGAAAACCGTCAAGAAATTCTTGAAATAATTTAAAAGCACAGTATTTCTTGTGCTTTTTTAATGAAATTCTTTAGAATTTCTTATTTTTTAATAAGTAAAACATATCAATACTTATTATAATTATCCATATGATAGAATAAACATACAACGTACTATACGTCATATCAATATGAAAGATACGGTGAAATACATGACAGAAGATAAAACGAACGCGTATAATACCACATTGACGTCGAGAAATTTATCGATTCTTGGAGTCGCTTTAGGCATACTATTACTTGCCTCAGCGATTATTTTTAGTTTCTATGTGCTTTTAGTAGCTGTGGTTGCAGTTATAGTTGCGGCACTCGTAGAACTATTATTTTCAAGCGTTAGAAAATTACCTTTTGACTATTTTTGGTTTATTACGCCACTTATTTTTACATTACTGTTACCACCATCTGTACCAGTATGGATTGCAGGTGTAGGATCTTTCTTCGGATACTTCTTTGGTAAGAGTATTTTTGGAGGAAGAGGGAAAACAATATTTAATCCTGCTTTAGTAGGGATTTTGTTTGTAACGATATCATTTCCACAATTCATTTCTACAGCGTGGTTAGATCCTGTGACAGGGGTGATTGGGACACAAACACCTTTATCATTATTAAATAGTGGTAATGCATTTACCTATACGATGTCTGATTTATTATTTGGATACACACCAGGCTCTATTGGGGAAACATTCAGAATTGGGATTTTAGTGTTAGGTTTATTATTAGCCGCACTTAAAGTAATCGATTGGCGGATACCACTAGGTGTGTTAGGGACTGTGTTTATAGTGACTTTAGCTGGGTACTACATATTCCCAGACAACTTTGCTAATCCTTATTATTCCTTATTTGTAGGATCGGTACTGTTTGCCGCATTTTTTGTAGCGACAGAACCTGTCTCTGCACCAATTAAACCATGGGGTAAATTATATTATGGTATTGGTATAGGCTTATTGATTGTCCTTATTAGAAATTTTGGTACATTCCCAGAAGGAACTGTATTCGCCATCATCTTAATGAACGCAGTTGGTGCATTATTTGATTCAGGTAAGAAAAAAGAAGAGGTGGGTGAACTCAATGAACAGAAATCTTAAAGTCATCCTATTCGTCTTAATACTTGGTGTGATTACTTCAGCACTCTTATTGGGTGCGAAGGCATTAACTGAGGATCGTATCGCATTAAACGCAGATGTGAAGTTAAAATCAGCAGTATTAACTGGCTTTGATATTGAATATAACACAGCGAATATTCATGATGTATTTGACGCTGAAGTGGTCGTATATGAGTACACAGATAGTGTTAATGGCGATATTACTTTTTATTATCAAGAAAGCACAGGTGCGTTGAGTTTTGCTTATTCGGGTGGTGGTGTATGGGATACGATTTCTGGTGTCTTAACATTAGAATCTGATTTAGTGACTATTCAAAAAGTAGCGGTATTATCACAAGCCGAAACACCTGGTTTAGGTGGGGTTGTCGCGACGGCTCAATATTTAGATACATTCGTGGGTATTAAAATGACACCACAATTAGAAATCAATAAAGACAGTGCAGCAAATGCAGACAACGAAGTAGATACGATTACAGGTGCTACAAGAACATCAAAAGCATTTGAAGCAATGCTCAATTTAGCCTATACTTACGCGATGCAAGTATGGGAATCAGAAGGATATGGAGGTAATGTCTCATGAAATGGATTCGCTTGAAGTATACGAAGACGTATAACATTTTAAGAGATGGTATGTCTATAAACAATCCAATCGCGATTGCTGTCTTAGGAATATGTTCTGCATTAGCAGTAACAAATAAAGTTGAAAACGCGATCGCTATGGGGTTAGGTGTAACGTTTGTTGTGATGGCATCCTCATTAGTTATTTCACTCTTACGTAACTTTATTCCGTCAAAAGTAAGAATGATTACTTATATGGTCGTTATCTCATCATTTGTTATCGTTGTTCAATTTTTCTTACAAGCTTATTTCCCAACGATCGCTGATTCACTTGGTGCATATGTTGGATTGATTATTACAAACTGTATTGTTATGGGTAGAGCAGAAGCATTTGCTGTTAAAAATCCAGTGAAGTATTCCATTGTTGATGGATTTGCTTCAGGTATGGGTTACGCATTTGTCCTTGTATTAACAGCGTCCATTCGTGAAATACTTGCGTTTGGTACATTCTTAAATATGCAAGTGATGCCTTCAACATGGGTTAATTGGGTTGTCATGGCTATGGCACCAGGTGGTTTCTTTATTCTTGGTATGTTCATTTGGGGTATTCGTCAATGGACCAGGAATTTTGAAGAAACGATATAAGGAGGATATGATATATGAACGCATTTGAACTCTTTATTTCATCGATATTAAATAATAATATCGCGTTAGTCTTCATTCTTGGTATGTGCCCTTTAATTGCGATATCAACGAATGTTAAGAATGCTAGAGGTATGGGGATTGCTGTTATATTCGTTGTGACACTTACGGCGATGATCAACTGGCCAATTTATCAGTTATTAGTTGCGACGAATACGACATATGTTAGTTATATCGTATTCATTATTACGATTGCTGCAACCGTTCAATTCTTAGAAATTTTCTTAGAAAGATTTATTCCTAAACTGTATAATGCATTTGGCATATTCTTACCACTAATTACTGTTAACTGTGTCGTCTTAGCAGTATCACTATTCTTTGTGAATAGAGATTATAACTTTGTACAAACAACGACGTTTGCTTTCGGTTCATCTGTTGGTTGGTTACTTGCTATTGTTTTAGTAGCCGGTTTACGTGAAAAGATGCATAAAGTAGCTAATCCACCGCGTGGATTACGTGGTAAAGCCATTGTCTTCTTTATGTTAGGTATTTTAGCTCTTGCATTTATGGGCTTTACCGGATTGGTATAAGGGGGATATTTATGGATTGGATCATATTACCCAGTATACTCGTGGGACTGATGCTCATCATTTCAGCACTGTTAATCGTGATTGAAAAATTGATGGGCGGCGACAAAGAAAAAACCATTCACATTAATGATGACACAACCATTCCTGTGCGTGGTGATGATACGGTATTAAACGCGTTAGCACACGAAAAGATTTTCGTGCCATCTGCGTGTGGCGGGAAAGCCACTTGTGGATTTTGTAAAATAAGATTATTAGATGATGACTCACCACTAAGACCAACCGAAGAAGCATTTGTTTCTCCAGAAGAAGCTAAAGAAGGTGTACACTTATCGTGTCAAATTAAAACATATGACAACATGAAAATCGTTTTACCTAAAGGATTACTTTCAGCGAAAGAATATAGAACGGTGATTACCCACGTTGAAGATTTAACGTATGATATTAAACTTGTTAGATTCCATTTAATAGATCCTGAAACGATTGATTTCAAACCAGGACAATATGTTCAAATTAAAGTACCTGGTATTGAAATTATTCGCGCCTATTCAATTGCGAGTGATCCCAAAAACAAGAGCGACATTGAACTTGTCATTCGCTATGTACCTAAAGGACAAGCGACAACGTTCGTTCATAAAGCGCTTCAAGAAGGCGATAAAATGGTGATTACAGGTCCTTATGGTGATTTCTTCTTAAGAGAAGATTCTAAGCGCGATATGATCTGTATCGCCGGTGGTTCTGGTAAGGCACCAATCAGATCAATTCTTGCTTTTTTGAAAGATCAAGGTATGCCAAGAAAAGTGAAATATTTCTTTGGTGCAAGATCAAAAAGAGATCTTTACTACACAGAGGAATTTGAAGCACTTGCTAAGGAATATCCTAATTTCGAATACATTCCAGCGTTATCTGAACCAAAAGAAGAAGATCACTGGACAGGCGAAACTGGGTTAATCACAGATGTCGTTGACAGGCACACCAAAGATTTAACTGAATCAGAAGCGTATCTCTGTGGATCTCCTGGGATGATTGATGCGTGTATTCGCGTGCTATCAAAACATGAGATGAAAGACGAGAATATCTTATTTGATAAATTCTAAAATAAAAGCACCTTTTCGAAGGTGCTTTATTCTTTACTGTCTGTTTCTTCTAATTCGTATGCTCTAGACAATAATGCGTTTTTACCTTTTACGGTAAGTTTATTTATAATTCTTAATAGTTCTCTCGTGATAGTATCACCGTTTTGATAGGTGTGATCAGGATCTTCTGATAAAGAGTATCCTGCTTTCAGGCGATCACCAATGATTAAGTAATCCGTTGTTACACCTAAGAAATCTGCAACTTTAATGATGGTAGACATGTTGATATTTTCAGAACGACGTTGAAATAAACTAGATAGTGTCGCGTAAGGAATACCTGTTTCATTACATAATGATTTTCTGGTTAGTCGTTGTGATTTTAATTGAAATGCAATGCGATCATAAATATCCATATTGTCCCTCATTTCATAATCATCATATCATTGATTACGGCTTAAGCATGAGTGCATTAATGCCTTTTGTTGACAATATATTCATATGCATATACAATAGTATAAAATACATGCAAACGCACATATAGGGGGAAATATGGTTTACTACAATCTTATTATTGAGATGTATGCAAAAGGCATATCTCAAGCTGCAGTTTCTAAAGCATTAGGTATCTCAGAAAAATCATTGCATCATAAACTTTATGGGAGAGAAGCATTTTTAGAACATGAAGTCAGTTATATTTCTGAGTTGTTTCCACACCTAACGATTGAATACCTATTCAATGAAAAAAATAAAAGGCCGTAATTCATACGACCTTTTTGTTTTAAATGATTAATTATGCTCTTTTAAAGACTTTTCTAAATACGTTTTTAGTACCATTCCAGAATCCAACCCATGTGAATTTTTCTAAACCGATTAATAATTGGTTTAATACGATACCCACGAGAACAGCTAAGCTCATACCCGTAAGTGATGCGAATGCGTTTAACGGAATAACCGCGCCACCTAAACCAATAACTAACATTGTTGAAACAACAATTAAGTTTCTCATGTTACCTAAATCAGTACGATCTTTAATTAAGACTTTTACACCGTTAGCAGCAATCAATCCGTATAAGATCAATGTGATACCACCGATAACTGACCAAGGAATACTTTGAATAAATGCTTGAATATAACCGAAGAATGCTAAGAGGATTGCGATGACTGCAGCTAATCCAGTCACCCATACAGAACCAACTTTTGTGACAGCAACCACACCAGTGTTTTCACCATATGTCGTATTAGCAGGACCCCCAATAGCACCAGCAACAAGGGTTGCGATACCATCTCCTAATAACGTATTTTGTAAACCTGGATCTGTGATGAAATCACGACCTGTAATTTCTCCTAATACTGTATGATCTCCGATATGTTCTGCCATTGTAACGAATGCAAGTGGTACGAATGCAAGTACTTGTAACCAATTGACATCAAAACCGTATGTACCAACAAACGTTACGCTAGGCAATTGTAAGAATGTTGAACTTGTATAGATATTATAATCAACCTGCTGGAAAATCATCGCGAAGGCATATCCAACTAAAATCGCAACTAAGAAAGGTACAATCTTTAAAAAGCCTTTCGCTTTAATAGAAATAACACCCGCAGCTAAGAATGTGATTGCAGCAACAACGATTGTTTGCCATGAACCACCACCAGCACCTAAGCCAATGTTACCAACAGCAACACCTGCTAATGATAAACCAATAATAATAATCATGGGTCCAACAACGATGGATGGAAGTAGTTTTTTAAGCCAACCACTACCTGTAAATCTGATGATGACTGACACAATGATATATGTTAAACCGACAGCCATTAACCCTAAGAAAGCTGAACCATATGCTTCAACAAAACTAATTGAACCATTTGATATAGCAGCACTTAACTGTTCTAATCCATCTTCTGCACCAATGACACCTAATTCACGTGCATTTGATAATGCTGCAATGAGAATAGCACCAATATAGGCGAAGCTCGATCCTAAGTAAACTGGTACCTTACCTTTTGTACATACGATATAAATCAATGTACCAATACCACTCGCGAGTAACGCAACCCCCACATTAAGTCCAGTTAGTAATGGTACAAGTACGGTTGCACCAAACATTGCGAATACATGTTGAAAGGAAAGTAAAATCCATTTACCAACATGTTCTGGCTTTTCCTGGATGTCAATCAAAAGCTTTTGTTCATTCATGTTAAACACTCCTCTATTTAGTTTTTAAAGGCCTTCTACAAAAAAAGACACCTGTAGGTGTCCTTTAAGTGTAGGTATGGATGAATAGTACCTTAACATGCTCACGGGCAAGTCTTAAAGGACCTTTACTGTTTACAAGTATAACATGAATTTGAAGAATTACAAGAGGAAAATTGTAAAAAATAATGATAGAATAGATATGGTGATAAATATGAAAGAAATAATGAATGAAGAACAAATATCAAGAACGCTAAAACGAATGACACATGAAATCATAGAACACCATGCAGACTTATCAGAAATCGTGTTAATTGGCATTCAAAAAAAGGGATATCCGATCGCTTTAGCTATCCAAAAAAATCTGAAAAGGTTCGCGGATGTTGATGTACCACTTTTTGGTTTAGATATCACACCTTACCGAGATGATGTTAAGGGGATGAATATTCCTAAAAAATTAAATTTTAACGCGTATGATAAGCATGTGATTCTAATTGATGATGTGCTCTTTACTGGGCGGTCCGTAAGGGCAGCAATGGACGCGATTAATGATTACGGTAGACCTAGTCAAATAAGGCTAGCAATTCTCATTGATAGAGGTCATAGAGAGCTTCCAATTAGAGCTGATTACATCGGTAAAAATATTCCAACTTCTAAAGATGAAAAAGTAGTTGTTGAACCAGATTTAACCAGCGTTAAAATTGTATCTTAAATAGCATATAATCATTGACAATCAATACTATTTATAGTATTATGACAGAGGTACATATTTAAAAAGTTATTCCACTTAGCCCTTATTTCATAAATAATAAGGAGAAATGTAATGAAAACATTCATGGCTAACGCACAGACGATTGAAAGAAAATGGTATGTCGTCGATGCAGAAAACAAGACGTTAGGTCGTCTCGCAACAGCGGTTGCATCTGTCTTAAAAGGTAAACATAAACCAACCTACACTCCTCATGTAGATAGTGGTGACTATGTTGTTATCATTAATGCAGAAAAAATTAATTTAACAGGTAGAAAATGGGATCAAAAACTTTATTATAGCCACTCAGGTTATAATGGTGGTCTCTCAAGTACGGCAGCTAAAGACGTAATGAAAAAATTTCCTACAAGAATGGTTGAGAAAGCTGTCAAGGGTATGTTGCCTCATACAAAACTTGGCGCGCAAATGGCGAGAAAATTATTCGTCTATGCTGGACCAGAGCACAAACATAGTGCTCAACAACCAGAAAGTTTGGAGGTTTAATCAATGGCTACAGATAAAGCACAATTTTTTGGAACAGGTCGTAGAAAGAGTTCGGTTGCTCGTGTTATTTTAACACCAGGTAAAGGTGAATTCTTAATCAACGGTCGTCCTTTCGAAGAATATATTCCATCTCCGGCTACACGTTTAGACGTATTACAACCACTTGCACTAACTGAATCAGAAGGCAAATATGATATTCAAGTTAATGTTAATGGTGGTGGATTAACAGGGCAAGCTGGCGCAATCCGTCATGGTATTACAAGAGCATTGCTTGAAATGAATCCTGAGCTTCGTGCAACATTAAAACCAGCAGGCTTAATCACACGTGATCCACGTGCGAAAGAAAGAAAGAAACCTGGTTTGAAGAAAGCAAGAAAAGCTTCACAATTCTCAAAACGTTAATCGTTTGGGACCCTATGGGTCCCTTTCTTTTTTGTATGTTATAATATGGGTGTTGAAAATAATATAAAGAAGGTATGCCATGAAGATTGCAGTTGTTGGTTACGCAAGTGCCGGGAAATCTACATTTACAAAGCGTATCGGTGAGACTTACAATATTCCTGTTCTTCATATTGACAGTATATCATTTGAAGCACATTGGGTAGAGCGAGACAGAAAAGATGTTGAAGTTGATATGCGAGCATTTATGACACAAGACTCATGGGCAATTGATGGGTCGTACACCAAGTTAGCACCCGAACGTTTTGAACAAGCAGATCATATTTTTATTTTTAATTTTAATCGTTTTAAATGTCTATGGGGATCTTTTCATAGATGGTTTAAATATCGCAATCAAACAAGAGATTCTGTTTGTGAGGATTGCACAGAAAATTTAAACTGGAGTTTCATCTGGTGGATCCTTTATGATGGTCGTAAAAAAGCGAGAAGAAAAACGTTTAAAATGTATGAAAAAACATATAAAGATAAAGTGACCGTATTTAAAAATCGCAGACAAGTAAACACCTATTTAAAATCAATTGGCTATAAAGGTCCTTTGAAATATGAATAATATCATATTATTATTGTGAAATAATAATAATTACCGTATAATATTAATTGCATGTAAGGAGGCATCTTATGCAAAAAGTTCGCGTGCGTTACGCACCGAGTCCAACTGGATTATTACACATTGGAAACGCAAGGTCAGCGTTATTTAATTATCTCTTTGCCCGTCACTTTGGTGGAGATTTTATCATTCGTATTGAAGATACGGATGTCGCTAGAAACGTCAAAGGCGGAGAAGAGTCACAATTTAATTATTTGAAATGGTTAGGTATTGACTGGGATGAATCACCAAATAATCCTGGAGAATATGGTCCATACCGTCAACTTGAACGACTAGACATGTATCAAGCATATGCGAATGAGTTGTTGGAACGCGGTCTCGCTTATAAAGAGTTTAGAGAAGGTAGCGATCTATTCGCGATTCGCATTAAAGTGCCTAACGACCAAACCTATTCTTTTAAGGATATTGTTCGCGGAAACTTATCGTTTGAATCAAAAGAAGTTGAAGATTGGATTATCATGAAAGATAATGGTATTCCAACGTATAATTTCGCGGTTGTTATTGATGATCATCTAATGGCAATCACTCACGTCTTACGTGGTGAAGAACATATTACAAACACACCAAAACAAATCATGGTTTATAAAGCGTTTGGTTGGGAACCACCAACGTTTGGTCATATGACCATCATCGTGAATGAACAAAAAAAGAAATTATCAAAACGTGATAAAGATGTTGTTCAATTCATTTCTGAATATGCCAACATGGGCTATTTGCCAGAAGCGATGTATAACTTTATTGCTTTATTGGGTTGGTCACCACCAACCAATAAAGAAATACTCACACATGATGAAATTATTGAATTATTTGATCCAAATAGATTAACAAAGGCACCATCAATGTTTGATAAAGAAAAACTAGCGTTTGTTAACAGTAAGTATATCAAAGCGCTTGATGTTGATACGCTAGCGGATTTGATGCGTCCATATTTGGAAAAAGCAGCCATTGACATTCCATCAGAAGATTGGTTGAAATTATTAGCAGAATTATTCCAAGATCGTATGACACATATTGGACAAATCGTGGAACTCTATCATGCGTTTTTCCATGATGCATTTGAATTAAATCAAGAAGCATATGATTTTCTTAATGAACAAAACAGTTTAAATCTTATTGAATCATTTAAAGTATTGCTTGAACAATCTGATATGTCTGTTGTATCAATTGAAGAAGCCATTAAACAAGCAGGAAAAGATACCGAAACTAAGGGTAAAGCGTTATGGATGGGATTAAGAATCGCATCCACAGGCGATATGCATGGTCCAAGTCTTCCTGTTGCACTCTGTCTTTTAGAAAAAGATCGTGTGTTAAATAGATTAAATTACGTCATTAACAAAATGAGAGGTATAGCATGAAGAAATTTGTATTGATTTTATTAACCATTGTAAGTTTATTTGCATTAGTTGCATGTAAAGAAGGTACTGTGATTGATGATGAAACTGCCATTACAGCATCATTTACGGATGAATCAATTAATCAAAATAGCATTACAGTCAAACTGACTGTTGATGATCCTGAAGATGAAATCACAGGCACAATTTATGCGCGCTTATATAATGCTGACGATGAAGCGATATCTTCAAGAAGTTTTAGCAAGAGCACTACTGGAGATTATGCAATTGATGGGGCAACCATTACATTTGCAGGATTAGGCTTAGAACAATCTTATTATATTATTGTAGAAGCCACTGTAGATCGAGATGTAATTGCTGTTGAACGATTTACATTCCAAACAATCGGTACAATTCACATTTCAACAGTTGAAGAATTTCTAGCAATGGACGCATATCGTGGTGCGGATTACGTGCTAGATAACGATCTTGACTTTGAAGGAATCGATTATATTTCACCATTTGATACAACATATTTTTCTGGCACATTTGATGGCCAAAACCACACATTAAGTAACATTAATATTACAACATCAAATTCAACGACAAACCCTGATAGTAATTATTATTATATTGGTGTCTTTGGTTACGTGAGTTCTGCAGCTAATGTGTCTAATCTTACAGTTGATCATGTAACGATTGGTACGCTGGAAGCACCACAAGCGATTAGTAATCTCGCTCGCATCGGATTCTTATTTGGATATGTGGCATCAAGCAATGTCTCCATTGAGAATGTTCATGTCACAAACAGTCATTATTACATCACATCATCATCAGATGATTTTGTATATATTGGTGGGATTGCTGGTGAATTAAAAGGAACACTTAATGGGGCAACCATTTCAAACTCTTCCATCTCACTTGAAACAACTTCAATCGATAATAATGAGGGTTATCTTGTTAAAATGGGTGGAGTCGTCGGTTTTTCAGAAGTCGATTCAGAAATTCATGAAGTGAACGCTGATATTGATTTATCCTATCAAACCTATATTGATGCATTTGATGATGAAGATCAAGTCAAAGTAGCTATCGGTGGGGCAATTGGTGATAAATTAGCTTCAGAAAATTCAAGTAATGTTAGTGATGTTGTTGTGACTGGTAATATTGATGTCTATGTTGATATACAGCTAGCAGAAACATTCACAACTGGTACCTATACATTATATGTTGGTGGTTTAATCGGTAACAGTTCATTAAAAGTTAAAGATGGTTTCTTTGCTGGTAATATTAACGTTGAACATGTATCTGCTGATGCTGACACAGGCGTTTACAAGAGATTCTTCGTTGGTGGTTTAGTTGGGAATTATCAACCACCATATGCACTAAACGCTGTTGTATGGGTTCCAGGTGATACAGGTATTACGGTATCTGCAGCTGCTGATGTTGTTCTCAATGTAGGTAGCCTTATCGGAAAAGCATCTCGCGAATTAGCACATGTTTATGGTGTTGTTGGCGTTGAGAGTGTCGTGATCAATGATGTTGCACAAGATTTAACTGCACCAGTTATTGCTGATATGACAGATTATTTCTCAAGTGAATTCGCAAACGATGCGTATTCAGACTTAATCGCAAATTAAACGCAAAGCGGCAGATAATGCCGCTTTTTTTTATAAATTAATCACGACTATGACATATTTGTCGTTTACAAAGCATTTTTATAGTGATATGATATAAGAAATAACAACAACGATGTACAACTAAAATCAATCGTTTTATAGGGGGCTAAATAAATGAAAAGAATGTTTAGTGGTCTTGATTCACATGAAATTATTGTGAGAACAAGAAGAATTTAAAGTATGCAAAGAGCTATCGCAACCATTGTGTTAATCGCGATGCTTTTTAATTTGATTCCACTTCAAGTGTTTGCGAATCAAGATGAACCTGTTGTTGATGACATTGTTGAAAATGTGGAAACAGAAAAGATTAAGAATGTTGATATAGATAAAAAGGACATTCCAATTGTCGCTGAAGACACGTCGAGAAGAACAGAAAGTGAAAAACATTTCAGAAAGCAGGATGGCAGTTATGAGGTTGTCTTATATGATGGTGCAGTTCGTTATCAAGTTGGCGATGAATGGTTTGACATTGATAACTCACTAGATTTTGATGGAAGTACAAATACATATAAAAATAAAGATAATAAATTCGATATCAAATTTCCCAAAGACATCACAAGTCAAAATATCAAACTTAAAATGTCAGATTATGAGGTTAATTGGCTACTTGTTGGTAGTCAATCATCAAATGCAAGTGTTTCAACAAAAGATAATATCAAATCAGATGATATAAGTGATTTTGGCAGAGTTACCATGATCGGTAGAGATGTAGATAGAGTCACTGACGTTGCCCGTCTAATGGGGATATCCGATAATATTTATGATGCATGGAAAGGTTATAAATCAGGAGCAAAAGGTTTAGGACAGTTATATAATACCACAAGGTCAGTTATACATAATGGCAATTGGATGCTCAATACTCTCAGAAAAGGTTATACTGTCATTGATATCGGTATGACTACTTTACATAGAGGAAGAGGACTGTATTATGGTACCGAAAAACTGATTGTGGGTATATGGAGAACTAGGCATATTTGGAAAATGCCACTAAATTATTATCTATAAGGAGTTGTTTATGGAAGAAATAATTAAAAAAAATTTAGATTTTTTGTGTGTTAAATACGGCATGAAATATTCAAGTCATATATTTGAAAACTATTTGGGTAAAAACGCATCTTTAGATACGTATAGTTATTATAACGAAAATGGTTGTTTCTCTGTTTTAAGCATTGAAGCAAGAGGGGATTTAAACTTTGCGTACTTCAATAGTATTGATTTTTTGAAAATGTATGTAGAACCGGAATTTATGGGTCGTCACAAATACAAAATTAATGTATTTGAAACAGAAAAAGGTATCTGGGAACAGCACGAGAAAATCTTCTTCTTCAAAAATCCATTTTTTTGGTGGAACAAGAACAGAATATTTAGAGCGTTAGCAGAAGTCATTGAGGTACAAATTGTCAAGACAGGACAATTTTACGGTATCAAGGTTAAGAGTGATTGACAAGTGCACCACTAAAAAAAGCATGATATAAAAAGTTACTTTAGAAATAACAAAGAATGATATTGATTATAAGTGTTCGAATAATATAATAAAGTCAATTAAAACCAAAATATAATCCCATGGCGCTACATATGTACATTAATCCAGTAATGTTCACAGATCCAACAGGAAATATAGCAATTGCAGATGATTTAGTCGTTTGGGGAATAATCTTTATAATCGCAATTATAGCATCAGTAGCAATTAAACCTGCAGTTGTCGAAATCGCTGAGGCGATTGAGACGGCACATTCAGCAAGGAACAAAGACAATTATTATGTCTATACGCTACTTGATGAACACAATAATGTGTTTTATGTTGGTATTACAAAAAATCCAAAGACAAGATTACGTGACCATAAAAATAGGTTTGGACAATTTATAAAGATGAATTATTCAAGTGCTATGAGTGAATCACAGGCACGTGTATTGGAAACGGGATTAATATTATCACATGGTTTGGATAATATTATAGATGTGAGTCCATTCTCAGACAAAATGTTACCATATAATTTAAGGAAAAGTGTATCAAACAGACGATATCCTGGATCTTTAATTCTTAACAAAATAGATAGTGAATTAAGGTTATTATGGGAAAAATTAGGAGGAAGATAATTATATGCGGGTAAAATACTATTTTGAAAATTTAATGGTAGAAGAAATATGTTTAGCATATTTTGATTATTTAAAAAGCGGGGAAACTAGTGAAAAGGCAACAAAACTAACCATCGAAGACTATGAAAATATATTGATGGATAAATCATTCATACCAATAATGGTATGGTTATCACTAGGATATTATCAGTGGGAACTTGGTAGACTTATTCCAGAAGTCAAAGAGAAAGCTAAACAAGCATATATTGATTTAGTAAATAGACAAGATGAGTTTATGCTATTTGATCCTTATGAGAACTATTTAGATCTTAACTATGCTCCTAAAACAACACATGAGCAAATGCTAAATCAAGCAAAAAAAATGTTTTTAGCATTAGATAAAGAAATGGTAGCTGAAAAGAAACTTAGATCGGATTCCTTTTTCAAAAACATAAAAAAATTAGTGAATCATGGTGTCTATGCGTACAGAATTGAATGTGATATCATTCATCAAGAAGGAAAAGCTTGCTACGGGTATTTTATTGTTGATTTGAGCCAAAGAGAAGGTTGTATAGCCGTTTCTAATGAAGTCCCAGTTTATTTATACAATTACTATAGTGTGGATGACATACAGACATTGGAATTTATGAAAGATATTCCTGCTCTTGAAGAAGGTTATCATTCAAAACGTAGAACTAACTTTCCAGCACTTCATTGGACATCAGAGAATAAATATAATCTTAGATTTATGTATTCACGTAACCCGAGTCTTGGATATAAAAAAATTAGTTTTCTTGGAAAATTAGATGAAATCTATTTGACAAAAGGAGAGATTGAAATTAGAGAATTAAATGAAAGACATATGATAGCATTAATTGAGTTTGAAAATTTTGGAGAACTAATTAAAAGTTTGTTAAAAACTGCAGACAGTAAATATACGTTATGTAGAGATAATAGTTTAGTAGTGAATATAGACCTTTCGGACTATGATTTAGTTAAGCTATGATAATAGTTTCATAAAAAAAGGCTTTAAATTTAAAAAGATTATAAATATTTAGAAAACTACAGGTTATATCATATCTGATTGTGGTAATAGAAATCCATAATGATATAGGGGATATCAATATGATGAAGAAGTAGGGTTATATTACTTAAATAGCAGATATTACAATCCTGAAGAGAGAAGATTTATTAATGTGGATGGTTGAATATGGATATAAAAGTTGAAACAGAGAGTTCTATGACAAAATATGGTCACTAGGCAGACGATATTATTGGCAAAATAATCAATTCACGTTATATTTAGATGATTACTGGGGCAGATAGGAGCTGGTTATGAATAAAGAATTAGTATGCGAAAAGAGAGATGGTTATTGGTTTTACTCGATTTTTCAATATCAAGGTGGAGCGCTCATCAAAGAAGCTATCATTATTGACACCAAAGATAACGACAGACAAATTGACTATATTAAACAAAAAGGCATTGATAAAGTGATTATTGATCAATGGTCGGGTGAAATTGATTCATTTGATTTCATTAAAGACTTACCAAATATCAAATATCTTGTGATATGGGGTAATGGAAAGACAGATAATACACAACCTAATAATTTAAAATCAAGCATAACTATGAATGCTGCAAAAAAATATCCAAATTCAGGAACAAGCTTATATGGTAAAGTTCCAATGAGAAATCCAAAAATGCCAGGATGGTTAGGATGGACAAAATATCAAATGAGTTTTGATGGTAATACCGTTCATTATGTAGGTAATAGATATTTTCCTAAATGGTATCCGTTTCAAATGTGGTATGATTTTAAACTTAAATAGGAGATGAAACGTATGAAAGTAAGAATCGTTGATATGTATAAATTTCAAGAGAATAATGCAATTTATTTTGGACTTGATTTTAATTATTCTCAAGAATTTAACGTTTATGCAATTATGCAATCACATCGAAAAAAATACATACTTATTTATTTAAAACAAATAACAACATTAGGTTTTTATCAATTAGGTGATGAATTCAATATTATTGATGATGAAATTGACGAGAATTGGGTATTTGAAAAGAAATACAAAGGTGGTTATCAAATTTGTGGTGGTGGAGTATGTTATTTTCAACCAATCAAATATAAGAATGTATATGCGCCTTAATGGATGATTGAAGATAAAAGATTCTTCTTAGAGTTAATAGAAGAACCCAAAATAGCTTTAAACAAATTCATGGATTACGAAATAAATAAGAAAATTTCATAAATATTTGCTAATCACGTCCATCTATTACAGTGGTTATGTCTGACTACATTACTCCAGTGATGTACATAGATAGCACCGGACAAGCGTGGTGGAATCCATTTAGTTGGAGTAATGAAGCAAAGATAGTAGCTGGTGTAGTGATTATTGTTGCACTTGCAATAGCTACCGTAGCAACGGGTGGAGCTGCTGGGGGAGTTGCAGGCTTTATACTATCTGGTGCATTAAAAGGTGCTGCAATTGGTGCAATATCTGGTGGATTAATATCAGGAACCATTGGTGGTATAAGTTCTGGCAGTTGGGAAGGTTTCTATAGCGGTTTTGCTGATGGCTTTATGACAGGAGCATTCATTGGAGGGGTTACTGGGGCTGCATCAAATGCTTTCAAAGTAGCCAAAGCTGCCAGCATGTGGGATAAGGGAACTTTTAAATCAGGTTTTCAATCCATGAAACATCATTATGGTAAATATGGTAAAGGCTTTGGTAATATCATTAGCTATAAAGATAAAGCGGTAGGATTTGCAAATCAAAATGCTAATGCACTTTCATTAATATCTAGTTATAAGGGATTACAACATTCTTGGACATTAAACACTAAATTTTTTGGGTATGGTTTAAATGGATTATTTACATCCGCAGGAAAAGTTATTACATTTGGAATATGGTGATAAAATATGAATAAAAATGAAAAACAAATACTTAGAGTATTCCTTAATTGGAATACTCCGAATGATTTTTATGATAATGTTAAAAACATTACAATGGTAGATTCGATTTATGGTCTTATTAGTAGGGCATACTCAGGAGAAAATATCAGCAGACAAGAATTAGACAACTATAATATTGATGCCCAAAACAAAAAAAGAATTGGAGAATTTGTTTCTAAAGATATAGAAAATTTGATTTTTTATAATCTTATGAAAACATGCCTGTTGATATTATACAAACAAATTGACAATTAGTTTGTATAATTTAAATTAGGATTTTGATTGTTTGATTAATGCGACAAACGGATACATAGTTGCTAGAATGATATAAATTAATAGGAATTTTAAATTGTGGCGCTACTTAGGTACATGACTCCAGTAATATATAAGGTTGCTATTAGGAAACCTCTAAATTTAACCGTTATCAATGATATAACAGATTATTTTTTAAGTGAATTCGCAAACGATGCGTATTCAGACTTTATTGCAAATTAAACGCAAAGCGGCAGATAATGCCGCTTTTTTTGTGTTATAATTTAGATAACCAAAGGGGGCTTTTAAATGCATATTTCTAAGACAAGATTTATTAACTATATACGTTGTAATAGATTTAGCGCACTTGATGAAATCAGACGTGAAAAAAACAAAGCCGTCGTTTCTTTTTCTGAAGATGATGATTTAGAAGCGATTATGTCTTTGGAAAATCAAGAGAAGACAAAAGATCTCTTGGATTTAATGGTCGAAAAGGGCGAAGACGACGAAGATATTGATTTACTTGAACACGATGATCCACAAATGGATGTCATGTTACCCTATTACAATCAAATAGAAATCATTACCGGTAAAGCGACCGACCGTCGCTTTCATGGTCATGCGATTTATTCTTTAAATACATACAAACAAAAACGTTTTGAATTTGAACGTGATGGCTTTAGATTTTATTGTTTCCTTGATGGGTATTTGGAAGATGACGATACCATTCGTGTCTTTGAAACCAAAGCGACGACATCAAGAAAATTCTTAGATATGATGTTTAAAGATGATGAGGGGAATAAAGTATGCATCTTTGGGTATAGTCCTGAAGGTATTTTAATGCTACAAGAAGAACTGGGTTACCCTGTCAATGATGCTTATCACAAAAAGGTCTTAAGATTAAAAGATAGGTTGTCTAGTGAAGGCAGATATATATATGACGTCTTATATCAGCGATATGTCTTAGAACACGCAATTGAAACAGATAAGAAACGAAAATATTATTTAAGTATTTTAAATAGTGAGTATGTCCATGATGGGAAAGTGGACGCACTTGGGAATCCTATTTATCCAGATGACACGATTGTTTTTATTGATGTAACAAAGTTGACTGAATCACTCATGCCCGTCATTGAATCTGATATTGAACTTGTCTTACATCGATTAGATCAAAATGATGCGAGTCCTGTTAGTCTAGGAAAACATTGTCAAAGAAAAGACACGAGACAGTGTGTATTTTATGATATCTGTTATAAAGATATTCCTGAAAAGAATAGCCTATTTGTTTATCTTGGTGGACATAACGGATTCACGGATGAAACAGGTGTTAAACATGACAGGTTTGATTTAATTAATGAAGGTAAAGTAAAGGCGACTGACATCCCTGTAAGTTGGCTAACAAGAGATAATAATAAAATACAACGCGACGTGATTGATTCTGGTAACCCTTATTTTGATTATGAAAAAATAAAAGCGGCGATTGCGTCGCTAGTTTACCCAATTTATCATTTAGATTTTGAGTCTTTTCCTTGTCCATTACCGCGCTTTAAAGGCGAAAAACCATATGCACAATCGCTTTTTCAATATTCAATTCATATTGAACGTAAGCCGGGTGTATGTGATAAAAACGAGGATAATTACAGTTTTATCGCGACCACACATAACGATGAAAGAAGAGCGCTTGTTGAAGGCATGCTTGATGTCATTAAAGATGATGGTGGTTCTATTATGGCGTACAATATTTCATTTGAAAAAACGAGATTAAAAGAACTGGCGGACATATTTCCAGAGTATCGTGAAAGATTACTTCATATGGCGGATCGTTTAGTAGATTTAATGTACTTTCTAAGAGGCAATAAAACACTCTTTAAAGCGCTAGGATTTAATGATGAAAAGAGTATGATTAACTTTTATGATAATAAGCTTAATGGGTCATTTTCAATCAAAAAAGTACTACCTATTTTTAGTCATTTAACCTATCAAGGTATGGCAGTTGGTAATGGGACGGAAGCGTTAGTGACTTATGCACGTTTTCCAGATATGAATAAAAAGATGTTCGAGACGTCTTATCATGATTTACTTGAGTACTGTAAACAAGACACGTGGGCGATGGTTGAAATTCTTGAAAACCTTAGAAAAATTGTGAATTGATATTGAGTATAAGTTGTGGAATATCGGTCTATTACTTGTTTTAGACTAGCTAATGAATTATAATGGATGTGAAAGGGTGAGGGTTAGATATGCTTAAAATTTATAACTCTTTAACTGACCAAATTGAAGCGTTTGTTCCGGTTCATAAAAATCGGGTTTCTATATATGTGTGCGGTCCTACAGTTTACGGTGATATTCATATCGGAAATGCGAGACCGATCATCTTTTTTGACGTCGTTAAGAACTACTTAAAAGCATGTGATTATGACGTTGAGCTCGTGTCAAATGTGACGGATGTTGATGATAAAATTATAGACAAAGCATTTGAGATGAATGTGAAAGAAAGCGAACTTTCTAAACGTTATGAAGAAGCATTTGTTAATATGACAATCATGCTCGGTTCAAATGTACCAGATCAAATGCCAAAAGCGACTGAATATGTCGTTTCAATGGTTGAATATATACAAGAACTTATTGATTTAGGATACGCTTATCAAACGGATACTGGCGTCTATTTTAGAGTGTCTAAAGTAAAGGATTATGGCATTTTATCAAATCAAAAAGCGGATGAATTAAATCAAGGTGTTCGTGTTCAACTTGATGAAGATAAAGAAGATCCAAGAGATTTTAGTTTATGGAAAAGAACAACCATTGGCTTAAACTTTGATTCACCTTGGGGAAATGGTAGACCAGGTTGGCATACAGAGTGTGCAGTGATGAATAGAGAAATATTCCACGGTGAAATTGATATTCATGGTGGTGGTTCAGATTTAAAATTTCCACATCATGAAAACGAAATTGCACAAACTGAAGCGCATGATCATCATCATTTAGCACGGTATTGGATGCATGTCGGCAGACTTGACATGAGTGGCGAAAAGATGAGTAAATCGTTAGGAAACATCGTGTTGGTGAAAGATTTATTACACGTCTATGATCCACTCGCATTTAGACTTTTAATCATCAGTCATCATTATCGTCAACCAATTGGGTATTCCGAAGAGTTGATGATTCAATTCTCTCGAGAATATGATAAAATAAAAAGAACACTAAAGAAGGCATATCTATCATTATCATTAGAAGGTGTCAATTCGAAGATGGTCGATGATCAAACGATGAAATCGTTTATGAAAATCATGGACAATGATTTTAACACACCAAATGTCATGACTTTAGTGTATGACCAATTGAAACAAATCAATAAGACGATTGATCCAAAAGAAATAAGCATGTATTACAATACGGTCAAACGTATATTGGAAATTTTAGGTATTATGCCTAGATTTGAATTACAAGATGATGTATTAGCAATGTACCGTGAATGGGAAATTGCGAGATCTGAAAAGAACTTTAGATTAGCAGATCAACTGCGTTCTAAATTGACAGAACAAGGTTGGTTATAACGTGTGAATGGACTAACTTTAGCCTATTTAGGCGATGCATATTTTGAATATCGTGTCCGTGAACATCTTATTAACGAGAATTTCACCAACGTGAATCAATTACATAAAAAAGCGATTGCTTATACATCAAGTAAAGCACAAGCGAAAATCATTCAAATAATGATTGACAATCAAGTATTAACAGAAGCTGAACTCGATTTCTACAAACGTGGTAGGAATGCAAGCGGCAGCGGTAGAAAAAACGTTGATCGACAAACTTATAGTTACGCAACTGGATTTGAAGCGTTAATTGGGGGATTGTATTTATCAAATCTCGAACGTGCAAATGACATTGTGAATCAGGCTATAAAGATCATCACAGAGGGTGTTTAATATGGAAAAAACAGTTGATGATCAACTGAAGAAACAGTCACTAGATAGTCTTTTAGAAGACAAACCTGAAGAAAAGAAAAAAGGGCCTAAGACTGTTGTTAAAGAAAAACTCGTCCAAATGAAGGGCGATCCTTTAGGCTTGCACGTACCACTTGATGATGAACCAGAAACAGGTCTAGATGTGAAAGATAAAATAAGATCTAGAGATGATATCGTTGTTGAAAGATATAACCCTGATGTTGATAAAGGTTTAACAACAGAAGAGGTTGAATATAGACAAATGGCTGGTATGGCTAATACTGGAGATATGGGATCAACGAAGAGTATTCCTGCTATCATTTTCGGTAATTTACTCACGCTATTCAATATATTAACGTTTGGTATTGCAATATGGATGTTAGCCTCAGGTGTCTCATTTTTCCAAGCAGTACCGTTCATGACGGTTATTTCATTAAACATCACGATTGGTATTATTCAAGAAATTAGAGCGAAGAAGACCATTGATCAGTTATCACTCTTATCAGCGCCTACTGCGGTAGTGATTAGAGACCGTGATGAAGTTGAGATTGCCATTACAGATGTGGTTATTGACGATATCTTAAGATTAACTTCAGGTAAACAAATTCCTGCAGATGCTGTTGTAAGAGATGGCTTAATAGAAGTCAATGAATCCCTTTTAACGGGTGAATCTGACGCGATAATTAAACGTGCTGGTGATACGTTATATTCAGGGTCTTATGTCATTTCTGGTAGTGCACATGCACAAGTAACAGCAGTAGGAAAAGATATTTATATTCAAAAGTTAACGAATCAAGCGAAAAAATATAGTAAACCAAAATCTGAATTGTTAAATTCACTTCGCATGATTATTCGCGTAGGTGGCGCACTTATTATTCCGATTGGTGGCGTACTATTCTATTTAATGTATCAACAAGGTGGTATGGCTGAATATTCGAATATTGTTGAGAAAACCGCCGGTGCGATGATCGGAATGATTCCTTCTGGACTCTTCTTGTTAACATCTATGGCACTTGCAGTTGGTGTTATTAGACTTGCTCAAAATAACACACTTGTTCAAGAAATTTACTGTATTGAAATGTTAGCACGAGTTGACACGTTATGTTTGGATAAGACAGGAACGATTACCGATGGTACGATGTCTGTTAAATCCATTATTGAATATAAGCATGACTCTAAGATTCCACTTAAGAATTTAATTCCGGCGTTACTTAACGCACAATCAGATGATAATTTAACCTCACAAGCCTTAAAAGAACGTTTTGGTACAGCCAAACGTTTTCGTCATAAAGCAATTATTCCATTTTCTAGTGCTCGTAAGTTTAGTGCCGTCCAATTTGATCGTTATGGTACGTTCTTATTAGGTGCACCTGAATATGTTATGAAAGATGGCTTTTCAAAAATTGATCAAGAAGTTGAAAAACAATCTAAAGAAGGATATCGTGTATTAGTCGTAGCCTATGCTTCAGGTGATATTGAAGGACAAACAGTCAAAGGTGTAGTCACACCAATGGCACTCATTATGATTGAAGATACAATTAGACCTGATGCTGTTGAAACAATTAATTATTTCCGAGAATATGGCGTTGATATCAAAGTTATTTCAGGGGATAATCCAGCCACTGTTTCACGAATTGCAGAACGTGCAAACGTCGAAGGTGCTGATAAGTATATTTCTCTTGAAAAGATGACCGATAAAGAAATTGTTAGAATTGCTTCAAGATATACGGTCTTTGGACGAGTATCTCCACAACAAAAGAGAATTTTAATTGAAGCATTAAAAAATAATGGTAAGACAGTCGCGATGACTGGTGATGGTGTTAATGATATTTTAGCGCTTAAAGAGGCGGATACATCCATCGCGATGGCTTCAGGATCTGAAGCAGCACGTAACGTATCACACTTAGTATTGTTGGATTCAAATTTCAGTTCAATGCCTAAAGTGGTTGCTGAAGGAAGACGTGTTATTAATAACGTACAACGTGTATCAACGTTGTTTCTAACAAAAACAATTTTTAGTTTCTTACTCGCTTTGATCGCGATTATTAGACAAGGATATTATCCAATCAGTCCATTACAGTTATCAATGATTGAAGTCTTTATGATTGGTATTCCAGGTTTCTTCTTAGCACTTGAACACAATAATAAACAAGTGACTGGTAAATTCTTAAGTAACATTTTAAAATCTGCATTACCTGGCGCGATAGTCGTTGTAATAAACAGTTTAATTATCTTTGGATTAGAAGCTAGTCTAGGTATGACTGACAATGTGACAACCACATTGGTGGTTATCGTTGCTACATTTACATCACTCATGGTGTTATATAGAGTTGCAACGCCATTTAATAAGGTCAGACGTATCTTATTCTTCGCGATGGCTGGTGCGTTCATTATGACGATATTCCTCATTCCATACATGCTTAATTTGACACCAATCTTCTATTTTGATTACTTTGGTGGTACACCAGAAAGCCTAACTGCACCACAAATCTTATTGATGATTGTACTTATTCAAGCAACGTATCCACTCATGTATATCACATCAAATATTGTCAGATGGGTTAAAGAATTTATTAGGGTTGTTATTAATAAATTAGCTGATATGCAATAATAAGAAGAGCGCTCAGCGCTCTTTTGTTCAAAAAAATATTGGATTTCATGATATAAAAAAATATATACTCTTGATGGAGGGATAGATTATGATTGTTTATGGTAAAAACGTCATCAGAGAAGCTGTGTTCGCAAATCGTAAGTTTCATGCTTTATATGTAGATGAACGATTTAACGATCAGTATTTTTTGAAATTTTTAGCGGATAAAGATGTTCGCTATACACGCGTTAATAAGGAAAAACTAAATCATTTGTCGAAAAATGCTACACATCAAGGGTTGGTTGCTGATGTTGATGATTATCAGTATGCTGAACTGGAACCGTATTTAGAAAAAGAAGGTAAGAAACGTTTTGTGGTTTTAGATGGTATTGAAGATCCTCATAATCTTGGCGCAATTTTAAGAACAGCAGAGGCGACAAAACTCACCGCGATTATTTTGTCTAAAAATAATCAAGTACCATTAAACGCGACTGTTGCGAAAGTGTCATCTGGAGCGATTGAGCATGTACCTATTATCTTAGTATCAAATATTAACAATACCATTAAGAAACTTAAAGATCACAACATATGGGTCATTGGTACGGATGGCAATACCGACAAGTTATATAACGACATTCCTAAAGATCAATCAACAGCGATCATATTGGGAAATGAAGGAAGCGGCATGCGTCCACTCGTTAAACAAAATTGCGACTATTTAGTTAAAATTCCAATGTATGGCAAAATTAATTCCTTAAACGTAAGTGTAGCAGCAGCTTTAATGATGTATCAAACACTTGATGAATGATTATGAACTGATCTATCTTATCCAATTTGAAAAGTGTTACATCGCATTAGATTTTCTTTATTCAAAATATTATCGATTTATTTGGAAACAAGTCCATTTGTTAAATGTTGATTATCACGAGCATGATGATTTTTTTCAAGAAGGCATTTTAATGCTCTATAAAGCGGTAAAAACATTTAATGAAACAAGAAATAAAACATTCATGCGTTACTTCGAACTTATCTTGAAAAGACATTTTTATTATTTAATTAGAAAGTTACCGAAATACATACTTAAAGATGAATCTGCTTTTACACAAGGCAAGTATTATATTGATGAAACAATTGATTGTTTTTTGATGATGTGTTCAGATGTTGAAAAAGATGTTTATCAAGCCTATTTTATTGAACAACGAGCAATCAGCAAGATAGCAACTGAACTTGGTAGATCAAAAAAACAGGTATACAATACGATATATCGTATCAAAGAAAAGTATAAAAATATGCTATAATGTAGATTAGAGTTGACTTAGGTCATTTAATAGTGTTAAAATACATTTGCAAATGACCACAGAGGTGGTTTTTTAATGCGTGAAAAAGTTATATTGGTGTGTACGAAATGTTTAAGTCGTAATTATACGACAACGAAGAACAAAGCGACTCAGACAAAACGATTAGAAGTGAAAAAATATTGTCCTAAATGCAACGAACACACCGTGCACAAAGAAAGTAAATAGGAGGCCATAGCCATGGCAATTAAACAAAAATCAACTGAGCAAAAAGGAAAGCTCATTGAAGTCCTAACAAAAGAATATCGTTGGGAAAATTTACTGCTAGGTGTATTAGCAGTTATTTCTGCAGCTCTTGCAGTAGCAATCTTAGTAGGTGTTCCTTGGATTAATCCCCCTGGTGAAGATTTCCCACTTATTGGCGGAACCAATTTCTTCATTTTCTCATGGGTATTACTCGTTATATCACTCTTTGGGATTGTTTTGGTTGTTTATCCATTCTTTTTACCAGCAATTCCAGAATTAAAGAAGATTTCTTGGGCAGGTTGGGCGAAGTTTGCTGATAACTCAGCACGTGTCGTCGTTTTCTTAATCATCTTAACAGGCTTCTTATTACTATTCGACTTCCTGATTACTCAATTATTAGTAGGTAATATCATATGACCCCGAAAGTACGTTGGTATATCATCCAAACGTATTCCGGCTATGAAAATGCCGTTAAACTCGACTTGGAACGTCGCGTTGACTCAATGGGCATGTCAGACTACATCTTCCGTGTGATTGTTCCTGAAGAAACAATTATAGAAACAAAAGCGGATGGTAAACAAAAAGAAAAAGTAAAACAAATTTTCCCTGGTTACGTATTTGTTGAAATGATGGTTACAGACGAATCATGGTTCGTTGTCAGAAATACACCACGTGTTACAGGGTTCTTGGGTTCATCAGGTGGTGGGACAAAACCTGTACCGCTTGCACCAGATGAAATCAACCAAATCTTGTTAAAGATTGGTGTAATGCAAAAACCAACATACGATCACCTTATTGGAAAACATGTTGAAATTCTAAACGGCGCATTCCAAGGGATGAAAGGCGAAGTCACATTCGTTGATAATGATCAGGAAAAGATCACTGTCAATATCGATGTATTCGGTCGTTCAACACCTACAGAAGTAGACGCTATAGATATTAGAGAAGTATAAGGTTAAGCGCCATTGGCGCTTTACTTTGAATATAATAGTTAAATAAACGCAAAAATTTAAGCAAAATTAATCATGTTATAAAAAGTCGGTGTTATAATAATGTCGAACCAAATAGGAGGTATTTATCATGAAAATAGAAATATGGTCAGACTTTGCTTGTCCGTTTTGTTATATTGGTAAAACAAGATTCGAACAAGCGTTAAGTCAATTCGAACACAAAGATCAAATAGAAATTGATTATAAAGCATATCAATTAAATCCTTATGCACCAAAGGTGATGACAAAATCTGCTCATGAGGCGTTTGCAGAAGGACATGGTATGAGTCCAGCCGATGCGAAACAAAGATTTCAGATGTTTGCTCAAAACGCTAAAACAGTAGGTCTAACATACAATTACGATATCATTCAAATGACGAACACATTTGATGCCCATCGCTTAGCGAAACTTGCAAACGAAAAAGGGTTAGAAGATAAACTCACATCACGTTTAATGAAAGCTTACTTCACAGATGGCCTTAATTTAGCTGATATTGACACTTTAGTTAAACTTGCAGTAGAGGTAGGACTTGATGAAACAGAAGCGAAAGATGTCCTTGAATCAGGCAAATACGGTGATGCTGTCAAGGATCAAATGGATGAAGGTAGGCAAATTGGTGTTCAAGGTGTCCCATTCTTCGTGATTAACAGAAAATATGGTGTATCTGGTGCACAACAAACAGATTATTTCTTACAAGCGTTACGGCAAATTTGGACAGAAGAAAACCCAATCCAAACGATGGGTGAAGGTGAAACCTGTACAGATGAAGGTGAGTGCACATTTTAAAGAATCCTGATAAGGGTTCTTTTTTTTTATATTTATAAACATGTAACTTTCACGAATTTTAATATGATATAATTAGTTAAAAGATAATCGCGGGGAATTATTTATGGCTAAGAAAATATTGTTACTTTGTATATCTTTTATACTTGTTTTAACTTTATTTAGTTGCACAGGTATTGCAGTAAGAGAATTACAAGATGATATAACCTCAATGGAACTTCAAATTATGGAACAAAATGTTCTTTATGTTTATCAAGAGATTTCAACAAGGTTTGCAGGATATACAATTACGACATCAAAACAGTTTGAAATGGGAATTGATCCGTTTTATATATATATGGAAGATAGAGAAAGTAGTTATATTGTTTATGCAGATGAAAACGATAAATATTATAAAACTTATTTAAATGAAGAATATGATGAAGATAAACTATATTTATCAGAAGAGATAAGTGAAAAAGAATTATTAGATTTAAATCTAATCACGAAAGAAGATGTCATTGGACAAGTTAGGTTCGAGTTACCCAATCTTCGTAAAATTGATAATAATACATATGAATCACGGATGAAACTTTCCAAACTTCTTGAAATAGATATCTTCAAAGAGTATGATCAAATTCTTAATGGTGTTGATGATGAAACACTATATAAACTTATGAATTCGGATACAACTTTAGAGTTTAATTTTGATGGACATATTCAAATCTCAATTAAAACCGTGTGTGATTTAGAATATACTCATATTGATGCTATTCAAGGAGAAATCACAGTTACTGACACTTTTGAGATAGAAATTATCTCTAGACTTACTCCAGGTGAATCACCAATAGAAGTAAACAATGAGCAAAGGTTTATAATGCTAGATAACAGCAGTATTTCACGGGCAGAAAACATTGAATTAGATCAAAAGATTGATCTTAGCAAAAATCCTTATGATTATTACGGCCATGTATATTATTGCATTTATTTAGATGAAGGTTATTATCAAGTGGAATCAAATGATTATAATGTTGTTCCAAGATTTTACTCAGACGCTAATCCCAACATTCCAATTGATGTTCTTGGAGTATTTGGAATTAGAAGTGGTATTAAAATCCCATCATCAGGCGTTTACTATGTTGAAGTCAATTTGAACTCTTTCACAGAAACTTATTTTATGATTAGCAAGGACGAAGAAGAAGCTTTCAAAACCCATGAAAACATTAGTTTAGAGAGTATTGAATCGTATGATTATCGTTTAGATGGATATTATGATTATGTTAGATTTTCACACAATTATGATGAAACACAATTGGTTATTATATACGATTTATGTGAAAATACCGACTTATTGGTGAGTAGAGATGCATTTTACCCAGAGGATGTATACGCATATCTTTACAACGATGAGAGATATTATGATTTACTCTTGCATAGTGGAGATTCATTATATCTTAGGAATTTAAATGATCAAGTGAATGAAGGTACAATCCAAATTATTCGAAGTACATATTATGATGTTCATAATTATGATGGTGATTTTCTGGAACTCACAGAAAATTATGATCAAATATTTATTTCCTATGACTTAAAACAAAGAATAAATTTTGATGTACCTACATCTGGAACATATCTTATCGAAGTTGACTATCTCTTATATGAACAACCCCTTAATGCAGTATTATACTTTCCTTTAGAAACAACAACCATAGAGCATGTAAACTTGTTCCTTGGTGAAAATAATCATTCAATCATATTGTATTTGGAACAAGGACAATATTTTATACACTTTAATAAGAGTATGGGATATCCAGCTACACCATTTGTGATAAGATATACGTTAATTGGATAATGATGTGATAAGATAAAAGAAAACGATGGTGGATATATGAGATTAATTGGCAATTTAATTTGGGTTCTTTTTGGAGGATTGTTGGCGGCACTAGCGTGGTTTGTTGTCGGATTGGTGTTATGTGCCACCATTATTGGTATTCCGTTTGGTCTACAATTCTTTAAGTTCTCAAGATTTGTTTTATGGCCATTTGGATCCGATGTCGTATCCGATTTTGGTAAACATTCGATTATGAATATTATTTGGATTATCATCGGTGGTTGGGAAACATTTATTCTCTATATTGGTGTTGGTGTTTTCTATTGTATGACGATCATCGGTATTCCCTTTGGGCTGCAATGGTTTAAGTTAGCTATACTGGCATTATTCCCATTTGGTGCGAAAATTAAATAAGACACTTTAACAGAGGCTGAGGATAATAAAACTCAGCCTTTTTTCTTTTGATATAAAGGAGGGTTTATAAATGAAGAGAATGTTTATATTGTTGGTGTTTTTATTGTTGTTTGTTGTGTCTGGATGTAGTGAAGAAACAGTTATTGAATCTATTGTAGTCAATGATGCCACGGTATTGGATACATATATGATAGATGAATTTGAACTAGAAAACATTCAGTTGGTTGTTCATTATTCGGATGGATCAAATGACTTAGTAATGCTATCGGAAGATCTTTTAAGCACGAATGATTTAGCGCTACTTTCAATAGTTGGTGTGCATGATTTGACGGTTTATTATGAAGGTTTATCAACCGAATTAACCATTTCTTTAGTGAGTGAATTAGACGCAACCATGGAACAAATTTATCTGCTAGGTTTTGAGGCGAATTTAGTCACAGGAACATACGAGGATTGGCTTGAATCCATTCAAGGCAATGACGGAAAGAATGTTGCATTAAGAGTCGCTGAAGGATACATTCAATGGCAACTCGTTGGAGATTCCATTTGGGTGAATTTGTATGCGATTGAGGATTTAATTGGTGCTCAAGGTGATCCTGGAGTTGACGGTGCTGATGGTATTGATGGCGTGAACGGAGCAAACGGTTTTGATGGTACAGATGGTATAAACGGTTTAACGCCTTTTATCGGAAATAATGGCAATTGGTGGATAGGTGATATCGATACAGGTGTTTTTGCAGGTTATACCGATTTGACGATACAACAAACCGGGAATTTTGAGTTTGCTGTTAATTCAGATGGCCAATCCTATTACTTGGTCAGTTATATGGGTAATGATCGTTATGTAGAAATACCCAACGTCTATAATGGATATCCGGTTTCAGAAATTGGACAAGAAGCCTTTTCAAATAATACAATCATAGAATCCGTATTGATTCCAGCGAATGTTAAAAAGATTGGCAGTAGAGCATTCTACCAAAATAGCAAATTGGTCAATGTTGTGTTTGCTGAAGGAACACAATTAGAAGAAATTGGTACACAAGCTTTTTATCAAGCCACTAATATAGAAGATTTTGTCATTCCAGCAACCACTAAAACATTAGGTTCTGAAGTTTTTTATGATGTTAACAAAGCTGATGCTGTTTCTCTTGAAACAGGATCACAACTGGTAAATATAGAAGCATCAGCCTTTATACATTGTGCTGGATTATCTGAGATTGTTATTCCTAATACAGTTCTATATATTGGTAATTATGCACTTGCATATACGATTAATTTATCATCTGTGACATTCGAAGAAAACTCACAATTGCAACACATTGGACAATATGCGTTTAACATGGATATATCTATCGCATCTTTAGTCATACCAAACAGCGTTCAAACAATTGAATTTGGTGCTTTTGCAGGCATGGGTAGTCTAACATCTATCACGTTACCTTTTGTTGGAAGAGTGAGAGATGGAAGTAGTTATTCAGCACAATTCGGTCATTTAGAATATATCTTTGGAGATGAATCGTTTGGTAGTTATCCAGCAAATAATTACTTTATTCCTGAGTTGCTTAACACGGTCATCATTACAGATGAAACAACTATTGGTGATCAAGCATTTTTAAACGCAAATACCATTTCAAACATCACATTAAATCATGGAATTACAGAGATTGGTGATGAAGCTTTTGTGGGTACCGGAATAACATCCATATTAATACCAAGCACAGTTCAATCCATTGGTAGCAGTGCATTCTCAGGTACCGATTTAACCGAAATCACGTTTGACGCAGACAGTCAACTGGATAGTATCGGATATTCATCTTTTAGTAGTTGTGATTTCGTGACATTTACTGTTCCTGCAAGTGTGACAACGATTGGAGATTTTGCATTTTCATACACATCACATATGACAACATTTGCGTTTGAAGCGGACAGTCAATTAGAAATGCTTGGAGACTATGCGTTTTATAGTGCAAATGCATTAACAAGTTTTGATTTACCAAATAGTGTAACGTTAATAGGTGCTTATGCATTTTATGGCGCTATCAATATGGCATCATTCACATTAGAGTCCGAAAGCCAACTAATGACGATTGGCGAGAATGCGTTTAGACAAACGATTTCTTTGGTATCTATTGTTATTCCTAACACAGTGATAAATATGGGAGATAACGCATTTTTAGATGCTTCAGCAATCACCATTTATGCGAGAGCAAGTTCACAACCAGTAAGTTGGCATGTGAATTGGAATCCAAGTGCAAGACCGGTTATTTGGGGTTATATTGGCTAGTAAATGGGGGTTCTCTTAAGGAGAACCTCTTTTTTTGACAATAATGTCTTTTTTCATTGACAACCCCCACCCTTAATGATAGAATATATTCGCGTGTGAAAGCACACCATAGTGGAAGAAGTGATTCATACCACATACTTATGTAAAAGAAGGAGGTTGTGTGCATGGCAAAAAAAGTAGTTCGTGTTCTTAAATTGCAGATCCAAGCAGGGAAAGCAAACCCAGCGCCACCAGTTGGTCCAGCACTTGGTCAAGCTCAGGTTAATATCCAAGCATTTTGTTCTCAATTTAATGAAGCAACGAAGGATCAAATGGGATTCGTTGTACCAGTCGTTATCTCAGTATACGATGACCGTACATTCTCGTTTGTAACTAAGATGCCACCAGTGAGCGATCTATTAAAGAAAGCGGCAAACATCCAAAAAGGATCAGACAATTCATTAAAGAATAAAGTCGCAACTTTAACAAAAGCGCAAATTAATGAGATCGCAGAAAGAAAAATGCCTGATTTAAACGCTTATACCGTAGAAGCAGCAGCTAAGATTGTTGAAGGTACAGCGCGTAATATGGGTATTGCAGTAAAAGACTAAATTTAGATCATTAGCTGTCTAAATTGTGGGAGGATATCCCGCTAGACCACATTTTGGAGGAAACATATGAAACGAGGAAAGAAATACGTTGAAGCAGCAAAGCTGATTGAAAAATTCAATCATTATGCTGTGAACGAAGCCGTTGATCTAGTTAAGAAGACGTCATTCGTGAAATTCGACGCAACCGTTGAAGCGGCATTCCGCCTAAATCTTGATCCAAGACAAGCGGAACAAAACTTAAGAGGTGCGCTCGTATTACCTCACGGAACCGGTAAAGTCAATCGTGTTGTCGTTATTGCTCAAGGTGAGCAAGCGAAACAAGCGACTGATGCTGGTGCAGATCATGTCGGTGATAAAGAACTCATCGATAAAATTGCAGGCGGTTGGTTTGACTTTGATGTCATCGTTGCGACACCTAATATGATGTCACAACTTGGTAAACTTGGACGTTTACTAGGACCTAAAGGTTTAATGCCAAACCCTAAAACTGGAACAGTGACTATGGATGTTGAAAAAGCAGTCCATGAAATTAAAAACGGTAAAATTGAATACCGTGTTGACAAGGTTGGTAACATTCATGCGCCAATCGGTCGTGTATCATTTGATGCTAATAAATTAGCTGAAAACCTTGTAGCTCTCTATCATCGTTTGGTTCAAATTAAACCATCAACAGTTAAAGGGACTTACATTAAAAACATCACAGTGACATCAAGTATGGCACCTGGTGTTCGCGTAGACGAAGATTCATTAAAGAACTTCCACGCTTAATAAAAAAACAAATTTTAAGATGCCAAAGACAGTGGGTGCGAAAGCTTAATTTCCTACCGAGGTGAAATTTAATTAATTTCTCTCTTTTGTCTTGTGGCATAAGAGAGATTTTTTCAAGGAGGCATACGATGCAAAAAGAAATGATTAAACGTAAAGCCGAACAGGTAGAAGTCCTAGCTGAAAAGCTTGGTCGTGCCAAAACGGTCGTTGCCTTTGATTACCCAGGATTAACAGTTGAAGCTTTTACAAAACTCAGAACTGCGTTAAGAGAAGCTGACTGTGAAGTGGCAATCTACAAGAACAACATCTCACGTCGTGCCTCAATCGCGGCTGGATATGATGCGTTCGCAGACACATTAGTTGGTGCGAAAGCTATCGCGTTGAGTTATGAAGATGTTGTTGCTCCTGCAAAGATCGTTTACGAATTTGCTAAGGAAAACAAACAAGTTGCTATTCAATCTGGCGTTGTTGAAGGAAAGGTTGCATCATTAGATGTAATCAATGAATTGGCTACATTACCATCATACGAAACGATGTTAACAATGTTAGCAGTAGGATTATTGACACCAGTTAGAGAACTAACGGTTGGCCTTCACATGATTAGTGAAGAAGCTTAAAAAATAGGAGGAACCATATCATGGCAAAACTTACAAAAGCAGAATTTGTAGCATCTCTTAAAGAGATGACATTACTCGAAATCAAAGATTTAGTAGATGGATTAAAAGAAGAATTCGGTATTGACCCAACTGCAGTCGCAGCAGCACCAGCAGCTGGCGCAGGCGCAGCAGCAGCTGATGAACAAACAGAATTTGATGTAATCCTTAAGACATTTGGCGATAACAAGATCGCAGTTATTAAAGTTGTACGTGCAGTAACTGGTCTTGGTTTAGCAGATGCTAAGAAATTAACAGAAACTGCTGATGCAGTGATTAAAGAAAAAGTCAGCAAAGAAGAAGCGGAAGAACTTAAGACACAACTTCAGGATGCTGGAGCTACTGTTGAAGTTAAATAAGCGACTTAACTAGCGTAAACAACCCAGGGACTACTCTTGGGTTTTTTCGCTGTTATTGGGGGACTTTTTATGAGCCACTATTTTACAACAGATAAAAGTCTTGAACACGGTTATCAAAACGTCAAACTTGAGTTGCGTGGTGTGCGTTTAATACTAACCACGGATCGTGGTGTTTTTAGTCGGAATTATATCGATTTCGGCACACGTGTTTTATTGGATTATATTGATTTGGATAACGTCAAGAAAGCCCTTGATTTAGGGTGTGGTTATGGCCCAATTGGGCTGTTTATTGCATCTTATAATGAGAATGTAGATGTGACGTTAGTTGATGTCAATGAACGTGCTATAGCGCTTGTTGATATGAATATAAAAAACAATAAAATTTCTAATGCAAAAACAGCCATTAGTGACGTGTTTGACAGTATTACGGAAACATTTGATTTAATTGTTACAAACCCACCAATTAGAGCGGGTAAAGATACGGTTTTTAAAATCTATGAGGAATCATATAACCACTTAGGTGATGGTGGTTCTTTATATGTCGTTATTCAAAAAAAGCAAGGTGCACCATCATCGGTAGCAAAACTTGAAGAAATTTTTGGAAACTGTGAAATTGTGACAAAAACAAAGGGATATTGGGTTCTTTTAGCTAAAAAGTAAAAAAGTGATTGACTTGTTGCATACTTTGTGATAATATATTAAAATGCATAATAATGGTTTTAATATATAATTTAATCGGTTATGTGACGTGATTTTCTAGAAATGATAGGAGTGTGGAACATGGGATATCGGAATGTGAAATACGGCAAGAAAGCGGAACGTAGAAATTATTCAAGAATGCGTTATGACATTGATTTGCCGAACCTGATCGAGATACAAACAAAATCATTCCAATGGTTTATCGATGAGGGCATCAAGGGTTTGTTGCAAGATATTTCGCCAATTGAAGGTCACAACGGCGATTTAAAGTTATATTTTGAAGAACATTACCTTACCGAACCAAAATTTGGTATTAATGAATCGAAGTTAAGAGATGTTAACTATGCTAAGCAGCTTTCTGCAAAAGTTAAACTCGAAAACGCGATTACCGGAGAAGTTAGAGAGAACGTCATCTTAATGAGTGAAATCCCCTTTATGACACCGTCGGGGACTTTTGTCATTAACGGTGCTGAACGTGTGGTCGTATCCCAGATTATTCGTTCGTCTGGCGCTTATTACATGAGCGAAATGGACAAGAAGATGAATCAGATTAAATATTCTGCGCAAATCATCCCAACACGTGGTGCATGGTTAGAATATGAACTTGGTTCTAAACGTATTGTCTATGCGAAGCTTGACAGAAGTAAAAAAGTACCTCTAACAACTTTAATGCGTGCTTTAGGTATTCAAAAGAAAAAAGATATTTATGAAATTTTTGGTAAATCAAACTATATTGATTCTACCTTTGAAAAAGATGATACAAAAAATGCTGATGAAGCAATCATCGATTTATATTCAAAATTAAGACAAGGCGAAAAAGTGCCAGCAGATGCTGCACGTGAATTCGTCAGAATGCGTTTATTCGAAAAACGTCGTTATGATTTAGCGGCTGTTGGTCGTTATAAATTCAATAAAAAATTAGATGTACTTTCACGTATTGAAGGCACATATACAGCAACAGATATCGTTGATCCTAAAACGGGTCAAGTGATTGTTGCTGAAAAGACAAAAATTACAGAAGACGTCATCAATGTCTTAAAAGATCATCGCGATGCATTACGCGTTGAAGTTATCTCTAAAGAAGATTCACTTCAAAACGAACCACCTGCAGAAATTTTAGCAACTTATCTTCCTGATGGTGGCGATGCATTATATGCGAAAGAAAACATCGTTAACTTAAAAACAGGCGAAATCCTTATTTCAAAGAACACAGAAATCAATGAAGAATCATTAAATGTTTTACGTAGAAATCGTAATGCGTTAGATGAAAAAGTCATTAAGTATTTCTTTGATGGTAGAGACCTTCATGAGAAAGAAAAAGAACGTTCTGGTGTTTTAGTTGAAGCGATTGACGTCACTGTTAAGGACGAAGAAACAGATAAGATTTATACGGTTAGAGTATTAGGTAACGACCAACGTGAAATGCGTGAACATATTACGCTATCTGATGTGGTTGCATCCATCTCTTACTACTTAAACTTATATGAAGGTCTTGGTGCGACAGATGATATCGACCATTTAGGTAACCGTCGTTTAAGACTTATTGGTGAACTCTTAAAGAACCAATTTAGAATTGGTCTTGCAAGAGCTGAAAAGAATATTAAAGACAAGATGTCAACGACGACGTTCGCGGATGCGACACCGTCAAACATCATTAATATGACGCCACTTGCTGGTGCGATTAAGACATTCTTCGGTAGTTCACAGTTATCACAATTCATGGATCAAATTAACCCACTAGCTGAGTTAACTCAAAAACGTCGTGTATCTGCTTTAGGTACCGGTGGTCTTGCAAGAGACCGTGCAGGCGTTGAAGTCCGTGACGTACATAACTCTCACTACGGACGTATTTGTCCAATTGAAACACCAGAAGGGCCATCTATCGGGTTAATCAGTTCACTTGCTACTTATGGTAAAGTGGATCAATACGGTTTTATTCAAACACCATACTTGATTGTTGATAAATCTGGAGATAGACCTGTGGTTACACAAGAATTTAAATACTTAACTGCTGATGAAGAATATCATGAAATCATCGCGTCTGCTGCGACTCACTTGGCAGAAAATGGTGAAATCACTGAAGATAAAGTCATCGGTCGTCATCGTGGTGAAACATCTATGTTTGACCTTGATGAAGTTACTTTTATGGACGTCAGTCCAAAGCAAATCGTATCGGTCGCAACATCAACGATTCCATTCTTGGAACACGATGACGCGTCTCGTGCACTCATGGGTGCGAACATGCAACGTCAGGCTGTGCCACTACTTAAAACAGATTCACCTATCGTTGGTACAGGTATTGAATACCGAGCAGCAAAAGACTCTGGATCAGTTATTGTATCTGACGTATCAGGCTATGTCACATATGCTGATGGTAAGAGAATTGAAATCACACCAGAACCAACTGAACGTGTTGTCGTCGGCAACAATGTTTTATACGATCCTAAGAAAGGCTTCTCATTTGAGAGTGCAAAAGTCTTAAGAGATTATGGTATGGGTGATACAGTCACTTATGAATTAACAAACTTTATGCGTTCTAACCAAGATACATTAGTGCTTCAAAAACCACTTGTTAAATCAGGTGAGTTCGTTGATACTGGAGATGTCTTAGCAGATGGTCCTTCAACAAACAAAGGTGAACTAGCACTTGGTAGAAATGTTACTGTTGCGTTCATGACATGGGAAGGTTATAACTATGAAGATGCTGTCATCATGTGTGAAGACCTTGTTAAAGAAGACGTTTATACATCGATTCATATCGATGAATATGAAGTTGAAACACGTGAATTAAAGAGCGGCTCTGGTCGTGAAGAAATCACACGTGAAGTACCAAATGCTGGTTATGAAGCCGTTAAGAATCTTGATGAACGCGGTATTATTATTCCAGGTTCTGAAGTGAAAGAAAATGATATTTTAGTTGGTAAGATTACACCTAAGGGTGTCTTTGAACCAACACCATCTGAAAAACTTATTCACGCAGTCATCGGTGAAAAATCACGCGAATACCGTGATTCATCCATGCGCGTCCCACACGGTGGTGGCGGTGTTGTTCAATCTGTTCAGTATTTTTCTAAGAAGAATGGTGATCAACTCCAAAGCGGCGTCAATGAATTCATCCGTGTCTATGTTGCTAAGAAACGTAAGATTTCTGAAGGTGACAAGATGGCTGGTCGTCACGGTAATAAAGGGGTTATTTCAAAAATTCTCCCACGTGAAGATATGCCTTACATGGAAGATGGGACACCTATTGACATCATGTTAAACCCACTTGGGGTACCATCACGTATGAATATCGGTCAGATCCTAGAAATTCATTTAGGTATGGCTGCGAAAAAATTAGGCATTAAAATCGCGACACCAGTATTTGATGGGGTTAGTGATGAAGACTTATTATCGATTATGAGTGAAGCTGGTCTTGAACCAGATGGTAAACGTACATTATATGATGGACGTACCGGTGAACCATATGAGAACAGAATCTCTGTTGGTGTCATGTACATGATTAAACTGTCACACATGGTTGACGATAAACTTCATGCGCGTGCTGTTGGTCCATATACACTCGTTACACAACAACCGATGGGTGGTAAAGCCCAAAACGGTGGTCAACGTTTCGGAGAAATGGAAGTTTGGGCACTCTATGCTTACGGTGCAGCACATACCTTACAAGAAATGTTAACGGTTAAATCTGATGATATGCTCGGTAGAAATAAAGTTTATAGTGCCATTACGCATGGTAAACCAATTCCACAAGCCGGCATCCCAGAATCATTTAGGGTCTTAACAAGAGAATTCCAAGCATTAGGATTGCACGTTGAATTAATTGACGCAACGACTGGCGAAAATGAAGCAGAAAAATCACTTGTTAATAACAATCCATCGAGATTTACGAAAGGAGGGTTCCGCTAATGGCAAAAGAAAAACTCACATTGCACGTTGAATCATTAAAACTTTCAGAAGAAGCCTTAAACCATTTAAAACTCTCCGGTATTGAACAACTAGAAGACTTTAACACCTTTAACCTAAAAGAGTTGAAGATGTTACTTGGCGAATCATTTGATGAAATTAAAACAGTTTTAAGACGTTATAGCCTACCAAGAAGTTTGGATAATCTTAACTTAAGTGATGAAACTATCTCGATCTTAAAAACAGCTAGCATCCACGATTTACCTGAATTCATCGATTTTGATCGTCACACCTTATATCACTTATTTGAAGGTGATGAACTATTAAGAAAAGAAATTAACGATCTCTTAGAATTTTACGGATTTGACGCATTAAAAGAACACACACATGTTCACGTCATTGAAGGCGAAGAAGTAGTTGAAGGTCTTGTCGCACAAGAAAGTGCACTTGACATGGATTTATCAGAACGTATTCATCGTCATGTTCAACCTATTCGTAAAGGTTATGGTTCAAGAACCTTCTCACACTTTAAGATTCGCTTAGCTTCTCCTGATGAAATCAGACAATGGAGTTATGGTGAAGTCTTAACACACGAAACGATTAACTACAGAACATCTAAACCTGAACCAGGCGGATTATTCTGCGAACGCATCTTTGGTCCTACAAGGGATTATCAATGTGCTTGCGGTAAAAAACAATCTGGTAATAAGGGTCAGATCTGTCAAAAGTGTGGTATTGAAATTACAGAATCTAAAGTACGCCGTGAACGTATGGGTCATATTGAACTTGAAGCACCTGTTGTTCACACATGGTATTTAAAAAACTCACCTTCACGCTTAGCCATCCTTTTGGGGATTAAAGCAAAAGCGTTAGAAGAAGTCGTTTATCATGCATCATATATCGTTACAGATCCTGGTCAAGCACCACTTCAAAAGAAACAAATCTTATCAGAACAAGATTTCAGTATGCTTTCAGAAGAATACTGGGGTAAGTTTACAGCGCTCACAGGTGCTGAAGCGGTTAAGAAATTATTACAAGAATTAGATCTTGATAAAGAAGTTCGTATTCTTCGTCGTAAATTAAAGACTGCTTCTAAACAAAAACGTGATCGCATTATCAAACGTTTAGAAGTTGTTGAATCATTCAACAACTCAGATAACAAACCTGAATGGATGGTTATGGATGTCATTCCAGTCATTCCACCAGACTTAAGACCAATGGTTGCTTTAGATGGTGGTCGTTTCGCAACAACTGACTTAAATGACTTATACCGTCGTATTCTAAACCGTAATAACCGTCTTAAAAAACAAAAAGAACAAATGGCACCAAGACTCATCACAAAGAATGAAAAACGTATGTTACAAGAAGCTGTTGACGCATTATTCGATAACGCGAAACGTGGTAAGAAAGCAGCAGTTGAACGTAATAGACACTTAAAATCATTATCTGATATGTTACGTGGTAAACAAGGACGTTTCAGACAAAACTTACTTGGTAAACGTGTTGACTATTCTGGTCGTTCTGTTATTATCGTTGGTCCTGACCTAGAAATGTATCAATGTGGTATTCCACGTGAAATGGCTATTATTCTTTTCAAACCATTCGTCTTAAGAGAATTACAACAACAACTAGGTTTAGACGCAAACTCTAAGAAGAATGCAAACTCTAAGTATGACCGTATGGATGATGATGTTTGGGCAGCTTTAGAAAAGGTTGTTAAAGAACATCCAGTCTTACTTAACCGTGCACCTACGCTTCACAGATTAGGTATTCAAGCATTTGAACCTAAATTAATTGATGGGAAAGCAATTCGCCTTCATCCACTCGTTACACCAGCGTTTAACGCTGACTTCGATGGTGACCAAATGGCTGTTCACGTCCCACTATCAAATGAAGCACAAGCAGAAGCTAGATTGCTCATGTTAGCCTCTAACAATATTCTTAACCCTAAAGATGGTAAACCAGTTGTTACACCATCACAGGATATGGTCTTAGGTAACTATTACTTAACGATTGAAGAAAAAGCTCACCGTCCATTTGGTGGTTATCGTGCTGATGAGAAACAAAAAGAACATGCACATAAACACAGAAATGAAGGACATTTCTTCTTTGATTTTTCAGAGGCTGAAATGGCTTTTGAACACAAAGAAATCGGCTTACATACAAGAATTTTAGTGGATCCTAAATCAATCAATCAAGTCTTTACTGCTGATCAAAGAGATAAATATTTACTCACCACATTTGGTAAACTTATTTTCAACAGAATTCTACCTTCTTCATTCCCTTATTTGAATGAACCAACGATCACGAATTTAGAAAATAAGACACCTGATACATACTTCATGCCTAAAGGCACGAATCCTAAAAAGTTCTTAGAAAGTACACCTGTACCTTCACCATTCAAGAAGAAATTCTTATCACAAATCATTGCTCAAGTCTTCAAGCAACTACACATCTCTGAAACATCAAAGATGCTTGACAGATTAAAAGACTTAGGCTTTAAATATTCAACGGTTGCTGGTATAACGGTATCATTTGCTGATATTAACGTTTACTCAGGTAAACATGAACGTATTGAAAAAGCAAACGAAGAAATCGCTAAAGTCAATGAATGGTACGATGAAGGTTGGTTAACAGATAAAGAACGTAAAGACTTAGTCATTAAAGAATGGCAAGTAGCTCGTGATGATATCCAAGTTGGCTTAATGGGCGAATTTGATCCGGATAACAACATCTATATGATGTCTGACTCTGGTGCCCGTGGTAATGCCTCAAACTTCTCACAATTAGCAGGTATGCGTGGACTCATGAATAACCCGCGTGGTGATATTATTGAAGTCCCTGTCCAAGCGTCATTTAGAGAAGGCTTAACCGTGTCTGAATTCTTTATTTCAACGCACGGTGCGCGTAAAGGTTCTACCGATACAGCGCTTAAAACAGCTGAATCAGGATACTTAACACGTCGTTTAGTTGACGTTTCACAAGATGTCATCGTTGTTGAAGATGATTGTGGTACTGAACGTGGTGTTGTCATGAGATCCATCTTAGAAGATGAAACAAAAGAAATCGTACCACTATATGACCGTATTGTTGGTCGTTATGTTGCGAAAGACGTTGTTAATCCTAAGACGAAAGAAATGATCGTTCCAAGAAACGGTTTAGTGACTGATGAACTTGGTGCTCAAGTGATTCAAGCCGGTGTTGAAGCAGTTGAAATTAGATCAAACTTAACCTGTAATTCAGACAATGGTGTCTGCGCGAAATGTTACGGTCGAAACCTCGCTACAAACACACCTGTTGAAGTCGGTGAAGCAGTTGGGGTTGTTGCAGCGCAATCTATTGGTGAACCTGGTACACAGTTAACCATGCGTACATTCCACACGGGTGGGGTGGCATCTGCATCAGATATTACCCAAGGTCTTCCACGTATTCAAGAATTATTTGAAGCACGTAATCCTAAAGGTAAAGCTGTGCTATCAGAAGTTGATGGTAAGGTTAAATCAATTGATCGTCAACGGGGTGGTTCATCTATCGTTACGATCACAGATGCACACGATAAAGAGTACAAGTACACCATTGATCCAAACGTTGAATCTCTTGTTCGTAAGAATGCGAGTGTCAAAGCTGGTCAACGTCTAACACTTGGTTCTATTAATCCTAAAGAACTCTTAAGAGTTGTTTCTGCTGAAGCAGCTGAACTCTATATCTTAGAAGAAGTTCAAAAGGTTTATCGTGCGCAAGGTGTTGAAATCTCTGATAAACATATCGAGCTCATCATCAGACAAATGTTACGTCGTATCACCATCGTCACTGAAGGTGAAACAGAATTATTACCAGGTACTGAAGTATCCGTATCTGAATTCAAACGTGAAAACAAGAAAGCATTCCTTGCACGTAAGAGACCTGCGGTTGGTCGCCCTATCTTATTAGGTATCACGCGTGCATCACTAAGATCTGATTCATTCTTATCAGCAGCATCATTCCAAGAAACAACAAGAATCTTGACTGACGCGGCGATTAAGGGTAAAATAGATGAACTTCATGGTCTTAAAGAAAACGTCATTATCGGTGGTTTAATCCCTGCTGGTACGGGTATTCTAAAGGAATCTTCATTTGAGTTTGATCGTTCTAATACGTATCAAGAAGAACCGGAAGAACCATTTAATTATTAATTAACAAGAGCGCGAGTTACTCGTGCTCTTTCTTCTCTTTTTGAGAGAATTTTGTTATAATAGTAACAATCATGAAAGGGAAAATTCTATGGAAAAAGTACTCGTTGTTGGTGGATCAGTTATAGATCTTTTTGCATACCCAAAAGAAAAAATCATACTTGGTGATTCTAATCCAGGTTATTTAAAACAATCACTCGGTGGAGTTGGAAGAAATATCGCTGAGAACTTAGCAAGACTTGGCATAGATACAACCCTCATCACACCTGTCGGTAAAGATGAAGGTCGTAAACTCGTCATGCAAAACGCACAAGATGTCATGTTAAAATTATCTATCATTCAAACGGAGAACACACCAACATATGTGTCTATTTTGAATGAGGAAAATGATAATGTCGTGGCGATTGCTGCGATGGATGAAATCGAACTTGTCACGAAAGACGATATCAAAGTAAGAGATGCGAGTTTTCAAAATGCTGATATTATCGTTGTAGATACCAACTTAAATCAAGAGACACTTTCTTATATTTTTGAAACATATAAAAAACCATTTTATGTGGATGTTATTTCCGCTAGAAAAGCGGATCGTATTAAGCCATATTTAAGGTACTTAACCGCACTTAAGATGAATAAGTTAGAAGCGCAGTATTTATCTGGCATGTTTGAAGAAAATAACCCGGAAGTACTCGGTAAATATTTTTTATCAAAAGGCGTTAAAGAAATTTATATTACGTTAGGTAAAGAAGGATCTTTCTTTATGACAAAAGATCATGCTGAGATATATCCATCTACACCGATTGTTGCTAAAAACACATCAGGTGCGGGAGATGCCTTTTTTGCAGGTATAATTTACGGTAAAATAAGAGGATTAGATCCGATTGAATATGCAAGAAAAGCCGCTGTTCTAACCGTACAAAGCGAAAAAGCTGTTTCTAATAAGATGTCTGTTAAAGCATTAGAAGAGGTTGAACTATGACAGTTGATATAAAACATGATATAAAAAAAGCATTAAACGAGGGAAAACCAGTTGTCGCTTTGGAGTCAACGATTATTTCTCATGGGATGCCTTATCCTGTCAATGTTGAGATGGCAAAACATGTTGAAGGGCTTATCAAAAGTGAAGGTGCAGTACTTGCTACAATCGCTATTATTGATGGTGTAATTAAAGTGGGTTTAAGTGATGAAGAATTAGACATGCTTGCAAAAGCGAAAGGTGTATTGAAAGTCAGTAAAAGAGATTTTGGATATGCTGTTTCGAAAAAGCTTAACGGTGCGACTACCGTATCTGCGACTATGCTTATCGCGAAGATGGCAGGGATCAAAGTATTCGCTACTGGTGGGATTGGTGGCGTGCATAGAGGCGCACAAGAAACCTTTGATATCTCAAGAGATTTAGAAGAACTTGCAACTGTTGAAGTGTGTGTGGTTTGTGCGGGCGCGAAGTCCATTCTAGATTTAGGTCTAACGATGGAATACTTGGAAACCAAAGGTGTTGAAGTCATTGGGTATCAAACCGAAGAACTCCCCGCATTTTATACAAGAACGAGTGGACATAAGGTTACTTATAAATTAGATACACCAAAGGAGATTGCAGATTTATTACATGCGAAATGGGGACTAGGTTTAAGTGGTGGTGTTGTCGTTGCAAATCCAATACCAGAAGCGTTTAGCCAAGATCCTAAAGTGATAAACAATGTCATTGATATTGCGATTGATGAAGCAAATAAACGCGGTATTAATGGCAAAGATACGACACCATTTTTACTAGATTATATTAAGAATAAAACCGATGGAGAATCGTTAAGAGCGAATCTTGAATTAGTTTATAATAATGCGAAATTAGCTGCACAAATTGCCGTTGAATTGAGTAAATAAAAAAAACATCTTACTGGTATTACTCAGTTGAGATGTTTTTTTTAATTTAATTGAAGTAATAATTCGTAAGCATTCGTAATTGCATCTTTATTATCATCTGCAAGTCTTATACCATATGATTCTAATGTTTCTATTAGGAATAGATCAGTGTGATCAAAAAGGCGATAATTATCATCAATATCTCTTAAATCAATATATAGATACTGTAAGTAATTAATATTTGACTCTTCATCCATAGTCAAGGTACGTTGTAATCTTGCTTCGATATATTCAAAACGCGTCATTACTGGAATCATATTCCAGTCTTCACTTAATGTTTTTAATTCATTGAAGATAACAATATCGTTTAGTGTTACGTCTAATTGGAGTGCCTCTAAAGCATCGTTAAGCGTTTGTGAATCATATTGTAATATATCAGATATTGAAACAGATGTTTCCTCTGATAATGTTTCAATATGTTCAAGTATATGCCGATAAGCATTTTGTTGATCTTCAGAAAGAGATTCCTCAAAATATACGGTTTTTAAAATAATGACATCATCGGAAGGATTGGGTATGCCATATAAAACATCTAAACCGGATTGCACATAAAAAATTAACTGATTTGAATCAAACCGTAAAACATTAGATAAACCAGGATCGGGATCATCTATGTATTCAGAAGCGCAGCCGTAAATAGAAAATAGTAAGAAAATGGACACAAACAACACGATTAACTTTTTCATATCACACCTCCTCTAATTCTATCTTATCAGTAACTTATGACAAAGTCATGACAATCTATTTTTTGATTTTAATTTGTACTTTTGCAACAACTTCTCCATTATCATTAAATAACTTATAAGGATAACTGTATAATTCTGCAATTTGTTTTACAATGCTTAAACCTAAACCAGTTCCTTTTGATTTAGTTTGTTTGAGACGATAGAAGGGATCAAAAAGCTTTTGGATTTCTGATTCAGGAATTTCACCTTTATTTTTAACGGTGAAAATATATTGATTACCTATAGACTTACCAGAAACATGTATCAACCTATCTTGACTGTAAATAATTGCATTTTTAATTAGATTAGAGCACATAATCAGAAATAATTCTTCATTAATCAAAAGAGTGCAAGCATCAATATCTTTATTTATTTTAACATGATGTTGTTGGGCAAACAATTCTAGCGAATCCAATTGCTCATTTATCAAGGTAGCATTCGTAACAGTTTCTTTATTTACTTTATCTTCAAGTCGTAATGAATATGTTAAATCTTGTGTGATACTTTCTATGACATTAATTTGTGTGAGAAGTTCACGTAAATACTTATCTTTGTTCTTGTATCTACCAACACCATCAATCATACCTTCAATCATGCCTTTCATCACCGCTAGCGGTGTTTTCACTTCGTGGTTGATCATCATGATTAATTGCTTTCTTTTTTCTTCTTGTTGTTTTTCAAAATCAATATCTATAGACAATTTATCATTAGCTTCTTGAAGACTAACATAAGTTGTCTTCAAATTGAATGTCATTTCATTAAGTGAAGTGACAAGCTCTTTAAATTCATCACGTCTATTCAGTTTTAATTGTCCTTGAAGATCTAAATTAGATATTTTTTTAGCATAATCGTTAATTTTCTTGATGGGTCTGGAAATATTCAATGAAATGATAATAGATATGGCAGTGATGATGATGAATGCATAGATTGATTGAGAAAAGTTGATACGATTAAGTATTGCATCAACATTTTCAAGTGATTGTACACGGGTCTGTACAATTAAGTAATCACCGACATCAAATTGATAAATATAGTTGATTTGATAAATGTCATCAACCTTCAGTGTATGATAGATTAAATTACCTTCAACAATGGCATCTTCACTATCATAAATGCCAATAACAAAATCAAGCATATCTGATAAACCTAGATAATTTGGGCCAATCATTTCTGTAATTGTACCATCATAACGTAAGAACGTTGTTTCGCTTGAAAGACGACTAAGGTCGGTATCAGATAAAGGAGTGCTATTTGAAATATCTGGAACAGATGATAATATGATGGATTTTACATGACTAATATTTTCTTCGATATATAAAGGTGAAAAGCGTTGATAGGATATATATAAATTCAATATAAAAACGAGCGAAAATGAAATAAATAATGCAAAAAAAGTTTTGAAAAAAATGTTTATTTTCATATGTTCGCCTCCCTATATTGATTATTTTTCGAATTTATAACCAGACTTGTAAACTGTTTTAATGTAGGATGAAGCGTCACCCATTTTTTGTCTTAGACGTTTGATATGGGTATCGACTGTTCTTTCAAAACCATAATAATCATATCCCCAAATTAGATTCAGTAATTCTTCTCTTGAAAAAACACGACCAATATGTTGAACAAACAGTACAAATAATTCCCACTCTTTTTTATTTAAAGACACAAGTTGATGATTGATAGTAAGTTTGTATTGCTCGAAATTATACGATATGATGCCATAAGTCATTAATTGATTAGGCGATTTATGATCATATCGAGATAAGACAGAAGATATCTTTTGAATCACAATTTTAGGACTGTAAGGTTTTGTAACGTAATCATCTATACCGAGATTATATCCTTTTAATTGATTTTCTTCATCACTTAATGCAGAGAGCATCATAATGGGAACATCTGAATTTTCTCTAATATGTCTGCAGACATCAAATCCATTCATATGCGGTAACATAACATCAAGTAAGATCAAATCATATAGGGCATTATGTACTGCATCTAGAGCAGTGATACCATCAAAGACTTGATCAATTTCGGCATCAGAAAAAGATTCTTCAATGTAATCATGTAATAAATCGTTTAAGTGTTTTTCATCTTCAACAATTAATATTCGCACGTCTACCACCCCTTGGTTTTCTTAATGTTATGATATCACATTATCATAATAACATGACTACGCCAAGTTAATTGTCACAACATTGTCACAAGTTCTTCAAATATTTGACAAAATTGAGAAGTATACTATGGTCAAAATAGAAAAGAGGAATGAAAAATGAAGAAATTGATATTTGTATTTATGATTTGTTGTTTATCTTTTTTAACGGCTTGTTCTTCAATGGAAAATTACAATAGTGATCCAGACGCTAACTATAATTATACGGATACCTATCAAGGAATCGTTGAGAATCCTTTTATCTTAACATCAGAAAACCCTACATCACAATTATCTTTAACGGTGAACACAGCTGCATATACAAATTTTAGATCGACTATTAATCAAGGTGGATTCATTGATAGAAATAGTCTTCGTGTTGAAGAATTTATTAATTATTTCAAATATGATTACGATGATCCTAGCGGTGATGATGTGTTAGGTACATCCTTTGAAGTTATTGATACACCTTGGAATACTGAGACGAAACTATTAATAGTAGGCATGAAAGCAGTAGTAACAGAACAGTTACTTATTGGTAATAACTATGTATTCTTAGTTGATGTATCTGGTTCAATGGATGATCCACTAAAACTGGATTTAGTCAAACAATCCTTAAATATTTTAGTGGAAAACTTATCAGATGGTGATACCATCAGTCTTGTTACATATTCTTCTGTGACAAAATTAGTATTTTCTGGTTTATCAGGAGAAAATCGTAATCAAATGATGAGTTATATTAATGCATTAGAAGCATCTGGATCAACATATGGATCTGATGGTATTGAGCGTGCTTATAGCGTAGCGACTGACCATTTCATTGAAGGGGGGAATAACCGTATCATATTATGCACAGATGGTGATTTTAATTTTGGTATTGTTGAACGAGGAGAACTCGAAGAATTTATCATAGAAAAAAGACAGTCTGGTATTTATTTCTCGGTATTTGGCTTTGGTCGTGGTAATTTGCAAGATGACAATCTTGAGACGCTAGCAAGACATGGTAATGGTATCTATATGTATATTGATAGTGTACAAGAAGCTAATCGTGCATTTTCGGAAGGTATAAATGGGACACTTTACACTGTAGCAAGAGATGCAAAAGCACAAATTATATTTAATTCTGATAATGTTGAATCATATCGTTTAGTAGGGTATGAGCACGGCTTATTAACAGAAGAAGAGTTCACGAATGAAGAAACAGATGCCGGTGAGATAGGTTCAGATTTGATGGTTACGGTTGTCTTTGAAATCAAATTACGTGAATCAATTTCTGACAGTAAACTAGCAGATATAACTATTAAATATAAAAGTCCAGATACGTCTGATGATACACAACTTGAACAAGTATCTGAAATTTTACCAACAGCAATTACATCAGAACCAAGTGAAGATGCATTATTTATTTCTAGTCTAATTGAAACGGTTTTAATTTTAAGAGAAAGTGTATATTTGAATGAGGCTAACCTGGCAAATGCACTTTCAAGAATTGAACATTTAAACACAGTAACCGAAGATATGTATAAATCAGAATTTGTCGATTTATTAAAGACGATTATACAATATGAAATTGTTGCTAATTAATGATAAATGTGACATTAAGAAAAGGCTTGACATAATTGTCAAGCTTTTTTTATTTATTGAATGATACTATTCTTAGATGAAATATTGATATAAAGCCAATAAATCGTTGAAAGACATTTATTGTTACCACACAGTGGTAATGTGTAAGGTCATATTTTAATAAAATACAGTATAATAGAATAAAACGTATTTATATAAAGAGAGGATTTACATGGACTTATTTAAAAAGTGCTATGCATATGACGCAGCTAAGAAAGCGAAAGCATCAGGATATTATCCCTATTTTCACACATTAACATCAAAACAAGATGTCGTCGTGGAAATGGAAGGTCATAGAGAAATCATGATAGGCTCTAATAATTATTTAGGACTTACATCTCATCCAGAAGTGATTCAGGCTGCTGTGGATGCAGTCAAAAAATATGGTACAGGTGTTTCGGGGTCTAGGTTTTTAAATGGTACACTTGACCTACATGAAACGCTAGAGAAAGAACTCGCAGCGTTTTTGAATAAAGAAGATTGCACCATCTTTTCAACTGGATTTCAATCTAATCTAGGTATTATTTCTGCGATTGCAGGACGTAACGACATCATTTTTTCTGATAAAGAAAATCACGCGAGTATTTATGATGCAAACAGACTATCATATGCTGAAGTTGTCAGATATAATCACTCTGATATGTCTGATTTAGAACAAAGATTAGCCAGTGCAGATCCAAATAAAGGGAAATTGATCGTCACTGACGGTGTTTTCTCCATGTCTGGTGATATTGCGAAACTTCCAGAAATTGTTAGACTGGCAAAACAATATGAAGCGCGTGTGATGGTAGATGATGCACACGGTTTTGGTGTGTTGGGTCATGGTGGTAGAGGAACTGCAGAATACTTTGGACTAGAAAAAGAAGTCGATATCATCATGGGGACATTTTCTAAATCACTCGCAAGCATTGGTGGATATGTCGCAGCTGAATATGATGTTGTTGAATATATTAGACACAATTCAAGACCCTATATTTTCTCTGCTGCGATTCCAGCACCAAATACAGCAGCTGCGCTTGCTGCACTAAGGGTTTTAAAAAGAGAACCAGAACGTGCACATAATCTTTTAAATATCGCTGATTATATGCGTAAAGGACTTCATGAAAAAGGGATTGAAATGAGAGAATCAAAAGTACCAATTATCCCGATATATACCTATACGCAAATGCGAACAATCATCGCTTGCAATATGTTATTTGAACGTGGGGTTTATGTCAATCCTGTTGTGCCACCTGCAGCACCTGCGGGGGAATGTTTAATTAGAACATCTTATACTGCAACACATACAAAAGAACTCATGGATGAAGCCATCAAACATATTGTAGAAGTCTTAGAAGAAACGAAGGATATATTAGATTAATGAAACAAAAGGTCATTGTAATCACAGGCGCATCTTCAGGCATTGGGTTATCAACTGCAGCTTATCTAGCAAATAAAGGCCATATTGTTTATGGTGTAGCTAGATCAAAAACGGTTGCTAAAGGTGTGAATGCCATTCAAGCAAATGTGAAAGATTTTGAACAACTTAAATTAGCTTATAAAGATATATTTGATGTTGAAGGTCGTATTGATGTTTTAATCAATAACGCAGGCATGGGTATTGCAGGTAGTGTTGAAGAAACGACCATTGAAGATGCCAATTATATTTTTGATGTCAATCTCATGGGTGTTTTTTATTCTGTAAAAGCCGCACTGCCTTATATGCACGTTGTGAAAAAGCCTAAAATCATTAATCTAGGATCTGTGGCTGGAAGATTTTCTATTCCTTTTCAGGCATTTTATAGTAGTTCAAAAGCTGCAGTAGAAGCTTTATCAGATGCACTTGATATAGAATTAAAACCTTTTGGTTTTCAAGTGTGCACAGTTTTCCCAGGAGATATTAAAACGGGATTCACACAAAATCGCGTTAAAAACAAAGAAGAAAGTTCTAAATATCGAAGACGATTTATCAAATCACTGAAAGTTATGGAAACGGATGAACAAAATGGTATTGATGCGAGTGATGCGGGTAAGGTTATTGGTAGATTGGTTGAGAGAAGAAGAATGCCGCTTCATAAAATTATAGGTTTTAAGTACAAAGTATTCTTGTTGCTTAATCGCTTATTGCCTTCACGTTTTGTGCACTGGCTCATTGATAAATTATATGGATTTACGAATTTAAAGCAGAATTAAAAACATGAAAACACGGATGAATAGTTGATATTATGAAAGATAAAAGGCCTTATAAAGGCCTTTTATTATGAAAAAAAATATCAACAAAAAAACATTGACAAAACATAGTATAAGTGTTAAACTAACTTTGAAAGCGCTAACTTAAATTAAAACGGTATCGTTAATTAAAGACTTGTTATTTTTTTGCGAGTTTAGGAGAGTAATTAACGATATCGTAAAAATGCTGAATGAGTAGATGTGTTAATCCTAAAACATTCCGTTTTGACTTGAAAGTAGATGTTGTGAGTAAATCTAGGTTCAATATTTTTGAATGAAGATTTCCCTTAATGAGTTGAATACTTTCTGGAATCATTTCTACAATGAGACTGTTGATCACAAGTGCTTTAGGGTTTAAAGTTTGGGCTAGATTATTAACAGCGATTGACAAATAGTTAATAAATTCATCATATACTTGAATGGCATAAGGATTACCTTGTTTGAATTTATCAATTAATGTCTTTAAGGTCACTGTTTCATTGGCAAGTTCAAAATAACGTTCAATGACAGCATCATCAGCAATATAACGTTCTAAGCAGCCATAGTTACCGCAGATGCAATGCTTTCCATTAGGAACAACAATCGTATGACCAAATTCACCAGCGTATCCATCATTGCCTGTATATAATTTATTGTTAATGATAATACCTGTACCGACACCGGCGCCAATATTTAAAGACACGATGTTATCAAAATTAGGATAAACGATTCGTTCACCTAATGCAGAGATATTCGCTTCATTTTCAATATACGTATCGATACCAGTATGGTTTTCGATAATGGATTTAAGTTCAATGTCTCGCCATGAGTTAAATGTTGAAAATTTAATTTTCTTATCTTTGGATAAGATGCCATAAACACCGACACCAATACCGATGACACCATAGACAGAATCAAATGTCTGACCTTTCAATTCATCGATGACGTCGAAAACGACGTTAATATATGCACTAAATTCTGGATTATCCACTGGCCTCGTCGTTTCATAAACGATTTTCCCATAAAGGTTTGTGATAATCGCATATATGCTTCTAGGAAGTAATTCTAAAGAGAAGATTCGACCTGCATTTTTATTTAAAGCGAGAATGTTGGCACTTCGACCAGCCGTCTTAATAATCTTAGATGTTTCTAAGACGAATTGTCTGTCGACGAGTTCGGCAACAATTGAAGAAACAGTTGCTTTATTAAGTGTTGTACGACGTGCAATTTCAATGCGTGTTGTCTCATGATGTTCGATGAGTTGTTCAAGCACAAGACGTGTATTGATTAATTTGATCGATTGAGCATTACCCGTTTTCATAAGTGATTACCTCGCTTTCTCTCATTATACATAAAGTTTTATGATTAAACAATGTGCATAAATCTCAAACATTAAAATTTTTTAAAAAGGAGCATTAACCATGTATTTTGATCAAATTAAAGAAATTAAGTATGAAGGAAAAAACAGTAAGAACCCTTTCGCGTTTAAGTTTTATGATAAAGACGCTATCGTTTTAGGTAAACCAATGAAGGATCACTTGAAATTTTCAGTCGCTTATTGGCATACATTCAAATGGTTAGGGATAGACATGTTTGGTGATCCTTTCTTTGATAGACCTTGGAATAAAGATGTAGATCCAATGGATCAAGCTTTAAATAGAGTCGACGCAGCATTTGAGTTTATGCAAAAGTTAGGCATTGAATATTTTTGTTTTCATGACCGTGACATCGCACCAGAAGCGGACTCTTTAGCTGAAACAAACAGACGATTAGATGTTGTTGCTGACAAAATCGAAAAGAAGATGAAAGAAACGGGTATTAAACTATTATGGGGAACTGCAAACACATTCTCTAATGCACGTTTCGTTAATGGTGCAAGCACATCTCCTAACGCTGATGTCTTCGCATTTACGGCTGCTCAAATTAAAAAAGCCATGGAACTTACTCACCGTTTGAATGGTAGTGGTTATACATTCTGGGGTGGTCGAGAAGGTTATGAAACATTATTAAATACAGATATGAAACGCGAACAAGCACATTTTGCTAAATTGTTATGGTTAGCAGTAGACTATAAAAAAGAAATCGGATTTAAGGGTCAGTTATATATTGAACCTAAACCAAAAGAACCAACAAAACATCAATATGATTATGACAGTGCAACCGTCTTATCATTTTTAAGACAACACGGATTAGATAAACACTTTAAGTTAAACATTGAAGCGAATCATGCAACACTTGCAGGACATACGATGCAACATGAACTAAGACTAGCAGTTGATGCGGGTATGTTAGGTAGTGTTGATGCCAATCAAGGAGATATGTTACTTGGTTGGGATACCGATCAATTTCCTACAAACATTTATGATACGACGATGGCGATGTATGAAATTATTCGTGGTGGTGGTCTATCTTCTGGTGGTTTAAACTTTGATGCAAAACCAAGAAGAGCTTCATTCGAATTAGATGACTTAGTCTTGTCACATATCGCTGGTATGGACGCATTCGCAGCAGGTTTAAAAATTGCAGCGAAGCTTTGGGAAGATAAAGTATTAGAAAAATTGATAGATCAACGTTATGCATCATACAATGATGGCATTGGTAAAGCGATTGAAGAAGGTAAAGTCGACTTCAAGAAACTTGAAAAATATGTCTTAGAAAAAGGCGATTTGGAACCGAATGAATCTGGTCGTCAAGAATTATTGGAGTCAATTATAAATCAGTATTTACTAGGGTAGGTGAAATACATGTTCGTTGGTATCGATCTAGGCACATCAAGCGTCAAGTTAATCCTTGTGGATCACTTAGGCAACATACTAAATACAGTCAGTAGAAGTTTCGATGTCAACATGGAAAAAGCTTCCTGGAGTGAACAGGATCCTCATCAATGGTATCATCAAACATTTTCAGCACTTAAAGAAATCATTCAAGGAAATGAACCAGTGATTAAAGGGATTAGTTTTTCTGGACAGATGCATGGATTGACCTTACTAGATGAAAATGATGACATTATTAGACCAGCTATTTTATGGAATGATCAACGAACTGTAGAAGAAGTTGATTTTCTAAATAATGAATTTGGTATTGATCAGCTAATGAAGTCAACTGGAAATATCGCTGTTACTGGATTAACATTACCTAAATTGTTATGGGTTAAAAAACATGAACCTGAACATTTTAAACGGATTGCAAAAATCATGTTACCTAAAGATTATTTAGTGTACAAGTTAACAGGAAAGTTTGTTTCAGAAGTCAGTGACGCATCAGGTACGTTATGGTATGACGTTAATCACAGACAATATGCAAAAGATATTATTTCACTTACGGGATTAGATTTATCATGTTTCCCAACGATTGTTGAAAGCAGTGATGTTGTAGGTGATTTAACGGAATCAGTTAAAGGTTATTTAAAAATCACGCAACATGTGAATGTTATTGCTGGTGCAGGTGACCAAGCAGCAGGTGCTATAGGGCTTGGTGTTGTTAATGATGGTGATGTGAGTATTTCACTTGGCACATCCGGTGTTATCTTTGTCTCATCAAACAAATTTTTCCCAGATTATAAGAGTCATTTACAGAGTTATGCTCACGCAAACGGTAAGTATCATTTGATGGCTGTTATGCTTAGTGCAGCTGGATCAGTGAGTTGGTTTAGAAAAATAATAAAAGACATTTCATTTAAAGAGATGTATAATGGTATCGAAAATGCCGATCCCAAAGAACACTTATTTTTCCTACCATATTTAATGGGAGAAAGAGCACCAATCAACGATCCTAATGCTAAGGGCGTCTTTTTGGGTCTATCGGCAAAACATACCATATTTGATATGGGGAGAGCTTTAATTGAAGGTGTCACATTTGCTTTAAATGATTCTATGTGCCTGATTAAAGACTTAGGAATCAACATAAAAGAAATAAAAATAACAGGTGGCGGTGCACAAAATGATATATGGTGTCAGATTGTTTCAGACATCATGGATGCAAGAGTGGTTAGAACCACCTCAAACGAAGGACCAGCTTATGGTGCTGCGATCTTAGCGATGGTAGGATCAGGCGTTTATCAAAACGTAGAAGAAGCTTGTCAACAAATGATTAAAATCGAAAAAGTATTTGAACCTCAATTGGATCAAGTGGCATTATATCAAGAAAAATATAAACAGTTCGTAAAAATTTATCCAACTGTTAAATCACTATTCTAGTTACGAGAAAGGCAAACTATGGAACAAAAAGACTTACTCGTTATGCAAGGTATAACAAAAACATTCCCTGGTGTTGTAGCACTTGATGATGTAAATTTGAATGTTCGTGAAAATGAAATTCATTTCATCGTTGGTGAAAACGGTGCAGGTAAATCGACACTCGTTAAAGTATTATCAGGTATCCATCCTTCAGGGTCTTTTAATGGCGACATTATTTTCGATCATGAGATTAGACATTTTCATGGGACAAAAGACTCAACAGGTTGTGGTATTGTCATTATTAACCAGGAACTCGCACTATTCCCTAACTTATCTATTTATGAAAATATTTTTGTGGGAAATGAAAAACGACGTGGTCAAATGTTGATGGATTGGAATGAAACCCAAGCTTTGGCTAAAAAGTATTTAGACATGGTGGGATTGGAAATTGACATTCATGAAATTGTTGGTAAATTATCAGTTGGTAAACAACAACTCATTGAAATCGCTAAAGCATTAGCACATAATGTTAAATTACTCATTCTAGATGAACCAACATCCGCGTTAAACGAAGATGATAGTGAAAACCTCCTAAACCTACTCAAGGGACTTAAGAAGGATGGTATTACATCTATTATGATTTCTCACAAATTGAAAGAGGTTGAAGTCGCTGCAGATTCCTTAACCATCTTGAGAGATGGTAAGACAGTGAAACGAATGGAAAAAGCGGATATTAATGAAGCAGAAATCATTCGTCATATGGTCGGTCGTGAAATTGAGGATATTTTCCCAAAACGACCAAAATATGTGCCTCAAGATGTGGTGTTTGAAACGATTCACTGGACAGCATTTGATCCTGAAAAGAGTAGAAATATCTTAACAGATATCAACATTAAAGTAAGACGCGGTGAAGTCGTTGGTATTTCTGGACTAATGGGTGCTGGCCGAACTGAACTCGCATTATCTATTTTTGGTAATACACCTAAATATAAATTATCAGGTAATATTGTAGCGTTTGGTAAACCAGTAAAATTCAATACACCAAGTAAAGCCATCAAAAATGGGATTGCTTATGTGTCTGAAGATAGAAAAGGAAATGGTTTAATCTTAAAAGAAACCATCAGCCAAAACGTTACATTAGCCGCACTCAATAGAATATCAAGAACAGGTGTTATCAAATTTTCAGAAATGGATAAATTAACAAATAAATATGTTGATGAGTTAGGGATTAGAACACCATCAATATTTCAAACCGTTAAAAATCTAAGTGGTGGGAACCAACAAAAAGTTCAGGTGGGTAAATGGCTTTGTGCAGAACCGGAAATCTTGTTCTTAGATGAACCGACAAGAGGAATCGATGTTGGTGCTAAGTTCGAAATGTATACCATCATTAATGAACTCATTGCTAAAGGGATGAGTATTGTGATGATTTCTTCGGAACTACCTGAAGTACTTGGCATGTGTGATCGTATATATGTCATTGCAGAAGGTGTCCAAACAGCAGAATTTGATATTTCAGAAGCAACCCCTGAGAAAATTATGGAGAAAGCGACGGTATAGACAATGAAACAAATACACCCTATTAAAAAGTATTTCCTTACAGTATGGTCGATGATTCGATCAAATATTAGAGATTATGGGATGTACATCGCGTTCATCGTAATCGCGATTGCCTTCTCAATAATGACAGGTGGTTTATTCTTACAACCAAGAAACTTTAGTAATCTATTAGATCAAACAGCATATGTTGCAGTTCTAGCGGTTGGGATGACACTCGTTATTGTTACGAGGATGATTGACCTCTCCGTTGGGTATTTAGGGGCATTCATGGGAGCATATGTGGTGGTATCAGTTGAAGTTAACGGTCAATCCATTGGTGTAGCGTTACTGGGTGCACTGGTTATCGCTATTTTCGTTGGTATTATTAAAGGATTTGCTGTAGCGAAACTTCATGTACCCGCATTTGTTGTTACCCTCGCAGGGATGTTTATCTTCAAAGGATTACTCATGTTAGAAACAAACACGAGAACGATACCAACAGCTAATACATTTTTTAATCGCATTGGTATTGAATACTTAACCTCAACCTCTTGGGGACCGTTTGATGCTACTATGATTATATTTGGCGCAATTGCTGCTTTATATTTGATTTTCAAATATGGCAAAAAAAGAGCACCAGTGACGGATGATAAACAAAAAATAGAAGTGAAGGAATCTGTCTCTTGGTGGACCATTGTTAAAGATGTTGTTAAAGTTATCGTAAAGAGTGTGTTATATGTCATTTTACTTAAATGGTTCAAACATTATAAAGCAATTCTAATATTCTTATTTAGATCAGTTGTTATTACAGCAATGGTCGGTATTGTTACATTAATACTTGCGTATGTGGTTATTCATCCAATGAACGTAGCTAATATAGGTATCTATGGTTTAATCTTTGAAATACTTGTGATTGTTGGTCTCTTATATGCACTTCATAAAGTATATGCAAAACAAAATGATCAAATCGATTCATTTGTTAGCGTCGTATTAAAGAAAATTGGTATTGTGTTAGCTTACGCAATTATTATTCCTGGTCTTGTTATTGAAATTAACAAGCCAAAAGGTGACACTGAGAGTAACTTTATTGATAAAGTATTAAACGTGATTATTTTTATTACTAAAGTGGTTGGCAGTCTTGTTGTGGTCGCCTTTGTGCTGGGATTCTCATTAATCACTGGATGGCTTGGTCAACAAATCGCACTTGGTAACTTCAACTTATTAACTGTTGAAGTTGGTATGATCTTATTAATCGCAGTTATCTATAGCTTTATAAGAGGAAGACAAAAGAAACAAAAATTAGGTTTAAGACTTGAAGGTATACCAATCTTCATGACAAAACTTCTTGTTATGTCAGGTATTATCGTTTGGTTAACATATACGCTAGCAGCATTCCGTGGTATTTCATATCTACTATTAATCACAATCGTTGTCGTTATCGTTTATGTATTCTTGACAACACAAACAGTTATTGGTAGACGTGTGTTCGCTGTTGGTGGTAATCCTGAAGCGGCTGAATTATCTGGTATAAGCGTTGCGAAAATCATTATTTTCGTTATGGTTAGCATGGGTATATTAGCGATGATTTCAGGGGTTATGTATGTCACAAGAACACAAAACACTTCACCAAACCATGGACCATTCTGGGAATTATACGCGATTGCTGCTGCCTTCATTGGTGGTACATCCGCTGAAGGTGGATCTGGTAAGATAGTTAACTCAGTAGTTGGTGCAGTAGTTATCATGAGTTTGAAGAATGGTATGGCGTTAGCAGGATTCGATTCAAATATTGAACCTGTTGTATTAGGTAGTGTATTATTACTAGCTGTTGTCTTTGATATTTACACTAGAAATGTCAGAACGGTTGACATGGTTGGCGTCTATATGGCGAAAGTTGATAATAAGGATCGACTAATTGAAGCTAGGATGGCGTTTAAACAGACACGTAAAGAATTACGTGCTGCTAAAAAAGAAGCTGCAGAAAACCTTATTGATTACGAATATCGTCATATGAATGCAGAAGGACAACTCAAACGTATTAAAGATATGATTCGTGGTTCTAAAGAAGAAGATTTTGTTTAATTAGGGATTCAGGTATAATTGTACCTTTATCACATAGAAAGAGAGGGAGTTAAAAATGAAAAAAAGAGTTTTATCTGTTTTATTGCTAGTTGCATTTGCAGCGTTATCAATTACGCTGGCAAGCTGTTCAGGAAACAGCATTAAGATTGGTGTCATTTTACCAGATGCTTCTGAAGAACGTTGGGCTAACCAAGATGGTCGTTTCTTTGAAGAAGAACTTGATGCATTAGGTGCAGGATATGAATATGATATTCTATTCTCAGAAGGCGACGAATCTAAAGAAGTTGCTAATGCTGAAGCACTTATCGCTAGAGGCGCTGAAGTTATTATCTTAACTGCAGAAGGTTCAGGTGCTGGTGTAGCACAATTATGTAACGATGAAGGTGTTATTCTAATCGCTCATGACCGTATGGCTAAGAAAGATGCAGATATTCACGCTGACTACTATACAACATTCAACAGTTGGAATGTTGGTAAAGCTATGGGTAAACACTTAGTTGACATGGCAATCGCTGAAGGTTATTCATCAACTAATAAAGCTGACTTAGCATTATTTGCTGGTCGTGTTGCTGACTGGCCAAACGCTACATATTTCTTTGGTGGTGCAATGGAAGAAATTCAACCACACTTAGATATGTTCCGTATTATTAACCAAAACCCAGCACCATTTGAAGGTTTAGCACTTTATACTGAAGCGACATTTAACGAAGCTGCTAAAACTGCTCTTCAAGCTGCAATGCTTCCAATAGACACTGACTGGAATGCACAAACTGCTGAAGAAAAAGCTGCTGCTTTAGTTACTTGGGCAGAAACAAACATTACTGATCCATCTGATGATGTATTCGTACTTGCTCCAAATGATGATACATCAGCTGCTATTCGTCAACAATTTGCATTGATGACAACACCTTATTCAGCATATTGGACAACAGGTCAAGATGCTTCTGACGTTGCATTAGCAAGCTTAATGGGTGATGAAGTTAATGGTAAAGGCACACAAACAATGACAGTCTTCAAAGACACATCTAAATTATGTGCTGACTCAGTAGCAATCGCTAAGAATATCGTTGATGGCGTTGACGGTCTAGAAGGTTTATCAAGTGGTCCTTCAATTGATGGTGCTGATACAGCATACTCACCAATCGACGTATTACTTGCTAGCACACCACAAGCAACTTATGACCTCATTTTCGCTACAGGTTATAAAGATGAAACTACATCAACATTCTCAAATATTGATTTCGATCTATACAAATAATTGAGATAAACTAGTAAAAAAACATAAAATGCCATTGCTCAGCAGTGGCATTTTTCCTTTTTCTTTTAATAAAAAAAGCGATTATTCGCTTTTTTCTGTTTGATAATAGTTATATAGATATAATGATTGTCTCGTTACTTTAATCGTAAAAGGTGTAAAAATACTTATGAAGACGATTGTATATAATCCAATGTAAATGCCATTTATAATAGGTGCAATATCATCAAATAACATAATGAATGTTCTAGCTGGAATGGTGATATCATTTAGCGCAACATCTTTTACCAGATAATATTCTATATTTAACATTAATGTGTTTGGATCTGTGATATAAATATAATCATTTCGTCGCTCAATGGTTTTTGTTTCACCATAAACTTTAATTGCTAAGACTTCATTTCTCTCATCAAATGCTTGTTTTACAATGTCTACAGCTGCAATCAATCCTTCGTTAAAACGTGTCGTAGTGGCATAAACATCATAATCGTAAAGAAGAAGATTAACGTCATCAGTGCTTGCCAAAGATATCGCGTAGGTTGTAGCAGCATCACGTTTAAATATCACTTTAGGTATTAAGATGACACTTACAATCACTAAAACCAAAATGAATGCATAAAGTATCGTTTTAACCCACAAAATATTGATATTCGTTTCAATTGGTTTAACGCTCATTACGATACCTTCATTAAATTGAATGTCATTACGGGATTTGTTTCATAGGCACTGATGGTATAAGAAGTTGAAAAGCCACCCTCAATCGGTGTTAAATAGAGTGAGAAATTAACGGTTAAACTATCAATGGTAGTAGCAGTATCAATCGCAACTAAACTTGCTGACAACTTGGTAATAGTCATATTGGATAAAGCCTCTAAGATAATACTATAGGTATAATCCAGTTTATCTATAAGTGCATTTGATAATGTGGTGGAAACTTGACCTGCATGATCTACAGTAATTGTGATATCAGATAGATAGTCTTCAAAATCAACTAAAAAGATATAATCGCCAATATAATCATTTGCTAATCCAGTATATGAGAAATTTGTAATCTCATAATCACCAGCGAATTCAAGATATGTTAAATAGATTGCATAATCGTCTTCATCAACGACTTGGTCATCATTGAGATCCATCGCGTCTAATGTATCGCGCCACATGCTATAGTCACTGATGGTGGGATATAGATATAAATCATAATCGTCTTCATCAATGATGTCATCATTGTTTAAATCAGCAGCTTCACTTGACGATAACCAATAAGTATAGCTGTTTTGTAGACGATACAACACATAATCATCTTCATTAATCACACGGTCGTCATTAAAATCCGCAGCATCATCTGAATTTAACCACAGGGTGTAATCATTCAAAAGAAGGAATAATGAATAATCTGTTTCATCAATGACGTCATCATTATTTAAATCTGTAGCGTCATTTGAATCCAGCCAATTCGTAAAATCATTAGGGTTTGTGGCTAAATGATCACAAGCAACTAACAATAGTGACACCAGAAATGCAAATGCTGTTACTAATATTTTTTTTATCATTGTAACGCTCCTCTATGATATGACCCCTTATGTAATTCAATTATAAAGTGATATAAGGGTTTTGTCAATGAAAGGTAAATTAAAAAAATACGAAAATTAAATCAAAAAATGTTGACAATAACACCCCTTTATTATATAATAAAAACGCTGTGCAATTTGCACGTAAGTTAAATCATTAAATTGGCTTTGTTAAGCCAAAAAAAATTTTGAGACAGAAAAAAGAAACACATGGATATGTGTGAAAGAAAGGAGAACCGCTTGATATGCCTACTATTCAACAGTTAGTAAAAAAAGGAAGATCAACAAAAAACTATAAGTCAAAGTCACCAGCTTTAGGCTACGGATACAATTCTAAAGAAAAAGAAATATCTGTTTATAGCTCCCCACAAAAACGTGGTGTATGTACACGTGTTACAACCATGACACCTAAGAAACCAAACTCAGCATTACGTAAATATGCACGTGTTCGTTTATCAAATCAAACAGAAGTTACAGCATACATCCCAGGTATTGGACATTCACTTCAAGAACACAGTGTCGTCTTAATCCGTGGTGGACGTGTAAAAGACTTACCTGGTGTACGTTATCATATCGTTCGTGGCACACTTGATGCTTCAGGTGTTCAAAACCGTGAACAAGCACGTTCCAAGTATGGTACTAAGAGACCAAAGAAAAAATAATTCAAGATTGACATATCATTTGAAAGGAAGAAGGTGAAACCATGCCTCGTAAAGGACATATCGCAAAACGCGACGTATTACCTGATCCAATTTACCAATCAAAACTTGTAACAAGAATCGTAAATACAATTATGTTAGATGGTAAAAAAGGAACAGCTCAAAGTATCTTATATGGTGCTTTTAATCGTGTCAAAGAAGTAACAGGACGCGAACCAATTGAAGTATTTAATGAAGCCTTAAATAACATTATGCCTGTATTAGAAGTCCGTTCACGCCGTATTGGTGGTCAAAACTACCAAGTACCAGTTGAAGTCAGACCTTCACGTAAAACAACATTAGGTTTAAGATGGCTTATCAATTATGCAAGACTTCGTCATGAGAAAACCATGGAAGAAAAACTTGCAAAAGAGATCATTGAAGCATCTCAAGGACAAGGTGCAGCAGTGAAAAAGCGCGAAGACGTGCACCGCATGGCTGAAGCGAATAAAGCATTCGCTCACTATCGCTGGTAGGAGGAATTATCATGCCTCGTCTATACCCGCTTAACAGAGTTCGTAATATCGGTATCATGGCGCACATTGATGCTGGTAAAACGACAACGACAGAAAGAATTTTATATCACACTGGTAAAATCCATAAAATTGGTGAAGTACATGAAGGTGCTGCAACAATGGATTGGATGGCGCAAGAACAGGAACGTGGTATTACCATTACATCAGCAGCAACGACAGCATATTGGAAAGACCACAAAGTCAACATTATCGACACACCTGGTCACGTCGACTTCACCGTTGAAGTATCACGTTCACTACGTGTACTAGATGGTGCTGTTACGGTACTTGATGCCCAAGCTGGTGTTGAACCACAGACAGAAACTGTTTGGCGTCAAGCAACAGAATATAAAGTTCCACGTATTGTATTTATTAATAAAATGGACAAAATCGGTGCTGATTTTGCTCACTCTATTCAAACAATACATAATCGCTTAGGTGTTAAAGCTGTGCCTGTTCAATGGCCCATTGGCGCTGAAGCTGAATTTGATGGCATTATCGATATTATTGAAAGAAAAGCATATCACTATGATGGTGAACCAGGTGAGGATGCAGTTGAAATTGAGATTCCTGCTAACTTAGTTGACATCGTTGAAGAAAAGAGAATGGAACTCGTTGAAGCTGTTGCAGATTTCGATGAAGACATCATGATCGCATTCTTAGAAGGTGAAGACATCTCTAATGATCAAATTAGAGCAGCAATCCGTAAAGGAACACTAGCTGTTAAGTTCTTCCCGGTCATCTGTGGTACTGCATTTAAAAACAAAGGTGTCAAGTTAATGCTTGATGCAGTCATCAGTTACCTACCTGCACCTACGGATGTCGTAGCTACAGTGGGACATAATGATGATGGTGAAGAAGTTGAATGTCATCCAAATGACAATGAACCATTCACAGCATTAGCATTTAAAGTGATGACAGACCCTTATGTTGGACGTTTAACGTTCTTCAGAGTCTATTCAGGACATATTGATGCAGGTTCATATGTGATGAACACCAATAAGGACCAAAAAGAAAGATTCGGACGTATTTTGCAAATGCATGCGAACTCCCGTGAAGAAATCAAAGAGATTTATGCAGGAGACATCGCAGCTGTTGTTGGTTTAAAGAACACAACAACAGGCGACACACTAACAGTTGTTGGTGGTGATATTATTCTTGAATCTATGGTCTTCCCTGAACCAGTTATTAACGTAGCAATCGAACCTAAGACAAAACAAGACCAAGACAAGATGAATGTCGCGCTCGTTAAATTAGCTGAAGAAGATCCAACATTTAGAACATTTACTGATCATGAAACAGGTCAAACGATTATTGCCGGTATGGGTGAATTACACCTTGACATTATCGTTGATAGAATGAAACGTGAATTCAAAGTGGAAGCTAACGTTGCTCAACCACAAGTAAGCTATCGTGAAACAATTGATACAGATGCTGAAATTGAATCTAAATTCGTTCGCCAATCTGGTGGTCGTGGTCAATATGGACATGTCGTCATCAACTTTGAACCAAACCCTGGTAAAGGATTTGAGTTTGTGGATAAAATCGTTGGTGGTGTTATTCCTAGAGAATACATTCCTGGCGTTCAAAAAGGTATTGAAGAATCACTTCCAAATGGTATTATTGCTGGTTATCCAGTCATCGACTTAAAAGCTACGCTTAAGTTCGGTTCATACCATGAAGTTGACTCCTCAGAAATGGCATTTAAGATTGCTGCTTCAATGGCTTTAAAAGAATTAAAGAGCAAAGGTAATCCAGTGCTTCTAGAACCAATCATGGACGTTGAAGTAGTTACGCCAAATGATTATGTAGGTAACGTTATCGGCGACATTACATCGCGTCGTGGACATCTTGAAAGTCAAGAAACACGCGGAAACGCCATCGCAATCAGAGGGTTAGTACCACTAGCTGAAATGTTCGGATACGCGACAAGCTTAAGATCAAATACGCAAGGTCGTGCAAACTTCGTTATGCAATTTTCTCACTATGATAAGACACCTAAGTCTATTATGGAAGAAATAATGAAGAAACGTGGTACGAATTAATCGTACTTGCTTGCAAAAAACAAGTTTATCATATACAATATGTATGTAAAAAAATACTATAAAAATACTCGATATAAAACAATTTAGGAGGAACCATTAAAATGGCAAAACAAAAGTTTGAAAGAACCAAACCACATGTTAACATTGGTACAATTGGCCACGTTGACCATGGTAAAACGACGCTAACTGCAGCAATCACTACAGTACTTGCTGGTAAAGGTCTTGCTCAAATCAAAGACTACGCGTCAATCGACAGCGCTCCAGAAGAAAAGGAACGCGGTATTACAATTAACACTGCGCACGTAGAATACGAAACTGAAAACCGTCACTATGCGCACGTTGACTGCCCAGGTCACGCTGACTACGTTAAAAACATGATCACTGGTGCTGCTCAAATGGACGGAGCGATCCTCGTTGTTTCAGCTGCTGATGGCCCTATGCCACAAACACGCGAACACATCTTACTTGCTGGTCAAGTTGGTGTACCTAAGATGGTTGTTTATTTAAACAAATCAGATATGGTTGACGATGATGAATTATTAGATTTAGTTGAAATGGAAGTTCGTGAATTATTATCAGAATATGACTTCCCAGGCGATGACGTACCTGTTATCCGTGGTTCTGCACTTGGTGCATTAAACGGTGATGCAAAATGGATTGCATCAATCGAAGAATTAATGACTGCTGTTGATGAATATATCGACACACCAAAACGTGAAACTGACAAGCCTTTCTTAATGCCAGTCGAAGACGTTTTCACAATCACAGGACGTGGTACAGTTGCTACTGGACGTGTTGACCGTGGTCAATTAAAAGTCGGTGACAACGTTGAAATCGTTGGTATTCACGAAACAAAGAGCACAGTTGTAACTGGTGTTGAAATGTTCAGAAAGCTTCTTGACTATGCAGAAGCTGGTGACAACATCGGTGCCTTATTAAGAGGTGTCAGCCGTGAACAAGTAGAACGTGGACAAGTATTAGCTAAACCAAAGAGCGTTAACCCACACTTCAAGTTTGAAGCACAAGTTTACGTCTTATCAAAAGAAGAAGGTGGTCGTCACACTGCATTCTTCTCAAACTACCGCCCACAATTCTATTTCCATACAACAGACATTACTGGTGTGATTACATTACCAGCTGGCACAGAAATGGTTATGCCTGGTGATAACACTGTGATGAACGTTGAATTGATCCACCCAATCGCTTTAGAAGAAGGAACTAAGTTCTCAATTCGTGAAGGCGGACGTACTGTTGGTGCTGGTTCAGTTGTTAAGATTACTGAATAATAACCAAAAACATATATTTAAAGAGGCTGAAAAGCCTCTTTTTTTATAGACTATATGTTAAAATATCGTGAAACTGTCTCACCGATTACAATTTAACACGATAGTGTTATAATATTATCAAGGTAAGGAGATGATTTGATGATCGACACACATTGCCATATTAACATCGAAGAATTTGAAACAGACGTCGACCAAGTCATTAAGGATGCGTTTGCTGCAGGCGTAAAGCCAATCATTGTGATTGGTATTGATCCAGCGTCAAATAAAAGAGCAGTTGAACTTGCTGAACAATATGATGGTTTATATGCGACCGTAGGTATCCATCCAAGTGTTGCAGATAATGGTGGTGTTGAAACATTAATACCCTATCTCAATCATCCGAAGGTGGTCGCGATTGGTGAATGTGGGATTGATCTTCATTGGCGAAAGGATAATCTTGAAACACAATTAAACGTGTTTAAAGAACAAATCGAATTAGCCATTGAATACAACAAACCACTCATCATTCACACAAGAAGTTCATTTGAAGAAGCGTATGAAGCCGTATTACCATATAAGGATAAAGTGCAAGGTGTCTTCCATTGTTTTAGCTCAGATTTTAACGATGTTATAAAGACGATTGACTTAGGCTTCTATGTAGGACTTGATGGTCCAGTGACCTTCAAAAATGGAAGAAACGCGATTGATATCGCGAAACGTATACCACTTGAATGGTTACTCACAGAAACAGATAGCCCTTACTTAGCACCAACGCCTTTTCGTGGTAAACGTAACGAACCAAAATATTTACCTTACATTGTAAAAGAAATTGCAAGATTACGAGATTTATCGGAAGAAGAAGTCATCCGACAAACAACTAGAAATGCAAATCAACTATTTCATTTAGGAGACTGATATGATGAAAAGAAAACTATTATTACTCGTTTTAACTTTATTCATGGTATTCGCTCTTGTAGGATGTTTAGATCTACGAGCTGAAACACCATATGAATCACCAGACACGTATGAACAAACCAGAATCAATATGCTTCAATCGGTTATACCGACGGTTGTCGTTGTTGAAACGGACAGTGGCTTTGGATCAGGCGTTATTTTCCAAAAAGACGCGACTGATGTTGAAGGTGAATTCCTTTATTATGTCTTAACAAACTATCACGTCATTGATTCTGTTGCGACAGACGGTGATGAACTTAGAATTTATTATGGCAGTGAAGAAACAGTGATTCCTGCACAAGATTATCAAGCTAGTTCACTTTATGATATCGCCGTTGTGAGATTTGTATCTGATTTAAATTTCGCAGTGAAAGATATTAAACCAATTAGTGAAAATACAACCACTGAAATCATTGTTGGTCAAGATGTTTATGCGATTGGTACACCAAATGATTTAATGAACTATAATTATGTGACACAAGGCGTTGTCAGTAAAGCATCACAATCCTATAATGGTATCGATAATTTAGCAATCATGCATGATGCGGAATTAAATCCAGGGAATAGTGGAGGACCATTATTCAATTTAAATGGTGATGTGATCGCGATTAATGTTGCTAAAGACACATGGATCACAACAGAATCTGGCGATATCGCTGCAGAAGGATTGAATTATTCACTTAATATCAATACGATTGCACCAATCATTAGAAACTATGCAGAAGAAGATTATATTAATGTTGAAAGACGTCCTAAGTTTGGTGTAACTGTTGTGGAATTAACGGATTATTTAGAACAATATCCTGAAAATGCTGACCAATTTGATACCGATGCTGCTGGTGTTGTTGTCGTTGGATTTGATTATACAAGACAAGCTGTTGAAGTGTTACAAGAATTAGACTTAATTGTTGCGATTAACGGCACATCTGTGACGACGATTGCTGAAATAAGTGGTTTTATCCAAAATGCAGATTTTGGTGATATACTATCGGTGACAATCGTACGAAAGGAAGGCACATCGTTTGTAACGCATACTTACGATATTGAACTATCATGACGGGTAAAGACGTATTTCAACTGCTCTTGGACTATGATTTAACAGTAGGGTTTTCAGAAAGCATGACAGGGGGACTCGCAAGTTACAAAATTGTGGAAAATCCAGGTGCTTCAAAAGTATTAAAAGGTAGTTTAGTGACCTATAACGAATCTGTAAAATATGATGTGTTGGGTATTAATTATAGATTCATGTACGAACATGGTATTGTGAGTGCGCCAGTTGCGAAAGCAATGGCAGAAAGTGTGCGCTTAGAACTCTGTTCAAACATCGGTGTTGGGATTACAGGTAATGCTGGTCCAACCCTACAAGAAGGCTCTGATAAAAGAGAGGCTTTTGTGGCTGTAAGCGATGGCAATCAATGCCTTGTTGAAGTCATTTCGTTTGAAAATGAATCACGTGTTGAAGCGATTGAAGAAACGGTTGCACTTGCATACCGTTTAATCGAGAAAATCATACTTAAAAACTAATGTGATTTATTGTATTATAGATGGTTCTATGATATAATGACCTAGCATGAGATTTTATCCTTGTCTTTATGCAAATAAAGACCATAGACCAGAAGGAGGTGGAAAAGATGAAAAAATATGAAATCATGTATATCATCCGTCCAACCGAAGAGAGCGAGAACATTAAAACAATCGTAAACAGTTTTAACGATATTTTCGTTAATCTTAATTCGGAAGTTCTTGAACTTAAGGAACTTGGACTAAAAGATTTAGCTTATGAGATCAACCATTACAAGAAAGGCTACTATGTGTGGCTACTCGTTAATGCGACTCCAGAAGCTGTTGCAGAGTTCAACCGTGTTGTCAGAATTACTGAACCAGTAATTCGCTACATCGTTGTGAAGGAAGGAGAGTAACCGATGATTAATCGCGTGATTCTAGTGGGTCGAATTACAAAAGATCCGGAGCTTAAATCAACTCAATCTAACGTTAATTTCGTTAACTTCACACTCGCAGTCAATAGACAATTTGCAGATCAATCAGGCGAACGCCAAGCAGACTTCATTCAATGTGTTGTCTGGCGTAGACAAGCTGAAAATCTTGCACAATACATCCGTAAAGGTGCACTCCTTGGCATAGAAGGACGAATTCAAACGCGTTCTTACGAAGTCGATGGCAATATGCGCTATATCACGGAAGTTGTCTGTGATTCTGTACAGTTCTTAGAGACGAGGGGCGACAGCTCGAATAACAATAATGATGATGCATACTCACAACCTGAGCCATCATCAAATGACAGTGATGAGTTTTACGAAACAAGTAAACAACTCGCTGCAGAAGAAGATTTACCATTCTAACGAGGAGGACACATAATGGCATATCGCAATAATAAAGGCGGCGGTTTTAGACGCCGTAAAAAAGTTTGCTACTTCACACAAAATAAAGTTGAACATATCGATTTTAAAGACGTTGAATTACTAAAGAAATTCATTACCGATAGAGGTAAGATTTTACCAAGACGCGTCACAGGTACGTCAGCTAAATGGCAACGACCATTGGCAGTAGCAATCAAACGCGCTAGACACATGGCATTAATTCCATTTGTCAAAGACTAATTAAAACATAAAACCGCAGCCTTGCTAGCGGTTTTTCTTTAATCAAATCGGGTGATCATTGATTGCATAACAAAATCATTATGATATAATGATTGTAAAGTGGGTGAAACCGTGAAACGTTGGATTATATTGGCGGTAGCAGTAATTATTTTCTTGCTCAGTATCGTCTTATATTGGCAATATCTTGATTTATCATCGGGCGGATCGATATCAGCATTCGTCTTTTTAGTCATAGGTATTATTTTTATGTTTGTCGCGATTACGTTTGTGATTAATGAACAATCTAGACATAAAATAGCGACCCTTCAAAATAGACTATCCATGTGGACAAAATTATCATATCATGTCTCACAAGTTGGCGATGAAATATTTAATGAATTACCAATTGGTATTATTGCATGTGATGAGGATTTGGAAATTAAATGGGCTAATCCTCATGCACAACATATTTTTTCAAATAGAGTGACCGGCCGAAGACTACAAGATGTAAGTAATAAACTTTATGAAGCAACGTCTGGCACAAAAACAAACTTTACCATTCAAATCGATCAAAGTTATTATGATGTCTCATATCGCCCAGATTTAAAGTTCTTTTATTTGTTTGATGTAACTTCAAGAGAACAAATGAGTCACCGTTATCAACAACAAATACCGGCATTAGGAACGATATATTTAGATAACTTAGAAGAAGCGTTATCGATGTTAGATGTTTCTGAACAATCATCTCTTCAAGGTATGTATTTAGCTGCGATTAATGATTGGGCACATCAATATGATGGGTACTTAAAACCATATGATGATGACAAATTAGTCTTTATTTCGAATCGTCACAATCTCGATATGATGATTGAACATAAATTTGATTTGTTAGATAAAGTGAGACAAATCTCAAACACACACAAAGTTAGAGTATCTGTCTCTATGGGGATTGCAAGTTGGGATATAAGCTATGAAGAATTAGGTGTGTATGCACAAAATGCCGTTGAACTTGCTGAAAAGCGTGGTGGTGATCAAGCGGTTGTTAACGTCCAAGACCAAAAGATTGCCTATTTTGGTGCGAAAAGTGATGCAGCGATTAGAAATTCAAGAGTTGGTGTCAGAATCAATGCGCTAACGATAAAAGATTATATTGAAAAAGCGGATGAAGTTTATATCATGGCACACCATTCTGCTGACTTGGATGCATATGGATCTATGCTAGCGATGTATTATATGGCAAAGACAACACAAAAAAATGTCAAGATGATTGTTAATGAAGAACAATTGGATCACACGACACAGATTGTTTTTAATCGCATTAAACAAGACTCTAAAAATATTATTGAAGATACAGTTACAAGCAACGAAGTCAAAGATAATGTGGATGATAGGAGTTTGATAATCTTATTAGATACACAATCACCAGCACTCGCTATGGCACCAGAACTTTGTAAGAAAAAAACACCTAAAATTGTGATTGATCATCATCGTGCAGGTGATGAAGGATTCCACGCGACTTTTTCTGTCATCGAGCCTTCAGCATCTTCAACGATCGAATTATTAATCGATATGATGAGTTTCTATAATATGTCAGATAGTCCCCTTCAAATAAGTCAATTAGAAGCATCCATCATGTATGGTGGATTAGTCATGGACACATCTGATTTCGTGTATCGTACGACATCTCGTACATTTGAAGTAGCATCCAAATTAAAAGAATTTGGTGCTGATCCAGCAGAAGTTAAGATTTGGTTAAGAAAAGATTATGTTAGAACCATGGAAATCAATAAACTCTTAGATCAAATGGAAATCGTTGATGCGAGATTCGCGTTTGTTGTTACGACAGACATATATGATGATCGTGCACTATTGGCTCAAGTTTCAGAAGCAGCATTACAGGTCAATGGTATTGACGCATCCTTCACGATAGCGAGAATGGATGAAGAAACCGTAGCTGTATCCGCAAGAAGTTGGAAAACAGTGAATGTGCAAGTTTTGATGGAAATGATTGGTGGTGGAGGTCACTTTTCAAGTGCCGCTGCACAAATTAAAAACACATCTATCATGGATGTTTATGAAAAAATTAAAGAATATGTTGAATTAGAATACGGAGGAGGCGAACAGATGAAGATTATTTTAACAGAAGACGTGAAAGGAAAAGGAAAGAAAGATGACATTATCGATGTCGCGAACGGTTATGGACAATTCCTTTTAAATCAAAAGAAGGCTGTAGCTGCTACAGATGAAAATGTTACAGCATTAGAAAAAGAAAAAGCAGAAAGAGTTCAAGAACAAAAACGATATCTTGAATTAATGAAGAAACTAAAATCAGAAATTAATGGTAAATCCATTACAGTAGGTATTCAGCTTGGTAAAGGTGGTAAGCAGTTTGGATCTATTACAACCAAACAAATCGTTGAACAGTTCCAAGAAGAACATGGTATTGTCATCGATAAAAAGAAACTAGAACTACAAAGCGAAATAAACTCTGTAGGTATTTATACAGCATTTGTCACGTTACATAAAGATATTAAAGCACAGTTTGAGATTAATGTCGTAGAGAAATAAAGAACTTCTGGGGAGGGTTAAATAGTGAATGTGATTGACTATTTAATGACAGGAGATCCTGTCATTAAACGATTAACGAAAAAGTATTTGTTAGGAGAAAGAGTTACCTATATAGAAACGGGTTATATTGGTCGTTATCTCGCTCTTTTTGATGTGAAATCAGGCATGTGGAGTCATACGGTCTACAGTAAAAAGTGGATCTCAACACATTATACATTAAAAGAATTGAAGTATATGGAGATTAGACCGAGTCACCACGTTTATTTTAAAGCTATTCATACATTACTTGATCACTTGTGGGATTTACCAGATCAAGTCATTAAAAGAAGACATCAAGATATGTGTATATCTGGTATGTTGTTATCTATGGCAAGCTATGCGAAAATAAAAAGTCCTAAAATAAATGAGATCGTTAACTATATTTTAAGATATCGCATGCGTGATGGCGGATGGAACTGTGAATGGGACAGAAAAGTAACGTCGAAAATATCTTCTGTTCACACAACGTTAACGATGTTAGAAGCGATTAGAGATTACTTGGATAATGGCTATAGATATAAAGCGTCAGAACTTGAAAAAGCGATGCAAGCCGGTATAGAAGTATTATTAGAAAGAGAACTCTTTAAGTCGTTTAAAGATGGAAGGCCATTATTTAATGGTATTTTAAGTCCCACTTATCCACCTCGTTGGAAATATGATATATTGAAAGCTTTAGAATTTTTCGCAAGCATCAAGTATCCTTATGATCCACGCTTGGATGAAGCACTAGACGAGCTCAAAAGCCACATGAAAGGACCACTTTCAAGAAGAGGTTCTCAACATTCTGGATTGATTCATTTTACACTCGAAGAAGAGACATATGGACGCTTTAATACGCTTAGAATGTTAAAGGTATTAAAAGAGTATGATAAAGAATATTATAATCACCTTTTAACACTCGAAATCGATATATAAATTGTGGTATAATATGAACACTTGTTAAGTAGAAAAGAAGGAGAGTAAACATGCCGAAGTCGTTACCCTATCATCAAGAAGCAGAACGGTCAGTTTTAGGTGCTATATTTCTAGATCCTAAAAAAGTGGTTGCTGTTAAAGACCAACTTCATAATGAAGACTTTTTTGAAGAGGCGCATATGCTCATCTTTCAAGCAATGAAAGACGTTGATGAGGCGAACCTTAAAGTCGACTTTGCAAGTGTGGCTGCGATGCTTGAGCAAGCAGGTCATCTTGAGCGTGTTGGTGGTATGCCTTATCTCCTTGATTTATCAGATGCAGTACCGTCTGTTAGAAACTTAAACACATATGTGGATTTAGTCAGAGATGGATCACTAAAAAGACAGGTCATTAAGCTCGCATCAGATATTGTAAATGAAGGCTATTTAAATGATGAAAATGCGGCTGATTATATCACGCGTGCGGAAGAAGAAATTTTTGCACTCGCACAAAAAAGAAAAACAACTGAATTTTCTTATTTATCAGAAGTTATTATTGAAGTGAAAGAAAAGACAGAACGTAATAAAAATAAAAAAGGCGGTATTACCGGTTTACGTACTGGGTTTGATAACTTAGACCGTATTACAGCAGGTTTACAACCAGAAGAATTAATCATTCTTGCTGCACGTCCTTCAATGGGTAAATCCGCACTCGCAATGAACCTTGCATTAAATGTGTCCAAACTGAATAAAGAAGGACATGCAGGGGTCGCTATTTTCTCACTAGAAATGAGTAATGAACAATTAGCTGCTAGAATGTTGTCTAGTGAAGCGAATGTTGAAAATAATAAAATTAAAACTGGTAGTCTATCTGCAGCTGAGTGGCAACACTTAGAAGGTGGTATTCAAACACTATCTTTATTAAATATCGCATTTGATGATTCATCTGCGGTGACAGTCGCGGATATTCGAGCTAAATGTCGTAAATTAAAACAAGAAGATAAACTTGATTTCGTCGTCATTGACTATCTCCAGTTGATAAAAGGAGACACAAGATCAGGTAACAGACAAGAAGAAGTGGCTAAAATCTCTAGGGCTTTAAAACAAATGGCGAGAGAATTACACGTGCCAGTCTTAGCGTTATCGCAGTTATCACGTGACGTTGAAAAACGTGAGGATAAGAGACCGGTCTTAGCTGATCTTCGTGAATCAGGATCGATTGAACAGGATGCCGATATCGTAATGTTTTTATATCGTGGTGATTATTACATTCATGATATTGAAAAGAAGACAGGTGACGTTGAATTGTCGATTGCGAAAAACAGGCAAGGTATGGCTGGTATTCGTCTATCGTTTAGATTTGATACTGAATATTCTAGGTTCGTATCTAAAGAAGAGCGTGAAGATTCATATGGAGAATATGATTGATAACGTTTTAAATAAACAATATGACACAAATGTGGTATACTGTTTAAGTAGTTAATGCGAAACAGATTCTTATAAGGGGCTGCTAGTTTAATAGCATGCCTCTTTTATTATGAGTTTTGGAAAGAAAAAGGAAAATTGAATGACATTTTATGATTTAGGTATTATCCCTAACATCCTCAAATCAATCGAGGAAAAGGGCTATGTAACACCAACACCAATACAAGAACAAGCCATTCCATTATTATTGGGTGGAAATGATGTATTAGGTAGTGCACAAACGGGTACTGGTAAGACAGCTGCATTTGCAGTACCGATATTACAGCACATTTACGAAGACAAAAAAAGAGATAAAAAACATAAGTTAGCAGCGCTTATTTTAACACCAACAAGAGAGTTGGCGAATCAGATAGGGCAAAGCTTCAGACTTTATGGTAAACATACTGGATTAAGACACACCGTTATTTTTGGTGGTGTTTCTCAAAAGAAACAAGAACAAGCGATTAGAAAAGGTGTCGATATCATTATCGCAACACCAGGTAGACTTCTTGATTTATTAAGACAACGTGTTTTAAAATTAAACGATATTAAGTATTTCGTTTTAGATGAAGCTGACCGTATGCTTGATATGGGATTTATTGTCGATGTGAAAGAGATTGTGAAATACATGCATCAAGAAAGACAAACGATGCTATTTTCTGCAACGATGCCAAAAGCAATTGAAGCGTTAGCAAAAGAGTTGTTAAAAGATCCTGAACGTATCGCGATCGCACCCGTCACTGAAACAGTAGAACAGATTTCTCAACATCTTTACTATGTGAGTAGGAAACAAAAGACTGAATTGTTATTACATTTAATTGAAGAGATGCAAATAGACAATCTTTTGGTATTCACAAGAACGAAACATGGTGCAGATCATCTTGAGAAAGAGTTGCTTAAAGCGGGTATTAAAGCAGAAACCATTCATGGTAATAAATCACAAAATGCACGTGAACGTGCACTTGCTAACTTCAAAAAGAGAAGAACAAGTGTATTAGTCGCGACGGATGTCGCGTCACGTGGGATTGATATTAAGAATTTATCATTCGTGATCAATTATGATTTACCTGAAGAAGCGGAAACGTATATTCACCGTATTGGCCGTACAGGTCGTGCAGGATTATCTGGGATAGCGATGTCGTTTTGCGATATCAATGAACGAAAACTATTAGCGAGTGTTGAACGTCACATTAAACAAACAATTAATGTGGTTGGTTATCACCCATTTGTTCAAGAACAACCTAAAAAGACGAAGATGCAAACCAAGTCTTATAAGCCGAAGGCGAAAAAGAAGTTTTACTATCATACAAACAAAACATATAAGCCAGCAAGAAGTAAGGCGTAACAAGCAAAAAGAGCGATAATCGCTCTTTTCTTTTACTTAATTTCGATTTGTTTTGTTGTTTGGGCAATCGTTGTTTTAGGTGCTTTAATGGTTAATATACCATCTTTTAATTGAGCTTCAATATGCTCCTCATCTAAATCGCCTAGATTTAATGTACGATGCATAGCACATTGTTTTCTTTCTCTATGAATGTAATTCTTATCTTTTTCTTCTTTGTTTTCTTCGTGACTTATTGATATATTTAATAAACCGTCATGATATTCTAGGTGAATATCTTCTTTTTTAATACCAGGCATATCAGCCTCAATCAAGTAGTTATCATCCTTTTCTTGAATGTCTACTTTGAATGTGTCATACTTGAGACTTCTAAATGGGAAGAAGTCATCTCTAAAGAAATCATCAATCAAATCACGAAACGCATCTGGTTCATTGTTTCTCTTAACAACATGCCCATTGAATGGCGTTACTCCAAACATAACTATACCTCCTTTATGATTGGCACTCTACTGTATTAAGTGCCATTACATCTATATTATAATACTGGATTTTGGTGTTGTCAAGATTTACACATCAATTTTTTATGACAAAAAACGATGTTTATTTCGATAAATAGGGTTCCATTTTACTTTCTGTGATTTACTGTATTATAATGGGGGTAACAGACATGTTGAAAAGAGGACACTTTATGAAGAAAGTAGCACTTGTTGATATTGGTTCTAATACAGTAAGGCTTTGTCTATACAAAGTAAATAAGGGAAAAAAGTACCAACTACTTTTAAATATCAAAGAAAGTGTTCGGTTACGTAATCACGTAAAAGATCATGTTTTAACAGACGACGGTATAAGCGCGTTAATTAATGTTCTTTCAACTTATAAAAAAATCATTAAAAAGAAGGATGCACATCTGGTTAAGTATTTCGCAACCCAAACAATTCGTATGGTTGATAATCAAAAGGATATTCTCAACCGTGTGTATGAAACGTTAGACATCAAGATTGATATGTTATCAGAGGAACAAGAATCGCTTTTAGGCTTTCAAGGCATGAACCATTATTTGAAACATGAAGAAGAAGGCGTTTATTTAGACCTAGGTGGTGGTTCTGCTGAAATTGTTCACTTTGAGCATAATAAACCAGTCCAATACGCACTCTTTGATTTTGGATCGGTTGTTTTAAGACAGATGATTTCTTCAGCGATTCCAACGGATGCTGAAAGCTATCAAATCAGAGAGTATGTGCGTTCTAAATTAATGACATTACCGTGGTTAACAGGTATTCAGTTACCATTGATTGTGGTTGGTGGTTCAAGTCGTAATCTCGTTAGATTAGATCGTTTCTTCTCAAGCAGAGAAGAGGACACGCATGGTTATATTCTAGGATTTAGAGAATTAAATCGAACTAGAAAAATATTACAATTGTTAACAGTTGAAGAAATAAAAAAAATCAATGGCTTTACACCAAGTCGTGCAGATTTGATTGTCCCATCACTGATTGTTTTTGAAACAATCTTTGAATTTATTCACGCGACATATTATGTTTGTAGTGTCACCGGATTAAGAGAAGGCGTCTTATTACAGATGATAGGTGAATATGATGAACCGAGTTTACACAGGTAGAGAAACCAGTTGGTTAAAATTTAATGAAAGAGTACTTAATGAAGCGCTAGATGATGCAAATCCCCTTTTGGAACAACTGCGCTTTTTATCCATATTCTCAACGAATCTAGATGAGTATTTCATGATTAGAGTGAGTGGTATTTACTCACAAACGAAATTAAGAATGACAGAAATTGATATTAAGTCAGGGATGTTGCCAAGAGAATATATCAATGATATTTTAAAAACAACACAAAAACTTGTTAAAAAACAATATGAAATCTATAAAGAAAAAATAAACGCATTACATGAACACATTCATTTTACGACCTATAAAGCGTTAACCGATAATCAAAAGAAAAGGATGACAAGTTATTTTCATAACTTTATCTATCCCGTATTAACACCAATTAGGTTCAGCCCCTATTTACCTTTTCCGTTATTACCTAATTTAAGTGTCTATATTATCAGTATGTTAAAAGATAAAGATGATCGTATTTCATATAGTGTTGTGACAGTACCAAAAAATATTAAACGTGTGGTACAAGTCAAAAAAGACACATTTATTTTGTTAGAAGATTTAATTGTTGAACATATGGCATATATCTATAAGGGTATTGAAGTGGTTGAAGCATACCCTTTTAGAATCACACGAGATTTTGATATTGAATATAATGATCAGTCTGATGATTTTGCTGTGAGTGTCACTCAAGAATTAAAAAATAGAAAACGTGGTGCAGCAGTACGAATTGAAATTGATACGCACGTATCTGATGATGTGATTACTTTTTTAAATACACATCTCAAGTTGCCAAAGAAACATGTGTTCCTCGTAGATGGACCGGTTGATTTATCCTTTTTGAGTGAACTCTATGATATTGTTAAAGATCGTACAAGAGGTTTAATTTATGATCATCAAACCCCTGTAGAACCAGAAGTTTTTTTAAAACCGTCGATTATGGAGGTCATGGATAAGAAAGAGATTATTCTTTTACATCCACATCATTCATATGACCCTGTGGTGAGATTAATGGTAGAAGCGGCGAATGATCCAGATGTTGTCGCGATTAAACAAACCATTTATCGTACCAATAAAGATTCAAGGATTATGTCAACACTTGTTAAAGCAGCTGAGGCAGGAAAACAAGTCACGGTGTTATTTGAATTAAGAGCGCGCTTTGATGAAGAGAATAACCTCCACTGGGGAAGTGAATTAGAACGTGTTGGTGCACACGTGATTTATGGTGTGCCCGATTTAAAAACACATTCTAAATTAATGTTGATCGTTAAAAATTCAAATGATGGCGTAAAGACCTATGTTCACTTTAGCACGGGTAATTATAATGAAAACAACGCGAAGATTTATACAGATGTTAGTTTGTTTACAACAGATGAAGTCATTGGTAGCGATGTTATTCAGTTTTTTAATTATATTTCTAGCTATACAGCAAAACCAGATTATAAGAAATTAATCGCGTCTCCATATTCTATAAAAGAGATGTTCATACATAACGTCAGAAAAGAAATTAAGAACCAAGAAAAATATAAGAACGGTCACATCATTGTTAAGATTAATTCTTTAACAGATATTGAAGTGATGAATGAACTTATCAAAGCGTCTCAAAAAGGCGTGAGAATTGATATGATTATTAGATCGATTTGTTGTTTGATTCCTGGTATTGAAGGTTTTAGTGAGAACATTCATGTAAAATCAATCGTCGGTCGATATTTAGAACATATGCGTATTTATTATTTTCACGCCAACGGTAAGGAAGATGTATTTATTACATCAGCTGATTTAATGACTAGAAATATGGAACGACGTATTGAAACAGCGTTGCCTGTGACAAATGAAGATTCGAAACAATTATTGATCAAACTCCTCAATCTACAACTTTCAGATAATGTGAAATCGTATGTGAATCATATGGATGAGTATGAGAAAGTTAAACCGGGTAATCATAAACCACTTAATTCACAATTAGCATTATTTGAATACATTAAATAGGAGTATTATGGAAAAAGAAATGTTTCCGATTATAAAAGCATATTTGGTTAAGCATGGCTATGATGTGAAAGCAGAAGTGATGCATGCTGATATTGTTGCCAAAAAAGATCAAGATGTCATCATCATTGAGATGAAGACATCTTTTACAATATCACTCATTTATCAAGGATTGAAAAGAGAACACTTATCAGATAATGTTTATCTCGCTATTCCAAGACCTTCAAGTAAAGTATTAAAATCAGATAACTTTCACGAGAAGAAGTCCATCACGAGACGATTAGAATTAGGATTAATTTTAGTGGATATGACACATGAAACATTAGACGTATTATTTGATCCAGCACCCTATCATTTTAAAAAACAACATCAGAAAAAAGAAAGACTCTTAAAAGAATTTAATATGAGAAAGACATCACTCAATACAGGTGGAGTGACGAAGACAAAAATTATTACTGCATATAAAGAACTTACCCTTTTGATCGCGGAAGAATTAAAAGACGGTCCAAGAACAACAGCGTATTTAAAAGAAGCGTTGAAGGAAAATAAAGTGACGAGTGTGTTACAAAAAAATTATGAAGGTTGGTTCGAACGGATTAGAAGAGGTGTTTATCATCTCACAGATAAAGGCGAACAAGCATTAAAAGATTATCAAACAGTCATTGCAGAAATGAAGGAGAAGACCATATGAAAAAAAGACAGTTTGCAAATACAAATATTCAGCTATCAAGTATCGGTTTAGGATGCATGGGCATGAGTCATGCCTATGGAGATAGAAATGATGAGGAGAGTTTAAAAACATTAGCGTATGCATATGAACAGGGTATTAATTTTTTTGATACGGCTGATGTTTATGGGTTTGGTGATAATGAAAAACTCTTAAGTGTATTCATTAAAAAGCACAACAGAGAAGATCTTTTTATCGCGACAAAGATTGGATTCAAAAGAAAGGGAAACGTTTTAGGTAAGAGCGTTTCCGCACAAACAGAAGTATGTGGAAAACCTTCATATATTAGACAAGCAGTTGAGGCTTCATTGGAAAGATTGGATACACCATATATTGATTTATTATATCTTCATCGTGTGGATCCAAATGTGCCAGTTGAAGAAAGTGTTAAGGTGATGGCTGAATTTGTTAAAATGGGTAAGGTTAAGTTTCTAGGGTTATCGGAATGTACATTAGAGGATTTAAAAAAAGCGGAATCGGTTTGGCCCATATCCGCCATTCAATCTGAATATTCTTTTTTAACAAGACAAGTTGAAACAAATGGTATTCTTGATTATTGTCGAGAAATGGGCATCGCATTTATACCTTTCTCACCGTTGTCAAGAGGACTCATAGTTAAGAATAAAGACATTAATAAACTAAATAGTAACGATTTTAGACAAGGGCTACCACGATTTCATGGTGAACATTTAAAAAATAATTTAATGCTTGCAGAAGCGTTTGGCGCATTCGCTAAAAAGAAAGGATGCACACCAGCACAACTCGCCATTAGTTGGGTACTACATCACGGCGAATTTATTATCCCTATATCAGGAACAAAACACGTTAAGTACTTAGAAGATAATATAGGTGCTGTGGATGTTAGCTTAACAGATGATGATATGAAAGTGCTTGATGAATTATTGGTTAAGTATCCTGATATTGGAGAACGTTATGGTTCAAATGAAAAGAAGTTTTTAAAGCATTAAAAAAGAATAAAAAAAATAATGTCAGTTGCAATTCGCAACTGACATTTCTTTAAGCTATTTTAAGACTCGTAGGAGAGAACGCTTGGCCTAAAATAGTTTTTAACACATCTAAGGCACTATATATTAATTCACCGGGCTTAAGGAATGCTAATATATATTTCAAGTCATCACCGGCTGTAACAATTGGCATTTCCTTTGAATCTTTTCGTTCTTGGCCATAACCGATGGTTGCTATTAAACCGTTACATAAACATTTACGACCAACAGTGTCTTCTAATTTTCCACCTTTTCTGACATATGCATCGACTGGTTCGGATGGACAGCGATAACCAATCTTACCATCATCTTTGAGATAAGCTTCTCTAAGATAACCTATATCACATACACGTTTTCTTTCTTTGTATGTCTTTTCAACACCAGTGGTGTTTGAAAGTTCAACGACTTTGAATGGGAATCCTGTGGGAGAAGCGAGTAAATCTGTTTTCACATGTGCTGCACCCCTTTTAACTGCTCTAATGATTCGCTCTTTCAATGAACGTATCATACCCGATTCCTTACTGAATGCGAAAGCAGTACCGACTTGAATACCTGCAGCACCTTGTGCTTTTGCGTATACATAAGCCTCATAGTTACCATAACCACCTGCTAACCAGAAGGGAAGACCAATTTCCTTTAAGACGGTTAAATCAACTTCATCGCGTTCACCATAAATAGGTTCACCGTTTTCATTTACTTGCAATTTACCACGAGGTGGTGCATTATGACCGCCTGCGATGGGCATTTCAACGACAAATCCATCTGGACGGCTTTCTTCATTTCTTGATAAATGTAGTGCGAGTGTTGTTGAAGCGATGATGGCTAGAAATTGTGGTCTTTTGATGTCCACTAATTCAGCACTTTCGGAAAAGGCTTTGGGATCAAATGTTGATAACACAGGTTCTGTCGCACCAGCAACCTTAATTGGCATGCTGGCAGCTTCGTGGTTGGCAAACTTTGTTAAGATACCAGGAATGTGTTTAGGAATCCCCGCACCCATTAAGACGTAGTCAACCCCAGCAAGCATTGCACCATATAGCGAAGGTAGTGTAGGCAGTTGAATTTTTTCTAGTAAATTAATACCGATTAATCCATCATGTCCTTTTTTCGCTAAATATACCTCAACGAAATTAGCAACCACCATCAGTTCTGTTAAATGGTCTGGTTGATCTAGACTTGGCATGACCATAGGTCTAAAGCGAGCTTTGATTTTTTCAATGTGTGAATCTGGTACATATTTTTCTATAATTCTTTTTGATACTTCAGGAAACGGAAATTGATTCACCGCGTCCACATATTTTTTTCTTCCTTTTATGTCTTGTAAACGTCTTGCCAGTGTTGTTGCTACAGCGGTTCCTGAGACAACACCTAAATAACCTGCTTTGGAAACGGTCTTGGCTAATCTAATACTTGATGCGCCGATTCCCATACCCCCTTGAATGATTTCTGGTAATGATCTTGTTGCCATAAAATACTCCTTCAATAGATATAATATAAATAGTTTGATATTCAAAATAAAAGATAACTTACATTTATCATACAACAGAATACATAAAATGTATTCATATTTTACTTGAAAATGTTTTCAAAAATATATGCAAAATCATGTGAAGCACATTGGATTTAGGACAATCTACGATTATTGTGCTATGATGAAGGTAGAAAGATCGAGGAAAATCACATGAACATATTAGTAGCTGTTAATTCATTCAAAGGTTCTATATCGTCACTTGAGATTGCCGAACTGGCAAACGAAGTCTTAAGTCAAAAAGAACATCACGTCACAACAGTGCCTGTCTCTGATGGTGGAGAACATTTTTTAGATGTCATCAAAACCTACATTGAAGGTGATGACGTACAGTGTTTATCTTATGAACCATCAGGAAACATGATGCAGACAAGATATATATTTAATGATAAAGAAGCGTATATAGGCTTAGACGCGATTGCAGGTATGAGCGTAGCTAATCAATTAAACCCTTTAGAAAACACCACATATGGCGTAGGATTAGCAATTAAAGATGCTATTTCAAGAGGTGCTAGAAAAATCATTCTTGGTATCGGTGGTAGTGCGACCAATGATGGTGGTGCAGGTATGCTACAAGCCATGGGGTGTGACTTTTTTGACGAAAGTGATATGGTCATGACGAAACAAATGAATGGCCGGATGATTGGCGGTGTGCATCGGTTTGATGCATGGCTTATTGATCAGTTAATCAGTGGCACGAAGTTTGTGGTCGCCAGTGATGTCGTAAATCCATTATTAGGAGATACGGGGTGTGCACATGTCTATGCGAAACAAAAAGGTGCGAGTGATGCGGATGTAGATGTCTTAGAAAAGAACATGACTCATTTTGCAGAGGTCGTTAGAAAGCACTATAATAGAGACTATTCAAAAGAACCAGGTGCTGGTGCTGCTGGTGGTGTTGGTTTTGGTGCGATTTCGTTATTAAAAGCGAAACTTGTTAAAGGGATTGACTTAATTGCTGAACTTTCAGATTTAAAGACAAAGATAGAAGAAGCAGATGTAGTGATTGTTGGAGAAGGCAAGTTAGATAACCAAAGTGATTTTGGTAAAGCACCGATTACTATTGCTATGATGGCAAAAGAATTAGGAAAGAAAACAATTGGTATATTCGGCATGTCAGAACTGGATCATCATGCATCTTTAGATGAAATCTATACGGTAGTCCCTAAGTACGCTAAAAAAGAAGCATCCATGAAAGATGCTAAATCATATTTAACAAAGTTAATGAAAGATTTGGTTATCAAGTAAGGAGAATAAGCAATGTGTATTTTTTGTGAGATTCTTAAAAATCAAAAATTTGTTGTTTACGAAAATGATTTAATTTTCGCGATTCAGGACGAATATCCTGTGTCTAAAGGGCATGTTCTCATTATTCCAAAACGCCATGTTGCTGATTATTTCGAATTAACAAACGAAGAAAAAAAAGCCATTGATGAATCCATCATGTGGCTAAAGAATACGTTAGATCATATGTATCACCCGGATGGTTATAATATAGGGATTAACAACGGAGAAGCCTCCGGACAAACAGTGATGCATGCCCATGTGCATTTAATACCAAGATATAAAGGGGATGTGAAAGACCCAAGCGGTGGTATTAGAGGAGTTATACCAATAAAACAGAAGTATTAATCGTTTTGATACAAAACGACTTTTACGATGAGACGACGTTCATCAGTAAATGGCCAAACGAGCCATTCTGATAATTGTGGTGTAAGGTAATCATTCATATTTAATAAACCATAATCACCTAAACCAGTACCGTGCGTGTTTTGGTACTCGAGGTAAAACTTATCCATGTGAATAGGACGATTAATTAAGGTTCTGATGTTTTCAAAAAACTCAGAGCCTTTTGTTGATTCAAATATGTCACTAATGACAAACACTTGACCTTTTTCTTTTAATAAACGAACGACGTTTTTATTGAACGCATCAATCACAACAGTCATCATATTAAGAAAAGATTGTCTAAATAAATCTATGAAACGAATAGGGTAATGTAATTCTTTTAAAAATTGTAGTGACGTTTCAAAGTGATGAAACAATAACTGTGTATAAATAGGTGATATGATAATCTGATCAAATTGTTGAATATAGTCAGGTAAAAAAGTATGGTTGATAATGATGTTTTTATAGGTATCAATTAATTGATCAACATCACGTTCATTTTTAACCTTTAACGCCTCATGTATAAAATCTTTCCATAATAGATGATCATCTAATCCTGTATATTCAGCTGGTAGTAATGTCACAAGGTCTTTTGACAAATGATAGGTGTTCATGGCAGAAGAAAGTGCTTTTTCATCAACGTCTGATAAATAGATCATATGACAATGACTCTGTAATAAAGAAAGATCGATATCATCAGCATTTCCTGCACCAAGTATGAGTGCATCTTTATTTGTAGGATTTAAATAAGAAATGATGAATTTTGTCAATTGTTCCCGATATTCTTTCCAAAGTAAAAAACGTTCTTCATCTGATTGATTTAATGTTTCATTAAAAGTCTTTATTGTCTGCATGACACACCCTCCGATATAAATTAATATATCATGGATTTTATATCTTACCAAATTATTTTTGAACTTCAAAATATAAAAATTCTATATTAAAGAAAACGCTTTAATTTAACTATATTTTTATGCTATAATGATGGCAAATGCGTGCGTTGTTTAGAAATACAAAAAACTAAATGTTTTTTTATGTGATATATAGGTTTTTTAATTCGTTTATATTTTAAAAAGCAAGTCTTTTTTCGGTGTTGTTTATTGCTTTTTAAATGTACATATAAAATACATAGGAGGATGGCAATGAAATATTTCATCACTTTTATCACGCTGCTGCTTGTTTATTTATTGTTGGCAGGTTTCATCGTGGAAGAAGTCATTCTGGGAAGTATTATAAGTGCTGCTTTAACACTGATTTTAGTGAAGTTTGTCGATTTTAAAATTGACATAAAGTTTCCGATCAGATTGTTAAAGTTTGTTTTTGTATACATTCCAGTGTTCATTTGGAAACTCGTCTTGGCCAATCTAGATGTGGCAAGAAGGGTTCTAAGTCCAAAAATTCCACTCAATCCAGGCATTGTCAAAGTTAAAACAAATTTAAAGGGAGATTTTGGAAAACTGACATTGGCGAATTCAATTACATTGACGCCAGGTACACTATCGATTGATGTAGAAGATGCATATATTTATGTTCACACAATTGATATCAAAGGAAAAAACGAAGCTGAACAACAAGCAAGCATTTCGGAACCTTTCGAAAAGATTTTGGGAGGTATTTTTAACTAATGGAATGGATAGATTATATCGTATTCTCACTCATGGGATTAGGTGTTTTATTTACAGTCATTAGATTGATTATAGGTCCAAAGTTAAGTGACAGGGTTGTAGCATTAGATACATTCAATATGATTGTTATTGGTGTGATTGCTGCTTTAGCCTTATTATTTAAAAGTAACCTCTATTTGGACATCGCGATTGTATATGCGATTTTAGCGTTTTTAGAAACGGTTGTATTCGCTAGATATTTGGAGGGTAAACATCATGTTGATCACTAGTTATGTGTTCTTAATCATTGGTGCACTCTTTTTCTTTCTTGGCGGATTAGGTGTACTTAGAATGCCAGATACGTTTAACCGTATTCAAGCAGGAACAAAAGCGACCACACTTGGTGCTTTCTCATTCTTGATTGGTGTGGCTTTCCAACAACCGGAATGGACATTTAAGATTATTGTCATTATTTTATTTATTGTGATCTCTAATCCGATTGGATCGAGTGTGATTGCGAAAGCGACTTATAACGCAAACTTAATTCCTGATAATCTTGTTCAAGATGATTTAAAGGATCGAGGTGATCAGTCATGACATTTTTTGATATTGTATCGATCGTGATTGGTGTGTTACTTTTAGTGATGGCGTTTATGGCTGTGAATTCAAAGAAACTGATTAAATCAGTGCTGTATCTATCAGCATTAAGTATGCTCGCTGTTGTATCCTTTGTCATGTTAAAAGCACCAGATGTCGCGATTACTGAAGCAGTAATTGGTAGTGGTTTGGTGACATCGTTATTTGTGTTTACGTTGTTATCAGTGAGAAGGAGGGATGCGAAATGAGAAAAGTCGTTGGCTTATTGGTAGCAGTGACATTAGGTGTACTCATCATTTTAGCGTTAGCAGATGCGCCTTCATTTCCTGCATTTGGTGATGTTGATTTAAATGATCGTGTCTCAAGTTTGTATTTTACAGATGAACATGTTGCATTGGTTGGTGCTGCGAATATCGTGACAGCAATCGTCGTTGGTTATCGAGGATTAGATACGTTAGGGGAAGTGACGGTGTTATTCATCTGTGCACTTGGTGTCGCGATGATGTTTGGTGGAGAAAACCAAACGAGATTAGATCTTAAGTTTAAACCTAATTTCATGCTAAGAGTGGGTTCAAGAATTATCTTTAGCGTGATTTTAGTAGTGAGTTTATATATCATTGCTCATGGTCATTTGACTCCTGGTGGTGGTTTTCCGGGTGGTGCGATTATCGCGAGTGCGGTCTTATTGTTATATTTAGCAGATGATCAATTTAGAAGTAATGTCAAAGGCTTTAAGATATTAGAAGGTATTGCAGGTAGTTTATTTGTAGTCATCGGATTACTGGGGTTAGTGTTAGCCACATACTTTTTACAGAACTTCCTACCTAGTGGTACAGTAGGTGATTTATTAAGTGCCGGTATTATACCAATTATTTATATTTTAATTGGGCTGAAGGTCGGTAGTGAAATCGCTGGTATCGTCGATAACTTCTTAACAGAGGAGGGTTTATCATGATACAATACGCAGCTATCTTATTATTTGTTTTAGGCCTCTATGGATTATTTATTAACAAAAACGTGATTAAGATTATTGTTTCATTAAATGTGATGGAACTAGGATTAAATATTTTCATTATTAGTATTGGGTTTACATATGATGGTATCGCACCTATATTGACAAGTACAACTGGAAATGGGTTAATCTATGTTGATCCGATTCCTCAAGCACTCGTGTTAACCGCGATTGTGATTGGTGTTGGAACAACCGCACTCGCGCTAGCGATTGCTAATTATATCCACAAGGTTCATAAAACATTTGAACTGGATGAAATGGGGGATGAATCATGAGCGCTATATTGTTAATTGTCATACCGTTGCTTGCCGCATTCATCGCTATTATCGTTAAGAAGCTTGCTCCTTATTTACTTATATTGGTGGGACTCTTTAATGTGGTGTTGTTGTTTTTCTTAAATGATGGCTTTTATATCATTGGTGGATTTGATCAACCTTTAGGTATTAACTTACTTGTTGATATGTATGCAAGACTAGGGTTAATCTTAGTGAATGCATTAATCTTAGTGATCGCGGTACTTAACTTTAAAGCATATGAAAAGTTTGCAAGCGTGATGTTGCTTGCGATGGCGGGATTAAGTGGTTTGATGTTGACCAATGACTTATTTAATTTATTTGTGTTCTTAGAAATATCAGGCATTGCTGCTTATTTGATTTCAGCATCGAATAAGAAGTTAGTGAGTACATTTCATTATTTGGTTTTAGGTGCGATTGGTAGTTCGTTATTCTTGTTTGGACTTATTATCTTATATGCCATGTTTGGTACACTCAATATGGTCGATATGATTGAAAAGATTCAAGCTGTTGGAAACTATCAACAATTGATTCTACCTTTTTCAATGATGTTTATCGGGTTAGGCGTAGAAGCGAAACTCTTACCATTTAATGCATGGGTCAAAGGTGTATTAGGCAATTCTAATACATTATCTGGTCCAATGATTGCAGGGGTATACGCAGCTGCGATGAGTTTTGTCTTAGGAAGACTGATTACGAATTTATTCGCATTCGAAGGCACCTTGTTAATGGTCGTTACGATCATTCTTGTGGTGGGTATCATCTTGGGTGATGTGATGGCATTTGCATCCCGTAAGACGAGAGAAATTCTATTATTTAGCAGTGTGGCTCAAGCGAGTATTGTTGCGTTGTTATTTGTGAATGGCATTATCATTTGGGCAGTTTACTTAATTGTCGCGAATGCTGTGAGTAAAACCGTTTTATTCTTAGTCATCAATAAAGCGACAAAAGAAGTAGGTAGTGATGAGACACACGCTTTACAAGGGTTATTTGCTCATAATAAGGTCGTTGGTGTCACATTTACGATCGCTGCATTAAGCGTCATGGGATTACCGCTATTTGTTGGATTTAACATTAAACTAAATTTCTTAATGTTATTAGCTGATTATGACCACATATGGTTAGTCGTTCTTATACTAGTAGCGTCTGTCATTGAAGGGATATACTTCATCAAGTTACTTGTGAAGTTATGGTATAAAGGTGAACATGATATTCAAGTGAAGTACCACTGGTCGTTTAAGATAGTATTTGTTGTTATTGGACTAGCGTTAGTTGTGCTTGGTGTATATATCACACCACTCTATGAGTTGAATGATTTGGTGGATCATGTAAGGCAGGTGATGATGCATGGCTAGTATTGAATATTTGATTTTATTCTTAGTAGGTGCGTCACTTGTTAGTTATCTACTGACGAAGCTCCATACATTTGTTGGTTCGGTATTTACGATCTTCGCGACACTGTTTGTGTTTATCTCTTTAGCTGGTTATGGATTTGGTATGAATCTTGTTGAGGAAACTCTCTATGTACCATTCACATTTACACAAACTTATTTAGGGTTTTATTTCTCTGTGATTATCGTCTTCATTTATTTGATGGTGAGTTTCTTCCATCCGTATTACTTAAATGAATATAAATATAAAAACAGTTATAACATGTTATTCTTATTGAGTTTAGCAGGCATCATGGGAGCATTCTTCACCGATAATTTCATTCAACTGTTTTTCTTCTTTGAACTGATTATCTGGTCAACGATGTTCTTAATCCCTATGGGTAAGAGCGTGAAAGCAGCTGTGACCTATTATGGGTTTAGCGTGACGGGTTCAGTCGCTATGCTCGTTGGTATCTTTGTTGCATATCAAGCTACAGGAACCATGGATATTGCAGATAGTTTAGCGGGCTTGTCAGGAACGAGTGCACTGGTTGTGTTCATTACGTTCTTGGTGGCGGCATTCGCTAAGCTAGGGGCTTTCCCGCTTCATGTGTGGTTACCGATTGCGCATGGGAATGCACCTCATCCATTCTCACCTGTCTTATCAGGTGCACTCGTTAAGTTAGGTGCGTTCATTGGTGTTTTAGCACTCATTAGAATCATACCTGCAACCGGTGTGTTTGATCCAATTGGTTTACCGATTGGTCAATATGTGGTGGCGATATTAGGTAGTGTATCCATCGTCTTTGGGACACTGATGGCGATTAAGGAAGATGACGCGAAGAAATTACTCGCTTATTCATCCATGAGTCATGGTGGTTATATTTTAGTCGCGTTTAGTTTAATGAATGAAATCGCGTTTGCTGGTGGGTTCTATCATATTCTAGCGCATGCCTTAGCAAGTGCTGCAGCATTCATGGCGATCGCAGCTGTGGGTAGAGCAGCAGGTACGACGAAGATGAAAGAGCTCGGTGGGATGATTCACAGAATGCCGATCACGTATTTGGCGTATTTGATCGCGATTATCTCGATGGCTGGGATTCCGCCAATGGGTGGGTTCATCTCGAAATGGCTCATCTTCCAAGCGGTGATTAATCAGGGATTAGTCTTTGTAGGGATTGCCGTGTTCTTTGGTAGCATAGGATCATTTCTATATGTGTTTAGGCCACTCGCTGCATTATTCTTAGGTCAAGAATTCAAAGAATATAAAGGCATCAAAGAAGCACCGCTTCTCATGTTAATTCCAACATTCATTTTAATGGGTGCGAATTTATATACAGGGATATTCCCTGCAGGCATCTTAAACTATATTAATAACGTGATTGCAGAAATGGGATATCCGGCACTGGTTGTCACGACCTATGAGATACAAGGATATAACGGTATCTTAAATCCAGCGCTCATCTCACTGGTCTTTATGGTGGGTGTGATTGTTGCGTTTATCATTTTCATCGTCTTAAAGAGATCAAGAAAAGTGGATTTAATGGATACATATACGGCAGCGAACTTCGTGCATGATTCCCATCTGCTTCATTACAGTGTAGATTTTTATGCGCCACTTGAAAGACTGTATGAAAAACATTCGCATTATATGACGGTCTTTTATGAGGCATTAAAGAAGAAGGTTAAAGAATTAGGGGCTTTGAGTAAATACCTATTCATGAATAAATATATTGGATCGACACTCATTTGGATTGTTGTGATCATCATCTTGTTATTGTGGGGTGTAATCTTATGACATTACTTATAAATATATTAATAGGATTAGGCGTCGCATTATTCGGGTTTGTCTTACAAACATCATTAGGTGGGATTAATCGTAAGATCATAGGAAGACTTCAGAAGAGACAAGGTCCAAGGTGGTATCAAGAATTCATCGATATCTTTAAGCTCTTAAGTAAACGTAGTGTGAGTCATGGTTGGATCTTTGATTTTGGTGTCATTATGGCACTTGGCGGTATCATCGCGACAGCGATGTTCATGCCAATCACGTCACGTATTTTAGCATTTGAGAACTATGATAATTTCTTCATCTTCGTCTATTTATTAGCGGTTGGTATGTTAGGGATGGCGATGTCAGCAAGCGGCTCTGGAAATCCTTGGGCAAGCGTTGGTGTGATGCGTGCCTTAACGACCATGATGGCTTATGAAGTACCGTTCTTGATTGTCGTGATGACGATTATTAACTTATCTGGTCATAGTTCATTAACAGAGATCATGTTATACCAACAAGAAGTAGGTCATAACTGGTTTATCATCGCGTTACCGCTTGGTGGTATCGTTGGTGTCTTAGCGCTCATGGGTATGCTTGGTAAGAAACCATTTGAAACCTATATCGCACCAGCGGAAATCGCGTCTGGTCCGATGGTGGAATATGGTGGTAAGCAATTAGGGATGTTATTCATCCTCCATGAAATATCTGTGTTTATTGAAGTGAGTTTATTTGTCCACTTATTCTTAGGTGGGGCATCTAACATATTTGAATTTATATTGAAGTACGCAGTGGTTTATACCGTGGTGAATTTGATTAGTAACGTGAATGGCAGGTTCAAGATTGACCAAGTCGTCACATTCTTCTACAAGTGGCCACTCGCCATGGCGGTTGTTCAAGCCGTCATAGCAATCTATTTAGGATGGGTGATCTAATATGAAAAGTACAAAATTTAGTCCAGTAGAAAAATTAACAAAAGCCGAAATAGATCGTAAATGGTGGGAAGTTGGCGATTTCTTTAGAAGAAATTCGTTGTGGTTACTCATGTATTGTACAGGGTGCTGCGCGATTGAATTACCACCGTCAATGACATCCGCTTATGATATGGAACGTCTTGGTATGGGACCTATGGCAACCCCTAGACAAGCAGATATATTATTGGTGTCTGGTTATCTATCTTTAAAGACATTAAGAAGACTTATTTATACGTATGAACAAATGAGTGAACCTAGATATGTCGTCGCACTTGGGTCATGTCCGATTAATGGTGGGATCTATCATGATTCACATGCCGTCATCAATCAACTTGATCAGTATATTCCTGTTGATGTTTATGTCGCTGGATGTATGCCAAATCCTGAATCTGTGTTAAATGGATTTGTTGATCTGATGCAAGGTATTAAACATAAGACCGCGAATGGTTGGAAGAAATATCATGAGAATAATGCGTGGTATAAAGAAAACCAGAAGACGGCACTTGGGGAGGTGGATGTTCATGACGAATGGCATGAGTAATCAAGCGTTTGTGAAAGACCTCGTTGAAAAGACAATCACGCCTAAGTTAGTCGATGTGATTGATCAAGGTCAAATCGCGTTTGAAATTGAGAAAAAAGATATTCACGTCTTACTCACCACCTTAAAACAAGCCGGTTGGAAACAACTCTCTTATTTAAGCGCGGTTGATTGGATTGATGACAACCAATTTGAATTAGTCTATATCGTCTTTAATTGGGATAAACCTGTTTATGTGCAAGTCAGATCTAAGATCGATCGAGAAAACCCTGAAGTAACAACCATTATGCCAATCTATCCAGGGGCTAAGTATTACGAAAGAGAAGCACATGAATTTTTTGGTATCAAATTCCCAGGAAATCCTGAGTATCATAAGCAATTAATTTTGGAAGGTTGGGATGACATCCCCCCCTTAAGAAAAGATTTTGATTCTAAAGCGTATAGTGATAAGAAATATCCATCTAGAGAACCAAAACATGATTATGAAGTCAGTAGCCCTGATAATAAGCGTAAAGCGAAACGTGAAGAAAGAGCGAAACGTGCTGAAAGTCTAAGAAGTGGAGGTAAGAAACAATGAAAGAAATGAAATTGTTTTTAGGACCTCAACATCCTGGGATGCACGGAAACGCATCTGTTCATATGTTCGTTGATGGCGATATCATCAAAAGAAGTTATTTACTGCCTGGTATGTTACACAGGGGCTTTGAAAAAGCCATGGAAAAGAAACTTTGGGTTCAAAACATTTCTTTAATTCCTAGAGTCTGCGTACCAGAACCAGATATCAATGAAATGGCGTTCGCGTTAGCGGCTGAAAAACTCTTAAAGTTAGACATACCTGAAAGAGCCCATTGGATTCGTATGATTATCTTAGAACTTGCAAGAATTTCTGCACATTTAATGGCTTACGGTGGATGTGGTGGTCCAACAGGTAACTATACCTTGATGTATCACGCACACGTTGATCGTAACTTAATTCTTGATATCTTTGAGAAAATTACAGGTGCGAGGGTTTATCACCAATACATCGTGATTGGTGGTGTTCGTATGGATCTGCCTAAAGGCATTGACGCAGAGATTCTTGATTTCTTGAAAGGTTTAGAATCAAGAATATCTGAATATCGCGATTTAGGGATTGATAACGCGACGTTAATTAAACGTATTAAAGATACGATTATGTTACCTGAATCAGTCGTTTGGGAATTAGGTGTGACTGGTATTGGGATGCGTTCAGCAGTAAACAAGAAAAATGACTTAAGAAAAGTCATGCCTTATGCGAAATATGATCAAGTGGACTTTGACGTACCGACATCTGATTATAGTGATGCAAGAGCACGACTTGATATTAAACTTAAAGAAGTCCAGCAATCCATTCATATTATTAGACAATGTATAGCTAAGATGCCTGAAGGTCCTGTCAGAGTGAAACCACAACGTGGTCAATCGATGCGTTGGACAGTACCTAAAGGATATGTCTATTCACCGATTGAATCCAGTCGTGGTGAATTCGGATACTATATGGTATCAAATGGTGGGACTTACCCATATCGTGTGGGTGTCAGAGGTGCGAGTTACCCACAAGGGTTACTCGGTATTGAAAAATACTTACCAGGTACGAGAATTGATGACGCTGCCCTTTGGGTAGATACGATGGGGATCTGTTCCCCTGAGATAGATAGGTAGGGAGGCTAACATGGACGATAAAAACAAGAAATATCCAAAACCGAGTATATTTAGACCGTTTAGATTATTTAAATACCTATTTAGAGCACCTGTGTCACATGAACTCAATACGATCTTTACTGAAAGAAATGCGGCTTACCTTCGTAAGACCCATCCTTTTAGAAAGAAAAAATTAGAAAACGCTAACCCTAGAACCGCACCGGATAATCTTCGTGGTTTTCACACGAATGATTGGACGAAATGTATTGGTTGTGGGACATGTGAAGACATTTGTCCAACAGACGCGATTACAATGGTTGAACGAACAGACTTACCGTTAGTCGCGGGTAAGCATCAAGTGCGTCCAGTGATTGATTATGGTAGATGTTGTTTCTGCGGGTTATGTGTGGACACATGCACGACAGAATCTCTTCAAATGTCAAAAGAATACATTTACGCGGATTCTGATCCAGATAATTTCGTGTTAATGCCTGATGAGCTTTGGGAAAAGATGAAAGTTGAAGGCGGTTATCATAAAACTGAAGAAACAGATCTGCTTGATTTAAAACGCGTTGAAATGGCACACATTGAACCAGAAGAACGGGTTAAGAGTTATATTGAAGTGGTTCGTGGTTATTCTAAGGAATTTGCGAAACAGGAAGCCGCACGTTGTGTGGAATGCGGTGTCTGTACGGCATCATGTCCTGTGCAAATGCATATACCACAGTATATTAAAGCGATTTGGGAAGATGACATAGAAGGGGCTTTACGTCAAGTCTATGAGACAAACCCACTTCCAGGGGTTTGTGGCAGGGTATGTACGCATAACTGCGAATTTGCCTGCGCTATCGCTGTAAGAGGCGAAGCCATCGCGATTAGATGGCTTAAGCGGTATATTATTGACTCTGCACCTGATGATATGTATGAAAAGATCTTTAGTGAACCTGTCTCTGAAGTCATTGACGCGAAGATCGCGATTGCCGGATCTGGGCCATCCAGTTTAAGTGCCGCTTATTATTTAAGAGGTTTAGGGTATCACGTGGATGTCTTTGAAGAAAAGAGTCATGCAGGTGGTGTCGCAAGTTTTGGTGCACCACAATATCGTATTCCTGATTACGCGGTTCAAAAGGATATTGACTTCATTAAAAAGATTGGCGTGAATATTCATTTAAACACGAGAGTGGGTAAAGACATCACATTAGATGAATTAGAGGAAAAATATGACGCTGTCTTCTTAGGCACTGGGTTCTTTAGTGCAAGAAAACTTAACATCCCAGGAAGTGATCACCAAGATGTCATGGGTGCGATGGATTTCTTACCACTCACAAGAGACTTTGCACGAGGAGACTTAAAACTAGAAGATATTACCGTGAAAGAATCAGCAGTGGTTGTTGGTGGTGGTAATGTCGCGTTTGACGTGGCTAGAAACCTAGCAAGACTACAAACGATTAAATATGGTAAGGTCGATGTGAAACTTACGTCCCTTGAAACCTATGATATTTTGCCAGCTGATGAAGATGAATATGTCGAAGGTGGCGAAGAAGGTATCGCGTATCACTTTGGATGTGGTCCACAAGAAATCATTATTAAAGATGGCAACATTGAAGGCATTAAAGTCAAGAAGTGTTTATGTGTCTTTGATGAAGATGGACGGTTCAATCCTCAATTTGATGATGAAGATGTCACATTACTAGAAGGAGAACAAATTTTCTTCTCAATCGGTCAAGCACCTGATTACACATATCTTCCAGAAAGCTTGTCATCTAAGATGACGATTGAAAGAGGCAAGATCAAAGCCGATGGAAACGGTCATGTGGAAGGTATTGATTGGCTATTTGTTGGTGGGGACGTTTTAAGAGGTCCTGATATTATTACAGCTGTTTCAGATGGACATAGAGCTGCTGTAGGTATTGATGACTATCTTTACAAAAAAGCGAAGAAGAAAGAGCAATCTGATTATATGAAAGAAATCAGAGAAGCGATTAGATTTAATAATCCAGAACTAGCGATTAAACCGGAAACGAAATAAGAAGTCATCGTATAAAAAATGTGGAAAGACATATGTCAATCCACATTTTTCTTATCCACTTTAAACGCGATTTCATTATGGCGGAATATCCCTGGAATAAACGGTGGTTGATAACGGAAGAGATAACGAGAAGATAAGATCTTATAATGATGTTCGTTTAAGTAATCTCTTAACTCTTTTTCTTTTTTATCAAACCGTTCTTTTTTCCATGAACCTCTAAAGCGTATCACCGCATATAGTGATTGTTCAATCTCATCAATAAACACATTTTCAGCGTTTGGTATAGGGACATTTTCTTTGTTATATTTTTTAGGCACGTAGAATCCAGTGATGAGTTGATTCTTATCCTCGTAAGAAACAACAGGCGTGGTCATTGAGATCTTTTTAGATTGATCATTTTCACCAGAAATATAATTGAATACATTCATAAAACCATTATCATAATGTTTATTAATGGATGATTTTGTACTCGCTAATAGGATGTCGTCATACGCTCTGATTTCAATGGCTTTATCTTTCATTAATGTTTCATATGGAATCGTCTCAAATAAGCTCATTTAATCATCTCCTTTGTTCACTTTCATTATAGTACTGAACAGATAAAAAAGATAAAAATATACATGTATAATATAAAGATATATGTACCAATTCAAAATGGAAACAAATTACTTAAAGATTATTTCTGATTTGTGATTTTTCAAAAAAAACTTAAGATTTATTGACTATATCTAAATAAACTTTGATTATTGATCAAAATAGAGTAAAATATATATTAAAGCAGACATAAATCGGGATATTGCTATAGAATTTCTAGGCTTTATTCATGTTGGGGGATTCATAGCGACAATTTGTCGTTATTTGTTCTATAAAAGGGGTAGCACATTGATTGTATATTCGGGAGAAATAGCACAATTTAATAAAGATGTTGATCGTGGAATAATTGCAGATTTAATAGTTGAAGAGATGCGTAAAAGACACATTGGTGGTGTGAATCTCAGTCAATATCATGCATTTGATGCTTCTTTACTACATATGAAAAATGCATTAAGTGATCCTGAAATATCTCAAGATATACATGTATCTATAGAATATCAAATACCAACTACATCTAAGAGAGTTGATTTTATTGTTAGTGGTTTAGATGAAAACAATAATCAGCAAGTCGTTATTATTGAACTTAAACAATGGGAACAAGCCGAAAAAACAAGTAGAGAAGATTTAGTAACTACCTATCTAGCTGGTGCCATTCGGCCAACAACTCATCCATCTTATCAAGCATACTCCTATGCAAAAACAATTGAAAATTATAATGAGTATGTCCAACAAAATAAAATCGAACTACATCCATGTAGTTTTTTACATAACTATAAAGAAGAATATAGAGTTGAATTAGACAACAGTTTATATGAAACTGCAATTAAATTAGCACCAATGTTTATTAAAACTGACGTATTAAAATTGCGTGAATTCATCAAAAGATATGTTAAGAAGTCTGATCAAGGTAAAACCATCTATGAAATAGAGCATGGAAGAATTAAACCTTCAAAAGCATTACAAGACGCAATAGTTTCAATGATTGAAGGTAATCCAGAGTTCTATATGATTGATGAACAAAAAGTAGTATTCTCAACCGTCAAAAAGGTTATTGAGCTTGCAGAAAAAAACGATGAGAAATATACAATTATCATTGAGGGTGGACCAGGAACTGGCAAAAGTGTCATAGCTATCAATTTACTTGCAGAATTCAAACATTTGAATGTTAATTATGTCACTAAGAACGCAGCGCCAAGGAATGTGTATTTTGCTAAAATGATGCAGGGCAACTACAAGCAAAGTTATGTTAAAAATTTATTCAAGGGATCAGGGGCATTTATTGATTCTAAGAAAAATGATTATGATTGTATCGTTATAGATGAGGCACATAGATTAAATGAAAGATCAGGATTGTTCGCAAATAAAGGTGAAAATCAAATCAAAGAATTAATTAATGCTGCTCGCGTAAGTGTCTTCTTTATTGATGAAGATCAGATCGTTACGACGAAAGACTTCGGTTCAATTAATGAAATAAAGAAGCAAGCAAAAAAATTAGGAAGCAAAGTCTTATCTGGCGATGATTTTAAACTATCATCTCAATTTAGATGCAATGGTAGCGAAGGTTATATTTCATTTCTTGACAACTTGTTAGGCATAAGAGAAACAGCTAACTTTGATGGATTTGAAATGGATTATGATTTTCGAGTTTATGATGACCCAGTCAAAATGAGAGAAGACTTACGAGAATTAAATGAAATAAACAACAAGGCAAGAATGATTGCTGGATATTGTTATGAGTGGATTACTAAAAAGAATAAACATGATGATGTTTATGATATAGAGTTAGAAAACGGATTTAAAGCAAAATGGAATTTTAATGATACAAATACATGGGCAATCGATAAATCATCGTTTGATCAGGTTGGATGTATACATACATCTCAAGGACTAGAATTTGATTATGTAGGTATAATTATCGGAAAAGATATGATATACAAAGATGGCAAAGTACAAACGGATTTTACAAAACGAGCTAAGACAGATCAAAGTCTAAAAGGTATCAAAACAACTAAAAATTATGAATTTGCAGATAGAATAATTAGAAATACATATAAAACTTTATTATCTAGAGCACAAAAGGGATGTTTTGTATATTGTGAGAATATAGATTTTAAAAAATATCTACTAAATATCCATTTTAATGACAAAAATATGATCACTAAAAATTTCTAGGGAGGCTAATGTGTTAGAAAAAGCAATAGAAAGATTAAATCAAATTTACAAGGAAAACAATTTAATACTTAAAACCGACGATAAAAGTACGATTGTGAAAATCTACATGTTTTATGAGTATTATAATGCAGACGAAACTCGTATTGATAATTTATTAGATAATATATACGAATATGAATATTTGGATGGTATTGGAGAAGAAGAAGAATCTGAGATTGGAAACATTGATATCATAAAAGTTCTGGATATTTTAATTGAAGATTTTATTTTAGATAACATTCGAAACTATATACAAAATATTGATCATTTTTATGCTAGTTTATTTAGTGGACATAAATCTTTTGAAAAAAATGAAATTCGAAGCATACTTATGGATAAAAACATTTCAGATGAATCTAGAATGCAAATTATACTTTTATGTGATTTGATAATAAAACCGGAAATAAAATCTGAAATCAAAGAATTAGTAACAAACTTTAAAAGCAAACTTGAAAATTTAAATTATCTAATCTTTTTTCGTGATGATATAGAAGAAATTGTATCTGATATAGATAGTCCAAACATGAATGTTAAATCTGGAGTCGTTACTATGAGTTCAGCTGGTCAATTGTTTTTTCATGGAAATGAAAAATCAATTGTGACATCTATTTTAGCTACTTCATTAAAAGATTTATTCATTAATTATGGAACAACTGGTTTGTTTTCTAATAATCTTAGGTATTACGTTAAATCATCAAAAATTGACAAAAACATTAAAGATAGTATTTTAAATGAACCTGAAAAATTTTGGTATTTTAACAATGGAATCATAATCACTTGTGATGATTACAAAATAAAGCAAAATAAAATTGAATTGATTAATTTTTCAATAGTTAATGGTGGACAAACGACTAATTTAATCGGAAATTCTTTGTTTTCAGAGGATTTTTCAGTAGTGTGTAAAATTATAAAAACTAAGTATGAAAATAAAGATGAAAATCTGGAATTTTTAAGCAAAGTAGCTGAAACAAGCAATACACAGAAACCAATAAATATGAAGGATATAATTGCTAACAGGATAGAACAAAAAAAACTACAATATCAACTTAAAAAAGTAGGAGTTTATGTACAAGTGAAGAGAGGAGAAAAAATCAACAGAAGTATATATCACGAGAAATGGCAAAACGCTAAAAATGATGAAATTGGGCAGATGCTTTTTTCCTTTATTTATCAACACCCAGGGATAGCAAGAAATAGTAAATCTAGAATGTTATCAAATGATAGTTATTATGATATTATTTACAAAAATGAATACAATACACTTTTACTATTAGTATTGCAACATTTTAAAGTAGGATTTTATAAATGGAAACTCAGAGTACAAAGAATAGAAACAAATGCAGATAAGAATGGGTTGGCAAGAAATGGATTTTTTCTCTTTTTAGCTATTTTTGGATTTATAGTAAAAATTTATTTTAATAAAGATTTCTATAAATTGATTTCTGGATTATCAATAAAACACGATTTTGTAGAAGATTCTGATTTTAAACTAAAGATATCACAAAATGATATCGGAAAACTAGCAATATTTAAAAATTCAAATATAATAAGCGAAAGGGAAATTGCATATGAATTCTTTGATTTTTTATATGATAATTATGTAATTGAAGCATATAGATTCTTTAAAAATCTTTATCCGAATTATGCATACTCTAATTTTACAAAGAATGATACATACTATTATCGAACGGTAATACCCAAACTTACGAATCTGATAAATAAATATTGGACAACAAGTGTTTCTCATAAAAATTATTTTGATAAATATTTTTTATGTGAGAATGAAAATGAAGTTGGATTTTTGTCGGATATAAAAATATTTAATGAATATAAACCGGGACTGTCACAAGAATTGACTGAATATCGAAGAAATAAATATAGAGAATATCAAGGGAAAGTCGAAGCCTATCATATTTTTACAAATAATCAAAGATCAAAAATAAATTTTTATAAGCCTAAAACATTGTCGTCGTTACGAAACGATTGTGGTATGAAATCATTCTCAATTAACAATTTTGGAGAGGATATACTTAATATAGTGAAAAAGTATGTGATAGTGTAAATGAAGAAGCAAAACAATATTGATAAAATTAAAGAAGCTATATTATGTTCGGGTTTCAGCATTATTAATTTCAATAGAACAAATGAAGGATTTTACAAAATTGAAATCGACAAAATAAACCATTATACTATTTATGCTTTTATAAGAACTGTTAGTGGTAGTGGATGGTCTAATAAGCCGGACATAAGAAGAGTACAAATCAAAGGGTTTGATATAGATAGTGTTATTGCGTCGGGACACTCAAACACAAGCATGATTATTGGTGTAGACTCTCTTTATAGTAAAGATATTTTTATATTTTGGAACATTTATAATTTTGGTAATCACAAGAAAAATAGATCTTGTTATGTTCATGTAAATAATATATTTCAAACGTTCAATAAAGGATATACTATAACAACTGATTTTAAGCAAAAAATTTGGCTTTCAGATAAGTTTAATTTTAATATAATTTTGAAAGACTACATGAAATTTAATGAAAGTGCATTAGGTGCTTAATAATGAGCGTTTTACCGAAAAAATTTAAATTTATAGATTTATTTGCCGGAATCGGTGGGTTTCATTTTGCTATGAACAAATACGATAAAGAAGCTATATGTGTTTTAGCGTCTGAAATTAATAAGAACGCAGTCGCTTTATATAAAATAAATTTTAATCAAAATAGTAACAATGACATCAAAACTATAATCACTAAAAATATGGATGATTTTGATGTATTGTGCGCTGGTTTTCCATGCCAACCATTTTCTAAAGCAGGCAAACAAAACGGCTTTAATGATACAAGAGGGACATTATTTTTTCAAATAGAGCGAATTATTAGAGAAAAAACTCAAAATGGTTATAAACCAAAAATACTAATATTAGAAAATGTAAGAAACTTAGAATCCCATGACAATGGAAATACATGGAAAACTATCTATCAGACTTTGGTTGAGCTTGGATATAACACTATTAAAAAACCAATCATATTAAAACCAATTGATTTTGATATACCACAATTGAGAGATAGAGCAATTATACTTGCTGTTGATAGCGATGTTTTTTCAGATGAATTAAATTTCAATGTTAAAAAATTATCGCCAACAACGAAAATATCCGAATATTATCAGAAAAACACACAAAAAATCATGTTAGAATACGGTATAAATGAATATGAACAAAAAGTGTTAGATGCATGGGATGATTTTTATAAACATATAAACAAGAAAATAATTGGATTTCCGATTTGGTCAGATGAATTCAAACTCACTTACGATATTGAACATTTACCCAAGTGGAAACAAATATTTATAATGAAAAATAGAAAACTATACTACGATAATAAAAAATTTATTGATGGTTGGTATATCAAACATAATATTGCTCAATTTAAAAAAACTCAAAGAAAATTTGAATGGCAGGCTGGTACAGCAATTAAATCGGTTTATGAAGGCATTATACAATTTAGGCCATCTGGGGTGCGTGTTAAAAAGCCTGATTATTCACCAACATTAGTTGCAATGGCACATATTCCTATTATTGGAAAATTTAAACGGTATATTACACCGATTGAAGCCTTGAGACTTCAAAGTTTTCCTACTTCATTTAAGTATGATAGTGTAGGCAAAGACATTTATAGAATGCTTGGAAATGCAGTAAATGTGGATGTTATTTATAATGTTTTTGAACAGTTTATAAATTATATCGACAATAACAAAGGAGTGTAAATATGAGACAAGAAAAAATAAATATTGAAGTTGGAACAAGTATTCAACTACAATTTCAAAGAAATCAATTGAAGTTAGAAAACATTTTCAAAGAATTTATTGATAATTCTTTACAAAGTTTTCGTACGAAGGAAAATAATATAAAATTAAAAGAACTTGGTATCGATAAATGTGTTGTATTGATAACAATTAGCAAAGATGAGATTTCTATTTCTGATAATGCATACGGCATGAATTTAGAAGCATTTAAACGAGCATTAACTCTCAATGAGAAAAATAAAGAATATCCAGAAAACAGTTTGGGTGAATTTGGTATGGGCTTAAAATATGCAGCGATATCTTTAGGATATGAATATACAATCGAGACAACAATGCTTGGAAATTCAGAAAAATACACAGCTACTATAAATGAGGAATTATTGAAAAAGAACAGTAAAATAGTAATCGCACAAATTGATGACACTGTATTACCAAATGAACACTATTCAAAAATCACAATAAGAAATCTAATTGTAAAAATCACAAATAAAGAAAAAATATTATTAATGGAAGCCTTGTCAAAAATTTATCATATTTATTTAGGTAACGAAGAACTAGAAATTAATTTTTATCCAAATCAATCGGTTAAGTATGAACCACCTCAACTATGGATCAATGAAGATGGATCGGAATTTCTCCAAGATTTCGAAGGTGAATTAACATTTGGTGGAAAAAGATATGAATATTTCGGATGGATAGGTATTTTACACACGGCAGATACATCAAAAAATGGTAAGGCTGGATTTTCTCTACTCAAGCAGGACAGAATTATTGTAAGCAATTATAGACCTGAACTCTTGCTTGGTAAAGCAAATTCATTTCCATATCAGAGAATCGTAGGTGAAATTAATTTAAATGAATGGCCAGTAGATTTTAATAAGGGATCTTTTACATGGAACAATGGATTACAAGACAAGTTTATTATTGAATTGAAAAATAACAGTATTATTAGTAAATTTATAAAGATTGCTAGCTCGCTTAGAAAATCTAAAAAAAACAGATTATCAGCAGAAAAACAACAAATCATGGTTAAAAAAGATTATAAAAGATTTGAAAGTCTAAAACAGATCAAAAAGACGGTTTTAGTCGATAAACAAAACGATGGTGATCTTCCAGTAAATTCAGTTTTAGAAGAAGATATGCATAAACTTGAAATTAGTTATGAGGGTCAAGATTATCAATTTTTACTTAGTTATTGTGATGAAAACGAAAGAGATGAAGAATGGATAAATGTATCAATTATCTCCATAGAAAAAAATCAATATTCCGTTAGAATTAACAATAATCTTAAACTATTTAAAAAACTTAAACAAGGTGAATCTGAACTAATGCAAACTTTTGCAATAATTATTGCTATCTCAGAATTGTCAAGTATAACAGCTGGATTTAAAGACTCATATAAATTTGTAAAAAAAATAAATGAAATTATTAAAAATCTGGAGTGATTATCAATGAAGACAGAACATGTAGAATTTGATTATATCTTAAGAGAAGACAATGATGATAGACTAAATACAGTTGTTTTAGATGGATATCATCATCATCTAATGTTAGAAAATCTGATTAATAGCAGAGGAGAAAAAGTAGCAAAACATATACAAACTAATTCAAAAAAAGCAGTTTCCTTTTTTGCAGACCCTAAAAAAGAAACGAGCAGATCTAAAATTTTATGTTTGGGTAAAGTACAAAGCGGGAAAACTGCATTTTTCATCTCATCAATAGCCTTAGCATTTGATAATGGTTATAACGTTTGTTTTTTATTTGGAGGGACAAAAAATAATTTATTAGATCAAAACTTGACAAGATTATCTCAGGAGTTTGATAACAATTATCAAGTGAAAATTTTAGTCTTGAAAGATTCAAAATGCGATAAAATATTAAAATTAATTAATGATGGTTTCAAAGTTATTGTAATTGTTTTAAAAAACGTTAGTTCCAAACAAACTAATCTTTATTTAGCTCTTGATTTTGCTGAAACAATGAAGGATGTTCCGATTTTGATAGTTGATGATGAAAGTGACGAACATACACCTGGAGCTCCAAAAATGAAAAGTAGAAACAATAGAGCAGGAATCACTCACGACGTTATAAGTGATATATTGTTCAGTTTTAAAAATATTACAATGATGTTTATCACTGCTACACCACAGGCTAATTTACTCTTATCAACACTTGATGAATTAAGCCCGGATTATGCTGTCTTGGTTGAACCAGGAGAATCCTATACTGGTGGAGACGCTTTTCATGATTTGATGTCAAACCCCCATGTAATTACAATTGATGATACAGATGATTTTAAATTCACCATACCTGATTCTTATAAATCCGCATTAAAATATTTTATGTTAGGTACCATTATAGAAAAAATAAAAAATCCTAACAAACCATTTTCGATGCTTATTCACCCTTCACACTTAAAAAAAGTTCAAAAAAACATAGTTGAAAAAATATCTGATGATTTAGAAGATTTAAAAGAAATAATATTTCATTCAAATCATCCGTTTCATGCTATGATAATTGAAGATTTTCAAAAGATATATGAAAATGAATTTAATGTAAAATATTCTTTTGAGTCAATTATAAGAATCTTAATTAATTCTCTAGACTTCTATAAGGTTTATGAATATAATACTTCTGCGAAAGGAATGACAGATATTGAAGAAAGCAAAAAAGATGAAAATATTCTATTTAAAATTTATGTAGGTGGTAATATGCTGTCAAGGGGGGTAACAATTCCTAACCTAATAGTTACATATATGTATAGGGATTCAAAAGTTTCCGCAATTGATACTTTGTATCAAAGAGCTAGATGGTTTGGTTATAAACGCAACTACTTTGATGTATGCAGAGTATATATGACAAAAAGTTTGAAAGAAAAATTCATTGCAATAGCAGACAATGAACGTGATTTGTGGGTGTCTGTTTCAGAGTTTCTAGAAACTAAAATCAATTTAAAAGAATACAAAAGAATTTTTTCATTAGATCATGATAAACTTATCATAACCAGAAGAACTGTTTCTAAAACTATTACATTGCAAAGGATTAAATCTGGCTATACTTATGATAAATCTATACTATTTAGTGCAAAAGATATATATAATAACAATGAGATAATAAAATCGTTAATTGAAGAAAAAAACTACAAAAGTGAAATTATAAAATTTGCATTAAATGATTCCCAAAACCATTTGATTATTACAAGTGAATATACTGAATTATATAAAAATTTCATTTCTAAGTTTAAATTTCAAAGAAATTCAGTAATAGGACCTATACCATTTAAAAAAATTTTAGAACAAGTAAAAGATGGCATGATAGAAAATCTTATAAAGATAGTTATAATGAGATATAAAACGGGTCAGTATCGTTCCTTATCTCTTCAGGGAAATTCCATTAAAGAACTTCCACAAGGATATGATATTGGAACAGAGTATCCAGGAGATAAAAATTTGACAGGTTTAGAAAATAAATTACAACTACAGATACATTTAGTTTACACAGACAAAACGGAAAAAAAAATTATACCACTATTGGCGTTTAACAATCCTCTAACTAAATATAGTATTAGATATGTAACAGGAGATGAATTTATTTATGATTTATAAATACATTACTGAAATTGAAAAAGGTGAACTTCAAAACGCAAATGTTATTCCATGCATTAACGAATCTGGTCAAAGAACCTTACTTTTCAAGAATTCATCCCTAAAGATTATAGAATTTAGTTATGACACAAAACATCTTATTATTAAAAAAAATGTAGTTTTAAACTATGATAACAAAAAGTACTATTTTCATCTTATTAGTTGTAAAGATAGTACAGATTATATGGATCATAATTTTGATATTATTTATGAATATGTTTTTAAAAAAATTGAAAACCCAATTGATGAAGACACTTTTTCAGAACTAATGTTTTCAATACAAAATTTATTTCAAAAACCAAGTGGTGATCTTAACAATATACAGATAGGTACAGCAGGAGAACTAATAACACTTTTATATTTTTATAATAAAGGGTATAAAAACATACTCAATGACTATCATAAAAACGCATATTCTAAACACGACATCGAAATTACAGAGACCAAAAAAATTGAGGTAAAAACAACCACTAAAGCAAATAGAATTCATAGATTTACTCATGAACAACTTCATAATTTATTATATGACATATTTGTATCTTCCGTTATCTTATATACAACTGAAAAAGGTACTAGTTTATTTGAATTATTTGTGGAAGTGTTAAACAAAACCAATAATTTTGAAACGAAGTTTTCTCTACACAAAATGATGAATTATTGTGGAATTGATACTCTAAATCAAGGTATTGTTTTTTCATTAAAAAACAGCATTAGAAGTGTAAAATTAATGAATAGTAAGGATTTACCACAAATCAGTACAACTATTCCACAAGGAGTAACAAATATTTCTTATGAAAGTGCATGTGATCTTGCTAAGGAATGTAAAATATTAGATATTATAAATACAAATAAATGAAAATTTTAAATTGTTAGTCAACGGTATGGAGGTTGATTATGAACGAAACGATTATATGGAAATATTACGATGAACACTATAAAAGAATTCTGGAAAATACTAAACGCAGAATATCCAATGAGGAACTTGGGTTATTAATGATAGAGTTGTATTACAAAAGTTCTGATTTATTTCCCACGTTTTATATGTTGCAAAATTCTATCAAAGATCTTGACGAAATTCTAATAAAAAAAAACAGTGATTTTTTATATAATGAATTGTTAATTTATAAAGAAAAGTCATTTCAATATCATGATTTTGTTTATCATTTCATTTTCAATATTTATGGAATTGAATTTAATTTTTCTAAATATAAAACGTTTAAACAACAAGTTATTAAGCTTGTGGATTTAATGGTTCATGGAGAACAAATAGATGCCTCAAGAAACATTAATGCTGAGTCTAGCTTTCTTTTTAGTAGTTTATTTTCAATAATAGACAAATTTGTTGAAGAAAATGCCTACAAATACAAAAAGTATCTAGTAGAGATCTTTTTCTATGTTTTTGATTATAACAATGTAGTAAAACGCTTGTTTGAAAATTATAATTACGAAATAAAAAGACATTCAGGTATATTATATGAAATATTGGAAATTATTAACGATTGTTATGATTCTTCAGATTTTAATACCGATAAATTAAACATAAGCATTTCTATTTTAGAATATTTTGATGAGTATAGAAAAAAATGGCAATTGGGTTATCAATTCCAAAGATTAATTGACATAACTAAATATAATCTATTCTCAATGATGAAAATAGATTTAGATAAATATATTGAAGATAATAAATTGTCTAGAGGCTTAATGATAAAACTTTTAAAAAATAGAAAAGAATATTTAGAACAATTTGATTGGAAAAGATTTTTTGTTGAACAATATGAAAAAATTGAAAAAGGATTTATTTCGAATATTTCAGATTTAATTGATACATTTAATGAAGATTATACGCAAGAAGTTTTTAGCAGCGTAGAAGAATTATTTGAAAACCTAAATTTATCTAAAGATATATATAGAAAAATCACAAATGGAGAAAATTTACTTTCTAAATATCTATCTTTTGTTTACAATGATATTGAGGGTACAATTAAAATAGACAGCAACAATTTTATTAATGAATTAATAAAGGCTCATGAATTTTTTCAGGATAGTCTGTTATACCTTCTAGACTATGCACATAAACATAATGATTTAGATGTTATACAAGATTTAGAAAATTATCTAACAATGAGGTTAATGACTTTAGAAAGTTGCACACGTGATTTATTGTTCAATGATTGCATATATTCTTATGAATTGTTTGATGATGAATTGTACCAACAATATTTGCGAGAAAAATTCATTGTTAATAAAATAAACGAACAACTATTACAAATCGAATTAGATACTACCAATCAGTATAGTTATTCAGATTTTGCTTTTGATGACTTATCAAAAGTGTTTTTAGAAAAACTACTCAATATATCTAAATCTGAATATCACAAATTTTGGAATTTACCTTTTATGTCGGAAAATGATATTGTTAATTCAATAGAATGCCTTAATAAAATAAGTAAAGATTGGTATCTACATTTAATAGAAAGCGAGTTTCTTTGTGGATATTTTAAGAAACAAGTTGATAGTAATGTTGTTAAAGATTTAATGGATTTTTCTTTTATTTTGTTTCCACAGTTAAAAGGTATTGAAAAACTAATGGTTAATATGATTAATTATATTCGAAATAATTTAGATAAAAATGAAGCATTTATTATAAAATATGTTAGAAATAACATAAAAAAAGAAGTTTCATTAGAATTAGAAGAGTGGGTGATTAATCTCACAATGTATGACTATACTATGATTTTAAAAGAGTTGTTTGTTAGCATGGGAAATAGATATATAACAGTCGAAAATACAGTTAAAGAAATCAATGAATTTCGAATTGAAAGAAACAAATATATTCATCAACAAACAATACCTGTTTTATCTGAGTTGGATAGATTGATTAACAAAATATACTTTGTCGTTTATATTTTATTAAATAACTTATTTATGCTTGAGAGTAAGTTAATCAATTAAAACATTCGTTAAGAAGTAGAATAAAACGAGACTTATGAATGAAGATAAAAAAGCAACGACACAAATAACTAAATTTGGTTTCTATGGATTCTTTAAGAACTTACGTTTCTTTGATCCAGTACTCTTAATCTATCTTTATTCATTTGGATTAAGTGTCTTTCAGATTGGTTTATTATATTCCATCAGAGAAGCAATCATCTACATATTTGAAATACCATCAGGTGTGTTTGCTGACAGGTATGGTAAGAAGACAGAACTCATTTTGTGTTTTGTCTTTTATATTGCAAGTTTTGTGATATTTGCCATTGGCACAGTATTCTGGGTATTTATCATTGCCATGATCTTATTTGGATTAGGAGAAGCATTTAGAAGTGGTACGCATAAAGCCATGATTATGCAATATATGGATGAGAAGAATCTAAAAGATGAAAAGAGTAAGATCTATGGTAAAACAAGATCTTACTCTATGATAGGTTCTATGGTATCTAGTTTATTTACGATTTATCTTGTACTTGCTATTCCAGAATTAAGATTCTTATTCTTCTTAGCGATTATTCCATATCTTTTGGATATCATTTTAATTATGACTTATCCTAAATTCTTAAATGAACGAAAAGAAAGTTCATTTAAATGGAAATCATTTATAAATGAGAATAAGAATACATTAGCTTATGTATGGAAAGATAAAGAGATGAGAAGCATATTGTTTAGATCATCTAGTTATCAAGCGATGTTTAAAATATTAAAAGACTTTATTCAATTAATATTAGTCGCTATGCCTATGACATTATTACTATTTAATCAGTTAAGTGCAGATGAACATGTTGAAGTGTATTCTGCGATTATGTACGCTGTGATATTCTTGATTAGTGCGATTGTATCCAGAAATGCATATAAACTACTTAGGTTAAGCAATCATGAAACGATTAATGCCCTGATGTGGGCGTTAAGTGGAATAACCATGGTTGTAATAGGCATATTTATTAATCAGTTAATCATAACATTCATTGGTTTTATATTCATGTATGTATTCTTAAATATTAGGAAACCATTAATGGTAGAAGTGATTGGGGACCATGCGGATCCAGATAGAAGAGCAAGTGTCTTATCAATAGATTCACAATTGACGTCTATATTTATTATTATATTTGCACCATTGTTGGGATTGATTGCTGATAATATTTCTTATCAGTTTATGTTTATATTAGTTGGATGCTTGATGTTGATTACATATTTACTTTCAGTTTTTAAAACTAATTTTGTATGATTTTGATACAGAATTGAAGAAATGATATAATGTTATCAAGAATAATCTATACAAATCTAGTTTTACAATAAATATTTTTGGGGAGGGCGAATCATTGATAAAAAGCAATATTATTATTCAAAACAGTAAATATGGAATAAAAGAAAACGTTACATTGAGATATATTGAAGTCTTAGTAGACGACTTAGAGTTTGAAGTGTACAAACTTTTATTGTATTTAAATGATTTAACTTGGATTAATAGTTTAGAAATTGATTGGTTGAAAGCATCATTTGCAAGCAGATGTAAAAAAACTGCTGAAAAAATAAGTGAAGAGATAAAAGCAGTTGAAAAAAATTCATTAGCAGAAGAAGCTGGTGAGTATATCGTCAGCACGCAAAGTATTTATTCTGTTCAACACGAATTACATCATAAAGCACTACCACTATTAGAATTAATAAAAGAGCAGGTAAAGGGAAACCCAGGATTTGATTTTATCACCATAAACAATACTATATTGATGTTTGGCGAATCAAAATACAGATCAAATAACAATGGATATGGGGCAGCATTGGAGCAAATTGAGAGGTTTATAAACGACAATAAAGATTTAGAGGAACTGGCAAATATTGACAAATTTATTACAAAGATAAATATTGATGAATTTATGAATGATCATAAAGGCTATATTGCAGGATTTTCGTTGCATACAAATGATGAGGAAAAACTAATAAAAAATATAATTGATAATCCACATTTTAAAATATTATGTAATTACGAAGAAGCCATATTTATAGGGGTGAAATTGTATGAGTAATAGTTTAATCAATGACATATACAACGGTATCAATCTAGAAGAAATCATAAAAAGATGCATTCGAGATTTATTTTACAACGGACCAATAAGGTCTGGTGTGTTGGAAATATTATCCTCAATAAAATATTACCATGAAGATTTTTTTAAATTTTATGAAGATGAAGTAAATTTAGCTATGGGGTTGTTTTATAAAGATTCTAATCCAACAACATTGAAAAGCACTATATTTTCAATAAACAAAAGTGCTATTATAAAAAAGATGAATCAAAAATTCACACCAACTCAAGTCGAGATAATTGAAAAAAGTAACAAAAATAAAGTGTTTAGTTTTTCAAGTGGCACGAGTGTAGGAAAATCTTTCGTGTTTCGAGAATTACTTAACGAGTATTTAAATGATGTAGTTATTATTGTACCATCGAGAGCGTTAATTAATGAGTATATAATTTTATTAGAGGAAACTTTGAATTTTAAAAAAGTTAACTTATTGCAACATGTGGATTTCGTCAACAGGAATAATGTGGAGAGAAATATATTCATATTAACACCAGAAAGAGCGAAGTCTGTTTTCTCATTGAAGAATCTATTCAATTTAGATTTAATTCTATTTGATGAAGCACAATTAGCTGATGAGAAAAATATCAGGGGAGTTCTTTTCGATGGAATAGTTAGAAGATTCCACAAAGAATTTCCAAATTCAAAAATATTATTCGCACATCCATTTATATCTAATCCTGAAGCGCAAATCACAAGAAATCATTTATTCAATGTTGATAACGAATCAAAAGTTTATGAACAAAGAAATGTTGGTCAAATTTATTTTTCTTATGATGATAATAAATTTTACCAATTTGCTGTAGATAAGGAAGCGCTTGGCAATCACAAAATGGAATTACATTTTGATCCTATTGAACGTGTACTATCTAATGGACGAAGCATTCTAATTTATATGCCAAAAAGCAAGATTATAAATAAAAAATACTTACAAGATTTGTTTAAATATAGGAAATATTTCAGAATCATAAATACTGAAGAAGGATTAAAACTTATAGAAGAAGTGAAAGATATATTAGGAGTTTCAAGATATAAAGACTCATTTTTGCTTCGTTTAATGAAATTTGGTATAGTAATCCATCATGGATCAATGCCTTTGGATTTAAGAAAAAAAATAGAAAAATTTATAAATCTAGGATTATCAAAAGTATGTATTGCAACATCTACACTATATCAAGGAATTAATATGCCTTTTGATCTTGTTTGGGTAGAAAGATTGGAATTAAGTAAGACTTTAGGTGTTAAGAATTTAATAGGGAGAGCAGGAAGAGCTTCAAAACTAAAGGGTTTTGACTTTGGTATTGTACTCATTAAGGATCAAAACAAATCTGGATTTAGAAAGTTAATGAATCATAATGAGTTTATTGATGAAAAATCAAATATTGATAGAAATTTTGGAGAGAACGAGATTGATGTCGCTGAATTAAAAGAAGCTATAAAAAACAACGATTTTTCAGATAAATATAATTTAACTAATAAAGAAGTAGAATTACTTACATCAAATGAAATAGATATTGAAATAAATAAAATAATAAATTACCTATTTGTTGACAACAAATTAATTCCTTATGAAACTTTTAAAATATATAGTACGGAAACAAAAGGTATTATCAAATCAGCTTTTATGAGTATTTATCTTCGACATATAAGACGAAAAGAGTTAAGTTTAGGAGAACAAGATGTTCTTAATGAGGGTTTTCAAATAATGTTGTGGTCTATATTAGGCAAGAGTTTTAAGCAAATAGCTGCATTAAGGTATTTTTTTACGACGAAATTTTTTGATGAAGAAGTAAAAGATATAAGAAATCAATTGATACATGCAAATGGTGAAGACAAAAAAAAATTAATTCATAAGCTATCAAACATTGAAGCAAAATATTTAGTGGGCTATAACGATATTCCCAACATTAATCTAAAGAGATATCCTAAATTTACAGATTCTAATATTTTAGATATCGATTATGACACAGTAATATTTGATACATATGATTTTATGGATAAGTTAATATCGCTAAGACTGAAAGACATATTTTATGCAACATTTGATACATATTATTTAAAAACAGGTGATCAGAGAGCGTTTGAAATTTCGAATCTAGTCAAATTTGGTACTAATGAACCAGTTAGAATATGGCTTTTAAGATATGGATTCTTTAATGATGATATTGATAAAATTATTGATTATGTTATAGATGTAAATGAAAATGAGATTGTATTTGATAAAAGTATATATAAGATTGATTTGGACATTGATATACTGAAAAGATATATATCCTAAAATAGAATCTAGAAAAATTTAATTTGATATTTTTTAGAAGTAGTATGGAAATCAAAAAATTAAAAATTATGCTTCAATACTATCAGAACAAACAATCACTTTTTCAAAACAAATAGTTACATTAATTGGACGAAACGGAGCGTTACTTTAATTGGAAAGTGCCTTTTATCACTTGACGAAAGGGATTTATTAACGTTCGTTTAACCGCAACCACCCGTTGCGTTACATCCTATTTTATTGGTGATATACTCAAATTAGAGTTAAACAAGAATAGGAGTAATAATATGGAAAATAAAGCGATAGTTAGATATTTCATCTACACGTATGTTTGGGCTTGGGTATTGTGGTTACCTTTTGTTTTGCCGACATTCGGATTATATGACATGACAGACACACTGTCATCTTTACTTAGTGTGGCAGTCATCTTGGGGGCATTTGGACCGCTCGTAGCAGCAACCCTCCTCACCTACTCACAGGGAAAATGGGTAGCTGTTAAAGCATTCTATAAGAGGTCTTTAAGTTTAAAGACGAATTGGAAGTTTTATGTATTGGCCGTATTTTTCGCACTTATTACAACCATCATTGCTCACTATGGTACAGGACTATTAAATATTGATACACTTCCGAATACGTTAATACCAACGGATTTAGGTGTGCCTGTCTTTGTGTTATTCATTCCCTATACCTTAATGATCTTTTTCGTGGGTGGAGGTCAAGAAGAATTTGGATGGAGAGGGTTTATTCAGTCTCCACTACAAGATAAAATGGGATTGATTAAAGCGAGTTTATTGATAGGGTTATTATGGGGATTTTGGCATGCCCCTCTCTGGTTAATAGAAGGAGAAGGACATTCTTATTATCCGTTTATTGCTTTCTTATTATTTACGATAAGTTGGTCAGTCGTTATTGGCATTTTATATAATCTATCAGGTAAGAGACTGATCATCCCTTGGATTATGCATACGATTAGTAATGTGTCGGTGCCATTCTTTCCGGTATTGTTTATGGCAGATGTCCCTCAACCTGGTTATTGGGTGTGGGTGATTGTTAATATCACATTCGCGATTGTCTTAGGGTCGTGGTATATGATCCATCAAAAGAATCATAGGTATCTTGTTGCAGCATGATACTGATATGTATTTATTCAATAAAAAAGCAAAACTAATATCTAGAAAATTAAAAAATCATCCATCATCTGGACGATTTTTTTGTGAAAATGAATTAATTCTCTCAAAATTAAATATCTCACCAAGTCTTCCTCGTAATATGCCCTACTTCATCATTATTCAGCCACCGGTAAGTAACGGGGCACAGATAAGGAGCTACCTCATCTTAACCGTCTCTTTATAAAAACCGTAAAGGCATTGGTTATCCTCAAGTTTCACACAATCAGAGCCATTATCTATTTAACAAATAGAATGTCAATTTGTGCTACTCCAACCCAGTCTCTTCTTATAGCACCTTTCGGTGTTTCAACGACACAAGGAATTATGAGCGTTTCAAGGTTTGACCTATGGATGCTAACCCATTTTCCTAACTTGATGTTTCTATCCACGATAGCGTTTATTGCTTCCTCGAAAAGATCTGATGCTTTATGATGTATAAGTTCAACATACCACCATATCATTGCTTACCATGTTTTGTAAGTAGTATAACATTACTGGATGTGACTATCGCCACACTTCCATGCCCAACAATATGTGCATAGTAGTTGATTAAACTAGTTTTTCATATGCTTGTGAGATATTCAATTTTCAAAGAATTCATTTAATACATCGCTATTATAGTTTAATGATATGTTCTATACAATGTACTACTAGTTCAAGGCTAATTTTTGTACTGATAGTTCAAAGAATATAAATGCTATTGACAAAAATAGAAATTTATTATAATTTAGAAATTGATCCAAAGACTACCTGATATTCATTTTATAGATGTGAATTAAAGAGTTAATTCCAAAGGAGGTAGTTAATATGGATCAATCAATGGTTATTGACAGAGATAAAACTGGCGATAATTTACGAACACTTATTCAAAGATCAGGCATGTCGTATGACGTTATTGCTGAATATTTGAATCTTAACACTGCAAGGGTTATATATGACTGGGTTAATGGGTTTAAATTACCTAAGATTGAACACCTAGTTGTATTATCACAATTGTTAGATGTTAAATTAGAAGATATCCTTGAAATCAAGGGTGTTTTTTAATATTATCTTGCAACAAACCGTTGTGCTACATCCTGTTCTGTTGGTGGTATGCTTAAGTTAGAAATTAACAAGAACAGGAGTCATAAAATGAATAATAAAACAATTGTCAAATATTTTATTTATACGTATGTTTGGGCTTGGGTATTATGGTTACCATTTGTTTTACCTACATTTGGATTATATTTGATGACAGATACATTGTCATCACTCATTAGTCTCGTTGTGATATTAGGTGCGTTTGGACCACTCGTCTCAGCAACTATCCTCACATACTCACAAGGAAAATGGCTAGCTGTTAAAGCGTTCTTTAAAAGATCTTTTGATCTCAAGGCACATTGGAAATTCTATCTGATTGCTGTGCTGTTTGGGTTTATCACAACCATCATAGCTCACTATGGAACAAACCTATTAGGCAGTGATATCTTACTTGATACATTAATACCCACTGATATGGAGATATCTCCTTATGTGTTATTCATTCCATATACTTTAATGATTTTCTTTGTAGGTGGTGGACAAGAAGAGTTTGGGTGGAGAGGATTCATCCAATCTCCACTACAAGATAAAATAGGCATTATACCTGCGAGCTTATTAATCGGTGTATTATGGGGCGTATGGCATGCACCACTATGGTTAATCCAAGGCGAAGGACATTCATTTTATCCGTTTATCACATTCGTGTTATTCACGACAAGTTGGTCAGTCGTGATTGGTATCCTATATAATTTATCTGGAAAGAAGTTAATCATTCCATGGATCATGCATACAATAAGCAATGTCTCAGTTCCATTCTTCCCAGTATTGTTTATGGAAGATGTTCCTCAACCAGGGTATTGGATATGGTCAGTTGTTAATATCGCATTAGCGCTTGGTGTAGGTACATGGTATGTCTTGCGAAAGAAGAAAAGAGGGGTACTTGTAACTGTAGCATATTAATTTGTTTTAATATTCTTTGATAAAGTCTAAAAAGTCAGATTTCACTCTGACTTTTTACTTTTAATAAAGTATTAACAAATCATTTATCACTTAATATTTGATGTTCATATTAACTAACTTTTCACATTTCTAATAAAGCCATAAATTATACCGCCATTTTCATCAGCTGTAATAATACAAATAGATGTGTTTGTATTCCATAAACTATCTGAACTATATGCATGAGTTGCATAACCAATCAAACCACCGACATAGTTTATACCAGTGATATCTCCGCTATTTTCACAATTTGAAATATTAATATAGAGTTGTTCAGTTTCATCAGCGAACGTATACGTATTATTTGATCCTTGATAACCAATCAATCCCCCTACAAATCCATAGCCCGTAATATTGCCACGATTTATATTTTCTGTAAAGTCTGCTGATGTTGAATGATAATCATCATATTTACCAATAATAGAACCAACAATGCCACCAACATAATCTCCTGAACTTGTAATATCGCCATTATTTTCGTTACCCTCAACTTTTATTAATTCATCAATTAACATATAACCCGCAATTCCACCAACATAATCACCTTCATTTGACACGTCAATATCCGCATTATTAATACAATCTGTGGCTAATGTCATGTATCCAGCGATGCCGCCTACATAAACTACGAACAATGTATTAACAACTGTAACACCAGTTGAAATAATAGATCCGTTATTTGTACAATCATAGAATTCATTTGCATATCCAGCAATACCACCTACGTATGTTTTACCTGTAATTGTATTATCGTTTGTTAATTGATTAAAATTAGCATATTTACCATACCCTAAATATCCACCTACATAATCTGCACCGGTAATGTTTGCTGAATTTGTACTATAATTGATATCCGATACTGATAGTCCATTGCCCACAATACCACCTACATAATTATCACCCGTAATTGTACCAGTATTAGTGCTATTTGAAATGACTAAAAACATACGGTCTATATCATCTGCAAATGAATATTTATTAATAGAAGATGAATAACCAATAATACCACCCACATTTGACTGCGTACTATAAATATCTCCATTGTTTACGTTGTTATTTAAATATGCTGAAGTAGAAGAATAATCATGAAAAACACCAACACTTGCCCCAAAAATACCGCCAACACTTTCTCCAGTACTTGAGATATCGCCATTATTTTCATTATTAGCTATGGTTACTTCTTCTGCAGAAGCAATGTAACCTGCAATACCGCCGACATATGCACCACCTGTGTTAACTGTGATATCTGAATTGTTAAAACAGTCATTTGCGAGTGTCATATACCCTGCTATACCACCAACATAAGATACAAGTTCAGTTTCTACCGAAATCGTGTGATTAGAGATAATAGAACCACTGTTTTCACACTCGCTAAATTCTGCACCAAATCCTGCAATACCGCCAACGTAAGCATCCCCAGTAACAATGACTTCATTTACTGCACCGTTAATATCTGCCCATTTACCAAAACCGAGAAAACCACCGACATAATCTTCACCAGTAATATTTGCATTATTACTTGAATATTCAATTAAACCAACAGCATGTCCATTTCCAACAATACCACCGACATAATCTTCACCAATGACGATACCCTGATTAATACAATTACTCATCATAAAGAAAATAATTTCATCTGGATCAGAAAATGAATAGTTGTTTGTTGAAGTAATAAAACCTACTATACCACCTACATTTGAAGATAATCCTGTTACTTCGCCAGTGTTTATAAAGTTATTTAAATAAGTCTCACTTGCGGAATAGTCATTGTAAATACCAGATAAACTACCGATAACACCACCGATATTATCACCGTTACCAGTAATAGTACCATTGTTTTGGTTTCCAGCAATAGTTTCTTCTTCGTCAATGGTAACAAAACCACCAACACCACCAACAGAATTATCACCAACTATTGTTGCGTGGTTTATATTAGAATTTAAATTGGCTAAATCAGAAAATCCAACTACACCTCCAACATTTGTTCCTTGTTGGGCTGTAATTTGACCAGTAATCTCAACATTTTCTATTGAACCAATACTAGAACCTGCTAAGCCACCAATATTTTGATAACCTCCAGTAACGTTGATATCAACATTTAATTTCAAATCATATACATGACCACTCAAAATATCGAAAAAACCAATATTATCTGCAGAAGTACTTTGGATTGAAACATTTGAAATTGTAAAACCATTGCCAAATAATGTTCCAGAAAAGCCTGTAATAGGAGTCCATGTCTCATCTGATATGTCAATATCATCTAGTAAGACGAAAACATCGCTTGAGTTTTCAAGATCGGCAAGATCTTCTGATGTTCTTAATGGATAGTGTGAGAAAACAAGTGTGATTTTATCTGATTCATAAGTTATATCACTTTCATAAGTGATTTTTAAATCAACTGTTCCAAAGTTGTGTGCATGTATAATAGCAACTTCCTCATTATGTTCGTTTGTTTCAAATCCAACAGTTGCATTAGCCTCATTATTAGTTAGGTTAAAAGTAATCAAATTGCTATCATATGATGATAATGTTCCAACTGAAAAATCTAACACGATATCATCATCAATTAACAAAGGTGAAAGATCATTGTTGACAGTGATAATTCCAGTTTTTGATGTTGGTGAATTCGTATTGGAATTGAACAATTCCTCACATCCGGATAACACAAAAACTAGGATTGATATCATAAGTAACCCTAAAAAATACTTCTTTTTGTCTAACATAAAAATACCCCTCTTTATCTATGTGGTTTTCCACTTATTTATCGTAATGCTGGTTAGCCTTATTATATACCTTAATTTAATAAAAATTAATATTTTATTTGGAATAAGTTTAAATAAACTTTTAAAATGTTTAAATTTTAAGAAAATTTTGAATGATAGTAGCATTTTATTTATAAAAGAATTTTTGAGACAATATAACTGGAAACTTAGAAGAGTAAGCTATCTTGTTTATGTTGATAAAAGTATTTTATGCTGAACGTATTTCTATTTAATTATAAGTTTGTTGACGATCATTATTATTTATATAAATAGTATGATAAAATAAAGAAAAAGCGATGGAGGTTATCTATGAACAAGTTTAAAGAAATACCTCATACCAAAGAAGACCTGAAGGATTTAGAAAGCTATTTAAGAAAGAACGACCTTATTGATGAGAAGAACATGTGGTTCGCTGGGTTTCCTTATAATGAAGGAGCTGGACAAAACGCGATTGCGGGGAATCTCTTTTACGGCAATAAACGTTTAAAAATCGTTTGTGTCAAGGATGATGACATATACTTCATTCATAACGTAAACGATGATCATTTCTCCATCTTCAAGTATGGCACGTTAGACGAAAAACTCAATATCGTCGTAAAAAGAAAAATCCTATTTCCTACCATTGAAATGTATAACAAACAAGATGATCGTATCTCCCTTCAATTAAACTATAATAAGCAAGAAGTATTTGAATTCAAGAAATTGGTGAAGTAGATGAGCGTACACATGTTGTTTAATACTTTCCCACAGCTAGAAAACGACATATTGTATACGAAGATGATTGATCATGATGACGATGATCAATTTGTTCAAATGATGATGAATCCTAATTGTTTTAAGTACACCAGAGGATATCCTAAGAAAACAGAATCGGCAGCACGTGCATTAATTGACCGTTATCAAATGGATTATTATAAAAAGAAGTATTTATATATTGGTGTCTACTTAAAAAGTACCAAACAATTCATTGGTATGGTGAAATTATTTAAGATTAACTTACAAAAGAATAGTTTAGAAATGAGTTATCGATTCCACGAAGCACATTGGCATAGGGGATATGCTGAGATGACGTGTCGTTTAGTGATTAAGTATTTATTACATCAAATTCATGTAAGACACATATACGCCACAGCAATGAAAGAAGATAAAGTCACCAATCATATCTTAAATAGATGTGGCTTCGTCTTAAAAGATACACTTCATGACGTAAAAGCTTGGCCATACAAAGGTAAGATTGATTTAATGATTTATTCATTAAAATAAGAACATATAAAACACCTCCATAAATATTTATAGAGGTGTTTTTTTAATCTTCAAATATGAGATTTTCGTGTTATAATATTTTTAAATTATATGGGGAGGTCATAATCTTGAAATCACATAAAATAATGATTAGCGTTATGTTTATATTAATCTTGTTGCTAACGGGTTGTACAGAAGCGATAGCGTCATTTGAAATCAACTTTGATACAAATGGTGGATCTGACATTGACGTATTAATCGTTAATGGATTAATGGGTACCGCAATGCCAGAAGATCCAACAAAAGAAGGATATGTTTTTGATGGGTGGTTTTTGGATGATGACACATTTGAAACGCCATTTAACGTTGATAACATCTTAAATTTAGAATTAACTGAAGATATCACGGTTTACGCAAAATGGATTGAAGAAGTCATCGAACCTAACATCTGGACTGTCACATTTAATTACAATGATGGCGTAACAAGTGCTTACAATGTGATTATTGATGAATCAACAATAGTTGGAATGCCAACAAATCCAACAAGAGCAGGTTATGTCTTTGATGGTTGGTATATAGATAATGACACATTTGAATCATCATTCACTTTAGATGACATGTTAGCTTTATCTTCGGATATGAGTGTTTATGCGAAATGGGTTGAAGAAGTCATTGAACCTAACACCTGGACTGTCACATTTGATTATAATGATGGTGTAACTAATACTGTTTCAGTACATGTCTCTGATGGGGAATATGTTGATGAACCTATAGATCCTGAAAGAATTGGCTACATCTTTAATGGTTGGTATTTAAATGATGTCTTATATAACTTTAGTGAAACAGAAGTATTAGATCATATGTCATTAGTATCGTCTTGGCAAACCATCACATATAATATTACTTATATGCTTGATGGTGGTATACAAAACGAGAATAATTTAAACACATATACAGTTGAAGATCTTTTAACATTTCAAGATCCAAATAAAGCAGGCTTTGATTTTGATGGCTGGTATGTAGATGCATCATTTACGGAATCTTTAGCATCATATCATGAAAGTCATCCTGTTGGCGATTTGACAGTCTATGCGAAATGGATTGAAGTGATTCCAGATGAGACGCTCATCTCATATCAAGCATTAAATGAGGATGTTGCTTCTTACGAGGAACTTGATCATTCAGCTGATCCAAGTTCAATTGTTAAAAAGTCCGCATTATATGATGCTAGTGATGTGTTAATGGGGTATGCCATTGAATCATATAGAACGAATAATTTTGGTTCAATGAGAGTCTTATTAATTGTTGACACCAATGGTGTCGTGACATCAGCAACCTTTCTCTCACTACAACAAACACGTTATTTGGATGTAACAAGAGCAAACCTACAATTATATGTCGGTGAAAATATTACAGTTGAAAATAATATTGATTTCACATCTGGCGCTACCGTAAGCTTAACAACCTTACAATTATTAATTGAAGATTGTGGTACAGCTATGGGTAATATGACGAGTTAATACAAAAAAAGAGACTATTTTCTTAAAGTCTCTTTTTTATATATGATCAAACGTCTTTTTGATAGAAGAAGACCTCTTCAATCTTTTTATCAAATATCTCGCATATTTGAAATGCGAGATCCAATGAGGGTGTGTAGTTTCCTTTTTCAACAGACACGATTGTTTGTCTTGATACACCCACTAAATCGGCGAGATGTGCTTGAGACATCTCTCCCATTTGAAATCTTAACTCTCTAATGTTGTTTTGAATGGTACTCTGTTTTTTAGCCATATTACACACCCTTTGTGTAATAGATGATATAAGAGATTTGTAAGGCGATTCCAGCAACAAACAATGTTAAGAATAAGGTAAGGAATGATGCGAGTAGTGTACTGACCCACATAAGTAGCATTGCTGTAAAGAATCCTGTTAAGACGACAAAACTGAAATTACGAACAGATTTATATTCGATGATTTTATCGAATTCATCCATCTTTTTCGCTTCCTCGTTTTTATCTGCTGTGCGATTGAATATATCAAAGATGATTTTACCGATGATTTGGGTAACAACTAATACAGGTATAGCGAGTAATACATACATACCATATTCATATATTGTGAGTGGATCACTAAGATTTGTTAACATGATGCCACCATAGACACCTAATCCTACTAAAATTGTAACAATTGTCATAATACTTCTTTTTACTTGATAAGCCATATGCATAGCCTCCTTTTGTTTTCTGACTCTATTGTATACTTTATTTTACATAGTGTCAAGTAAAATATACATATTGTTTCATTTATTTGATATAATTTCCTAAAAAGATATTCTTTGAATATCTTTATTTTTTTAGTTTTTATTTTAAAAAAATGATTGACAAATAAGTAAAACAACGTTAAAATAAATTAACAATAAAATTATTTAACGTTGTGTGAGAGGTGCATGATGAAAGCTTTATTTAAGAATAGAAGTTTCCTATTATTGTTTCAAGGTGCGTTGGTTTCATCCATAGGAACATCGCTATATGGGTTTGCTGCAGGGGTTTATATCTTAACGCTTTTTCCCCAAGAAGTTTATGGGAATGCTGGTGCGTTTTATTTTGCTATTGTAAGTGCGGCACCGATTGTATTACGTTTAATCATTAGTCCTATTGCCGGAGCATTAGTTGATAAGTGGCATAGAATTAGGATTATCTATTTAACCGATTATTTAAATGGTATATTATTCTTTATCTCATTATTCATATTAGTTAGATTTGATTTAACGATTTATCAACAAGTCATACTCTTTGTGGTGATTGGTGGTCTAGCGGGTATAAATTCTGCCTTTTTCGCTCCAGCTGTACAAAGTAGTATACCAGACATCGTTGGTGATGAACTCATTCAAGCAGCTAACGGTGCACAATCCATTGTCATGAGTATTCAAGGGATTGTTGGTGTTTTGGCCGGTGTCATCATGTATGAACTCTTAGGGATTGAAGTGGCTATTTTAGCGAATGCGATCTCATTCATCTTAAGTGGATTTAGTGAAATGTTCATTAAGACCAAATATTTACATCCAGTTGTGAATGAAGGAAAACATTTAGCTGAAGACATTAAAATTGGGTTTTCATATATCAAAAACACGACAGGTCTCATGTCGTTTATGAAATATATTATCTTTATTAACTTCGCTTTTATCCCCCTCTTTAGTGTAGGCATCCCCTTCTTATTTAAAACAGAACTTGCTAAAAGTGGTTATCATTTAGCTGCGAGTTCAATCGTCTTTAGTATCGCGATGTTAATATCAGGCATTTATATTGGGGGTAAAAAGATTGATAGTATTAAAACATCACTACTTTCTGATTTACCTAAAATGGCAGGCGTCTTTATATTATTGGCAGGATCTATTTTCTTAATTACCTATGGTGTGATCGATTATTGGGTATTCTTTGGGATGTATATCTTATTTTCAATCTTAATGGCGTTTTATCAAAGCCGTGTCAATATTCCTATTAATACAGCTTTAATGAAGGGTATAGACCCATCTTATCGTGGTCGTGTGTTAAGTCTTGTAGGATCATTATCTGGTGCAGCTATGCCGATATCAATGGTATTAGGTGGTGTTGTGATTCAGTATAGTAATGTCGCCTTCTTAGGCTTACTTTGTGGGTTAGCCTTGTTATATCCATTAATAGGATTAACTAGAAGTAAGAAAGTAACATCTTACTTAGAACAACTCGACCAACCCAAGCCAGAAGTTCAACCCGCTATTTAGTATGATATAATTTTCTTATGAGGTGATGATATGGATAAAGACATGAGAGTGATTTCTACAACTGAAGAATTAAAAGCCGTAAGTGATCCTTTTAGATTAAGAATTATAGGTGTGTATAGAGAACATCAAAAACCATTAACGGTAAAAGGTTGTGCAGATTTAATGGGAGAAGTGCCTGCGAAGGTTCATTATCATGTTAAAAAGCTGTTAGCGATTGATGTCTTAACATTAGATCATATCGAAGTCGTTAATGGCATTAATGCTAAGTTTTATAAGCTTCCTAAGATGAGATTTAAATTACAACTAGAAGATAATGATGATGCGCTAGAAACAAACCTAAAACACTTAACCAATATCGTGATTAGTCAGTTGGAAAGTTTTAAAATGGATTTTATTGAAGTGACTCAAAAAGCGTCCAAAAGTAAAGAAAAAAATCCTTACGATGTTGGATGGTTATCGAGTTCTGAGGTTTATCTATCTAAAGAAGAATTTGATGAGATACAAGCCTATATATTTGATAAATTAGATCAAAATGATCAAAAAGATGAAAACAAGAAGAAATATACATTCATTACAGGCATGAGTAGAAAAGATTAATTGATAAAGAAAAGACACATTTTTTAATGTGTCTTTTTCTTATGGTTACCAATCCTTATGTGTTTAATTTTTTGAGTGTGAAAAGTGACGTTAAAATGACAAATATTAATATGATACCGAAGAAGACCACCATCGTATAGTTTCTAAGATCAACATAATACCCTGAAGAGTTGATGACTGAATAGGCTAAGACGCCATTTGTGAATAGTAAGGCATAGTCACTTACCCAGACACGTTTGATCAGTAATATACCGGTGGTAATTGAGAAGACACCCATTAAAGATTCTACAATCATGTGTATGGTGATCTCAGCTGGATTGGTATCAAGTTCTGTCACTTGATCAGTCATGATGAGCATGATCCATAAACCGATGATGCCGACACCTAAGATGATATATATCATGCCTAACCATTTGTTTTTCATTATATATACCTCGTTTCTTATGTGATTATTCAACTAAATTATAACACTTATAACTAAACATGGTATATTAAATTTAAAGGAGATATGCTTATGAATATAACCGAACGCATAAAAAATATATGTGAAAAAGAACAGTTTAATGGTGTTGTTTTAGTGGCGGATCATGCGGATGTGCTTTTTCATCAAGGGTTTGGATATAAGGATATCGCATCTAAAAAAAAGATGCCAAAAGATGCAGTTTTTCGGATTGGTTCAATTACCAAGCAGTTTACTGCAGCAGCTGTTTTACAACTCGTTGAAAAAGGGTTATTGAAGCTATCAGACACATTAAGTGATTTGATTAAAGATGTGCCATATGATGAAGAGATAACGGTTCATCATTTACTATCAAATAGTTCAGGGATACCTAATTTTGATATATACGATGATTTTAAGCCATTACTAGCAAGTGATCAGTTTCACTTACGCATGATCAAAGAAAAGATATTTAAAAACCCTTTAAATTTTAAGCCAGGAGAAAAATTTGAATATTCATCCAGTGGGTTTTTCATATTGAGTTATTTAATTGAATTGATCTCAGACATGCCGTATCATGAATACTTAAAAAAATATATCTTAGATCCACTTCATATGACCCATACGGGATTTCATTTTAATGAAGTTCATTTAGAAGAATTTACGTCATTATATGACATGAAAGATGGTGAGGTTGTCCTAGCGACACCTTTTGACATGCGGATTGCGAGTGGTGCTGGAGGCCTATATTCATGTGCATTAGATTTAAACAAATGGCATGACGGATTATTAGATCATAAGATACTATCTAAAACATATGTTGATATGATGTTTGATGTGCAAACGAAGATTAATGAGACCGGTGGCTATGGGTATGGTGTGATATCTGTAAAAAGTGATGTTGAAGGCATGTCACATCAACTCATATATCATCCCGGAAATGGTCCTGGTGTGTTTGCTCAAAATATGATATATGACCATCATCTTAAACTCGTTATGTTAAGTAATATTAATGATGGTAAAACGTTTAGACAAACATTTGATCTTATCCATGACATGATCAAAAGAGAGGTACTAAGATGAAATATAAAGGAATGATAATCATCATGATCACTTTATTGATCACGCTCTTTGGTTGTAAAATCATTGATACTGTCACAGATGAATTAGAAGTTGCGGGATATGATGTGGTTGAAAACGAAAGAAATGTCGAAGGTGATTTTAACGTGTATTCGGTTTATGACGGGGAAACACTTGTCGCCTATATTTATGCGTTTTCAACGTTTAGGAAAGCTAGAGATTATTATGAACAAGAAGAACTTGATCTATTGGATGATGGGATGACTTGGATTACCCATAACCAATTGATTATTGGTGCGATTGATGACAACGTCATTGATACGATTGTTCATTAGGAGATATTATGAATGTTAAAGAAGAAAACAACAAATTAATTGATTTTTGGAATAGTGCGTTTGAGAAAGTTGAACCTATGACTTTAAAAGCGGATGATTTTGATTCATCTATTGATTTTCATCGTTTATTAAAACATATAGGGGATCATTGTATAGATGTTTTAGATATTGGTTGTGGCTGGGGATATGGATTGTTTGTTGCTAAGTTGTTAGGTAATAAGATGAGATATGGCTTAGGGATTGACCCATCAGAAAATGCCGTAAACGTCATGGAAGAAACCTGCTATTTATCTGATATTCACGGCATTGATCCGAAAGTCGGGACGCATGACATGTTGTCTTTATATGACGATCAATCATTTGATGGTATGATATGTTCTAATACATTGGATGTTGTCCCTGAAAAAACGAGTGATGAGATTATTGGTGAAATAAAGCGTTTAATCAAACCTCAAGGATTTGTTTTATTAAAGTTTAATTTCTATTTAGATGAAGCACTTATCGAAAAGATTGGTATGAAAGAAATCGATCAAGATGCATACGCCATTAATGGTATTCTAAGAGGTGTTAATCACACCACGGAAGAATGGCTATCTAAATTTGATGGGTTTAAAGTGATTGAACAAACCGAATTTCAAAGAGTCCAAAACGGACCTGAAGATCGCGTTATCTTACTACAAAGAAATTAAGTCATCTTAGATCATAACGATAAGAGGTGATGACATGAGTCTTCATAAACTCAAAAAAGCGATTCAAACAATCATTAAACAATATGATATTCCTGGTATGGCGATAGGTATCATCAAAGATGATGAGGTCTTATATGAGGATTACCATGGTATAGCACGGCTTGATCATCATAAACCTATTGCTAATCAATCTATTTTTTGTGTGACATCAGTGAGTAAAACATTTACGGCATTTGGTGTCATGCGTTTGGTGGAAAATGGGTTAATAGGGTTAGATGATTATTTAATAAAACATTTACCTGATTTAAAAATGGCAGATGACAGATATAGAAAAATCACGATTAGGATGTTACTATCACATACCTCTGGGTTAGGTGATATATCTGAAGAAGCGTATAACGATATCGTTAAAGCACAAGATACCACCAGTCACGCGTTAGAAGATGCTATTTTAAGCTTAAAAGATATGTCCTTAGAAGCTGAACCGGGAGAAACATTCATTTATTCAAATATTGGGTATAACCTCTTAGGTTATATGCTTCAAAAGCTTTCAAATGAATCTTTTGAAGCATTTATGAAAGAAGAAGTGTTAGTAAAAGCAGGCATGCATTCCAGTAGTTACTTATTACAAGACATTGAACCACTAGATATCGTATGGCCACACGTGAGAATACCGCTACCGCTACCATTAGCATTTTATCCTTATAACCGCTCGGAAGGCCCATCAGGCAATTTGCATGCGACATTGCCTGATATGTTATCATTCATCAAAACATTGTTGAATGAACCAGCTAAGCTATGTCTTTCTGAAACACTAGATGTAATGGTTACACCACACATGAATAGAGGTTATCCACCTTATTATGCGTCTTGTGGACTTGGTTTTAATGTTGGTGAGTATCATGGACATAACGTGCTATCTCATGGTGGTATGGGATTTGGGTGGTCTGATTTTTTAATGATTTATCCTGAGGATAAGTTAGGTGTCATCATCATGAGCAACGAAGAATCTGATGCGAGAGATGTTATCACAGATCTCATATCATCCTACTTTTTTGATGAAACGATTATCACAGCCAAACCTTCATGGATGACGGTATTACATCACATCTATAAAAAAGATGGTAAAGAACGAATGCTGATAGCAGCATTGCACATGATGAAAGATCCTGAAAGTCCATACAATACTGATCCTTGGGATTTATACCGTGCAACGTTTCAAATGAGCTTAGCTGATCAAAAAAAGATGGCAAATGACTACTTAGAGGTCTTTAATGCCATAAAAGATTGACAATTTAAACCATATCAATTATGATATGTGTGTAATAAAAAGATTGGAGTTGGTGTATATGAAAGCATATAGAGAAAGTGTAATGACAACTTAATCAGATACATCTAACGCCACAAATAAACCTTATATTTGATTTTTTTTAAGGATCTATTTTGGATCCTTTTTGTTTGCTTTAGATGTATCTATCTTTTAAGAAAGGAGAGAGAACATTGGAAAGCATTCAAAAAGATAAACAGTTAATGACAGGACAAGTGATCGCTGTTTATAAAGATCGATATCTCATTTCATGTGATGCATTAAAAATCATGGCAGAAGTGAGTGGAAGGTTTCAATACATGCATTATTTAAAAAGTGATTACCCGCAAATAGGAGATATGGTTCAGTTTAGAAAAGCAGATGACGATTTAGCCATTATTGAACGTATAGAGATAAGAAAAAGTGTTTTAGAACGTCAAGGTGTTGGTACGATTATGGAACGACATATTTTAGCTGCTAATATTGATCTAACGTTTATTTGTATGTCGTTAAATGAAGATTTTAACATCACAAAATTAAGAAATTTCTTAAGTCTCACTTATGATCAAGCATTTAAAACAATCATTCTTTTAACAAAGAAAGATTTGTGTGATGATAATAAAAGCTATGTCAATCAAGTAAAACGTATTACAGATAATGATATTAAAATCATATCTGCATTTGATGAAGATGATATAAAGGCTTTAAAAGACGATTTAAAAGGTCAAACCGCTGTATTCATTGGTAGTAGTGGTGTGGGAAAATCAACGCTTATTAACAGGGTTATTGGTCATGAGCACTTTAAAACAAATGATATTCGCATCTCTGATGCACAAGGTAGACACACGACAGTAAACAGAGAACTCATTGAATTAGATAATGGTGCGAAGTTAATCGATACACCTGGTATTCGAATCGTGTCATCTTATGTCGTTTCCGAAAACGAATTTGAAGATATTATGAGTTTAAGTGAAGGATGTAAATATAATGATTGTACACATGACTCTGAACCAGGATGTATGATAAGGCAGGCACTTGATACAGGCGAGCTCACAGAAGATAGATGGCATCAATATCAAAAAGCGATGCGTCTTAATAAGTTTAATAAGCAACGAGAAATAGAACGCGAGCGAATCATCAATAAACGATTAAATAAGAAACAGACTCTTAATTAAAGATATAATGATTTTTAACATTAAAAAAAGCACACATCTAAATTTAGTGTTTAGTTTGTGTGTTTTTTAATGTATAATATTTGTAAAATACATAATGTGGGGTAACTTAATATGCAAAAACTAGACAGTAAAATAAACGTGTATCAACTGGTTTTAAGAACGCTTATTTCGTTCATTTTTTATGGCGGATTTATTGTTTTATTAACGCTTCAAGGAGATGATGCCGAAACTGAAGTGTTGTTGCTGGTTGCAAAAATCGTAGCTGGTGTCATTATCTTTTTCTTCGCGATATGGAATTTCGTTTTACCTTTATTCATCTATAAGATTAATGGTTATCAAGTCAATGATGATCATTTATTGAATGTGAAAGGTGTATTATTTCAAAGAACCGACTTAATACCAATCAAACGCATTCAACATATTGAAAAGATACAAGGACCACTTCAAATGGTCTTTAAAATCGCGACACTGAGAATATTTACTGCAGGATCCGCAGATATGATTATTGGTTTACCAGAAGACGTATGTGAAGATTTACTAATGGACATTAAAAAGAAAGTCGACCCATTTTTAGCGTCTGGTGAAGGATTTGAAGATGAAGATAAATAAATATCATATTTCAAAAAGAAGATATATCACGGATATATTATCTGCGATATTCTCAACATTCTTCATATGGATATTTGTTTTGGAGATGTTTTTTAGTGATGATGAAGAAAATATCATCATGACTGATCAAGAAGCTATGATCGCCATTATCATTGGCGTTGTTTGTCTTGTGGTGTTATTAGTCCTATTGTGGATGATCATGAGACGGCATGTCTTTTATAATCAGAATAAACAGTTCGTTGTTGAAAAGGGATTATTTATTAAAAGAAAAGTAGAAATTCCTTATGAACATATTCATACCATTAGTTTAAAAAGAAATATTATCCACATGATTCTAGGTGTAACCAAACTTCAAGTAGATACTGGTGCGATTATGGGTGTTGTTTCTGAAGCAGATTTATTACTAAATAAATCCTATGCCATCCAATTAAAAGCGTACCTTGAAGAAAAAAAAGATGACGCAACATTAGTGATGCCAGCACCTAATAAGGATCAAGTGATCAAAAAGGATGAACAAGTATTTTACAAGGCTAAATGGTATCAACTAGGACTTATTGGTTTATTACAATCTTGGGTACCCGTATTATTTGTTACAGGGATATCGATTACGATGTTTTTAGCTTATTTGGATTCATATACGGTGATGGATGAAGCATTTAGTGTTCTCGGTGCAGTCATTGGTGTATGTAGTGTTTTCATTGCTGCAGTGATTGTGACAACGCTAGTTTATGTCATTGTTTATTTTGGATATGAGCTAAACATCGATGGCGATTATATTGAGTATCAATATGGTTTAATTAACAAAGTATCGTTTAAACTACATAAAAAAAGAATTAACGCGTTAACGTTAAAACAAGCTTTGGGATTTAGACTATTTAATTATTATGCACTTGAAGCTTCAGTGATTGGCATTCATGCAACCTCAGGTAATAACAACAACCAATCAGAAAGTCAATACTTTATGCCAATCGTTAAATTGGATAAATTAAATGAATTGCTCGCATTATTAGACTATAAACAATTAATCGATCAGGATATAAAACATCCCCAACGGTTAAGAAAATTCAATTTCATCGTGTTTCCTATGAGTTTTATTGTGATTTTTTTAGGTTTGTTTGCGGCGACGATATTTGATGAACAAGGATCTTCAATCTATTATAGTTTATTTATCATATTACCTGTCTCACTATTAATGATATCTTTCATGCTTTATTATAGACAACATGGTTATCAATTATATGATGATAAATTGCTCATTCAGCAAGGTATGTTCACATTGAAGAAGACACTTGTCAAAAATACACGCATTCAATCAACTAAATATGTACAAGGACCCATCTTATTATTAGAACGCACAGGCAACATTCATATTGTCTTTAAAGGATTAGCGAGAAATCGTATCTTACAGTATTTTGAAAAGTCTGATTTTGAGACATTGAATCAAAAATTATTTAATCTCTAAAATGAAAAGGACAAGTTGTCCTTTTCTTTTGGTTTAATAAATTTTTTCTTTGTCGTTGTAAATGCCAATGAGTTTATCTTCCGACATCACTATTGATCTGATTACATAATGAAATACAACTTTGCCGGTAATCATCATTGGTATGATGGTTAATTCATTATAATCTTGATAAACCGGTATTTCACTGCTCTCAAGATAATAAATAATGGTCGCGTTTCTTTTGAACGTAATCTTGTATGGCCTCTCGATATCCAGAGTAAAACTCGCGTTTGGTTTCAATGTCCCTAATTTTTTGTCATCTGCATAAACATCAAATTTCGTGAAAATTCCCACCGATTCATGAAGACGCTTAACCGTTAATTTCATATGAAGTTCCCTCGATTTGTATTTGTATATATTATAGCATAACAAAGGCAAAAAATGAATATATGGTTTTGCTACAACGAACGCAACCACAAAGTGCGAAACAGCACATGACATATGCGTATATTTATTGTAGACTATATGTGAGGTGAGGGCCATGTTCAAAGATCAGATCAAAAAACTCAGATTAGAAAATGATTTTACACAAGAAGATCTCGCGACAAAACTAAATATAACAAGGCAATCTATTTCCAAATGGGAAAATGGATTGTCATATCCAACCAATCACATGATTCATCAGTTAATAGAAGTCTTTCATGTGACGTTCAAGGATTTATTAGATCCTGATGAATTGGCACTTATATCAATTGATAATAACACTAAGATTAATCATGTGAAAAGAAGAACCATGTTCATTTTATCTGCCATATTGATTGTTTTAGTTGGTTCTATTATTGGGATTGTGTTACTTAATGGTAGAATTAATCAAATTGAATTAACAGCGTTTGATGATAACATCATTCCTGATCCTTTATTAGGATATATATTATTAGATAGCAATGCACTTGATTTATATGATGATACAAACGTTCAATCGTTATATACGCTATTGGATTCGAATGATTATCCATATGCGTATTATAATATCCGTGAACAAATCCCATTTTGGGAGGATAATAAGCTCTATCATGCCACAACAACGATTTCAACCACTGAAACAACCATTGATGGGACTATATATTTTTTAACACAAGATATACCAATTGTTTATTATTTAATGATGATTTTATATGATCAAGAAAAGGAAGAAATGTATTTAGGTTCTGGTTCAGGGTTCTATAAACAAAATATAGCCACCACCATTACAAGACATTTTGAAGGTGAAAATAACGATCTTGTCGGACCGGTCGAATTTAATATCACATATAAGTTTGTTGATGAATTATCGTCTGTGACAATCAGTCAATATGATGAAACATATCAATTAATCCAAACAGATACAATCACAAACAACGATCCGATGAGTTTAGATGAAGATACATTATACGTCGTCATCACAGAAACATATATCAACACAGATGATGACATTTATTTAAATAAGATTGTTGTGAACTATGATGATTTTAACTATTATTATGTCTATATGCGTCAGGTATCAAACAATAGTTATTTTCCAGAGTATGAAGCGGTGGTCATTGATACTTTTATAAGTTAAGCAAACAAAAAAGCTAAATACGATGTTGTATTTAGCTTTTCTTTTTAAAATCTATTTTATTTAACTAATGCGCCTAACATCCAGATGTTCTTTTCGAAATCTGCTAATGAACCGATCAACATATCTGCAGTGACTTCATCACCTGCATCTTGTGCGACTTTCAATGTTGCATAGAATTCATCTTTCAAGATCTTATAATCTTCTAAGACATGTTTCATCATTGTAATTGCATCTTCTCTACCAGAAGCTTCTTCAATGACTGATAATTCTAGGTATTGTTTCAAGTTTGAAACTGGGTTACCACCAATTTGCAAGACACGTTCTGCTAATGCATCATATAATTCATTTGTTGCGTCATATAATTCTTCTAATTTTGCATGGAATGTAAAGAAAGCTGGACCTTCTACATACCAATGATAGTGATGTAATTTTGTGAAGAATACGCTAAGATTAGCGACTTGCTTGTTTAAACCTTTAACTAATTTTTCCATAATTTAATTCCTCCTTTAAATCTACCTTAATTATAACACTTAAGCCCCTTAATTATAACACTTACGCTCATATAGGTGCAAATATGTTAGAATTATGTTAAGATAAATCGGGTGATATAAAATGTTTGATAGATTAAATCTCATAGAAAAAACATACCAAGAAATGCAAGATAAACTCATGACTGGAAAGCTTGAAGTTAAAGAGATGACAGAACTCTTAAAAGAGTCTGCTGGCATGGCTAAAACAGTAGAGGTTTATCGGCTTTATAAAGAAAAAAAAGCAGAACTTATAGACCTTAAAGAAATGCTCGAATTGGAGAACGATGAAGACATGGTTACGATGGCAGAATCGGAGATTAGTAAGCTCGAGGATTTTTTAGAGAAAACCATTGAAGAATTAAAAATATTATTACTACCAAAAGATCCTAACGATGATAAAAACGTTATTGTTGAAATCAAAGGTGCCGCTGGTGGCGACGAGGGGAATATCTTCGCAGGAGACTTATTTAGAATGTATTCTCGTTATGCTGAAACACAAGGTTGGAAGATTGAAATATTAAATGCTATGGAAGGTGCGATGGGCGGCTTTACATCCATTGAATTCATGATGAGCGGCAAACTTGTTTATTCATTCTTGAAATATGAATCAGGTGTGCACCGCGTACAACGCGTGCCACAAACTGAATCACAAGGACGCATTCACACGTCAACCGCAACGGTCTTAGTGATGCCTGAAGCAGAAGACGTTGAATTAAATATTAGTTGGAATGATATTCGTTTTGATACGTTTAATTCAAGTGGACCTGGCGGACAATCCGTCAATACAACTAAATCAGCTGTTCGCTTAACGCATATACCAACAGGTATCGCCGTGGCGTGTCAAGAAGGTAAATCACAACACGAAAATAAAGATAAAGCATATCGTTTATTAGTAACTAGAATTTACGATATGATTGAGCAAGAAAAACTTGCTAAAGAAGGCGCAGAACGACGTTCTTTAGTTGGACGTGGCGATCGTTCTGAAAAGATTAGAACCTATAACTACCCACAAAACCGCGTCACTGATCATCGTATCGGTTTAACATTACAACGTTTAGACGCGATTATTGATGGTCGACTTGATTTAATTTTAGAACCACTATTAAATGAATTTCAAAAGCGTCAACTTGCAGGTGAAGAAGCTTGACCTACGATCAATTATTAAAAGATGTGACAAAAAAAGCTTTAGCATACAATAAGGAAGCAGAAGCGATTAAACTTTTGTTACTAGAACTTAGTGGTCTAGCGCCACATGAGTTCTATTTAGCATTAAGAGAACAAGCAGATGATGATTTTGTTTATTCGTTTAAAGAAAAATCTGATTTATATATTGTTGAAGATGTACCTGTTCAACATATATTGGGTTATAGTTATTTTTATGGTCATAAGTTTAATGTATCTGACGCAGTCCTCATTCCTAGAGTGGAAACTGAACAACTCGTTGAAAACATCTTATATTATTATGATAAGTATTTCACCAATCAAACACTAGATGTCATTGATTTAGGGACTGGTAGTGGATGTATTGGTTTATCGTTAGCGGTAGAAGAACCCAATATGCATGTGACTGTTACAGATATTAGTGAAGACGCATTAAAAGTAACAAAAGAAAATGGTCAGCTATTAGGTGTGGATGTTAATTATTTAGTGAGTGATTGGTTTAGTCAAGTTTCCGGAAAGTTTGATATGATCATTTCAAATCCACCGTATATTCCTGCAGCAGAAGACGTTCAAGATATCGTTAAAAAAGAGCCAAGTGTGGCACTTTATGGTGGTGATACCGGTACTACATTTTATGAACATATTTTAAAACATGTAAAACCATTTATGAAAGAAAGATGTTTAATTGGATTTGAACATGGTTATCAACAAAAAGCGGATATATTAGCATTTGCTCATATGTATTTACCAGAAGCGAAAGTCATTCAATTAAAAGATTTACAAGGCAGAGACAGGTTTACATTTTTGGGATTTAAAGGGGTGTTAGAAGATGAATAAAGGCGATTTAATCATTATACCGACAGATACAGTTTATGGCTTAGCCACGCAATTATTTGATGAAGAAGGTTTAAATAAAATCTATGCGTTAAAAGGCAGAGACTTGTCAAAACAAATCCCCATTTTAATTTCATCTGTGGACCAGTTAGAAGACATTGCACACTATGATGATTTTACTTATAAAGTCATGGAGATCTTTTGGCCAGGGCCACTCACGATTGTATTGAATACGACAGACTCGTTTAAAGAAAAAACGGGTGAAGAATCAATCGCGGTCAGAATTCCTAAGCATCAAAAAGCGTTAGAAGTCTTAAATTTATGTGGACCAATGCGCGTAACATCACTCAATAAAAGTGGTGAACCACCACTTGAAAATCCAGAAGAGATCAAAGCGTTATTTGGGGATAAAGTAAAAGCTATCTTCTGGCAAGGTCATACGAAACGCTCGGATCTTTCATCTACTGTCGCAAAAATATCTGACGGACATGTAGAGATTTTAAGACAAGGCGCGATTACAAAAGAAGACATCGCATCCTTAAGGTCAAATCAATTATTCGATTTATAGCACCAAAGAAATTTGGTGTTTTTTATTGACATTAACGTTACGTAAAGGTTTATAATGAAAGTGGTGATAATATGTATTTAATTCATGAATTAGCAAAACTAGCGGGTACCACAACAAGAACCCTTAGATATTATGATGATATAGGGTTACTTAAGCCTGCTGTGATAGAGGATTCTGGTTATAGAAAATATCATCAAAAACAAGTTGATTTACTACAGCAAATTTTGATTTATAAGAAATTAGGATTTGATTTAAAACAAATTAAAAAGATGATCAGTGATCCAGCATTTAACGAAACAAAAGCGCTTAAGAAACACCTTGAGTCGCTATACCAAGAAAAATATAAACTTGATCAATTAATTCACACGATTGAAAAATCTATCGCGTCACATGAGGGAGAATATCAAATGAAGGATGAAGAAAAATTTGACGGTTTAAAACAATCTGATATTGATATAAATGAAAAGATTTATGGTAAAGAAGCGAGAGTAAGATTTGGAAATGAAAAGGTAGATCAAGCAAACGAAAAATACCTAAAACAATCAGAAACAGATTATCAAGATGCTACAAAGCTTGCTAAACTGATTTTAGAAACGTTAAAAGAAGCGTTAGAAAAAAATGATCCGAAAAGCGATATTGCTCAACATGTATGTGAACTTCATCAAACATGGCTAAAATATTACTGGACAAGTTATGACAAGAAATCACATTTAGCACTTGTTCATATGTATCTTGAAGATGAGCGCTTCAATGCATATTATGAGAAAGTAGGTATTGGTGCCACACAGTTATTAGTGGACGCGATGGAGATTTATTTGAGTAAACACTAAAACATCCGAACGTACCCTTTGAATATAAAAATTATCAAATGATAACAGAAACAGTTGACTGTTATCTTTTTCATGGTATAATAAGTGTATATAAAAGAAAGGAGAACAACTAATGGATGTTCCTGAATTAATTGAAATCTATCTTAGTAAAGTCAGAGATTACATTGATGATGATAATTTTGTTTTTGAATTACAAGATAGAATCAATTTAACTAATTTAGGAATAGCCTATAGAGATGCATTACAAATCATTAAGACTTTAAATTATACAGATTATGTATCTGGGCCTGAAAAAGATCACTTAATACATGATCAAAATATATATGTTTTTGGACATTATTATGACCCTTATGAGTTATATATTAAAATTACGTTTAGAATCAAAGGTGATTTATTCATCATGAGTTTTCATGAAGCTAAATATGAAATGACTTATCCATATAAATAACAAAACAAATGTAACTAAAAAAAACGAGAAAAGAGGGATGAACTATGAGAGAAGCATATTGCCCTAAAAGTGAAAAAAAAGAAGAGTACATTGTTAAAGTAGATAAAGTAACTAGAAACGTCAAAGATATTCCATACACATTACCTGTTAAAGTAGCCTATTGCAAATCCTGCAATGAAGAAGTGTTTGTCATGTCAATCGAGGAAGAAGTACAACAAGTATTTTTTGATGCTTATCGTGCTGATCACGACTTACCTACTATTGAAGAAATCATTCAAACAAGAAAAAAACTGGACTTAACACAAAGAGACTTTTCTAGATTGTTAGGTTTTGGGGAAATAACCATTTCAAGGTATGAACTTGGGTCCTTACCTAGTGCAACGAATGCTCAAACAATTTTAAGTGCCAATGATACATACAATTTAGAACGTTATTTTGAGCAAAACAAAAGTAAACTGTCTGAATCAGGACAGTCATCTGTTATGAATTATTTAAATATTCATAACAATCAGATTAATAAAGGGAATACATCTTGGTCAATCGAGAAATTTCATCAGTTGGTGGCGTTATTTGTTAAAAAAACGCAGGTAGAAGATAGTAAACCAGTATATTTAACAAAATTAAACAAATTGTTATATTATACAGATTTTAATGCATTTAACAAATTAGGTAAGAGTATTACTGGTTCTAAATATGTTAAATTATCTTTTGGACCCGTACCTAATAATGCTGAATGGAAGTATGATCAAAATCCTTATGTATCTTTTGAAAAAGACGAAGAAAATCGAACATCTATCACATATCAAAAAGATCCATTAAATACGAGCTTATCAGAAGAAGAAATTCAAATTGCTGAAGCGATCTATTCACACTTTAAATATTTTAATACAAATGAAATTAGTGAAGCATCACATAAAGAAAGTGGTTGGTTGAATACCGAAGACTTTGGATTTATATCATATTATTATGCAAAGGATTTAGCTATTCAAGTTTAGGTTTAGAAAAGAGGTGATGACATGAAAAAATTAATACCTCTAATAAGCACGATAATAGGAATTCCTATTTTGTTAGTACTTTTAAGTGTACCAAGAGAAACAATTGATCAATTTATTCAATTTATTTCGCTAATCGCAGCCAGAAAAATCGTCAGTACAATGATTACTGTTCCAATAATCACAATCATATCTGGACTTGGATTTAAAAGCTCAAAAGTTGGTGTTGCAATCGGCATTGCAACATCCATACTTGTAGCGATATATTCTTAATAGCTTATATTTTTAAAATATAAGTACGCTATCATAACATTATTCCTTTCTTTTTTCTATATATCTAGTATAATAGAAAAGGTTAGAGAGGAATTTTTATAATGGATATTAGAAATATAGCAATTATCGCACATGTCGATCATGGAAAAACGACATTGGTTGATCAGCTCTTAAAAGAAAGTGCAAAATACGATGAACACAATGAATTAACATCACGTGCGATGGATTCAAATGACATAGAACGAGAACGGGGGATTACCATTCTCGCGAAAAATACAGCGATTATATATAAAGACATTAGAATCAACATTCTTGATACACCAGGACATGCCGATTTCGGTGGTGAAGTTGAACGTATCATGCGCATGGTGGATGGTGTTCTTTTACTTGTAGATGCTGTTGAAGGGGTTATGCCTCAAACAAGGTTCGTGTTAAAAAAAGCGTTAGAAGAAAAGTTATTTCCAATTGTTGTTGTGAATAAAATCGATAGAGAATTCGCAGATATTAGTAAAACGGTAAATGAAGTTTATGACCTATTTATTGATTTAGGTGCGGATGATCATCAACTAGAGTTCCCGGTGCTTTATGCATCAGGTTTACAAGGTCTATCAAATTACAAACCAGTGTTAGACAAACATATTCGTATGGAACCTATTTTGGATACGATTTTAAAAGAAATACCGGCACCATCTATGGCAAGTGAATTACCACTTAAGTTTCAACCTGCATTAATTGATTATAACGATTATGTAGGAAGAATGGGTATTGGTAAGATCTATCAAGGTACCATTAACGTGAATGACACTGTATCGTGTATTCGTGCTGATGAATCCATTGTACAATTTAGAGTACAAAAAATATATCAATCAACAGGACTCGCTAAAGAAGAAGTTTCTACGGCAACTGCAGGAGATATTGTCTCAATAGCTGGATTACCTGACATCCATGTGGGTGAAACTGTGACAGCTGTTGGTCATGAAGAAGCACTCCCTTATCTTCATATCGATGAACCAACTGTGCAAATGACATTTTTAACAAACAATTCACCATTTGCTGGTAAGGAAGGTTCACATGTGACAGCATCTAAAATCGATGATCGTTTGTTTAAAGAAACGCAAAAAGATGTCAGTTTAAAAGTGGAAAGACATGGTCAAGCTGAAGAGTGGACTGTTTCTGGACGTGGCGAATTGCACTTGGGTATATTAATTGAAAATATGCGTCGTGAAGGCTTTGAATTTCAAGTCTCTAGACCCCGCGTTATTGTTAAAACCATTGATGGTGTTAAACATGAACCTTATGAAGAAGTTCAAGCGGATATTCCATCTGAATATATGGGTACCGTCATTGAAATGTTGGGTGACCGAAAAGGTGACATGCAACATATGGAACAATCAGGGAATTATACAAGAATTCACTATATTATGCCATCTCGTGGGTTGATTGGATTTGTCACACAATTCTTAACTGCCACAAAAGGATATGGTATTTTATCGCATATCTTCTTAGATTATAGACCAATGGTTTATGAAACGGTGGGCAACAGAAGAACTGGCGCGCTTATTTCAATGAACAATGGGATGACAACGGGTTACGCAATTGGTCGTTTGGAAGAGCGTGGCGTGATGTTTGTTGATCCACGTACGGGTGTTTATGAAGGTATGATCGTTGGTGAATCCAATAAAGACACTGATATGGTGGTTAATGTGACACAAGAAAAACAATTAACCAATATGAGATCTAGTTCTAAAGACTCTACGGTGGTTTTAAAGAAACCAAGACCAATGAACTTAGAAGCATGTTTAGCATTTATCAATGATGATGAACTCATTGAAATTACGCCAATAAGTATCCGTTTAAGAAAAGGTATTCTTAACGCAACATTACGTAAAAAAGCGACTTATCAAGCAAGAAACGTATAAGAGTTATCATTAAATGATATATCATTTTATGATATAATATTATTAAATTATTGTGGAGGTTTTTATGAAGATTGCAATTGCTAGTGACCATGCTGGTTACGCCCTAAAAGAGGCAATTAAAAAACATTATAAACCATCTGAATTATCTATTGATGATTTAGGAACAAACAATGAAGATAGTGTTGATTATCCAGATTACGGCTATCAATTGGGGAAAGCTGTCATGACGGGTGATTATGATTTTGGTATTGGTGTCTGTGGCACAGGTATTGGTATTGGCATTTCTGCAAACAAAGTTAAAGGCGTAAGAGCGGCTTTAATTTATGATGAATTTACAGCAAGAGTTGCAAAAGAACATAATAATGCTAATGTGATTACATTAGGTGGAAGAACGTCGACCGTAGAAGAAGCAATCAACATGATTGATATATTTAAAGCGGCGTCTTTTGAGTCTAGACATCAAAGAAGAATAGATAAAATTCAGGGAATAGAGGAAAAAGAGGATGAGTAAAGTTGTTGTTTTAAAACACCCGTTAATTGATCACAAAATGTCAATGATCAGAGATAAACACACGGGAACGAAAGCATTTAGAGAAACCGTATCAGAAGTTGGCGCGTTAATTACGTATGAAATCACACGTGATTTAGAAACAGTGCCAAAACAAATTGACACACCAATTTGTGAAACGACTGTATATGAGCTTGCTAAACAAGTCGTTATCGTCCCTATTTTGAGAGCTGGATTAGGTATGGTTGAAGGGATTCATGATATTATCCCAACGGCTAAAGTTGGACATGTTGGTTTATATAGAGACGAAGAAGAATTGACACCTCATGTGTATTATCAAAAATTTCCACCAGGTTTAAGTGACAGTGTTGTATTAGTTGTAGATCCTATGTTAGCAACCGGCGGATCAGCATCAAAAGCGATTGACATTGTGAAATCGTATGGTGCGACAGACATAAGATATGTCGGGTTAGTCGGATGTCCTGAAGGCGTTGAAAGACTACAAGAAGATCATCCAGATGTTGCGATTTACTTAGCAGCACTTGATTCACATTTAAATGATGTGGGTTATATCGTCCCTGGTCTTGGTGATTGTGGAGATAGACTTTTTGGAACCAAATAAAAAAACAGAAAAAAGAAGAAAAATATTCATGACCTATATGGTCGTCGTCCAATTTATATTCACGGTTTTCGGTTTAGCCGTCGTTGGATTTTTTATTGGCGAAAGAATAGACCCCGAAGGGGGTTTAAGCATGATTTTAGCTGCAGTAGGCACTGCATTAGGTGTTATTGTTGCTTTCATGTTTCTTTATCAGTATGTCAAAAGTGAGGAACGACGCGATGCGAGACGTAGACGCCATTAGTTTAGCAGGAATTGCATATGCCATCATCGTTACGATTGTTGCAGCCATCTTTTTTAGACCATATGTAACATGGCCTATTTTAGGTGCAGCAACCGCACTTTTCAATCATTCACTCATGATTAGAATCACAAGTAATGGATTTAGTGTAAAGAAATATATGATTATTGTTGTCTTTAGGTTTTTAATGTATGGCATTATATGTACATTCTTGTATGTCTTGATCAGAGATGAAGCACTTAGTGTTGTCATTACGAGTTATGTGTTCTTATTCTTAGGATTTAGCACAATCAGAGTGGGTATTTTACTACACTTATTACCATTCATACATCGTCACACAGTGAGTTATAAAGAAGAAGTGGCAGCGAAATTAAAACGATTAGAGGAGGAGAAACAAACACATGTGGACCAAGATAACTGATTATATTACAAACCTCCCGGTCTATTTCATTACATCACTCATCATTATGACAGCGATCATCATTTTCTCAATCGTGGTTGGCTTACATGCCGATAGACTTGATGAGAAAAAGAAAACAAGTAAATTTATGACAATGGTGATTTCATTTATTGAAATGATCAATAAATTTGTCAAAGATACGGTAGGGAAACACTGGAAATTCTTAACACCGATTGTGATAGCTGTTGCGTTATACATTTTTATTTCAAATATTTCTGGTGTTGTCGGAGCGACCTCTCCAACCAGATTCACCACCATCACCTTCTCAATGTCTTTAATGGCATTCGTGATTGTGCAAATGATGGGATTTGTGTCACAAGGCTGGAAATCACTTTTGGGTATTTTTAAACCCATTCCTGCAATGTTTCCATTAAACATCATCAGTGAGTTCACACCGATCTTATCAATGGCACTTCGTTTATTTGGTAATATTGCGAGTGGTACAGTCATTCTGACACTTATTTATCGCGGATTCTCATTGATTGATTATGTCGGCTGGGTCTCGGTAGTAGTCGCACCAGTATTTCATTTAATTTTTGATATTGGGTTTGGATTTATTCAAACCTTGGTATTTGTCTTACTCATTGTCATCTTCTCATCCAATAAAGTGGCTGAGACAGATTTCGATATAGCATAATAATAAAAAAGGAGAAATCAATATGTTCACTACATTATTTAACAGTCTTGTACAATTCATTCCAAATATTATGGAAGTATCAGGAGACATGTCAGCTTTAACATCAGGTTTAGCTTATGTTGGTGCTGGTTTAGCTGTGTTAACAGGTCTTGGATCAGGGATTGGTCAAGGGATTGCAGCAGGACACGCAGCTGCAGCTGTTGGACGTCAACCGGAAGCACAAGGTAAAATTATGATCACGATGATCGTTGGTCAAGCGGTTGCTGAAACAACTGGTTTGTACGGCTTAATTATTGCGTTCATTCTTATCAGTTCTGCTAGCTGATTTGTGGATTTTTTACTTAATAAAAAACTAAAGGACTTGATAAAGTGAAAGAGATGTTTCAATATGCGTCAAATATGCTGAATGAGGGACTCAATTCCATATTTGAACGTCCAGACATTTTAATATTAAACATTTTAGCATTTATTGTCATGCTGTTTTTTGTTCGTTATTTCTTATGGGATAAAATCAACGCGTTCTTAGAACGTCGTCAAGAAGCTGTTTCTCAAGCGTTAGAAAACGCTGAAGAAGAACGAAAGAAAGCACAGGCATTACAAGATAAAGCGAAAGCTGATTATGCTGAAATGAAAAGCGAAACGGATGCATTAAAACAACGTTTAATGAAAGAAGCATATAGAGAACAAGAAAAGCTTGTTGAAGAAGCGAAACTTTCTGCGAAACATCGTTTAGAACAAGCTGAACGTGATATCAATTATGAAATCTCACAAGCAAACGAAGAGATTAAAGCTTCCATTAAAGAAGTTGCGTTTGTGGCAGCATCTAAAATTGTTAAACGTGAAATTGATGAATCATTACATCAAGATATTTTTGAAGAGCTTCTAAAAGACGAACCAAAGGTGGAAGAGTAAGCCATGGGTGGATTAGTAGATGTCTTAATACACGCTGGTATTGGTGCGGTGATTGCCGCAGTCTTTATCTTTATCATTTGTCGTGAGAGAAAGGATGAAACGCATGAGTGATTATGCAAAGGCACTGATGGAGGTTGCACAAAAACGCAATGACATCGATCAAATCACAACTGAATTTGATCGACTTCATGATATTGTGTTTGAACATCCTACGTGGTTAGAATTACTGGACTCTCCGATGTATGAATTGAAAGATAAGGATGATAAGGTTGATAAATTAAATTTATCACCAACCCTTACGGCATGCCTAAAAACAATGATTCGTAAAAATCATATGTCATTATTTTTTGATGTCTATCATGATTGGATCAGACTTATTCGCAAACAACAACAAATTGCGCATGTGAATGTATATGCTGCAGAAAAACTTTCAAAGAAACAAGAAGAATTACTCATTAAAAGGCTACAACCTCGTTTTAAAAATATGACCATCGATCTCCACCTAAGAGTCGATAAAGCATTAATTGGTGGACTTAAGATTATCTATCAAGGGGTCTCTCTAGATAGATCAATTGCACGTGAGCTCGATGAACTATTTACGACACTATAAGGTGGTGAAATTATGTCAAAGATTAAAGTAACTGAAATGACTGAGGTCATTAAACAGCAAATTGAATCTTTTGAATCGGATGTTAAATTAGAAAATATTGGTAAAGTCTTGTCCGTAGGGGATGGGATTGCCATTGTATACGGTCTTCATCAAGCGATGATGGGTGAATTATTAGAATTCCCACATCATGTTAAAGGCCTAGTCTTTAACTTGGAGGAAAGCCACGTTGGGGTGATTCTTTTAGGTCAAGGCGATTTGATTAAAGAAGGCGATTTGGTTAAAACAACCAAAAAGATCTTTGAAGTACCTGTTGGCAAAGCGATGCTTGGACGTGTTGTTAATCCATTAGGAGAACCTTTAGATGGTCTTGGATTAATCGAAACCAAAGAAACGTTACCTGTTGAGCGTAAAGCGAAAGGCGTTATGTCTCGTGGACCAGTTAATGAATCTATGGAAACAGGGATTAAAGTCATTGATGCGCTTGTACCTATTGGGCGCGGTCAACGTGAACTTATTATTGGGGATAGACAAACAGGTAAAACAACGTTAGCCATTGATACCATTATCAATCAAAAAGGTAAAGACGTTATTTGTATTTATGTGGCGATTGGACAAAAAGAATCTTCTGTCACTGCATTAGCACAATTACTGCAACAACAACATGCAATGGATTACACCATTATCGTATCAGCCGGTGCGTCAAGAGAAGGGACACTACTATATCTTGCACCATTTGCAGGTGTAACGATGGGTGAGTACTTCATGGCTCAAGGTAAAGATGTGTTAATCGTGTATGATGATTTATCGAAACACGCGATTGCGTATCGTGAATTATCATTACTCTTAAGACGCCCACCAGGACGTGAAGCATATCCTGGGGATGTTTTCTATCTTCATTCAAGATTACTTGAACGTTCTGCGAAATTAAATGAGGAACTTGGTGGTGGATCGATTACCGCTCTTCCAATCATTGAAACGAAAGCAGGCGATATTTCAGCCTATATTCCAACCAACGTTATTTCGATTACAGATGGACAAATCTTCTTAGAAACTGAATTGTTCTACAGTGGTATCCGTCCAGCGATTAACGCCGGTTTATCCGTATCACGTGTTGGTGGTGCTGCTCAATGGAAAGCGATGAAGAAAGTGGCTGGTACGCTTCGTATTAATTTAGCAAACTACCGTGAACTTGAATCATTTGCTCAATTTGGATCAGATTTAGACCAACAAGCAAAACGTCGTTTAGAACGTGGTAGAAAGACTGTTGAAATCTTGAAACAAGACGTGCATGAACTGATTGAAATGCCGACACAAATCGTTACGATTTATGCATTATCAAGTGGGATGATGGATGATCTTAACTTGGAACAAGTCGTTAAATTACAAGGTGAAATTCATCAAGGATTACACCACAACGATTTAGGCCAAAAGATTTATAAACATTTAATTGAAACAAAATCACTTCCTGATGAAAAGGATATGCACAAATTCGTGCACGATGTGAAGAAGGTCGTATAATGACACTTAAAGATATTAAAATGCGGATGCAGGCAATTAATAAGACAGCAACCATTACACAAGCCATGCATAATATCGCATTATCGAAAATCAAAAGGTCAACCGAACTCCTTCATCGCGCCAATGAATTCATGCAAAAAATAGATGAAGTAGTACGTTTCGCAGACCAAAATATGGATGGACAAAGTAAGTATACTTTGCCATCTGACGGATCGCGTAAACTCTATATTTTGGTGACGAGTGATCGTGGATTATGCGGATCTTATCATAACCAACTCTTTAAGACGTTTTTAGCCCATATTAAGGAGAAACAGCCAAAAGACTATCAAGTATTCGTCATTGGTAAAAAAGGTTATTATTTTGTTAAAAAACAAGGTATGCCTATGGTGAATAATGAGATCATTTATAATCGTGATGATATCACAACGGTGACATTTAGACATTACGCAAACGTCATTAAGGATGCGTATAAAGAAGACGCAGTCAATGAAGTAACGATCTTCTATAATCATTATGTGAACTCAACGACACAGATGGTTAAATCAGATATTATACTACCGGTAGATATTCCAGAAGATATGCCTAAATCACCGTATATATATGATGCTGATCCAGAAGTGGTTTTAGATCGTACGATTAACATTTATATTGAATCGAAAATATTTGAATCGGTTGCAGATGCTAAGCTTTCAGAGCATGGTGCCCGTATGGTCGCGATGAAATCTGCGACAGATAACGCGAACGACATCGTTGATGGACTACACATGCTCTATCATCGTGCGCGTCAACAAGAAATTACCTCAGAGCTTATTGATGTCATCAATGGCTCGAATGCATAGGAGGATACACATGAAAGGAAAAATTTCACAAGTCATCGGTCCTGTCGTTGATGTTCGTTTTGAAGAAGAACTACCGTCAATCCATGATGCCCTTGTCGTAACAAACGAACAAGGTGTTAAAGTCACATTAGAAGTGGCACTTCACTTAGGTGACCGTGTGGTAAGAACAATCGCACTTGAACCAACTGAAGGGTTAAAGAGAAACTTAGATGTGGTTGCTACAGGTTCGCCAGTTATGGTTCCTGTTGGTAAGGCTGTACTAGGTCGTATTTTTAACGTCTTAGGTGAACCACTTGACGATAAAGGATCTCTAGATGACGTCGAGCACTTATCAATTCATCGACAAGCACCTGCATTTCATGAATTATCAACAGAAGTTGAATTGCTTGAAACAGGGATTAAAGTCATCGACTTATTAGCCCCTTATATTAAAGGTGGTAAGATTGGTTTATTCGGTGGTGCCGGTGTTGGTAAAACCGTCCTTATTCAAGAATTAATTAATAACATCGCTGAAGAAAGAGAAGGTATTTCTGTCTTCGCAGGTGTTGGGGAAAGAACAAGAGAAGGATCTGATTTATATCAAGAAATGACTGAGTCAGGTGTTATTTCTAAAACAGCACTCGTCTTCGGTCAAATGAACGAGCCACCAGGTGCACGTATGCGTGTTGCTTTAACTGGTCTCACAATGGCTGAACATTTCCGTGATGAAATGAAAACAGATGTCTTGTTATTTATTGATAACATCTTCAGATTTATTCAAGCAGGCTCAGAAGTATCTGCTCTTTTAGGACGTATGCCTTCAGCGGTTGGTTATCAACCAACACTAGCTACTGAAATGGGTCGTCTTCAAGAACGTATTACATCGACTAAGCATGGATCAATCACATCTATTCAAGCCGTATACGTACCTGCTGATGATTACACAGACCCTGCACCTTCAACCGTGTTCTCGCACTTAGACGCGACAACAAACCTTTCTCGTAAACTCACAGAAATTGGTATTTATCCTGCTGTGGATCCACTCGCATCAACATCACGTGCATTAGCACCACACATCGTTGGTAAAGATCATTATGAAACAGCAAGAAAAGTTCAACAGATGATTCAACGTTATCATGAACTTCTAGACATTATCGCGATTCTTGGTATGGATGAATTAACTGATGAAGATAAACTCATCGTTCATCGTGCTCGTCGCCTACAACTCTTCTTATCTCAAAACATGCACGTTGCTGAACAATTCACTAACGTACCTGGGTCATTTGTACCACTAAAAGAAACCATTCGTGGCTTTAAAGAAATCATTGAAGGTAAACATGATGATCTTCCTGAAGAAGCTTTCCAAATGGTTGGTACAATTGATGACGCGATTAAGAAGGCGAAGTCATTATGACATTCAACGTCTTAACACAGGAAGGTAAGTCTTTTTCCGATGAGTTTGAGTTCGCATTAATCAAAAACCAAGATGGTGAACTCGCCATCCTAAAAGACCATATCCCCATTATTATTCATATTTATGATGGTTATGTCCGTTTTTCCCAAGGAAAAGAAGATTTATTTGTGGTCTTGGAACAAGCTGTTCTTGAATTTAGTAAAAATGAATTAACAATTCTAGCTTTAGAAGCACAAGTTGGTCCTACTTTAGAACGGGCAACACATGCATTTGACAATATGAAAAAAGATAAGCTAGAAGAAACTAAAAAAGAAAATGTAGACTTTTCCAAACTTGAACAAGAATTAAGAGAAAACATTAAAAAGGGAAAAGCTAGTGAACTTTAAAAGGAGTGAATCTATATGATGGAATCCATTGTTTATTTCACATCACTAATTATCTTTTTCGCAATTGTCGTTCGTATTTTACAAGCGATACACTTTGAAAATAAATTTGAAAAGTTTAAAGTTTGGGAGATAAAGGCAGCTTACTTTTTAATTGCATTAATCGCAGCTCACACATTAGCTGAAGTCATGGTTCGCCTTTCAACATTATTTCAAGGTTTTTTACAGGCGTAGAAATACGCCTTTTACTTTAAAGGGAGAAAGATATGAAAAAAATAACTGGTTTATTCATATACGCGATGTTGCTTATAGGTCTTATTGCATGTCAAGTTGTTTTACCAGAAGAAAACGATTATAGTGATGAGATCAGAGCGATATCAACGACCATCAACGAAACCCTTCCTGAAATCCTATCATCCGATTATGAGTTTCCATCATATGATCCTTTTAATGTAACGTATATGCTAAATGATATGACATATGAGGAAGGCGATCGTTATACATATCACCCATCTTATCAAGATGAAGAAGTAATTATGCAATATACTATTTCAAGAGAAAATACGACATTGACATTTGATCATCATGTACGTGTTTTATCAGGTACAACCGCTGAACACCAATCATCACTTTATATTCATATTGATGGTGATGTTGAGGATATTAATCGTGATGACTATATCGCGATGGAAACATCCTTAATGACGAATGTCAATGGTCAGATGGATCTCATAGAATCAAACGTTGTTGGTCGTATAAGAGGAAGAGGTCATTCAACATGGTACACTTACCCTAAGAAACCATACAAACTAAAATTTGATGAAAAGATTAGTTTATTAGGATTACCTAAAGCAAAAGAATATGTATTGCTTGCTGAATACGCAGATAAATCATTATTAAGAAATGTCTTAACGCATGAATTATCAAAACAGCTATCTGGTATTGAACATGCACTAGAAACAAGATACGTTGATTTATATATCAATTTAGAATATCGTGGATTATATGTTTTAACAGAACAAGTTGAAATTAAAGAGAATAAATTGGATTTTGATATTGATTTTAATACCAATAATTTATCGTTTTTTATCGAATATGACAATCGATATTATGCAGATGATAACCCAGATACTGATCCTAGACAATGGACATTTTATAATGGGATTGCTTACAACATAAAAGAACCAGATTATGAAGATGAAGCATTTACACCGACATTTAATGAAGCAATAGCAAGCTATTTAAAAGATGTCTCAGATAGCATTAAAAACGCAGATAATATTGATGATATTAGTGTCTATGTTGATATTGATAATTGGATCGATTATTTCCTCTTACAAGAAATAACCAAGAATGTTGATGTAGGTTATTCAAGTGTTTATTTATATAAGAAGAAAGATAGTGAACAATTAAAATTCGGACCGTTATGGGATTTTGATTTCGCTTATGGCAATGCTGATTACATTGATTATTCGCCTGAAGGATTTTATGGATTAAGGTCAGATAAAAACTATTGGTATCATCTCATCATGGAAATACCAGAAGTGCGTTTGAGATATCAAGAACGCGCACTAGAAATATTACCAACCCTTAAGACGGTAGCTGATAAAATAATGACGGATGTTTCACAATCAATGTTAAATAGAGTGAATGAAAACTTCATATTATGGCCAACTTTGGATATATATATTTGGCCAAATCCAACTGAAGTGGTTGCAGCGAACACCTATATCAAACAAATTGAATATTTAAAAAATTATGTAGATTCACGGATTGATTGGCTACTTGAAACAGTCTCAAGTACTGCTTTTGAAAACGGTGAATTCGTGATATAGTTTTCATGATTAATGAAATTGACCAAACAACATCTCAAGTGTGATATGTGGTTTGGTCTTTTTATTTAATGATGAGAATCAGAGATCATATGTTTAAAAAATTGGATTTATATCAAAAGGAGTGACATGATGATCGACTCTTCTTAATCACTTAAAAAACACTTGATAATCGCGTCACTAAAACAATAACCTCGTTTTTCGTAACATTTAGTCTAAAAAAACGTCCATATTCACTTTTTGATTAGAATTTTTTTTAGAATCTTCTGTTTAGTCTTTCAGACTTTTATGGATGACTTTTTGTCGTGTTTCGTTTTTAATCAACATACACTATGCATGTTTGAGTCTAAATTAGATGGCTTGAAAGTGGCTTTATAAAGAGTTTATACGGTGTTTCATATGATATCACTTTAATATCACTTTCAAGACGTCTTGAAAGGTTAACTAAAACAATTTCAAAAAAATGTCCTTTCATTTTTCCTGTTTAAAAAGTGTAAATAGAAAATTTTTGAAATGTGAAAACACATCAAAAAATAGAGATCAAAAATCATTAATTTCCATATTGTAATAGTGTTGTTTTTTCATCTGATAAAGTATTGATTAATGATGATATAAATAGAAATTAAATTAATTTTATCACACCATACATTTATGAAACACTTTCTGTAAACAAAAAAGGTCCCTAAACAGGAACCAATTCATCGACGGAGTTGAGTCGTTTATATTTGATGAGATGTGTAAACTGATCTAAGAACAAAAGATTGTCATCATTTAATAAACAGTCATAAGTTAACGTATCTGTAAATGTACGATGCTTTATGATGCCATGACCTTCAAATAACTGATCTATTTTTCCGGCTAACGCATATGGGAAAGTTATGACATAGCGATATACACGTTTGATTTCATAACGTTGAACGATCTTCAAGACATCTGCAGCTGCTGATGTATAAGCACGTATAAGTCCACCTGCACCAAGTTTAACACCACCAAAATAGCGAACAACAATCATCATAATATTCGTGATGTCGTGATGTCTTAATACATCATAGATAGGCATGCCCGCCGTTCTTGATGGTTCACCATCATCATCCAAATGTGCATGCTCTCCTTGTGTACCAAATACATAGGCATGGGTATAGTGTGTCGCTTTAGGATACCTGATTTTAGCATCTGCTATACACGTATGATAATCTTGTTCCGTAGTTAATGGATAAGCAATCGCGATAAAACGTGAACGATTGATGACGATTTCATTTTCTGTAATGTCTTTGATATAAAACATATGATCACCGAAATTAGTATAACACAGGATATCAATATCAAGTAAACTTTGATATAATGGTTACGAACGATTTTTTTGGAGGACTGTTATGGGTAAACGTGTCGTCATTGATACTTCAACTGGGGGACTAGATTATTATCAACAACCACATCAAGTTGAAATACTTAGAATCAAGATATTTTTAGATGAAGTCGGATATGCCGATGGTCAAGATTTAACAGCGGATAGATTTTATGAAATCTTAAGATCACAACCTGAACTTGTTCCTAAAACAAGTCAACCATCAGTTGGTGAAGTCGTAGACTATTTCAAAAAACTACATAACGAAAAAGGTTATGATGAATTTTATGTGACAACTCTTTCTTCGAAATTAAGCGGGACATATAATTCAGTGTCGCTTGCTGCTAAAGAATTAGAACCCGATATTAAGGTACATGTATTTGATACACTAACCGTTTGTTTTGCAGAAGGACTATTTGCATTAGAAGCAGATAAGATGATTCAAGCAGGAAAATCATTTACAGAAATTGATGAAAAGCTTGCTGATATGAGAAAGAAAAACACGATATTCTTCGCAGTTGATTCACTCAGGTATTTAGTGATGAATGGACGTTTATCAGGTGCTGCTGCTTTTGTCGGAAAACTTCTAAAAATTAAACCCATATTGCAAGTTCAAGAAACGGGACATATTGTCTCAATTGAAAAAATCAGAAACATTAAAACAGCATTATCAACGATTGCTTCAAAAGTGAAAGAATTTGTTGGAGATCAAGCATTTGATGCTTATATCTTATATACAGGAAACCCAACTTTAAAAGCACATTTTGAACATATCCTTAAAGAAGAACTAGGTTTAGAAAATTTATTTGAGTCACCAAACACACCAGTTGTTGGTGCACATATCGGACCAGATGTTGTCGGTATTGGTATATTTCTTAAATAATAGGGCTAGAGTCTAGCCCTTTTCTTTGCAAAATTTTGGTATAATAGAAACGGTGATAAATATGAGTCTTCAAGGGGCTATGAAAATAATTAAAATATTAAAAAGAGAAGGCTATGAAGCTTATGTCGTTGGTGGTGCAGTGCGCGACTATATTTTGCATATACCATCGAATGATGTCGATATCACGACAAATGCGAAGCCTTATCAAGTGGCTAAGCTATTTGAAACGAAGCCTACTGGATTAAAATATGGTACAGTTACAGTCTTGTTTCAAGACGATAAATATGAAGTGACAACTTTCCGTGTAGATGGTGACTATCAAGATAACAGACATCCTGAGGAAGTTACGTATAGTGATCAAGTGATTGAAGATGTTAAACGTCGTGATTTCACGATGAACGGTCTCTTGATGGATGGGGAGATGAACATCATCGATCATGTGGGTGGAAAAGCAGATATCGAAGCGAAGATGATCAGAGCGATTGGTGATCCAAAAACACGCTTTGATGAAGACGCCCTTCGTATGTTAAGAGCTTTTTATTTCCAAGCGAAATTAGGTTTTCAAATTGATCGAGATACAAGAGAAGCAATTTTTGAATTAAAAGATAACATTAGTGACATCGCGAATGAACGTGTGATTGATGAACTCGTTAAAACAGTGAAATCAAAATATTTAAGACGTGCGTTTAAATCAATGGTCACCACAGGAGTTCATGAAGTTCTTCCTGGTTTAAAAGAAGGGATTGAATTCTTTAGTGAACATGCAGAAAAATTGTTTGTAGAAGTATTCTTTACAGCATCTTTCGCGTTAAACGATGGCAATATTCCAAACGTATGGAAATTCTCAAATAAACATAAACATCGCTATCAAGTAGCGAGTCAACTAGCGAATCAAAAATCAGCAATTTCTGCGATGGATTTATATCAATATGGCTTGGAACTTTGCTTATTATCTAATAAAGTAAACTTTGTTTTAGGCAGAGCAAAGCTGCAATCAGCTGATATCCAAAGAGCTTATCACGAATTACCAATTACAAGCGAAGTGGATTTAAAATTAAGACCGACAGATATGATCGACATTGCAGGTAAAAAAGCTGGTGCATGGGTTAAGCAACTACAAAAGAAAATGGTCATAGAGATTCTTGAGCACAATCTAAAAAATGATTACGAAGTTTTAAAGACGTATATGCTCAGCCATTTAGAATAGGAGAATCACAATGGATTTAACAGAAAATCAAACCTATACGTATTTAGGAAAAGTAGAAAATATCAATCAAGGGATACATTTCGCAAACACAACCATTCTTACTGAAGATGGAGAACACGTGAATATCAAGCTCGAGATGGATCACCTAGATGTCATCATCCAAGGTAAGATATATCAGTTTACAACAAAAGCAGTACTTAAAGTAGAAGATGAACTTGTTTTAAAGTGTGTTGATATGATTCCCGCTGAAGATGTTTTAAGCCCAGAAGCGTTATCGCATGTGCTTGATCATTTTTATGTGTACGCACCTAAATCTTTATTTGAAATTAAAAAAGGGATTGAAGGTTATTTATCTCACATTAAAAACAATGTATTAAAAGATATCACAAAAGCGATATATGAAAGTAGAGAAAAGAAATTCTATCTTCATCCGGCAGCAACCAAATTCCATCATGCTTATGTTGGTGGACTTGCTTATCATACATTGACAATGTTATCTTTAATTGATAATTTCATTGAAGTTTATCCATACTTAAATAGAGATTTATTATATGCAGGAACGATTTTGCATGATATGTCTAAACTAGATGAAATTAGTGGTGTAGATGGTGAGTATACGAAAGAAGGATTATTAATCGGACACTTAGTCATGCAAACGATCATTATTGATAAGATGGCTGATAAGCTCGGTTATACAGATCATGAAGATGTGTTAATGCTGAAACATATGATCTTATCACATCATGGTCAATTCCACTTTGGATCTCCTAAGAAACCGCAAACAGGTGAAGCATTACTTCTATGGTTTATCGATACGATTGATTCTAAATTCACTGTTTTAGGTGAAGTACTAGAAGAAACACCTGAAGGTTCATTTACAAATATGGTTTCTGTGCTTGATCGTATGAGATTTTATAAACCTAAAAAATAAAGCTGATGAATACAATCATTTCCAAATATGAGTACGACGCATTACTTCGTAAACATTTAAAAAGAAATTTATATAGTAGTAGCTTAGCCTTGATTTTGATTGCGCTTTTAGAATTTATCGTTATATGGTTGGTGTTGACATTCACTGATGATTTATCAGAAGGCATCGATCGCTGGTTTATCTTACTACTCCCGGTAGTGTTTCTCATCATTTCGCTCTTTCTATATATAGCAGCGAAACGAATAGATAGAAAAGAAGTAGCTCACTTTTCATTTACCTTATATGATGAGTATGAATCTGAGGGAACGAAAGTACCATTATATCGTATTGTTCAAAGAGGCAAGAACTCAGAGTCTATTTATACGATGATGATATTATATGAAACATCTATTTAATTACTAGATTTAAGAAGAAAAGGAATAAAGCCGTTTATATCATCAGATAAAGCGCATACAGTATTCAAGTTTTATATCAAGCATAAACAAAGCGAAATGATTATCAATAAAAAAATTGATTTAGAGATCAACGGTAAAAAGCATCGTATCTATGGATTTAAAGAAGTCAATCAAAAACTATTATCCTTTTGTGAATTAGAAGAGTATCAAGTTGAAGTCATTGAAAAATAATAAAAAGAAAAAAGGTAGAAACCGAAGTTTCTACCTTTTTATTTAGGCTCTATAATTATGTTAGGGGTGGATGATTTTATAAAGGGATATAAAAAAGCATAAGTAAATCTTATAATAAAGGTAACCACACACTTTAGATAAGGAGTTTACTTATGCAAGACAATTATATCAAGAAAGTACTAAGAATTGAAGACGAGCACTTAAAGATTAAGCAAATAGAGACCATTGAGAATGATATGCATGTCCATTTGAGATTCACACAAGGCTATCAATTATGTCCACATTGTGGGAGTTACACTTCTAAAGTTCACGACTATAGAGATAGAGTCATTAAGCATGGTGTCATCAATGGCTACCATGTGTATTTAAAATACAGACGAAGACGGTATGTCTGTAAACACTGCCACAAGCGGTTCCCAGAACCTAATCAGTTCGTTGAGCGTTTCAATAAGATATCCAATGTCACGAAGCATCACATCTTAAGGGAAGCTGAATATGTCCAAAGCTATACAGCCATCGCGAAACGTTTGAATGTCTCTGTGCCAACAGCGATGAGACATATCGATAAACACATCCAACCGAGCAGGTTAAAACTATCTGAAACGATCAGTATTGATGAATTTAAAAAGCGCAACCTCGGCTATGGCAAATACGCCTTTGTCATCTGTGATCCCATCAACAAGAAAGTGATAGACGTGATGAGAAACAGACGGACAGACTGGTTAAAGAATTACTTCAGTCAAATACCTTATGAAGAGCGCAGCAACGTTAAAAACGTCATTATGGACCTATGGGCACCGTACCGGAATATCGTGAAAGCTTATTTACCTCATGCGCGCATTATCGCAGACACATTCCACTTCTTAAGATATATCTATTGGTCATTCAACGCCGTAAGAATACGCATTATGAAAACATTTGATGAGGATTCTATCAACTATAAGATATTAAAGAAGCATTGGAAGCTCTTGATGAAGTCACCGAGCGACTTGAATGACACTTATTACTACCATCATCTCTTAGAACAAAACGTCAATGATTATGTCATACATGATATCGCAGCGAATCTTCACCCGGATTTAAAAGAAGCTTTTCATCTTAAAGATCTCTTTCAAACCAGCATAGAAACATTATCTTATGAAGAGGCACCGGCTTTTATCAATCAATTCATTGATCTACTCAGACACGCAACCACCAAAGAATTTAGAGATATTAAGAAAACATTTATCAATTGGCGTCAAGAAATCGTTCAATCATTTGACCTTCATCCTGAAACACGTAAAAAGATGACGAATGGCATTGTCGAAGGTATTAATAACTTTATTAAAGTCATTAAAAGAACAGCTTATGGATTTACTGATTTCAACAGGTTCAGATCTAGAATTCTCTTTCTTTACAACAAAGATTACACATTAAGTGCATAATGAAAAAACGCATTTAGATGAATCACCTAAAAATACGCTTTTCATTGATTTACTTATTCGGTACCCCTATCCTTGACAGAGAACCTTTATTTATATGTGGTTTTGATTAACCTTCAAGGATTGTGAACAGGTTACCATATAGGTTAGCGTAGTTTTCATCATATACGCCACCATTTACAGAAAGTTGATATGTTGCTAATTGACGACGGTTGATTGCTCTAATCATCGCAACTCTATCTGAATTAGCACTATTACCGAATGTCATATCATCTAATAATCTAAAGATTAATTCACGTTGCATGTAAGTGCCTTGATAGATTGATAAGACTGGTGAGAAGTATGTATTTAAAGCCGTTTGAACATCACTATCGAAGTTGAATGCTTCATCAGCATCTTGGCTCTTTAAGTAGTACTCAATTTGATTTGCTGTTAATGCATCACTTGTTTCGTTGTATAAGTTGATTGTAGAATCATCTTCAAGTGTTGCTACATAATCGCCATCAGTATCATCAGCAGCTTCTAACATTGCACTTGATTTATCTGAAATAGATGTAACAAGGATGAAGTGCCAACCGAATGTTGATTGAATATTTGCAACACCATTTTCTGAATCAGTGATATCAGCGAATGAAAGACTGTCATCAAATGTGAAATCTTCATATAAGTCTAAGTATGGAAGAACACCATCTTCATCTCTTAACTCATATAGATCGTCATATAATGTCATTGCTCTTTCATAGAAAGCTGGATCGAGAATAGAAGAACTACTCAATAAATTTGATGCGTTAGTGATTTCCATCGAGAGTGATTCGAATTTGAGGTTTAATCCCAAGAGACGGAATTGGACCCATTGGTCTTCATCGATGACTTCATAAGGTGTTGTTTGGTAACGACCTCTTTCAAGACGGATAGCAGAATCGTAACTAGCAGCTAGTGTTGAAAGTGCTGAAGAGATGCTTGTGTAATCACCAACTTGATCATAAACATAATCAACGAGATCGATAACACCAGCTTCAACATCTGCTCTAGCAGCAGCTGATAAACCATCTAAATATTCTTGAGGGTCATCTGGTGTACCGTTTGCATCTTGGTCAACATAAACAAGTAAATGACTTACTCTAATACCTTTATCGTAATCATATTGTTGACCAGCAAGGTCTGCAAATTTTTCATAAATTGATGAATTAGTGTTATCAAAATGATTTTCAATATCATCAATGTATTGTTGTCTTAAGTCTGGATAAACATATAATTGGTTGATAGCTTCTGCGTTTGTTTGTGCGCCGAATGCAATTAATAAGAATGCTTGTCTACCCATAGAAGCAGGATATGTAGGTGCATAACTATCAGATGTGAATGATGTAATGATTGTTTCAAATTGATCTTGATAATCTGAAAGTTTATCACTATCAACTGTATATAATTCAGATGCATCTAAATATTCATTCACGAGGATATCGTATGCTAAGTTAATACCGTATGCTTTTTCTAAACGATCATATAATTGCTGCACTGTGATCTCTGTATCATTCACTTTAGCTACGACATCACCTGATTGTGTTTTATCTGTACCGGAGTAGTCATAACCTTGTGAGTAAATAATACGAATTACTGGATCATAGATATCAAGTGTAGTTTCATCATAGACATCAGAAATTTTGTTTGAAATATATGTGTCCGTTAATTTTGAATCAATGAGTTCTGCAAGCATTTCATCATATTTATCTTGAGCTGCTTGTGAATCACCAAAGATTTCAACATCTGCATCTTCAGGATCTTCAACTAAGATGTTTTCTTGAGAAGCAGAGTCATCATCTAACTTAAAGACTAAGAAACGATATGTACTACCAGTTTGTACACGTGATGAATAAGGTGTATCTGAAGATGTATCTTCTGGGTCTTCCATCAACGCTTCAGCAGTCAACGTATTATAAATGTGACTTCTTAATGTTGTATCTAATTTTGTAAGTTCATCATATGTGAATAATGATGTGTATTCTGTATCACTATCACCAACAACATTACCTTCAGCATCAATTTGTACAGTAGCGGTTGGATTTAATAAGTTGTATAATTCTACGAACTTAACTTTTACGTCAGCAGTAGTAAGTAAGTAGTTGATATCTGTTGTGCCATCTTGACGTGCTGTGTTAATGACATATGCTCTGTAGTAAGCTTCATAATCATCAATTGAAATGTTTGCTTGATTAGAATAATCAATTTCAAGTTCATCAAGAATATCAACGATATAGCCGTTGTCAGGATCAGTTAAATCAATGACTCTAATATCAGGGATTTGATACCAATTACCTTTCGAATCAGCTTTAATACCAACTTCGAATAAAGCAGCGTTAGCTTCATTTAAATTCAAGAAACGAACAACGAGTGCATTAACATCATATTTGTCCTCTTCTTGTGATTTATAGTAACTAACAACATCAGCTTCTTCAATGTATTGACTACTTTCTTCATCGTTAACTTCATCAGCTAATAAATCTTTAGCATATAACCATTCAGCAACTCTAACCGCATAAACATCAACTAATACTGGAATATCTTCATAACCAGTAAACGTATCTCCTAATGCGAGTAAGTCATCAATGAGTGCATCAACATCAACTGCATTATCAGTTAAGTATAAAGAGTCAGCGAAGATTTCAAGAGCACGAACGTATAGTTCATAACGGTCACTTTGGAAATCTTGAAGGTCTTCAAGTTCTTCTGTATCAGCCACTGTATAACCAATGGTAGAAGCAGTTCCATAGATGGCAGCATTCACTTCATTGGTTAGAAATTCAACTGTATCTGCATCACCAGAAGCGAGTAAGTTTTTTGCTTCAGTAATTTCTGATTCAAATAAGATTTTGTCAATAATGTCTACGAGTGCTGATGAGCCTTGTAAACGTAATTGGGTGTATAATTCGGCTTCTGTTACACTGTAATCACCGACTGATGCGTAGACGGTATCTCCGAGATCTCCAATTGGGAAAGTATCGGTTTGTGCACAGGCTGCCAATGTAAGAATACTCGCGAGACTTAAAAAAAGAACCGCAAATCTCCTTATTGTCTTGTTAAAATTCATTGTGTTCACTCCTTATTTGTATTTCATACAAGCATTTATAATATAGCATGTTTAAGAATGTAATGCAACCTCTTTCAGTTGATTTGTTAATATCACACATTTTTATGATAATATAAATAGAGGTGATTGCATTGAAAGTCTACATTTTGGCAAGTGGATCTAAAGGCAATATGACCTACTTAAAAGTAGGACATATTAAACTCATGGTAGATTGTGGGATTAGTTATAAGCGAATGAATACAAAAATGGCATCATATCACGAATCCCTCGATGATATTGATGCACTTTTAATCACACATGAACACCAAGATCACACAATGGGACTCAAAATGTTACTCAAACACCACCCAATTAAACAAATTTATGTCACTCAAGGTACATATGATGGTCTTAAAGATGATGTAAAGCAATTAATTAAACATTATGAAATTGTTAAAGCTGATCAACCATTTCTCATTGAAGACATTCAAGTGATGCCGTTTATGGTGTCTCACGATGCAAATGAACCAGTCGCTTACGTCATTGAAAGAGAAAAGAAAATTGTCGTATTAAATGATACAGGTTATGTTGATCAATCATATTACCCATTACTAACAGATGCTGATTTATATATTTTAGAGGCGAATCATCATCCAGCGATGTTGATGAATTCACCACGTCCATTTCTGCTTAAAAAACGTATTTTATCTGAACGTGGTCATTTATCAAACGAAGATGCTGCATGGCTGATGAACACATTTATTAAAACTAAAAAATCAACTTGGGTTGTATCTCATATTTCTGAAGATTGCAACTCGGTTTTAGCGATTGAAGAAGCCATTGTGAATGCATTTGATGATCCTACGAAAGTAGAGATTTTCTATGCATCAAAAGATGGTTTACCGGTGATCTCATTATGATTAAAATTATCGCTGTTGGAAAACTCAATCAAACATATTTGAAAACAGGCATTACCTATTATCAAAAACAATTACCTACCACAATCACTTTTATAGAAATCAAAGACGAATCAACCGCTCAAGGAATGACGATTGAAGGCGAACGTATCCTTGCTAAAATAAAAGCTTCAGATTATGTGGTGGCTCTGGCTATTAAAGGCCAAAAATTAACAAGTGAAGGGTTTGCTGAATTGATTGAACACGCACAGACATACGCACAAGGAGATTTAGTGTTTATCATTGGCGGATCATATGGACTTGATCGTAAAGTAGATGAACGTGCTAATAAACGCATTTCATTTTCAGACATGACATTTCCTCATCAACTTATGCGATTAATGTTAATCGAACAAATTTATAGAGGGTTTATGATACTCAAAAACCATCCTTATCACAAGTAGGTGAAGACCATGAAAAAAACAATTTTTTGGGACTTTAATGGTACCATTTTAGACGATGCGTATTTAGTCTATGAAATCTTAGTGGATATGCTAGAAGAAGTTGGTAGACCAACGGTAACATTCGAAGAGTATTTACATATTTTCACGTTTCCAGTCAGTGATTATTACGCAAAGGTTTATGATTTAGAAAAAACACCTTTTGATGAACTGGCAAAGCGATTTATATCTCTTTATATGACACGTGCATTACATGCAAAATTGCATGATTATGTGGTAGAAACAATTACATATTTCAAATCACAAGGATATAGAAATGTTGTCCTTTCAGCATCTGAAAAAAATAATTTAATGTCGCAATTAAAACACTATCAAATCGAGGATTTATTTGATGAAGTTTTAGGCACAGATAACGTTCATGCAAACGGTAAAATTGGCGTGGGAAATGACTATATGAAAAAGATGAATATTAACCCTAAAGACGCCGTCATGATTGGAGATACAATTCACGATGGAGATGTTGCGAAAAGTTTAGGTGTTGATTTTATTTGCTATACAAAAGGACATCAACATCCTTCAAGATTAACTGATTTTGTCACGATTGATGATTTTAGAGCGTTAAAAAAATTAATTTAATGGGGGTACCCCCTTTTTCTTTCCTTTTCATTTTGTGATATCATATTATTGTATTGAAAAAACGATAATAGGAGAAAAAATTATGAAACGCGTAAAAGTCTTTTTTGAAGGGTTTAAAGCGTTTATTGCGAAAGGAAACATCATTGATTTAGCGATTGCTTTTATTCTTGGTCTCTCATTTAAAGAAATCGTAACCTCACTTGTTAATGATATCATTATGCCACTTTTCGCAAGTATCGCTGGTGAATCAGATTTCACCAATTTGATTTGGGTCTTAAATGGATCAGAAATCAGATACGGTGCATTCATTCAAACCATTGTTAATTTTTTAATTATTGCCTTCTCAATTTATGTTGTTATAACACTGGTTATTCGTAGAAAACAATTTAAAGAAAAAATTAAAAAAATAGAAGAACCAGAAGCACCAAAGGAAGTTGTTGTTCCTGAAGATATTAAACTACTAACAGAGATTAAAGAAGAGCTAAAAAAGCTTAATAAAAATAAATAGGAGGCTTCACATGCCAAAGGTTGCTATACTTGTTTGCAGTAATGCGGGATTAGATTATCTCGATTATCCAAAAGATATTATCATCTTAAGATCTGTCATTCATTTTGGAGATGAAGAATATGATGATTATGTTGGTATGGATGCAAAAACATTCTACAAGAGAATTTCAGAAGATCCTGATGATATTCCAAAGACAAGTTATGTGTCAATTGGAAAAATGATTGAGTATTTTGAAAAGTTAGAAAAAGAAGGGTATGAAGAAGCGCTAGTTATTACAATATCAGCGAAACTTTCTGGTCTTAATGAAGCTGTTAAACAAGCGGCTAAAGAAGTTAATATTAAAGTAACATCATTTGATTCTAAGACACTTGCCTATCCAGAAACATTTATGGCTTTAGAAGCACATCGTTTAGCAGCCGAAGGTAAATCTGTTAAAGAAATCTTACCAACGTTAGAACATATTAGAGATCATCACCACATGTATTTTGCTGTGGACACACTTCTTTACTTAGTGAAGAATGGTCGCCTATCAAAACTTCAAGGTACACTTGGCACGATGCTTCAATTAAAACCAATGTTAACCATTGATGCTGAAGGTAAAGTAGACACTGTTGAAAAGATTAGAACAACCAAAAAAGCACATCATCGCGTCTTAGAAAAATATATTGAAGAAACAAAAGATAAAAACGTCATTACCTTTATATCACATGCGCACGCGGATGGTTATGCGAAGTGGTTTAAAGAAGAAGTTCAAAAAGTATTCCCTAATCGTGAGGTCATCGTCACGTATTTAACACCAGTAGTTGGTGCACATACAGGACCTAAAGCATTAGGTTTAGGTTACATAGAAATTTAATATCATAAAAACAGCGACTTAGATGTCGCTGTTTTTTTTACTTAATCTTTATTTTTTTTGTGTTTGATTTTAACAGGAGGGTCATTTTCTAAAATACCCATCATTGGAATGAGTAAGAATGCTAACCATGAAATATACCAAAGATCTAAGAAATAGCCGAGTGAAAAGAAAATGATGACTGAAACAAATGGCATAATAGCGGTTAGTCTCACGCGACGCTTTTGAATAAGAACAGACGTAATCGGAATGAGTAATAAGATCATCCATGCCCAACCCCAAGCATTTGGAACGGTAAATCCAACGATGAGAAAAGCAGCAAGACAAACTATTAATATCATTAAGTTTGCAACATTCTTAAATGATTTATTAAACTTAACGACGATATTTACTCTACCTAAGATTACCGCAATGATTAGTGGTAATGCAAATCCGATTAATCCATATGTTAGCATATCATATTGTAAATACATGAATAAATAAAATCCAACTGCGATCAAAATGGATGGTGCGAGTAAAAAACGATCTAAGGCTGTGCCACGATAAAGAGCACCGAAAAATGGAATTAACATAAAGAACAACCAAGACCATGCCCACGCATTAACCATATATGTTCCAAATAATATACAAGCAATTAGTGCAAGAAATGGTAATACACCTAACAAACGATCTTTTTTCTTAGCACCAAATAACACGCCAGCTATAGGCACTAGCATAAACATCAACCAACCTGGATGCCACGCTTGATAAGCTACCCCTAAAAAGATAAAGACAATCAGTGATATAAATGGGGAAATAGCAACAAACTTTTCTTTTTTATTGACGTTACCTAATACTCCCGCGATTGGAATAAATAAGAATACTAACCAACCAGGATGCCACATACCACCAATAAAACCTAATAACATAAACGCGATTATAGATAGAAAAGGTGCTAACGCGACAAGTTTATTATTCTTTCTTCTAACTTCTCTAAAATCTCTAACGCGGAGTGTATCTAATAATTCTTTGACAACATCATCAGGATTACCCAATAAATTCAGTGTTTCTTCATCAGATAAACCACGATCAATTGCATCATCATACATGCCATTATAATCATTTAATACATCTTCAATATCAGAATCAACGACTTGACGTTTTTTTAAGCTTGATTCTAATTGATCAAGAAAATCTTGTTTCATACTTCATTACCTCCCAATATTCTGTTTACACCTTTTAGAAATGATTGCCATTCATATCTGTACTCTCCTAAACGTTCTTGACCGAGATCAGTTAAATGATAATATTTTCTAGGTGCACCTAGTGATGTTTGTTCAACATAAGTTGAAAATAATCCTTGTGCAGTAAGCCTTCTTAGAATCGGATATACGGTGTTTTCATTGACTTCAATCGCTGTAGCTAGCGCTTCAATTACTTCAAATCCATATAAATCCTTATGTTCCATGAGACTCAATACACACATTTCTACAATCCCTTTTTTAAACTGTGTATTCATATAAAGCCTCCTTATTGTGCATTGCACACTACTAGATTATCACATTACTGTGTAAAACACAATACCTAATTGCAACTTTTTTTGTATTGTGTTTTTATTGGGATTGTGATACGATTATATCAAACAGGAAAGGTGATTTTTCCATGTTAAATTATAAGACTGTTTCTTACGCATATTATTACTATAGATAAATAAGGAATGTGAGGCATTCCTTTTCGTAATGAAATGAAGGGAACAGCCAAAGCGATGAACAAATATCCTTGAGGTTGTCCTCGGGGATTTTTATATTTAAGAAGCCAAGGAGCGCAACAATATGATTATTAAAATGAAAAAAGAATCAACTAGAAATCAATACTTAAAACTTGTTGAATTTTTGCAAGAAAAAGGATTAGAAATAAAAGATGTAAGCAGTGATCAGGTCACGATTTTTGGTATCATCGGTGATACGACACAAATCGAACCATTTGATCTTTATGCGTTTGAAGGTGTTGGTGATGTCACCCGTGTATCCACACCATTTAAAAAAGCGAGCAGATCTTTTCATCCAGAAGATACGATTCTTGAATTACCAATGGGTATTAAAGTGGGTGGAGATCATTTTACATTAATGGCAGGTCCATGTTCTGTGGAATCAGAAGATCAACTCAGAACAATCGCGAAAGAAGTTTTTAAAACAGGCACAAGAATCTTACGTGGTGGTGCATATAAACCAAGAACGTCACCATATTCATTCCAAGGAATGGGTGTGGAAGGGTTAAAATTATTACGTAAAGTTGCAGATGAATTTGGTATGCTTGTCGTTAGTGAAATAATGGATCCTAATTTATTAGATGAATTTAATGCATACGTAGATATCATTCAAATTGGTGCGAGAAACATGCAAAACTTCGAATTATTAAAAACACTCGGGAAGACAGACAAACCCATTTTATTAAAGCGTGGTCTCGCATCCACCATTGAAGAATGGCTTATGTCAGCTGAATATATCATGGCTTCAGGCAATGACAATGTCATTCTTTGTGAAAGAGGTATTCGTACATTTGAAAAATACACTAGAAACACATTGGATATCAGTGCTGTTTTAGCGGTTAAACAATTATCTCATTTACCAGTCATTATTGATCCATCTCATGCTGCAGGTCGCTGGGAAATGATTGAAGAGTTATCGTTAGCAAGTTTAGCGGTCGGTGCACATGGCTTAATCGTTGAAGTTCATCATGATCCAGAACATGCATTCTCTGATGGTGCACAATCGCTTAAACCTCAAAAGTATGATCATATGGTTAAACAATTACACAATATCGCGAAAGTGACAGGTAAGGATATTCAATGAAAATTTTTATCGTAGGCTTAGGACTTATTGGTGCGTCATACGCTGAAGGTCTATCACAACATCATACGATATATGCTTGGAATAGAACCACAAGTAGGATCGAACAAGCCATTAAAGAAGGGATTGTGTCTGCTGATAATTCACTCTCTAAATTGAGTGAGGCAGATGTTGTTATTTTAGGGTTATATCCTAAACACAACATCGCATTTATCAAAGAGCATCAATCATTATTTAAACCTGGACAATTCGTCACTGATGTAAGTGGTACAAAAGTGTGGATGATACCAGAAATCGAAAAGATTTTACCTGAGGGTATAAGTTATACATCACATCATCCTATGGCGGGTAAGGAGACGAGTGGTTATGATGTCAAAGATAAAGATATTTTTATAGGTGCGAATTTCATCATCGTTAAAAGCGAAAGAAGTACTAATCAGGATGAAACGGTATTAAGAGAGATTGCATCTGAATTAAAATTTGGTCGTGTGATGGTCGTTGATGCGAAAACACATGATCAACTCATCGCTTTTACTAGTCAGCTTACACATGTATTAGCCATAAGTTTAGTGAACTCAGATTCATTTAGTCAAACAAAAGAAGCGACTGGTGATTCTTATAGAGATTTAACAAGAATTGCTAAAATCAACGCGAATATGTGGACTGAATTGTTTAGCGAAAATAAAGAAGCATTATTAGAACAAATTAAAAACTTCGAATATCAACTTGATTTAGTCAAAGATATGATTAAAAAAGATGAGAAAGAAAATTTGATATCATATATGGAAAAAGCAACCGAAAAGAGGAAATCGTTCGATGAAGATTCCAATGAATAATTATGAGATTGTGTTTGAAAAGTTAAATCATTTTCAGACACATATCAAATCGTTATATACATACCGTAAACTGTTTATCATCACCGATGAAACAGTCTTTTCACTTTATGAAGAAAAAGTAAGAAAAGCATTATCTGATTTTGATCTTTCTTTCACTGTGATTCCACCTGGAGAAACATCAAAAGTTTACGGTACGTATTTAAATGTGATTTCAGATCTTATTGATAAAGGACTAAAAAGAGAACACATGATTCTAGCACTCGGTGGTGGAGTTGTGGGAGATCTTTCTGGGTTTGTTGCTGCAACCCTATATAGAGGTGTACCATTTATTCAAATTCCAACTACTTTACTCGCCATGGTGGATTCATCTATTGGTGGTAAAACAGGCATTGATTTACCGGAAGGTAAGAATTTATTAGGTGTATTTTATCAACCGAAAATGGTATTGATTGATATGGCTTTTTTATCAACATTAAGCAAAGAAGAATATCGAAATGGTATGGCTGAAGTGATTAAAGCTGGCCTCATTGGGAATGCGCATTTATATGCTCAAGTTAGACGTCCAATTGTGCTCACAGAAGCCCAATTAGTGAATGCCATTCACGTGAAAAAAAGCGTTGTTGATATCGATCCTTTCGATAAAAAAGAACGCATGTATTTAAACTTTGGTCACACATTCGGACATGCCATTGAAAAGTATTTTAACTATAATATGTTTAAACATGGAGAAGCAATTAGCTATGGTATGTTGATGGCGATAGAAATTGGTAATCAACTTAATATTACACCTGATGAACTTTATGATGAAGTCAAAGGAACACTTCTATCATGGCAGTTAGTTCATGAACCACTACTGACTAAAGATCGCTTTATAGAGGGACTTTCCACAGATAAAAAGAATACAGCAGATGGCTTTCATTTCATTTTATTAGAAGCGATTGGTAAACCTGTGATTCAAAAAGTGGGTATCGAGGATTTATCATGAACGTCACAATTACACCAAAACCACTCAGTGGTCAATTAAATGTTGTTTCATCTAAATCTTTATCGCACAGATATTTGATTGCTGCCGGTTTGGCAGATGGTATCAGTCATATTTCTAATGTCTTACATGCGAATGATATCGATGCGACTAAAGAAGCACTCGAAGCGTTTGGTGTAACATTTGATGGTGATCACGTTCATGGTGGAAAAAATAAGATTATAAAAACACGTGTAAACATCAAAGAATCTGGTTCAACATTACGCTTCATGATTCCTATTTATTTACTTGATAATGAACGGATTACCATTCACGGTGAGGGTCGATTAGTTAAGAGACCTTTGGACCAATATGAAGAGCTTTTTAAATCGAAGCATGTAACATTTGAAAAAGAAAGTCAAGATGAACTACCTTTAACACTTAAAGGTAAACTTAAAGGGGGACATTATCCAATTCGTGGTAATGTGAGTAGTCAGTTTATTTCTGGTTTACTATTTGCGCTTCCTTTAAGAAGAGAAGATTCAGTGATTGAATTAACCACACCTTTGGAATCAAAGGGATATGTGGATTTAACGCTTTCAGTTTTAAAAAAATTTGGTATTCATATTTTAAGTGTGGATCATTATTATTACATTAAAGGAAGTCAACATTATAAACCGCAACAAGCAGTTGTAGAAGGTGATTATTCACAAGCCGCTTTTTGGATGGTTGCTGGTCTTTTAGGTAAAAAACCGATTCATTTAAACCATCTTTCACACAAAAGTCTTCAAGGTGATAAGGCAATCGTTGATGTGATAAAAGAAATGGGTGGAAAAATTGAATCGACAGAACAAGGTTATATTATTCATCCATCTGACACTTTTGGAATGACAATTGATTTAAAAGATATCCCTGATTTGGGACCTATTTTAATGGTATTAGCTGCGAGATCTAAAGGACAATCTGTTTTTCTTAATTGTGAAAGATTACGCATAAAAGAAAGTGATCGTTTAAGTGCAATGATTCAAATATTGACTAAACTAGGGGTTGATGTCATTGTTGATGGTGATACAGTCACAATTGCAGGTCAATCAACATTTAAAGGTCATCAAACATTAAGTGCTTTTAATGATCACCGTATCGCGATGTCAATCGCAGTAGCAACCATTTTGGCTGACGGTCCAATTACGATTGAAGGCGCATCATGTATTAATAAATCTTATCCTACCTTTTTTAAAGATTATATGTCACTCGGAGGAGAAGTCGATGACTATTGATGAATTAAGAATACAAATAAATCAAATTGATGAAGAACTACTAGAACTTTTTAAATCACGTATGGCTGTTTCAAAACAGATTGGTGATGCAAAAAAAGAAGCGGGTTTACCCGTTTTTGATGAATCAAGAGAAAAGGCAGTCTATGATAGACTACGTAAACGGTTAAACGATGAATCTTTTTGGCCATACTACAAAGCGTTCATTAAAGAAATCATGCGGTTATCCAAGGAGATTCAAAAATGATGACATTTGGACTAATCGGTCAACATATCGGTTATTCAAAATCACCACTCATTCATCAATATATGGCACCATTTTTAAATGTGCCTTTTAAGTATGAGATATTAGATATTAAGCCTGATGAATTATCGGGTATGATTACGGCTTTAAAAAATGGCGAGTATCATGGGTTTAATGTGACGATTCCTTATAAAGAAGATGTCATGAAATATGTTGAACTACTAACGGATAACGCGAAACGAATTGGCGCAGTAAACACCCTTTATTATCAAAATGGTCGTGTATGTGGCGACAACACAGACTATGAAGGATTTAAAGGGTTACTTAAGTATAATAAAATAAAAGTTAAAAAGAAACACGTTTATATATTGGGAACAGGTGGCGCAGCCAAAGCGGTTTATACCGTATTAATGGACTTGGGTGCGATCGTGACGGTTGTTTCTAGAAAGCCACACTTATCAGAGACTTTTAAACGAGTGATTGGCTATCAATCTTTTAATCCAGATGAGGTTGATATCGTTGTTAATGCTACGCCAGTGGGGACCTATCCAAACGTCGATGACAGTCCAATCAACCGGGAATTGATTAAAGACAAAACCGTGATTGATTTGATCTATAATCCAATGGAAACGACATTCATTAAAAGTGCTAAACGGGGTATAAGTGGACTAGACATGCTTATTATTCAGGCCTTATATAGTGAAATGGATTGGTTAGAAAAACAAATCAAGATTAAACCAAAATTAATGAAAGAAATAAAGGAGGCTATCATCCATGAATAGTTATGGGAACTTATTTAAAGTCACATTATATGGTGAATCTCATCAAGATGCGATTGGTGTTGTTGTGGATGGTATGATACCAGGCACTGAAATTGATTTAGATCTTATCAAACAAGATTTAGATAGAAGAAAACCAGGTGCTGTTGGAACCACTCCAAGAAAAGAAGCAGATGAATTTAGAATCACTTCTGGTGTTTTCAATGGAAAAGCAACCGGTTCACCGATTCATTTAATGATTGAAAATCATAATATGAAATCAAAAGATTATGAAAAACTAGTTCATCAGCCAAGACCGGGACATGCTGATTTTGTTGCGAATGTTAAATATAATGGTTTTCATGATTATCGTGGTGGTGGTCGTTTTTCAGGTCGACTTACAGCACCACTAGTTGCTGCTGGAAGTCTAGCAAAAATGATACTACCTTTCCAATTTTCTAGTGAAATGGTACGTGTTGGTACGCTAACAGATTTATCACATTTAGATGAATATCTTCTAGAAGTCGCTAAAGCAGGCGATTCAGTAGGAGGTATCGTCAAGGTTGTTGTCAAAGATGTACCTATTGGTTTAGGAGAACCTTTCTTTCATAAACTTGATGCCGAAATAGCTAAAATGGTGATGAGTGTTCCTGCTGTACGAGGTGTTTCATTTGGGGCAGGGTTTGAAGCGGCAGATAAGCTCGGATCAGCATGGAATGATGCGTTTATCAATGATCGTGGTATCACTAAAACTAATCATAGTGGTGGTGTAAGTGGTGGTATTTCAAACGGTAATGATCTCATTATCAAAGTACTCGTCAAACCAACATCATCCATTCAAAAGAAACAACATACCTTTGATTTTAGTAAAAATGAAGTCAGTGATCTTGAAATCGGGGGAAGACACGATGTCGCGATTATCAGACGCATTGGTGTCGTTTTAGAAAACGTCATCGCGATTGTTTTAGCTGATATGATGTTACAATCTAAAGCATGGAAGTCAAACTAGAGCACATAAAAGGCATTGGGCCTTCATTATTAAAACATTTTCGAAATCAAAACATATGGTCGACATACGATCTTGTTTTGCATTATCCAAGGAGTTATGAAGACTTCACTGTTCGATCATTATCACAAGCTAAGCATCTAGAAAAAATCACTGTTCAAGGGACAGTTGTCTCTCCTTTAAAAGAGAATCCTTATGGTAAAGTTCATGTGATTACATGTCAAATAAAAGTGGTTGATCAAGTGATTGATGTGGTTATTTTTAATCGTGCTTATCTCATGAAACAATTAACTGAACAATCACTTGTTTTAGTTAAAGGAACGTATCATCTATATCATAAAAAGATTGTCGCGAGTTACATTTCTAAAGTGACAGGTCATTCACCGATTAAACCTATTTATAAAATAGAAGGGGTGTATGACAGACAAATTCAAAATTTGATGAAAGAAATATTTGATACAAAACAGGTTCAAATATTTGAGACTATTCCTCATGAGTTTCTAAAAACATACCATTTACCTCAACGCCTTAAAGCATATCAAATGCTTCATATACCTAAATCATTTGAAGATATTCAACACGCAGAACGACGTTTTAAATATGAAGAAGCATTCTTCTTACAACTTAAATTGGTTGCGAATCAATTAGCTAGTAGCAAGCGTCTACCAAAAGTCTATGATATCGAAAAAGTGAAAACACTTATTCGGCAATTACCATATGAATTAACCAGTGATCAGAAACAGGCAACAAACGATATATTTAAGGATTTTAAAAGTGAGTACTCTCATATAAGACTTGTTCAAGGTGATGTAGGTTCAGGCAAAACAATTGTCTCGTTAATCGCGGCATACGCGGTAGCTACAGCAGGTGAACAAGTAGCATTAATGGCACCAACAACCTTACTGGCAAATCAACACTATACATTATTTTCGTCGTTGCTCAAAGACTTGAATATCGCATTATTAACCCAAAAGACAAAAAACAAGGAACAAGTTAAAAAAGCGATATTAAATCAAGAATTTGATATCGTTATTGGCACACAAGCACTGATTGAAACAGATGTTCAATTTAAAAAACTAGGGTTTGTCATTATCGATGAGCAACATAAATTTGGTGTTGATGCAAGACAAACATTAATTGATAAAGGTCATGCAAAAGATGTGTTGTATTTAACTGCGACGCCTATTCCTAGAACGCTAGCAATGGTTTCTTTTGGTGAATCCAATGTATCGGTGATTCGTGAAAAACCAGCTAAAAGGACTCCGGTGATAACCAAATTAGTTGATCAAAAAAACGAACAAAAAGTATTTATGGATATTGAAAAAGCATTAACTAGAGGTGAACACGCATTTATTGTTGTGCCTGCTATTTCAAGTGAACAAGTGAAAGATAATATTATTGTGACGAAAGAAAAATTAAAATACATGCATCATCCATTATTTGTTTTACATGGTCAACTATCAAAAGATGAACAAGGTGATGTCATGGAAAAATTCAGAGAAACCCCAGGTAGTGTGCTATTATCAACAACGATGGTAGAAGTAGGCATTGATATTCCTACAGCCACCCAAATGATCATCTTATCAGCAGAACACTTTGGGTTATCACAACTTCACCAATTACGTGGAAGAATCGGTCGAGGTGACTTACCAAGTACGTGTTATCTAGTGAGTGAAAAACAGGATTTAGAACGCTTAGAATTGATGACTAAAACCAATGATGGATTTAAATTATCTGAATTTGATCTTGCTCAGAGAGGTCCAGGAGATTTTATTGGTGTCGAACAATCCGGATATCTTAAATTTAATTTTTTAGAGTTATCAAATGACTACAACATTCTCCATGAAGCCCATAAAAATGTGGTTGATCTATTTGAAAGACCAGATTTTTACACGAATGAACGCTATCAATATTTAAGAAAGCACGTGAATGAATCTCTTAAGATATGATATACTAAAAACAGTTTAAGAAAGCGAAGGGTAACCATTATGATACGAATTGCAGTTGACGGAATGGGTGGCGATTATGCACCTAAAGAAATCGTAAATGGTGCATTATTAGCACTCAATAAATTTAAAGATATTGAAATCATTTTGTTTGGTGATGAAAATAAGATGGCACCATATTTAAAACAACATGATCGCTTATCTGTGATTCATACACCTTATTTTTTAGAAATGGGTGAAAAAGATCCAATTAAACAATATAGAACAAATAAAGAAATGTCGATGTTTATGGCGATGCAAGCAGTTAAAGATGGTAAAGCTGACGCGATAGTTAGTTCTGGACCAACACAGGCTTTAGTTGTTGCCGGTCATTTTATTTTAAGAAGAATGAAACAAATGCAACGTGTAGCGATCGCACCAATTGTTCCATCCATTGATGGTAGAGGTCGTATCTTATTAGATTCAGGTGCAAATACAGATACAAAACCTGAACATTTAGTAGACTTTGCGATTTATGCATCAGTTGTTGCCAACAAGATTTTAAAAAGAGAAAATCCTCAAGTCGCTTTATTGAATATCGGTACTGAAGATGGAAAGGGTAGAGAGTTAGATAAAGAAGCATTTAAACTCTTAAAAGAAAATCCGGATATTAATTTTTATGGTAATTTAGAAACCAAAGAGATATTGTCATCAAACGCGGATATATTCTTAAGTGATGGTTTCACAGCCAACATGGTCATGAAGACCATGGAAGGTACAGCAAAAGGACTTGGTACAATATTAAAACGAGAGATTAAAGCATCTTTAGGGGGCATGATTGGTGCACTCTTTATGAGGAAAGCACTGGATCGTTTCAAGAAGTCATTAGATGCATCAGAAATTGGTGGAGCACTACTCATGGGATTAAATGGTGTGGTTATTAAAGCGCATGGTTCATCAGATGCATATGGTTTTTATAATGGTATTAGACAAGCAAAAGAAATGGTGGAAGCTGATGTGATTAACATCGTTACCGAAACATTAAGTAAGAAGGCTGAATAACATGAAGGAGCTTTTAAAGCAACTTAAAATACAAGTAAATGATGAATCGCTTTATGTCGATGCACTCACGCATTCATCATATGCCAATGAACATCAAACAGAGAAAAACGAAAAACTTGAGTTTCTAGGAGACGCTGTCATTGAACTTTTGATGAGTGATTATCTTTACAGCTTAAATTTAGCAGACGAAGGTGAACTCACAAAAAGAAGAGCGCAAGCCGTTTGTGAAGAAGCGCTCGTTATTTACGCGGCTAAAATCAATCTCAAAGATTATATGAGACTTGGTAAAGGTGAAACCGTTAAAGGTGCCAATGATTCTATGATTGCCGATGCATTTGAGGCACTTTTTGGCGCGACCTTCTTAGATCTTGGATTTAAAAAGGCAGAGAGCTTATTTAGACGTATCGTTATTCCTTATTTAAATAAAGTGTGGGTGATTAAGGATTATAAATCAACGCTTCAAGAATTTATTCAAGGTGGCGATAAACGTAACATATCCTATCATATTATTAGTCAAAAAGGTCCATCACATCATCGTTTTTTTGAAGCTGCTGTTAAATTAGATCATCAAATAGTTTTAGGTACTGGCAGTGGAAGAACAAAAAAAGAGGCAGAACAAAATGCTGCGAAGGATGCGTTAGAGAAAGGAAATATCTATGCTTAAAAGATTATTTACTGAATATGACTTCTCAGTTGAGCGTATTTTGTTAAAAGAATATCGTAGACTTTCATTAACGATGCCTGAAGTAACAGTGCTTGTCGCACTTTTTTCCATCTTCAAAAAAAGAAAAACTTTTTCAATCAACGCTATTTCCAAACGCGTAGATTTTACAAAACCAGAAATTGGAAATTATGTTGAATCACTTCTCAAAAAACATTTTATTTCACTTGATTTAGAGGAGAAAGATGGTAAAGAGCGTGAAATTTTCGATATTGAATTAACGTTTAAACGGATTGAAGAACTTTATGCAGCAGATAAAAAAGCTGAAATTATTGAAAAATCAGAGAAAGATATTACTGAGGCTATTCGCTTATTTGAACAAGGGTTAGGACGCGTTTTAAAAGCATACGAACTAGAAATGATTCGCTCATGGTACGAAAATGAGACATATCAACATGACGCAATCATGAAAGCAATCGATGCAGCTGGTGCAAGAGTTTCGGTCAAACAAGTTGAAAGACTCTTGACACAGCAAATTATGCCAAAGGTTGAACTTGATGATGACACCGAAAAAATACTTGATGCTATTTTCAAGAAAATAAAATGACACAAAAAGTAGTACATATATTAACTGTATTAGATGAGATGTATCCTAACGCTACTGTTGAGTTAAACCATAAAAATCCTTTCGAATTGTTGATTGCGGTTGTCCTTTCTGCACAAACAACCGATAAAAGTGTCAATAAAGTCACACCCGATTTGTTTAATGCATATCCTGATGCTTATGCGCTAGCTAAAGCGGATATAAAAGATTTAGAAAACAAATTAAGATTTATTGGTTTGTTTAGGAATAAAGCAAAACACATCAAAAATTTAAGTATACAATTAGTCGAAAGACATCAAGGTGAAGTGCCTTCAAATAGAAGCGACATTGAGGCATTATCAGGTGTTGGTAGAAAAACAGCTAACGTCGTCTTAAGTAATGCTTTTGGTATTCCTGCCTTAGCTGTGGATACCCATGTAGCAAGAGTGGCTGTAAGATTAGGTCTTGCTAAAAAAAATGACTCTGTATGGGTCATTGAACAAAAACTTAATAAAAAAATACCAAAAGAGAAATGGCAACAAGTTCATCATCAATTGATTTTCTTTGGAAGATATCATTGCTTAGCCAGGAATCCGAAATGTCAAGATTGTCCACTATATGATTTGTGCACTGATCCAATCAAAAAAAATTTTAGGACATCTTAATGATGTCTTTTTTTTCAAAAAATTTGTGGATTTTAATGATTTGATTTTTATAATAATAATCGTATGTTTTATTGAACAGGGGGGAATTATAAATGCGATTAAATATGATACGTTTTAAGGTTGCAGCAAAAAAGAGACATCACAGGAAAGAAAATTTACCGATTGGCTCTGCCATCAAATTTAAACGTCATGCACTAAAAATGACGTTAGAAGAAGCATCTGAGAATATATGCAGTGTTTCTTATTTATCAAAGTTAGAAAATAATATCATTGTTCCTAGTGAAAAGTATGTTATCAAATTGAAACAACGTTTTTGTATAGATGAAGATCATTTGGATATTGATAATAATGTTTATCAAGGTTTAAAATATAAACTCATAATATCATTACTAAACGATCGAAAACTTCCTGAAACATATGAGCATCATATAGGGACACAAATGAATTATCAAACAAGCTTATTGAAATTAGGACTGTATATTCTTAATAAAAAGAATGCTGAAATTCATCAAACATATCAACAAATCATACCAATGATTAGTAGTATGCCTGATGAAGAGTTTGCTATTTTAATTTGTCTTGTAAGTCAAATGTTGTTTGATGAATCAAGATATCAAGAAGCTAGCGAATTATTAACTGAAATGACTTATGATGGTATCTCGGATATATTGTTATTATATAGGGATAAATGGTTGTTAATAAATGCGATACAAATGGAAAATTCTTCTCTCTTTCATTTGTTATATCCATCGTATCAAGAAAAACTCATAAAGCTAGGATATTATAAGCAAATTAATGATTTACAAATTCAAAGAATGACTTATTTTTCACAAAGAATGAGCATTTCATCATATAAAAAATTATTAAGTCATCATCAAGGTATACCTAAAAAGAATTATGTTTATGCCAAAGCATTAAATCTATTTGCTAATCAACAGTACAAAGCAGTATTAAATCTTATAAATGAACAAGTTAAAACAATGGATAGCAAATGGTTCATTATAAAATTGAAAACATTAGATGGGTTGCATCACAAAGATGAGATTAAGCATTTACTCAAGATGCAACCAAACGTCAAACTTTCCAATGATCAAAAATTAATCGTTTCGTTTATAAAGACAAAACATATGAGTTCTAAAGAAAATTTGCTGATTTATCTAAGACATGTTATTTTAGGAAATAACTTTTTAACAGATAATGTACAAGTTCTTAAGTATCTCCAGAAAAGTTCACATCGACTATTTAGCAAATATTTTTACTACAAAGAAGCGACTGAGGTATTCCATAAATTCAATCATAAAATAGAATTATTGAAAAAATCATTATCATTTTCAAGCGAAGAGCCGACAGGCTCTTTTTTTGTGTAAAATGAAAGCGTTTGTAGATTGCTATTTCATAATAAGTATTGTATACTTATTTGTGGCATGGAGGAATGATTTGTATGCGCGTTATGAGGCTATTGAAATTAGGCAAAGGGTACTGGGTGTTATTTTTTGTCGCTGTATTATTTACAGCGATTCTTCAATATACATATTCAAACGTACCACTATTTACACAATATTTAATCCAAACACTGATGGAACAACCAGGTGTGACTTTGGGAGATGTCTCGGTAAATGAAGCTAACTTACCGTCTTTTGTCATACAGTTTTTATCCATGGACTCAGATGTATTAAATATTATTTTTAGAATTGCATTAAGCCTTGTGGTACTGCAAGTGTTTAGATTTTCTTTAAGATTCTTTGATTTATGGTTAAGAGGTCATATGATGGAAGGTACTGCGAGAGATATGCGTCTTAGAATGTATCATCACATCCAACAACTTGACTATAAATTCCATAATAATGTTGATACGGGTGACTTAATTCAGCGTGTGACAACAGATATTGAAACAACTTCTTTATTTTTAACGAATCGTTTATTAGATTTCGCACATCTCATCTTCACATTAATCTTTGGGGCTTATCAACTCGCTATCATCAATCCAACAATGGTTTGGATAACATTATCGATTGCACCGATTATGGCTACCTCATCAATTATTTATTTCACTAAGATTGATAAAGTGTTTAAAGAAGTAGAAGAACGCGAATCAAAAATGATCACCGTTGTTCAAGAAAGTGTTTCAGGTTCGCGTGTTGTTAGAGCATTTGCGAATGAATCATTTGAACTTGAAAAAATGGAAGAGAAAAATAGTAGTTATCGTAATATGCAAATTCATGCGACTAAGATTATCGCGATCTATTGGGGTTCCATGGATTTTATCAGCATCAATCAATATTTAATTATCATTGCTGTTGGTGCATATGGTATCACAAATGGTATTATGGATGCTGCTGCTGTTGCTGCAGCACTCCAACTAGTGGGTATGCTCATTTGGCCAATACGTGGTCTTGGACGTTTAATTAGTGACTTCTCTAAAGCATTAGTATCATCAGATCGCTTAAATGAAATTTTGGATAAACCGAGTGAATTTGATATTGATGGTAAAGAAACACCAGACATTAAAGGCAATATTCGATTTGATCATGTCTCATTCAAATTCGATGATAGTAACGAACATTTATTAAAAGACGTTTCATTTGATATTAAAGCAGGACAAACGGTTGCGATTATTGGTCGTACCGGTTCAGGTAAATCGACAATCATTAATCTCTTACTTAGAATGTATGACTATCAGAGTGGCGATATTTATATGGATGGCGTCAAATTAACTGATATTAAAAAGACATACATCAGAAAAGAAATTGGTGTTGTTTTACAAGACCCATTCCTATATTCTAAAACAGTGTTTGAGAATATTGCGATTGCACATAAAAAAGCCACAAGAGAAAGAGTTGTTGAAGCAGCTCGTATCGCAGCACTAGAAAAAGATATTAATACCTTCCAACAAGGTTATGACACTGTTGTAGGTGAAAAAGGAACAACCCTTTCAGGTGGTCAAAAACAAAGAGTAGCGATTGCACGTATACTTGTTAGCGATAAACCAATCCTCATTTTTGATGATGCTTTAAGTGCTGTTGACACCCAAACAGATATGATGATTCGAGAAGCATTATCTAAAAAAGATACAGACCATACATCAATCATCATTACCCACCGTATTACAACTGCCAAGGAAGCCGATATGATTATCGTTCTAGAAAACGGTATGATTGAAGCGATTGGCACCCATGACGAATTAAGTCATAAACCAGGTCTTTATAAGAAGATTTGGGATATCCAAGGACGCCTTGAAAAAGAATTCCTTGACATGATTAAGGCAGGTGATTCTGATGCATCATGAAGATGATCAAGACATCCAGCAGAAGGTAAGTCTTAATACGTGGAAAAAGATTATCAGAATCGTTTTCAGTTCACGTAAAAATATCATATTATTAATGTTTTTCGTCATTGTCGTTGCGTCTTTAGATGTGGCATGGCCACTGATTAACCGTTACGCAATTGATGTATTCTTTTTAGGGAACGACTATGCAACATGGCCGATATTTGTTGTTATCAATATTTTGGTAGCATTAGGATTTGGCCTATGTGTTTGGGGATTCATTAAGCAAGCTGGTATTATCGAAGCGAATACGTCGTATACGTTTAGAAAACAAGCGTTTAGAAATATTCAAAGGTTACCTTACTCATATTTTGATAAAACACCACAAGGTTGGATTATGGCAAGAATGACCTCAGATACGAGAAAATTAGCATTGATCGTCTCATGGGGTATTGTCGACTTCCTATGGGCTGGTTTACAGATGATTGGCATTCTCATCGTGTTATATTTTACCTATGTTAAACTCGCGTTAATTATTACCATACTTTTACCAATCATGCTTGTCATCGCGTATTTTTTCCAGAAAGCGATTCTTCATCGTCATCGTATTGCTAAGAAACATAACTCACAACTTACAGCGCAATACAATGAAGGATTCTCAGGTGCTAAAACAACAAAATCGTTATCGATTGAACAAGACAATTACGATGAGTTTGAAGTCACTGCACGTAAGCTAAAAAAAGCGAGTGTGAGAGCGGTTATTATGTCAGCCATTTTCTCAAGTATTATTTTGATCTTAGCGTATGTTGGGGTTGCTGTCACGATGTATCAAGGTAGTGTTTATGTCTTAGGGATATTTATCACGATTGGTACACTACAAATGTTTATTGCATACACTATCAATTTCTTTGAACCAGTTATGGTCATTACCCAAATATTATCAGACTTTCAAAATGCGCAAGCATCCGCAGAACGTTTAACGGGTCTTATTGAAACTGAACCTGAAATTGTTGATCGTCCTGACGTCATTGAAAAATATGGTGATTTATTTAATGATCATAGAGACAATTGGGAAGATTTAAAAGGTGACGTTGAGTTTAGAGACATTACATTTAACTATAATGAAAACGAAACGATATTGGAAAACTTTAATTTTAAGATTAAAGCTGGACAATCCGTCGCTTTAGTTGGACATACTGGATCTGGTAAAACAACGATGGTTAATCTCTTATCACGTTTTTATGAACCTAAAAAGGGACAATTGCTAATTGACGGTATTGATTATCGTGAAAGAAGTATTCATTGGCTTCATAAGAGACTTGGTTATGTATTACAATCGCCACATTTATTCTCTACTACCATTATGGAAAATATTCGTTATGGTAAATTAAGTGCGACAGATGAAGAAGTCATCAGTGCAGCAAAATCCGTCGGTGTCGCAGCTTTTGTAGATAAATTAGAAAAAGGGTATGAGACATTTGTTGGTGAAGGTGGTAATCTCTTGTCAGTTGGTCAAAAGCAGCTTATCAGTTTTGCTAGAGCTGTACTTGCCGATCCACGAATTCTCATCTTAGACGAAGCGACGTCATCCATTGACTCAGAATCAGAACTCGTCATCCAAGACGCGACTGAAAAGCTATTGAAAGATCGTACGAGTTTTATCGTTGCTCACAGATTATCAACGATTGTCAATGCGGATTTAATCGTCATGCTTGAAATGGGTAAAATCATTGAAATGGGTACACATGATGAACTCATTGAAAAACGAGGAAAGTATTTTAATCTGTATAAGAATCAATTTTTACAAGAAAGATTACAGGGCATCATAGAATAAAGTAAAAAGCCATGTGAAACACTATTATTTAATAGAGGTGATCATATGGCTTTTTTGACGCAATTTATGACAATTTTAACTACCATCACTGTCTCTTGGTTTAACGCTATTCTTGATGTGCCTTTAGGTGCAGACATCAATGATTATGCAGATATGGTTGAAGCGGTTATCATCGTTGATGGTGTGGCTCAAAGCGATATACCATATATGCAAACCGATGGTGTGAATAGAACGTTTTTATCTGTCGTGAACACAAACATCGTTAGAACGTATTATGTTGATTTTGAAGCATACTTTGAACAGTATGATTACAGAAAAGAATACACCATTACATTTAATGTCATTGATGATATTCGTCCCTCAATTGACCGATTACCTGTCTTCACATTAGAAGTTGGATCTGATCCACCAGATTATGAGGAGGGTTTTTATTATAGTGATAACTATGATGACATCGAAAACTTGATGATCTCATATCATACAAATAGCGTGCTATATGACGTTGTAGGCATATATGATATAACGTATACGGTCATGGATACTTCCTTAAATGAAACGACGTTATCAAGCTATGTCCATATTGTTGACACAACAAAACCGCAGATTATTCAGAAAAAAGATTTTGTGATTGAACTAGGTGAGACTTATTTGATGCGTGATTATTTTAGTGTAGAAGATAATTACGATCAATTTATTCACCCTAGCATGGATGAATCAACCATTAATTATGATTTAGAAGGTAGCTTTGAAGTCACGATTAAAGCGATTGATCAAAGCGGTAATCAATCAGAATTGAAGACGATTTTAACAATTATTGATGTTAGTGAACCATTTATCTTATTACAAACTAATCCCGCACCAATGACCGTGTATGATGAAGATGCTTTAGATGACTTAAGGAAGTTCATTATATCTGTTGGTGACGGTGATGACATATTAAATAGTTTGGATGTTGCAATCTCTCATGATATTCAAATTGATCGTATAGGCAGTTATCACATTTTTTATCACCTAACAGATGATCAAGGTCATGAAGTCAATGAGACATTAGAGATTGAGGTTATTGATAATGTTAAGCCTATCATTACAAAAAAAGAAGACCTCGTCTTCCCTGTCTTTAGTCCTGAACTATTTATAGCTTCTTATTTTTTAGTAACCGATAATTATGATGAAGATGTGTTAGATATTCAAATTGAAACGGATATTGATTATGACAAGATAGGTTTATATCCAATTATTGTTACGGCTGAGGATACCAGTGGTAATGTATCAACATATTACGACTACATTGAGATTATAGATATAACTCCACCTGGCATGACACAAATTAATGATATCGTCATTACTGATTTTTTACCACATGTTCTAGATAGCTATTTTGATGTTTTTGATAATTATGACGATAAAGCATCTTTAATGATAACCATCGATGATCATGATGTTGACTATGAGACATTGGGCATTTATCCACTTACAGTTCATGTGAGTGATACATCTGGTCAAATAACATCTTATGATACAGAGTTATTTATTATCGATGTTACCTCACCAATCATTGAATTGACTAAAGAAAGTTTAACAATATCAGTCCATAGCGAAGCCCTACATTTATATGCATATATTCAATCTGTTGACGACAATTATGATGATTTAACAATTGATGATGTTATTATTCATGGTGAAGTGGATGTTCAAACGGTAGGTGTCTATCAAATCACTTATGAGATCATGGATAGTTCAGGTAATGATGCGATGAAGGTGCTAACGGTATATGTCGATGACTTTATCGCACCGACTATTACGTTTAGTAATCTAACGATTAACCAATATGATGATATAAATTTATTAGATGGCGTAACGATTTATGAAGAAACGTCTTCATATGATATCATGGTTTTTCCATCCCATATTGATACACATATCCCTGGTGAACAAATCATCACTTATATTTGTCAAGATGCAAGAGGAAATTATAGTATGGCACAAAGATCGATAGTGATTATAGCACACAATCAACCATACACATTTGAAAATTTTATACCGATGACTGTGATTCTCTTAACTGGAGGTATTATCATGGTCGCGATTAAGAAGAGGGGTTAGATTAAATCCTTTGACATCGTGTGTTGTATCACCTATAATATGGACGTATAAAGAGGAGATGACAAATTATGGCTGACGTACTACTCGTCTATTGGACGGGTACAGGAAATACAGAAATAATGGCTGAAAAAATTAAAGAAGGTCTTGAAGCTGGTGGTTTAGAAGTAGATTATCGAACAGTGGATGCTGTATCACTTGAAGACATTCAATCATTTGATAAAATTGCGTTTGGTTGCCCGTCGATGGGTGTTGAGGAATTAGAAGAAGAAGAATTTGAACCTTTCTTCCAAGACATTGAAGGTGATTTAGCGGGTAAAAAAGTCGCGATCTTTGGTTCATATGGCTGGGGTGATGGTGAATGGATGGATGCTTGGGAACCACGTGTGAAAGAAGCTGGTGCTAACCTTTATGCACAAGGATTAAAAATCAATTCAACACCATCTTCAGATGAAGAAGAGGAGTGCTTTGAATTCGGTAAAGGTTTTGCAAGTTTTTGAGTAACCAATTAAAAATGCTGCAAAGCATTTTTTTTTAGTGTTTCACTAGCTAAATTGATATAATGGACATAAAGGGTGATTAGATGTTTTCCACATTTTATATGCAAAGTGAATACAGCCTTTTAAAAAACACCATACCATTAAAAGATCTCGTTGAAGTGACTAAGAAAAACGGATTTCAATGGATTGGACTTGCAGATGATAATTTGCATGCATTATATCGCTTTATTCAAATGAGTGAAAAGGCTGGTCTTAAGCCGATTATAGGGCTTAAATTAGACGTTATATTTGATATATATGACACGTCTTTTTTTGCTTATGTTAAAACCCAAAGGGGTTATGAAAATCTTTTAAAACTAGCACTTAAAAAATCAACCCATAAACTTGATTATGCAGATTTAGTCAATCATCAAGAAGGGTTAATTATCATTACTTCTGGTGAAGATTCATTACTAACAAAATACATCATCAATGAAAACTTAACGGATGCGCATTCATTTGTTAAAAGATTAAAAAAAGAAATAAAAAACCTCTATATTGGACTATGTTTAGATACCATTGATTTAGAAATTAAAGTAGCACCCTATCTTACTCAAATTGCTGAAGAAAACAAACTCAAATTATTACCATTACATCAAACATCGTATTTTGATGAAGGTGATAAAGAAACATATCAAGCACTACTTAAAATAGGTAGGAGCGATGTTGTTATACCTGAAACAGCGAATTATAAATTTTTAACTCAAAAAGAACTTCAAGCCATGTTTATTGATTATCCTTTTGTATTTGATAATGCGGATGAACTGGTGCGTACAATCACATTTAAATGGGTTTCACCCGTCTTTGATATGCCAGTTTATGATACGAGAGGTGCGGTGACTTCTGAGTATTTAAAATCGTTAGCAATCATGGGATTAAAAAAACGATTAACAGGATTGAAAGTTAATCATGATATTTATCAAGAAAGACTCATTTATGAACTGAATGTGATTCATGATATGGGTTACGATAATTATTTCTTAATTGTTTTTGATTTTGTTAGATATGCAAAACAAAACGGTATTTTGGTTGGTCCTGGTAGAGGATCAGCAGCTGGTTCACTTGTTTCATATTGTTTAGGGATTACAGATGTTGATCCAATTAAATATGACTTATTATTTGAAAGATTCTTAAATCCGGCAAGAATTACAATGCCTGACATTGATCTGGATTTTCCAGATAACAGAAGAGATGATGTGATCCGTTATGTCAGTGAAAAGTACGGAAAAGAACACATGATTTCGATTGTAACATTCGGGACCTTCGCCGTTAAATCATCCATAAGAGATATTGCAAGAGTCATGGACATTGATCATAATCGCGTCACAGGTATTATCAAGCGTATTACGAGTGATAAATTAGACGAAACTGATCGTGAAATGATGAAATTAAGAGATGTATCAAAACGTATCGAAGGGTTACCTAGACATACTGGTACACATGCTGCAGGTATGATTTTAGCGAAACAAGATTTAACAAAATACCTACCTTTACAGTTAGATAATAACGGTTATTATCAATCACAATGGGAAGCATCTGATTTAGAAAAATTGGGTCTATTAAAGATAGATTTTTTAGGCATTAGAAACCTTGCCATTATCAATGATGTGGTTGACTTAATTAAAGACAAAGACGCTAAGTTTAATTTGATGGAGATTCCTTTGGATGATCCAAAAGTTTACAGGACATTAAGTGAGGCAGACACGTTTGGTATTTTCCAACTAGAATCATCAGGTATGCGTGCTGCATTACGTAAATTAAAACCACGTGAATTTGAAGACATCGTCGCGATACTCGCTCTTTACAGACCAGGTCCAATGGACCATATAGATACATATGTGAAACGGAGAAATGGTGAGTCATTTCATTATCTACATAAAGATTTAGAACCTATTCTAGCGTCAACCTATGGCATTATTGTTTATCAAGAGCAAATCATGAAGATTGCTCACGAATTTGCAGGTTACACGCTATCTGAAGCAGATTTACTTCGAAGAGGTATCTCTAAAAAGAATCATGACATATTAGAGAAGGAACGCATCAGATTTAACGAAAAATGCAGACAAAAAGGCTATAGTGCAACGGTTGCTGAAGAAATATATGATTATATCGTTAAGTTTGCAGATTATGGGTTTAACCGAAGTCATAGTGTCGCTTATGGTTTGGTTGCCTATCAAATGACTTATTTAAAAGTAAATTATTATGATATGTTTATGACCGTATTGATGTCAAATGTTATCGGTAATAGTCAAACAACTTTTGATTATATTCAAGATGTCAAACGTCATCAAATCAGAGTTTTACCACCAGACATTAACTTAAGTACTGATCGCTATGAACTATCAAAAGAAGGAATTCGATTACCACTTACACAAATTAAGAATTTAGGAAAAGTACTCGTCTCAAAAATTCTAGAAGAAAGACATGAAGCAACGTTTAAAGACTATCAGGATTTTAAATTACGGTTAAAATCAGTATTAAATCAACGTAATATTGAGATGTTAATTGATGCGGGTGCACTAGACCGTTTTAATTTAAATCACCGGACACTTTTTGAACAGCAAGAGGTGTCGTTTGCTGATTATGAACTTTACATGGATGATTTCAAGATGAAATCATATGAAGAATTTCCTTTTTCTGAACTTGCTGAAAGAGAAAAACAAGCACTTGGATTTAACTTAACTTATCATCCCCTTATTGTTCATCAAGATTTTATTGAAAAAAACAATTTGGACAAATTGATTGATTTATCGACGAAACCGATGGTTAAAGCACTTGGATTTATTTCAGATATAAAAGAGATAAAAACTAAAAATGATGATAAAATGGGATTTGTAACCATAGAAGATGGTGAAACGCGTGTGGAAGCGACGTTATTCACCAGAACATATGCTCGTTATGAAGACGAATTGCATGATCAAGAAATGAAGATTTTTTCGATTAAAGAAAATAATTACAAAGATAAAAAATCATATATTTTAGAGAAAATTACAAGATTGGTTAAGTAAAAGGATTTCGATTATGACAAAAGATAGCAGAAAACAAATCATGAATGCCGTTTTTATTGGTTTAGCATTAAATATTTTGCTTGCTGGTATTAAATTGGGTTTTGGTTATTATGGTGGTTCACAAGCACTAATCAGTGATGGATATAATTCATTTTCTGATGTCTTTATGAGTATTATTATTTTCTTCGTGATTAGAATCGCTACGAAAAAACCAGATGAAAATCACCCTTATGGTCATCAAAAATTTGAAGGTATTCTTTATTTCACATTAGGGATTGTCTTTCTTATAACTGCTATATTACTAGGTTATCAAGCTGTTTCATCGATTATTAAAAATGATATGTCTGTTAGTGCACCTTTACGGATTACTGTCTATATTTCAGCAGTCGCCCTTGCCATTAAGATTTTCTTAGCGTATTTTTATTTCAAATTAAATAAAACATTTCATAATCCAACTTTAAAAGCAGAAGCTAAAAACCACTTTATTGATGGTTGGTCTACGGGTGCGACATTAATCGGTTTAATACTCACTCAATTTGGATTTGTAATATTTGATGCGATTGCAGCCTTGATTGTTGCATTATTCATCTTAAGACTCGCGATTCAAATTTTGATTGAAGCTGTTTCTTATTTAGTAGATGAAGCACCTGTAAAGGATTTGCTTGATGATATTAGAGTTGCTATTTTAGATATTTATGGTGTACTTAGCATCGATGATTTAAAAGTCAGAAGACACATGACAGAATATTATGTGGATGTTGAAATTGGTGTGGATCAAAATTTATCGTTGGTTAAAGCACATCAGATCGCAGAAACAGTTCACATTGGTGTTGAAAAACAATTTCCAGACGTCATACACTGCATGGTACATGTTAATCCGTTTATTGCGCGTAAAAACGATAATAAATAGAAATCAATCGTTTGTGATTTATAATCAGATTTGATAAAATTAAACTAGTTTTACAAAAGTAGTGGAAAGGTGGGACTACTATGCCAACTTTGCTGCAAATGCAATGGATGCTTGTGGGTTTCTTTGTACTAATACATTTCCTGTTAGGAATGAAAAGGGGGACCGCAAAATCTGCCTGGTTTTTACTTGCTTATGTCGTAACAGCAACCTTAACGATTGTGATGATTGCTCAATTTACACTCACATGGTTTTTCACGACGCAAGAAAGCATGGTTGGTATTATTGATTGGGCTAACGGTCTTGCTGGAGGCATCTTAAGTGATTTTAGAAACTACTATGCAGATCCCGCTATTACACCAGTTATTTTTATGATTTTAGATTTAGTGTTTAAAATCATTTTATATGCGATACTATTTCCTATTGTTCGTTGGTTACTAACGTTAATCATTTTCCGCCCTATTTGGAAACACATCTTTCTTAAAAGAATGCTTGCCAAACAAAATGAGGCATTAGAACTTGAACATGAAGAAATGGGAAACAATAAGAAGTTCAAGAAAAAGAAAAAACTTAAGCTTAGTCTATTAAGTCGCTTTTCAGGAGGGTTAATTGGTGGTGTACGTGGCGTTTTAGTCGCGTTTGTTGCTTTACTTCCCCTTTTAGTTTTTAGTAGTTTTATTGGAAAACTTGACCCGGGATCAATTCCGACATTAAGCGATCCTGCTGATGCGACAACGTTATCAAATGGTAGTCAAACAGCTAGTCCATATGATGAAATTGATAAATACTTACAAGAAATTGATGAGATGAATGCAGGTGGCTTTGGTCAAATAACAAATGCGATTACCGTGAACGGTGTCTCTTTTGATCGTTATGTGTTTGATTCTATGTTTACACCAATCATCAACGATCCTACTATTCAAAATGCAAGCGTCAATTTTATTCAAGAACTAGAAAATATTATAGATGTTGCATCTATTATTTTAAACAATGGTTATTTAGATCGCGATTGGTCGGACTTATCAACCATTGACGATAATGATATTGCCAATGCGCAACTCATTATTCAAACAATCGGTAAATCCGATTTACTTAGTTATTTACTCACTTCTGGACTTGAAAAAGCACCAGAACTTATTCCAACACTGGTCACTACAGGACCGTTAGCAGATATTGATTGGACAAGCGATACACTACAAGCGACACTTCAATATTTAGTGGATACTAATTGGCAAGAAGAATTTAATCGCGTTGCTGCTTTGGTTGGCGCATTAAGTGATTTTATGTCTCCTGCTGAAATAATCGCACTTATGGATGATCCAAGTGCACTTGCAAATTTAGATGCTGATCAAATTACAGCTTTAATTGATGTCATTCGTGCGGTTGGTAATCTACACTTGCTTGCTGCATTAAACTTAGGTATTGAATATGCGATTATGTTACCTGAAATGCAACAAAGCATTGCGTGGGCAGATGATCCTGAAGCATATTTAAGAGAAAAACTTGCTTTTATTCTTGGTTATGATGAAGACCAAGATCCAGATAATTTATATCATGATGGTCCATCATTCTTCATTGGTGAAGATGGACAAATTAGCAAAATTGCTGATTTATTAGAATTAGTTCTAACAGATTCAACCGTTGACTTAGTAGGCATTTTAAATAGCGGTGGTAACATTGAAGAGATTATAGCTGCACAAACTGAAACGTTTGTTACGGCATTATTTACCCAGTTAGCAGATATGGAACTTATTGTTAATGGGTTACCAATTGGTGTAGATTTTGCTTTATACCTAGTCGGTGGTGATCAGATTGCTGATGAATTAGCAGGTGATCTCGCGATTTCCCTTGCTGAAATTGACTGGGGTCATGAAATCGAAAATATCGGTGATATCTATAATGAAGCATTGAAACTGAGTATTGAGACAATCTTTGCAGAAGATCCAGATATGCTAGCATATGCAGATATGGTTATGGGTGATGAAGATAATGTTACGAGTCTTAAAGCGATTGTCTCTGCTATCTTTGAAAGCAGTGACTTAGTGGGTAGTGCATTAGAAATGGTTGCACCATTCGCGATTGATAACATGATTGCTGATGATGGACTAAAAACGATTGTTCAAGGTGTTTTACTCGATGCGAATGAAGATTTTGATTTCAATATTGGTCAAGAAATTAACAACATCATTACAGTTGCAGAAGAACTAAACAAGGTTATAAAGTTTACTGATTTAGGTGCTTTTAGTGAGTCATCACTTGATGATAAACTTGCGCTTGTTTCAGCATTTGGTGATATGTTACCAGATGACTACACAGCGTTTAGAACAGCGCTCACAAGTCTTCAAATACTCACAAAAGTAGATGAAACTGTATTTGGAAATATCATCAGTTATCTTGATATGACCGATACTGTCTATACACCATCAGATATGTTGTTAAGCGATGATATAGGCACGATTATTGATTTTGCTCATGATGCTGCTGCTTATTTATCTGCCAATCACACTGTCGGTGTTGATGGTGGATATGAAGATATTGATTTAACAGGATTCTTACCAACGATCAAAGATTTCTTAACAAGTACTGATGATCGTTCGGATTTAATATTCTATAACATTGTTAATCAACTACAAAAACTCGCTAATGAAGGTTCATTATCGGAATATTTAACCATTCCTGATTCTCTACCTATCGGCTCTGATCAAATTGAAAATACAGCATGGGATACAGAAATTAGCGCATTAATTGGTGCAGTATTTGATATAGCTACATCAATAGGTGAAGTCGATGGTGTGACCTTAAGTGCTTCTGGTGTACAGTCTTATATGGCAGTGGCATCAGGTTTACCAATTGAAGTCATCACGAAGTTTGCAGATGTTACTGAAGCAAACGCTGCATTTGGAAATTTAGATAATTCATTGATTTTACGCGCATCTGTCACTAACTTAATTGATAGTCAAGGTGCATCTTTATCTGATTCACTCTTTGGACATGTACTTGCTACACCGGCGCATTTAGTGAATGCGAACGGTGTATTAGAAGCGGGTGCATTTACGGATTTAATCAATGGTGTGGCCACACTCCTTGATGATATGAATCAAACGATGGGCTTTACGACGATTGGAGAATTAAGAGGTAACGATATCAGCGTTTTCTTACAAGCATTCAATCAAACAGATGATGCGTCTATTGATGCACTCATGAGCTCATCACTTATTCATGGTATTATCAGTGACTTAATTACTGATCCTCTTTTCCAACAAGGATTAGCTGACACGATTAATGATGCACAAGATTTATTTACTGTGGATGCGACGATATTTGGTATGGACCCACTTTTATTGGATGCTGCTTATGCACCAACGGATGTCTTAGTTACAGAAGAGGCAACCAATATTTTGTTGATGTTAAAAGCGATGCAATTAAGTAATTTTGAAGACATTGGGCTAGATATGTTTACAGAAATGTTTGATAGAAACATTGATGTAACAACAGGTCATGATGATTTTGATCGTTTCTTAAGCTCTGGATATATCTATTCAGTGATTGATGGCATCTTACAGGATCCTGCAGTAACAAACCTGATCTCTGATCAACTTGGACCATCACTTGGTATTGATATGTCGACACTTGATTTAACACTACCAGTAGAGATGTTAGGCCAACAATCAGATGCTGATTTAGGTAATATTGATCAGATTGAAGTTGGTCGTTTACCAAAAGCAGAATTTAGAAAAGTTTTCACTTCTATCTCATTAGTAGATATGGAAGATATCGGTATTAATACATTTACAAGTTTAGTAAGCCCTGTAGAATCTCCAGATGATTTTACAACCTTTATTGATTCTGACTTCATATACTTTATATTAGCGTCTCTTATAGGTTTTGATGGTTTTAGTAACTATATTGGGGAACAACTCGCTGGTTCATTCGGTGATATGACATTAGATGTTACAGTTCCGATTGATGCTAAAGGTAGTCAAGCAGATGCAGATGCAGACTTAATTGATCAACTAGAAGTCAATCGTATTTCTAGAAATGAATTGAGAAGTATCATGATTTCATTTAGTATGATCGATATTGAAAATCCGGGTATTGGATCATTATTAGGGTTATTTGAAGTGACCTCTTATATTCCTGAAAGTGCTGACCCACTTGAGGATAGAGATAATGATTTCTATCAATTTGTAGACAGTAAATTCTTGCAGTCAATGATTTCACAACTTCTTCTTGATGATTTTATTATTGATACGATTGCTGGAACAGATTCAGCAACCCCACTATTTAATTCTGCCGATTTCGATATACCTGCACCAGCATTATATACACCAGCTGGTGGTAGCGAAAGATTATCTAAAGATGAAATATTCTATATCTTTAATGGGTTAAAAGAATTAGGCATTTCAGATAATTTTGATGACATTGACTTAGGTTTAAATACAATTAAATCAATTGATGATGAAGCACTACTTAAATCCGAGTATTTATATGCTGTTCTTAATCTCGCCATTAGTGGTCAAGCGTCATTAACTATCCCTGCTGATGCGTTCGCATTGACTGGTGATTATGCTGGTATGATAACAAAAGATGAAATTCATAAATTATTTGTAGCGGTCAATACATTACCTCCAGAAACAGATCCAACAGATCTTCAAATTGATACCATAACAAATGATCAAATCATGAGTGTTATAAATGCAGAATCTAAGATTATCAATCAGATGATCTCAGATCAAGTCGTTACTGCACTTAATAATGTAGTTGCTGTGCCAATTGATAATGTATCATTACCTGAAGCATATGAAACAATCGCTTCATATCCAACGGTTGTACGCTTGAAGACAGATGAAATGCGTGCATTGGTTGTTACGATGAGCGCAGAAGTGTTGAATATTACATCACTTTCTGAATCGTTTGCTATTACAAGCGTGACGGTTAATGAATTACAAAATTTACATGATTTAGGTTTAGGTGAAGATCAGGTTGGTGTTGCTGGTTATGATTATGATTCATATATTATTCATTACCTGATTACCGATCAGATTGAAAAAGATGCGACACTTAATGTCAATCAATTAACGTTACCTGAAGCATATAATGATGATTCTGGTTATACTAGATTAAATGCAGATGAAATCCAAGCGTTAATACAAACCATGGATGAATTAGGTATTGATTTTAATCTTGGTTTTTCTATGAGTAGCGTCACAAGCACAGATTTATTGAAAGTTCATTATCTCGGCTTGGGAGATGATCCTAATGCTTCCGGCACAGAGGAACTAGACTCTTATATTATTCATAAATTAATTACAGAACAAATCGAAGCTGACGCGACATTAAATGTCGATCAAACAACTGTACCTGAGGCGTATTTCGAAAATTCAATAACATTAAATGATTGGATGGAACCATTAGAAGTAGAAGCACTTATTATCGCGATGGGTCCGGATGTTCTTAATATTGACTTCAATACCGGTTTTACTATTAATGCAGTCACAAGCGATCAACTCATGAAGGTTCATTATTTAGGTTTGGGTGCAGGTTTAGTTGGTACTTATACGACAGATTATGACTCTTATATTATTCATAAATTAATTACAGAACAAATTGAAGCTGATTTAACACTAAATGTTGATGAGACGACTGTCCCAGAAGCGTATTATGTTGATGCTAAATTGGGTAACACGTGGATGGACCCACTTGAAGTAGAAGCACTCATCATCGCGATGGGAACCGATGTTTTAAATATCAACTTTAGTACAGGTTTCTCCATTAGTTCTGTCACAAGCGATCAACTTATGCAAGTTCATTATCTAGGTTTAGGTGCAGGTTTAGTGGGCACGTATACAACAGATTATAAGTCTTATATCATTCATAAGTTAATCACAGAGCAAATTGAAGCGGACCTAACGCTTAATGTGGATCAAGTTACTGTTCCAGAAGCGTATTATGTTGATGCTAAATTAGGCAACACTTGGATGGACCCACTTGAAGTAGAAGCACTCATCATCGCGATGGGAACAGACGTGTTAAATATTGATTTCAATACAGGTTTCTCGATCAGCACAGTCACAAGCGATCAACTTATGCAAGTTCATTATTTAGGTTTAGGTACAGGACTCGTAGGTACGTATACAACAGATTATGACTCTTATATCATTCATAAGTTAATCACAGAGCAAATTGAAGCGGATTTAACACTTAATGTTGATGAAACGACTGTTCCAGAAGCGTATTATGTTGATGCTAAATTAGGTAACACATGGATGAAACCTCTTGAAGTAGAAGCACTCATCATCGCGATGGGTACCGATGCTTTAAATATCAACTTTAGTACGGGTTTCTCTATTAGTACAGTCACAAGCACTCAACTCATGCAAGTTCATTATTTAGGTTTAGGTACAGGATTAGTAGGTACTTATACAACCGATTATGAATCTTATATTATACATAAACTCATTACAGAACAAATTGAAAATGATGTTAACCTCGGTGTAGATCAATTGACCGTTCCTGAAGCATATTACGTTGATCCAACATTGGGCAACACATGGATGGCACCAGAAGAGGTTGAAGCACTCATCATCGCGATGGGCACTGATGTACTCAATATTGATTTCAATACTGGTTTCTCAGTCAGTACAATTAGTAGTGATGTCTTAATGGATGTTCATTATCTTGGTTTAGGTACAGGACTTGTTGGTACATATACAACCGATTATGAATCTTATATTATACATAAACTCATTACAGAACAAATAGAATCGGATCCAACACTCAATGTCAGCCAATTAACAATTCCAGAAGCATACTTCCAAGAGCCTACAACTCTAAATTACTGGATGAAAGCAAAAGAAGTTGAGGCATTGATTACTGCAATGGGACCAACTGTATTGAATATTGATTTCAATACCGGTTTCTCAATCAGCACTATTAATAGTAGCGTATTGATGGATGTTCACTATTTAGGTTTAGGTGATGATCCAGATGTTGTTGCTCTAGATGAATTAGATTCATATATCATTCATAAGATGATTACCGATCAAATTGAAGCTGATTTAACACTTAATGTGAATCAAGGCAATTTACCTGAAGCGTATTATGTTGACGCGACATTAGGTAATACATGGATGAAACCATTAGAAGTCGAAGCACTTATTATCGCGATGAGTCCAGATGTTTTAGATATTAATTTCAGTTCTGGCTTCTCAGTCAGTTCAACAAGCAAAGCGGATTTACTTAACATTCATTATTTAGGCTTAGGTACAGGATTAGTAGGTACCTACACAACCGATTATGAATCATACATCATCCACAAGATGGTATCCAGTCAAATTGAATCAGCATTAACAGTTGACCAATTGACCATTCCTGAAGCATATGATTTAAGTGTTGAAGGTAATTATTGGATGAAACCATTAGAAGTTGAAGCATTGATTCAATCAATGGACGTTATTGGTATATTAGACTTTGGTTCACCAGTTTCAATTACAACCGTAGGTCTATCAGATCTACAAGACCTACATTACTTAGGATTAGGTACAGGTATCTTAGTAGGTTTATCAACTGATTATGAGTCCTATATCATTCATAATTTAATGACAGAACAAATTGAAACGGCACTTTCAGTAGATGATACTTCTGTTCCAGAAGCATATACATCTGCTAGTGGAACAAGTCGTATGGAAGCAGATGAAATCCAAGCTTTATTAGACGCTATGGGACCAACAGTCCTAGGATTCAATGATTTAAGTGGCAGTTTCGCATTAAGTACGATTACAGTCGGCAAGTTGAAGTTGCTTGATTACATTGGTCTTGGAGATCCAACACATCTATTCTCAGCATTTGATTCATATCTCATTCATAATTTATTGTCTGATAATATTGCAGCGACACTTGATGAACCAAGTACTGCTCATATGAATGACGACCCACTTGACTATATGGAAGCGACTGAAGTCACTGATGTGATTGAAGCAATGATTATTATCAATGGTGGCAATGATACGGCTCAATTAGGATCATTTGGAACCATTAACGATTCATCATTTACTAGAACGGTATTAGGTGATCTCATTGCCCTTGATAGCTTAACAGTTTATAGACTCATCTCTACTGGATTTATTAGTAGTGGTATCGCGACATTAGAATCTTATGCAGATGCATTAGAACCATCAACAACTTATGATCCACTAGATCCAGGTAAAGATATGAAAGAAGAAGAAATCGTTGGCGTTTACGATGCAATGGTCATTCTGAATATTAATGATATTACTGAAGTTCTTGGAATTACGGTTGCTGATGTCACAGGTAAGACAGATGGAGAAATTGATACATTGTTCAATAACAATAACACAATACTTTACTTCATCATTGATGACTTAATTGATCCAGGTAGTTCAAACCCATTATTCTTAGTTCCACGTTGGACAGATGAAAGTCTAAGTGAACGCGTCGATCGTGCAGAATTAATTCAAGTCTTAAAAGATGCTGAATAACATGTATTAACTTAAAGGAGCGATATTGATTCGCTCCTTTTTCTTTACATAAAAAAAGATGCTAGCTAGGCTAACATCTTATGACAGTTATTTTTTAGTAACTCTTACTTTATTGAGTTGAGCAAATCTTGGAAGACCATCTTCGAGTTTCGCTTTTGATTCACCTTGAATAAGTGGTAGTGCATAATCCACATAATCTTGTGTTAAACCCTTACCATGAGGTAAGATCCACTCAAGTGGTACTTTTTGTTCTGTATTAGCCGCTTTCGCGAGTGGGATTAATGCATACTTAATTTTATATGGGTTTGAAGAAATACGCTTGAATCCAACCATTTTATCCGATGTGCCACGTACAGCTGCTTGAACCGCTTTTTGACCCGCTTTAAATGCTTCTTCAACATCCACTTTAGACGCTAGGTGAGCAGCAGAACGTTGTAAGAGTGAAAATTCAATTGCGCGTACTTTACATCCAAATTTTTGTTTAACTTCATCAGCTAATGCTTGTGCAGTACCACCAAGTTGTGCATGGCCGAAAGCATCTCTGTTTAATTCTTGGAATAGTTCAGGGATATATTTACCATCAGCTGTTTTAATGCCTTCTGAAACAGCAACAATCGCTTTACCTTTTTCTTCTAATACTTTTGCTAAATCAGTGTGGAATTCTTCCAAATTGAATGGTAATTCTGGTAAATAAATAAGATCTGGTCCTTGTCCTTTATATTGTGCAAGTGCAGATGCAGCCACTAACCAACCCGCATTACGACCCATAATTTCAACGATAGTGACTTGTTTTGTATCATAAACTGTCGCGTCATGATACAGCTCCATAAGTGAAGTAGATACATATTTAGCAGCACTACCATAACCTGGTGAGTGATCTGTCACATTTAAGTCGTTATCAATCGTCTTTGGTACACCCATGACATTACAATCCCATTCATTCTTTTTAAAGAATTTAGAAATTTTGTTACATGTGTCCATCGAATCATTTCCACCGTTGTAGAAGAAGAAACGAATATTATATTTCTTAAATACTTCTAATAGTCTTTGATACTCAGAATCATCTACTTTAGGATTCTTTAATTTGTAACGAACACTACCGATTGCTGAAGAAGGTGTGTTCTTTAAACGTTTGAGTTCTTCAACGTCTTCTTGTTCAATGTCATAGAACTCTTCGTTTAAAATGCCTTTAATACCGTGGACAGCGCCATAAACATTTGTAATTTGTTCTTGTTTAAGTGCTTCTAGGAAAACACCAGCCGCACTTGAATTAATGACCGATGTAGGTCCGCCAGATTGGCCTAGGAGTGCTGCACCTTTCAAATTTTTCATTGTTAAATCACCATTTTCTGTTTTTCTTTTATTGTAACATAAAAATGATGATATGTTTGTTGAAATCGGTTTCTTAACGACTCATTTTTTGCTGAATTGACATTCAAAATATATCATATATATGATATAATAAGCATGATGTATGGATTTTTGTTTAGAAAGGGGTTGTAGACATGAAAATTGGTGTTTTGACATCTGGTGGAGATGCTCCTGGAATGAATGCTGCAGTTCGTGCGGTTGTACGTGCTGGTGAATTCTATGGACACGAAGTATATGGCATTAGAGATGGCTATAGAGGACTTGTTGAAAACGACATGGAACTTCTTGATCATAAGCGTGTATCGGGTATGTTATCAAGAGGTGGTACATTTTTAGGAACAACTAGATTACCTGAATTTCACGAATTGGCAACACGGAAAATAGCAGCTAAAAATCTAAAAGACAGAGGTATTGAAGCGTTAATCACAATCGGTGGAGATGGTACTTATCGTGGTGCGATGGCACTTTCTAAATTAGGTGTAAAAACAATTGGTTTACCTGGAACCATTGATAACGATATTTCTGGTACTGATTATACGATTGGTTTCGCGACAGCAGTTGAAACGATTGTTGACGCGATTGATAAATTAAGAGACACATCAAGTTCTCATCAACGTGTTTCAATTATTGAAGTTATGGGAAGACGTTGTGGTGATTTAGCGGTACATGCTGGTATATGCGGTGGTGCAGAATTTATCGTCACACCTGAAAATCCTGTTGATAAAGATACAATGATTAAGACCATTAAACATTATAAAGATGAAGGTAGAAGACATGCAATTATCGTTGTCACTGAAAAGATACTTGATGTTCATGCATTAGCAAAAGAAATTTCTACACTTTCAGGTTTTAGTTCAAGAGCAACGGTTCTTGGTTATATTCAAAGAGGTGGTTCACCGTGTCCAGATGATAGAATTCTAGCATCTAGAATGGGTGAATATGCCATTGAACTCTTAAATGATGGCATTTATGGTGTATGTGTCGGTGTGAGAGATAATCGCATGGTTTACTTACCGTTTGCGAACATTGTCGATCAATTACGCCCAAAGAGTCAATTATACGGTTTGGTTAAAAAGGTATCATAATACTTATAAAATAAACATTTCAAGGGAAGGAAAATACAAAATGAAAAAGTATGTTTACTTGTTTAAAGAAGGCGACGCAAGTATGCGGAATCTTCTCGGTGGTAAAGGTGCAAACTTAGCTGAAATGACATCGCTTGGTTTACCAGTACCACAAGGTTTCACAGTAACAACAGAAGCATGTAATGACTACTACGATAAAGGTAAAGTCATTTCAGAGGACATCATTAAACAAATTAATGAAGCGTTAAAAGTCACTGAAAAGGTGGTTGGCAAAACGTTTGGTGATCCTGCGGATCCATTCTTAGTATCTGTTCGCTCTGGTGCACGTGCATCAATGCCAGGTATGATGGATACCATCTTAAACTTAGGCTTGAATGACGAAGCTGTTTTAGGGTTAGCAAAACTCACGAATAATCCACGTTTCGCTTATGACTCTTATCGTCGTTTTATTCAAATGTTTTCTGATGTTGTTATGGGAATTTCAAAAGATAATTATGAAAAACTCTTACACAACATGAAACAAGCAAAAGGCGTTGAACAAGATACAGAATTAGACGCAGACGATATGGGAAGATTAGTTGCAGAATACAAAGAAAAGTATTTAGAACTTAAAGGAGAACCATTCCCACAAGATCCACGTGTGCAATTAATTGAAGCGATTACAGCTGTATTCCGTTCATGGGACAACCCACGTGCGAATACATATCGTCGTTTACAAGGTATTCCATATGAATGGGGTACAGCAGTAAACGTACAAAGTATGGTCTTCGGCAATATGGGTGATGATTCTGGTACAGGTGTTGCCTTTACACGTAACCCATCTACTGGCGAAAAAGTATTATATGGTGAATACTTATTTAATGCACAAGGTGAAGATGTTGTTGCAGGTATTCGTACACCTAAACCAATTGCAGAATTACAAAAAGATAATCCACAACTTTACAAAGATTTCGTTAAAGTTGCTGAAAAACTAGAAGAACATTATCGTGACATGCAAGATATGGAATTCACGATTGAACGTGGAAAACTTTTCATGTTACAAACAAGAAATGGTAAACGTACAGCACAAGCTGCTTTAAAGATCGCGATTGATCTTGTAAAAGAAGGCGTTTTATCAGAAAAAGAAGCTGTATTAAAAGTAGAGCCAAAACAATTGGATTCTCTTTTACATCCACAGTTCGAACCAAAAGCATTAAAATCAGCTAGAGTCATTACAACAGGTCTTAATGCATCTCCTGGTGCTGCTACTGGACGTGTCGTCTTCACTGCTGATCGTGCGAAAGAATTACATGAAGCTGATGGCTTACCTGTTATCTTAGTTCGTGAAGAAACATCACCTGAAGATATAGAAGGTATGGCAGTTGCTTCTGGTATTTTAACAGCTCGTGGTGGTATGACATCACACGCAGCAGTCGTTGCGCGTGGTATGGGTACATGCTGTGTTGCTGGTGCTGGTCAAGTCCATGTTAATGAAGAAGAAAAAGTATTTGAAGTCGGTGGCGAATCTTTTAAAGAAGGCGACTGGATTTCATTAGATGGCTCAACTGGTAAGGTTTATGGCCAAAAAGTTGAAACTATGGATGCAACTGTTTCTGGTGATTTTGAAACATTAATGGCTTGGGCTGATAAATATCGTTCATTAGATGTTAGAGCAAATGCTGATAACCCACATGATGCAAAAGTAGCTTATGACTTTGGTGCACATGGTATTGGTTTATGCCGTACAGAACATATGTTCTTTGAAGAAGGCAGAATTTCTGCAGTAAGAGAAATGATTGCTGCTAAGAATAAAGACGAACGTAAAAAAGCTTTAGAGAAGATTCTACCTATGCAAAGAGAAGACTTTATTGGTCTTTATAAGGCAATGAGAGGCTTCCCTGTTACCATTCGTTACTTAGACCCACCACTACATGAATTCCTGCCAACTGATCCTAAAGATATCCAACATTTAGCTGTTGATATGGGAATCCCTGTCAGTGAACTTACAAATACGATTATTGAATTACATGAAAGTAATCCAATGTTAGGACACCGTGGTGTTCGCTTAAGCATCACTTATCCTGAAATTGCAGAAATGCAAACACGTGCCGTGATTGAAGCAGCCATCGCTGTTACTAAAGAAGGCTTAAAAGTTGTACCTGAAATCATGATTCCTCTTGTTGGTGAAGTCAGAGAACTTAAATTCGTCAAAGATGTCGTTGTTAAAGTGGCAGATGCGATTATTAAAGAATCAGGCATTTCATTAGAATATCATGTTGGTACAATGATTGAAATTCCAAGAGCTGCATTACTCGCTGATGAAATTGCAAAAGAAGCTGAATTCTTCAGCTTTGGTACAAACGATTTAACACAAATGACATTTGGATTCAGTCGTGATGATGCTGGTAAATTCTTAAGCGATTATTATGAAAAGAAAATCTTCGTCAATGATCCATTTGCACATGTTGACCAAGCAGGTGTTGGTAAACTCATGAAGATGGCATCTAAGTTAGGTAAAGAAACAAGACCAAATATTAAACTTGGTATTTGTGGTGAACACGGTGGTGACCCAGAATCAGTTGAATTCTGTCACAATATCGGTTTAACATATGTCTCATGTTCACCATTTAGAGTACCAATTGCGAGACTTGCTGCGGCTCACGCAAACATCAAAAATCCTCGCTAAATCGTACAGTAAAGGGTTCCGTCCAAAGCGGAACTCTTTTTTTGTTTTTATAAAAACAAACAATGCAAAAAATATTTACACAAAAGGTTTAAATTGAGAGTCTTTTAAGGTAAAATTGAGTTAGTACGTTTTTAGGAGGATTGTTATGACCATATTAGCCGCTTCAACATTCGCTGATCAGCTAATGTACATTTTTGGGGGTCTCGCTTTATTTCTTTTTGGTATTAATCTTATGAGTGAATCCTTAAAATCTGTCGCAGGAAGTCGCTTGAAACTTGTTATTGAAAAAACAACAAACACACCATTAAAGGGTATTTTAGTGGGCGTGTTGATGACTGCACTAATACAATCATCTTCAGGAACGACGGCGTTAATGATTGGCTTATTACGAGCAGGATTAATGACATTACCTCAAAGTGTAGGTGTCATTATGGGTGCGAATATTGGAACGACGGTTACGGCGTTCATTATCGCATTACCAATTGCTAAATGGGGATTATATTTTATTGCTGTTGGTGTCGTTATGCAATTTGTTAGTAAGCGTAAAATTAAACAAATCGGTGGTGTCATTTTAGGCCTTGGTATGTTATTTTATGGATTACAAATCATGGGAGCTGAATTAAAAACATTTTCTCAAACAAATGTCGCAGAAGGCATGTTTGAAACGTTCTCAAGAAATTGGTTTTTAGGTACCACATTCGGAACTGTCTTTACGATGATCATCCAATCGTCTTCAGCAGCGATTGGTATTTTAGAAACACTATATAATATTAATGCAAGCGGGGTTGCATCAATCACATTACAAGGCGCAGTACCTATTTTACTTGGTGCAAATATCGGGACCACGATTACTGCATTCTTAGCCTCTATTGGTGGTAATACAGAAAGTAAACGAGCATCGTTTATTCATATATTATTCAATATTATAAGTGCTGTTGTATTCTTAATTATTCTTATTCCTTATGAAGCGATGATTCAATGGTTTGAAGATCGATTCTTAACACCATATTCGATGTATACGATTGCGTTTGCACATGCTTTCCAAAATATCGCTATGACGTTTGTGATGTATTGGTTCATTAAGCAAATGATATGGTTATCGAAAATTGTTGTTAAGGATAAAAAGAAAAATGCGATACCGGAAGATATTTTCGATGAAAAAATCATCTATCAATCACCAAATCTCGCCCTTGAATTTGTTAAAAAAGGTATACTGTATATGGGATCAGTCGTTAAAGACTATTTCCATATTGTTAGAAGTTATGCCACTAAGGACCAAGCAGATCTTGTTCGTGAAGGCTATGAACATGAAGAATTGATTGATCAATATGATATCAGATTACATGACTATTTAATTAAAATTGCACAAAGCGGTTTAGAAGCGAATGACTCTAAAAAACTTTCAAGAGACCTTGACACAATCAAAGACTTTGAACGTGTCGGTGATCACTTAACAAATATTCTTGATTTCTTCCAAGATCGTTATAAAGAGGGACAATCTTTAAGTGACGAAGGAAAAGAAGAGCTAGAAAATTTATTTAATGTGATCGAAGAAATGATTAATGATACATTATTTAGTTTTGAAAAGAATGATCCAGAAATAGCTTATCGTGTCGTTCACAATGAAGACGTTGTTGATAAATATGAAGAAATATATCGTTATCGTCATATTGAACGCTTGAAAGCTGGACAAGTGACGTTCTCATTAGCTGAAAACTTCGTCGATATTTTATCGAATATCGAACGTATGGCAGACCATTTGTTGAATATTGCTCAATCAGTGATTGAGCCACTTTATATTCCACAAACAGAAGCGATGCCAAAGTCTAAGGAGACCGATCGCGACACCTAGGAGGTCAACATGTTTGATTTAAAATCTCCCTATACACCTAAAGGTGACCAAATAAAAGCGATTGAGACATTAAAGAATCATTTTATTGAGGGCAAACGTGAACAAGTGTTATTAGGTGCGACAGGTACAGGTAAAACATTTACGATTGCTAATATTATCCAAAGTATTCAAAAGAAAACATTAATTTTAGCACCTAATAAGACGTTAGCGGGTCAATTATATGGTGAGTTAAAGTCATTCTTTCCGAATAACCGCGTTGAATATTTTATTTCTTATTACGATTATTATCAGCCAGAAGCTTATGTTGTAAAGTCTGATACATATATAGAAAAAGATTCATCCATCAATGATGAAATTGATGAAATGAGACATAGCGCGACAGCAGCATTGCTGGGAGCAGAAGACGTGATTGTTGTCGCGTCTGTTTCGTGTATCTATGGGATAGGGGATCCTGAAACTTATCAAGACGCGATGCTTTTTATCAAAAGAGATGAAGCTTATGGTAGAGATAATCTCATCAATAAACTCGTTGAATTGACATTTGAAAGAAACGATATTGATTTTCACCGTGGGACGTTTAGAGTGCGTGGTGATTCTGTGGAAATTATTCCCTCTTATGAACATGCCCATGGTGTGAGAGTATCTTTTTTTGGTGATGAGATTGAAACAATTAGAACATTTGATGTTGTCAGTGGAAAAGCACTGCAAGATTTAGATTATATATCCATATTTCCTGCGACGCATTTCGTTACAGATAAGGATAAACTTCATGAATCGATTAGACGTATTAAAAATGAATTAGCTGAACAAATCGCTTATTTCAAGTCTAATGATTTATTATTAGAAGCACAGCGTATTGAACAACGTACAAAATACGACATTGAAATGCTAGAAGAAATCGGCATTGTATCAGGTATTGAAAACTATTCAAGACACTTATCATTAAGAGAAGCGGGAGAAACACCAGCAACCCTTATTGACTTTTTTGGTAAAGATTTCTTAATGATCATTGATGAATCACATGTAACGATACCACAAGTTAGAGGTATGTATCGGGGTGATAGATCAAGAAAACAAACATTAGTTGATCACGGTTTTAGATTGCCTTCAGCTTTAGACAATCGTCCATTACAATTTGACGAATTTGAAGAAAAATTAGATAAAGTCATTTATTTATCTGCAACTCCTGGCGATTATGAAATGAATAAACATATTCCTGTCGTTGAGCAGATTATTAGACCAACGTTCTTACTGGATCCGGAAATTGAAATCAGACCATCAAACGGTCAAATGGATGACTTATACTTTGAAATCAAGAAAAGAGCAGAAAATAACGAACGTGTCTTAGTCACAACCTTAACGATTCGCATGAGTGAAGAGTTAACGGGTTATTTTAAGAAGTTAGGGTTAAAAGTAGCTTATCTTCACAGTGAAATTAAATCATTAGAGCGTATTACGATTTTAAGAGATTTAAGACTAGGTAAATATGATTGTTTAATTGGGATTAATCTATTAAGAGAAGGTTTAGATTTACCAGAAGTCTCTTTAGTCGCGATTCTAGATGCCGATAAACAAGGGTTCTTAAGAAGCGAAAGAAGTTTGGTCCAAACGATAGGTCGCGCAGCGAGAAACGTGCATGGTCAAGTGATTATGTATGCTGATAGTATCTCATCAGCCATGCAATACGCAATTGATGAAACCAATCGAAGACGTCAAAAACAGCTTACATTCAATGAAGAAAACAACGTTATACCGGTTACTGTGACGAAAGACATCAGAGATCAAATCAGTATGAAATCTGAAGTCATTGAAGAAGAAACAACATATAGGAAACTTGACAATAAAGATCGTCAAAGAATCATTGAAGAATTTGAACATGAGATGGGTGAAGCAGCTAAACGACTTGATTTCGAACGTGCTGCCGAACTTAGAGACTTAATTTTTGAATTGAAGGCGGATATGAAATGAAAAGGGATTTAACCACCCTGAAAGCGATTATTAAAGCGGATTATCAACGTCATGTTAGAAGATTTTCAGCATTAGAATCACCTAAAGATATCATATTTGTTGGGGATTCACTTGTCGCGTATTTTCCTTTAAAAACATATGATCTAGAAGATAAAATTGTCAATTTTGGCATCCCAGGTGATACGACAAATGGTGTGATGGATCGACTTGATCAAGTAATGAGATTAAAACCAAAACAAGTTTTACTTCATGTAGGACTAAACGATGAAGTGTTATTAACGCATACGGCTCAAAAAACTGCGCAGCATATGAGTGAAATTGTGTCTACCTTGAAACGTAATTTAGGACATGTGAGCATCAACTTGATCAGTTTAACACCTATTAATCAGACGTATTTTCCACATGGAACATATGTCATTGATCGAGACCCACAATTTTCGATTGATGTAAATCAACTATTAAAGAAAATTGAAGGCATTAACTATATCGATTTATATCATCCACTACTCGATGATCATCATGAACTTGACCCACAATTCACGACAGATGGCATTCATCTGAATGATAAAGGTTATGCAATTTATCTTGATATACTGCATGATATCTTATGAAACGGTGTTTTTCTTCTCGTTTTTACATGTTCATTGTATAATATATGTAAAGGCATTATGAGGTGGGGGACAATGAGATTTAAAGATCAAGCAATCTTATTAAACATGCATATTAGAGATGGCTTATATGAAAAAACCATAGACGGCTATCGCGTGCAATTTATTTCCAAAAAAGATAAACAAGGTTTTCATAAGAAACCGTGTATTATTTTTATGGTGAACCGTGGGATTAGTTTGTTGGAGCAACAACGCATTTTCAACTCAGTTTTTTATAAAAAGATGATATTAAAGATTGTAAGTTTGGATGTCAAAAACGACACGATTTGCATACAATCTCCGATCAATAATAGAAACATTGATATTGTGATGTCAGAGATGTTTAACATCATTCATAAGCTGATAGAACTACAATTATTTCCACCTGATGAAAAGACATATAATAAATATAAATTTTCATTTGGTGATGAACATCAAGTTGATCGTATATTTGCAGATATTTAATATGAAAAAGACCTTCGGGTCTTTTTGTTTTATATGCGCTCAAAGAGAAAAAAATGTGCTAATATGTTATCATAAATATGGAGTTGATGAATGAATGAACGGACAAAAACATTACGAAACAGCATTAACATATTACACGTTAAACACACCTAAAAAAAACACCTTATTAGCAATACAACATTTTGAAAAAGCTGCGGAACAAGATTTCCCAGACGCTTATTATTTTTTAGGTCGCTTTTATGGATTAGGTGATGGCGTTTCTCTTGATCAAGATAAAGCTTGGTCATATTATATTAAAGGACATAATCTAGGCTCTTATAAATGTGGTTACGCGATGGGACTTGCTTATCACACAGGTCATGGTGCCATTAGAAATGATGAAAAGTCAAAAGAACTATTCCATCAAAGTTATCAATTTATTAAATTAGAAGCTGAAATGGGAGATCCTGTTTCAACGCATATACTTGGCACATATTATTATTATGGTTTTTATGTTCAACGGTATATTTTTACAGCCATAGATTGGTTTAAAAAAGCTGCTGAACTAGGATATAGTGATTCACAATATATGCTTGGTATGATTTATGAAACAATTGGAGAAGGTACAAGCAATTCGCAAGAGCAAGCACGCATTTATTATGAACAAGCTGCCAAACAAGATCATCCATATGCACTTTACGCATTAGGTATCTGGGCGATTGAACTCGAGCAGTATAAACAAGCAGAATTCTATCTAGAACGTGCAGCAAGCCAACAATATGCACTAGCTGCTTATACATTAGCTAAAGTGTTGGATGAGAAAGATCCTAAGCACCCGTCAAAAGCATTTGAATGGTTTATGGTAGCAGCGAAACAAGGACACACGGAAGCGGCTTATTACGTTGGTTTATATTATCAAAACGGAAAAGGTGTGGAACAAAATATTTCAGAAGCGATCAAATGGTATGAGAAAGCAGCAGTTAAAGATGATCGCGATGCACTTTATCATTTAGCGATGATTTTGATTAAATTAGATGATAAAGATTGGAACACCATCCATGAATTATTAACAAAAGCAGCAAAGCAAGACCATCCGAATGCGGCATATAATTTAGCGGTGATGTATCAAAAGGGTGATGGTGTTGAAATCAATGTAGAGCAATCTATATATTGGTATGAAAAAGCAGCTAATAATGGTATGCCTAATGCACTTTATAATCTAGGAATGATTTATTATGAAGGTAGACTCGTTGAAAAAGATGAACAAAAGGCTAGAGAGCTTTGGCAACAAGCTGCAAATCGTGGGTTTGATCCTGCGGTGAAGCTTATTCAATCGATTGATAATTATGAAAAATTACAAAAGAGTACTTGGAAATCTTAAAAAAACCTGTTGATTATAGGTTTTTTTTATTATAATAGACAAAAAATCTTTTTTTATGTATTGCGTCGTGCTATAATATTGATAGATATAAATATAGATGTTTATCTATATAGATGGAGGATATATGGAAAAGTTTGCTGCATATTTTAAAGTCTTTTCTGATCCGGTTAGATTAGATGTTATTAAGTTGTTGATAGCAGGCGAATCATGTAGTTGTACGATGATTGACAAATTGCCAATCTCTCAGCCAACGTTATCATACCATTTAAAACAAATTGAAAAAGCAGGTATTGCAACATCACATCGTGATGGCAATTGGATTAAATATCGTATAGATAAAGATAAACTAGATGAAATGATTGCATTTCTTCAAACATTAAAAGATTTTAGAACCGAGGATAGAGGATGCAAATTATAAGTGATATTTTCATATGGTTAAACGATGCCTTATTGAAGATGACATGGCTAGAGTGGCTCGTTAATAAGCTGCTTATTAACGGATTTAACATTGATGAAACATCATATTTATTTAAGAGCCTATCATTTTTCTTTTATGATGTTGTTAAGATTTTTATCTTACTATCAGTTTTAATTTATATATCGTCATATATTCAAACATACTTTACACCTGAACGAACAAAACAGATCTTAACAAAGTTTAAAGGGATTCCTGGCAACATCATTGGTGCATTGTTAGGGACGGTTACACCATTTTGTTCATGCTCATCTATCCCAATTTTTATTGGATTTACGAGAGCAGGATTACCGGTTGGTGTGACGTTTTCGTTTTTGATTTCATCACCACTTGTTGACTTAGCTTCAGTCATATTACTCGCAAGTATCTTTGGATGGCCAGTGGCACTCGCGTATGTCGTGTTTGGTTTAGTGGTTGCGGTCATTGGCGGAACTCTCATTGATTTATTTAAAATGGATAAATATATAGAAGATTTTGTTTCTGCGAAAAGCGATGAATCATGTAACGTGATTTTGGAGCAAACTAAAAAAGAACGACACAAATACGCAGTTGGTGAAGTCATTAACATTATCAAAAAAGTTTGGATATATATATTGATTGGTGTCGGTATAGGTGCAATCATTCATGGTTATATTCCACAAACGTGGATTGAAACGGTGCTTGGAGAAAACAACCCATTCTCAGTGATAATCGCAACATTTGCAGGTGTCCCAATGTATGCGGATATCTTTGGTACGTTACCTATTGCAGAAGCACTTGTATTAAAAGGTGTCGGTATTGGTACAGTACTCGCATTCATGATGGCAGTGACAGCATTAAGCTTACCATCAATCATGTTATTAAAAAGAGTGGTTAAAACAAAGCTGCTCTTGACATTTATTGGGATTGTTGTGATTGGAATTATCTTGACAGGTTATGCATTTAATGCATTCGGATATTTATTAACTTAGTAAAAGGAGAAAAGAAATGGAAATTAAAATTTTAGGATCGGGATGCAGAAACTGCATCAAACTCGCTGAAAACGCAAAAGAAGCTGCAAGTAACTTAAAAATTGAAGCAACGATTACAAAAGTAACAGACTATGAAGATATCTTAGCTTATGGCATTATGAGAACACCTGGATTAGTCGTGGATGAAAAAGTTGTCTCAAGTGGTCAGGTTCCAAGTGTTAAAGCAATTGAAAAATTATTAAAGTAGTACAAAATGAAAAGCAATCGAGCATTGCTTTTTCTTTATGTTTCATGTAAAATCATAGCAACTAATCTTTATTCAAAGTGGGGAAAATATGAAAAACAAAGTTAAAAAAATCTCTTTAATCTTGACAATCATTTTTGGATTATTGTTTTTTATTTTATATGGTTTAAAATCTATTCTCCCGAATATTTCTTTAAATTACGAGTTTTGGACAAGATGGGATGAAATTATCATCATATTAACATTATTTGTCATATCTGTATTGGTGTATGTGACAACATCAATGAAGGGTAAAGCATCTAAAACGATGACTTTACTCTTAGGTATTTCATTAATGTTTGTGTTGCTGATTATCAATATTTTTGGTTTTCATGGTATGAGATCATTGGAAAATGATCATCATAAAGTGTACTTAATAGGAACAGGCTTTGGTGAAAGTGGGATATCAACGGTTTATTTAAAAGAAAATTTCTTATATTCAAGAAAAATATCAAGTACAGCAACAGAAACGGCTATATATGAGGTTGATTACCAACTTGAGGGAGATATATTACATATTATTATATATGATGGTGAACAAGCTACGACAAATACAATTGATCTTGATTTGACGACTTACGATTGAGGAAATTTTTATGCTAATTGATTTTATAGATGTCATAATAGGATTAAGTTTCGCACTTTTTTTAACTATCGCGATTGAGCTTCTTGTTATATACATGTTTAAACTAAAATCTAATAAAGTCATTGTTGTAGCTATACTTGTGAATTTCGCAACCAATCTAACGATGAATTTACTCTTGAGACTAGTGTTTCATGATCGCTATTACTTATGGTTAGGCATTTTAGAAGTGTTGGTATTTATCGTTGAAGCGCTCGCTTATAACATCGTTTTAAAGAATTACAAAAAGTCATTCACCCTATCTTTGGCATGTAATTCAGCAAGTCTCGCAGTCGTATTAGCACTGAATTGGATATTCTCACAAAATTTCATTTACACAGCATTGTGGTGGGTGGTCAGTGGATTAGGTGCTCTCATTGCGAGTACTTTTGCACAACCATATTATGGCGCAATCACAGAAATTAAAGTTTACACATCTGATTATGTTGAGATATCAGGCATATATATGGATGATTATAGCATTATGGATTATTTTGAGATAAATCCATTAAACCATTATGAATCACCTCAGATAATCAATAGTCCAGCACCTGTTGAAACCTATTATACGGTTCCTGTATCTGCAGGTGATTCGTTGATTGTAAGATTAAAAGTGGAAATAGAAGAGTCAAATTATCAATTCGACTATCTACGTGCAGAAGGTAGAGATTACTTAGATTCAGATCTATATGATGTTATTTACGGAGATGATTACATTTATATTGACATCTTATATGAATCAATCATCGATGAAGAAGAAGGATATTCATTTCATCGTATCAATTTTGTTAGTCTTTTAATTGATGACAATCAGGCTAAAAGAGTCGATTTTGATACAACGCAACATGTGATGGTGATGGGATATTGTTTCTTTTATGGTGCAATCGATGAACTTCAATTAAATAAAAACGAGAACATTTGAGTGTTCTCGTTATTTTTTATTTAGCTGCTAGTTTAATAATTTCAATGAATACATCAACCGCTTGATGCATCTGATTAATAGAAGCGAATTCAAAACGTCCATGAAATTGATAACCACCTGTACCAATGTTTGGACAGATTAAACCATCATATGTGAGTCTAGCACCATCTGTACCGCCTCTAATGGGTTCGATTGTAGGTGTTAACCCAACATTCATGATGGCTTGTTTTGCAAGATCAACAGGTGCCATATTATCTTTGATGATTTCATACATGTTGTAGTAACTATCTTTAATCTCTATTTTCACAACAGGATAACCATATTTATCATTGAGATAATTAGCGATACGATTGAAGTCTTCTTTTTGTTGATTAAATTTCTTCATATCATGGTTTCTAATTAAATAAGCACTATGAGCAAATTCAACTTCACCTGTTAATTTATGTAAATGATTAAATCCTTCGTAGCCTTCTGTATTTTCTGGTGTCATTCTTTCAGGAAGCATCGCGTGAAATGCCATAGCGACATGTGTCGCATTAATCATTTTATTTTTTGCAGAACCAGGGTGAATAGATTTACCAGTGAAATCTAAATAAACCCAAGCAGCATTAAAGTTTTCAAATTCTAAACCACCCACTTCAGAACCATCTGCTGTATAGGCAAAGTCTGCTTTAAAGAAATTGTGATCAAAACGATCAGCACCACGACCAATTTCTTCATCAGGTGTAAAGCAAATATAAATATCACCATGAGGTTCATCTGGGTTTTCAGTGAAATATTTGGCAACTTCCATAATTTCAGCAACCCCACATTTATCATCAGCACCTAAAAGAGTTGAACCATCAGTCACAATAATATCTTGACCAATAACTCTTGATAAACTTGGAAAACCTTCAGGATCCATTTGATAGGTTTCATTAAGTTTAATTAATGACCCATCATAGTTTTTAATAATACGTGGATTAACATCCTTGCCAGGTGCGTCGGGTGATGTGTCTACATGAGCAACTAATCCTATAGCAGGAGCAGATGTTTTATTTCCTTTAATTAACGCGTACGCGTAACCATCCTTATCTAAAAAAGCATCTAGTCCCATTTCTTTCAATTCTTTCACAAGTAGATTTGAAAGATTTTTTTGTTTTTCTGTTGAAGGACAAGAGGGTGAATCTTGATCTGATTGTGTATCAATTTTAACATAACGCAAGAAACGTTCAATGAGTGAATGCATAATCATTCTCCTTTCTGTTCTTAATTATTATAACGCATTTAAGCCAAAATATTAAGATTATTAAGGTCGAAATTAATTTTTTTAATAAAAAGTGAATAAAATGCTTGACAAAATGAAAATTAATTAATATAATCAAGGTGTAAATCAAAAAAATTAAGTTTTGGAGAAGAAAAGTGGAAAATTATGAAGTCTTAACTAAATGTGAATCAAAAGATGTTTCACCGAAAAAGGCCTATCGGGAACTCTATGGTCACGAAAAACACTACAAACTTAAAAAAGCACATTTCATAAAAGTGCGCATTAGAATTAATGAAAGTCCAGGATTATCAGTCTTTCTAGCATTCCTACTCGCTTGTCCAATTCCAATTGGCATTGCAAAAATGTTCATAAGGAAAAAAATGGATGAGATCGTGAGTGAATCATTTCCAGTAACTTATAGACAATTATTTAGTGAGTTTATGGTTAGAGGTATAAAAGTTGAAGTAGATGCTAAAAATGAAGCAAAGATTTACATCAAAACAATTTAAAGGAGAATAATTATGAAAAAAGGAACATACCCAATATTAACATCTTGTCCAGTATGCAAACATGATTTACATGCAGTAAAATTAGAATGTGATCACTGTGGTACAACGATAGACGGATCATTTTCACTTTCAAAGTTTAACTATTTAGATACTGAAAAATTATACTTTATCGAAGTGTTCGTTAAGAACCGTGGCAATATTAAAGCTGTCGAAAAAGAATTAAACATCAGTTATCCTACAGTTAAAAAAATGTTGGATGAAGCAGTCGAAGGACTTGGCTATACAGTGGATGAAGCGCTTGAAGCAGAAGAAGAGCGCCAGGAAGAAAAGAATAAATCATCTCGAAATGATGTTTTAAATAAACTCAGCAAAAAGGAAATCAGCTTTGAGGAGGCAATGAAGTTGCTGAAGAAATAAGGAGGATGTTTTTATGAGAAAAAACAACCAAAAGGTCAAACAGACGATTTTAGGACAGAGCCTAAACCAACCTTATAACTTAGTTGCATTTGCATTGAAATTATTTGATCGTTACGAATCAAAAAATTAAACATTGAATGGAGGAAAATACGATGGCATTCAATAAACAAAATACAAGTTGCTGTGTACATATATTTAATATGCTTTCTACAGGTGCGTTAGACGCAAAGGAAGCGGATGAATTATTGGCAGCATTAGAACATAAAGAAGAAATGGAATAATAAAAAAAATTCGGAGGAAATAAATTATGTCAAAAGATCAATTAAAAGAAGAACGTTTAAAAATACTTGAAATGTTATCAAGTGGTACGATAAATGCAAAGGAAGCAGAAGATTTACTGTCTGCTTTAGAATCACATGAAACAGTAAATGCAACTGTAGTTCAAAGAAATAAAGGACCATTTAAGTTATTAAAAATCTTAATCAACTCATCTGATGGCGATAAAGTTAATGTTAAAATCCCAGTTGAATTCGCTAAGCTACTTAAAAACAAAAAGTTCCAAGCGAATTTCGGTGATGTTGATGTCGATGTAGACTCGATCATCGAAATGGTTACACAAGGTATGGAAGGCGAAATCGTCAACGTTGAATCTGGCGATGGCGATACAGTTAAAATCGTTGTTGAGTAATCAACAAAAAATAAAAACGTGTTAAAAACGTTTTTATTTTTAATTATGATTAAAAATCAATTATAATAGTTATGAGTATTTTATAGACTTGAGGGTATTTTTTATGCTATTTAGTAAACATTTTGGTAAGTATTATATAAAATTCTTACCTTACTTTCTCGTTGGTATTGCAGTTTTAGTCGCAATAGACTGGATCCAATTAGAAATTCCAAGACTTGTCGGGGGAATTATCGATGAGTTAGATGGAAGTCAAGTTCAGGCAAATATTATTGAAGCTATCACACGTATAGCCATTATTGCAGTTATTATTACAGTAGGAAGATTTATATGGCGATATACAATTTTTGGTGCTTCTAGACGCATTGAATTTCAGTTAAGAAACGTCATGTTTGAACACGCGACTAAATTATCTCAAAATTATTATAAGGAACAAAAAGTCGGGGGTATGATGACGTTCTTTATTAATGATTTAGAAGCACTCAGGATGTCTTATGGTCCGGGTATTTTAATGTTAGTCGATGGTCTAACCTTGGGTGGATTTGCCTTATATCGTATGTTTTCATTAGATTGGCGAATGACGATATTTGCAGCTATCCCAATGGCTTTATTGACATTCGCAATGGTATTGATTAGAAAAGCGATGTCAAAACGTTTTAAAGCAAGACAACAAGCGTTTGAAGAATTATCTGATTTCACACAAGAAAACTTCTCCGGTATCACGGTGATTAAAGCATTTGTAAGAGAAGTAAAAGAATTTTTTGCATTTAGAGATAAAAACGAAAATTTATATAACAAACACATCGGATTCGTTAAATATATGGTCGGTATTAATATTGCATTATCTATTGCATTAAATATCGTTATTTTAGTGATTGTGATCATCGGTAGTTTGAGAGTAATTAACTTTGCACAAACCGGATTTACTGGTGGTCAACTTACTGAATATATCGCATATTTCTTTACACTGATGTGGCCAACGATGGCATTATCGAGATTCGTTCAGATTAATTCACAAGCAAAAGCTAGTGCAGAACGTATTTCCAAGTTCTTAGATTATGAAATAGATATTGCTGATCACAACGATGTTGTAGAAGTTGATGAACTGAAAGGTTCGATTGAAGCCAAAGGACTTTCGTTTAAATACCCTGATGGTGATGCAGATGTATTAGAAAACATTTCATTTAGTATTAAAGCAGGTGAAATGGTCGGTGTATTAGGACGTACTGGTTCTGGTAAATCATCACTCGTGGATTTACTTTTAAGGATCTATAATATAGAAAAAGGAATGATATTTATCGATGGTCATGACATCATGGACTTACCCCTTAAACAAGTGCGTGAAACAGTTGGTTATGTCCCTCAAGATAATTTCTTATTTTCTACATCAATTACTGAAAATATTGGCTTTGCGCATGAATCAATTGATGAAGAACTCGTCCATCATGCAGCTAAGCTTTCGGATATTTATGATAATGTGATGGATTTCAAAGAAGGATTTGAAACGATATTAGGTGAACGTGGTGTAACGGTATCCGGTGGTCAAAAACAACGTATATCTATTGCACGTGCTTTAGCTAAAGATCCAGAAGTTTTGATTTTAGATGATTCTGTATCAGCAGTTGATACTAAAACAGAAGATGCCATTATTAATAATCTTCATAAAATTCGTCAAGGTAAAACGACGATATTTATCGCTCATCGTATTTCAACTGTTAAAAAAATGGATAAGATTATCTTGTTAGATCATGGTAAGTTATCTGCAGTAGGTAGTCACGATGAATTGATGAAATCATCAGAGTTATATCGTGATATGGTTAGACGTCAACGTCTTGAAAAATTGGTTTCAGGAGGTGATGTCGCGTGAAAGACTTCAAAGATAACACTCGGGAAAGAAGTGACAAAGAAGTTCTAAAAAGACTCCTTTCGTACATGAAACCCTATAAGAAACAATTTGTTGTTATTGTAATATTGATGTTTATTGCTTTAGCAGTTCAATTATTGCCACCGTTAATGGTTGGATTTATTATTGATACAGTTACGAGTGATGTTTTGGATAGAGAAGGTAAGATTTTAAGAGTTGTTCTTGTTAGTGCGAGCTTCGTTGTCGTCTTAGGTTTAGCAAATGTTGTCGCGTATTTCCAAGAAATTCTACTTCAAAAAGTTGGGCAAAAAACTGTCATGGAACTAAGAGATGATGTGTTTAAACACATTGAAAGTCTAGCGATTGAACAGATTAATCAAGTCCCTGTTGGAAAACTAGTTACTCGTGTCACAAACGATACGAATGCGATATCTGAAATGTATACGAACATCGGTGTTAATCTCGTAAGAAACTTAATTTACTTAGTTGCTATTGTCTTCATCTTATTTGCTTTGAATTGGAAAATGGCATTAATCGTATTAATCACAGTGCCACTTGTATTAATTGCTAGTGTATTGTTTAGAAAATTCTCGAGATCAAGTTATCGTTTAGTTCGTCAAAACGTTTCTGAAGTCAATGCGTTCTTATCTGAAAATTTATCAGGTATGAAAGTAACTCAGATTTTCAATCAAGAAGATAAAAAGCGTCGTGAGTTTAAAGAACGAAGTGAACATCTAAAGAAGAGCTATTTACGTGAAATTCTCGTTTTCGGTATTTATCGACCAACAATTTTTATGATCGCGATGATTGGAAGTGTACTCACACTTTATTTTGGTTTCCAAGAAGTTTTAATAGGTGTTTTATCAACAGGATTGCTTTATTCATTCTATCAATATGTTGGTAACTTCTTTGAACCAATTCAACAAATTGCAGAACAGTTCAATATGCTTCAAAATGCATTTGCTAGTGCAGAAAAGGTATTTGATGTTTTAGACACAAAACCATCGATTGTTGATGATGAAGACGCGATTGAACTCGAATCATTTTCTGGTGAAATTGAATTTAAAGATGTATGGTTCCAGTATATTCCTGATGAATGGGTATTAAAAGGTGTTAGTTTTAAAGTGAATCCAGGTGAAACGGTAGCGTTTGTTGGTGCAACCGGTTCAGGAAAGACAACCATTTTAAGTTTAATTGTTAGAAACTATGAGATTCAAAAAGGTCAAATATTAATTGATGGCATGGATATCAAACGAATTAAACGTTCTTCATTAAGAGATAAGATAGGACAAATGCTTCAAGATGTCTTCTTATTCTCTGGCACGATTAAAGATAATATCACATTAAGTGATAATGAGATCACCATGGAAGAAGTTAAGTCTGCTAGCGAGTATGTTGGTGCAAATACATTTATTGACACATTACCTGATGGTTATGATCATATCGTACGTGAGCGTGGTAATAACTTCTCGAGTGGACAACGACAACTCATCAGTTTTGCTAGAGCGCTTGTTTATAAACCATCATTGATGATCTTGGATGAAGCAACCGCAAATATTGATAGTGAAACAGAAGAGTTGATTCAAGAATCTTTAGAAAAAATGATGAACATATCAACGATGTTAATTGTTGCCCACAGATTATCAACTATTCAGCATGCGGATCGTATTATCGTGATGCAAAAAGGTGAAATCAAAGAATCTGGAAATCATCAAGAGTTATTAAGACAAAAAGGATTATATCGTAATCTTTACGAATTGCAATATGATGAAAAAACGACGAAAGGATAAAATTATGATTGAGAAAAAAGATTTACAAGTACTAATTGATGAAGGTCTATCAACGGGTGCTGACTTTGTTGAAATCTTTTTAGAAGATACACTAACTCAACAAATGCTTGTTACTAATGGTGATGTATCACAGCTTGGCAGTGGTAATGTACATGGAGTAGGTGTCCGTCTAATTCAAGGTGTTGATGAAGTATATGGCTACACAAATCATGTGAACAAAGAAGCTATTTTAGATGTTGTAAAAAATTTAAGAGCTTCATTTTCTGGTGATGTAAAGAAGAGTGTACCACTTGGTGAAAAGAAACCTTACGTGACAACTGTTGAAAAACAAATTGAAGATGTTTCAAATGCGGAACGTTCAGAAAAATTAGTCGAATTATCTAATTTAATGAAAGCGCAAGACCCAAGAATTGTTCAGGCTATTGCACAATCTATCGAAAAAAGACAATCAGTATTGATTGCTAATTCAAAAGGTGTTTATCAAGATGACGTGCGCGTTTATACACGTATTGTGGTTCAAGCAGTTGCGAGCGAAAATGGTGTAATGCAATATGGGTATGAAGCACCAGGTCGTTATGCTGGATTTGAAATTTTTGATATGATTGATTTTAAGGCATTAGCATTAGAAGCAGCGACTTCAGCTATCACATTATTAAGTGCTGAAGAAATTGAACCACAAGTCATGCCAGTTATTTTAAATAACGGTTTTGGTGGTGTTATTTTCCATGAAGCATGTGGTCATCCATTAGAAGCAACAGCCATTTCAAAAGGCTTATCACCATTTGTTGGTAAGATTGGTGAGAAGGTCGGATCTGATGTCGTAACAGCCTATGATGATGGCGATGTTGATGGTGCTTGGGGAAGATTATCTTATGATGATGAAGGTAAGAAAACGCAAAAGAACTTACTCATCGAAAATGGCGTACTAAAGGGATATTTGGTTGATTATCGTCGTGGTATGATGATGGGAATGGCATCAACTGGTTCTGCAAGAAGACAATCGTATAAATTCTCTCCAACCTCACGTATGAACTCAACCTATATTGCACCTGGTAAAGATAAACTTGAAGATATTATTAAAGATACAAAACATGGATTATTTGCTAAAAAACTTGGTGGTGGACAAGTGTCTCCAGCAACAGGCGAGTTTAACTTTGCTGTCTTAGAAGGTTATATGATCGAAGACGGTAAAATTACAAAACCAGTCAGAGGTGCTATGCTCATTGGACATGGTAAAGATATCTTATTTAAGATTGATAGAGTAGCTGATAACTTAACATTTGGCCAAGGTATGTGTGGATCAGTTTCAGGAAGTATTCCTGTTGATGTTGGACAACCACCACTTCGTGTTACAGGTATGACTGTTGGCGGATCAGGAGGTCAAAAATAATGTATAAAAAATGGATCGAATTAGGATTAAGTAAAGGTCTTTCTGATATTGAAGTATTTGTTACAAGAGAAAAGTCACTTCAGCTTAAAGTATATCAACAAAAACTTGAAGACCACACGATCAGTGATGTTGAAAGCATCAGAATTCGTGGTGTTTATGAAGGTAAATTAGCGAGTGTTTCTTTTGAACATACAAATGATGAAACAGCAGAATACATGATTGAACAATTGATTGAAAATGTGAAAGCATTAACAGTCTCTGAACCAGCAATCATTTATGAAGGTTCAGATAACTATCCAGAAGTTGAACCAAGTGATTTTGATTTTAGTCAAGTACCAGTCACTGATAAAATCAACATGCTAAAAGAAATTGAAGCTGGCATTTTAAAAAGTCCGCTCGCAAAAACAGTCCAACAAACTGGGTACGTTGAATCCGTCAATACTACAACCATTGTTAACTCTAAAGGATTAAATTTATCAAGGAATGCGAATTATGCATATATCTTCGCAGGTGGTGTCTTTGAGAAAGATGATGATATTAAAACAGAGTTTTATGTCAATATCGGTAAAGACTTTGAAACATTTGATGCACAAGAAGTCATTAATGAAGTCGTATCAAGTGGAGAAAAGAAGGTTGGTGGTACGTCAGTACCTACGAAACGTTATCCAACTGTGTTATCAAATAAAATATTTAGCCAGATGTTAGGGATGTTTAGTTCAACATTTAATGGACAGTCTGCGTTAAGAAATTTAACGAAATTAAAAGATAAAGTTGGAGAACAAGTTTTAGGTAAAAATATATCTATTATAGATGATCCACTATCTAAGGAAGCACCATTCCAAATGCCATTCGATGATGAAGGAGTTGCATGTCATACACGTTATGTCTTTAAAGATGGTGTGTTTGAAGGGTTCCTACACAATTTAAAAACTGCTAAAATGTTTAATGTTGAACCAACCGGTAATGGATTTGGTAATGGCATTAATCCAACCAACTTATATTTAGTACCTGGCGAACAAAGTTTTGATGAACTGATTAAGCCGATTGAAGAAGGTATCTATATTACGGATATTAGTGGTTTACATGCGGGTGCAAATGCTGTATCAGGTGAGTTCTCAATGCAAGCTAGTGGGTACAAGATTTCAAATGGTGTAATTGATCATCCTGTGAAGATGGTCGTCGCATCCGGTAATTTCTTCGACATGCTCAATCATGTCAAAGGATTAGGCAATGATTTGAAATTCAGTATTTCATCTATTGGATCACCAAGTGTCTATTTAGAATCATTAGCCATTTCAGGAGAGGCGTAAGCCTCTTTTTTATTGACTCATTTTATTTATTATGCTATACTTAATATAGAATTAAGGCAAGCCTTAAAATAAAGGAGTTGATGATATGTTTGAGTGGTTTATGGCACAGCCTACTTGGATACAAGCATTAATGGCAACAACATTCACATGGGGTGTAACAGCACTTGGTGCATCACTCGTATTCTTCTTTAAAACAATCGATAGAAATGTATTTAATTTAATGTTAGGATTTGCATCTGGGGTGATGATTGCAGCCTCTTTTTGGTCATTACTTTCACCAGCCATAGAAATGGCAGATAGTCAAGGTGCGATTGCCTGGATTGTTGTTGCGATTGGTTTTGCATTAGGTGGTATTTTTCTATATATCGCAGATAAAACGATTCCCCATATGCACTTTGGACCAGAACATGAAAAAGAAGGGATTCCGACACGCTTAAAAAGAACGATTCTTTTAGTGTTCGCGATTACGCTTCATAATATCCCCGAAGGTTTAGCTGTGGGTGTTGCATTTGGGGCAATTAACTACTATACTGGTGGTAATGTCTTAGCAGCTACATTAGGTGCTATTGGTCTCGCTTTAGGTATTGGTATTCAAAACTTTCCAGAAGGTGCAGCAGTCTCCATTCCTTTAAGACAAGAAGGTATGAGCAGAACAAAAGCATTTGTTTACGGACAAGCTTCTGGTTTAGTAGAACCAATCGCAGGTGTATTGGGTGCGATATTAGTCACAAGAATACAATCATTATTACCATATGCTTTAGCGTTTGCTGCTGGTGCGATGATTTATGTTGTAGTTGAAGAACTTATTCCAGAGGCACAACAAAAACAATCTAAACATGGTGCGCATTATGCCGTATTAGGTGTCATGGTAGGTTTTATTATCATGATGATGTTAGATGTTGCATTAGGTTAAGAGGTGATTTGATGAATCGTGCAGAAGAAGATTACATGAAAGTTATTTATGAACTTACTGTACAGCAGAAACAACCCATCGTTAAAACAAGTGAATTAGTCACACATTTTGGTTATAGTGATCAAAGTGTTAATGAAATGGTTAAGAAGTTAGAATCAAAAAAACTGCTTTCCTTTATACCTTATCATGGTATATCTTTAACTAAAAAAGGCCAGAAAGAAGCGGTTAGAATGTTAAGAGCACACCGTTTATGGGAAGTGTTTTTAACTGAGAAATTAGGGTTTGCATGGGAAGATGTTCATGCTGATGCTGAACGATTAGAACATAATAGCACGGATGCCTTACTCAACCGATTAGATGATTTTTTAGATCATCCAAAATATTGTCAACATGGTAATCCTATACCTGATAGATCAGGTTATATCTCTGAATTTTCGACATTATCACTTGCAGAAGTGAATGAAGGTGAACATTTTGAGTTAACCCGTGTCGTTGATGAAAAAGAATTACTTGTCTTTTTAAATGAAAATCATTTAAAATTAAATCAAGAAATATTTGTAGAAAGAAAAGACGCGTTTAATCGTTTAATGCATATCAAAGAAGGACATAGATCTATTATTTTATCTCTAAAAACTGCTCATATGATATTTGGTAAGAAAATCGATTAAACCATTGAGGTGATATGGTGTTACAAGAACTCATTAAAAACAATAAGAAAAAACCATTACAACTCTATTTAGAAGAAACGCATGGGTATGATTTAGCTCAAGCGTTTTTAACGTTAGAAAAGGAAGAGAGAGAAACACTGTATCATATTATTTCGAATGAGCAATTAGCTGAACTTGTTTCTTACTTAGAGCCTGAAGATGCTGTTGAAGTGTTATCTGATTTTGATATTTCCAGACAAAAAGAAGTTATTGAGGAAATGGAACCAGATGACGCCGTTGACCTCATTCAAGAATTGGAAGAAGAAGATCAAGAAGAGTTATTAGCGTCACTTGAAAATATCGATGACATGAAAACTCTCTTTGAATATGAAGATGATGAGACCGGTTCAGCGATGACAACACATATCATCTTCTTAAAACCTGATTTAGATATTAAAAAAGCGACGAAACAAGTGATTAAAGAAGCACCTGAAGTAGAAACCATTAATCGTATATTTGTCGTTGATGATGATAATAAATATTTAGGGATTGTAACACTCAAGGATTTATTAAAATCTAAACCACCGCAAACGATTGGTGATTTAATTGAGGATTATCCTTATGTGATTGATACGGATTCAATCATGAAGACGGTGCAAGCAATTAATAACTATGATGCCTATGAAATGCCTGTTTGTGATGAACATCAAAAATTATTAGGCATGATTACTTTAGATGACGCGTTAGACCGTTATGAAGAAGAAGCACAAGAAGACTTCGAACGTTTAGCTGGATTACCAGATACGATACAAGCACACCCTTTTAAAATGGCGATGCACCGGTTACCATGGCTTGTTTTATTGTTACTAGTGTCTATCCCAGTGTCTTTAATCACATCGTTATTTCAAGAAGTGATTACAACGATCGCGATTATCGTGATCTTTCAACCACTCATTTCCGGATCTGCTGGTAATGTCGCGACGCAAACATTAGCTGTTACGCTTAGGATGTACCAAACGGATGAAAAGGGTATAACGAGAAGTTTAATGAAAGAAGTTTTAACGGGTTTATTAAATGGGATCGCGATTGGTGCACTCGCATTTGGTATTACATATTTATTCTCATCGTTAACGTCTCAATTTGAGCCATTAACGATGGCGATGATTGTCAGCATGTCTATATTTACAACCGTATTTTTAGCACCAGTCATCGCGATATTAATTCCATCAATTTTAAAATGGTTTAAACAGGACCCAGCGGTTGCATCCGGTCCTTTAATCACGACTTTAATCGATATTACCACGGTATTCGTTTATTTTGGCTTATCGACACTCATGTTATTATAGGAGGGTTATATGGCTAAAAAATTAAATTTCAAACATAATGATGAATCTTTAAAAAAAGCATTAACCCATGTGCATGCCTATGATATAGCACGTGTTTTTGAGCGTGAAAATGAAGAACATCAAAAACGTATTACCATCCTCAGTCCGATTGATTTACTTGCAGATATCTTTGTTGAACTTGAATATGACGAACAATCTGATTTATTTGAAATGCTTGCTGATAGTCGTCAAAAGAAATTACTCAACTTACTTGAAAGTGATGATTTAAAAGAGTTTGTTGAGCATCATGATATTGATAGACAAAGTGATTTATTAAATCTATTACCTAAGTATAAAGCAAAGACCATAAGATTATTATTGACTTATGAAGAAGATGAAGCTGCGTCTATCATGACCACAGACTTTATGGCATTAAACGTTAATATGTCCATTAAAGAAGCGACTAGCGAGATTGTAGCTCGTTCTAAAGAAGCAGATTATATTGATACGATTTATATCACAGATGACAATGATATACTACAAGGCATGTTGGATATTAAAGATCTAATTATTGCAAGACCTTCAACGTCACTTCATCAAATCATGGATGAAAACATTGTATTCGTTTATGCGGATGATACGATTGAAGAAGCGATTTCTCGCGTCAGAGATTATGATGAACATGCCCTTCCTGTTTTAGGAAGAGATAATAAATTATTAGGGATTATTACTGCGGATGATATTTTCGATGAGATTGTTGAAGACTATGAAGATGATTATGAACGTATGGCACAAATCACCGATTATGAATCAACGACCAATGCATTTGAACGTTCTCGAAAAAGACTACCATGGCTATTTATTGGTGTCATATTAAATCTATTAACCATTACAATCCTATTAAGATATGGGGCAACCTTAGAAGCTGTAACGGCACTTATTTTATTCCAGCCAATGATTTTAGGACAAGCTGGTAATATCGGGACACAAGCGTTAGCTGTCACCATTTTAGGAATACATCAACATGAACTAGATAGCAGAAAAGATGCTTTTAGTCATTTTGGTAAAGAAGCAGTTATTGGTTTAATTAATAGCGTGATGGTCGCAGGCATTGCATTTATTTATGTCACCATCTATTTAAATATTTTTCATATCGGTAATGCTGAACCTTTAAAAGTCGCCTTAGCGGTATTTATCGCATTAATGACGGTCATGGCGATTTCTTCAGTGATGGGAACACTTGTCCCTATGACACTATCAAAACTCAATGTGGATCCTGCATCAGCGTCTGGTCCATTTATGACAACCATCAATGATATTATTTCTCTTGTGGTCTATTTTTCAATCGCAACTTTATTATTCGTCGTTTAGTGTTGATATTAAAGATGTCTAAATAATGGTATAATAAGAGTGATAACAACAAGAATGAAAACATGATATTCTAATGAAATGGGGTAGAATCAATGGATAAGAAACCTGATATTCGTAAAATGGTTGATAATGCAACTGAAAAAATTAACGAACTTGGAAGAAAAGCGAGCAAGATTGTTAATGATGCATTTGAAAACATCAAATTCAGTGGTAGTATACAAGAAGCATATCAAGAAGCAACCTACTTGTACGAAGTAGTAGGTACAGCTGATTTAATTGGTAGACCCGCAACAGTTAGAGGGTTCTTAGTTGATGACCAATTGGAACTTCTTGTCCGTATGGATCAAGAAAATCAAAGCTATATCAAAAAAAATGTTGCATTACGCGATAAAAATGATAAATCACTCATTCAAATTGAAAATGTTTATCGCGACACAGTCATTTATGTTGATTTAAATGTAGGCGATAAAGTGGCTAAAATTGCTTGTTTCCTAACAACATATAAGGCGTTCGATAGTGACACTTATGTTAAGAATGTTGTTAAAATTGAAGATGACAAAGTTGTCGGAAAAGCACAAATGCCAAAGGACGACAAATAGAGCATGAGAGTAGCAGTTGTCACGGGGGCGAATAGTGGCATCGGTTATGAAACGGCTTTAGTACTGGCACAAGAAGGATTAGAAGTTGTTTTAGCATGCAGAAATGAAAGCCGGGCAACAAAAGCGATCGAAAAAATGTTATCTGTTCAAGATAACTTAAAACTAAGATTTATTAAATTGGACTTAAATAGTAAAAAAGAGATTGATGAATTTATTAAAACATTTAAGTCACAATATGACCATTTAGATATTTTAATTAATAATGCAGGAGTCTTGTGGGGAAAATATCAAACGACTGAAGATGGATTTGAACGTATGTTTGGGGTTAACTATTTAGGTCATTTTTACTTAACACAACAATTATTACCAATCATGCCTGATTCATTTGCGTCTCGAATTGTCACAGTGACGTCGATGTCTTACAGATATGGAAAGATTAAATTAGATGATCTACAATCAAAAAAGACATATCACCGTATGGGTTCATATGCCCAATCTAAACTTGCCAATTTGTTATTCGCGATGGAATTAGATAAACGTTTAAAAGCATCAGGTAAAAGAATATTGTCAATTGCTGCACATCCTGGTGTGGTGATGAACACAAATATCGTACCTAACCCGTTTATAAGATTTTTTGCTAAATATGTAATTGGTCCATTTTTATCTTCTGTTAAAGAAGGTGCAAGACCGACGATTGAAGCGGCATTATCAAATCATATTGAAGGTGGTGCATTATATGGACCCATTGGTTTATTAGAAGTATTTGGAAAAATTGGTACATCCAAAAGAGCTGCGAATTATTATGATGAAAAATTAGCGATGAGTCTCTGGGATGAATCTGAGGACTTAATGAATGTTTCATTTAGTTTATAGAAGCACACAGTTAATTGAAATGATAAGATGTTGGTGGATACAAAAACCACTAACATCTTTTTTTATGTTTAAATATAATTGAAAAGAGATAGTCAAATCATGATATATGTGATAAAATCAGATTAATAATGTTTCAGTATCCTGGGGTGGAAAACAACAATTAATAAATATGCATATTAGGCCAACACTCCAGTAATGTACATATATAGCATTACACATTTACAATAAAATCTTATTCTTATAGTTTAAATGGTGCCTTGTTATTTGGATATGGCACCATTTTTGATTTAACGAAGAGTTTATGTAGATAATCAATGATTTGCCTACACAACTATGCTATAATCATGTTAAGAAAGAAGGGATATTATGGAACAGTATATTAAAACGTATAAGGAACAACTGGCAAAACTAAAAGCTTATGAATACGCGATTTGGCTGATGGGTTGGGATAAGGAAACCGAAGCACCAATCAAAGGTTATGCATATGCAGATAAACAATTTGGGGTATTAGCTGAAGCAGCTTATAATTTAGAAGCGGATCCAGCATATATCGAAGCGATTGAATATCTATATAGTCATATAGATGAACTTGAAGATCCTGATTTTAAAGTTGAAATTAAAAAAGCGGAGAAAGGCTTACGTATTGTTCAAAAGGTACCTAAGGATGAATACCTAGCTTATCAAATGCTTGTTCAGTCATCACTACCAGTTTGGGTAAATGCGAAGAAGAATAATGATTTTGAATCATTTGCTCCAACACTTGAAAAAGTAGTTGCTTTCCAACGTAAACTTGTCAAATATTTAGAAACTGATGAATTAAAAGGTTATGATGTTTTATTAGACTTTTATGAAGAAGGTATGGGTGTTGACGCCTATGATAAGTTCTTCAATACGATTAAAGAACAACTTGTACCATTCGTAGCAGAAGTAACGAAATCAAGTCTTCGTTTTCCAAAAAGACTTAAAGAAGGACCATTCCCTATTGACAAGCAAAGAGCATTTGCTGATTACTTAATGGATGTTTTTCATTACGATAAAGAAAAAGGGTTATTAAAAGAAAGTGCACACCCATTTACGTCAGGTGTCACTAGTACAGATACTAGAATCACAACCCATTATCATGAAGATGATATTAAATCATCAATATTCTCAGTGATCCATGAAATGGGACATGGTATTTATGAACAACAAAATGATGAGAAATATGATGATACAGCACTTCATGGTGGTACAACTTTAGGCATTCATGAATCACAATCCCGTATGTTTGAAAACATGATTGGTCGTTCGTATGCATTTTGGGAAACCCATTATCCAAAACTTGTCGAACTATTTCCTAAACAGTTGAAAAATGTATCAGTATTAGATTTCTATAAATTTATCAATGAAGCGAAACGTTCACTCATTCGAATTGAAGCTGATGAACTTACTTATTCACTTCATATCTTAGTGAGATATGAAATTGAAAGAGCACTTATTAGTGGTAAATTAAAAGTGAAAGATCTACCTAAACGTTGGAATTTCTTATATAGTAAATATGTCGGTAAGAGACCAAAGAATGATGCTGAAGGTGTGTTACAAGATATCCACTGGGCGCATGGTTCGATTGGTTATTTTCCAACCTATGCATTAGGTAGCGCATGTGCGGCTCAAATTTATGACGCAATGAATAAGGATTTCAATGTTGAAACAGCTGTGAGAAGTAATAAGATTGAACTGATTAATGCATGGTTAAAAGAACATATTCATAAGTTCGCTTCATCTAAATCGGCTGAAGAGGTCATGGTTATCGCGACAGGTAAACCATTTGATCCACAATACTATGTCGATTACTTAATCAGGAAATTCAGCAACTTATAATCATATAACGAAAGAGATAACATTATTATTCTATAGGTCATATCATGCAATCCATAAGACATCTTTACCAAATTGGTTATGGTCCAAGCAGTTCCCATACGATGGGACCTGCTATGGCAACCAAACGTATCAAGTTTGCGTACCCTGAAGCGAATCGCTTTGACATTACGCTTTTTAACTCACTCGCATTGACTGGTAAAGGACACTTGACAGAGGATGCTATTGTGGAGTCACTCGCGGGTTGCGACGTGACTTTTTCAACAACCATCGATCTCGAAAAACATCCTAACTATTTATGGATAAAAGTATATAAGGATGATCAATTGTTAATTGAAAAAGGTGTCTCAAGTGTCGGTGGTGGACGTATTGTTTTTGATGGTGAAATCGATGAAATTCCAGAAATTTATCCACACCATACATTTAAAAAAATTAAACAATATTGTAAACAAAAAGGTATCAGTTTATATGACTATGTTGTTGAGGTTGAAGGTCCCGATATTGAAGTTTTTTTAAAGCGAATTTGGATATCAATGAAAGATGCTATTCATCGTGGTATAACGACAGAAGGAACGCTACCTGGTCCACTTAAACTTAAAAGAAAAGCACCCGAATTATACAATAAAAAACTCAAGAATGAAGTTTCTGAAATAACAGAAAATCGCCTTGTTAGTGCGTATTCCTACGCCGTAAGTGAAGAGAATGCGAGTGGTGGTTTAATTGTTACAGCACCGACTTGTGGCGCTTGTGGAGTATTACCATCGGTGTTATATTACATGAAAGAAAAGCATCAGTTTATCACTGAAAAAAGAGTAATAAAGGCATTAGCTATTGCAGGATTAATTGGAAATTTAATTAAGTATAACGCATCGATTAGTGGTGCCGTTGCCGGTTGCCAAGCTGAGATTGGTAGTGCTTGTTCAATGGCTGCTGCCGCACACGCAACCCTTTTTAAATTATCAGTTGAACAAGTTGAATACGCTGCTGAAATAGCGATGGAACATCACTTGGGATTAACATGTGATCCAGTCAATGGATTTGTTCAAATACCTTGTATTGAAAGAAATGCGGTTGCTGCACTTCGTGCGATAGACGCATGTGGACTCGCTTATTTTTTAAGTGATTCTAGAAAGGTTTCATTGGATACAGTCATTGAAACAATGTATCAAACTGGTCTTGATATGCATACCGCATATAAAGAGACCGCGCAAGGCGGACTTGCAAGACACTATAAGGAGGATGACAATGATGCTAACTGTTGGTGATATGGTCAAACTAACGGCTATTGATTTAGATTATAAAGGTCAAGGTGTGTGTAAGCCAGAAGGTTATGTCATATTTGTAGCGGGGTTACTTCCTGGTGAATGTGCAGAAGTTATCATTGAAAAATTAAATAAAAGTTTCGGTGAAGGATCTATTTTAAAACTTCTTAAAATCAGTAAGGATCGAACACACGATACATCTGAATTAGGAAGTATTGAACTCTATCATCTTAAACATGAAAAACAAATTGAATGGCAAGAAAAAATAACCAAAGATACATTTAAGAAAATCGCAGATGTTGATTTAGAGATTACGAAAACATTGACCGATCAACGATTTGTTAATTATCGTAATAAATCTGTCTTTCATGTGTTACCAGAACCAATTTTAAAGTTAGGGTTATATAAACGAGATTATTCATTAGTTCAAGTACCTCTCTTTATACTCGCTGATTCAATTACAAACAGATTTGTTAATTTAATTAATCGTATTACAGTACCTATTGAAGAAGGCGTATTAAAACATGTCGTATTTAGATCGAATGAACAAAATCAAATACTCATAACGTTTGTTGCGACTAAAAAAGAAGTTGATGGATTAGAAAAACTCGTTGATAAGTTGGCTAGAGAAAAAGAAGTCGTAGGTATTACGTTAAACCTAAAAACAAATGATCGACTCATTCTTAGTGATGAATCCATTGTCCTTTATGGTGAAAATGAAATCACACAAGCACTAAAATCTTTTGATGTCGTGATTAATGATCGATCTTTCTTCCAGGTGAACTGGCCAATGATGCGAGAAGTATATGAAGTGATTGCGAGTTATGTTGATCACGGCTTAGAAGTTGTTGAAGCATATAGTGGTATTGGATCAATTGGTTATTCTGTATATGACAATACCAAAAAAATAACGATGATTGAATCAAATCAAGAAAATGTTTCGATGGCGAAAGATATCATAGATAAAGAGCGTTTGTCACGGATTGAAGTGATTGAAGATCGCGCTGAAAATGTGATAAAAAATTATGATGGAGATATCTTGATTGTCGATCCACCTCGTAATGGATTATTCAAACGATTTATCGATCAAGTATTGGATATGTCATTTAAACGCATCATTTATTTATCGTGTGATGTCAAATCGTTGGCAAGAGATATCAATATGTTAAAAGAGCAATATCGTGTGACACATGCTTATCCAATTCGCATGTTTCCACAAACAACATCTATTGAAACACTTATTATATTAGATAGAATTTAACGTCCATTTAGATGGGCGTTTTGTTTAAAATTATGTGCCAGAGCACAAAATAACGTTTACATATGTAAATTTTTATATAAATATTACCCAAATATTGACAAATTATATGTTTTACTATTTAATTAAAGCATAAATCTATAGAAAATAGGGGTTATCTTATGAAGAACTACTCACGTGCTGATATCCTACAATCAGCAAAAGACAATAATGTCAAATATGTTCGTCTTCAATTTACGGATATGCTTGGTGTTGTTAAGAATGTTGAGATTCCAGTAACGAATCTAGAAAAAGCACTTGCCAATGAAGTCATGTTTGATGGTTCATCAATTCAAGGATTCGTTCGTATTGATGAAGCAGATATGTATTTATATCCTGACTTATCAACTTGGCTCATTCTTGAATGGGAAACCATTCCTCATGGTAAGGTTGCACGTTTAATTTGTGATATTTATACCACAGACCATGTACCATTTGAAGGGGACCCAAGATACATTCTTAAACGCAATCTAGAAGAAATGCGTAAATTCAATCCTAAATTTGGTAAATTTAATGTTGGTGTAGAACCAGAATTCTTTTTATTCAAATTAGGTGATGATGGTAAACCAACCATGGAATTCTCAGATATGGGTGGTTATTTCGATTTAGCACCTATCGATGAATCAGAAGATGTTAGAAGAGATATCGTGTTAGAACTAGAAAATATGGGGTTTGAAATGGAAGTTTCACACCATGAAGTAGCTTATGGACAACATGAAATTAATTTCCATTTTGATAATGCTTTAGAAGCATGTGATAACATACAAACGTTTAAAGTCGTTGTAAAAAACGTGGCTAGACGTCATGGTTATCATGCAACATTCATGCCAAAACCAGTTGAAGGTATTAATGGATCAGGTATGCATACAAACTGCTCTATTTCAGATGTAGATGGTAATAATCTATTCTATGATCCAAACACATCAAATCAATTATCACACACTGCACTTCAATTTATCTCAGGTGTCATGAAACACGCACGTGAATTCTGCTTAGCGACAAATCCTACTGTTAATTCATATAAACGTCTCGTTCCTGGCTTTGAAGCACCTGTTTATATTTCATGGAGTGACGCAAACCGTTCAACGATGATTAGAATACCTGCTGCTCGCGGCAACGCGACACGTATTGAAGTGCGTTCAGTTGATCCATCATCAAATCCATATCTCGCAATCAGTGCGTTATTGGCATCTGGTCTAGATGGTTTAAAGAGTGATTTGAAGACAATTTCACCTATTAAGAAAAACCTCTTTAAAATGTCAGAACATGAACGTAAACGGATGGGTATTAAAAATTTACCAGGATCACTACAAGAAGCGATTGCAAACTTTAGTTCATCTAAATTAATGAAATCAGCGATGGGTGATTTCTTATATGAAAAACTTATGGAAGCTAAAACAAAAGAATGGGATGAATATAAGACTAAGGTAACAGCTTTTGAACTTGAAAAATATTTAAACGTTATATAATAAACAATGTAAAAGGCGCAATTAAGCGCCTTTTCTTACGAATGGATTATGTGTTTGTTCATGACCAATACTGGTTTCTTTTCCGTGACCTGGATAAACGACTGTATCTTCTGGAAATAGATCATACATTCGTTTAATTGATTGAACTAATACATCTTTATCAGCATGGGGAATATCTGTTCTACCAACTGTTTCAAAAAACAACGTGTCACCAGTAAATAGATAACGATGTGTTTTACTATAAAGGACAGTACCACCCTCAGAATGACCAGGGGTATCATAAACCTTTAGTGCTTCACCATTAAAGCTAATGTCAAATGGTTCTTTGATGTAATTTGTGACAGTCGCATTGATGTTTTGAGAAGGACCATACACATCAATCCACCATTGATCTTTTAGTGGTGCATATACAGGCACGTTTAAAAATTGATTTAAAAAGTTAATACCACCAATGTGATCAGGGTGACCATGTGTAATATAAATAAAGGATACATCGAGTTGATTGTCGTTAATAAAGTCTAACACGTCTTGACTTTCATACCCTGGATCAACGATATAAGCCTTTTGATTGTTATGAACAATAAAACAATTACTTTTGAGGTTTCCTAGTGGGAATCTTTTTATTTGCATAATGCCTCCTTTTTGATATGGCTATTATATAGCATATCATATGATTTATAAAGTGAAAAGCGATATAATGAGATACGGTCAAAGGAGTGAATTAAATGAACATATCAAAATCAATTATAGACTTAGTTGGAAACACACCATTATTATCACTTGAACGTTATGCTAAATTAGTGGATGCTAAAGCTGAAATCGTTGCTAAACTAGAATACTTTAATCCATTATCAAGCGTGAAAGATAGACTCGCTAAAGGATTAATTGAAGCGATTGAAAATGAAGGTTTAGTAAATGAACATACAATATTTGTTGAACCATCATCAGGTAACACCGGTATAGGACTCGCATTCATATGTGCATCAAAGGGATATCCATTAACGATTGTGATGCCTGAGAGTGTATCAAAAGAACGTGTTCAAATCGTTAAGGCATTAGGTGCAAACGTCATCTTAACAGATAAAACTAAAGGGATGAAGGGATCTATTGCAAAAGCCCAAGAAATGATCGATCAACATGCTGATGCGATTATGCCCATGCAATTTGAGAATTTAGCAAATCCTGAAGTTCATAGACAAACCACAGTGAAAGAAATTCTTGCTGATACGGATAATCATCTCGATTTCTTTGTTGCTGGTGTTGGTACAGGTGGTACCGTAACGGGTGTCGGAGAAGTCCTTAAAAAAGAATTAAAAGATATTAAGATTATTGCAGTAGAACCAGCTGAATCTCCTGTGATATCAGGTGGAGAACCTGGACCTCATCCAATACAAGGTATTGGTGCAGGATTTATACCTAAAGTGTTAAACGTCAATGTGATTGATGAAGTGATTAAAGTAACTGGTAAAGAAGCATTTGATACGGCAAGAATACTTGCTAGAACTGAAGGTGTGTTTGCTGGTATTTCAGCAGGAGCTGCATTATATGCTGCAACCATCCTAGCTAAAAGAGATGAAAACAAAGGTAAACGAATTGTCGTGATTATTCCTGACACGGGAGAACGTTATTTATCAACGGAGTTATATCAATGAAAAAAGAGTGTGTCATAAAAGATGTTAGAGCAGCAAAATTATATGATCCAGCAGCACCATGTTGTTTCATGGTGTATTTTACCTATCCTGGTGTGATTGCCTTAAGAAGACACAGGAGAGCACACAAACAATGGCTTAAAGGAAGATTTAATTATGCAAGATGGATAAGTTATCGTACAAGAAAGAAAACCGGTATAGATATCCATCCAGCAGCCAAAATAGGTACAGGAGTCTTCATTGATCATGGGATGGGCACGGTGATTGGAGAGACCGCAGAAATCGGTGATGGATGTGTACTCTATCATGGTGTGACGCTTGGAGCGAATACATTTGAAAAAGTAGATAGACATCCTAAAATTGGTAGTGGTAGTATGATTTATGCTGGTGCGACGTTAATCGGTCCGATTCATATTGGCGAACATAGTATTATTGCTGCTGGTGCAGTTGTTGTTAAAGATGCACCTGCAAACAGTTTGTTAAAAGGTGTGCCAGCTGTAAGAACAGAAAGAAAGAAATAGACGAGAATACTCGTCTTTATTATGATTTAGATACTAATTATTATAAACAAAAGGGGTCTTTATAATCTTTATCGTATCCTTTGTAATACAACAACGATTACTTTAAAATTGATGTGATTACAGAGGAGGATTTTGATGTACATCGTAAGTAAAACATTTCATGTGCAAGAAGCACATCTCAATACATTTTTAGAGCGTTTTAAAAAAGAGTCACCACTCTTAACATTTGATGGATTTGAAAAAAGAGAAATTGCCATTCGAACAACCAATGGCATTTCTTTTGTTCGCATGTCCATCTATTTCACAGATAAGAATGCATATTACAGATGGGAAGCTAGTCCAGCGCATATCAAGATGCACCAAGAGAAGAAAGAAAAACCAGAAGGACTAATCGATGTGGTTAAGGATAAATATGAAGTTTATCAGGTTGATGAAAGCATACATGAAACGTCTACTTAGTCATAAAAGAATTATCCTGGTTATCGTCTTTTCTTTACTTGTCATCACGTCTTTAAGAATTGGTGTACTAGATTTAACATTTAGTGCACTTTTTAAGGGTGATGCTCATGCGTGGGAAGTGTTATGGATCTCAAGAATTCCTAGAACGGTTGCGATTATATTATCTGCATCTGCATTATCCATTGCAGGACTTATTATGCAAGCAATCAGTCGAAATAAATTTGTTGCACCTTCAACTGCAGGAACAACGAATGCTGCTGTTTTAGGATTGCTCATAGGTTTCTTATTGTTCGGTAATCAGACGGTTGTGATTAGAACGGTGTTCGCATTCGCGTTTGCGCTCGTGTCATCCATTATTTTTATATTGATGCTTAACCGCATTCAATTTAAAAATATTATTTATGTACCATTAGTGGGTATGATGTATGGAGCGATGATAGCTGCTATATCAACATTTATTGCATATCAGTTTAATGCCTTACAGTTTATACAAACAATTGGTGTTGGTGGATTTGCAAATAAAGCGATTGGAACTTATGAATTATTATTTCTAGTGATTCCCGTAATTGTATTAGCATTCATTTATGCGACACGTTTTTCAATTGTTGGTATGGGTGAAGACTTTGCTAAAAATTTAGGTGTGAATTACAAGTTTGTTATCGCGCTTGGATTAATCATTATCTCAGCCATTACAGCAGTCAATTTCGTGATGGTTGGTCACTTACCATTTATTGGATTGATCATCCCTAATTTAGTTACGATGTATTATGGGGATGGTGTCAAGAAAAATATGGTTGATGTAGCTCTCTTTGGTTCATCCTTTGTATTAATTAATGATATTATCTCAAGAGTTGTTATTTTTCCTTATGAAGTCGCGATAAGCTTTACGATGGGCATCTTAGGTGCATTGATATTCTTAATCATTATCTATCGGAGGATGTCATATGATAAAGCATAAATATGTCTGGATATTCTCTTTGTTAGCCGTTATATCAGTTATGTTGTATTTGACTTTTTGGATGATAACAACCCCTTATGATTTATTCCCAGAAGATCCTGTATTGGCACTCGCGATGAAGGATGCCATCTTCAGTATTTTAGAACGAAGAGGGTATCAAGTGATCGCGATGGTGGTATCTGCAGTTCTTATCGCGACTACCTCATTGGTCTTTCAAACGATGACGCATAGCAGAATTTTAACACCGAGTTTAATTGGGTTTGATGCGTTATTTGTATTATCTCAAACAGCGATTGTATTCTTTTTAGGATCGAATTCGTTATTGATTACAAATCCGTTTTTAAGATTTGGTTTTGCAACGATCGTTATGGTCGGATCAGCATTATTGATTTATCGATTTATTTTGAAAAAAGATCGAAATCATATCATCTTTTTATTACTGGTTGGTTTGATATTATCCACACTTGCAAGATCACTTTCTAGTTTTTTACAAACGATTATGGATCCAAACTCATTTCAATCGGTTGTGATCAGCACAGAAGTAACGATTACAAATATGAATACATCAATTATCATTTTAGCTGTACCACTCATGATAATCATGATTGGATTATTGGTGAACCAATTTAAATATTATGATGTGATGGCGCTAGGTGAATCTGAAGCGATTGGATTAGGTGTTCCTCATCATAAAAAAATGAATGGTGCACTCATTTATATCGCGTTCGCGATGGCCATATCTACAGCACTCATTGGACCGATTGCTTTCTTAGGATTGCTTGCAGTCAATGCAGCACGAGAATTACTTCAAACTTATAAACATAAAGAATTAATGATTGTGTCAAGTTTGTTAGCCATCATCTTCCTTGTCTTAGGACAAACGATGATTGCAGAAACCGGTTATCAAACGACAGTGACAGTGCTCATTAATTTAGTTGGAGGCTTTTATATGATTTATCTCATCTTAAAGGAGAATCGTACATGATTGAAATTAGAAATATTGACAAATCATATCAAGATTTAAATGTCTTGAAAAATATTAATCTTCATATACAAGAAGGTAAAATTACAGCACTTATTGGTGCGAATGGTGCGGGTAAATCAACACTTTTAAGTGTGGTTTCAAGATTGATATCCCCCAATCAAGGTGATATTTTTATCGATGGTATTGATATGGCTACCATGAAGTCAGATGAGATTGCTAGGAAACTTGCTATTTTAAAACAAACCAACCACATTGCGATGCGTGTGACTGTGAGAGAACTTGTTACATTTGGTCGCTTTCCACACTCTAAAGGACGATTAAAAACGGAAGATATCGCGATGATTAATATGGCCATTTCGTATATGAAATTAACCGATATCGAAAATAAGTCGATCGAAAAATTGTCTGGTGGGCAAAGACAGCGCGCCTATATCGCGATGGTGCTGGCACAAGATACGCCATACATATTATTAGACGAACCACTTAATAATCTCGATATGAAGCACGCGGTAGAAATGATGACTATGTTAGAAAAAATGGTTAAAGAACTCGGGAAAACAATCGTAGTTGTCATGCATGATATTAATTTTGCAGCCGCATTTTCAGATCATATTATCGCGATGAAAGATGGTGAAATATTAGCTGAAGGTAGTGTGGATGAGATGATTGAAAAAGATATTTTAGATCGTACGTTTGATCATGATTTTTGTATTGCTGGTTATAACGGAAGAAAAATTTGTTTATTCTATCAAAATCAATATGAAAACAAAAATATAGATACATTGGTATCTTTAAATAAAGGAGAATTAGAATGAAAAAAGGATTTATAATGATAATGACTGTGGTCATTAGTTTCACACTTCTTGGTTGTACATCAATTCCTAATAATGACGACAACACGTTTATACGTGAAGAAGTATCAATTACACATAGTGTGTTATCAGGTGCAGAGCTTGGCGAATCAGGAACGAGTTATGATACGACAGGTTTAAACCGTCAAGAGATTACAGAAACATTTTTAACAAATCCAAGTAGAGTAGCCATCTTTAGTTATGATGCCTTGGATATGTTAGATTATGTTGGTATTGATGAAACAAGTATTTCATTACTAGGTATCGTGCAAACCAATATACCGACATTTTTGAGTGCATATGAGTCAAGTGATTATGAGCATGTCGGCACATTGTTTTTACCAGATTATGATGTTTTAGATTTATTTCAACCAGAACTCATCATTCTTGGTTCACGTTCAACAGGTGCGTATGATGCATTAAAGGAACAATATCCAAATGCTGATATTTTAGATGTGACATTAATCTTTGGAGAATATCTAGAAGGGTTAACAAGGAATGCACAAAATCTCGCAAAGATTTTCCCTTCTGTAGCCGATGATCTACAAAACACATTAGATGAAATTGTTGATGATATGACTATCATCTCTGATATGACAAATACACATGAGGCGTTATTTATCCTTGTTAATGGTCAAGCATTATCATTTTATGGACCAACAGGAAGATATGCTGTGTTATATGATGAATTTGGGTTTATTCCTGCTGATGATAATGTTGACTCAGGTGGTTCACATGGTGATTTAGTAGGTTATGAGTATGTATCTGCTGTTGATCCAGAAGTATTGTTTCTTCTTGACAGAGCAGCTGCAATCGGCAACGAATCCACGCTAGATGCTGTCTTGAATAATAGTTTAGTGACAAGTACAGAAGCTGGACAAAATAGTCATATTTATGCACTAAATGGTGAAGCGTGGTATATTGCAAGTGGTGGGTTTACATCAACACTGATCATGATTTCTGACATTCAAGCATTTATTGATGATATAACCGCTTAAACTATCGTCAAATATGATTGACAAAAATGCATATATTTGGTATCATTAATTAGGTTTTAGGAGGAATATTATGATCTGGGCTGATTATTTAGTCATCGTCTTAGCTGTACTACTCGTTGTTGCTGTATTATTACAGAATTCAAATGAAGATGCAGCTAGTGCATTTAGCGGTGAAAAATCTGAATTATTTAAAAATAAGAAAGACAGAGGGTTCGAGTTGTTCTTAACGAGAGCAACACTTGTCATTACAACATTACTTATTGTATTTGTTGTACTCTCAAACTTTCTTCATTAAAAGATAAAAGCACAGTTAGTGCTTTTTTCTTTGTATGTAATTTTAATAAAAATATACGCATATAACTTTGACAATTACATTAAAATCATATATAATAACTACGGCTAAATAATTGTAGCCGCGGAAGGAGGGCAGAAGATGCCTAAAACAGTTGTTCGAGATAAGGAAACACTTGAAGACGCATTGCGCCGTTTTAAACGTGACGTCTCTAAATCAGGAACCCTCCGCGAAGCTCGTAAACGTCAATTCTATGTTAAGCCTAGTGTTGAACGTAAAGACCGTATTCGTGCAAACCGCGCGAAGAAAAAATAACAAATAACGCACCTGATGGTGCGTTTTCATTTGTAATTGATGATTTTATGGATTGAGAAAGCCTTAATCTTATAGATTATGGTATAATTAATGTATAGAAGAAGGGGCGGTTGAATGAAGTTAAATCAACAAATTCATCATGCCGAAACGATCAGCCGGGTCGTTGGCATTCAAGATCGAAACCTACTAGTTTTCAAACAGTACCTAGGCATTCACGTATCGGTACGTGGTAGTGACATTATCACGGACGCGAAACCAGAAATGAAGGCACTTTTGGAGGCTATTTTTGTCGTCTTAGTATCGTTAGCTGAACACCACGTTCAACTGAATGAAAGAGATATCATGTATATCATAAAAATGGCTGAAATGGATCGCTTAGAGGGTATTGATTCACTTTATCACAAACGTGAAAAGATTATCACAAATGATATGGGTAAAGCGGTTTATCCGAAAACCTTTAATCAACGATCATATGTTGAAGCGATTAAGAAATATGATTTAACTTTTGGTATAGGACCTGCTGGCACTGGTAAGACATATTTAGCAGTCGCTAGCGCGGTTGCTGAACTTAAAAAGGGGTCTGTTAAAAAATTAATTTTAACGAGACCTGTGGTTGAAGCGGGTGAATCACTAGGGTTTTTACCTGGTGACTTAAAAGAAAAAATAGACCCTTATCTTGTACCATTATATGATGCGTTATATGAAATGTTAGGAAATGCACAAACTGTGAATTTAATGGAAAAAGGCATTATAGAAATAGCGCCACTCGCATATATGCGTGGTCGTACGCTTGAAAATGCATTTGTCATATTAGACGAAGCACAAAACACGACAACTGCACAAATGAAGATGTTTCTAACGAGACTAGGTTTTTCATCTAAAATGGTCATCACTGGAGATCCATCCCAAACTGATCTACAATCTAGAAACCACTCTGGATTAAGTCATGCTGTTAAACTATTACATGGTTTAGAAGGTATTGATGTTGTTTCATTTGACAATGTTGATGTCATTAGACATCCACTTGTTCAACATATCTTAGAAAGGTATGATCATCATGAAAGTAACCATTCATAATCAAACGAGTAAAGACATTACTGGTGTTGATAAACTTATGAGACAAATATTTAAAAAAGTACATGAAACAGAAGGAATGCAGTTAATCTTTGTTGATGAAGCAGAAATTAAAAGATTGAACCGTGTCTTTAGAAATATTGATCGCATTACTGATGTTTTAAGTTTTGTGAATGACGAACCCGAAGATAAGTCATTGGGTGATGTATTCATATGCTTAGATCAAGCAGAAAGACAACGGACAACTTATGGACATAGTTTTAATCGTGAAGTTGGCTTTTTAGCTGTTCACGGTTATCTTCATTTAAAAGGGTATGATCATCATACGAAAGAAGAAGAAAAAGAAATGACAGAAAAACAAGAAGACATATTAAAAAAAGCGAAGCTTGAAAGGAGTCTTGAATCGTGAATGATTTAGAACATGCAAAAAAGGCACGCTTAAGAGCATATACACCTTACTCACATTTTAAAGTTGGTGCTGCTATTAGACTTAAGGATGGTACGGTTGTGTATGGTGCAAATATTGAAAATGCAGCATTAGGATTATCAAATTGTGCAGAAAGAAGTGCAATTTTTTCACTAATGAGCCAAGGATATAATCCTAAAGATATTGAGCAAATTACGGTGGTTGCTGATACAGAAGGACCAGTAAGTCCATGTGGATCATGCAGACAAGTTCTTCATGAACTGTTGCCGAAAGGTGCTAAAGTGGTGCTTGCTAATTTAAAAGGGGATACAAAGGATATGTCAACTGATGATTTGTTGCCATATGCTTTTGAAACATTTGATGACGATGACGCATAAAGCGGGTTTTATTGCGATAGTAGGACGACCAAATGTTGGTAAATCAACGCTTTTAAATGCCTTGATTGGTATGAAAGCAGCGATCACTAGTCCGAAACCACAAACCACGAGACATCGTATTTCAGGTATTATTACAGAACCAGGTTATCAACTGGTTTTTGTTGATACACCAGGTATGCATAAAGGGAAAGATTTATTAAACAAGCAAATTGATAAAGTAGCTGTTTCAAGTTTAACGGATGTCGATGCAGTATTATTTGTTGTTGATCGCAAGAAAACAGCAGCAGAAGGACATATTATGCGTTACTTTGAAGCGTTAAACACACCCATTTATTTACTGATAAACAAAATTGATTTATTAAAATCGAAAGCTGAAATTGATGACATGATTATGAGTTATCTAGGAACCTATGATTTCGCTGGATATTACCCCATATCTGCAAAAGATAATACGCATCTTGAGCACTTAAAAAAAGAACTCATTAAGATCATACCAGAAGGACCTCAATATTTTCCGGAAGATATGAAAAGTGATCAAAGTGATAGTGTGATGTTGTCAGAGCTTGTTCGTGAAAAAATATTATATTTAACGGAACAGGAAGTACCACATGCAGTGGCTGTACAAATTGAGTCTCTTGTTGATAATCCTAAGGAAAATACGTTAGACGTCAGTGCGATTATTATCGTTGAAAGGTCAACACAAAAAAGTATCTTAATTGGGAAAAACGGTGAAAAGATTAAAGCCATAGGTACCGCAGCTAGAAAAGATATAAACGATTATTTAAAGAGAAAAGTACACTTAACACTTTGGGTTAAGGTGAAAAAGGATTGGCGAAATCGCCCACAAGATTTAAAAGCTTTTGGCTTTGGTGATTAAGATGGAAGGCATTGTTTATAAGGTACAACCTTATCAAGAAAGTGCTAGATTACTATTTACATATACACCGTTTGGAAAAGTCACACTCATTGCAAAAGGCTCACAAAAACTTAACGCTTCTTCACGCGTGATGGCCCAATTTTTAACGAAAATAACGTTTAAAGAACATTTGAATAAATCGATGTATACACTAGCGGACGCGACGTTAATCGATGACTATCAAGCAATTAAAGATGATTATCATCATACCCAATCTGCTGCGTTGATGTTGGAAATTATTGATAAATTTATCGTCCATGATGTGAATCATGAAGCCATTTATAAAACACTAAACGATGCCTTAATAGCGCCAAATATTGACGTAGCTTCACTCAGCTTTTCACTTAAAATGTTAAGACCACTCGGTCTAGATATTGATTTAAAACCAGATGGTAGGTTAGTGCGTGGTGTGAGTGTGGAAAAAGGTGGGTTAATCTATGATGGTGAAGAAGGGTTTATTGATCTTGATGTAAAAGCGGCTACGCCTCTTTTAAAACTGACCTATTTACCGTATAATGAACATGGTATCTATGAAATAGATACATTAAACGATATCAAATCATTCATTCAAAAATATTATCAATATCATTTACAAACAACATTAAAAAACTTGAAATGAGGAACACTTATGGTAACACTTGACGATCTCGTACAATTTGCGAAAACAACTGGATATATCTTTCAAGGAAGTGAGCTTTACGGTGGTTTAGCGAACACGTGGGATTATGGACCTTTGGGTAGTAAATTAAAAAACAACATTAAAAATGCATGGATTCAAAAGTTTCAAAAAGAGACGCCAAATAATGTGCTCGTTGACACATCTATTTTATTAAATCCTGAAGTGTGGGTCGCCTCCGGTCATGTCGGTGGTTTTTCTGATCCGCTTACGGAATGTAAAAGTTGTCATCAACGATTTAGAGCTGACCAATTAATTGATGCACATGATCATACGGTGAATGCTGATGGTTGGTCACCTGAGAAGATGAGTGACTATTTAGCACTACATAAAGTAGCATGTCCTGCTTGTGGTGAAAGCGATTGGCTTCCTATTCGAAAGTTTAATATGATGTTTGAAACACATCAAGGGGTTGTACTAGATTCAGCGAGTAAGATTTTCTTAAGACCAGAAACCGCACAAGGTATGTTCATAAATTTCAAACAAATTCAACGAACAACAAGAAAGAGATTACCATTTGGTGTCTGTCAAGTAGGTAAATCATTTAGAAATGAAATTACACCAGGTAACTTCATTTTCAGAACACGTGAATTTGAACAAATGGAAATGGAATTCTTCTGCAAACCAGGCACTGAACTCAAATGGTTCAAATACTGGAAAGCATTTTGTATGAATTGGTTAACAGATTTAGGTTTAAGTGAAGACCATTTGATATTTGATGATCATAAACCTGAAGCCTTAAGTCATTATTCAAATGCGACAACCGATATCCAATTCAAATTTCCATGGGGATTTGACGAACTTTGGGGTATTGCAAGTCGAACGAATTTTGATTTAACAGCACATCAAAAACATTCTGGAGAAAATTTAGAATATTTAGACCCAGAAACAAATGAGCGTTACCTACCATATGTCGTTGAACCAGCGGTTGGCGTAGAACGCCTTGTCTTAGCATTTTTAGCAGATGCATACAAAGTCGAAGATCTCGGCGATGGAACAACAAGACAAGTCTTAAAAATTCATCCAGCACTTGCCCCATATAAAGTTGCTGTCTTACCTTTAGTTAAGAAACTACATAAAGATAAAGCAGAAGACATTTATGGCATGTTATCAAAACGATTTGATGCCGTGTATGATGAGACACAATCAATTGGTAAACGTTATAGAAGACAAGATTCTATCGGTACCTATCTTTGTGTCACAATTGATCACGATACTGAAGAAACGAATACGGTTACGATACGTCATCGTGATTCAATGACACAAGATCGCATTAAAATTGATGAACTCATCAATTATATTGAAAGTCGTATTCAATTCTAACAAATAAGGAGGACACATGGATAACGAGCTCTTAAGGTTAATTAACGATAAAACTAATATTGTAGACCTCGTGTCCGAATTCGTTCAGCTCCAGAAGAAGGGGAAGAACTATTTTGGTTTGTGTCCATTTCACGATGAAAAATCACCATCGTTTTCTGTCAGTCCAGAAAAAAATATTTGTAAATGTATGGGATGTGGCGAAGGGGGTCAACCCATTACATTCTATTCAAAAATAAAAGGCATACCTTTTACTGAAGCTGCATTAGAATTAGCAGAACGTGCGGGTATTGAAATTAAAGATAGTCGCTATAAAAAAGATCCACATGCTCATGATTATGCACTCATGAAAGAAGCGATGAACTTCTACCGTTTTAATTTAAAAAACAGTGAAAGCGGTCAAGAAGCAGTTTCATACTTAAGCGGTCGTGGTTTAACAGAAGAAACGATTGAACACTTTAATATCGGTTATGCACCAGCAAGAGGAGAAACCCTTTATAAGATCCTAAAAGATAAAGGTTTCGCTGTTTCTGATATGATTAAACTTGGTCTTGTGAAACAAGGCGATGATGGGAATTATTTTGATTTGTTCGCGAATCGTGTCATGTTTCCAATTACGGATTTAAGAGGTCATGTGGTTGGATTTAGTGGCAGGACATTGTCTAAAACAGATAAAATTAAGTATATTAATAGTCCTGAAACGGCTATCTTTAAAAAGAGTGAACTTGTATATCACCTTTATGAAAGTTTAGGGGATATTCGAAAAGCAAAACACGTTATCTTGCATGAAGGTTTCTTTGATGTGATTGCAAGTTATCAAGCAGGTGTTAAAAACACGGTCGCGACAATGGGAACGGCACTAACCACGCAACACGCACGCTTATTAAAACAAGTTACGCCAAGTGTCGTAATTGCATATGATGGTGATGAAGCAGGTCAAAAAGCGACACGTCAAGCCATATTAATCTTATCTGCTGTATCATTAAAAGTCGGTATCTTAGTCTTGCCTGACGGTATGGATCCTGATGAATTCGTTCAAAATTATGGACCAAATAAATACGAAGCACTCTACGGAGAAAATGTGATTGATCCATATCAATTTCGTTATCAATCGTATAAATATGGTAAGAATTTAAAAAACGCAAATGACATTAAATCATTTAAAGATGATGTCATTAAAATGCTTGTTAATGCGGATGAAGCGATTCAAGCAGTATACCGTAAGAAATTAGCGAATGATCTTCACATTAATGAAAATGACATCATCATTAAAAAGCCACGAATATCGATTAGACCAGCAACAAGCGAACCGACACCATTACCTAAAAAGGTTGCTAAGAAACGATTGCTTAATCGATATGAAAATGCAGAGCGCTATTTACTTTGTGGCATGTTAAGGTCGAAAGTTTCGAGTACATATATACAATCCAGACTCGCACTTAGTGATTATATTGATCCTAAGGTCGCTATGTTAAGAATTAAGGTTGAAGATTATTATTCAGAACACGATATATTAATTCCTGATGATTTCTTAAATATACTGGCGTCAGAAGAACGCACATTCATGGAAGAAGACATTTTGAAAAATATGTATTGGACAAACGTTTTTGATTTTGATAATGAAGGCTTTGATGAGCATATCGACATCCTAAAAGGTTATACAGACAAACGACGCATTAATGAACTTAAAGAACTTTTAAAAGTCAAACCCAATGATTTGACTTTACAGCAAGAATATCAAATGCTTCAAGCAAAATTGAAGCACTAGGAGGAACTAAAATGGAATTAGAAAAAATTATTAAAAAGCTTGTGAAAAAAGCAGGTGACGACGGCTTTGTTAATCAAGAAGATGTCACACCATTCGCGAAAGAAGGCAGCGAGCAATATTTTAATATTATGCGTGAATTACTCAATAATGATATTGACATCATTGAGCCAGAAGAAAATGACAATGTTGAAGATTTAGAATTAAGTGATGACACACTTGAACTAGACGAAGATGATGCAGATGAAGAAGATAATCTCGATGATGAAGATGAACCAGATGAACTATCGTTATCAGAACTTGACGTTGAAGAAGAAGAACTAACTAATATTGAAACCATTGTATCAACTGTTAAAATAGATGATCCCGTTAGAATGTATTTAAAAGAAATTGGACAAATTCCTTTATTAACACATGACCAAGAACAAAAATACGCAATTCAAGTTTCAAATGGCCGCTATGCTAAAGAACAGTATGAAGCATATGATGCTGGCTCTCTTGAATTATCAGATAATGACCTAGAAGAATTAAAGAACACGATTGAAATTGCACAATGGGCTAAAAACAAACTTGTTGAAGCAAATTATCGTTTAGTTGTATCCATCGCGAAAAGATATGTAGGTCGTGGTCTTTTATTCCTTGATTTAATTCAAGAAGGTAATATGGGACTTATGCGTGCTGTCGATAAATTTGATTATGAAAAAGGATTTAAATTTTCAACATATGCTACATGGTGGATAAGACAAGCAATTACGCGTGCTGTTGCGGATCAAGCTAGAACGATTAGAATTCCTGTTCATATGGTTGAAACCATTAATAAAATGATTCGTATTCAACGACAACTCATTCAAGATTATGGTCGTGAACCATCCATTGATGAAATTGCTGAAAAAATGGGAATTACACCTGAAAAAGTTCAAAATATTCAACGTATCGCAAAAGAACCTATTTCATTAGAAGCACATGTGGGTGAAGAAGAAGATTCATCACTCGGTGATTTTATTTCTGATCCAAATGCGTTAACACCACATGAATATATGCTTCAAGAAATGGTCAAACAAACGTTAGATGAAGTCTTAGAAACGTTAACAGACCGTGAAGAAAAAGTATTACGTTTACGTTATGGTCTATTTGACGGTAAAAACCACACGCTTGAAGAAGTGGGTAGAGAATTCGGTGTCACACGTGAACGTATTCGTCAGATTGAAGCGAAAGCTTTACGCAAATTAAGATCTCCGTCACGTCAAAACAAACTTAAAGAATTTTATTATGGCAAGAAATAAACGCATTCATTTATTAGCCTCACTTACAAAAGGTTATGATAGAGTACTTGATATTGGTACGGATCACGGACTCGTTTTAAAAAGGGCATTTGATTTAGGGCATATTAAACAAGCAATCGCTTCAGATATCGGTGAAAAACCTTTAAATCAAGCCAAAGAAAACCTAGATCATTTACCAGTAACGTTTATTGTTTCTGATGGGTTTAAAGAGATTCATGAGCATGTTGATTTAGCGATTATCGCAGGCATGGGTGCAACCACCATATCTGACATATTAGATGGTGCACCTACGTCACAAATGACATATATCTTACAAGCAAATGATAAACATGATGTCTTAAGAACATATTTAAGTGATCATGGTTTCATCATAAAAGATGAATTGATCGTTCATGAGGGGTTTTATTATATTGTGATGGTTGTAGAACGTGGAGAAATGGTACTCTCAAAAAGAGATGCTTACCTTGGACCAGTCTTACAACATAAAGCAGAATCAAAGCCATATTATAAACGAAAATTAAATCAACTATTAACCATTATGAAACAAGCAGATGACACAAAAAGAAAGGCATTAGATCCCTTAGTTACGTACTTAAAAAGTGTCTTGTAAAAGATGTAAAACATGGTAAAATAAGAGTTAAGAAATACATTTCTTATTAATGATAAATAAATTGTAAAATGATTTTATTTTGGTGGAGGAACATATGGAAAAAAATTATCGAATATTACAAGAACTTGATCGTGCTTTAAAAGTTTTTAGACGATCAGGTATTTATGATCGGATTGACACAAAGTTAAGTGATGCTGACATTATGGTTTTATTCTGTGTCGCATTTTGCGATATTAATCAAAAAGTGAAATTAACTGACATTGCTAATCGTCTAAAAGTGACGTTACCAGCGGTAACCCACAAAGTAAACGAACTTGTTAATAAAGAATTTGTTGAAAAAGTTCCTTCAGCTAATGATTTACGTGTGATTTATATCAGATTAACACCTACTGGTAAGCACTATGTGGAAGCAATCAGAGACACATATTATAAGCCTATTGAAGTACTTTCTAACCACTTAGGACAAGAAGATACTGAAACTTTTTTACGAATTTTAGACAAAGTGAGCGAACTTGGAAAAATAAAGGTTTAATAGCACTTTACATTCCGCGTTGATTACGTTATAATAATCAATGCGCGTGTTTGGTGCACTAGCTCAGCTGGATAGAGCAACGGCCTTCTAAGCCGTCGGTCGGGGGTTCGAATCCCTCGTGCATCGCCATTAGAAAAACAAATCCCTTTGTTAAGGGATTTTTTTGTAGACTAATATTTCTTATTTGAAAGGGAGATCTACGGTGATATAATAAGAATAAGATATAATGCTATGGTGGGGATTTATGAGTAAGTATAGATTTAAATTAAATATAGGAAATTACCTATTGTTTGGCTTAGGCTGTGGCATATTATTGGTTTTTGTACCAATATTCGCTGTCTTATTAGCTTATTTTCAAAGAAATAGCAATTCAACAGCTACACCAACAATTCTAATAATATTTAGCTTGTTAGCCATTTGCAGTATTTTGGTATATATTTTTATTTTTCTAAAACAAGGGGTAAGATGGGGTTATATAGAAGGAGATAACATAATCATTAGATGGCCATTTGGAGTTGTTAAGAAAATGAATTTCAACGAAGTACTTCAAATAAAAACATCTAATCTTAATAAATATAGAAACCAAAATGATGACATTTACATCTTAATTATTTATTCAGATGAGAACATCAAAAAACCTGATTACTTAATGAAAGAGGATACTTATATTACACTGCTATATGATAAAAAGGATTATGAGTATTTGTTGAGTATATGGAAAAAATAAACAAGTCTAAAAATCTCAATTAAATACAATTTTATTAAAACTAGAAGGTCTTCTAAACCGTCGGTCGGGGGTTCGAATCCCTCGTGCATCGCCATTAGAAAAATGAATCCCTTAGTTAAGGGATTTTTTGTTAGTGTTAATTTGGCGTTTTCTAAAGAGCCCTACGGTGATATAATTAAAGAAAACTCTGAGGAAAATCCTTATGTATAAAAAAAACAAGCATGCTAAAAAATTAATGAGAATCAGTAAAAGTGAAGCTTTCTCATTTAACATGGAAAAGATGATGAAGAAGGCAGAAGAAAGAAAAAGTAAAATTGTTAACTTCTATAAGGCATATCCACTATCATATGAATTGTTACGAGGAATTCCAGAAGAAAAGATTTTAGACATAATTTGGGAATATGTGTTATATTATACAAATTTTGATAAAGTGGAATATGTTAAAAAAATGATCAATAGTAATGATACTATATTTATTAAGGTTTATTTAGTCTATGAGTTTTTACGATTTATTCATGAATATGGTTTCAAAGTTTTAGGAGAAGTATCTCTAGTAAACTATATCGATGAAATTATTGATTCATTAGAATATTTTAATATGAATGAAGAAAAAAATCTCTTGGAAGACACGATTAAATTGTTTAATTTTGACAAAAAGAAGAAAAGAGAATCATTTTTAGAATATGAAAATACTTTTAGTGATGAAAATCTATTAGATATTGATAAAAAGCAATATAAGGATAATGTGACAAAAATAAATAGATCGTATCATAAAAACTTAGAGAAACTAAAAGGATTTGTTAAATCAGAAATAAACTATGTGGAACCTAGCAAGTTTTCAAAATTCCTTAAAAAACTGTCTAAGTTGTAAATTGACTATAAAATCCTCGTGCTGACTAAATGATCTTCTAAGCCGTCGATCGAGGGTTCGAATCCCTCGTGCATCGCTATTAGAAAAATAAATCCCTTTGTTGAGGGATTTTTTGTTTTTTAAAGGTATGATATAATAAGTATAATCAAAATTTTATAATGAGGAGGGGTAATATGAGTTTTAGAGAGTTTAATGTCCGGCTATCAATTGTCGGTTTTTTGGGGATGATAGGTGTAACGATTTATTTAATTACAATAAATGCAGGATCTATCGCATTGTTATTTATTTTTGCAGTAATGTTTCTTGCAGGTTACTTAAAACAAAGCGAACCAGAAAATGAATTAGATGAAGAAAAGTAGTATTATGTCTTATATGTCATTAGCTATAAATCATGACTCACGTTTCAAATATTTTACATTGTGCCACTAGAACAATGAATCCCTTTTTAAGGGATTTTTTAATAATAAAATCTATTTCTTGGTGATATAAAGTGATATAATAAAAGAAAACATGTTAATTGGGGGCATTATGAATATTTCAAAACTTTTGTCGTTACTATTATTTATAATACTTTTGACGTTACTTACTGGATGCTATTCTGTAGATAATGTCATTAAAGATTTAGAAAGTAATCATTATACTGTTGAAACTTCAACAAGCGAATTTGATAATATCGTTCATGAATATCGTGTAATAGATGAAAATGGACAATTTGCAGCGTACATTTTAGAATTTGATAATAACGAAGATGCTGAAGCATATTTTAGTCTTCAAGATTATGAATCAAGAATGGATGATGAAAATTTATCGCAAATTTTTGCGGTATATAAAAATCTCATTATTGCATTCAAAGATGATAATGTATTCTTTATCATAACAGGTGAAACATATCAGTCAACATTAACATGATATGAATAGAACGTTCTCCTAAACTATTGATTAGTACTCATTTCCCTTATATATCTTCAATTTATAAACAAAGCCCTTAGTGGGGCTTTTTTAATTCCATGTTATAATATACATTAACTAATGATTGTCGGATGGGGGAATATGAATTTTAAAGTATTTAATTTTATCATAGCACTCATTGGGTTTTTTGGATTAATTATAATGACAATAATATTATCTCGTGCTCATCTAGGATATTTAGGGATGCTTACAATATTTGCGGTCATGTTTCTTGCTGGATACCTAAAACAACATAAACCAGAAGACGATGAGGAATCATAGATTGGTGTTTTTAATATGAGTGACATTGATGTTTTCTAAATTGTTCACAGAGGTTGATAAATGAATAAAAAGAAACGTATCAAATGGCTTCTCGTATTAGAAGGACTAGTGGAAATTAAATAAGAAAAAATAAAAAGCCGATAACGGCTTTATTTTTGTTGATTAAAGAAATAATCTAGATATTTAACTAATCCATCTTCATCATTGGTGTCAAAGGTTAACGCATCCGCGACATCTTTTAATAATGGATTACCGTTTTTCATTGCGACACCATGTGCCGAATCTCTGATCATTTCAATATCGTTAATACCATCACCAAATGCGATGACATTTTTCTTGTCGATATCGTAATATTCTAATAAGTAGTTAAGTGCAGTTGATTTTGATGTATGCTTATTATAGATTTCATAAATGGATAAGCCATGACCAGTTCCCCATAATCGATATGAGATAATATTAGGGTAATGAGAGGTCATCCAGTCTTCAAGATCTTTTTGATGTTTTTCTTCGATGGCGAATATCATACCTGCTGGTTCAACATCAAACGTTGTAAAATCACCTTCGACAAACTTTAAATTTGGTACTGGAATAAAGTACTGTTCAAGTCCTTTATCATATTGATAAGCATATAAGGTGGTTTCATTTGAGAAGAAGGCTGAATCAAGAAATGGTTTCGCAAATGTAAATAATTTATCGACGATATCTTTTGGAATGTACGTTCTCATTCTTGCGAAATCAACATCATGCGGATGATCAATAGATGCGCCATTGTCTGTAACGATCGGTGTTCTTAATCCGATTTCTTCATAAATAGGTAAGGTCGCACCTAATGGTCTACCAGTAGCTAGGACAACCAAATGACCCATGTCTTCATACTTCTTAAGTGTTTCTTTCGTTTTTTTAGTTAATTTGCCATCATGATTGAGTGTTGTCCCATCAATATCACAGGCAATTAGGTATCTTTTCATAAATTTCACCTCATTATCCATTATCGCACATTCATTTATTTTTTCAAGGAACATTACATAATACTCACAAAAATATGCATAAAATGCGTTACTAAGCATAAATGATAATCTAACATCTTTATGATATCTATCATAAATGATATAATGAACTATAGGAGTTGATGACATGCTCATCTGGTTTTCGATCGGGCCAATTGAAATCAATTTAGGTACACTTATAAGCTTCCTGATCGGTATTGGATTTGGATTTATTTTATTGTCGCTCATTTATGTTTATGCACTCGTTAGAAGTATGAACAAAGGGATGCGATTACGTCATGCAGATGAAACAGACATTGATGAAGAAGAAATCAAATGGCTGATTGAAGATGCCCAAAAACAATTCAAAGATAAAGGGATCAGAAATGATGTAGGGTTTTATAAACATTTAGGCAATGTCTTAACGGAATTATCAAGTGATATTGCTAAAAAGTTTTATCCAACATCAAAATATCCATATCTAGAATTAACGGTAGATGAATCATTAAAGTTAAGTCATTACATTACAGACCGATTAGATGATATTTTAAAAGGTAAGATATTAGGTTTAGTGCGTGGGATGACGCTTGCCCAATTTGTGAAAATGAATACCGTTAAAACAAAAATAGAATCTAGCAAAGTTATGAAGCATACAAAGAAGGTTGCTAAAATCGCATCTTCAGCGTTAATGGTATTAAATGCCGTAAACCCTGTATACTGGTTTAGAAAGTTAACAAAAGAAACAGCTGTTAATATCGTACTTGTTAGAATTGGACTCACCGTAATTGCTATTACAGGTGAAGAAACATATAAGATTTATTCTAAAAAAGTATTCAATATTGAAAAAACCATTGATACAGGCATTGATGATATATATGCACAACTAAACAATGATCTCAAGGATGAAGGTGAAGCGTCATGAGAAAACAAAACAATCAAGCAGAACTTCATGTGAAGAAAGTACCTTTCTTAATTTTCCAGTTTGTTAAATTAGAAGGGATTAGAACGAAGAAGTCATATGAATCAGACCGATTCATATCACCTATTTTTGGCTCGAGTGTTAAAGATGTTGTTGCTGTACCATTCATGGTTAAAAACACCGGTGATACAATTAGACGATTTGACGCGTTTAGAACGAAACATAAATTATCTGAAGATCAAGCCAAAGAAAAATATGGTTCTAAATATTATGAATTCACGAATATCGTGAGTCATAAAACACGTGAAGAATATTTTGGTGAATCAGATTATACACCACGACCAGAACCCAAAAAAGCAGAACCAGTTAAACAGTCACTCATTTCACCGATTGGTGCCCATTATGTCGATAAAACAGCAGGTGAAGGTAAGACAAATCCTTTTGTTAGAAAACAAGCACCTAAAGTGGTTGATATGACACCTGACATAGAAGACGAACCAGTTGTAGATACAAAACCAAGAGATGAATCACCATCATTTTCGACATTCTCAAGAAAACAATTTTCTAAACCAGAAGTCAAAGATGTCATTTCATCAGACTTTGGTGGTATAACAACACCTGATGAAGATGATACCTATGAAGATGATTTTGTTGAAGAAGTGAATCAACCATCACATGATCAAGTTCATTTTGAATATCATCAACCGACGTATACATATCCTGATGTTCGGATGTTTTCTAAAAAAGATCGTGATCTTGATGAAAAACCGGCATGGTTATTAGATCAAATTGATGTGATTAACGCGACCCTTGAACAATTTGGTATTGAAGGATCTGTTAACGGCTCTAAAAAAGGACCAACAGTTACACGTTATGAAATTGCCCTAGAACCAGGGGTCAATGTTAAACGTGTCTCAAATATATCAGATAACTTAATGATGAGCTTAGCATCTAAATCATTACGTATTGAAGCACCTATTCCAGGTAAACCATATGTTGGATTAGAAGTGCCAAACGTTAAACCAGAAATTGTCGCGTTTGGTAATGTTGTTGATACAGATGAATTTTTAAATGATAAAAATCATCCTTTGAAAGTCGCATTAGGCGTCGACATTGATGGTGAAAACATTTATGTCGATATTCAAGCGATGCCTCATGGTCTTATTGCAGGGGCTACTAACAGTGGTAAATCAGTTTGTGTAAATACCATCTTATGTAGTTTATTACTCAAGAATTCTCCTGAGGATTTAAAACTCATCCTGATTGACCCTAAAATGGTCGAATTATCAGCTTATAATGATTTACCACATTTGATTACACCTGTTATTACAGATGCTAAAATGGCCGCTCAGGCGTTGAATTGGGCAACTGTTGAAATGGATAAACGTTATAAAAAGTTTGCTCGTTCAAGAAGTAGAGATATAAAAGGATATAACCAAAATATTACTCGTGGCATCATTGAAGGCGAAAAGATGCCTTATATTGTCATCGTGATTGATGAGTTAGCAGATTTGATGATGACCTCTCCTCATGAAGTAGAAGATGCCATTCAACGCATCACACAAAAAGCGAGAGCTGCAGGTATTCATTTACTGGTTGCGACACAACGACCTACAACAGATGTTGTCAAAGGTACGATTAAATCTAATATTCCAGCACGTATCGCCTTTAGAGTAGCTTCATTTGTTGACTCAACGACGATTTTAGATGGTGCAGGGGCTGAAACTTTACTAGGTAAAGGAGATATGCTTTTAAAACGTGCAGATCGCACGCATCGTTTACAAGGTGCGTATATTCCTGATGATGAAATCTATAAGATCACAGATTTTATTAGAGAACGCTATTCAACAAATTACTCGTTTGAACATTCAGACTTAAAGAAACAAGTTGAAACCAAAGAAATTGTGACTGATGATTTATTTGAAGATGTCGCATTCTATGTCGTTGAAACAGAAAACGCCTCAATCAATAACATTCAAAAACAATTTGAAATTGGATTCAATCGAGCCCAAAAACTCATTGAAATGCTTGAATATTATGAAATTGTTTCTCAATCTCAAGGTACAAAAGCGAGAGATGTGCTAGTGACATATAGTGAATTAAAAGAAATTTTAAAAAAATAAAAAATGATGTAAAAGGGTGATACCATGACGCTAAAAAAAGCATATACAAACTTAGTCATACTCTTATTATTAGCGGTTATAGCCATTACCCTTTTTTCATTGAATGTATCTAGTAATTATATTTTCTGGCAACATATTGCATTCGTTATAGCCTTGTTAATCACAGGGTTTGTTACAACCTATGTGATCTTCTTACTACAACGCAATCCTTACAGTTTTAAAAAAACACCGAAGAAAGAAGAGTTTTTAGATTATGTGATGTTTATAGGAACGACATTTACTGTGATATGTGTGTTATTCATGTTCTTTTTCTTCTCCAGTACAGTCAGACAATCATCAATGATTAATACCCTACAAAGTGGCGATATCGTATTCGTATCTCAATTTAGATATGAACCTTCCAGAGGCGATATTATTATTTTAAATGTGGATACGGTTGAACATCCTGATCAAAGTGAAAGATTACTCGTAAAAAGAATTGCAGCAATGCCAGGCGATTTAGTTGAATTTCTAGCGATTGCTGGTACTAGTAATTATTATATTTTAATCAACGGTGAGATATATCATGCAGATGGTGAAGACTACATTGCGAGAACCAATGCTGAAAACACCATTAGAGAATATTCAGAAAAAGATATCATAGAAGCTTCCCTGGACAGCAATGGTTATGTTAAAGAAGGTGAATATCTTGTTTTTGGAGATAATGAATTCGGATCTTATGACAGTCGTGATTTAGGGTCGTTTAAAAGGGATGCGATTATCGGTCATGTGGTTTACAAAATATGGCCATTTGGAGGTGTCTCATGAGCGAACAACATTCAAAACAAATACAATGGTATCCGGGGCATATGTTCAAATCTATTCGTGAGATTAGAGAAAAACTAAAACTCATGGATATGGTGATGATTTTGTTAGATGCAAGACTGCCATTATCATCAATGAATCCAAACATTTTAAAAACCATCAAGCATAAACCTAGTATTATCTTATTAAATAAAATGGATTTAGCAGATGATAAGGAAACAGATTTATTTATCGCTGATTTTAAAAAACAAGGGTTTATCGCATTAAAAATTGACGCTCAAAATAAAAGAAATATTCATCAAATACCTGCTTTAGCAAGACTTGCATTAAAAGACCAACTTGAAAGAGAAAAAGCGAAAGGCATTCAAGAACGTCCGATTCGCACCATGATTTTAGGAATACCTAATGTTGGAAAATCAACACTGATTAATGCGCTTGCTAATAAAAAAGCAGCACGTACTGCGAATCGTCCAGGGGTTACTAGAGCACAACAATGGATTAAATTAGGTGATACATTTGAACTATTAGATACACCAGGTATCTTATGGCCTAAATTTGAAGATGATAAGATTGGTTTTCATCTCGCCATCACGGGTGCGATTAGAGATAATATTCTACCGATGGATGATGTTGTCTGTTATGCACTTAACTACTTAAAAACATATTATCCTGATCGTTTAAAAGAACGTTATGGCATCACGTCAGATATGATGTGTGTAGAGATGCTTGATCATATTGGTACGTTAAGAGGTGCGATTCAAAAAGGTGCTGAAATTGATTATGATCGCGTTTTTCAAATCGTATTAACTGATATTAGAAATGGACAATTAGGGGGTCTCACTTTTGACAGACTTTGACCTATATCAATTTGAAAAGCCGTTATGGCAACACGGTGTTAAATATATTGCTGGTATTGATGAAGCAGGTCGCGGACCACTTGCTGGACCTGTGGTCGCTGCTGCAGTTATCTTAAAACCTAATGTCATATTAAAGTATGTTGATGATTCTAAAAAGTTAACAGAAAAACAAAGAGAAAAAGCACTCATTGAAATTAAAGAAAATGCCTTAGCGATTGGTATTGGGGTTGTTTCGGTTGAAGAAATTGAACGGATCAATATTTATCGTGCAGCAAGAGAAGCGATGTTATCTGCAATCGAACAATTAAAAATAAAACCGCAATACTTGCTCATTGACGCGATGCCAATTGAATTAGATATACCATCCAATTCCATTATTAAAGGGGATCAAAAAAGTATCTCCATCGCAGCAGCGAGTATCGTTGCTAAAACAACAAGAGATGCATACATGCTTGAAATGGATAAGTTGTTTCCTGAATATGGATTTAAACAACATAAAGGATATCCAACCAAGGCACATATTGAAGCACTTGAGACATATGGATATACACCGATTCACAGAAAAACATACGAACCAATAAAGTCTATGATTAAAAAAGAACAGAAGCCGGAATAGTTCCGGTTTTTTTTAATAGATAATTTGTCAATTCAAGTGCAACGCGTTATAAGATTCATTGATTACTTCTAATGGTGTTTTGAAGTTTATGCATTTTCTAGGTCTGTTGTTTAGGCGTGTTAGTACATTTGTTACTTCATCATCATTTGTTTTCGACAGATCCATTCCTTTTGGATAATATTCTCTTAATAATCCATTGGAATTCTCATTAGTCCCTTTTTGCCACGCACAATATGGATCAGCGAAATACATATCACAGCTTAATCGTGTTTCTATTTCTTTATATTTGGCAAATTCTTTACCACGATCACAGGTTATTGTCTTTACTAATTCTTGCGGGAATTGTGATAATAATTCTATGATAGCTGCTGTCACATTTTCACTCGTTCTATCTGGCAATAGTTTAACTAAGTATAACCTTGATTTGCGTTCTGCTAAAGTCACGAAACAATATTTGCTTTTTCGCTGAAAATTAACTCTTCCCGATTCAACTGTATCTGCTTCCCAATGACCTATTGTTTCTCTCTTGTAAACTTCTTTAGGTCGTTTTTTTATTGTTTTACCAATATTGAATCGTCCCCTTGTTTCTGCGGGTCTCTTGAACTTTCCTTTACGTCTTAATTGCGTCATATCGCCTTTAATTAGGTGTTTTTTGTGAATCCATCGATATATTGTCGCGTAACATGGACAGTATTCAGGTCGATCTTTTTCACGTTTAGCAATTTGTTCTGGTGACCATTGTTGAGCTAGCTTTTCTTCTATGTATATTTTTAATTCAGGATTGATTCGTATGGGTCTATGACATTTCTTTCGCCGCTTTTGATATCTCTTTTGTGCAATGTGTGGTAAGTATTTATATCGATAGCCGCAGTCATTCCTTTTTAACTCTCTTGAGATTGTGCTAACACTTCGTTTGATTGCTTTGCTTATCTGTCTCATGCTAACGCCAGACAGCCATAACTGATATATACAAGTTCTTTCTTCTATGGTAAGATGAGTGTAGTTCATAGGTTCTCCTTTTATGTTTGTTTGGTCACTTACATTATAAAGGAATCTATGAACCTTTTTATTTTCTTTTACAGTGTTGCACTTGTTATTCTAATTTATCAATAAAGAAAAATTGAGTCAATTGTGGCTATCATGAAAGTGAAAAAAATATATATTTAAATAATATATATAGAAAGGAATAAAAATATTTTACTTGACTTATGGGTTTGCTCTTATATAATAGAAAAGGTGAAGGAGTTAATGCACACATGAATAAAAGAATGATTATCGTAGAATCCCCATCAAAATCTAAGACAATTGCGAGTTATGTCGGTAAAGACACGCTCGTTCTTTCATCTAAGGGTCACATCCGTGACTTAGCGATTTCTGGTAAAGATGGATTAGGTATTGATATAGAAAATGATTTCCAACCGACTTACGTGGCAATTAAAGGTAAGAAATCAGTCATAAAAGAATTAAAAGATAAAGCAAAAGGTAGAGACGTATTAATCGCGACCGACCCTGATAGAGAAGGCGAAGCGATTGGTTGGCATCTTGCACAGATTTTAGACTTAAATCCTGAAGATAAAAATAGAATCGTCTTTCGTGAAATTACAAAACCCGCAATTCTAGAAGCATTAGAACATCCTCGTAAGATCGATCAAAATCTCGTTAATTCACAAGAAGCGAGACGTATTCTTGATCGTATCATTGGTTTTAAACTATCAAAATTATTACAATCAAAGATTAAATCAAAATCAGCAGGACGTGTTCAAAGTGTTGCCCTTAAATTAATTGTTGATTTAGAAAAAGAAATCGAAGCCTTTGTTCCTGAAACATATTATGAAATTGACGCGCATATACCTCACTTAAAAGCGAGTTATGTGATTTCAACAAATAAACGTATTAATAAGGAAGAAGCAGAACAGATTGTTGCGACATCTGTAAACCCATTTGAGATTACTAAAATTGATGTAAAACCATCAAACAGAAATCCAAGACCACCATTTATTACATCAACATTACAACAGGATGCAGTGAATAGTTTAAATATGAGTACTGCACGTACGATGATGGTGGCTCAAAGTCTATATGAAGGTAAAGAAATCAATGGAGAGATTATTGGTTTGATTACCTACATGCGTACAGACTCACCTAGACTAGCAGGACCGTTTGTTAGTGAAGCTCAACACCATATTGAAGAAGCTTATGGTAAGAAGTATTTAGGGAAGTATCGTGCGAATATTAAAGATAATGCACAAGATGCCCATGAAGCAATTAGACCAACATCTTTAAAGCTTACACCTGAATCACTTGAACACCACTTAACAAAAGATGAATATAGACTATATAAACGCATCTATGAAAGAGCACTTGCCTCACTCATGGCACCAGCCATCTTTGAATCTACTAAAATTACTTTAAAAGCCGGAAACAATGTTTACGCAACTGAAGGTTTAACCGAAACATTTGATGGGCATTATCGTGTTTTCAATGATGCAAAACCAAAAGCGAAAAAGTTACCAAAACTCAATGTTGGTGATCACCTTAATGCACAAAAGATCGAAATGATTGAAAAGGTGACGACACCACCAGCAAGATATTCTGAAGCGACGTTAATTAAAGAAATGGAATCTCTTGGTATTGGTAGACCTTCAACATATTCACAAATTATTCAAACATTGAAACATCGTGATTATGTGACGCTTGTTAAAAAAAGATTTACACCAACAGATCAAGGTAAACTTACATCTGAACAATTAGACCTTTTCTTTAAACGAATTATCAATGTTGATTATACATCTCATATGGAAAAGGCACTTGATGAAATTGCAGAAGGAAAAGAATCTGGTGTGACGCTTGTTTCCGAGTTCTATCATGGCTTCGTGCCACTTGTAGATAACGCACAAAAGAACATGAAAAAGATTGGTCCGAAAGAAACAGATGAGATTTGTCCAGTGTGTGGTAAACCGCTTGTGATTAGAACATCTCGTTATGGAGAATTCATTGCTTGTAGTGGTTTTCCAAAGTGTAAATATATTAAAAAAGACTAAAAAAGTATATTTTTCTTTACAAAACTGCAAAAACATGATAATATACTCATTGCATCCTAGCGATAGGATGTTACTTATCCCCTATTTCGTGTACTATGTACACAAAAATCCCCTTAATTAGACCTCCCGACCTTTTCGGGAGGTCACTTTTTTTGAAGGGCGATTTGTTATTTGATATAATGGCTTTGGAAATGGAGGTATAATGTATGACTACATTTGGAGGTAACCCTGTAACACTCGTTGGAGAAACGAAAAACGTTGGTGATTTAGCACCAGATTTTAAAGCATTAAAAACGAATTTTGAATGGGCAAGTTTATCTGATTTTAAGCAACCCTATGTGGTATTAAGCGTCGTACCATCACTTGATACAAGTGTCTGTTCGATGCAAACCCGTACCGTTAATAATGAATTGTCTTCAAGAGAAGATTTAGTCGTATTAACAATTAGTAATGATACACCTTTTGCACAAGCGAGATGGTGTGGTAATGAAGGATTAGATAATATCATTACATTGTCTGACAATGTCTTATTAGACTTTGCTCATAAGTTTGGTACAGAGATGAAAGAACTAAGACTACAATCACGAGCTGTGTTTGTTCTTGATCCTCAAAGAAAAGTGATTTATAAAGAATATTTAGAAGAAATGAGCAATCATCCTGACTATGATAAATTAGTTGCATTTGTTAAAGCATTACCGAAAGCCTAGTCTTTCGGTTTTCTTTTTGATATGCTATAATAAGTAAGAGTCAAAAAGGAGTCAAATATGGGATTATTCAAGTCTCTTTTCAATAGAAAAGGTAAACGTGATAAATATACATTAGGTCTACATAAAACCAATGATCGACTTGGTGATTTAAAAATGATTTTAGCGTCATCAAAAACCATTGATGATAGCCTTTTTGATGCCTTAGAAGATATTTTTATTCAAGCTGATATAGGCGTTGAAACGGTTGTTCATTTCGTGGAACAATTAAGAAAAGACGTCGAAAATAAACATATTGAAGATCCTAAAGATTTAGCAGAAATCATCGTTGATAAAATGTTTGAATTATATCTACAAGGTGAAATTGTAAATACCGCATTACGCTATGATGAAAACGAATTAAATGTCTACTTATTTGTTGGCGTTAATGGTGTTGGTAAAACGACCACAATCGCTAAACTTGCAAAGCAATTAATGGATGAAAAGAAACGTGTTTTATTAGTGGCAGGTGATACATTTAGAGCGGGTGCGATTGAACAGTTAAAGGTATGGGGTGAACGTGTGGGTGCGTATGTGTTTGAAAAGCCACAAGGTACTGATCCGTCATCTGTCATTTATGATGCCATACAGTATGCGAAACAAGAACATTATGACATTGTCTTGTGTGATACTGCTGGTAGGTTACAAACAAAAGTTAATTTGATGCATGAACTGGAAAAGATGAAACGTGTGATTCAAAAAACTTTACCTAATGCACCACAAGAAACGTTACTTGTGATTGATGCGACAACAGGGCAAAATGGCATGCGTCAAGCAGAAGTGTTTAAAGAAGCTACCGATGTTTCAGGTATTGTTTTAACAAAACTTGATGGCACTGCTAAAGGTGGTATCGTTCTAGCCATTAGACATCAGTATCACTTACCAATCAAATATGTTGGTTTAGGTGAAAAAGTGGATGATCTTGTTTATTTTGATATAGAACGTTATATTTATGGTCTATTTCAAGATTTCTTTAAGGAGTAAGTTATGGAAACGTTAGAAAAGAAAGAATATTTAAATCGTCTTTTTGAACTATATGGTGCGTTACTTACTGATAAACAATCACAATCTTTTGTTTATTATTATGTGGATGATTATTCGCTTCAAGAGATTGCCGAAATTTTTAAAGTGAGTCGTAATGCTATTTATGATCAACTCAAAAAAGTTGAAATACATTTATTAGATTACGAATCAAAATTAAAATTATATGACAAAGAAAATGCACGTGAAGAGCTATTAAATAAATTAGAAGAAAAATGTGATAAAGCGCTTATTGAAGCGATTAGAAAGTTGGATGATTAATGGCTGAAAACTCTTTAAGTTCACGTTTGCAGATGGCAATGCGTCGTCTGACGGGACGTGGCTTTTTAACGGAAAAAGATATCGATGAGATGATGCGTGAAGTACGTCTTTCTCTTTTAGAGGCTGACGTTAATTTTCGCGTTGTAAAATCGTTTATTAATCATGTGAAAGAACAAGCTGTTGGTGAAAAAATCTTAAAAGGATTAAATCCTGGTCAACAAGTTGTCAAAGTGGTTCATGATGAATTAGTACGTGTCATGGGTGAAGAAACGAAGATGCTAAATTATGCAACTTCTGGATTCACCACGATTATGACCATGGGGTTACAAGGTTCTGGTAAAACCACATCAATTGGTAAACTAGGTGTATATATCAGAAAAGAAACAAAGAAAAAAGTCATGTTTATCGCAGCTGATGTGTATCGTCCTGCAGCGATTGATCAGTTAAGAACAATCGGAAAACAAATTGATATTCCAGTCTATGATGAAGGCATAAAAGATGCAAGAGTCATTGTTAAAAATGGTTTAGCACACGCCAAAGCAGAAGGCTTTGATGTCGTGATTATCGATACGGCTGGTCGTCTTCACATTGATGAGGCGATGATGCAAGAACTCATTGATGTTAAAGAGATTGCTCAACCGACTGAAATATTATTAACCGTTGATGCGATGACTGGACAGGATGCTGCGAATATCGCTAAATCATTCCATGATCAGATTAACGCAACAGGTGCCATCTTAACAAAACTAGATGGCGATACCAGAGGTGGGGCAGCTTTATCAATTAGAGAAGTATCGGGTATTCCAATCAAATTCGCTTCAAGTGGTGAGAAGATGGATACGTTTGAAGTATTCCATCCTGATCGTATGGCAGACCGTATTTTAGGTATGGGTGATGTCATGACATTAGTTGAAAAAGCGACTGACGCGATTGATGAAGATGAAGCAAAATCCATGATGGATAAATTAATGTCTGATACGTTTAACTATAATGACTTAATGAAACAGTTTAAAATGATTAAAAGGATGGGTTCTCTTTCAAGAATTGCTGGATTCATTCCAGGATTAGGAAAAATGAAAGATGCTGTGTCACAAATTGATGATAAACAATTTGATAAAATGAGTGTTTTAATCCATTCGATGACAGAGGCTGAAAGAAAAGATCCAAAGCTTATTGATAGTTCTTCTAGAAGACGTCAAAGAGTGGCTAAGGGATCAGGGATGAATGTTGCAGATCTTAATCGTTTAAGAGATGCTTTAACGCAACAAAAACGCATGATGAAACAAATGATGAGCATGGATGAACGTCAACTTCAAGGGATGCAAAGCAATCCGGGTCAAATCATGGGAAAACAAAAAAGTAAAAAAGGTAAAGGTAAAAATAAGGGTCAATGGCGACGTTGACCCTTTAAGTTATCCACAAATCTGGTGGAAAATTTGACAGACATCTCATGTTAAAATATAAAAAAGGAGTGTTTCTGGATGAAAAAAATCACACTGATTGACGGTAATTCTATCATGTTTCGCGCGTATTATGCCACCGCCTATCCGGGTGCGAAAATTATGCAATCAAGTTCAGGTGTTTTTACGAATGCCGTGTTCGCATTTGCAGGTATGTTTGACAAGATTTTAGAGATTGAACATACGGATGTATTGGTTGCTTTTGATACAGCAGAACCGACTAAAAGGCATCTTGAATATGAAGGTTATAAAGCAGGTAGACAAAAAATGCCTGAAGAGTTAGGACAACAAATCCCACTCGTCTATAAATACGTTGATTTAAACGGTGTGGTTAGATATTCTAAAGGCGGTTATGAAGCAGACGATATTATTGGAACGATTGCTAAATTAGCTTCAGACAAAGGATATCATGTGAATATCTATTCATCAGATAAAGATATGCTACAACTTGTTGATCAAAACGTTACGGTTAATTTATTAAAAAAAGGGATGCAAGAAGTCCATGAATTTACACCAGAAAAACTTGTAGAAGTATATGGTTTAACCCATGAACAAATGATTGATATGAAAGCATTAATGGGTGATCCTTCAGATAACATTCCAGGTATTCCAGGTGTCGGTGAAAAAACCGCGATTAAATTATTACAACAATATGACACTTTAGAAAATATATTAGCACATAAAAATGAGATTAAAGGTAAACTTGGCGAAAAGATTAGTGATGGTGAAGCATCTGCCATCATGAGTAAAAAACTAGTAACAATTGATCGTTATGCAGATATTGATGTCCATCTTGAAAACATTAAACGTGAACCAGTTAAATCAAAAGAACTCATTGGTTTTCTTCAAGAACTAGATTTTCATGTGCTTGTAAAACGCATTGAAGAACCTGTAGAAATCGAAGCATGGGATTACAAAGTTATCACATCAGAGCATGAGTTAGATAAAGTGTTAAAACCAAAGATGGCTGTCTTTATTGAGTTATCTGATTATAACTATCACAAAGCGGACTTATGGGGTATCGGATTAAGTGATGGAAAACATCATTATTATCTATCACCTGATTTTGCACTCTCATCAATTGGCTTTCAAACATTTTTGAGTGATCCGAAAATTGAAAAATATACATATGATTATAAATCAGCTAAAGTATTTCTCATGTGGCATCAAGGCAATTTAGAAGGTGTGAGCTTTGATTTATTGCTTGCTGCGTATCTTCTCAATTCTCATATTGGGAAAGAAGAGTTTAAACGGATTGCTGCAACATTTAATTATGAAGATGTTTTATACGAAGAACAAGTATATGGTAAAGGTGCTAAAAAAGGATTACCAGAAGACGAAAGTGTTTATCAAAAACATATCGTCTCCAAAGCGAAAGCAACTTTTATGTTAAAAGATCAACTTCTAAAAGACTTAAAAGATCAAGAACAATTACCATTATTTACAGATATCGAACTACCTTTATCTGATGTACTAGCTGAAATGGAATATCGTGGTCTTAATGTCGATCAAGAAGAACTTAAACATCAAGGTGAAGCACTTCAAAACCGCATTGATGATATTGAACAAGAGATTCAGTCATTAGCAGGTGAAACATTTAAAGTCAGTTCACCAAAACAATTAGGTGAAATCTTGTTTGAAAAACTTGCATTACCAAATGGTAAGAAAACGAAAACAGGTTATTCGACAAACGCAGATGTCTTAAACCGTTTAAAAGATAAGCATCCAATTATACCGCTGATTTTAGAGTTTAGACAATTATCCAAACTCTATTCAACATATATTGTGGGTATTGAACAAAACATCTTTGAAGATGGTAAAGTTCATACCATTTACAATCAAGCATTAACAACAACTGGCAGACTTTCGTCATTAGACCCTAATCTTCAAAATATTCCGATTAGAACTGAAGAAGGTAGACAAATTAGAAAATTATTTGTTGCAGAAAAAGAGCGAAAGTTTTTAGGTGCAGACTATTCACAAATTGAATTGCGAGTTCTCGCTTCAATGGCAAATGTGAAACAACTCATCGACGCGTTTGAACATCATGAAGATATTCATACGAAAACCGCTAAGGCTATTTTCCATGTTGATGACGTTGATAGTGATATGCGTAGAGCGGCTAAGGCCGTTAACTTTGGCATCATCTATGGTATTGGAGCGTGGAGTTTATCTGAAGACATTAATGTCTCTCCTAAAGAAGCACAATACTTTATCGATAGTTACTTAGAAGTCTATCCAGAAATTAAAACATATATGGAGGATATCGTTAAGTTTGCATATGATCATACATATGTCGAAACGATTATGAAAAGAAGACGTTATATTCCAGAACTTCAATCATCTGTATTTACACAACGTGCTTTTGGCGAACGTACCGCACTTAACGCACCGATTCAAGGTAGTGCAGCAGATATTCTCAAAAAAGCGATGATTGATTTATATCGCTATTTGAAACACAACCACAAGCAATCAAAATTGTTATTACAAGTACACGATGAATTGATTTTAGAAGTACCAGAATCAGAACTTAAAGAAATGGAAGAAATTGTACCCAAGATGATGGCGAATGCAGTGACACTAAAAGTGGAACTAGAATCGTCATGTGATGTTGGTAAGACATGGTACGATTTAAAATAATATATGCCTGAATTACCAGAAGTCGAAACGGTTAGACGAACTTTAGCTGAGCAGATCGTCGGCAAGACAATTAAAGACGTAAGTATATTATATGAACCAATCATTCATCATGATCTCGATGATTTTAAACATCGATTAATCGGTCAAATGATATTACGACTTGAACGCTATGGTAAACACCTCGTGTTTATCTTAAATGAAGATGCATTAATTATTCATTTGAGAATGGAAGGTAAATTCTTTATTAAAAAAGATGAACCTTTAGATAAACATGAACATATTATGTTTGGTTTTGGTGATGGGATCACATTACGATATCATGATGTCAGAAAATTTGGCACCATGCATTTAAAGTCTTTATCTCAATATAAAGAAACTTATCCCCTAAATGTATTAGGTCCTGAACCTAAAGATGCGGATCCCATTACCATTTATCATAAACTTCATCAGAAGAAGATTCCTATTAAGACTGCTTTATTAGATCAACACATCATCAGTGGTCTAGGCAATATATATGTAGATGAAACATTATTCTTAAGCAAGATTAACCCAACAAGAAGAACAGATAAATTAACCAAAAAAGAAGTAACATCGTTAGTTGAAAGTGCAACTAAAGTATTAGATAAAGCAGTTCAACTTGGTGGTACAACCATTAGAAGTTATACAGATTCTTTAGGTGTACATGGTCGTTTTCAAAATGAACTAAATGTCCATACGAAAGTAGGAGAACCTTGTCCAATTTGTGGAACGACAATCGTCAAGACGAAAGTAGGAGGACGTGGAACATATGCCTGTCCAACATGCCAAAAATAAACCAATTGTCATCGGATTAACTGGGGGGATTGCTACAGGCAAATCCACAGCAAGTTCGTATTTAAAAAAACAACACATTCCAGTCATTGATAGCGATGAAATCGTTAAAGATCTTTGGAATGAAAATCAAGAAATGCTTTCTGATATTAAATCTGTTTTTCATACGTTAAATAAAAAGACAATTGCCAATATCATCTATAATGACACGATATTGCGTAACGAATTGAATGCCATCGTGCATCCTTACGTTTTTGCTGAAATTAGAAAACAATTAAAAACATTGCAGTATGAAAAAATCATTGTCATTGATATGCCATTATTATTTGAAGTTGGTTATCAAAATCGCGTTGATTACACAGCGGTTGTTTACGTGGATAAAAACGATGCAAAAATACGATTAATGGTACGTGATAGCGTATCTGATCAAGAAGCTGAAAAACGCATTGCAGCGCAAATGTCTATTGATGAAAAGTGTATACTAGCTGACTTTGTTCTAGATAATTCAAAGAGTAAAGCAGTGCTTTATGAAACCATCGATTATATGCTTAGGAGTATTTTAAATGAAGAATAGTTCAACCTTTAAAATTCATATCCAATCTGATCTATCAAGTGGAGATTTTAAATCTCTCTCCTTGCTTTATCAACCGCTTCTAGGTATGGATACACATAGTTTATATGTGACGTTCTATCAACTCATTAATCAAACACACAGAGTATCTTTTACTCACCAAGAACTGTTTGATTTACTCAATATAAAACAAACGGCATTCTTAAATATGAGACATAAATTAGAAGCGTTAAACCTCATTCAAACATTTCAGAAAAATGATGAATTTGTTTATATGATGAAAGCACCTTTATCAGCAAAACAGTTTTTAACAGATACGGTATTCGGTAGTTATTTACAATCTGAAATTGGTGATAAGAATTTAAATATGTTGGCTGAAATGTTTAAAAAGGATCAACCTGAGTTAGAAGGTTTTGATAATCAGACGAAATCATTTGATTCGCTTTATGAGTTTAAGAGTTTGAATTTATTAAAACTTGATTATAACCTTCAAGGTAGACAACAAAATGGTGGTAGTCACTTAAATTATAGATTCGATTTTAATCAGTTTGTAGAATTATTACCAGATCGATTAAAAAGTTCTCAACTACTCAACCATAAGTTACAAGAAACATTATCAAGGATTGCATTTGTCTATCAATATAATGTTAATGATATGGTTGAGGTTTATGCGAAAGCCGCAGAATCTAAACAAAATATCAGTTATCAAGTCTTAAACTTTAAAGCAAAACAGTATTATGAAAGTAAGCATAAAGTACTAACTATTAAAGAAAAAGAAGAACCAGAAGCAGCGGTTTTACAATCATTGACACCTCAGGTCATTATTGCGAAATATGCAAAAGTTGATCAGCAAGGTTTATCACTTTCTACAGCAGTTCAGCTATTAGAAAGAAATCAAATTGAACCAGGTATTATCAATGTTATTCTAATGCTCGTATTAAAACAAAAGCAAGGCGTCTTACCCAATTTAAAATATTTGGAAACAGTGTTGCATGACTGGATGAATAAAGGGGTACAAACGACAGAAGACGCATTAGCATATGCACAAAATTTAGAAACCAAATTTGAAAAGAAAGAAACGACAAAGAAACAAAAGAGCGAACCAGACTGGATGGATGATTACATTAATGAACTCGCTAAGATGGAGGAAAAATCATGAACATAAATGATATGAGAAAGTTCATCGAAAAAAATCCGGAAACGAAGAACTTAAGTCTATTGGATGTCGATGTGAACAAAGTGTATAATTATCTCTTACAAAAGAAAACTAACCCTGTAAGAGATGGTTATGAAATCAGATTGAGAACAGATCCTTACATTGAAGTTTATTATCGTCCAACAAAAGAAAGACAACTTGCAGAAAAAAGGGAACGTATTAGAGACAATCTGAGATTTTATGATAGTGAAATTTATATTCAGGATGCGTCAATTGTTGAATTCGATATCTTTAATGAAGAAAGAGAAAAAGCGTTGCAAGCAGCTGAATCATTTTTGACACTGTATAAAAAAGATCACTATGAAAAAGGATTGTTTATTTACGGTAAATACGCAACAGGTAAGAGTTATTTATTATCTGCCATTGCACAGGAACTTGCTGAAAGAGGTATTACAGTACTCTTTGTATATATGCCTGATCTTATTCGTTCGATTAAGCAAGGTATGAATGAAGGTAACTTAGAAGAACGTGTGAATAAACTCAAACAAGCAGATATTCTTATGATGGATGATTTTGGTGGAGAAAACATGTCAACATGGTTCAGAGATGAAATTATCGTTCCCGTCTTGCAATATCGTTTATCTGCAAAACTTCCAGTATTCATGAGTTCAAATTATTCATTTGTTGAACTCGCAACGAATTTAACGTTAGCAAAAGATGGTTCTGATCGATCAAAAGCTGGTCGTTTGATTCAACGGATGCAAGATCTCATGGTATATGTTAAATTATCAGAAAAGAAATTTGATCATTAGTGATTGCCTTATAGAGGGCAATTTGATACAATAATAGTATCTACGATGAACAAGGACAATACCTTATCCATTTAGCGACGTAGGACGGTGAAAGCTACGAGTCGATGAGGGTACTCCCTTGAGAGTTGATGACGAAAAGGTCATCCGTATGCCTGCGTTAAAGGATTTGAGGGCCAGAGACATCTCTGGAACTAAGGTGGTACCGCGAATTATTCGTCCTTAGATATTAATCTAGGGACTTTTTTATTTAAAGGAGGATATTATGATAAACATTACATTTCCAGATGGATCAGTCAAACAATTTAAAAAGGGTGTAACACCATTTGATATTGCAAGTGGGATTGCAGTTAGTTTAGCGAAAAAATCATTAGCAGCTATGTTCAATGACAACTATATTGAAATCACAAGACCATTATTAGAAGATGGTAAGTTAGAGCTACTCACTGAAAAAGATAATCGTTCACTCAATGTATTAAGACATAGTGCAGCACATTTAATGGCTCAGGCAATTACTGAATTATATCCAGGTGCTTGTTTTGGTGTGGGACCATATATTGAAGAAGGTTTTTATTATGATGTAGATTTTGGAGAAAATATCGGTGATGACGATTTAGCAAAAATTGAAGCTAAAATGAAATCATTAGCCAAAGATGGTGACGATATTGTCAGAAGAGAAGTTAGTTATGAAGAAGCGAAAGATATTTTTAAAAATGACCCATACAAATTAGCCATTATCGAAGATTATAAAGATGATCAACTATCAGTATATACACAAGGTCATTTTACTGATTTATGTCGTGGTGGCCATGTCAGAAACTCAGCTGAGATTAAACACTTTAAATTACTCAGCTTAGCTGGTGCATATTGGCGCGGTGACTCAAACAATAAAATGTTACAGCGTATTTATGGTACAGCCTTTTTCTCTGCTAAAGATTTAGATGATTATCTTGAACTCTTAGAAGAAAGAAAACAAAGAGACCATCGTAAAATTGGTAAAGAACTTGATTTATTCATGTTAAGTCAAGAAGCTGGGTCAGGCTTACCTTTCTGGTTACCAAAAGGTGCAACGATTAGACGTGTTGTTGAAAGATATATTACTGACAAAGAAATTAGTTTAGGATATCTTCATGTCTATACGCCAATTTTGGCGAATGCTGATCTTTATAAAACGTCAGGACATTGGGATCATTATCAAGACTCAATGTTTCCGCCAATGGTCACAAAAGAAGGCGAAATGCTTGTGTTACGACCAATGAACTGCCCTCATCATATGCTTATCTATAAAAACGACATTCACAGTTATAGAGAACTACCAATTAGAATTGCAGAACTTGGTATGATGCATCGCTATGAAAAATCAGGTGCATTATCGGGATTACAACGTGTGAGGGAAATGACACTTAATGATGCCCATATTTTCGTGAGACCTGATCAAATCAAAGAAGAGTTTAAACGAACAGTTAATCTATTATTAGCTGTCTATAAAGACTTTAATATTACAGAGTATGAATTCAGATTATCTTATCGTGACGCTGAAGATAAAGAAAAATATTATCCAGATGATGCGATGTGGAATAAGGCTGAAAGTATGCTGAAAGAAGCGATGGATGATTTAGGTATGGATTATTATGAAGCAGAAGGTGAAGCTGCATTCTATGGGCCTAAATTAGACGTTCAAGTCAAAACCGCTTTAGGCAATGCTGAAACATTATCGACCATTCAATTGGACTTCTTATTACCTGAACGTTTTGAATTAACATACGTTGGTGAAGATGGTAAAAACGATCATCGTCCAGTGGTGATTCATAGAGGTATTGTATCAACCATGGAACGCTTTGTTGCCTATTTAACTGAAGAATATAAAGGTGCATTCCCATTCTGGTTAGCACCTGTTCAAGTACGTGTGTTACCTGTGCATAATGAATATCACAGGGCATATGCAGAACTAGTCAGAGATCAGTTGCAAAACGAAGGGTATCGTGTTGAACTTGATTTGCGTGATGAAAAACTTGGTTATAAGATTAGAGAGGTTCAAACACTTAAAATTCCATATTCATTTGTATTAGGCGATAAGGAAAGAGATGAGTCACTTGTGACCTATCGTGCGTATGGTTCACAGAAACAAGTGACAGTGTCATTAGAAGAGTTTATTAAGATGGTACGTAAATAACAAAAAATAATTATTGATAATTTATAATAATTGATGTATAATATAAGCGAATAAAAGAAAAGGGGTACATCTATGCTTGAAGTAAAAAATGCAAAAATGATGTACGGAGATTTAGTCGCAGTTGACCATTTATCGTTCACCTTAAAACCGGGAGCGATTTTTGGCTTGTTAGGAACTAACGGTGCTGGTAAAACGACGACTTTCCGTATGATTATGGGATTGATTGAACCGACAGAAGGGGAAGTCTTATTAAACGGACACCCAATATCTTATGCGGATGTCAATGAGATTGGTTATATGATTGAAGAAAGAAGCTTGTTAACAAAGATAACAGTTAAAGAACTCATGCTATATTTCGGTCAATTAAAAGATATGGCTCCTCATGATATTTTGGAACGTTTAGATTATTGGTTGAAACGATTTGACATTGTTGAGTACAAGAATAAAAAAATTAAAGAACTGTCAAAAGGGAATCAGCAAAAGATTCAGTTTATTGCTGCACTAATTAATAACCCTAAGTTATTAGTATTAGATGAACCATTTAGTGGTTTAGACCCAATTAATACAGAACTCTTTGTTGATGTCATCCATGATTTCAAAAAACGTGGAGCGATGGTGGTTTTCTCATCTCATCAACTTGATCATGTAGAACAGTTTTGTGAAGAAGTGATCGTACTTGAAAAAGGTAAAGCAGTCATTGAGGGTAAATTAACGGATATTAAAAAGAATTTTAAAAAACATAAAATTAAAATGATTGGCGATATTGATATAGAACATCTTAAGGGTATTCCAGGTGTGTATGATGTTGAACAAAATTTAATCGAAACAATCGTTAGAATCGAAAACGAGGAAGTCTCAAAACAAGTTTTTGATTACATTAAAACGTGTGATCACATTATTAAATATGATGTTGAGCAAGCAAGTTTAAGTGAAATATTTATTGCGAAAGTAGGGCGAAATCATGAAGAAATTTAGATTTTTGGTGAAATACGGCCTATTTAAACGTATCAAACGTCGGGCATTTATTATTTCGAATATATTAGTATTCTTATTATTAACGGTCATTATTAACTTACCAGCTATCATCAGTACTTTTAGCAGTAATGATACAATGACAAATATGCAAGTAGTTGTCTATAATGAAACGACAGAACCCACACTAGTAACTGATTTAAGTGCTAGATTAAATGCTGGATTAACAACACCGTTTTATGTGATAACTGAAGACATGAATGCATTTGATTCAGAAGCATTTTGGAATGATGGTGAACTAGATGTTGTTTTGGTTGTTGAAAGTGCGAACGCAATAAGCATTTATAGTAAATATCCTGAGTATAACCAGTTGTTTGCTAATATGATTGAACTCCAATTTATTGAGTATGATATTCCTGGTTATCAAAGCCCTGTAATCACGCCATATTATGCAGATGATTATGAAGATCCTGAACAAACTGCAATGATTTCATCGTTATCAAGTTTATTAGTATTACCGCTCTTTTTATTGATTACGATGGCGACTCAATTTGTTGGTGTTGATATTATTGAAGAAAAATCTACAAAAGCAATAGAAACGATTATTGCGAGCGTACCAGCAAAAACTCATTTCCTATCGAAAATAACAGCAGCCATCTTATTTGTATCAATACAAGGTGGATTGATTCTCGTTTATGGATTTATCGCGACATTATTGTTTGGAGGAAGTGCCTCAAGCACTACTGAATTTGGTGATACAACGAATTTACTAGCGTATATTGGACAAGCCATCCCAAATTGGCAAATGTTAATTGTTTTATCGTTCGCGTTTATGCTTGTGGGGACATTATTTTATCTTACCTATTCAGCCATGTTTGCGAGTATGGCAGTGACACAAGAAGATTATCAACAATTTCAAACACCAATTATGATGACGTTACTCGTTGGATTTTATATCGCGATATTCTCTGGAATAGCCGGTGGAGAGATGATTTTAAAAATTGCTTCATTCATTCCTATATTTACACCGATAGTTGCCCCTGTTGCGTTTGCAAGTGGTGCACTAAGCGTAGGTGAAGCACTGATTGCATTAGCCGTGGTCATTGTTTGTTTAATTGGTAGTTTATATATTGTCAGTCCAGTTTATCGCGTCGCGATCTTAAATTATGATCAAACAAAATTTGGTAAGCGAATCAAAGGTTATTTTGGTAAAGCATTTCATAAAAACAATCACAAAACTAAGGAGTGATGGAACATGCTTCAAATTAAAAATGTTTCAAAAAGTTATGATGGTAAAAAGAAAGCTTGCAATCATGTTTCTTTAGACATTGAAGCAGGTGACATTTATGGTTTTGTCGGACATAATGGTGCGGGTAAAACAACATTATTAAAGTCCATTGCTGGTATTATTGATTTTGATGAAGGATCCATTCAAGTAAATGGACATGATGTTAAAAAAAATCCGATTTTAGTGAAAAAAGAAATTGCCTATATTCCCGACAATCCAGATGTTTATGAGGTATTAACAGGTGCCCAATATTTGAATTTTATGGCAGATGTGTTTGATGTTTCTACTGATGAAAGAAGACAACTTGTTAATAAATATGCAACGATGTTTGGCATGACAGATGTTTTAAATGACCAAATCGCATCCTATTCACACGGGATGAAACAAAAAATTGTTTTAATTGGTGCACTTATTCATAAACCAAAAGTGTTCTTATTAGATGAACCATTTGTCGGATTAGATCCACAAGCATCATTTTTGTTAAAAGAAGAATTTAAGAAACTCGTTGAAGCGGGATCAGCGATCTTTTTCTCAACGCACGTTTTAGAAGTCGTAGAAAAATTATGTAACAAAGTAGCGATTATCAAAAATGGTGAAATCGTTGCGAATGACAAAACAGAACATATTATTTCAAATACATCACTAGAATCCATCTTCATGGAGATTGCGAGTGAGTCATAATGTTAGGAAATTTGTTAAAGGTTTATTATAAAAATAGTTTTTCTTTTAAAAGACTTTTTGGATTTGATTTAAAGAAAAACAAAGCCAAAACAATCCTCATAGGGGTTGCTATAGTATATGGTGTTGGTGCTATTGTTGGCTTATTTGGTTGGATGTTCTTTAATCTTGGAGAAGTACTTCATGAGATGGGACAAATTCAAATACTACTTAGCTTTCTAGGTGTATTTTTAATTGCTTTTCCAGTATTTTTGACATTGTTTTTAGCAAGTGGTTCACTGTTTTATTATAAAGATTACGATATTGTTGGTCATCTACCAATTAAATCAAGAACGATTTTTTTAGCTAAACTCATTGTTATGATTTCGTTGTTATATGTAATGACATTAGTAGGTATATTACCCATTATATTTTCATACTTTTATTGGCAAGGTTTAGATGTCTTATCATTAGTACTTGTCATTGTGTTAGGTTTTGCATTACCACTCATACCAGTAGCACTATTTTCATTAATATCATTACTGATTGCGATGGGAACAGCAAAGTTAAGAGTAGGTAAAATACTTTATATTATCTTATTGTTTGTCGTCTTATTTGGATTTATGTTTTTGATGTTTCAGTTTAATAGTGTTGATGTTAATCCATTAACCGGACAAATTGATTTGTTTAAAGGTATAGGAGAAGCATATCCACCACTTATGTGGTTCCAAAATGCGATAGCTAGTCATGATTGGTTAAGTGTATTATATTTATTGGGATCACATGGTTTATTGTTTGCTGGTTTTATTTATGGTGGTGAAAAACTCGCTGTTTACACAAATAAACGTGGCATTAAGAGTGTGACACACAGTAAAAAAGGCCCTGCTAAATTACAGCAAGAAGATATTATTATCACACTTGTAAAGAAAGAAATTAAACGATTATTTGCTGGTGTGAATTACGCTTTAAATACGTTGTTTGGGGTTGTGATTGTTCTTGTTCTTGGGGTCGCTAGTTTATTTTTTGGTGATCAAATTATGAGTTTCTTACAACAAGAAATGGGTGGAATGATTGCTGGTGAGTTAGTCATTGTTGTGTTAATTTTATTTGCCATTATGATGACAACAACTTCAGCGGTTTCTCTATCATTAGAAGGTAAGAAGTTATGGGTCATTAAGAGTTTGCCAATTGAACCTTATAAAGTGATGTATTCAAAGGTATTATTAAACATGGTTTTAATCGTACCAATCGTTTTCTTTGGTACGATACTCTTTGGTATTTCATCTCAAATCATATTAGTGAATCAACTTTCGATGATTTTATTATTCTTATCATTTGGAGCTGCAATATCCTTATTATACGCAATTGTTAACATGTTAGTTCCTAAGTTTGAGTTTTCAAATGAGGTAGAAGTTGTGAAACAATCATTAAGTATTATTATCGCGATATTTGCTGGCTTCTCGATGTTAGCAATCAATGGTTTACTATATTTTTATGCTTTTATTGACATGAATTTAGCAATCGCATTCTTGTTACTAGCAGTTGTTAATGTCGTTATCGCCATTCCTTGTTGGTATGTCATTAGATTTAAATCAAGTAGCATATTCAATAAATTTCAAGGTTAACAAAAAAATCCCCTATTTGGGGATTTTTTGTTGTCTTTCAATTGTCTCATCAAATAATGATTTTAGATGATGTTCAATAAATTGATAAGGATCTTTATTAAAATCTTTTTTTAATATACGATAGAATCTCTCAATATCTTCATCTCGTTGTTCACCCATCGTCGTCATTAAACATCTTACGGCGTTTATTTCAGCGTTTTTTATATCATCTAACATTAATAACGCATAAGCTTTGGTGTAATAGAAAAAGGCTAAACCAGTACTGACTCTTCTTGGCAATACAAATTTTATACCACTATCTGCCATATAATTAGCTGCCTTAAAACGATGTAATCTTAAAAGGTATAAACATACATCTAAATAAATGATTGGGATAATATTCGAGTTTACTTCACTCGCATAAATCATTTTTGGTGTGACAAGGATATCCATTAGAAGTTGAAGTGCGGATTCTTTATGCACTTTGACTTCAAATTCAGAAATAATAACCAATGCACTAATTGAGACAAAGTCGAACATTTTATAATCAATACAAGTTGGATAATCAGCAACACTCGTAAATACGTCATATGCCTCTTCAAGAGTAATTAGATTTTGATCATATTTCGCTTTCGCAATTGTAAAATCATAAAGACGTCTGTTTTGAATTTCAAAAATATAGTCTCTATCTATTTTAGAAGCTTCTTTAAAAAGTTGTTTGTAATTTCTTTCAGTAAGAAGACGATATATAGATAGTATTTTTCTTGTTTCAATTTCATCATCATTTTTTGATGCGAAATAGAAATCTGCAGTGCTAATTTTAAGACGCTCACAAAATTGAGCGATTTTTGTATGCGATAATGTTTTTTCACCTGTTTTATATCTTCTAAAGGTTCTAGAGTCTACAATGTCAGAACAAAAATGATCAACTGTATAGTTGTGTTTACGTCTAAGGTTGTCTAATTGTATGGCGTATTTTTGGCTTTGTGTCATGTATATACCTCTAGATTAAAAAACGGGCCCTACAGACCCTTATGTAAATAAAAAAAATCATTTATTATATAAGTGTCCGGGGGGGCAATATGATGAAAAAATTCATATTGCTACTTGCGATAATTGTATCTTTATTTAGTTTAACTATGTCTATTGGGACGAGTAATGTACAAGCAGGTGGAAATGATTTCCCACCTGAATTGCCAATACCGCCTCAGAACTAATTATACTTTATTAAGCTATAATTATTCAAGTAGCCGAAACTTGTAGATGAAAATCTGCAATTTTCGCGTTTAATAAAAGAAAAGGTATACTGAAACATTTTAGTATACCTTATTAAATAAAGTGATTGATGATATCCACTTCAGAAGAAGCAGACAAAGCCTTTCTTGCTTTTTCAGTTAAGTCTTTATGAGAGAGTTTCATTAATTGATCTTTAATAGGAAGAATCGAAATAGGTGTCATCGATAATGATGTAATACCTAAACCGACTAATAATTTAGCGCCAATCGGATGTCCAGCCATTTCACCACATACACTGACGTTAATGTTTGACTTGTTAGCAGCATCTACCACCATTTTTATGAGTCTTGTAATGACAGGGTGGAAAGGCTGATATAAATAATCTACATCGGGGTTTGTACGGTCTGCAGCAAATGTATATTGAATAAGATCGTTAGTTCCAATTGAGAAGAAGTCAACAAGTGGTGCGAATTGATCTGCCATAATCGCAGCAGCTGGAATTTCAATCATAATTCCTACTTTAAAAGGTTTATAAGGAATGTTTTCTTTGTCGAGCGCTTCTGCACATAGTTTCATCGTTTCTTTGACGTGAGTGAGTTCATCAATGGTTGCGATCATCGGAAACATGACTTGCATATTACCATAGATACTGGCACGTAAAAGTGCTCTAATTTGGGTTTGAAAAAGTTCTGGCTTTGTAAATGATAATCGAATCGCACGATTACCTAAAGCTGGATTATATTCTGATTTAAAATTAATATAAGGTAACGGTTTGTCACCACCGATATCAAGTGTTCTAATCGTAACGGGTTTATCACCAAAGAAAGTTAATACTTTTTTATATTCATCAAATAAGTCATCTTCTGTAGGTAACGTTGTTTGATCTAAATACATTAGTTCAGTTCTAAATAAACCCACACCATCAGCAACATTATCTTCAAGATATTTAAGATCTTTTGCAGAACCAATGTTCGCCATTATGGAAACTTGTGTACCATCCGTTAAAATAGTAGGACGACCTATCAGTTTTTTTAAATCTTCTTTTTTCTGTTCGTAAATTGCTATTCTATTTAAATAAGTCGATTTGATATTCTCATCATATTGATTAATCACTAAACCATCTATAGCATCTAAAATAACGTCTTCGCCATCAGTGATTTTATTCATAAGATTAGATATACCGACCACTGCTGGTAAACCAATTTGTCTCGCGATAATCGCGCTATGAGAGGTATTACCACCTATTTCGCTCATATAACCTAATACTATTTCAGGATTAATTTGAGCTGCTTGAGCTGCGGTTAATTCATAGACAGCAAGAATAATCGGTTGATTAATTTGTTCAAGATCAATAATTGGAAGATGATGTGCATTTCTTAAAATGCGATCTTTCACTTCTAATAAATCATTGGCACGAGATTTTAAATAATCATCTGCCATATGTTCAAAAAGTCTAACGAAAGAGTCAACAACTGTCGTTACTGCATATGTTAAACCACATGATTCTGTTTTAATCATCTGCTTAACTTGATCAATGAATTCTGGATCGGTTGCGATTGCGATATGTGCATCAAAAATATGAAGTGTTTCTTCATCTAATTTTTGTGTATTCGCTGCTTTAAGTTCTTCAAGTTGTTTGACGCTAATTTTAATCGCTTCTTCATAACGTTCTATTTCAATTTTAGGACTCTCAATAATCGTTTTAGAATGATCAAATTGAATATCCTGAAACTTTAGAACTTTCGCAATTGCATAACCTGGACTGACCGGAATACCTTTTAGCATTTTTTCACCCCGTCGATATTTACATATCTATTTTAACACTTATTTACAAAAATATAAGTTTAAAGAATACGTTTTCATTTCTATAAAAACCATCATTTTCTTATCATTAACCCATCATTATGCATCTTAATTTGTTATAATATTAACGAGGTGAAACAGATGACTTACGATGATTTAAAAAAGCGTCTTGGTGAGATTATCGATCCTGGATTTGATAAACCATTAAAAGATGTTAAAGGTATTAAAAAATTGGTCGTTGGACCAACGGGCGTTGTAGAGTGTGAAATCTATTTACGCGATAAAGCAAAAAACGAACAAAAAGTAAAAATTGAAATTATTCGTCTCGTTAAGATTGAGGCAGGATTCCCAGGCATAAAGATTGATTTCTTTGAATCAGATTTTGTACCTGAAGGTGAAAAATTAATTAAGTTTTTAGCAATAGCTTCTGGTAAAGGTGGTGTTGGTAAATCAAATGTCACAGCGAATTTGGCAGCAGCACTTATTAGAGCAGGTAAAAAAGTTGGTATTATTGATGCGGACATTTATGGGGCAAGTATTCCCCATGTATTAGAACTTCCAAGTAAACCTTTATCTTCAACAAAAGATGAATTAATGATTCCGTTAGAGAAAGATGGCATTGAAGTCATTTCAACTGAATTTTTTATGCCACCTGAAAGACCACTTATGTGGCGTGGACCAATGTTAGGTAAAATGCTTGTTCATTTTTTTAATGGCGTGAAATGGCAAGACAATATCGATATTATTTTGATCGACTTACCTCCTGGAACTGGTGATGTCGCATTAGATGTGAAACAATATGTACCAAGAAGTAAAGTACTTGTTGTCACAACCCCACATCCAAATGCATCAAGCGTCGCTGTCAAAGCTGGTTTTGGTGCACAAAATATTGGGCATGAAATTATCGGTGTTGTTGAAAATATGAGTTATTATTTTAATGAATGTAATCAAAAACGAGATTACGTATTTGGTGAAGGTGGTGGCGAGACTGTTGCTAAAAAACTTGGTACTAATGTATTAGGTCAAGTACCGTTAGGTAAACCACAAAAAGGATTTTTATATAGCGGCTCTGAAACCGCTGGTAAAGTATATGATGAGATTACTAAAAAAGTCATTCAGTTGATGGAAATATAAATGAAAAGGTACACTTCGTGTGAAGTGTACCTATTTTTTTATTGATCTTCATTCACTAAATCTATGTATGTAAGAATCGGATGTCTAGCAGCAGCGACTTCATCTAATCGTCTAACCACAGTATCAAGTGGGGCTGATTTGACGAGTTCCGGATAATGAAGAGACTCTTCAGCAACCTCTCTCATGACATAAATGAAATGATCAAGGGTTTCCCTAGATTCTGATTCTGTCGGTTCAACCATCATTGATTGATGGAAAATGAGCGGGAAGTAGATAGTTGGTGCGTGCACACCATAATCCAATAAGCGTTTTGCTATATCAAGGGTTTTGACACCTGTAGACTCATCTTTTAAACCATCGAAAACAAATTCATGCATTGAGAAACCTTTTATAGGTAGCTTAAACAGATCTTTAAGAGATTCTTTAATATAGTTAGCATTTAAAACAGCTAAACCACCGATTTTCATCAGATTTTCTGCACCAAGTGATTTTAAATACACATAAGCTCTAATGACAACAGAAGCATTTCCATAGAATGCACCAACAGAACCAATCGTATCTTGGGAATACTTGAACTGATATATGCCATTGTCAAGGATGACAATAGGACTTGGTAAGAATGGTTCTAAGGCTTTCGTGACACCTACTGGACCTGCACCTGGACCACCACCACCGTGTGGTGTTGAGAAGGTTTTATGAAGATTTAAGTGTGTGATGTCAAACCCCATATCACCAGGTTTTGCTTGACCGAGTAAAGCATTTAAATTAGCACCATCATAATATAATAGTCCACCGGCTTCATGCACTAATTTTGAGATTTCTAAAATATCTTTTTCAAACACTCCTGCCGTATTTGGATTGGTTAGCATGAGACCAGCGACACTTTCATCAAGTTCCGCTTTTAACGCTTCGATATTAACGGTACCATCAGGATTTGATTTAATTTCAACAGAATCAAAACCACAGACAGTAGCAGAAGCTGGGTTTGTGCCATGGGCTGAATCAGGGACGATAATCTTTGTGCGTTTAAGATCTTTATGCTTTTCATGATACGCTTTAATGATCATTAAACCGACTAACTCACCATGTGCACCAGCAAAAGGATTAAGAGAATAAGCATCTAATCCAGTTAACTCCGATAACATGTTTTGTGTCTCATAATATAGTTTAAGTAGGCCTTGCATTGAAGATTCTGGTTGCATCGGATGAATGTGTGTAAATCCAGGTAAACCTGATAGTTCATCATTAATTTTAGGATTGTATTTCATGGTACAAGATCCTAAAGGATAAAAACCATTTTCAATGCCGAAGTTTTTCTTACTGACATTGGCGTAATGTCTTGTGACATCTAATTCAGATACTTCTGGGAGATTAGCCCAAATATCTCGTTTGATATCGTCAGGGAAGTTGACATCTGGTAGATCAGTATGTTCAATCGCGTAACCGACACGTTCATGTCTTGATAATTCAAAAATTAGTTTATCGTAATAAGGCATATTATTTCACCAGCCTTTCGACAAACGCATCAATTTCTTCGATGCTTCTTTTTTCTGAGACTGCAAATAATAACTTATTGTCACCTAAAGGAAGAGGTCCTAAGAAACCTGCTTTTAATAATTTCTCATCCAAAGATGAAGTATCAAATTTAGCTTTTAAAACAAACTCTTGGAAGAAAGGAGCATCATAAACCATTTCAAATTGATTAGTGTCCATTAACTTTTTATAAAGGTAATGAGCTTTTTTAGTGGTTTCTCTTGCGACATCAATAAATCCTTGTCGACCAAGTAAAGATAAATAAACAGTCACAGCTAAAGCCATTAATGATTGATTGGAACAGATGTTAGAATTTGCTTTTGAACGACGAATATGTTGCTCTCTTGCTTGTAGTGTTAAAACAAATGCACGTTTACCATCCACATCTTTGGTCATACCACAAATGCGACCCGGCATTTTTCTAACATATTGTTTCTTAGTAGCGAGATAACCTAAATAGGCACCTCCAAATGATAATGGAAGACCTAATGCTTGAAGTTCTCCGCAAGCGATATCTGCATTTAATGTACCAGCATTTTTAAAGAGGGCTGTTGATAAACCTTCTTGATTTAAAATAAATAAACCTTTTGCTTCATGAACGGTATCAGCGACTTTATTATAATTTTCAATAATACCGTATCGGTTAGGTGTTTGTAAAATAACACCCATCGACTCGTTAATGTGTTCATTCAAATATGATTGATCTGTGATGCCATCAAGAGATGGAATCATGTCGATGATAATACCTCTGAAACGGGCATAAGTTTGAACTACTTTGAGTACACTTGGTTGAATCGTTTCACTCACGAGAATGCGATTCTTTTTTGTTTGTGCATAAGCCATAAACATCGCTTCAGCAGTCGCAGTTGCACCATCATACATCGATGCATTTGAAACATCCATGCCAGTGAGTTCTGCAATCATGGACTGATACTCAAAGATATATTGAAGTGTTCCTTGCGAAACTTCTGGCTGATAAGGTGTATAGCTTGTTAAAAACTCTTGTCTTGAAATCGTTTGTTTGACGACACTTGGCATATAGACATCATATGCACCAGCACCACGAAAAACAATCAATTGCTGATTTTCATTAGCAAGTGATTGCATATGTTTTGTGAGTGGATAATCACCTAAAGCACTAGGAAGCTTATAAGGTTCAGTGAGCTTTAGTGATTCTGGAATGACTTGAAATAGTTCATCAATATCGTTGGCTTGAACAACATCAAGCATCGCTTTAATATCCGCATCTGTATGCGGTAGGTATTTATGCATTATTTAATAAAAGCTTCGTAAGCATCACTATCCAATAATGATGCAACTTCTTCAGGATTTGATAATTCAATTTTAACCATCCAGCTTCCGAAAGGATCGTCATTTAATAATTCAGGTTCATCAGCAAGTCGATGATTCACTTCAATGACTTTACCAGAAACAGGAATATAAATATCAGAAGCAGCTTTGACACTTTCAACTGCACCAAAAGCTTCACCTTTTTCAAAGGCATCATCAACTTCAGGAAGATCGACATAAACAATCGCACCTAATGTTTCTTGCGCATAGTCTGTAATACCGACATAAGCCTCATTTCCTTCAACTTTTAACCATTCATGACTCTCTGCATAACGCAAACTTTTAACAACCATCGTTCTCTCCTACCTCTCGTAGTTTTTCTGATAAAATTTTCTATTTCTAACCACAGCTGGCACTTGCTTCTTACGTATTTGAATACTTAGTGTCGTACCAAATTTTGAAAACTCTTTTTTAATCATAGCTAAAGCCAATGGTTTTTCTGTTTCAGGTAACAAGTAACCTGTTGTCACCCAACCAATCCATACATCATCTTTATAGATATCATAACCTTGTCTAGGTACATTTCTTTCTAATAGTTCAATACCAACGAGAATATAATTATTTTTATCTTTAAGTGCTAATAAAGCATCTTTACCAATAAAGTCATGGTCGAAATCAAGGGCAAATGATAATCTTGCTTCAAAGGGGTTGATGAGTTCACCGATTTCATGACCATATAAAGGGAGAGTTGCTTGAAAACGAAGTGTATCTCTTGCACCTAATCCACACGGTGTCGCACCTGCTTTTAGTGTATCATGCCATAATGCATGAACATGTTCGTTATGACAATAGACTTCAAACCCATCTTCACCGGTATAACCAGTTCTTGAAACGATTAAATATTTATCGTCATAGGGTACAATCTTAAATGTCATAAATGTTAAATCAGTGACATCATTTTTAACGATCTCATTAATGTGATCAACCGCTTTTGGCCCTTGAATAGCCAGTTGACTGAAGTTGTTTGAGATATTTCTTGTCGTGACATCAAAAGCTTCAGCTTGTTTTTCAATCCACATATAATCTTTTTCAATGTTTCCGGCATTAACTACAAGTAAGATCTGTTCTGGTTTTAGAACATAGACTAAAAGGTCATCTAATGGATAACCTTTTTCATTAAGTAAAAGTGCATATGTGACTTTATCTGATTGAATTTTATTAGAGATAAGATAAGAAGTACAAGCGAGTGCGTCTTTTCCTTCGATTAATATTTCTCCCATATGAGACACATCAAAAACACCGAAATTGTGTCTAACAGCAAGATGTTCTTCAACGATATTTGTGTAGGAGACTGGCATATCAAATCCCGCATATTCCGTCATTTTTGCTTGAAGTTGAATATGCTGATCATGAAGTGGTGTGAGTTGCATGGAGAAACCCCCTAATATATTTTACTTATATTATACTACAACATAATATAATTAGAGGTGATGAATGTATTATTTTTAGCGAGAAAAAATAATTGATTTGCTGTATAATGAAAGTAGGAAATGGGGTGGTTGACTTGCTAATTAACGGTTTGTTATTTTTAGTTAAACGTGATGAAGTTGAAAATTCAAAAGGAACAGTTATCATCACACACGGTATTGCAGAACATTCAGGTCGTTATAACGAAGTAGCAATGTTTTTAAATGATCATGGATACAATGTGGTTAGATATGACCTAAGAGGTCATGGACAAACACAAGGCAAGCGCGGTAAACTTAAATCTTTTCATCAAATGATCGATGATTTACATGAACTTGTGCTATATGAACGCAAGTTAGAAACAAATAACATATTCTTATTAGGTCACAGTTTGGGTGGCTTAATCGTTGATATATACGGTGTTAAATACGGAGATGTAGATGGCATTATATCATCTGCAGCACCATCTTATTATTTGAAAGATGTGATGCCTCTTCGGTTTTTCGGCTATAAATGGTTTGGGTTTGTACGTAAAAAATCCGACTTTGCAGATGGCAGATTGTCAAGACATGAACATATTGAACAAGCCTATCGAGACGATCCACTTAATTTAAAATACTTTTATGTATCACTCGTTGGAGAGATGTTTGTTTCAGGGGTACGTTATTTGAATAAAAAAATCAGAGATTTTCAGGTACCAGTACTCATTATTCATGGCGAAAACGATAAAATATGCCCACTCGCATATTCGAAACGTTTTTATGAATTGATTGCTGTTGAAGATAAAAAGTTGATTAGCTATCCAGAAGCCTATCATGAAATATTAAATGATTTATGTAAAGAACAGGTTATGGCGGATATAGCAGTATGGTTAGATGAACATATAAAGGATAAATCATGATTATACTATTTATTGGAACAGGTGTCATGGGTGGACCAATGGCGAAGCATTTAAGTGAAGCTGGTCATCAAGTATTTGCCTATAATCGAACACCTGAAAAAGCGCAACGCTTAGAACCAGAAATCAAATATTGTGAATCAATTGAATCGTGTCTTGATAAAGTGCATGCTGTTTTTTCGATTGTTGGTTATCCTGAGGATGTTAAGGAAGTCTATAATGTCGTTATACCTTTAGCTAAACCAAAAACAATACTAGTAGATATGACAACTTCCAGTCCAACGCTCGCTAAAGAACTTGCTAAAAGAGCAGAAGAGAGAGGGTTGTTTATGTTAGATGCACCAGTTACCGGTGGTGATATTGGTGCGATTAACGGTAAACTGTCTATTATGGTAGGTGGTGACTTTTATACATATGAAAAAATGTTACCATTATTGATGCATCTTGGATCTACGATTACATATATGGGACCTTCTGGATCAGGTATGTATGCTAAACTTGCTAATCAAACCGTTATTGCAGGAAATATATTAGGGATTGCAGAAGCAATTACATTTGCTAAAGATAAAGGGTTAGATTTAACATCCATGTTATCTGTGATAACAGGTGGATCTGCAAATTCATGGCAAGCCTCAAACAACGGCTTAAAAATGATAAGAAAAGACTATCGTCCCGGTTTCTTTGTCAAACATTTCTTAAAAGACTTAAAACTCGTGATGGCAGAAAAAGGAAACCTACCTTTAAGTGTTGTTGAAACAGCAACCAAAGCCTATGAAACACTATCAGAAAAAGGTTTTGCGGATAAAGGTACACAAGCGATTATTGAGTATTATCTTCAAAAGATGTCTTAATACAATAGTATATTGACAAAAAGTTAACGACCTCTACGATAGCATATGTGTATATCGTTTTCTTTTTAGAACATGTTGAGGTGAAATGATGAGAAAAAAGAAAATCTTAATATGGTTTATTGTGCTTTTTATTCTCATTTTTGGTGCGACAATCGGTTATATGGTGATGCTTAATATAAGCTTTATTGATGCATTATATATGACGATTATTACTATCTCTACGGTTGGATACCGAGAGGTGACGGACCTTAATGAAGGAGCAAAAGTATTTACTATTATCTTAATTTTAACCAGTGTTAGTATGATCGGTTTTCTTTTATCTGAAGTATTCAAATTCTTTAGTGAAGGAAATATCAATGAAGCATGGAGGAAAAATAAAATGCAAAAAGAAATTGCGAATCTCAATCAACATATTGTCATTTGTGGCGCAGGTGAAACCGGCATTCATGTCATTAAACAAATGATTAGAAAAGATATAAACTTCATCGTCATTGAAAACGACGAAGAACAAATTGAACAGTTAAAAGAGCTTGATGCTAAATATATTTTTGGAGATGCAACCAAAGAAGAAATATTAGAAGAAGCACGTGTCGAGCAAGCAAAGGGTTTAATTACATGTCTAGCAAAAGATGCAGATAACGTATTTGTTGTTTTAACTGCGAGAGGTCTAAATAAACAATTAAAAATTATCGCGAGATATCACGATAAAAATTCAGATAAAAAGCTGAGAAGAGCTGGTGCGAATCATGCGGTTAGTCCAGATGAAATTGGTGGTAAAAAAATGGCTTCCATCATGATTAACCCTCAAGCACAATTCTTTGTTGATAATATCATTGACACGAAAAATCAATCATTTAATATGGAAGAAGTCAAAGTCAATGAAAATTCAGAACTCATTGGTAAGATGTTGAAAGATGCGAAGATTTCTGAAAAGGCAGGATTGATTATATTAGCGATTCATCGTGAAAACGATCCGTTTATTTTTAATCCAAAGGCGAGTGAAATATTAGCATTAAATGATAAGATGATTGTCGTGGGCTCTAAAAAACAAATTTCGATCTTAAGAGATATGGCAAACGAATCAGATGTATAATTAAAAAACCAGTCGTCGACTGGTTTTATTTTTAATATATTATCATTTTCTAATAATCAAACTATGTCCTGTCATTTCCTTAGGTTGTTCAACACCGAGGATATCGAGTAGTGATGGCGCGATATCACATAGTGATCCACCATCTACCACTTTAATATTTTTATCTGTGATAATAATTGGTACAGGATTAGTTGTATGTGCTGTATGAGGCTGACCAAATTCATCTCTCATTTTTTCAGCATTACCATGATCCGCAAGTATGATGGCAACACCACCGATTGACAAAATAGCATCAACAACATCTTTCGTACATGTGTCTACCGTTTCAACTGCTTTAGTAGCCGCTGGAATAGATCCTGTATGACCTACCATATCTGGGTTAGCGAAGTTTAAAATCATGGTATCAAATTGACCTGATTTAATCGCTTCAACGGCTTTATCTCTCACTTCAAAGGCACTCATTTCCGGTTGAAGATCGTATGTGGCTACTTTAGGAGATTGAACTAAAATTCTTTCAGCACCTTTAAATGCTCTTTCTTTACCACCATCGAAGAAGAAAGTGACATGGGCATACTTTTCTGTTTCAGCAATTCTTAACTGTCTTAAGCCAGCATGTTCAATCACTTCACCATAAATATTATCTAAGGTTTGAAGTGGGAATGCAATAGGTCCTTTAACGGTTGCATTATAATGCATCATTGATACAAAGAAGATATCTTTAACGACGTCACTATAATCAAACGTTGGTTTGCCATCAGTCACATATTCTTTCGTACCTTCTGGGTTTGAGAAAGCAGTAGCCATTCTAATTGCTCTATCTGGTCTGAAGTTTGCGAAAATAATCGCGTCATGATCTTTAATAAGACCGTTATCATCAGCGACAAATGGAATGATGAATTCATCGGTTACTTCATTTTGATAAGATGCTTCAATACCAGATAAAGCATCTGGATAATGTTTACCAGTTCCTTTTGTCATGTTATCATATGCAAGTTGAAGGCGATCCCAGTTGTTATCTCTGTCCATGGCGTAATATCTACCACTTACAGTAGCAACTTTCATACCAGCGTCTAATAAATCTTTTAAATAATCTTTACCAGCAGTTGTAGGTGTATCTCTACCATCCATGAAGGCATGAAGATAAGGTGTGACACCTTCGCTTTTTGCTAATTGATCAAGCGCTTTAATGTGTGTTGGATATGCATGCACACCACCATCGCTGACTAAACCAAAAATATGTAAATTAGATTTATGTGCTTTAACATAATTAATCGCGTCTAGGAATGCTTGATTCTTAAAGAAAGAACCATCTTTGATTGCCACATTGATTCTAGTTAACGATTGGAAGACTATGCGTCCAGCACCTAAGTTTAAATGACCGACTTCACTATTTCCCATTTGTCCATCAGGTAGGCCAACAGCTTCACCAGAAGTGACTAAAGTACTATGTGGATATTCTTTTAAAGCTTGATCTAAAAAAGGCTTTTTAGCAAGTGATACAGCATTTGAATCACTAGCAGGTGCTAAGCCTAAACCATCCATAATAATAAGACCTGCAAATTGTTTCATATATGATTAACTCCTTTACTTTTTCCATATACATTATACCTTTTTTCAAGGTAAACATAAAACGGGATACGTAAAAAACGTTTTCAATTGCAGTGACTGATTGCATTTAATATAAATTGTGTTAAAATAAGTGCGTAATAATAAATATAGAACTTCGGGGCACCGTGTAATTCGGGACCGGCGGTATAGTCCGCGAGCCAATTGGTTGAACCTGTTAGATTCAGGTACCGACAGTAAAGTCTGGATGGAAGAAGTATAAGTCATTTTTGACGTACTTTTTGTCGCCGAATTCTATGGGCGATTTTTATTTTAAAGGAGACCATAGTTATGATTGGACAAATCGTAGAGTTTTTACAAACACATCAAGTGTTATTTAAATGGATAGTTGCAGGACTATTTGTTGTCGTATTACTTGTATTAGTTTTCATTGCTAGAAAATATGAAAAAAGTCATGTTTCTAATAGCAAGAAGATTAAAAAAATGGCAGCGATTGCTATTTTATCTGGGTTATCAGTAGCGTTGTATTATTTTCCAAAGTTTAGTCTACCGTTTTTACCTAGTTTTTTAGAATTTCATTTTTCTAATATACCAATTTTGATTGGTGGATTCTTGTTTGGTCCCGTGAGTGGATCGCTCATTGTCGTCGTTAGATTTTTAGCGAAACTTCCAGCAACATCAACTGCAGGTATTGGTGAAATCATGGATTTGATTATTGGTGTCTTAACTGTATTAGTGGCATCCATCATCTATCACCACCACAAAACAAGGAAGAGTGCGATTGTTGGTATGGCTGCTAGTGCAGCAGTGTGGACATTAGTTGCAACAATTGTCAACTGGTTATTTATACTTGAATTTTATATTCAATTTTACTTTGGTGGTGATGTCAGTGCGTTACTGGGATTTTTAAGCATGATTCCAGGTATTACGCCAGATCGATATATGGGACCATATTTGTTATTTGCTGTCATTCCGTTTAATCTCATGCTATCGGTACTCGTTTCTGTGATAACATTCTTCTTGTATAAGCGTATTTCCATACTATATGAACATGATTTCTCTCATCATGAACCGCATCATAACGATCTGCCTGCTAAAGAAGAAGAATCAGATAAGTAATTAACAAAAACATCCCTAACATCATTTATATATGCTATTATTAAATTGAGGTGTTGTTTGTGAGTTTAAAAGGTAAATTTAGACAACCATTATATAAAGAAGACTTAATGCCCGTCATCAAGCAGGGCATTTTTGTCGCGTTTGTAGGTGGTTTGTTCATTGGTGCAGTAGATTTATTGATTACGTATTTAACAGGATTGTCAGTAGTTTGGATGCTATGTATGTTAATGGCTTTCTTTTTAGCGAAACGTATTAGAAACGCATATGTCCAATATCACATTTGGTTTTCAGTTATCAGCATCATTGCGTTTATTATTGGTTTTTATTTTTTGAATGTTGTCTCATATGCGTCTGTTGAATTTATATTCAATAATGCAGATATCATGACGTATTTAGAATTACTTAATCCACTACCATATTTTCGGTTTTTATTACCTTGGTTATGGTTTTCTAGTCCAAGTATTTTTGGTAGCATATTAAGCTTTCTATTTTTCGGATTATCCTTGTATTATGCTTATCAATATAGCATCAGAAGATGATCAATCATGTGTAACATGTGTGAAATTGAATAGAAAACGTTATTTTGATGAAATTTCTTTCATTTAATAACGCGTTCATGTATAATGATTATGGTAAATTAAACGAATAGAAAGAACCAAATAAAAGGAGTGAAAATATGCCATTTATTAGTGATATTTATGCACGCGAAGTTCTTGATTCAAGAGGTAACCCTACTGTCGAAGTAGAAGTGATTACAGAATCAGGTGCATTTGGTCGTGCGATCGTTCCATCAGGCGCATCTACAGGTGAGCATGAAGCGGTCGAATTAAGAGACGGAGATAAAAAACGTTATCTCGGTAAAGGTGTTGAAAAAGCTGTTAACAATGTTAACGAAGTCATCGCACCGGAATTAATTGGGTTTGATGTAACAAACCAAGTAGGTATTGATCATGTCATGATTGAACTTGACGGTACAAAGAACAAAGGTAAATTAGGCGCGAATGCTATTTTAGGTGTTTCAATTGCTGTTGCTAAAGCTGCTGCTGATTATTTAGGTGTTGAATTATACCAATATCTAGGCGGATTTAATGCAAAACAATTGCCAGTACCAATGATGAACATCGTCAATGGTGGTGCACACTCAGATGCACCTATTGACTTCCAAGAGTTCATGATTTATCCAGTTGGGGCAAAGAGCTTTAAAGAAGCTTTAAGATGGGGAGCTGAAGTATTCCATAACTTAAAGGCCATCCTTAAATCAAAAGGTTTAGTGACTGCTGTTGGTGATGAAGGTGGTTTCGCACCAAACTTATCATCAAATGAAGATACAATCGACAACATTTTAGCTGCGATTGAAAAAGCAGGTTACAAACCAGGTAAAGATATCTTTATCGGATTTGACGTCGCAGCATCAGAATTTTACAACAAAGAATTAGGCAAGTATGTTTTCAAGAAATCAACAAAAGAAGAATTCACTTCAGCTGAATTAGTAAAATACTATGAAGGTTTAGTTGATAAATATCCTATTATCTCCATTGAAGATGGTATGGATGAAAATGACTGGGATGGTTGGAAATTATTAACTGACGCACTTGGATCAAAAATTCAACTTGTTGGTGATGATTTATTCGTCACAAACACTGAATATCTTGCAAAAGGTATTGAAATGGGAGTTGCTAACTCAATCTTAGTTAAAGTGAACCAAATTGGTACATTAACAGAAACATTTGACGCGATTGAAATGGCTAAACGTGCTGGTTACACAGCTGTTGTCTCACACCGTTCTGGTGAAACAGAAGATGTAACGATAGCTGACATCGCAGTGGCGACAAATGCAGGTCAAATTAAAACAGGTTCTGCTTCAAGAACTGACCGTGTCGCGAAATATAACCAATTATTAAGAATCGAAGATCAATTAGGACCTACTTCTCAATATCTTGGTTTAAAATCATTCTACAATTTAAAGAAGTAAAGATTGAAATGATAAAAGGGACTCCGGTCCCTTTTTTTGTTAGGATGTATACTATTTATATGTTTCCGACTATGTTAAAATATGAGTATTAAATTAGAAATGAGGGTCTTTATGATTTTTATACTATCCATATTAACCGTGATGTATGTCGTCAATTTTGTTGTTTCTAGATTAAACTATAAGCATTCAATCAAAGGTGTCCCTGAAAATGTACGACATATTTATGATGAAGAAGCTTATTCGAAATGGTTGAGTTATTATCAAGAAAATAGAACGTTTAACTTGATAAGTCAAACATTTGATTTTATCTTAACAGTATTATTACTTATTCTTCAAGTATTTGGATGGTTAGAAACCGTCATGTCGAAAATGACTAGCCAGGTATATTTACAAACATTGGGATTTTTAGGTATTTATTTTATCGTGATCTTTATCATAAATATACCATTTAGTTTTTATCGCACATTTGTCATTGAAGAGAAATATGGATTTAATAAATCCACCAAGAAAACATTCTTTTTAGACCAAATCAAACAACTATTATTAATCATCGTATTAGGTGGTTCGTTGATTTTTGGATTGCATGCATTATTCAACAATTTCCAAACTAATATTTGGCTTTTCGTACTAGGTGCATGGGCTTCATTATCGATTATTATGGTCTTGATATTTGTGTTAAATACGAAAGTTTTTGTTAAACTATTTAATAAACTAACGCCTCTAGAAGAGGGTTCATTAAAAACAAAAATTGATGCACTCGCTTCTGATCTTGGATTTGAAATTGATAAGATCAGCGTTATGGATGCATCAAGGCGATCAACAAAATTAAATGCTTTTTTTAGTGGACTAGGAAAGCATAGAGATGTCGTTTTATATGACACTTTAATTGAGAAAATGGAAGAGGATCAAATTCTTGCTGTGTTAGGACATGAACTAAGTCACGCTTTACACAAAGATACATTGAAGATGCTAACAGAACAAATAGCAACATTTCTCATCTATGCTAGTTTTATCGGTTTGATTTTAAGTTGGCAAAGTTTGTATGTTGATTTTGGTTTATCGGGTATCCATTTTGGATTTGCAGTCATCTTGTTTATGATTATGATTGAACCGATCTCGATATTGATTGGTATTTTTACGAATTATGTTTCAAGAATTGCAGAATATAGAGCAGATTGTTTTGGTGCTAAACATGTTTCAAAAGAAGCGATGATTGGTGCACTAGAAACTTTAGCAAAAGAGAATTTCTCGAATTTAAACCCACACCCATTATTTGAAACATTATTTTATAACCATCCATCTATATCGAAAAGAATTATTTCAATTCAAACCAAAGATGAATGTTGTTAGCTTTCAGTTTTGAACATGATCGTTGATTTGACAGCAGTCTGCCATCCATTGATGAACTGCTGTCTTTTTTCTATCGTCATTTGTGGTTTATATGTTTGCGCTAATTGCCATAAAGCATCAATCTCTTTTTGATCTTTCCAATAGCCAATAGCGAGTCCTGCTAAATATGCAGCACCTAAAGCAGTCGTTTCTGAGATCTTTGGTAAACAGACATCAAGGTTTAATATATCAGATTGGAATTGCATCATAAAGCGGTTAATTGTTGCTCCTCCATCGGTTTTAAAGGATTTGATATCAAGTCCTGAATCTTTTTCCATGGCATGAAGAACATCCATTGATTGATAACAAATGGCTTCTAATACTGCTCTGGCTAAATGGCGTTGATCAGTACCTCTTGTTAGACCGAATATCGCACCTTTAGCATCTGCATCCCAATAAGGTGTACCAATACCGACAAAAGCAGGAACGATATAAACGCCCTCATTTGATGATAAGGATTCAGCTAATCTTTCAGTTTCACTTGCGTGATCGATTAAGTGTAGTCCATCTCTTAACCACTGTACAGCAGAACCAGCAACGAATACACTACCTTCAAGCGCGTAACTGATTTTGTCGTTAATACCCCATGCAATGGTCGATAGCAGGCCATGTTTTGAAGCAACCACTTGTTCTCCGGTATTCATTAACATGAAACAGCCTGTGCCATACGTGTTTTTAACAGATCCTTTTTCAAAACAAGCTTGTCCAAAGAGTGCCGCTTGTTGGTCACCTGCGACACCTGTAATTGGAATTTGTTCACCAAAGAAATGATAAGGCACTGTTTTTCCAAAATCTCCAGAAGAATTTCTTACTTTCGGCAACATGACTTTTGGAATATTTAACATGCCACATAATACATCATCCCATTTTAACTCATGAATATTATATAAAAGTGTTCTAGAAGCATTTGAATAATCCGTTAGATGTGAACCACCTGTTAATTTGTAAATAATAAAACTATCAATCGTTCCAAATAATAGTTCGCCACGTTCTGCACGTGATTGACCATCTTTAATATGATCTAGAATCCAGCGGATTTTAGTTGCAGAAAAATATGGGTCAATGAGTAATCCGGTTTTTTCCCGAATAATTTGATCATAACCTTGTTTTTCTAAACGATCACATATACTTTCAGTTTGACGGGATTGCCATACGAGGGCATGATAAACAGGCTTTCCTGTTTTCTTTTCCCAAACGATTGTCGTTTCACGTTGGTTAGTGATACCGATAGAAGCGATGTCTTTCGCTTTTAAATCAGCATCTAAAAGTGCTCTTGTGATAACGGTTAAGACACTTACCCAAATCTCATTTGCATCGTGTTCTACCCATCCTGGATTTGGATAGTATTGTGTGATTTCAACTTGAGCTAAACTCACTATTTCTGATTTTTTATTGAAAATAATGGCTCTGGTACTCGTTGTACCTTGATCAATTGATAAGATGTATTTTTCCATAATAACTCCCAAATAACGCCGTAATAACTTCATTTTACCATATAATTCTTAACGATTTCATACACGAATGAGACAATGTACTATGCTATAATAGAAGAGAGGTAATAACATGCATCCAATCTATTTAATGTTTTATGAACAACATACAAGAAAACTCCATAAAGATGATGTGACAGACATGGATTTATCATTACATCCATATGTGACATATGATGACCCATATTATATTTTAAATTCTGATATTCTGATTGGTCGACTAGACCGTAAACAGACGTTCGGTTTTTTAAGGCAAGAATTAAAAGACGTTTACATTGAAGGCAGTAATTTATCTGACGCGATGCATGATGATATCGTTTTGGTTCAAATGTACTTTGAACCACGCGTCGTTGCTATCGTTCAAAGAGCACTTAAAATCTTAAATGCTACTGTTAAACGTAATCGTAAAGAGGCATTATATTTTAGTCCTGATGCGTATTTAGATAGACGTTTATTTGTTGATCCTTTTGAAGGATTAGTGGAAGGACATGTGGTTCAACTTGAAGTTGAAACGATTGATGCATCAGGTGTTTATGCCCATGTTAAAACCATTATTGGTCATATTAATGATCCTGATATCGATACACTTCGAATTGTCTCTTCTTATGAATGGCCAGAAAAGTTTTCTGATGAGGTTATGGCATCCCTTAAAAACATCAACATTAATATGGATGAAGAAATCAAGTCAAGAGTTGACTTAAGAGAAGAACTGATCATTACGATTGATGGCTTAGATGCGAAAGATTTAGATGACGCCATCAGTTTAAAACAAGTGGGTGACCATTATGAGTTAGGTGTCCATATCGCGGATGTTTCATCATATGTTAAAGCAGACTCATTACTTGATCAATCGGCTTATGAAAGAGCAACCTCCGTCTATTTAGCTGATCGCGTGATTCCTATGTTACCACACTTATTATCAAACGATTATTGTTCGTTAAATGCCCATGAACCAAAACTTACGTTATCGTGTTTGATGACACTTGATCAAGATGGTAAGGTTGTTGATCATCGTATCGAAAAAACAGTAATTGAATCAAATAGAAGAATGAACTACACAGAAGTCAATGAATTTCTTAAAAAGGGAAAATCATTAAACAATAAACCAATCGAAAAAATGATTATCACCATGAACGAGTTATCTCAAAAGTTAGCACTTTTAAGAAAACAACGTGGTGAAATCGAATTTGAATCTATTGAATTAAAGTTCATCGTTGATGAACAAGGTAAAGTTATAGACGTTAAAGAAAGACATCAAGAAGACGCGGAAGAACTAATTGAATCATTTATGCTTATCGCAAATGAAACTGTCGCTGAACATATGTATCACTTAGATGTCCCTACGCTTTACCGGATACATGAAAAACCAGATATTGTGAAATTAAAAACAGCACTTCAAACGGTAGCTAAATTAGGCTTTCAACCGAATATGAGACACGCAGGAGAAGCAAAAACACTCCAATATATTACAAAGAGAAGTTCAGATACCCCTTATGGACCAATTGTTCATATGTTACTTTTAAGAGCGATGCAAAAAGCCAAGTATAGCAATGTCTTAGACATTCACTTTGGATTAGGAGCAACCTATTATACCCATTTCACATCACCGATTAGACGTTATCCAGATTTAATGCTACATCGCCTTATCCACTTATTTGTGTTAGGTGAAGCATCTAATTACGATAAAGCGATGGCTCATTATGAAAATATCATGACAGATGTTGCGAAACACACATCTGATCAAGAACGTTCCGCGATTCAGTTAGAACGTGATGTTGCGAAGTTAAAGAGTTGTGAGTATTTACAAAATAAGGTCGGCGAAAAGTATAAAGCCGTCATTACACAAATGATGCCAACCGGTATGTTTGTACAACTACAAAGTGGTATTGAAGGATTCGTCCCACTCAGACTATTAGACGATTACTATATATACAATGATGATATCCTATCCTTTATTGGAAGACGGGGTAAAAAGTATCGTTTAGGTGATCAAGTAGAAGTTGAACTTTTATCTGTTGATATGACATCACGTAAAGTTGATTTTGGTATTGTATCTAAAAAAAGACCAGTCAAACAGACGCAAACATCTAAAAACAATAAACCTAAAAACACACTACGTAAAAGGAAGTAAAGATGAAGCTTATTGCACAAAACAAAAAGGCGAGACATGACTACTTCATTGAAGAATCATATGAAGCGGGTATCAAACTCGTCGGTAGTGAAATTAAATCGATTCGTGCTGGCAAGGTGAACTTAAGTGATAGTTATGTCACATTTAGAAATGGTGAAGCCTTTGTTTTAAACATGCACATTTCTCAATATAAAGAAGCGAATCAATTTAATCATGAAGAAACAAGAACAAGAAAAATATTATTACATAAAAAAGAAATTACTAAATTATTTTCTAAAACAAGAGAACAAGGTTATTCAGTTATTCCATTAAAGGTTTATTTAGAAGGGGGCTTATGTAAATTGGAAATTGGATTAGCAAAAGGTAAAAAGAATTACGACAAGCGACAAATCATGAAAGAAAAAGATGCATCAATGCGTATGAAAAAGGTGTTGAAACATGGCACATAAAATTGGACTAGCCTTAGGTGGTGGGGGTGCTAGAGGCAGTTTTCAAATTGGCGTTATTAAAGCACTCATGGACGCTGGCATCATGCAAGATATCAGCGTTGTATCAGGCACATCAATTGGTGCCATACATGCACTGATGGTGATGGCAGGTATTTCATATGAAAGAATGTATGACCTTTGGACAACCATTGACAAGTCAGTTATTTTTGGTACGCAATCAAGACTTAAATTAGATAAATTAGGTATTTTTTCACTTCAAGAATTATATGATACATTCGCTAGTGCTGTCACACTTGATGAAATTAGACAATCGAACATTCAAGGATTCGCGACAGCTGCGAAGATCAATAAGAAGACATTAATTGATCAAGTATTGATTAATCGCATGGAAAAAGTGGTATTCAATTTAAATGATGAAGTGGATCCTCATCAAGCAGCACTTGCTAGTGCATCCATTCCGATTGTCTTTGGTCCAGATGATTTTAAAGAAGAAACATTTGTAGATGGTGGAACGCTTGATCCCGTCCCTATACAACCACTCATTGATCAAGGCTGTGATATTATTATTGCAGTCCCCATTTTTGGTAAATATAAACCGAAAGATTATGAAAAATATGATGTTTTATTAGTTGATATCCAACAATATAAATTATTTGACATAATTGGTCTAGATATCATGGATTTCGATATTGATAAAGTCCCTAAACGCGTAGATTATGGTGTTTGTTTAGCCAACTACATGTTAGAAAAACTTGAACAAAAAGGTATTTATAATAGATTATTAAATACATGGGACAAACCAGATGGTTTTAAACGTATCATTTTGACTAGAGCAGATGAAGATGAAGTGATTAAAAGGAAAAAGGATAAATCATGATTGATTTGGAGATTATTAAAGGGATACAACTCATTAGAAACCCATTTTTTGATTGGTTGTTTTATATCATCACCTATATTGGTGACCAATATTTCTTTATTATCGTCGCGGTGATTATTTACTGGACGATGAATAAGAAGTTTGCACATCGCTTCGCACTGATGTATATGATCGCATCCCTTTTTAGTTTCATATTAAAAAATGTATTTAAAAGACCAAGACCTTATAGTGAAGCAGGTGTCACTGTGCCATTTGATTATTACACAAGTGGTTACTCTCTTCCTAGTGGTCACGCAACAGCTGCAGGTGTCTTAGGATATACCGGTTTAAAGGTAGCGAAAAAACAAAAATTAAAGTGGTTATCTTATGTCGCAATCGCCATCATGATATTAGTTCCTTTTTCAAGAATGTATTTAGGACAACACTATTTATCTGACGTTATTTTAGGGTTGGTTGTTGGATTAGGATTCGCTTATTTCATTGATAAACTCATCGATTTAATGGGTGACAAAGAAGAATGGTGGACATTCATCTTGATGCCTATTGTGCCGGTTGTGATGATCTTATTTCCAGATCATGATTTATTCGTCGCAGCAGGGGCTTATGTGGGGTTTGCAGCTGGATATTTTGTTGAAAAGAGATATGTGAAATTAGATGTCAAAGCACCTTTTTGGACACAAGTATTGAAAGTTATTGTTGGTCTTGTTATAGTATTAGGTATAAAAGAAGGATTAAAATTCATTTTCCCTGAATTATTAATCTTTGATTTTATAAGATATTTATTGATAGGAGTTTGGGCTGCTTTAGGTGCACCCTATGTATTTAAATTATGTATGAAGACATCGTAAAAAAATCATTTAGTGAACTCACACCAGATGAATTATATGAAATCCTCAATTTAAGAATGACGATTTTCATTGAAGAACAACATATCATTTATGTAGATACAGACTTTAAAGATCATCAATGTGATCATTATTTCATTAAAAGAGATGGTAGAATCGTGAGTTATTTAAGATTCTTACCACCACATGCTTATGATGTAGGTGCGAAGAGTTTTGGTAGACTCGTTACTGAAAAGAGATTTAGACATCAAGGTTTAGCTTCTAAACTGATTAAAGCTGTTATGTTAGAACATAAGGGTGAGAAGTTTGTGATTCATGCGCAAGCGTATTTAAAAGATTATTATGCTTCATTAGGATTTAAAGTCATATCAGAACCATTTATTGAAGAAGATGTATGGCACTTTTTGATGGAAGCAGATAATCTATAATTTGATTTTGATATCTTGCTATCAAAACATAAACATGTTAGAATAAAGTGAGCGATGAAAGAATCCTAGTAGTAGTGAAATTATCACAGAGAGTCCGATGAGCTGAGAACGGATATAAAGACCCTATGAATGCTAATTCTGGAGCAAACAGTATACCGGCTATAACGGTTTTGAGGGCTAGAAGAAATTCTAGAACTAAGGTGGTACCGCGATGATTCGTCCTTAGATATTTTATCTGAGGGCTTTTATTTTTGAAGGAGGCGTTGATATGCGCTATATGACAGCAAAAGAAATAAGAGAAACATGGTTGAACTTCTTTGTTTCTAAAAAACACGTAATTGAAGAATCTGCTTCTTTAATTCCCCAAAATGACCCAACATTATTATGGATAAATGCAGGTGTTGCTCCGTTAAAGAAATATTTTGATGGTTCAGAAGTGCCTAGCAGTCCAAGGCTTGCTAATGTTCAAAAGTGCATTCGCACCAATGACATTGATAATGTTGGTAAAACAGCGAGACACCATACATTCTTTGAGATGCTTGGTAATTTTTCGATTGGTGATTATTTTAAAGAAGACGCTGTAAAGTATGGATTTGAATTATTAACGGATCCTAAGTGGTTTGGAATGCCTAAAGAAAAGTTATATGTGACCTATTATCCTGATGATGAAAACACCAAAAACTATTGGATTGAGATGGGGATGGATCCATCACATCTCATCCCAAATGAAGGTAATTTCTGGGAAATAGGACCTGGTCCATCAGGACCAGACACGGAAATATTTTTTGATCGTGGTGAGTCTTATGATAAACGTGGTATTGAACTCATTGAACAGGATATTGAAAATGAACGTTATATTGAAATTTGGAATATCGTTTTTTCACAGTTTAATGCGAATCCTGGCAAATTAGACCGTGCAGATTATCCTGAACTACCACAAAAAAATATTGATACTGGTGCAGGTCTAGAACGATTTGCCTGTGTCATTCAAGGCACTGAAACAAATTTTGAAACGGATTTATTTTTCCCAATCATTAAACATATCGAAAAATTATCAGGCGTGACATATGAAGGACAAATGTCATTTAAAGTGATTGCTGATCATATTAAGGCATTAACATTCGCTATCTCTGATGGTGCGATGCTTTCTAATGAAGGTCGTGGTTATGTGTTAAGAAGACTTCTAAGAAGAGCAGTTAAACATGGACGTTTCTTAGGCTTAAACGACCCATTCTTATATATCTTAGTAGATGATGTTGTAGAGATGATGGGTGTCTTTTATGATCGCCTTTATGACACCAAAAATATCGTCAAGGATATTGTTAAAAAAGAAGAAGAAAAATTTATCGCGACGATTAGTGAAGGCGAAAAGCATTTATTAGATGCCATTCAAAAAGAAGGTAAAACCTTAAGTGGTGAAACAGCCTTTAAATTATATGACACGTATGGTTTCCCTATTGAGTTAACGATTGAAATGGCTGAAGAACAAGGTGTTAAAGTCAATCGTGAGGATTTTGATTTAGAACTTCAAAAACAAAAAGAACGTTCTAGAAATGCAAGATCTACAAAGAAGAGTATGAAAGCACAGGATGAAGCGTATCTTAATTTCACTGAATCGTCTAAATTTATTGGTTATGATGTCTTACAGACAAACACGTCAGTGATTAAAGTGTTTGATGATGGTATTGTGTTAGAACAAACACCATTTTACGCAACCTCTGGAGGACAGGTCGCTGATACAGGTACAATTAATGGTCTAAAGGTAACGGATGTCTCTAAGCTGCCTAATGGACAGTTTATTCACCAAGTTGAAGGAGACTTTGAAGAAGGTGAAGAAGTACTCGCGATTGTAGATGCGAAAGCACGTTTAAAAACAATTAGAAATCATAGTGCAGCACATTTATTCCACCAAGCGATAAAAGACATTTTTGGCAAACATGCGAATCAACAAGGCTCTCAAGTGAGTCCTAAGAGTTGGCGATTTGACTTTAACCATTATGAAACTGAGCCAGATAAACGTATTTTAGAAGTTGAAAAACTTGTAAAACACTATATCAAAGAAAAACCACTTGATGTACGCATTAAAGAAATGCCAATTGAAGAAGCGAAAAAACTTGGCGCGATGGCACTTTTTGGTGAAAAATATGGGGATGTTGTCCGTGTCGTTGACATGGGATGGTCAAAAGAATTATGTGGTGGTACGCACGTTAAAAATACAAAAGAGATTATTGATTTCGCGATTTGTTCTTATGAATCGATTGGCTCTGGGATCTACCGTATGGAAGGTGTTACAGGGACAGATTTAAAAGGTCAAATGACATCATTCATTGATTCTTTCTTAGTAGAGATTGATGCATTAATGGATAAGGCAACACGTGTTGGCGTGAAAGATCACATGGAACAAGCACCAGAGGTTATCGGTAGCTATCAAGATATCATTAATTACAGAGCTTATGTTGAACGTCTTCAACATGCGCTAAAAGAAGCTGAAAAAGAAATATTTAGAAAACAGTCTGAAGATGTACTAAAAGATGTTGACCAATTTATTGATGACTTTGAATCAAAATCACAAGTCATTGTGACAAAAGACATTGAGTCAAAGATATTGAAACAACTCACTGATGCGATTTATGATAGAATAAAGGCGGATACGATTCTACTTGTCAATGTCACAGATGATAAAGCAACCTTCATCTCAAAGAGCGCATCAGAAAAAGCAGCAGACCTTGTCAAACTCGCTTGCTCACTCACAAATGGTCGCGGTGGGGGTCGTGGTAATATGGCGCAAGGTGGCACACAGGATTTGTCAAAGGTAAATGAGATGATTAAGATAATTAAGGATCAATTATGAAAAAATATTTAGGTGTTGATTTAGGAAGTAAAACGATTGGATTAGCAATTTCAAACTCTGGAATCATTGCTGAAAAATATGATACATTACATTTTTTCGATGAAATGTATGAGGAAGCCGTTAAAAAAATCATAAATGTGGTAAAATTGGAACATATTGACGTGGTAGTTTTGGGTTATCCCAAACATATGAATAATGATGTAGGTATCCGGGGTAAGATTAGTGAAGATGTCAAAAAAAGCATTGAATCTAAACTAAATATGAGTGTTGTATTATGGGATGAAAGACTATCTACAAAATCAGCAGTTAACGCGATGATTGCTGGCAATCAATCACGGAAAAAACAAAAAAAGAAAAAAGATGAAATGGCGGCTGTCGTTATTTTACAAAGTTATTTAAATTATAAGGGGGCATAATATGCTAAGCGAAGATAAACAACTCACATTAGTTGATGATAATGGTGAGGAAACAGTGTGTGAAATTCTATTTACACATGAAGCAAATGGAAAAAAATATGTTGTTTTTGAAGTTTTAGATTCAGAAGAAGTTACTGCAGCGATATATACACCAGATGTTGATGATGAAAGTGAAGGTGTATTTTCTGACATTGAGACCGATGAAGAATGGGACATGTTGGAACAAGTTTTAGAAAAGTTTTATGATGATTTAGAAGAGGAAGCATAAATTAATAAATAAACAGTGATGATAAATCAACTGTTTTTTTATAATAAATAATTAAGGAGAATAAGAGTGTGGGGTATATTATATTTTCAGTTATAGTCGTCATTGTTTTATTTGTTTCATTAGGGCTTAAAAGAGGTGTTGTTAAGGGACAATATGAGTTCAAAACAAGCATGCGTCAGTTGTATTCATTATTTGGGCTATTCATCATTTTATTTGGTTGTTTTGTTCAAGTCAATGGTAATGAAGTTGGTATTGTTTATGATCCTTTTGAGGGTGGTATTCAGGATGCATCACTAAGTGAAGGGTTGCATTTTAAAGCACCTTGGGTACAAGTTTATAATATTTCAACCAAGTTGAGAGAAGAAAGTTTTGTATTATCTGCTCAAACAGGTGTAATATATAGTGAAAATGAGTTTGGAGAACTTGAAGAAGTTGGTGGTGGTCAATGGGTGACTTATAAAGTAACTCTTCAATATCGCGTTGAAACGATAAATGCACATCGTTTTTATCGTAGTTTTGGTAGTACTACTTCAACCATTTCTACAGTAGAAGCACGTGTTAAAAAAGATTTACAAACCAACAGTGCCCAATTTGATGTTTATACCATTTTAAAAGGTGGATTAGTCGATGTTAGAGAAGGTACAGAAACTGATTTAAAAGATTCACTTGCTGCATTAGGAATCACAGTAGAATCATTTACGATCGCTGATGTCGATGCTGGTGACACCATTGAAAGTGCGGTTGAACAAGAAGCGGTCGCCGCTAAAGAGATTGAAATTGCAGAACAACAGCAAGAAAGAGCAAAGGTTGAAGCAGAAACAGCCATTATTGTGGCTAATAATGAAGCTCAAGTTGCAGTGATTAGAGCAGAAGCTGATGCAGAAGCACAAGCATTATTGAATTCTGCAACTGTAAATGCAATTAATAATATGTATGCTGGTCAATTTGAAACCAGTCAAGAAAAACTTGATTTTGAAGCAGATATTGCTGCCGGTTTAACAGTAGCTGGTTACTTAACCATTCAAGAAATATCTGAGATTATTTTATCGCAATTATATTATGATACATGGGATGGTCAACTGCCAGATGTTATTTCAGGTGATAATGGATTAAGTCTGATTTTGCCAGACTTTGGTAATTAATGTGAAGATGATGAAAATAGGCGTAGCAGCGGACAATCATTTAATCTCTGAGCATTTTGGTCAATCAAATGCATTATATATTTATGAACTTAATAATGATGATTTGTCATATCAACTGGATATCAAACAGGTCAAACCGCATCAAGAAGGCTCATTTCCTGATATGATCATAAAAGAAAATATTGATGTTATCATTTGTGGTGGATTAGGTATGAAAGCAAAACATAAATTTGATGATAAAAACATTCAAGTTATTGCAGGTGCTCATGGTGATATTCAAACCATATTTAATTTATTCTTAAGAGATGAATTAAAATCGACTGATCAATTTTGCACAGGACACCATCACTAAATAACATATTTGAATAAAAAGAGTGTTTTTGAAGACACTCTTTTTTCTTTGAATGCGTTGATGTGATAAAATATCTTTAGATATTCGTGAAGGAAAACGATATGTTAGAAAAACTAAAAGCGTATGCTAATGAACAACATGTTCCAATAATAACTGATGAGGGACTGGATTTTCTATTGAAGCTAATCAAAAGTCAACACGTAAACCATGTATTAGAAATCGGAAGTGCTATTGGTTATAGTGCTTTAGCAATGGCTAAATTAGGTATTCAGATAGATACGATTGAACGTGATTATGACATGATAATAGAAGCAAAAAAAAATATTTCTTTATATGATCATCAAGGATTGATAAATCTAATTGAAGCGGACGCTTTAACATATAATGGACCACTTAAATCATATGATTTAATTTTTATTGATGCGGCAAAATCTCAATACATGACATTATTTAATCGTTATCAAGAGTATTTAAAAGATGATGGAATCATTGTATGTGATAACTTGTATTTTCATCATTTAGATATTAATAAGGTGACCAATAGACATACTAAAGGTTTATTAAAAAAACTTGAGAAATTCAGACATTTTTTAATCAATAATAAAGATTTTGAAACGGAGTTTATTGCTCAAGGCGATGGCTTGTCTGTTTCGAAAAGAGTGACATCATGAAAAAACTTATTACCATACATGCGTTAGACGCAATCGAAAAATTACATCCGTTAACCGATGGTTATATCATCGGAAATAAACGTTTTGGTGCGAGACTTACAACATCTTTTGATGTGAATGAAATCAACATGGCCATTAAATTAGCACAATCTTTTAACAAGGACATTTTTTTAATCGTGAATCGTATATTCGATGATCAAGATTGTGAAGAATTTAAGGTCTGGTTAAGCGATATTGATGTCAATGGACTCACTGGAATTATTGTTGCTGATGTTGGTGCAATAACAGTCTTAAATGAGTTAGGTTTCGTTGATAAATGTGTGTATCATCCTGAAACGCTATTAACCAATCAATATGACACGAACATCTTTGCTAGTGAAGGAATTTTAGGCGCGTTTGTCGCGAAAGAAATCACATTAGAAGAAATCAGACATATTGGGTTTACAAGAAAACTAAAACTCTTTATGATGGGTCACGGTTATCTTGATATGTTTTATTCAAAAAGACAACTAATTGGAACCTTTACAACAAAGGCACAAATAGAGCATACTTTCCATGATAAAAAGAATTTAACGCTCATCGAAGCGAAAAGAGACAATGAACCATATCCAATATTAGAAGATGATGCTGGGACACATGTGTTCAGATATAATGTTTTTCATAGTGATCAATATTTAGATGTTTTAAAAGACGCGATTGATTATCTCGTTATTGATACAATTTTTCATGATGATGAATATGCAAAAGATGTTCTTGATTATTATTTAAATCCGACAGAAGAAAAAATGAAAGCCATCCAAGATGCATATCATGAAACTTGGGATGAAGCATTTTTGCATAAACCAACGATGTATAAGGTAAAAGGTGTTAACAATGATTGAATTATTAGCGCCAGCAGGCAGTTTAGAAAAATTAAAGATCGCGATTATTTATGGTGCTGATGCTGTCTTCATTGGTGGACAGGATTTTTCACTACGTGCACGTGCTTCAAATTTCAGTTTAAAGGACATTAAAGAAGCAACCGATTTTGCACATGAAAGAGGTAAAAAAGTTTACGTCACCACAAACATTATTCCTCATGATGAAGACTTAACTGGTTTAAGAGACTATTTGGTAGGTTTAGAAGAAAATGGTGTTGACGCGATTATATGTGCGTCTCCTGCGATTATAGACGTAGCAAGAAGACACACAAACTTAGAAATACACCTTTCCACTCAACAATCTGCTTTATCGACACGGGCAGTTGACTTTTGGCATAAACGCGGTGTGAAACGAATCGTTTTAGCTAGAGAGTTAGATATCGATCAAATTAAAGCGGTATCTGATAAAACAATTGCAGATATCGAAGTGTTTATTCATGGTGGGATGTGTATGAGTTTTTCTGGACGTTGCTCATTATCTGACAATATGACTGGCAGAGATGCGAATCGTGGAGGTTGTGCCCATTCATGTCGCTGGAATTACAGCTTAAAAGAAAGTAATGAAGCAATCTCAAAAAGACCTTTCACCATGTCTAGTAAAGATCTTCAAGCGATTAAACATATTCCTAATTTAATTGATGCTGGTGTCGCTTCATTAAAAATTGAAGGTCGTATGAAGAGTCTTCATTATATCGCAACGGTCGTATCCACGTATCGTCAAGTCATTGATGAATATATGAAAACAGGTAAAATTGAGGATCCTGATTTCTATGAAATGGAAATTAGTAAAGCTGAAAACAGATTAACTGGGGTTGGCTTTTTAGAAGGTTTACCAGGGGTTAATGAACAACTCTTTGATTTAAATAGTGAACGTCCATCACAACTTTTCATCGGTTTAGTTAAAGATTATGATGAACAACTTAAAGTCGTCACACTTGAACAAAGAAATCACTTTGTATTAGGTGATAAAATTGAGTTTTTCAATCCTAGTGGTAAAAAGTATAAGATGGTTGTTACATCCATGACTGATGAAGAAGGAGAACCATTGGAAGTTGCGAGACATCCAAGACAAATCATTAAAATCCCTACTCAGTTTAAAATTGAAGTTGATGCGATGGTTAGAAAAATATGACATTGTTTATTGAAAAGGATGGACAAGTACTTCCCTATCAAGTCACCTATAAGAACAATAAGCACACCTATTATCGTGTGAAACCTGGTTATGTAGCAGTGACTGCAAATAAAAGATATCCTAAAGCATTGATCACATCTTTTTTAACCACTCATTTTGACAGATTTTATCACTTATTACATGCACATGTGGTAGAAAGAGATGATCAAATAACATTGTGGGGAAGACCCTATGAGCTACGTGTGATGGATGGAAACTATAGATTTCATATGGATAAAGATATCGTTTATCTCCACACAAGACAAGATGTAAAAATCGCTAAAAAGCGCATTTATCTAGATCAATTAAAAGAGAAAGCAATTGAGCTTTCACAGACAATTGAACCAGTCTTAAATCATCAAGGAATTAAACTTATTCCTGTGAAGTATAAATATTTAAAATCCAAGTTTGGTAGTTACCATAGAAAGCATCACGATATCACATTAAATACGATATTAGCAACACTTGATCCGATCTATTTAACGTATGTGCTTTATCATGAATATGCGCATACGAAAGTATTTGATCATTCCAAACGCTTTTATGCGCTTTTAGATGAATTGATGCCAGGGCATAAAACCATTCAAAAAAGGCTAAAAAACGTGGTAATTATCTAAAAAATAGTTTATAATAAGAATCGAACCATTAGGAGGTATGACATGGCAAAAAAACAAAGCTATCAATTAACACAAGAAGGTATTGATAAATTAAAAACTGAGTTGGCATATTTAAAAGATGTCAAGCGTGGTGAAAACCTTGAAGCGTTAAAAGAAGCGAGAGCACAAGGTGACTTGTCAGAAAACGCGGATTATGATGCAGCGAGAAATGAACAAGCACGTATTGAAGCGAGAATTGCTGAAATTGAAAATATCATTAAAAATGTTAAAGTCATTAAAACATCAAATGATGATAATGTAAATATTGGGAAAACAGTTAAAGTTAGATTTGTAGATAACAAAAACGAAAAAGTTTTCTATCTAGTAGGTTCTATTGAAGCAGATCCTAGAGCAAACAAAATCTCAACTGAATCACCCCTTGGTAAAGCAATGCTTAACCATGCTGAGGGTGATATGGTAGAAGCGAAAACTGAAACTGGTCGCTTGATTCAAATTGAGATCCTAGAAATCAGCTAATGTCATTTGCAAAGCACTGTATACCAGATTATTATTTCAAATCAATATATGCAATCGATTATCAAATGCTAAAAGAACAAGGGATAAGTACCTTGTTTTTTGACTTAGATAACACCTTAATTTCTTATGATAAAAAAGAATTATCTGGTGAAACAAGTGAGTTCTTAAGTGCTTTACTAGAAGATTTTAAAATTGTTATTATTTCGAATAGCGGTTATCAAAGAGTGGTGACAGCTGCGAAGAAATATCCATTTGTATGGCATGCGGTAAAACCATTTAAGTTTGGTTTAAAAAAAGCTCAACAAAAAGTGGAATCATCTATTGAACAGATCGCGTTGATTGGTGATCAATTGATGACAGATATGTTAGGCGGACATCGTTTTGGATGTTTAACCGTTCTTGTTAAACCGGTGAAAAGAACATCTGATCGATGGATGACGAAAATGAATCGTTTTCTTGAAAAACGAGTCTTAAGAAAAATCAAGAAAAAATATAGTGCGTTATACAATGAAAGGTTAAAGGATTATGTCGATAGCACATTGTAAAGGCTGTGGGGCAATCCTTCAAGATAAAGATGAATTAAAAGTAGGATATACACCTGATTTAACAAGAGATTTCTGTCAGGCGTGTTTTAGACTATCACATTATGGTGAAGTTAAAGATCATGTTCATCCTGAAGAACTTCCTACCTTAAAGCCAAAAAGCTTAGCTTTAATGGTTTGTTCTGTCATGTCACTCGATATGTTATTCTTTTATCCACTACATCGTTATGCACCAGATGTGACATATACATATATGATTAATCAAGTGGATTTACTACCTGACTCTACGAATTTAGATCAATTACTAAAACGTATTATGACACGTGCAAAAGAGATGAATATCCCTTATGAAGACATTATTTTAATGTCAGCGAAAGAACCCTCTGATATTGAAAACTTAAAAGCGTATATCGAATCTTTTAAAGCACGTGATGTTTATCTATTAGGTGTTCAAAATGCGGGTAAAACAACCATTTATAAAGCATTAGTTCATGATGAAAAAGCGCTCGCGATGAATAAAGCTGGACTGACACAAGATGTGTTAAAAGCGAAACTTTCATCACGTCAAACCCTTTATGATATGCCAGGTTTATATCAAGAAGGTTATCTTCATCAACTATTCCCATATGATATTTATAAAAAACTACTTGTCAGTAAACCACTTAAACCAAGTATTTATCAATTAAAGGCTCATCAAGGTTTGATGATTGAAGGACTTATTGGTTTATCTATCAACAAAGATGTTTCTGTTGTTTGTTATGTCAATGATCACGTCAAAATTCATCGCACAAACGATGAGAAGTTAATGATTTTAATGAAAGAACAAACGCTTGATCAACGTGTTTACGCGACGGACTATGAAACAAAAACCTTTAAACTATTCAAGGGGAAACAACAACTCACATTTGCCGATTTTGGGTTTGTTCATATTGAAGGTCCCGCGCATGTAAAAGTCACATACCCTAAAGGGTTACATGTCAGTTTATCTGAGGCGTTATTTTCATGAAACAGATGATTGAACGAGCTAAAAAGCTCATCGATGAAAAATTAAAAGATTATCCCAATCGCCTCGTCCATTCCTATGGTGTGGCAGAGACCGCTAGAAAGCTAGCCATCATCCATCATGTGAACCCTGATGCACTAGAAATTGCTGGACTTATGCATGATTATGCAAAATATGATTCGTTAAATGATCAAATTAAGTCTATTGATGAACATATTATAAGTAAGTTTAAAGACCATCCAGTCATCTTTCACGCGTATGCTGCAGCACACGTTATCGAAGAGAACATGGATTGTCATGATGAAGCCATATTATCAGCTGTCAGATGTCATGTCTGGGGAAAGCCGCATATGACAACATCTGAAAAAATATTATTTGTTGCTGATTTTTGTGAACCGTCAAGACCATTTGACGATCGAGACTATATTTATGAGTTAGCATGTCGTAATCTAAATCAAGCCGTACTTTATTGTATGAAAACAAGCATTGATGATCTTCATCAAAGAGGATTAGAACCAAGCCATGCATCACTCATCGCCTATGACTATTATAAGGAGTTATTAAATGACACTACTAAGTAAGATTATCGAAACGTTAGAAGATTTAAAAGTTAAAGATTTAAAAGCTTATGATTTTGAAAAAACATCACCTTTTTATGATTATTTTGTGATTGCGACTGTTAATGAGCGTCAAGGAACGGCTGCAGTCAACCGATTAAAGAAAGAAGTCGGAGAAAAAGAATTAAGACATATTGAAGGGAAAGGTGGCACCTGGGTCTTAATTGACTGCAATAGTGTCGTCGTTCACTTATTTTCAGAAGAAGAGCGTGAGTATTTCGGTTTTGACAAACGCTTAATTGATATTAAACGCGTTAAATAATGTTTGCCAAGTTCTATGATGCGCTGATGGCAGATGTCGACTATTCACTCATTTATGCATTTTATGAAGCGCACAAACCAAAAGAACATCCGATCGTCATTGATGCTGGATGCGGTTCTGGTAATTTTTTGTTGGAACTCATAAGACATGGTGAACATGCATATGGTATTGACAAAGATGAAGAGATGTTGGCTATTGCACTTGAAAAACTAAAAGAAGAACAACTCTATGCACCTTTATTTGTTCATGATTTAAAAGATCCGTTAACGATGAAGGTTGATGTGATTACGAGCTTTTTTGATGTTGTAAATTATTTTAAAGGGACAAAAGGTTTATTTAAACGTATGTATCAAGCTTTAAACACAGGTGGTGTTTATATGTTTGATTGCTATAAAGAAGATGTCTTAGAAACATATGATGGGTATATTGAATCTGGTGATGATCCTATTCCTTACCATTGGAAGATCACATCTGATCACCATAAATTTAAACATGAAGTTTCTTTTAATCATCAAATCGAGCATATTACACAATATGTTCACCCTATAGACATAATCAAGGAACAATTAGTATCACTTGGATTTAATGTCTTCATTGAAGAAGGTGTTGATTCTAGAAAGTGGTATGTGATAGCTAAGAAAGGTGAGAAAATATGAAATTAAACAACGGAAAAGACATTCCTAATATTGGATTAGGTACATGGAACATCAAAAACAGTGTGGCATCAGAAGCTGTTCAAGAAGCAGTTAAAGTCGGATATAGGCATTTCGATTCAGCACGGGTTTATTTTAATGAACAAGGTGTAGGTGATGGTATTAGATCATGTGGTTTGCCACGTGAAGACCTCTTTGTCACAAGTAAAATATTTCCAGGCTTTTTCACATATAGAAATCCTGTAAAAGCGATTGAAAAATCACTGAAACGTTCAGGCTTAGACTATTTCGATTTAATGCTCATTCACTGGCCAAGACCACAAATTTTTGCGAGTAAAAACAAACATTACTTTAATGAAAACTTAAAGATGTGGCGTGCCTATGAAGATGCATATAAACAAGGTAAATTAAAAGCGATTGGTGTGTCAAACTTTGAAATTGAAGATTTGAAACATTTAATAGAACATGCAGAGATTAAACCTATGGTCAATCAAATAAGAGTTCATATTGGTCATACGCCACTTGAACTCATTGCATTCTGTCAAAAAGAAGGTATTGTTGTAGAAGCGTATTCACCGATTGCTAGGGGAAGAGAAAATCACAATGAAGCGATCAAGAAGATTGCTGATCAATATAAAGTCTCCGTTCCTCAATTATTTATTAAATACACATTACAATTAGGACTGGTGACATTACCTAAAACAAGTAATCCTTCTCATATGGAAGAAAATTTAAATATTGATTTTGTTATTACAAATGAAGATATGGATAAACTAAAAGCAATTGATTTTGATAAATAAGGCACATGAAGCGTCTTTTTTGCATTTCATAATTATTATGCTAAATATTGAAAAATAGATTTAAATGAGAAAATTATTTGATTTTGCTTAATTCATCGTCAATTTTTTGCTTTTTAAGAGAATTTAAGTTAGTTTGATTTTATTTATTTGTTGTAATATAATGAATTTATATTAAAACACAGGATTGATAATGGAAATGTAATATATAATAGTCCTAATACTGCAACATTAATTTTGTCATTAAATAAAGAAGAAATTCTATCTGTAGTTTATGATGATAAAACAGTAAATATTACTGAATTTAATAATAAAATTTTAAAAAGTTCCACAAACTTAATTCCAAATCAAATTAATGCTGGTTATGGCACTACACAATCTCCGGGACTAAAAAATATATTACTAGGTGGTTATGATGGTACTGGTGTAAGAATAGGTATTATTGAGGCAGAGGGATTGAGATATAATCCTACTACACCAAGTTTAATTGTGCCAGATGCTACTGGGCAATTATCTTATTTAAATGTTATGTCAGTTCTCCCAAGTAAGGCACATCACCCTTCACTTGTTACAAGTATAATTGTCGGACAACCAACCACATATAATAATACAGTATTTGAAGGTATAGCAACTGGTGCACGAGTTTTTCAATCTTCTATTATTACTGAATTGGAGTTATTTCAAGCCTTCGATTTATCGGATGATAATTATGTTGATGTAATTAATATTAGCATTCAAGATGTTACTAATGGCAATGAATATTCATGAATACATTAAATATGAAATACCAGTGGGAATAACAACCAAATTACGTGTTCAAATGACAAATAAAATTAATTCTTCAATGTATATGTCAATTTCGTTTTTTTGGATGGAGGAATAATCATGTATAAAATATTCGTACTATTTTTGATGTGCTTTCTATTAGTAGGTTGTAGTAATACAACACATAATGAAGAACCAAATAATGACACAACTATCGATGAACCAGTGATTTATGCTGCAGAAGAAACAATTGATGAATTAAATGATGTCATCTTCAATGTTAATATAGATAAATTGTCTATACAAGGCAATGAAGATTTGGTAACTGTTAATATATCATTATTTGTTCAAAACAATCTTGAAATTACTTTACCTAGCACACATTATGAAGGTGATGCTGCAGTAATACAAGCTAGATTTGTATTATTAACAGATCATTCAATCAGATTATATACTCAATTTGACGGCATTTTTTCACAACCTGCTGTGGATGAAATTACACTTAATCGCGGAGAAACTCTAACAAAAGAAATTCAATTTAATTATTTATACTTCTATACAATTGAAGGTGTGAATGATAGAGAAATTATGCCACCAGGGGATTATATTTTACAAGTTGCATTTTATCAGGGAACGACATTAGAAAGTAATGACTGGATTGATACATCCATTATCATTAACGTGTCTACTTCTGAAACGTTAAATTAAATAAAAAAATTCAAAATTTAAGACTTAGTGTTGATAGGTTATCAATATTAAGTTTTTTTTTAGTATTTTAGGCAGTTGTTGCATAGTATGATGCGGAGGTATAAATATGAGACAAAAATTGTTAATTGTATTGTTGGCTATCATTGTAGGTGTATACTTTACATTTCCGACACAGACAATAGATGAAGAAGTCTATCGAGGACCAGTCACGATTGAGTCATATGATGTGATGGTTAATGGAGAAGTCAATATGCCAAAAACGTTTCGTTTCTTTAATGATGTAACTGTAAGTGATGTGATTATGATGTCAAAAGGATTAACGGATCTCGCTGATGATGCAACGATACCCTTTCATCAAGTGATTTCAAGTAACACAACCTTAAATATTAACCGTCATGATGAAGAAGTTAAACCTATAAATATATTAGTCAATGTGAATGAAGCTAGCTTTTCAGAATTACTCAATGTACCTTATATGTCTGAATCACGGGTGGCTTATTTAATCATGTATAGAGAAGAACATGGTGATTTCCAATCACTAGATGAGCTCATTAATGTGAAATATATAGGAGCAGCTACACTTGAACAAATCAAAGCTTACCTTACGGTATCATGATCTATACATTGAGGGGATTGCTATTGGTTTAATGATCATTAGTTTTTCAGTACCGTTTTGTTTATTGATATTGTGTGGTTATGTTTATTGGCAAAGAAAAACTATGAGATGGCAACTATTTGCTGTAATCGTCGTATTATTACTAAGTAGATATTTTCTGTTTTCTAGTCATCAACAAATCACATATATCAATGATTCTGTGAAAGTTGTAGATATCGATCGTTATGAAACAAGTTCAAGACTAACGATTCGTTATAAGACACATCGATATCATGTATATGTCTATGATGATGAGATTCAACTAGGGGATATCATTTATGTCAATGGTGATATCGATACGTATGAAAAAGTAACAATCCCTAATGGATTTAATGCGAATAGCTATTATTTAAGTCAAAATGTTATAGGTAAAATAAATGTCAAATCTTTATCATTTGTAAGGCATGAATTTAGTATATTTTCTTTAAGAGAAAGGTTAATGGATCATACGAAGACCATTCATCAATCGTTTGTTAATTCATTTATTTTTGGTAAAGATCAACTAGAAGATGAATTAAGTGATCCTTTTAGAGAGGCAAATCTCCTTTTCTTATGTCAAACAACAGGTTTGCATGCTTATGTTCTTGTTTTATTAATTAAAAAAATCATGTTCTATTTTGATTTTGGTGAGAATACTCAACAGAGTGTCATCATAAGTATTTATGGATTGTTATGCTATTTAAATGGGTTTGCTATAGGTGTTACTAGATTGTTGTTTAGCCAAATATTTAATGTGATAAATAAACGATTTAGACTCAGATTGACACCACTTGATCGGATATTTATTATTGGCTTTATCATGATTATCATCAGTTTTCAGTGGGTATATAGTATAGGGTTTTTAATGACCAACATCATCTTATTGACACTAGAACTTGCGAGAGATAGATATCAGTCATATCAAGGATATGTCAAACGTATTGTCATGTCATTTTTAATTGTTTTAGCATGTTTACCATTTACGGGTTTAGTTAATCCGTTAATTATGATATGTCTTCCATTGTTAATTATTTACGTGACAGGTATTGTTTATCCGCTTTCTTTTGTCGCCTTCTTTACAACGAGATTAGATGATTTAATGGGGTTGTTATTAAATGGTTTAACACGTATTGTTGACATCATCAATTCAACGCATCTAACATACTATTTACCATCTCTTGATCAGTGGCAAATTTTACTTTATTATACGTTGTTCATTTATCTTTTATTCGCTTACAAAAGATATCAATTGCTCATTCGTTTAACGTTGATATCAGCTTTATTTGGTTTTAAATTAGTAACGAATAGATATATGAATGATGCGAGTGTCTATTTTTTAGATGTTGGACAAGGTGATACGACATATATTGAAACAAGATCATGTCAGGTGATGATAGATAGTTTTTCTGGATCAACAGATTTTCTAAAACATCAAGGCATTAATCAATTAGACATCTTGTTTTTAACGCATAGCGATAGTGATCATACAAAGGAAGCATCACAGATCGTTCATCAAATAGGTGCAGATCGTATCGTCATCAATCCATATGATGATGGTTATGAGGACTATCCAACACAAGTGATTAAAGCCAAACCAGATCAATATTTATCTTGTGGTAATTTATCATTTCATATCTTAGGACAACATCATCCTTATGATGAAGCCAATCTAAATAGTTTAGTCATTCAAGTGACCATTGAAGAAGATGTGTATTTATTCACAGGTGATATTCATAAAGAAGTGGAACAAGACTTAATTGCTTATTATGGCCATGACTTAAAAAGTGATATTTTAAAAATTGCACATCATGGATCAACGACATCCACATCATCGACGTTTATTGAATATGTCCAACCCAGTTATGCGATCATCTTTGCCGGTAGACACAATCGTTTCGATTTTCCTCATCAAGAAACCATAAATTCACTCTTATATCATCACATTATCACTTATCGAACAGATCAATTAGGAACGATTATCATCACATATAAAAATATGCAAAGGTTATGGGAAGCAACGCTACCAATTTCGACTGAATTTTAGTATAATGTAACCATATAGAAATGGAGCGTTAACAGATGGCAGATTCAATTTATGTCTTTCAATCAACAAACGAATACTTACTAAGAAAAGCAGTCGATGAACGTGTTGCAAAGTTAGGCGTTGATCCCTTTAATTTTATGCGTTATGATTTATCTGAAGGGTCTTCTGAAGATGTTTTAGAGGATTTACAAACCATTTCTTTTTTTTCAGAATTAAAGGTCATTGTCGTCAGACACTTGGAAGCGATCTTAGATGATCCACAATCGATTATTAAAGCGTGGGTGACTTACTTCGAAAAACCAAATCCGGATGTTGTTTTAATATTAGAACTTGCTGAAAACATTCCTTCAACCCATCCAATTGGGGAGGCGATCAATAAGTATGCCTATATTGAGGAAATTAAAATTCCAAAACAAGAAGAATATCCTGGATTTGTTAAAGAGATATTTGATAAAGATGGTTATCAGATTACAGATGCTGCCATTGAAGCATTGCTAGAAAGAACCAGTTATGACTTCACACTTTTAAATCAAGAAGCTGAAAAACTAGAGTTATATACGATTGATGAAAAGCAGATTAAAGAAATCGATGTGATGAAACTGGTAAGTCGTAATTTAGAAGAACACATTTATGAACTTACGAATGCATTACTATCTAATAATCAAGCAAAGACTATCGAAATTTACCATGATTTGATTGCGAAAAATGAGGATCCATTACGTATTCTTAATTTCATTGTGAATAAGATTAGAGAATTAATGCATGCAAAACTATTAATTGATAAAGGTATGCGTCAAGATGAAATTGCTAGTTACTTTCACATCTCTAATGGTAGAGCATATTATATGGTTAAAAATGCGAAAGATGTCAACGTGAATTTATTAGAATCTCATTTACAAAAATTAGGCCAGCTTGATTTTGATATCAAGTCAGGTAATATAGATAAAAAGCTCGGTGTTGAGCTTTACTTGTTAGGAGTGTGATCTCATGTTTACACATGATAGAATATTACTATTTGATTTTGAAACGACAGGGCTTAATGCCATGCGTGATCAAATTATTGAAATTGGTGCGATTGTATTAGAAAGAGTGAACGGTACATATGTTGTTACAGGTGACATGCAAGAGCTTGTCATGGCTGATGGCCCACTACCACCTAAAATCACAGATATCACGCATATTACTGATGAGATGTTATTAAGGGAAGGTATACCACAAGAAGAGGCATGCCATAAACTCTTAGAATTATATAAAGATGAAAAAACACTATTAGTCGCTTATAATATTCAATTTGATATTGGGTTTTTAACATCACTTTTTAGAAAGTATTGGCAACCTAATTTTTGGATTAAAAATGACTTATTAGATGTGATGGCTGTTTATAAAGATAGACACGGCTATCCACATAGGTTAGAAAGTGCTGTAGCTACATACCACATTGAAGAACCTAACACACATAGGGCGTTAGATGATATTAAAGCTACCCTTGAAGTCTTGAAACGCATGAATGATATTCAACCTAATATTAGTCTATATGTCAATAAGATTGGCTATAATCAAAAATATGGTGTCAGTGGTATTAAATTAACACATGTTCAATATATTGCCCAATATGGTGGTAGAAGAGAAATTGAAAAAAAGTTTCAATAAAAAAAGGCAATCTTCGGATTGCCTTTAATCGAATGCGATATCTAATAATTCAAGTAAGTCAGTAAATAGCGGATTACCCATAACTTGTAATGGTTCAAGCTCATCTGATAAAATAACTGCTTTTTCTTCGTAATCATCATGGTCTAAATGAGGATAAGCCATTCTAGCCAATCCCATTGTATACGTATGGTCAATCGTCGTGATCACCACAATTTTCGGATAAAGAGAATTGACACTAACATATCGTCGTTGTCTTTGATAATCTGCCATTGTGATATAGGTATGAGATTCAAGTAATGTATAAATATCTTGTGTGAGTTGATCTTCTTCAGTAAGGTTCTCAAAGCTGATTAGAACTGTATCACTTTCGCGATCATCAATATTGATTTCAATAACATCTATACGTTGAATATCTGAGATATCAAACGCATATGAATCAACAGATACAAAACAGCCACTTAAACTGAAAACTAGAATCCCTAATAGTAGTGAAGATAATATACGTTTATAAGACATGTTTAACCACCTTAAATCATATTGTGTATTCATTCTACCAAACATCATCTTTGATATAAAAAGAAAAGCATCCTAGATGCTCTCTCTTTAAGTTAAACTGTTAACAAGAAGCGATAACTGTGATTTATGTCTAGCGACGAAGTTCTTGTGATAGATACCTTTCGCAAGACCTTTGTCTAGTTTCTTATGCGCGAATGCAAGTTTTTCAACTGCAAGTTCTTTGTTACCAGCTTCCACAGCTGCTTCAACAGCCTTCACTGCTGATTTCACAGAAGACTTGAATGCTGCATTCTGTAAACGACGTTTTTCGTTTGTCTTATTACGTTTAATTTGTTGTTTAATATTAGCCACAATTTCACCTCCTGGCATGTGCACAACTATTGTATCAAACGAAACCGTAAATTGCAACAATAAACGCATATTTATGGTAAAATATAAGTGAAAAGAAAGATAGGATGTTAGAGATGACGACAGCAAATAAATTGACGATTTCACGCTTTGTGTTGATTCCGATAATGTTAGTGATCATTTACATCGAACCCCTTAAAGCTGAAATAGGCTTTTTCAACTTAACGATAGGTGGTTTTATTTTTGCGTGTTTGTTTATTTTAGGGACGTTAACTGATTTTCTTGATGGTCAAATCGCTAGACGTTATAACCAAATTACGACCTTCGGAAAGTTTTTAGATCCGATTGCTGATAAAGTGCTTGTGATCACAGCGATGCTTTATCTGATGGTAACAATGACATCAAGAGTCCCTGTTTGGGCAGTCGCAATTGTCATCACAAGAGAATTCATCGTCACAACAATTCGCCTGATGGCAGTTGAAAAAGGTGATGTGATTGCTGCATCCATTTATGGAAAGATAAAAACAGCAGTAACGATGGTTGCTCTCATCATTTTATTGTTTAATGATTTTGGTTTAACACACTGGATTGGAGATATCGTATTTTATATCGCTATTCTCATGACGATTGTTTCCGGTGTCGATTATTTTATAAAAAATAGACATATAATCTTTAAATCTATGTAAGTAATTTAAGTCAAGCAACACTATTATATATTGTGGAGGTAATTATGGATAAAGATAAACGTTCGCAGGCACTAGAGACTGCAATGAAGCAAATTGAGAAACAATACGGTAAAGGATCTATCATGCGTTTAGGTGATGAAGCAGACAGACATATCGCTGCGAACCCAACAGGCTCATTACAACTTGATATCGCGTTAGGCATTGGTGGTTATCCAAAAGGTAGAATTATTGAAATTTATGGACCTGAAAGTTCTGGTAAAACAACACTTGCCCTTCACGCGATTGCAGAAATTCAAAAACGTGGTGGTTATGTGGCGTTTATTGATGCTGAACATGCGCTTGATCCACAATATGCAAAAGCAGTTGGTGTCGATATCGATAACCTTCTTTTATCACAACCAGACACGGGTGAACAAGCATTAGAGATTGCTGAAGCACTGATTAGAAGTGGTTCAATCGATTGTATTGTTATTGACTCAGTAGCTGCGTTAGTACCTGAAGCTGAAATTAATGGCGATATGGGTGATTCACATGTGGGTCTTCAAGCACGTTTGATGAGCCAAGCAATGCGTAAACTTTCTGGTGCGATTTCTAAAACAAACACGACAGCAATTTTCATTAACCAAATTCGTGAAAAAGTTGGTGTGATGTTTGGTAATCCAGAAACGACACCTGGTGGAAGAGCACTTAAATTCTATTCAAGTGTTAGACTTGAAATCAGACGTAGTCAAACGATTAAGAATGGTGCTGATATTGTTGGTAACCTTGCGAATATCAAAGTCGTTAAAAATAAAGTGGCACCTCCATTTAAGTCAGTTCAAGTCGATATTATCTATGGTAAAGGTATTTCTCAAACAGGTGAACTTGTCGATCTTGCAACAGAACTTGATTTCATTCAAAAGAGTGGATCTTGGTATGCATATGAAGGCGAAAAAATTGGGCAAGGTAGAGAAAACGCGAAACAGTATTTAGAAGAACATCCTGATGTATACAAGATGTTATATGATAAAGTTTTAGAACATCATCATATTTCATACGATAAATAATATAGAAGAAGCTCAATTAATGAGCTTCTTTTTTGCATTACATTTGAGTTGTTTCACAAATTGACATAAAATGTAGCCAAATGAATCAAAGGAGAATAGGTATGGCTTTCGAAATTTATTTAAACTTTAAAGATGGTCAAGCGTTACCTGCAATGGAACGATATGAAGAAGTTTTTGGTGGCCAAAGAACCATGGATGTCATGTATTACAAGGATGGACCAGGTATGAATGTAAAACCAGAAGAAGAAAATTATGTATTACATTCAGAACTGAATATAGCAGGTTTCACACTAAATTTCAGTGATGTCGGCGCATCTTATGAATATCTTAGGGGTACATCAGTATCAGTGCTTTATACGTGTGAGTCAGTAGAAGATTTAAAAAACAAATTTAGATTATTAAGTGTAGGTGGCCAAGTAAGTGCTAAACCAGGAAAAACTTTTTATGCAGAAAGTTATACCGCGTTTGTTGATGAATTTGGTATTCCATGGGAACTCATATATATTCAACGCTAAACAAAAGGACTCATCAGAGTCCTTTTTGTTATGAAAATGATGTAACTGTTTCAGGATTGATACCTGCTAACGAGTACATCACATAAGCAGTTTTATTGATTGTTTGATCTGCTGTGATATAACTATATTCAACTTTTAAGTAGAGGTTTGGTTCATTAACGGTGACAAATAATAATTTATGCAATGGTAAATCTTCATTCCAAACGACGGTCATGTTACTTGGAGATGTTGTTACCGTCTTCTTAGTACCAATTGAGTAATATGAGAACCAATCAGGATGTAAGACAGGTGTCACAGCGACAGAACTAACATTATAAGCACCTTTTGCTTCATAACTAATGTCAAATCTAAATGATCCTGGTACGATTATTTCAGCTGGATCATTACCATCATATCTTGGTTCAATAAGCTCTTTCCAAACAATGGTTAATGATAATTCATCAAGATCATCAATCGCTTGAAAACGCCTTTGGACATCTGTTTTTTCTTCATCAAAGTGGACATTTTGATTACTGACATATGGGCCTAAATAAGTAATTAATATTAAAGCCAATGGGATTGCTATGACAAATGCTAATAAGCCGATTTTAGCACGATATTTATGTAGCCATTTAAAAAAAGTAAGTTTCTCTTTTTTGTTTTTATTCATACGTTGTCTCCTTTATTTATCAACTCTATTATACATGAAATGAGGTAAAAGAAAAAAGTGAAAAAATGTAATCTTTTTAATGCCTTTCTCATTTGGTTTTTGAATTGACTATTACACTTAAAATAAGTTATAATTAAACCATGCAATAGATTAACGCAATTTAAATCGAATTGTTAAAAATATTTTATAAATGGAGGTGTATCGCATGCCCGATAACACACTAGTATTAATCATCTCCATTTTGCTAGCCCTTATCATCGGTGGATTAGTTGGATTCTTTGTTCGTGTATACACGCACGACAAGAGTATCAAATCTGCTAAAGATATGGCCGAAAAAATTGTTGAAGACGGAAAAAAAGAAGCTGAAAAATCAAAACGCGAAAGCGTACTGGAAGCGAAACAAGAAATATTTAATCTCAAGAAAGATTTTGACACAGACTTACGTGAACGACGTCAAGTTGTCCTAAATCTTGAGAGTAAGGTCGCTCAAAGAGAAGAGAATCTTAACAATCGCTCTGTCAACTTAGATAGACGTGAACAATCTTTAACGTCACGTGAAGAAAAGCTTGACGAAAGAAAAGAACAGCTCGAACAATTGAATAGCAAAGTGGAAGAAGTTTTAAAAGAACAAGAAACGAAGCTTTTAGAAATTTCTGGTCTTAACACAGACCAAGCACGAGACATCATCATGGCACGCGTAAAAGATCAGATGGCTGATGAAGTCGCTCAGTATATCAAAGATGAGGAAGAGAACGCTAAAAATATAGCGCAAGCCAAATCTAAAGATATTCTATCCTTAGCGATGCAAAAATACGCAAGTGAAACAACCACTGAAAGAACAGTATCCGTTGTTGATCTTCCAAATGATGAAATGAAAGGACGAATCATCGGACGTGAAGGACGTAACATTCGTACTTTAGAAGCACTAACAGGTGTCGATTTAATTATCGATGATACGCCGGAAGCGGTCGTGTTAAGCGGTTTTGACCCAGTTAGAAGAGAAGTGGCTAGACGTGCGTTAAGCACATTGGTTGCTGATGGCAGAATCCACCCAGGACGTATTGAAGAAGTGGTTGACAAAGCAAGATCTGAAGTTGATCAATTCTTGAGAGAAGCTGGAGAAGATGCAGTCTTTACAGTGGGTGTCGGAAGGATTCACCCAGATTTAATTAAGTTACTTGGACGCTTGTCCTTTAGAACATCTTATGGACAAAATGTCTTAAAACATTCAATTGAAACAGCCTTTTTAGCAGGTAAATTAGCAGCTGAAATTGGTGAAGATGAAACACTCGCAAGACGTGCTGGATTACTTCATGATATTGGTAAAGCAGTTGACCATGAAGTCGAAGGTGGTCATGTTGAAATTGGTGTTAAATTAGTTAACCGTTATAAAGAACCAGATGTTGTGGTTGATGCAATCGCATCCCACCATGGTGATGTAGAACCTAAGAGCGTGATTGCTGTCTTAGTCGCAGCTGCAGATGCATTATCTGCTGCTAGACCAGGTGCAAGATCTGAATCAATGGAAAACTACGTCAAACGTTTAGAACAACTAGAAACGATTTCTACTGAGGTTGAGGGTGTTGATAAAGCGTTCGCTATTCAAGCAGGACGTGAAGTCAGAGTCATTGTCAAACCAGATCAAATCGATGACTTACAAGCTTTCAGAGTCGCACGTGAAATTAAAGAACAAATCGAGGAGAAGATGTCTTATCCTGGCACGATTAAGGTAACAGTTATTCGTGAGACAAGAGCAACTGATGTAGCAAAATAAGAGGCATCTGCCTCTTTTTGCTTGATAGAAAGGGTAATAATCATGAAAGTATTATTTGTCGGTGATATTTATGGTGATGCAGGTTTAAAAATGTTGTTAGAGCATTTACCAGAAATTAAAAATGAATATCGACCAAATGTCATTATCGTCAATGGTGAGAATGCAGCGAAAGGCCGTGGCATCACTGAAAAGATCTACAAAGAATTAATGATGGCAGGTGTTCACATGATAACGATGGGTAATTGGACATGGGGTAATATCGATTTATTTAACTTCATTGAAGAAGCTAATATTGTCCGTCCTTTTAACTATAGACGTGCGCCAGGTTATGGCTATAAAACAATTAACTTCAATGGTAAAACATTGCTAGTGATCAATGCATTAGGTAGAACATTCATGAATGCGAATCTCGATGATCCATTTACGGGTCTTGAGTATATTTTAGAACAGAACCCTACTGACTATACACTTATTGATATACATGCGGAAGCGACCAGTGAAAAAGTGGCTTTAGGACATTATTTAGATGGAAAAGCGACAGCTATTGTTGGGACGCACACACATGTGCCTACAGCGGATAATAGAGTGTTACCAAAAGGAACACTGTATATCACTGATGTAGGCATGACTGGTCCTCTTGATGGGATTATTGGTGTTGACAAAGATATTGTCATTAACCGTTTCTTAAATGGTTTTAGTACACCGAATAAAGTGGCACATGGACCAAGACAACTCAATGCAGTCATCATGGACTTTGATAAAAAAAGTATTGAACGTATACATATAGAAAGCGAATGAGTTTATAACATAGACGGCATAAGTTAAAATAACATTAGGTGATTATATGAGTGACATAAATGTTGAAAAGTATTTCAAACCAGATTTAAAAAAAGCTAGAAAACGCTCAAAAAATATGATTGAAGAGGTTGCATTTAATTTGCCATCTAGATATCAAGCGTTAGGGAATAATAGAACATATTTAATTCAATCCTATGGATGTCAAGCGAACGAAGCTGATGGTGAAACCATGGCGGGTATTCTTGAAATGATGGGATTTACAAAAGCGGATAGTGAATTAGATAGCGATATGATTATCGTTAATACATGTGCAATTCGTGAAAATGCAGAAAATAGAATCTGGGGTGAACTCGGTCGTTTAAAAGCGCAAAAAAGAAGAAATCCAGATCTAATATTAGCTTTAGCAGGATGTATGGCACAAGAAGAAAATGTCGTTAATCGTGTCTTAAAAAAATATCAACACGTTGATATTGTTTTTGGCACACATAACATTCACAGGCTTCCTGAGTATGTTGAAACAGCCATGTTATCTAAAGAACGTGTGATCGAAGTGTATTCCAAAGAAGGAGAAATCGTTGAGAATCTACCAAAGGTGAGAAACCACTCATTTAAAGCATGGGTCAATATCATGTTTGGTTGTGACGAATTTTGCACCTATTGTATTGTGCCTTACACAAGAGGTAAAGAACGTTCAAGACGAAAAGAAGATATTATTGAAGAAGTGAAACAACTCGTTGAAGAAGGTTATTTGGAAGTTACTTTACTTGGACAAAACGTAAATGCTTATGGGAAAGACTTTAAAGACATTGATTATACATTCGGTGATTTATTAAGAGAACTAAATGATACGGGTATTGAACGTATTCGTTTTACCACATCACATCCTCATGATTTAGATTTAAAAACGATGGAAGCTATTAGAGATGGTGAACATGTGATGCCTTATTTCCATCTACCTGTGCAATCAGGTAGTGAACGTATTTTAAAGAAAATGAATAGACACTACACAAAGGCTCGATATTTAGAAGTATTAAATCAACTTAAAAAAACCGTACCTGGTATATCTGTTACTACGGATATCATTGTTGGTTTTCCGGGTGAAACTGAAGAAGACTTTTTAGATACACTTGATCTTGTTGATCAAGCTGATTTTGAAGGTGCTTTTACATTCGTGTTCTCACCAAGAGAAGGGACTCCAGCAGCAAACTATGAAGATGATACACCAGAAGAAGTGAAGAAACAAAGACTTTACGAATTAAATGAAAAGATAAACGCTGGCTATCTTAGAGGTAATATGCGTTTTGAAGGACAGGTTGTAAAAGTTTTAGTAGATGGTGTTTCAAAACACGATGATGCAATACTCGCAGGTTATACAGAAAACAATAAACTTATTAACTTCAAAGGTGATGCGTCTTTAATTGGTAAAATTATTGACGTTAAAGTAACTGAAGCTAAAACCTGGTTCCTATTAGGTGAAGCAGTATGACCGAATCTGAAAAACTACTCACGATGATTGAACATGATCCAGTGGTCAAAAGATATCGTGCATTAGAAGAAAAAATGAATACATCTAAAGATCTTAAAAGGCAAATTGGTCAATTAAAAGCGATTCAGAAGCAATTAATCAATGCTCGTCATATTGGAAAAACTGAAGCGATAAAACAGTTTGAAAAAAATTATGATGAACGTTTAAAAGAGATTGAAGAATTTCCTTTGATGGCTGAATATCTCTCATTACAAGAAGAGATTAACGATATGCTGCAAACCGTCTTAGAAATCATTGAAGAGGGTCTCAATAAAGAAATCGAGTAATAAAATGGGAAATCGCCTTATATAAGGGCTCTCTAACGTTTTTAACTTGCACATTTTTTAAAAAAAATGTAATATAGAGATAAAGAGAGCAATGGAGGGATCGTATGCCAAAATTAAGTAAGGATAGCGTAATTAAGGTTGGCACCAAAGAGATTACAATTGAAGAACTTATAAAGACATTACCGTACTTGCCTGCAGAACAAGTCGTTAGTTTCTTTCAAAAAATCGGATTAACCATACCTCGTGAGCTTCGTATCTATGTTTTAAAAGAAACGTTAAGACAACGTGTCGCAGAAACAAGAAAATCAAGAGGTACGCTTGCTGATGAGCTTAATTATCGGTTATCGTGGTTTGCTGAATTCAGTGAAACACAACTTGAGAATTTACTCGTGTTTTTTGATGATGAGCAATTAATAAGAGATTTCTTAAATAGTTTTTGGACAGACTTATTAGGATATATGTCTGATAAGCAAGTACCACCAAATGACATCAAAAAACTCATTGATCAAAGTGTCGCTTATGCTAAAGACAAAGGGTTAGTTCTTCCTGATATTAAAACATATAATCGTACATTGAGTGTGCTCTTTTATGATTCGTTTAATCGTATTGATGGTTTGTCTCCACAAAAGATTAGACCAGTTTTATATAAGAGTTCCACCTTATCAGAAGTGCGTGATCTTGGGACTAAATATGGTGTAAAAGTACCAAGACGATTAAAGAAAAATGAACTCGCTGACATTATTATCAAAGAATTAAAAGATAGAGGTGAATATACACAAGCACTTGAAAATCAAATTAATTCGATGTCCGTTTTAGTTTTACAAAGGTTTGCTATTGATCATGACATCAAAGCATCCACTGAACTTAAAAAAGAAGAAATTATTGAATATATTTTAAAGAACGCAAAAGAAACAAGAGAAGCTTATTTTGTACCAAGTTCAATTGCTGCATACGATCAGGAAATTGAAGAGATTTCAGATGAAATTGAAGAAGAACCTGCACCTATTCCAGAACCTGAGCCTGTTAAAGAGGAAGAGCCAGTTGCTCCTGAACCAGAAATAGCTTCTGAAGCTGATGAAGAACCAATTAAAGAAGAACCTGTACAAATCGTTGAAGAAGAACCAAAAGTTGAAGAAGAAATTAAAACAGTTCCAGACAAAGTTATCGAAAAAGAACCTGTTCAAGTCATTCAACAAAATGTGAATCTAGATGCTTTGGTAGCTGAAGTAAAAGCGTTAAGAGAAACGATTGCAGAACTTTCAAAGAAACCTGAATCTGTTAAGGAAGAACCACCAGTTGAAAAGGCAAAAATTAACAAACCTATTATAGATCAACCAGTACAAGAAGATGTGGTTGAACCTGAAGAACCTTCATATGAGGTTTATCCAGAAAAAGGTGAACCAATCGTCGTTAACACCGCTGAGTTTGCAGGCACTTCAAAGAACTTCGGAAAAATCATGAAGAGTGAAATCAAAGAACGTGAAGCATTTGTTGAAAAACAAAAGCTTGAAGAAGAAGGCGTTGAAGATGATACACCTGGTGAAATCAAAGCACTTAAGAAAACTGGATTATTTATTCTTAAGTTCTTAAAGGTTTTATTGTTAAAGATTGTACTACCATTTTTGGTAGTTGCTATTGTCTTGTTAGCCCTATATGGCGCGCTTGATTTCTTTACATCCATTCCATTCTTAGATGGTATTACCAATGCCATTAATGGATTTAAGATTGGTAGTTATGGTATTTTAGAACACTACTTTAATTTCTTGGAAAATACGTTGAATCTAACACCAGCTCAATAATTTGTAAGTAAAGGTGGCATTATGAAAGCAACCGATTATACGCCGATGATGCAACAATATCTCAAGATAAAAGAAGACTACGCAGATGCGATAGTCTTCTTTCGCTTAGGCGATTTCTATGAAATGTTTTTTGATGATGCAATATTAGCATCTAAAGTGTTAGAAATTGCATTGACGTCAAGAGATGCAGGATCAAAAGTTCCGATGTGTGGAATTCCCTATCATGCCGTTAAACCATATGTTCAAAAACTCATTGAAAAAGGATTTAAGATTGCGATTGCTGAGCAAATCACTCCTCCTGGTAAAGGACTTGTTAAACGTGAAGTCATTAGACTTATTACACCAGGTACAGTTTTTGAAGATGGTATTTTAGATACAGACTCAAACAATTATATCGGTAGTGTGTTATTAACAGAAAAAGGGTATGCATTAACATATGTTGATATCTCTACAGGTGAATCATATATCACAGATCAACTAGATAAAAGAGAAACGTTAGACTTGATTAGAAGTTTAAAGATATTAGAAATTGTGTTATATCATCATTTTGATGAGTCGTTTGTTAAGACTTTAAAAGATGAGGGTATTTTGATATCTTATCAAGCTCAAGGGGATGTCATTGATCAAAAAACAACTCATCATCTCACACGAGAACAAAAACGTGCAGTTTCTCACTTGCTACATTATTTATTAGATACACAAAAACAAGACATTAACCATTTAATGCCTTTTGAAGTCGTGGATAAAGTAAGTCATATGCAAGTTGATTATCGTGTACTTAATCATTTGGAAATCCATGAGTCACTTGTAAACCAACAACAAACCACGCTCATGCATTGGTTAAATAAAACCCATACAGCAATGGGTGCTCGTTATTTAAAGAGTATTTTTCATCAACCCTTAAAGGATAAGAAAAAACTTGAAGAGCGTTACGATTTGATTGAAGCATTAATGCCTTATGATCCACGTGACGTTGTGATTGAACACTTAAAAGCGATTTATGATATTAATCGCATTGTTGGTCGTGTCGCTTTTCAAACCGTTAATGCGAGAGATTTAGATCAATTAAAAGAGACGTTAAAACAAATTCCTGATTTAAAGAATGCGTTATTAATGTATGATAGTCCGATTGTAAAAGAACTTTCTAATCAACTTGATGATCACAATGAATTATTCACATATCTTGATAAAGCGATTCATGAAACACCACCACTTTCTGTTAAAGAAGGCGGTATGATTAAACGTGGTTTCAATGAAGCACTTGATGAATTAAGAGATGTTGCTAAAAATGGTAAAGCGTGGTTAACACAATTTGAAGCCAATGAACGAGAAAAAACCGGTATTAAAAATTTAAGAGTGGGTTATAATCGTGTCTTTGGTTATTATATTGAGGTCTCTAAAGGCAATGCTGTACTCGTTAAAGACGAATATGGCTATGAACGTAAACAAACGCTTGCGAATAGTGAAAGATACATTTCTCCGATATTAAAAGAAAAAGAAGAAGTTCTTTTGCATGCAGAAGAAAAGAGTCAGGCATTAGAATATGAGTTATTTAAAGAGATTAGAAGTTATGCGGAAACATTCACACATCGTTTGCAGGTGCTCGCTAACAATATTGCTAAAATTGATTGCTTCTTATCATTAGCTGTTGTGGCAGAAAAAAATCGTTATATAAGACCTACGTTGACACATGAAAGACATGTCAATGTCATAGGTGGAAGACACCCCGTTGTTGAGCAGTTTACGACATTCATTAAGAATGATGTTGTGATGTACAAAGGTGAAATATTTTTGATTACTGGTCCTAACATGAGTGGTAAATCAACCTATATGAGAATGTTCGCGATGATTATCTTCATGGCACAATGCGGGTCATTTGTACCAGCAAATCAAGCAACGCTTCCTATTTATGATGCACTATTTACGAGGATTGGATCATCTGATGATCTTTCAGGTGGTAAATCAACATTTATGGTAGAAATGGTTGAATCAAATGAAGCATTATCAAGAGCAACCGAGCAATCACTCATTTTATTTGATGAAATAGGAAGAGGAACTGCTACATATGATGGTATGGCACTTGCACAATCAATGATTGAATATATTCATGAGAAAATTGGTGCACAAACGTTATTCTCTACGCACTATCATGAGTTAACAGTTCTTGAAGAAAGTTTATCAAGATTAACAAATTTATGTGTTAAAGCGAAAGAAGAAAAAGACACCATGGTGTTCTTACATCATGTTGAAAAAGGAACAACCGATAAATCCTATGGTATTCAAGTTGCCTCTTTAGCTCATCTACCTCAAAGTTTAATCGCGAGAGCGAAAGTTATATTAGCCAAGTTTGAAGAAAAAGAAATCAAAGTAATGCTTGATCTTTTTAACTATGATGAATTTGAAGAAAGTATAACACAAGCCTTATCATTAGATGAGCAAGATGTCTTAAAAGAAGTTGAACAGGTTAATACAGATAACCTCTCACCAATAGAAGCTTTATTGTTGGTTAAGCATTTACAAGAAAAATTAAAGAAAAAGGAATCATAATATGCCATCGATTATTAAGATGAATCCGAGATTGGCAGATATGATTGCTGCTGGTGAAGTAGTCGATCGACCAAGTTCGGTGATGAAAGAACTCATTGAAAATGCCATAGATGCTGAAGCGACAACCATCGATATCGAGATTAAAGATATCGGTATGTCTTTTATACGTGTTTCAGATAATGGATATGGCATGGATCAAGAAGATGCGTCACTCGCTTTTGAAAGACACGCAACATCCAAGATACAAAGCGAAGGTGATTTATCACATATTCATACGCTTGGATTTAGAGGTGAAGCACTTGCTGCTATTAGTGCTGTTTCTAAAATTGATATCATAACGAAAACGAAAGATATGGTTGAGGGGATTTCTTTAGCGCTTCATGCCGGTCAAATAGTGAGTCAAAAAAAATGTGCTGCTAATGTCGGCACATCGTTAACGGTTACAGATCTTTTTTATAATACACCAGCACGATTTAAATATATTAAAAGTGAACAAGCTGAACGCTATGCCCTTATCGATACGTTTGATCGCTTAGCACTAGCTAATCCAAAGATTGCGATGCGTCTTTTTATTGATGATAAGCTTGTTAAAGAGACCGTGGGTAATGGTCATATGAAACAATTGATTGATCACGTCTACGGTTCAAAAGTGACCGAGCATATGATCTCATTTACTGAAGAGGTTCAAAAGATAGAAATTAAAGGCTATCTGATGAATCCAAAAATAGTCCGTTCCAGAAAAAAAGATATATCAATTTTTATAAATGGTAGATTTGTTAAAAATTATAAATTAACACAAGCCATCATTGATGGTTATCATAGTTTTTTAATGGTCGGAAAATACCCAATCGCTATGATTTATTTACATATGGATCCCAGCTTATTGGATGTGAATGTTCATCCACAAAAGCTTGAAGTAAGACTCGTCAATGAATCTCTTTTAGCTTTTTATGTTGAGAAATTTGTCAAAGAATCATTGGTGGGTAAACCTCAAGCGATAAGAGAAACATTGACAGACATTCATAAAATACCAGAATCGTTTACACCACAATCTTTGTTTATGGAAGAAGAAAGTCTTAAGTTAGAAGACAAACCCCTTCAAAAACTACCTTATTTGGAATATGTTGGTACTTTTGCAGGGACATATCTATTATTTCAAAATGAAACAGGTCTTTATTTAATGGATCAACATGCTGCTGCAGAACGGATTAGATATGAACATTACTATGATGCGTTAGCACAACCAACCTTCGCTATAAATGAACGTATTATACCGATTGATTTAGACCTTACTTCAGCGGATATAAATGTCATTAATTCCCATGAGAAAGAATTATTATCTTATGGATTTAAATTTGTTCAAGGTCAATTAAAAGGAAATCCAACATGGTTACGAGAACATGAAGTGGATATTGCGATTGAATCCATGGTTCAAATGATATCTGAAAATGAAAAAATTGATTTGAAAAAATTAAGAGATGATTTAGCGAAAGATGTGAGTTGTAAAGGTGCAATTAAAGCTAATAAATCTTTAAACCGCATTGAAATTGATCATTTAGTTAAAGAATTATCTCGTTGTCAAAATCCGTATTCATGTCCACACGGAAGACCTACAATCATCAAATTATCATTGGCAGACATCGAAAAGATGTTTAAACGAATCGTATGAAAAAAGTGATTGTGATTGTTGGGCCAACTGCTACTGGTAAAAGTGGACTATCAGTTAAACTTGCAAAAACACTTCATACAGATGTTATTAATGGTGATTCTGTTCAAGTTTATCGGAAACTAGATATCGGCTCTGCTAAATTGAAACCTCATGAGATGGATGGCGTGAAACACCATTTGATTGATATTAGAGATGTCAATGAAAATTATTCGGTTTACCATTTTCAACAAGATGCTAGAGCCTTAATTGAAACGCTTGATATACCCATTATTTCAGGTGGTACAGGGTTATATATTAAAGCAACTCTTTATGATTACATCTTTGATGATCCTGAAAGAAACAATGCTTTTGAAGAAGCATATAAAAATTATTCAACAGAAGATATTGCAGCATTAGTTAAATCACTTGATCCTAATATTAATATTGATGAAATGAATCGAAGACGTTTACTTCGTGCTTTGGCAATGGCAAAAGCAGGAAAACCTAGATCATCTAAAATGGGTAAAGATACACCCCTTTATGATGCGCTGATTTTATATCTAGATATGGATCGAGATTTATTAGAGAAACGTTTAGAAAAGCGACTTGAAGCGATGTTTGAAGAAGGGTTTTTAGAAGAAGCCAAAATGCTTTTCCATGAAGGTATTAAGATCAACGCGATAGGTTATCGAGAAATGGATCAATATCTTGATGGTTTAATTGATTTAGAACAAGCTAAAAAAGATATTGTCAAAAACAGTAGAAGATTAGCGAAAAAACAAAAAACATGGTTTTTAAATCAGATGCATGCTGTTATATTAGATGCGACAGATGACGCTTTATTTGATACAGCATTAAACCATGTGAATGCATTTTTAAAAGGAGTTTAGTATGCGCTTATTTTTAATAGGGATGCCAGGATCAGGAAAGTCTACCATTGCCAAACATTTAGCTGATGCACTTCATTATCAATTTATTGATTTGGATGCTACGATTGAAAAAGATGCTTTGATGTTTATTGAGGAGATTTTTGAACGTCATGGAGAAAAAACATTTAGAAGATTAGAAACAGAAGCACTTAAACATGTTGAAGGTGATAATGTCGTTGTTGCTTGTGGTGGTGGTATAGTCATTGATAAGAACAATAAAGCGTTGATGCATGGTTTAACGTTTTACTTAGATACAGATATTGATGTCATTAAAGAACGTTTAGAACATGATTATCAAAGACCATTGTTATTAAAGAAAACATTAGAACAACTTTTTGATGAACGCTATTTAAAATATCAAGATTTCGCTGATGTTGTTATTAATGGGAATGTTGATGTCGACCAAACAGTTAATGTGATGTTAAACTATATGAGAAATGAGGAATACAAATGAAATTGTTGGTGATTCATGGACCTAACTTAAATATGTTAGGTTACCGGGATGAACGTCAATACGGATCTTTTACATTAGAAGATCTTTACGATGAATTATCTGATTATTATCTTGATATTGATTTCACTTACTTTCAGTCAAATTTTGAAGGTGAATTAATTGAAGTGATTCAAGAAACGATTGATGGTGAATATGATGCGATATTGATTAATCCTGGTGCATATACCCATACATCTATTGCCATTAGAGATGCACTGGATATGATTCATATTCCAAAAGCTGAAGTTCATTTATCAAATATTGAAGAGCGAGAAGATTTTAGAAGAGTAGATTATATTTTTGATGTTGTCGATGGTCGTTTTATGGGTAAGAAAATAGATAGCTATGTCGAAGCGATTGACTTTCTAAAAGAACTTGTTGTTTAGACATTAAGTTTCATGTATAATGGTAGAGGAATTGAGGAAAGGAATATAATTTATGATCTCAACGAATGATTTTAAAACTGGACAAACAATTGTTTGGGAAGGCAACCTTTTTCAAGTGATTGAATTCATGCATGTTAAACCTGGTAAAGGCAGTGCGTTTGTACGTACAAAATTAAGGAATTTACGAACTGGATCAGTTATTGATTATACATTTAACTCAGGCACGAAAGTTGAACGTGCCCAAATCGATAAAATGTCCATGCAGTATTTATACGCAAATGGCGATTATCATGTATTTATGAATAATGACACATATGAACAACTAGAAATACATCAACCACAAATCGAAAACGAACTTAAATACATTTATGAAGGTATGAGTGTTGATGTTATGTTCTACGATGGCCGTGAAATATTAGGTGTTATTTTACCTGATAAAGTATCACTTCAAGTTGTAGAAGCTGACCCAGCTGTAAAAGGCGATACCAAAACAAACGCATTGAAAGATGCTATCATGCAAACAGGTTTACTAGTAAAAGTACCAATGTTTATTGAACAAGGCGAAAAAATTATTGTTAATACAAACGACGGATCTTACGTTTCAAGAGACAATAATTAGGACAGCGTGCTGTCCTTTTTTCTTGGTTTGTATGCTATAATAGATGAGGGTGAATAACATGGAAAGACTCCAAAAAGTATTAGCACATTCGAATGTAGCATCGCGTCGTAAAGCAGAAGTAATGATTGCTGAAGGACGTGTTAAAGTCAACGGCCAAGTTGTGACAGAAATGGGTATAATTGTATCTGAAAAAGATGAAATTATGGTTGATGATCATTTAATTATACGTGCTGAATATCAGTATTTTTTGCTTAATAAACCAGCGGGATATATTTCTACAACAAAAGATGAAAAAGGTAGAAAGACAGTCATTGATTTATTAGATGAAGACATGAAAAAAAATAGACTTTATCCTGTAGGACGCCTAGATGGTGATTCTGCTGGTTTAATACTTTTAACAAATGATGGAGAGTTATCAAATATACTGATGCATCCATCACATGAAGTTGAAAAAGAATATATTGTACGAGTTAAAGGGATTGTCATTAGAAAAGATGTTGTCAAATTAAGAGGTGGATTGACGCTTGAAGATGGACATTTTGCTAAACCCAAATATGTACATCTAATCTCATTAGATAAAGATCATCAATCGTCATTATTAGGGATTGTTTTAACCGAAGGAAGAAACAGAGAAGTTAGAAAGCTTTTTGATGCACTAGGATACCCAGTTAAAAACTTAACAAGGGTTCGTTACGATTTTCTAACACTAGATGGTGTTGAACGTGGTAAATATCGCCCTTTAAAGGTCCATGAAGTCAAAAAGTTATATGCACATAAGGGTGTAAAAAAGTAAGATTGATGTTTTAAGAAGCTTTAATGTATGTTATAATTAACTATGTATGGAGGAAACACATGTCTGGATTTAAACTGGCCATTGACGGACCAGCGGGATCTGGTAAAAGTACGATTAGTGCAACCATTGCACGTCGACTTGGCTGGACGCATATTGATACGGGTGCCATGTATCGCGCGGTAACGCTTGAAGCCATCGAATTAGGTATTGATTTAAATGATGAATCCGCTTATCAATTTTTAGAATCGATACGTATTCATTATGATGAAAATCGTATTTATATAGATGATAGAGATGTTACTGAAGATATTCGATCGAACGCGGTCACATCCAACGTCTCTTTAGTCTCAAGTTTCCCATATGTCAGAGAGAAATTGGTTGAATTACAACAAAAAGCAGCTGAAGACGGTAATATCATCATGGACGGTAGAGATATCGGAACAGTGGTTTTGCCACATGCTGATTTAAAAATATTTCTCATCGCAGATGTAACAGAACGTGCGAAAAGAAGACATAAAGAAAATTTAAAAAAAGGTAAAGAAGCTTCGATTGATAAGTTAATCGAAGAAATCGAAACGCGTGATATGAAAGATTCAACGCGTAAAGCATCACCGCTTAAAAAAGCAGATGATGCAATCATTATAGACACAACATATTTAAATATCGACCAAGTTGTCGATAAGATAGTGGATCTTTTAAGATCAGAAGGAGAATGAACATGGAGCACATCAGTGTATTGAAACGGGGACAAATCGTAGAAGGGACTGTCATTAAAGTAGAAGAAAATACTATTTACTTAGACATTCAACAATTCACAGAAGGGAAAATTCACTTAGACAACTATGATAAACCAGCACCAAGTACGTTTGTAGGACTTGTGGCATTAGGTCAAGTTGTTAAAGCGAAGGTTCAAAAAATCACAGACGAACCTGCCCAAATTTTGTTGTCACGTTTACCATTACTCATTGAAGAAAAATTTGATGAAATTAAGGACCTTGTTGCATCAGGCGAAACCGTTAAATCGAAAGTTAAGGCGGCTAAAGATAAGGGTCTTATTTTAAATTATGCTGGCCATGAAGCATTCTTACCATATAGTTTACTAGACTTTGATTTAGTGAAAGATAAAGAGCAATTGCGTGGTAAGACCATTGAAGTACAAATTATTGAAGCGACTAGTAGAGGTCGTTCTAAGAGAATTGTTGCGTCACGTAAAGCTATTTTTGAACGCGAAAGACAAGAAGCTTATGAAGAGCGTCTACAATTAAGACAAGATGAACTTGAAACAATTAATACAGGTGATGTTTTAAAAGGTAAAGTTGACAAAATTGAAAAACATGCAGCAACCATTCGCTTTGATCATGTGGTTGGTCTTCTTCGTATCTCTCAAGTATCACATCATCGTATTGATAAAATTGAAGATGTTTTATCATTAAATGAAGAAGTTGAAGTCAAAGTCATTAAAAAAGAAGGCAATCGCTTAGATTTATCAATTAAAGCATTGTTAAAAACACCATATGAATTATTTTATGAAGCACATCATATCAATGATGAGGTTGAAGGTACTGTTTTCCAAAAATTACCTTTTGGTATCATTGTTGAATTAGATAAAGATGTACGTGGGTTACTTCATAAGAATGAATTTTCTTGGAATCCGAATGATAATTTTGAAAGCTATGTTAAAATTGGCGATTCAATCACACTAAAAATTATTCAAATGGATCCTAAAAAAGAGAGAATCGCGTTATCTAAAAAAGCACTTGAAGATAATCCTTGGAAGAATGTCACTGTTAAACGTGGTGATGTTGTAAAAGCAAAAGTCGCTGAAGTTGGCGAAAAAGGTATTAAAGTAGAAGTTCAAGGCGTTTTAGGTGATATCCCTATTAGTGAACTTGCAACAGAAAAAATTAACAGACCATCTGATTATTTTGCAGTGGGTGATGAAGTAGAAGCTGTTGTTACAGATTGCAAAAAAGGACAATGGGCGTTAGAACTTTCGATTCGTCGAGTCAAAGAAAAAGCAGAACGCGCATCCTTTGAAGAATATTTGGATGATAACACAAATGAATCAGAAGGTACTAATTTAGGCGATCTTTTCGAAGAGCACTTAAAAAATTAGTTTTATAAAGTAGGTAATATCATGCCCTTTAAGGTTGCTATTGTAGGCAGACCAAATGTCGGAAAATCGAGTTTGTTTAACCGCATTGTCGGTGAAAGATTATCGATTACTGATGATGCTTCGGGAATTACACGTGATAGATTATATGCACGTGCCGAATGGTTGACACGAAACTTTAGAGTCATCGATACAGGCGGCATCGACATCGGCGATGCCCCTTTTTTAAATCAAATCAAAGCACAAGCACAAATTGCGATGGATGAAGCAGACGCAATTATTTTCGTCTGCGATGGTAAATCTGGATTAACAGATAGTGATCATTTGATTGCGAAAATGTTATATGACTCAAATAAACCAGTGATTCTTGTTATTAACAAAATTGATGATGTGAATCAAGTACCAAACATCTATGAGTTTTATGCATTAGGATTGGGAGATCCGATTGCAATTTCTGCACATCATGGTATAGGAACAGGTGATTTACTGGATAAAATTGTCTCTTATATGGAAGATCCAAAGGATGATGTAGAAGATGATGCGATTCATCTAGCCATTGTTGGTAGACCGAATGTTGGCAAATCATCATTGACAAATGCGATCTTAGGCGAAGAACGCGTGATTGTTTCAGATATTTCAGGGACAACAAGAGATGCCATTGATTCACGCTTTAAAAAAGATAAACAAGAATACGTTGTTATTGATACCGCTGGTATTAAAAAACGCGGGAAAATATATGAAAATGCAGATAAATATAGTGTTTTAAGAGCTTTATCAGCATTAGATAGAAGTGATATCGCATTATTGATTATTGATGGTGATGAAGGTATTTTAGAGCAAGATAAGCATGTTGCTGGTTATATTGCAGACGCGAACAAAGGTGTCGTTATTGTGGTTAACAAGTGGGATTTGATAGAAAAAGATGATAAAACGATGGCTAAAATGGAAAAGAAAATTAAAGACGAATTTCAATTTTTCCCATATGCAGAAGTTGTTTTTATTTCTGCGAAACACAGCGATCGAATCAATACGATTTTTCCTGCAATTAGAAGAGCATACGAAAGTTACACAAAACAAATTCAAACATCTATATTAAATGAATTATTGATGGATGCAACTGCAATGAATCCAACACCTGTATTCAATCATGGTAGAGCAAATTTCAATTATATGACACAAGTGGCGATTAAACCACCAACATTTTTAGTTTTTGTCAACAACCCTGATTTTGTCCATTTTTCATATTTAAGATATTTAAATAATCAATTTAGACAAGCGATAGACTTTACTGGATCACCTATTAAACTTGTCTTAAGAAAGAAGGAGTAACATGAAAGTCGGTGTCATTGGTGGTGGTGCTTGGGGTACCACATTAGCACAAGTTTTAGTGGATAATGGTCATGATGTATTGATCTATGATATTAAAAAGAGTCATGTTGATAAAATTAATGAACATCTACACCCATTCTTCAATACGGTTTTACCTGATAAAGTCATCGCGACAAATGATTTTGAAACATTGATTCATTTCTCAAATTATTATTTATTGAGTGTACCATCAAAGTTTGAACGTCAAGTATTGCGTGATATGAATCAATTGATAACGAAACCATCTGTATTCATTAATGTCTCTAAAGGCATAGAACCACATACGTATAAAAGATCATCAGAAATTGCACGAGAAGAAATTGATGCCAATAAATTTAAAGGGTTTGTCGCTTTGACTGGTCCTTCACATGCTGAAGAGGTTATTTTAAGAAAATTAACATTACTCGTTAGTGCAAGTGACGATAAAGCGTTAGCTAAAGAAGTTCAGTTATTATTCTCAAATGATTCTTATTTACGTGTTTACACATCATGTGACTTAATTGGTTCAGAAGTCGGTGGTGCCGTGAAAAATGCGATTGCAGTTGTTTCTGGTGCATGTACTGGTCTTGGACTAGGTGAAAATGCAAGAGCAGCTGTGATTACCAGAGGTATTGTCGAAATTGTAAGGATCGTTGAAGTCATGGGTGGTAAAAAAGAAACTGCATTTGGATTAACAGGTATTGGTGACTTAATTGTAACAGCAAGTTCTGAGAATTCTCGTAACTTTAGAGCAGGTGTAAAACTCGGTAAAGGTGTTTCTGTTGAGCAGGTTTACGCTGAGGAAGAACAAACCATTGAAGGTATCAGAACGATTGAAGCGATGCATGACCTAGCAATTTCAAATCACATCGAATTACCAATGATTAGTACCGCTTATGAGATCATTTCCGGCAAAATTGCCGTAAGTGATGCATTACAAATTTTACTCTCGAGAGACTTAAAATCAGAAGATTTTTAATCTTATTAGACTAAAACACCGATAAAATCGCTTATTCAAGCGAAAATCGTTGTAATATACATGTAATTTTGATAAAATAGAGTTACTTTAAAGGAGGTAATCTAATGAACAAGACTGAATTGATTTCCGTAGTGGCTAATAAAGCAGAAGTCACTCAAAAGGTTGCAGAAGCAGTCATCGAAGCTTTCACAGGCACAGTAGCTGAAACGCTAGGTCGTCGTGGTGAAAAGGTTGTTGTTACAGGATTTGGTACATTTGAAGTCAGAGATCGCGCAGCTCGTATGGGTAAAAACCCAAGAACTGGTGAAGTGATCCAAGTACCTGCACAAAAATCTCCTGCATTTAGAGCTGGAAAGCTTTTAAAAGACGCTGTTAAATGATTAAAAAGAAATTGTTCGACAATGAGTTGAACAATTTTTTTTTGCTTTTATGAACACGTTCATAGTAAAATATAACTAGGGTGGTGAGTGTATGGATATCTTCCAAAAAGCAACGGAAAATGATCTTGAATTTGTCAAACTTTATATGACACATCTAGAAATGGTTGACGACAAGAAGAAGAGTTTATTACACTATGCAGTTACAGGCAGTGCGACAGATGTCATTGATTATCTTTTGAATCAAGATATTAATGTGAATCTAACAGATCAATACGGTGAAACACCGCTTTTTGATTGTGCAAGAAAAGGTAAGGTTCAAATTGCCAAAAAACTAATTGATAAATATGCAAATGTCAATGTTGAAAATAGACAAGGAGAATTACCAATTCATCTTGCGAGTTTTAAAGGTGATTTAGCATTTATTAAACTGTTAATTGAATCTGGATCATTTTTGAATAAACAAACGAAGGAAGATAAATATCCGGTTCATTATGCGATTGCTGGTGGTCGCCATGATGTCATTGATTTTTTGATCAAGAAATCAAATCAAAGCTATGACATGAGAGATTCACATGGTAACACATTACTCCATCATGCTACAAAGACAAGTAATGTTGTTTTAATAGACATGTTACTCAATCAAAATTTAGATCCTAATGCATTAAATGATCATTTTGAAACACCGATTTTTAATGCTGTGAGATTCGGAACAGTTGAAACCATCAGATTGTTATTAGCTTCTGATGCATATATAGACATAAAGAACAGAAGATTTGAAACACCACTTGATACTGCGATGATATTTGATAAGCCTGAAAATTTACAATATATTACAGATTATATGGCAACACCTAAATACGAACGATTAGCTGATAAACAAGCATTATCAATTGCCGTCCTTAATCGTGATCATATTTTCTTAAGAAAATTGATAGAACGGCAAGTACCAATGAAAAAAGATCGTCTTAATAAGACAGCCCTTGATTATGCGAAACAATATCATTTAACATTATGCGTTTCCATGTTAAGAGATTTAGAAGCGATTTAAGCACCTGATGGTGCTTTTTATTTTTGTCATACGTGTTACAATAGATAGTAAAGAAGGTGGATGAATGAGCAAGCTTAAAACTGTATTTTTCGATTCAGAACAACATAAGAATTTTCCATATCATTTATCTTTCTTTAATCAATTAATTGATGTGAATCATCCGATTACGATCTTAATTGGCGACAATGGCTGTGGTAAAACCACATTGCTTGAATTAATACAATCAGAATTGAAATTATTTCAAATTGGTCGCTCTTTAAATAAAGTACCACATGTGAAAGTGGCGTTTACATATCAGCTTCATAAACCAAAAGGTTTATATTTTTCATCAGAAGATTTCACAACATATATTTATGAACTAGAAAAAGAAAAAGCCTATGCAAAAGAAGCCATTAAAGATGTTGAAAAAACATACCAACATAAATCTACATTTGCTAAAATGCAAGCACAAGGACCATATCAAAAAACACTTTATGAAGTGGAAGGTTTACATGATCGTGATTTGCTTAAATCATCTCATGGTGAATCTTATCTATCATTTTTTAAATCAAGACTTGTTCCTAACTACCTGATTTTATTAGATGAACCTGAAACACCTTTATCATTTCATAATCAACTATCATTATTATATATGTTACATGAAGGTATAAAAGATGGTTGTCAATTCATCATCGCGACTCATTCACCACTAATTATGGCGTATCCAAACGCAAATATATTAAAAATAGATAATGAAGGTATTCAAAAAATAGATTATGATGAGATAGAAAATGTGCAAATGATGAAAGATTTTTTAAATCATCCAGATCGTTATTTTAATCATTTATTTTCAAATGAAAAGGAGTTATAAGCATATGGCTATAATAGAGATTAACCACTTAAAAAAATATTATGGTAAATCAAGAGGTTTAGAAGACGCTTCTTTATGTGTCAATAAAGGTGAAATATTTGGCTTTATTGGGCCAAATGGCGCAGGTAAAACGACGCTGATTAGAATTTTAACAGGACTTTTAGATAAAGATTCTGGAGAAGCAATCATTTTTGATATGGCATGCCAGATGGATAATTATGTCATTAATCATGAGATTGGTTATCTACCAAGTGAAGCCTTATTTTTTAATGAGTATAAAGTAAAAGATATCATTAAGTTTTTCGAGAAATTCCACACTGTTGATGAAACGTATAAAGCACATATTATTAAGGAACTTGACATTGATACGCAAAAGAAAGTCAGTGAGCTCTCTTTTGGTAATAAGAAAAAACTAGGCATATTAATCGCGATGATGCATCAACCTAAATTACTTATTTTAGATGAACCTACGACTGGTTTAGATCCATTGATTCAACAAAACTTTTTAAACTTACTTATAGAAGCTAAATCGATGGGTTCTACGATTTTCTTATCAAGTCATGTGTTAAGTGATGTTCAAAAAGTATGTGATCGTGTTTCGTTAATAAAAGATGGAAAAGTCATTATAACAGAAACGATGAAGACGCTTCGTGAAAGAGAACATAAGGTTGTTAAAATAAGTCCAGTCATTGAAATAAGTCATGAGCTAGTCACTGATGTCACGATTAAAGATAATGAACTGACATTTCATTATCATGGTGAAATGAATAATTTAGTAAGCATATTAAATACGTTTGATATCAACGATTTAGTGATTCGAGATGTGACACTAGAAGAAATCTTCTTGAGTCATTATGGGGTAGGTGTTAATCATGTTAATTAATCTATTGAAAATGGAGTTACGTCGTGGTTATCTCGCTATGATCATCTGGTCTTTAAGTGTATCAATAATGGTTTTCCTTGTGATTATCTTATATCCGATGGTTATTGATATTTATGCTGCTATGCCACCTGAAGTGCAACAAATCATGGAACAGTTCGGTGGTATTCCTGATAATGTATTAGAGTATTACGCCACAGAAGGTGCTATGATGATGCAAATCTTCGGTGCTATTTTCGCTGCTAGTCTAGGTTTTAATATGATAGCTAAAGTGGAAAAAGAAAAAACATCGGAAGTGCTATATACGATGCCTGTCTCTAAAATGACATTTTATTTATCGAAAATTATCATAATCTTTGGATTTATTTTTGCGTTTTCTGTGATTAATTATGCGTTTGGTTATTTAGGGTTTGCTGCTGTCAATGAATCATTTGACTTCATGCAATATTTCTCATTTTCATCACTTAACATGGTCATGTATTTAGTGATTGGTTATTTGGGGTTTATCTTAGCGTTAATTTTAAAAACAGGTACGAATTCAATGATATCAATTATCATCCCATTACCGTTTTATATAATTACGTTGTTAGCGACTTTAACCAATACAGAGTGGTTGAAACGATTCAAGTATGCTTCACCATTTACATTTGCTGATCCAGTTGAAATATTAAAGACGAACTATGATTTTGAATGGTTAACGTTTGTGATATTTATGGGAGTCACAGTTATTGGATTAGCTATAGGTTATTTCTTATTTAAAAAACGAGTGGTGATCAAATAAAAAAAAGACGTTAGGATTGCCTAACATCTTTTTTTTGGACTATAGCAAAAGCAGAACAGCCAAGACACTAATCAAATTATATAAAATGTGGATGGCGATGTTAACTGCGATATTCTTTTTATTTCTAATATAAAGATATCCAAATACAAATCCTAATGAAATGTAGACAATGCCATTAATCAAAGCATCTACAATAGTCACTTCATTTAACAAATGAATCAGTCCAAATGCGAGTGCTGAAACAATTAACGCGACTATTTCATTTTTAATTAACTTAAAGATTGAAAGTCTAAAGATTAATTCTTCAGCAATTGGTCCTAAAATGACAGCGGATAAGAAAATGAATACAACACCATTTGATAGAAGTGATTGTTCAATGATCATTTGGTTCGATGCAGTGGACTGCATTTGCCCAAAAAATTGAGCGACTAATCCGGATAAAAAACTTGCTACAAAGTTACCTACTAAGGCAAGCGCATAACCAATAAGTACTGGTGGGATGAATTGTGTCCATTTTTTCTTATAAACAAGTAAATCTGCTGTAATATCTTTTCTTAATAATACGAGTGCCAAAATTGGTGTTAATGCGATATAAGTGATGAAATTTAATAGAGAACTCGCAAAACTTGTATATGTTGTAAGCGTGTCTTCAATATAATTTGTTTGAAGCGTTGCAGAACTATAAGAACTTAAAGATGACTCATATAAAAATATTTGATAGGTTGAAGCATCATCCCAATATGTACGTTCTCCAGATAGGATTGCTTCTAAATGATCAACTTGTAATATATTTACATTTTCTGTATTTTGTGTGACTAAATAGTCGTAACCAGCTGTATTGTACAGGTTAATAACAATTGCGAAATCATTATATAAACCAATAGAATAGACATATGAACTATAATCTTCAGCGTACAAGTCAAAGGCACTTGAATCAATAAGCGTAAAACCACCAGTGTCGGATGCAACACTTTCAATCGCTAATTGATCTTGGTTTAATGTGATAGTTGTATTATCAAACGATAAAAAAATAATACCAACAATAGTTGATAATACCACCATAATTAATAAGTAGTAGAGAATCGATAAAAAATAAGTGGAATTGCTCTCTTTTATTGGTGGCTTTTGCTCAATATTGTGTGTTTTAAACAAATCATCAAATTCGTTGATGTTTTTTTGATCTTCATTCATAATTTTTCACCCAGTGCTATTATAACTTAAATCAGCTATATTATCTATAATAATTTTTGTGGTTATGATAAGATAGTAAGTGAAGATAAAGGAGGGAATGACATGAAAATGCTCATTGCAAGTCAAAACAAGAACAAAGTGAAAGAGCTAAATCAACTATTGGCGTCCTCTGGCATTGAATGTGTTAATTTAAATGACTATAATGACCAAGAAGATGTAGAAGAAACAGGTACAACATTTATTGAAAATGCTAGAATTAAAGCACAATTCTTTACCAATAAATATCGAATTCCCGTTTTAGCAGAAGATTCGGGTATTGAAGCAGAAGCTTTGAATCAGAGACCTGGTATTTATTCAAAAAGATATTCTGGTAAAGGAAATCATGAAAACAATTTAAAATTATTAGCAGAACTTAAAGATAAAGACAATAGAAATGTAAGATTTGTTGCAGCCATTGTTGTCGCATTCCCAGATGGTAAGACCTTTGAATTTGAAGGTGAAGTAAAAGGGGTAGCTTCATATGAACTAAGAGGAGATCTAGGATTTGGATATGATCCACTTTTTATTCCGAATGGTTATCAACAAACATTAGGTGAATTAGGACTTGAGGTTAAACATCAAATATCTCATCGCGCGAATGCGATAAAAAAATTAAAGGAACATTTACATGAAATTGCTCATTACCAGTGATATACATGGTGCATTAGAGAATTTAAAAAAAGTGAGTCAAATGCACAAAGATGCCGATTATCACCTTGATGCAGGTGACATATGTTTACCAAAACATCAATATGAACCACTACATCTAGTCACAGTTAAAGGGAATAACGATTTTGGTTCTGATGAACCTTACATGCGAATACTAGATCTTAAAGGTCTTCGTGTGATGTTGACTCATGGCCACAAAGAACATGTCAAACTTACTCATGAAACGTTAGTTAATGTTGCTCTGGCAGAGCACGTTGATGTTGTGATTTATGGACACACTCATCGACCATATTATCAAAAAGACCGAGGTATTACTATTATCAATCCAGGAGCGTTAGGTGATTACCGCAAATCATATGCCATTTATGCGGACGGTCAGGTCACCTTTAAAGAACTATGAAAGATCAAAACGAACATATAATTAAAGAACATGCTGCAAGAGCTTTTGCGGTTAGCGAAGAGGATATTGAAATCGTTAATCGTTTTTTGGGTGGTATGAGTCATTTAACATATCACATTAGAGTACATGGAGAAGATTATACATTCAGAGTGATTGGTGCTGATGGTAATCTTTTTGTTGATCGTAAGATTGAACATGACAACATCAAGCGTATTAAATCACTCGACATCAATAATGAAACGGTTTATTTCGATGAAGAATCAGGCGATAAAGCTGCAAAATTCGTAGAAGGAACGATACTTACTGATATTGATTATAAGCCACATTTAAAAGATGTAGCGGATGTGCTAAAAAAACTACATCAAAGCGGTATTGAACCTGCTTCAGACTATGGACATGTTGAAAGACTTGCGTTATATGAAACATTCACTAACGAAAATAATCCTAAATATGATGATTTAAAAGCGAAATGGATTGAAATTTTCAAAACGAGATCAGACAAACCAAAAGTATTTTGTCATGGTGATGCACAACGCTCTAATATTGTATTAGGTAAAGACCATGTCTATCTATTAGATTGGGAGTATGCTGGTCTCAATGAAATCTATTATGATATTGCAAGTTTTGGTAATGTGCAATTCAGTGATGCGCTTGATTTGTTAGATACATATCTTGGCAGAAAAGCTTCTAAAGAAGAACAAGATGCTGTACGTTTTTATCGTATGTTTCAGGCTTTGCAATGGCATCAAGTTGCCACCCGTAAAGATATGATAGGTTTATCAGAAGTCGTTCATTTTGACTTTAAAATGTTAGCAGGAAAATATTTAGATTTAGCAGAATCACTATATCTTGACATAAAAGGATGATTACATGCGTTTAGCAGATGTCTTAAATCTACCTAAAGAGGCGAATAGCCTCGCCATCATTAAAGATTATTTAGAAACGAGCCTTACTCATCTTGAGTATCAAGCAGCATTTAATTTCTACTTAGAGATTGCTGATGAAGAAGGTCTTTTTGAGTATGTATATGATGAGGGAAAACGTGTCTTTGAAAGTATTGAAAATCAATCTCAAAGTATGTATTATGAAAAGATTTTAGGACATTTAATCCATGCGAGTCTCAAGTTAGGACATTTAGAAGAAGCGAAATCTTATATTGATATTAGAAAAGAAGCTTTACCAGTTGTCAATCAATATATGGGATTACTTGATGAAATAGCATTACAAAAAGCACTTCATGAACCTTATACAGAACAACTCTTAAGAGTGCTTTCCGATGTTGTTCCTGATCAAGTGAAGATTTATTGTCATGAAGAGTTATTTGCCATTCATATGAACGATCAACATTATGAGGATGCACTTAAAGAAATCAATGCACTTTATGGTTTTGATTTAAAATATAAATATTTTCATGATGAACTAAATCTTTTAGTTAAGCTAAATCAATTAGAAGAAGCTAAGAAAAAAGCGTTAGAAGCTTTGAAAACAGATAAAAGAGATATTAAAACAGTCTATAGTTTATTACAAGTTTACTATTTGACTGAGGAATATATGAAGGCTGCTAATTTAGAAGCGGAATACGAAGAGTATTTTGAAGCAGAAGATGATGATGTTAGAAAACTGGTTTATACATTATTGGTTGATCTATACAAAAAGATTGATAATAAACCATCTTTAACGCTTTATCAAAATCGTTTAAAAAACATCAATCGAAATTTGACAAAAAAAGCGAAAAAAGAAGAAGAATCAAAATCTGAAACAGAACAGAAAGTCATCTTTATTGAGAAACCAGATACTGATAAATCGCTTGTATCAAGCCAATTATTAAAGCATTTAGAAGCGTCTATTCATCTCATTGAGTATGCACATTTAATTGACGAAAAATTACCTTTAAGAGATTTCTTAAGACTTTTTTTCATTGAAGTAGATAAAATAATAGAAACTAAAGAGATGGCTATTTATTTAAATCAAGATGTAGATAATTTCTTTTTCTACAAGAAAGAAAGATTATATGATAAAACATATGGTCGTTCACAAATTGAAAACACCTATATTTCAGATGTCTTATTAGGAAAAGAAGTTTATGAATTGACCACTCAAATTAAATGGTCGAAAAATTTGATTACAGGCAAGGATTATGATGATACTGTTGGTTTTGTTTATGCCCTTCCAATTGGAGATAACGGTGTTTTTGTGTGTCATTTAGAAGAAACACTAGAAGATCCTGCAAGACATTATGATTTATTGAAATTAATTAGTTCGATTATTTTCTCTCATTTAGCTGATGAAAAAAGACTATTAAAATTAAAAGAAGAGAATAGTTTCTATCGTCAAGTGATGAATTCACCAATTATCGCATATCGTGAAATGACAGCAACAAGAAGTACATTTAACGATGAAGCTATGTCGTTGTTCGGTGTTGATCAACATCATCATTTTGAATTATTCATGAGAGATATATCTTATGAATATGTTAACACCTATAAAAATCTCGTTAGAACATTATTTGCTAAACCTGGAGAATCAGGTCAAATTTTATATACTTACCAAGAAAAACATATTCTTGAAAAGTTATTTAGCATTAAATATCAAGATGACGTAACCATCTTATCTATCTTTGTTGATCAAACAAAAGAGGTCGATGAAGCTAAATCACTCGTCTTACAAGCAACCGTCGACCCAGAAACAGATTTATCAAATAGATACGCTTTTGAAGAAGCGTTTCATGGCTATTTAGAAGATAAAGTGAGTTTTTGTTTAATCGAATTTGACGATACTTTAAAGCATATTTATGGCATAGAACAAATGACACAATTCTTCAAAGAATTCTCACAAGTCACGAAGAAACATTTTTCTGATGGATCGACGTATCGTTTTGATTTCAATCAACTAATGGTGGTCATTCCTTTTAATGATATTAGAAGCGTTTCTAAGAGTGTTAAAAGCTACTTTAGATTGTTAGAACAATATAATTCTAAAGTACTTGAATATGAAAAATTTCAAGCATCAATGGGTGTTTTAAGATATCCTGTCGTGACAATTGAAAGAAACAGAGAAAAACTATTAAGATTCTTTGATATATCTCTTGAAAAAGCTAAACGTGATAAAGAAGAACATGTTGAATACTTTGTCTTTAGGGATTATGAAGATGAACTATTTGAACAACAAGTCATTGATTATCTTAATCAGGCTATCGAAACAAAAGATATAGGGTTAGTATTCAATCAAATGATTGATATGAAAAATAATGTTGTTTGGCAATATGAATCAGAATTAATTTTGACGAATCTTGTTATTGATTCAAGATATTTATTAAAGATTGCAGAAAAGAGAAATCGCTTAGTTGCCTTAGAAAGATTTCATATTGAGCAAGTTTGTCAATTTTTAGTTGACTTAGAAAAAGCAACTGAACGTTTAATTAAAATTACAATTCCTATATCTAAAGAGACGTTCATAGAACCTTCTTTTAATCCATTCATTCTCGGAACGTTAAAAAATTACAAGATTCCATATGAATTTATTCGTTTAAAATGTGATATGGATTTAAGACCACATCAATTTAGAAACCAAGTAAAGGAACTAGTAGATCATGGTATTGGTATGGACACGACATCGTTGGAAACAGCGGTATTTTATCCTTTTCATGCACTCCATATCAATTTTCTAAAAGAAGACATCAAATATGGTGAATATATTAGACAACTTCAAAATCTAACTGAAAGTTATCAGATGGCATTAGTCATTAGGAACGTAAAAACCAAAGAAGAGAAAGAATGGTTAACACGTTTAGGTGTAAGATATATTGAGGGTAGATTATATAAGGAATTAGCTGCACCAGTGCTATTTAATAAGATTAAGGATGCATTATGAGTTTAAATAGATTAAAATCATTTGTTATAAATGAACAAAAAGATATTGAAAATGCACATGGTAAACGTGCCATGAGCGCTTTTGAGATGCTTGAAAATGTGGATTTGATGATAGAAAGATACTTAACAGAACCACAATCTGAAAAAGGAGCGATCCTATTAGATGTATTTGGTTTAATGCAAGGATTGTTTGTCGCGATTGATGCATTATATGATTTAGCGATTGGACTTACTAGCTATAAATATCACGTTAATATTAACAAGAATAAAACGTTGAGACAATTAAAGTTTATTAGAAATGATATTGTGGGTCATCCGACACATCGCACTTATGAACATGGTGGTACTGGTTTTTCAATCCTAAGACAAACGCCACTGAATAAAGATAAAATCGTCTATGACACATACATTTATCAAAAAGGAAAAGAAAAAGTTACGACACAAGAAGTGTCATTTAAACCACTTTTGAAAGCATATCATGACGAAAAAGAGATTATTTTAAATGATTTATATGGTTATTTAACGAATAAAGATGGTTCAACTGAATTATCTGAAATGTGTTTTAGATTGTATGAAATGCTTGATCAGGATGTCCTTGATAGAGTTGTCAGCAAATTTATTGAACAATACGGTTTAACAAAAGATTCCAAACATAGATTTTTATGGCGTGCAAATCTATTAAAAACACTTATTAATTGGCATGAAGAGGATGAAGATCTAAATGCACTCATTTTGTATATGGCTAAATTTCAAGCGAGTAAACTTTATGATATCGCCTTAAAGAGTGCGAAACAATTTGGTCAAGATCTTTATACTAAATTGCCAGATATTCTCATCGATTTTTATCGTTTTATACGTCATCATGAGCGCTCAGCTTATCCACTATTAGAAAATGTTCATGATACTGATCATCCGCTATATGCAGCTGATATCCAAGCATTATTATCTCTTGATCCAAGTAAAGGTGCTGAGAAATTATTGAGGTTTTTACGCGCACAAAAAGATGATGAAAAATCTTTTTTAATTGGTTCAACGTTAAGAGAGTATAGGAAAAAACAAGTATGAATCAGTTAAATCGTTTAGGATTTGGTGCGTGGCAACTCGCAAATCCACTATGGTCAGACATGACAGAAGAGGAAGGCATTAGACTCGTTAAAAAAGCATATGATCTAGGTATTCGTTTTTTTGATACTGCACCAGGTTATGGTAATGGTCTGAGTGAAATTATTTTAGGTAAAGCACTAAAAGATGTTAGAAGAAATGTGTTTATTCAATCAAAGTTTGGACATCATGCAGATGGTCATACTGATTTTTCAAAAGATATCATTGAAGAAAGTATTATGTCATCTTGTAAAAGATTACAGACAAATTATTTAGATAGCGTGTTATTACATAATCCGGAAAAGTATATTTTAGAAGGTAAATCTACTCATTTTGACATCTTAGAACAACTCAAACAAAAAGGGCTGATTAAAGGATATGGGGCTAGTGTTGATTGTGCAGAAGATATGATTCTAATACTCAACCACTCAAACGCGACTCATATCGAAGTACTATTTAATATTTTCTTCCAAGATGCCAGAGAGGCATTTAAATTGGCATCGCATAAAGGAGTTAAAATTATTACCAAAGTACCACTAGATTCTGGATGGTTAACTGGTAAATATGATGAACATAGTAGATTTGATGGTATTCGATCAAGATGGTCAAAAGATGAAATTAAAGTTCGTGGTAAGCTTATCAAAGAACTCATCGATATCACTCATGATAAAGCGCTTGTGAAATACGCTATGGGATATATATGGCAGTATCCAGAAGTAAGTTACATTATTCCTGGTATTAAAAACGAGAATCAACTTCAGTCACATATAGAAGCAGCTAAATTTCATATGAATCCTGAATTAAAAGAACAATTTGAAGCGTTTTATAATAACATAGTTATTCATAAGCATCTAAATTGGTAAAATATTAAAGGTTCTTTATGGTATAATATTTTTTGAGGTGTTAAATTATGGCATGGAGCAATGAAACATATTTAATTGGTGAACGCGTCAAGGTTGAAGGCGAAAAAGGATGGGGTGTCATCACCCGCATCGATTTCGATCGTGGCTTAATATATGTCCTCTTCAAACGTATGCGTGAAGAAGCATATCCTTATCCCGAAGCGATTGAACAAGGAAGTCTAAGACCAGACGTACAAAAGAGGTAGACACAGGTGTGTCTATTTTTTTAATAGGAGTTCATATGTGGCATAAATTTATTATATTTTGGAAAGTATTTTTCTTAACAGTTTGGGCAATTATTAAGGAAATGAGAACTGTTAGAGGTGTACTAGCATTGATTATTTCATATATTATATATCATGGATGGGCAGTATTTTTTGTTGCGTTTGGTACGATAGTAGGTAATGCTTGGATGGTAGCAATCGGTACAGCGGTTATGCTGTTCTGGTTTGGTCCAGGAACACCAGTTATCCCACTTATTATTGTGACAGCGTTATTGATTCAAAGATATATATTATTTGATAAGAAAAATATGATTAATATTAAGGATAAATGGATTGAATTAAACAACAAAGAAAAATCAAAAGATGATCAAGATGGTGAATCTAAATGATGATTTCGAAAGCACAAGCAAAGGCGTTTATTTTACGTAAACAAGGGTTATTAGGTCATTATCGTTTTAATGATAAACAAGGATGCTTGGATTTTATATCTCAGGCTGGATGTATTCAGTTTGATCCAATTGATCGTTGTGGTAAAAATACAGATCTTGTGTTATTTTCCCGAGTTAAAAATTATCAGAAGTCAATGCTTGAAGATTTGCTATATAAAGACTATCAAGTTGTTGATCAATGGGATAAAAATATGTCTATCTATGGCATTGAAGATTGGCCATACTTAGAAATAAATAGAATACAAATGTCAGACCATTATGTGGAACATCTTGTTGATTTTCAAAAAGAAATTGACCACGTTAGATCGTCATTTAATCATATGGAATATATTGATCCAAAAGATTTGTTAATGGAAATACCAACAAGACTTCATGCATGGCATAATCTGAAATTAAGTCAAGCGATATTGGATTACCTTTATTTTAAAGGTGAAATCATGATACACCATCGAAAAGGTTTAAAACGTTTCTTTGGTTTAACTGAGACATATATCGATAAATCGATATTAAATCAAAAAAATTACTTTACATCAATTGAAGCGTATCAACGATTCATGATTAAAAGAAGAATTTCTGCTGTTGGTATGCTTGGCAGTGGTGCGTCTGATGCCTTTTTAGGCATTCAACATATGAAAGCGAAAGATCGTAGAGATAGATTTCAGGAATTACTTGAGAATGAAGAGATTATTGAACTTGTTGTTGAAAATAATGACGTGTATTATATCCTCAAAGAGGACAAGAAATATTTAAAGGAAGTCGAAAACGAGGAGAAACGCATTGAGTTTATTGCGCCTTTAGATAGTTTTATCTGGGATCGAAAACTGATAAAAAAATTGTTCGATTTTGACTATAAATGGGAAATTTATACACCAGAAAAAGATCGTAAGTATGGCCCATATGTCCTACCTATTTTATATGGTCATGATTTAGTTGGTAGAATAGATGTTGAGACTAATCATAAATTAAAAACATTGTACGTACATCAAATATGGTTAGAAGAGGCTTTAATCGACAAAAATTTCAATCAGAAATTGAAAAATCGTATAAAAGAATTTTCGATATTTAACGCGTGTGATCATATCGAGTATAAGATATAAAAACATCTTTTAAACTATTGTTTTATATCATATAATAGAATTGTATGTATCATTTAGGAGGGTTCGATGAATATAAATTCAGACGTCTTAAAACATATCTCATCATTTGACGAGACCATTCAATCAAGATTCTTATCCATCAGGCAAGTCATCATCAACAAACTACCAGATGCCGAAGAAAAATTGGGGTATGGTGTACCTGGCTATTATGTTAAAGGGAAAAATGTGATGTATGTTGCTTGTTTTAAAGGACATATTGGTATTTACCCGGGTTCTGACTATATTGAAAAGCATCAAGCATTGTTAAAAGACTATAAAACATCAAAAGGAACCATTCAAATCAGTCATAAACAAGACATACCTTTTGAATTAATCACGGATATATTAACGTACAAAGGATTTGAATAATTATGTTGGAAAAAAGTATTGATATTAATCAATTACAACTTAAAAATAGAATAGTAATGGCACCGATGTGCATGTATAGTGCAGCTGAAGATGGGATTGCTACTGATTTTCATGTTGTTCATTATGCGACAAGAGCGATCGGTGGCGTTGGATTGATCATCCAAGAAGCAACCGCGGTTGAACAAGAAGGTAGAATTACAGTTAATGATTTAGGTATTTGGAATGATGAACATATTGCAAACCTTAAAAAAATAGTTGATCACGTACATCAATATGATGCAAAAATAGGTATTCAATTAGCCCATGCTGGTAGAAAAGCACAGCTTCCCAAAGCTTATGCCCCTTCTGCGATTGAGTATGAAGGCTATGACAAGCCAACTGAAATGACTCTTGATGATATTCATCGTGTCATCAATAAATTTAAAGACGCAGCAAAAAGAGCACGTATCATCGGTTATGACATGATTGAAATTCATGCTGCACATGGTTATTTGATTAACGAATTTTTATCACCATTATCGAATAAAAGAACAGATAAATACAAAGATGGTGTGTTATTCTTAGAAGAAGTGATTAAAGCTGTGAGAAGTGAATGGCCATTAGATAAAGCATTATGTATAAGAGTGACTGCAGAAGAATATATGGAAGATGGACTACATCCTAATGATTTAGCTTTTATGATGAACCAAGTAAAACATTTAGGAGTCGACCTTGTTGATGTGTCTTCAGGTGGTAATTATAAAGTTCACATTAATCTTTTTTCTGGATACCAACTTGGGTATGCTGAAGTAATTAGACGTGAAACAGGTCTACCAGTCATTGGTGGAGGACTAATCGAAGATCTCACATCTGCAGAAAATGCGATTAGTGAAGGGAAATGCGATATGGTTTTCTTCGGTAGATTATTATTAAGAGATCCATACGTTGTCATTAATCATTTGGATGTTGCATATCCGAAACAATATATTAGAGGACAAAAGAAATGAAGATTTTGATGCATATGTGTTGTGCACCATGTGCGGTTTATCCTGTAGAATCATTACAGATCAAAGGACAAGAAGTAGATGGTTTGTATTACAATCCAAATATTCATCCATATGAAGAATTCGAAAAACGCGAAGAAAATGTTGAAAAACTAGCAAACGATAAGGGATTTAATGTATTCTATTATCCTGATTATGAAGAGGATTTATGGGATGCGTTAAGAGATAATGATGAAGCGCGTTGTGAGATGTGCTACAGTAAAAGACTTCAAAAACTTTTTAAAGTCGGTAAAGAACTAGGATACGATGCAGTAACAACCAGCTTATTAGTAAGTCCTTATCAAAAGCATGATGTGATTAAACGATTAGCTGAAAAATATAGTAAAAAATATGATTTACCTTTTTATTATGAAGATTTTAGAATTGGCTATTTTGAAGGACAAAAAAAGGCGAAAGATTATGGTCTTTATTGCCAAAGATATTGTGGCTGCATTGTCAGTTTAAAAGAAAAGATTAAAGAAATTACGTTATAACGAAAATACAATTAGATACGGTTGATATGAACCATCATAGATGGTATAATTTAAAACAGTTAAATAGGGATAATAAAAGAAAGAGGAATAAGTATGAAAATATCAGTAGGTGGCATGATCGCATCAGGTAAATCGACGCTTGTATCGCGTTTAGGAAAAGAATTAAATTTACCAGTTATGGAAGAGTTTGAGAAAAATGATGAAGTATTCAATACACTTCTAAAATGGTTATATGAACAAAAAACTGATGTTGAAATGCTTTTACAAATTTATTTCATTCATAATAACTGGTTAAGTCAAAATAAATATAAGGGTGATTTTGTCGTTGATAGAGATTTAGTAGAGCATTGGCTTTTCGCTCAACATAATCTAAGAAACATGCCGACCATTATGAATATGTATAATGGCGTATTCCACGCCTACATGAATCAAATCAAAAAACCTGATTTATATATCATTTTAGACATTGATTGGGACAACTTTGAAAGACGAGTAATGGAACGTGGTCGTCAACAAGAAATTGATAATTTCGATAAGAATAAACCTTACTTCAAAGATTTAATGAGTGATTATGTTGCAAAAGTAGCAGCACAATGTACGGTTTATAATATTCCTCATGTCATTATTGACACAAGTGGCTTATCAGAAGATGAAGTGTTTGAAAAAGCCGTTATTCAAATCAATAAACTCATATAATAAAAAGCAGTCCCAAGGGGATTGCTTTTTATTTGCATATTAACGGTAAAAATTAATAATATATCGAAAAACGATAAATATATGTTGACAAATATAAAATGATGTGATAATATTGATGCGTAGGAGGTGTTCATATGGAAAATACATTTGATCAAAATAAATATAAAGGAATTATTAATGTGTTTCATGTGGTTTTAAAAATATTTATGATTTTCTTATTTATTGCATTAGGTGTCATGGCAGTTGGATTTGTGGTGGTGTTATTTATACCAAGAGGTTTATTTGATGTTGACTTAGCACAATTTAGTGAGTTGAGTACGAGATTAACAGATATTATGCAGGAAATTGATCCTAACTTTTTCACGGGTGAAGTTAATGTGAAACGTTCAATCTTAGCATTATTAGTGAATGGATTAGCAGGTGTGGGTTTCTTGCAATTTGTTATTATTCAATTAAAACAATTAGTCGGTCACGTGAAAGATGGACAAATTTTTGAAAAATCGAATGCGAAGATTTTAAAAGTTTTGGGATTTGGATTCTTAGCAGCAAGTATTTTATTACCTGTATTTAATAGCATTTCAATGAGAACATTAACAAACATGCTCGATTTATTTCAAAGTGTTAGTTACAGATTCTCTATCCAATGGTCACATGTATTTATGGGCTCATTAATACTTATTCTAGCGTATGTATTTAGTTATGGCACATATTTACAGGAAGAGCATGACTTAACAGTCTAATGCCAATTATTTCAAGATTAGACCGTATGATGGCAGATAGAAAAATGAGCTTAAATGAACTTGCAGAACAAGTAGGTATTAGTCTTGCTAATCTATCAAACCTGAAGACGGGAAAGGTAAAAGCGATCCGCTTCACAACGCTAGAAAAAATATGTGAAGTGTTGGACTGCCAACCTGGCGATATACTAGAATATCAAACTAATTAATAAAGGACTTTGGTCCTTTTTAATTTTTGGTATTGCAGCGTTTCATAAGTTGTGCTAGAATAGTTACAAATGATGAATCAGACGAGTACATTCAAACGTTCTTTTAAAGAGAGTAGGTAAATGCTGGAATACCTATAAAGATCATGAATGGAAAAACACTGAGGAGTGCTTACCGAAATAAGTAGATTAAGCCGGGTTCTCCCGTTAAAGAGATATCATGTGTTAGCATGTAAAAGTGATCAAGTAATTGATAATATGGGTGGTACCGCGGATCTAGAGTCATTCGTCCCAATTGTGGGAGTAGACTCTTTTTATTTTATCTTGAAAGGATGATGGAGATGTGCGGTATTGTCGTATCAAAAAGTGTAGATATTAAGTTAGATGAAGGTGCAAAAAAGATTTTAATGAGAGGACCTGATCAACAACGTCAGTTGATTAATAATCACTATCAATTTTATTTTAACCGGTTAGCAATTATGGGTTTGGATGAATCAGGGATGCAACCATTTATGTTAGCAGGAAATGTATTAGTTGCTAACGCTGAAATTTATAATGAACGTTCTTTAAAGGGATTTTTAAAAAACTACATGTTTACATCAGGTAGTGATTGTGAAGTATTATTACCGTTATATAACACATTTGGTAATGATATGTTTGGTATGCTTGATGCAGAATTTGCGATAGTGATTTATGATCATGATAAGAAGTGTTTTATTGCTGGTAGAGACCCATTAGGCATAAGACCACTTTTTTATGGATTCGATAACCATGATGAGATTGTTTTTGCCAGTGAAGTAAAAGCGATTCTTAAAAGTGTAAAAAAAGTGCATCCTTTTCCACCTGGACACTATTATGATGGGACATCATTTGTGAGATATCATATGGATTGGTCTTTAGTTAAACCACAAGTTTTCTCATTAGATGAGATCTATCAAACGATTAATCGATTGTTTACAGATGCAGTTATAAAGAGAATGCACGCAGATGCGCCTATCGGTTATTTATTATCGGGTGGTTTAGATTCTAGCTTAGTTTGTGCGATTGCTCAAAGGTATTCAAATAAACCAATTAAAACATTTAGTATAGGCATGGATACGGATCCTATTGATTTAAAGTACGCGAAACAAGTTGCGAATAATCTAAAAACTGATCACACTGAGGTTTTCATGACAAAGGAAGATGTTTTAGATAGTTTATCAAAAGTGATATATGCACTTGAAACATATGATATTACAACAATTAGAGCGTCCATTGGGATGTTTATGATTGCTAAATACATCCATGAACATACAGATATCAAAGTGCTTTTAACAGGTGAAGTAAGTGATGAGTTGTTTGGGTATAAATATACTGATTTTGCACCTTCTCCAGAAGCATTTCAAGCAGAAGAAGTGAAACGTTTAAATGAATTATATATGTATGATGTTTTACGAGCAGATCGTTGTTTAGCGGCGAACGCGCTAGAAGCACGTGTACCATTTAGTGATAAGAGCTTTGTTGATTATATTGTCAGCATTGACCCCAGATTAAAAATGAATACGACAGGAATCGGTAAAAATTTATTACGAAAAGCTTTCTCAAATCACTATTTGCCTCATGATATTTTATATCGAGAAAAAGCGGCGTTTAGCGATGCAGTCGGTCATAGTATGGTAGATCATTTAAAGGCATATGCTGAAAGTTGTTATGATGATGACACTTTTAGCATTAAAAAGAAGTTGTTAAAACCTGAACCGATTTCGAAAGAAGCGTTGTTGTATCGAGAACTCTTTGATCTATATTTTTTAGGGCATGATCATGTAATAAAAGGTTATTGGATGCCTAATGCGACATGGGAAGGTTGCGACGTGAATGATCCTAGTGCTCGTTATTTAAAAAATTATGGGAACTCTGGAAAATAGTGCCTATTTTTGGATTAAGTGGTAAGATATAATAAAAGCAATTGAAGGTTATATGATGTCAAAAGTTGGTATATATTATTTCACAGGTACAGGGAACACGAGAATAGCTGCTAAAGCAATTAAAACCGAACTTGAAGCTTCAGGTTATTTTGTGAAACTTATGGAAATAAGGGTCGATCAAGAGAAACTTGAGGATCCGAATACGTTTGATATTATAGGATTTGGTTATCCAATTCACGCGTTTAATGCACCACAATTCTTTTTAAGACAAATCAAAAAATTACCAATAGTAAATCATAAGCGAGCATTTATATTTAAAACATCTGGTGAGCCTTTTGGCATTAATAAAGTGTCATCATGGGCTTTATCAAGAATATTGAAACGAAAAGGCTATACACTGATGATGGACAGACATTTATTAATGCCTTATAACATCATGTTTAAGTATAAAGATTCATTAGCTAAACAAATGTATATACATACACATGACATGGCAAAAGTGATTGCTTATGATATACGTGAAAATAGAAACCATCATATGAAGTTCAATCTTCTACATTTGCCTATCATGTACTTATTAAGAATTCAATGGTTTGGTGCATGGATAAATGGTCCTTTATTTCATGCAAAAAAAGATATATGTACATCTTGTGAATTATGTGTGAAGGTATGCCCCACAGATAACATCACAATGAAAAAAGGAATCCCATCATTTGGTGGTGATTGTACCATGTGTATGGGGTGTGTGGTTAACTGTCCGGTGGACGCGATTAGACCAGGTGTAATAAATGGATTTAGAGTAAATGGAAAGTATCCTTTTAAGAAATTATTAGGCGATGATCGCATTTCTGCAGATTTCATTAACGAAGGTACAAAAGGCTACTTTAAGCTATTTAAAAAATATTATGATGAAACGAATAAGGAAATAGAAGAAGTCGATGCTTTAACTTCTGAAAAAAGTTAAGAAAAAGACTTTACATATTTATTTTTTAGTGTTACAATACTGTCAACTAAATATTTTTTATCAAGAAGGCGGGAGAGATATAGCTCTGTGATCGCCTACCAACCTATCATTAAGATGTGGTGGTAATGCTATAAGCGATGAGACTTTTGTAGATACAATCTTATCGCGACGATAATGATTGTTTTTTATTTTTAAAGGAGTATTTATGATTGAATTAAAACATATTAGTAAAACATTTCATACCAAAGATCAGGCATTTCATGCCTTAACTGATGTTAATTTAACCGTTAATACCGGTGATATTTTGGGAATTGTAGGTTATAGCGGTGCAGGGAAATCAACGCTTGTAAGAATTATTAATGGATTAGTGAAACCTACTGGTGGTGAGGTTATTATTGATGATATCAATCTTTTCGAACAGAAAAAACAGGCCATCGATCGAATGCGACATAAGATCGGTATGATTTTTCAAGACTTTAATTTATTTTTACAATTGGATGTCTATCAAAATATTAAGTTGGCTTTAGATATTGGTGGATATAGTGGGAATAAAGATGAACGGATTCGTGAGTTACTAGAATTAGTAGGTTTAACAGATAAAAAAGAAGCGTATCCAGCAGAATTATCAGGTGGACAACAACAAAGAGTGGCGATTGCGAGAGCCATTGCAAATCACCCAGATTATTTACTTTGTGATGAAGCGACGTCGGCATTAGATTTAAAAACTGCCAATGAAATATTAGTGTTATTAAAAGATATCCAATTAAAAACAAATGTAACCATCTTATTGATTACGCATCAAATTGAAGCTGTTAGAAAGATCTGTAATAAAGTGGCGATTATGCATGAAGGAAGTATCATTGAAGAAGGACAAATCGTTGATGTCTTTATGCATCCTAAAACTGATATTGCTGCATCTCTTGTTAAACCTATCATTGATATTAAACATGAAAAACATGTATATGAATTGATTTATAAGCACGATCCAAATGAAACAGCATTGTTAAGTCAAACCGCCAAAAAATTTGATGTTGACTTTAACATTATTCATGCTCATGTTTTAGAAATAGGTGACACAAAAATCGGTTATTTATATGTCAAGATTAACGGAAAGGAGACCGAAGAAGCTTTAGCTCACTTAAGAGATAAAGGTCTCGATGTGACACATTATGACAGCGTATGAACTAAGAATGATTAGAGAAGGCTTAGGAGAGACCTTCTATATGATTGGTATCAGTGCACTTTTTATTGTGATATTCGGTCTTCTTATCGGTTTTACATTGTATTTAACTGATAGACGATTAACAGAACGAAAAAGTCTTTTAGTGCTTAACCAAATTTTATCAGGTATCGTTAATGTGTTCAGATCAATTCCGTTTGTCATATTGATCGTTATGATGATTCCTGTCACATTGATTTTGACGAATGGACAAATGTTAGGTGCTAATGGGGCATTGCCACCATTAATTGTCAGTGCAACACCATTCTTTGCACGTATGGTTTATAACGCATTATTAGATATTCCATTTGGAAAAGTTGAAGCACTTCGCGCACTTGGGGCATCAACTTTTAGAATTATTTGGACATTATTCATTGAATCATTACCCGCGATGATTTCAAGTCTTACCGTCACACTGATTACACTTATTGGATTTATCTCAGCAGCGAATGCAATCGGTGGTGGTGGTTTATCAGATCAAGCAGTCATATTCTTAATCCATAGTGGCACTGACAAAAAACTTGCCGGATATGTATCTGTTTTGATTATCTTAGCGATTGTTTTACTCATTCAATTAATATCTGACCAAATTACAAAGCGCATCAAACATAGTTAACAAATAAGGAGAAATTAAAATGAAAAAAATGATTACATTATTATTTATCGCTTTTATTGCGGTATCATTAACAGCTTGTCAGTCAAAAATCGATGATGAACATACCATTTACGTGGTGGCTACTGCAGTACCACATGCTGAAGTATTAGAACAAGCAAGACCATTATTAGCAGAATTAGGATACACGTTAGAAGTAGAAGTTGTTTCAGATTATGCGACACCAAATCCTGCAGTAGCAAACGGATCAGCGGATGCAAATTATTTTCAACATGTACCATTCTTTGATGCGTATAATGCAACAGCAGCAGAAGGTAAAAAGTTAGTCAATGTTGCAGGTATTCATATTGAACCACTTGGCCTTTATTCTAATCGACATGCATCACTTGATGATGTCCCCGATAACGCAACAGTCATCATTTCAAATTCAACATCTGATCATGGTCGTTTCTTATCTATCTTAGCAGATGAAGGTCTCATCACATTAGATTCATCAGTTGACCGATTAACTGCAACACTTGAAGATATTACATCAAATCCTAAAAATTTAGCATTCGAACAAATTAATCCAGAATTATTATTCAGTGCATATGACAATGATCAAGGAGATTTGGTATTCATTAATGGTAACTTCGCATTAACTGGCGGACTAAATCCACTTGAAGACGCATTAGTCATTGAATCACCAGATAATAATCCTTATGTGAACATTATCGCTGTTTTAGAAGGTAGAGAAAACTTACCTAAGATTCAAGCATTGTTGCAAGTGTTAACATCAGAAACGATTCAAAACTTCATTACAACCAATTATGGTGGAAGTGTCATCCCTGCATAATTAAAAAAAAGTCATCCAGTACTTGGATGGCTTTATTTTTCGTGTTATTATAGACATATGATTATATTGTGATAAGAGAAAAACGAATATGAATAATGATTATTTGGGAAAATCATCAGCAGAAAAATTTTACGATCCAACAAACATATCATGGGTAAAAATCATAATCGTCTTACTCATTATTGCAGAAATTGGAACTGCTATTTTTGGCTTCTTTATGGCAGTAGATTTCAGATCTGTCTTATTATTTTTCTTGGTTATACTGGGTGTTTTTACATCACATATGATTGTGATGCTCGTGTTGAATGTTGTTGTTAATAGTCAAAAAATTCAACAGAATACAACACGATTAGTTCGTTTAGAAGAACAAAAAATATTCGAAGACAAGGCATAGTAGAGGTTATAGAGTATGACATTTGAGATGTGGCATGTTGGTCATTATATATTTATGGTTTCACCATTCGTAATAACAGCAATTCTTTATTTTTTTACAAGAAAAAAATCCTATCAATCAAAGAAAAAAATAGGTGTCGTTTTAAGTATCGTCGCTGTTATCATATTACTGCTTAGAAATTTAGAAATCTTTTTCAAAAATGGACAGTTATTTGATTTTGAATTATTACCACTGCAAATTTGTCATTTTGCAAATTTTGTATTGCTTTATGCATTTATGACAGATAGCAAAGCGTTTTTCGGATTGGCAACACTGTTTAATTTACCAGCAGCCATGATGTCTATCGTTTTCGCAAACAGTTTAGAGAATTATTCAACGATATTGACATTACGAGGTGGTGCTTATATCTTTGGTCACATTTTAATCGTTGTCATTACATTATTTGCTTACTTAAATGGTTTTGTTAAACTCAACAAAAAGGTCTATGCTCAAACGTTAGTGATTGTCTTTGTCTTATATGGATTAGGACTTGTAATGAATAATGTATTATTACTTACAACAGGAGAAGCCTCTAATTATTTTTATGCGACTAAACCAGAACATGGTACACCACTTGAATTATTCTTTAATTGGGGTGTTGAATATAATCTAGGTGGATACTTTATTGTAAATCCAATTTATTTGGTATTGACTGGTTTATTAGGTTTTACAATTATCAGTTTACTATATATTATATTAAAGGTTTTTCAACCAAAACATTTAGAACCTAAACAGCAATCAAAAAAACTTTCTGCAGGTTATAGAAGTTTTGTTAAAGAGTAAAAATGATTGAGATATCCAATGGGTATCTCTTTTTAATCATTTGAAGTCAATCAAGAAACAGGGTATAATAAAGGTGGTCGTTAGGACTATTTTTATTTTAAAGGAGGAAAAGATGAGACGAGATGATCAAATATTTACAATTAGACGCAACCATAGAACTAAACTCGTCGATCTTTTAAGCGATGAAACAATTTTTTCATTAGCAAATGGGACGTTAGGCACACGAGGACATTTCACGGAAGGATATGGGGATGATCATTTTCCTATTACCTTGATTAATGGTATTTATAATACCTATCCGTTTCGTTATGAAGAAAACTACAAAGGGTTTCCACAGGTGGGACAAGCCATCGTTACGCTTCCTGATACATCATTGATTCAACTTAAAACAGATGATGGTTATATTGATCTAAAACACGCAAAATTGCTTGATCTTGAACGTTCTCTTGATATGAAACGAGGTGTGTCTCATCGGAAAGCAATTTATACAACGACAAATAATCACACCTTTATTATCAAAGAACGTAAACTTGTTACTGCGAACAGATTAAGTATCGTGGTTGAATTATCCATAGAATCACCGAACTATCAAGGCTCATTTCAGTTAGATTCTTATTTACGAATGCCAACCGTTAAATATGTGACAAATATTGATCCTAGACTTCCTAATGTACGGAGAAATTTGATCTTAAGAAGTATTGATGTAACGCAAGGTGCTGCATTTTTAAAAGCACAAACAACGCATAGTCATCAACGTATTAATGTATCAATGATCCATGACCAACCTGTTGATTATCGCTATGAAGAAGACGCTATCGTTGGTGTCATTCATACTGAGTTAGAACGCAATAAACCATTTAAAATAACAAAATACACGCTTTATACATCATCATTTTTGCAACGATCATCAGAAAGACAAATTGAGAAGATTGTTAATTTAGTTTTTCCATTTGATCAGTATGTCAAAGAAGAAGAAACAGCACGTCTACCATTTTGGCAACGTTCAGCTTTAGAATTAAATCATAAAGAATTAGAACAAGCACTGCATTATAATATATATCAACTCAATTTAAATGCCGGTAGACATCATGCGACACATATAGCGGCAAAAGGCATAACTGGCACTGGATATGAAGGCCATTACTTTTGGGATGCAGAAATATATATGTTACCTTACTTTATCTTAACGAATCCACACCGAGCAAGGAAAATCTTAATGTATCGGTATTTAACATTGGATGCGTCAAGAAGAGAAGCTAGATTATTAGGTATTAAACATGGTGCTAAAATTGCTTGGCGCACGATTAACGGTGAAGAAGCGTCACCATATTATCCTGCAGGTTCTGCACAAATTCATATCAATAGCGATGTGGCACATGCATTAATTAATTATTATCTTGCTACTAAAGATACTCGTTTTATGCTACGTTATGGTATGGAAGTGATTTTAGAAACGGCACGTTTCATCCTTGAATGGGGGACATTTGATCATGCAGGTAATTTTCACTTATATAATGTAACAGGTCCAGATGAATATAAAACACTCATCAATGACAATTATTATACAAATCGTATGGCAAAAATGCATTTCGATTTTATTATCGATTATACAAAAAACCATCCAGATGAAATAGATGAATTAATGCATAACATTGGAATGGATCAAGATGAATTAGATGACATGCAAAAAGCAACCACTCATATGACGCTTCTGATTAATGATCAGTTAAATGTGATTGAACAAGATGATTCATTCATGCATAAAAAAGCATTACCACTTGATTTATTAACGCCAGAAGAATTACCGTTATTATTAAGCAGACATCCTCTTGATATTTACCGTATGCAAGTCTCCAAACAGGCAGATGCGATATTAGCCCCTGTTTTATTAGGAGATAAAGTGACAGATACATTTAAAAACACATTTGACTACTACATTAAAAGAACAACACATGATTCTTCGTTATCACGTACTGCATTTGGTATTGCTGCTTATATGATTGGTAATCATGAGTTTGGATTTGATTATTTAAAGAGAGTTATCGATTTAGATTTCAGAGATAGTCATAATAGAACACAACACGGTCTTCATATTGCTAATTTAGGTGGTAGCTACATGATGATTGTTTACGGGTTATTTGGTTTAAGATTTGGTGATAAGCTTATTCTAAATCCTGTCTCTCAAACAGAGTTAACACATATTAAAACTAGAATTGTTTATCAAGGTGTCATTTTATGGATAACATTGACGACTAAGACCTTATCCATAAAAGTGAATAAACCAATTGATATACTTATCTATGATGAGATTATTGAGATAAAAGATCATAAAACCATTCATTTGAAATAGCCACAATCGCTGTGGCTTTTTTTTAAAAAAAATGGACAAGGGCAGGGGACCCTTGTCCGTCTTCCATAGGGAGAAAGAAGAAGTTATGTCAATTGATGTTTTATATGACTTATAGATAAATGTAGGGATGTTAAAACATCTTCAAATGTATGTTCATAATCTTTGTCTTCGATTTCGATAACAATACCTTCATGATATCCAGTAGATTGAACATGCTCTAGAAAGACTTTCCAGTTAATTGTTCCTTTACCGGGAATCTTTGGTGCCATGTAATCCAGAGGATATGCAAATATACCGACTTGATCAAGTTTTTCTTGATCGACAAGTGTATCTTTTATATGCAAATGATGAATGCGATCTTTAAATTGGTGAAGTGGTTTAATATAATCCATACCTTGGAAATTTAAGTGTGATGGATCATATGAAAGACCAAAATATTTAGAAGGAATTATGTTAAACATATCTTCCCAAATTTTTGGAGAACTGGCGAGATTCGCACCACCTGGCCATTCATTTTTAGTGAAATACATAGGGCAGTTTTCTATACCCACCCATACATTTAGAGATGCTGCATAATCAATAATCTTTGGCCACACTTTTTTGAAACTCTCCATATTATCTTCAACAGACTTTGATGGGTCTTTACCAACAAATGTAGATACACGGTTGACACCTAGAAGATGAGCAAATTCAATAACTTTTAGAATGTGGTTTATAGCAACTTCACTTTTTTCTTGATTAGGATCTAAAGGATTTGGATAGTAACCCAATGCTACAATATCGACATTATGGGTTTTTGCATAAGATAAAATATATTTAATATAAGATGGATCATGGTTTTCAACATCTAGATGTGAGACACCAGCATATCGTCTTTCTGATTTGCCTTGTGGCCAAACACAAACTTCAACAGACTGAAATCCTTTTTTTTCGCATATATCAATCACTTCTTCAAAGCTTTGATCAGGTAGTATGGCACTATGCAAGCCAATTCTCATATCATTCATTAATCTTAACCCACTTTCTTGCTTTTGCTGATTCATAAATCTTTTCATCTAGTAACATCATTCTTAAGCCATCTTTGAACTCAGCAAAGAGTGGTTGATATGATGGATGTGATGCTTTGTAATAGATTTGCTTAAATGCTTGTTTAAAGGCATCCGGAAATCCTTCAGTATGTCCTGATGGATAATCGATTTGACTCTTCACATCGGGCATCATTTGTGCATCCTTAGGAATATAAATATTACCTTCATCTCTGCTACCAACAACAACGTTTTCTAAATCTTCTAAACGCCATTCAATAGAGTGTTTCGTACCGGACAGAAGAACATTGATTCTATTTTTCTTACCGGCTACCATTTGACTAATATATGCATTGCCTAATGCACCTTTGTCAGTTCTAAAAGTAATGGTTGCGATATCTTCTGTATCAATGGGGACATCTTCATATGTCATATCAGATGTTGCTTTTGTAAAAGTTTCTAATGGCTTTGTTGCTTTTTTTCTTGTGTCATAAACCGTTTTAAACTCTGCAAGTACTTCAGTGATTTTATGACCTGTCATATATTCCATCAAGTCTAACCAATGGCTTCCAATATCAGCAACCGCTCTCGTCTTACCAGATGTTTCAGATACTAAACGCCAAGAGTAGTCTGTTTGATAAAATAACCAATCTTGAATGTATACGCCCTGCATAGAAAATATATCACCATAAGTGCCCTTTTCTATTTCCTTTTTAATATATGCAGTCGCGGGATATAAACGATTATGGAAATTAATGGCTGCAACAACACCTTTTTCTTCAGCTAGTGCAACAAGTTCTTTCGCTTCTTTCAAGGACACAGTCATAGGTTTTTCTAACACGACATTAATGTTTCTTTCGATAGCGTATTTTGCTATTTCATAATGTGTATTATTTGGCGTACAGATGTGAATAAAATCTAAATTAATTTCTTCAATCATCTGTTTGTAATCTTTATAATAGCTTGAAATGTTGTATTTTTCCGCTTTTTTTTCTAAATCTATTTGATCTGAAATAGCGATGACGTCAACATTCCCTAATCTTCTTAATGCTTCTATATGGGCAACACCGATAAATCCTATGCCAATAACAGCTGCTTTGTATGTTTTCATATCTTTGCCTCTTTTCCTTGTAATCGATTACATCATTATTTTAATACAAGTGTCTGAAAATAGCAAGAACTTTTAATATAATCGAAAAAAAGCGATTTCAATTGTTGACAAAACGCTTACATGTGTTATAATTTATGTGTAATCGATTACATGAATTGGAGCAATAATATGACGATAAAGGACATTGCAAGGCTTGCTGAGACGTCTGTTGCCACGGTTTCAAGGGTTTTAAATGATGATCCCAAGGTAGCACCGAGCACTAGAGCAAAAGTTTTAGCAGTAGTGAAAGAAAATAATTATGTGCTTAATGTAAATAGTCGTACAATGCGTACGAAAAAAAGTCAGAAGATATTGGTCTTGATTCCAACTATCGTCAATTCATTCTACTCGAAGATTCTTCAAGGCATTGAAGCACGTGCTGAAGAAAATGGTTATGATGTTTTAATTGCCATCTCTAATTTAGAAGAAGCACGCGAGAAGAAATATTTGGATATGTTACGAACAAAACAAGTAGATGGTGCTATTAGTTTGTTTAGTTTGTTACCGGTTGAGGGTATTAATCAACTGGCAAGTAAATATCCTTTCGTACAAGCGTGTGAACCAACGATTGGTTCTCATACATCAAGTGTTACAGTTGATAACAGACAAGCAATATATGATGTAACAAGTGAATTTATTAAAAATGGCCATAAACGAATAGCCATGATTTCTGGTGATTACTATAAGTATTCCGAATTAAATCGCGAGAGAGGTTATAAGGATGCATTAGAAGATCACAATATGCCATATGATCAATCACTGATTGTTAAGACTTTTTATAGATATCATGATGGATCAGATGCATTAAGAACATTATTAAGTATGAAAAATCCACCAACTGCGGTTATCTGTGTATCAGATTCACTTGCAATCGGTGCTGTGAATGAGGTTGTTGCACAAGGATTAAAACCTGGGAAAGATGTTGCGATTATCGGATTTGATAATACATCAATTACATCAAACTTTGTTCCAACAATATCCACAATAGCACAACCAAGATTCGATTTAGGTATTAATGCTTTTGATCTCTTGCTTGAAAAACTTACGAGTTTAGATAGTCAGAGTAAAAAAGTTATTCTTCCTTATGAGATTATTCATAGGGAATCTACAAAAAGGTAATTACTATATCATATAGTAAAATATAGGAGGAAAATATGAAAAAGATCGTAGCTTTATTCTTTGCATTAGCTTTAGGGCTAAGTTTAGCAGCTTGTCAAGGCGATTCAACGATGATCGCAGTCCTCATCCCTGGTGCAGACCATGGATTTACTGGTGAAAGTGTTAACCATGCCATTGCTGGTACACAAAGACTTGCTGAAGAAAATGGATTTGAGTACAAAGTTTTAACATCATCTACTGTTGTTGAACAATCAAATCAGATTGACCAAGTGATTAGTGAAGGTGCTGATGTCATCGTATTATGGCCACATAATGGTGATGAACTTAAATCAGCTGCACAATCAATCGTTGATGCAGGTATCCCGCTAATCATTTATGACAGACTCATTAGTGATTTCGATGAAACTGCTGAAGTATTAGGTGATAACATCACTATCGGTGAAGAAACTGGTACATACTTCAACACTTATTTCGCAACTGAATTAGATGCAGGCGAAGTTCACATTCTTGAATTCAAAGGTGATAACTCTTCAGTTCCTACACAAAGACATGATGGCTTCATGTCTACAGCAGATGAAAACTTTGTTGTTGACCAAGAATTTGTGACAAACTGGAGCAGATCAACTGCACAAGAACAAATGGAAACTTTCTTAACGACATCATCTGATGCAGAAATTGCACAAGTTCAAGCAATCTTTACACATGATGCTGAAGTTCAATTAGGTGTTTTAGCAGCTTTAGAAGGTTATAGTGGTAATGCAACTATTAATGTAAAATTAGTAAGTGGCGTTTCAGCTCCAAGAGAATTATTAACTCAATTTGATCATTACGAAGAACTAGGATTTGATTCAGTCACATTCAGCTTCTCACCAGCAATGGTTGTTGATGCTATTCAATACGGAATTGATATCCTTAATGGTGAAACAGTAACAGGTCAATATTTAATTCCAACAGAAATGGTAGATAACAGCAACTACGAAACATTCATGTTAGGTGATGTTTATACTTACCGTTATTCATTAGAAGACTAATTATCAAACTAGTGATGATTTAAAGATGATAGCCGGTTAAGGCGACTTAGCCGGCTTCATCTAATTTTTAGAAAGCGGATGTGACCAATTATGAAGGTTGAATTTAGAAACATCTATAAAAATTTTGGTGCTGTTCAAGCACTAGAAAATGTCTCGTTTAATGTCCCTGAAGCTAAAATTTTAGGTCTGTTAGGTGAGAATGGAGCTGGGAAATCTACATTAATGAATATTTTAGGTGGTGTATTACCACCATCTTCAGGTGAAATCATCGTTGATGGTAAGAATTACACGCACCTTACAACGAGAGAAGCAACCGATTTAGGTATTAGTTTTATTCATCAAGAACTTAATTTAGTAAATGATTTACGTGTTTATGAGAATTTATTTTTAAATAACGAAATTACAACTTACGGGATTTTGAATAAAAAGGAAATGATTGAACGTTCTAGAAATGTTTTTAAACGCATGGATGTTGATATCAATCCAGAAGCAATCGTTAGCACATTAGATACCTCTAGAAAGCAAATTATTGAAATAGCAAAAGCTGTTCTATTTGAATCAAAACTGATTATTTTTGATGAACCAACAACAGCTTTAACAAATGAAGAAATTGATATTTTATTTGGCATTATGCGTGATTTTAAAAAAAATTGTATAAGCAGTATTTATATCTCGCATAAAATGCCAGAACTATTTGAAATATGCGATGATTATGTCGTATTACGAGATGGAAAATTTATCGATTCTGGCCAGTTTGAAGATATTAACGAACAAGTGGCAACGGAATTGCTGGTAGGTAAAAAACTGGCCCATGAAGCGATTGACTATAATGAAAAACATATTGGAAATAATATATTTGAAGTAAAAAACCTTACCCTTGAACCTTATTTTAGAAACATCAGTTTCAATTTAAGAAAAGGTGAAGTGTTAGGGGTAACAGGATTATTCGGAGATGGTCGAGGAGAGTTGTCTGAGACATTGTTTGGTGTGCGTAAAGCTGATACTGGTACAATCACACTTAATGGTAAAACATTATCGATGAAATCTATTAGATCTGTGATGAAATCTGGTATCTCAATGATTCCAAGAGATCGTAAAGAAAGATCGATTATTCCAGATTTAACCATTTCCGATAATTTGTCAATGGCCTATTTTACGTCAAAACATAAAAATCCACTTGTCAGTAAAAAAGAAGAATTAAAACGATTTGATAAAAATCAAGAAGTGACAAGTATAAAAGTCGGTTCACCTCTTGATAAGATCACATCATTATCAGGTGGTAATCAACAAAAAGTTATATTTTCAAGATGGTTTGAATTAGACAGTGATGTTTATATTCTAGATAATCCAACACAGGGTATTGATGTTGGTGCAAAAAATGAAGTGTATCATTTAATTCATAATTTAAGTTTACAAGGTAAATCAGTCATCGTATTCACATCAGAATATACAGAATTGCACAAAATAGCGAATCGTGTTATTGTGATGTATCGTGGTGAAATTAATAAAGAGCTAGGTCATGAAGAACTTGACGAAATGAATGTAATGTATTATTCAACCGGATCTAATTTAAAGGAGAACAAAGATGAAAAAGATAGATAAAGCACTTGTGCTTGGTAAATCAAAAGATGTATTAAAGGATGTTGTTGTCAACCATAATTATTTGTTTTCGCTCATCGTTTTATTAATTATTGGTGCGATAGCCAGTCCTAATTTCTTAAGTGCTGCAAATCTTATCCAACTTGTTAGAGCATCTTCCATTATTGGTATTATCGCCTTAGGGATGTCTTTGGTCATTATATCTGGTAATATTGATTTATCTGTTGGGTCCATTCTTGGTTTAACTGCAACGATTAGCGTTATGGTGTATAACGCAACTGGCAGTGTTATTTTAACCTTATTATTTGCACTCGCATTTGGTGGTATATTAGGTTTAATTAATGGCTTCTTTATTGGTAAAACACATGTTGCTGCATTTATTGTTACTTTGGCGACACTTGCAGCTTATCGATCACTCACCGTTCAAATTGGTAGTGGTGGACCTTTATTAATTAATAATGATTTTTATTATGCTGGACTTCGAAAAATTGGGTATGGTAATTTTATTGGTATCCCATGGGTTGTTTGGATCTTTATCCTTGTCAGTGTGCTTGTATGGGTGCTCATGACGAAGACTAAATTTGGTCGTTATGTTTACGCAATTGGTTCAAACGAAAAAGCAGCGAAGCTTGCAGGGATTAAAGTGGATTGGGTTAAAGTGATGATTTTCACAGTTACAGGTATATTAACTGGATTAGCCGCATTCCTATATATGGCAAGATTTGGTTCTGTTGATACAGCAACCGCAGGTCGTGGATTTGAACTTGATGTGATTGCAGCCGTCGCTATTGGTGGCGCATCAATGGCGGGTGGTAAAGGATTTATTCAAGGTTCATTCTTTGGAGCGATTATCCTTTATTCAATTAATGCAATCCTAAACGCATTTGGCGTATCAGCGCTCTTAACAGATCTCATCAAAGGTGTCTTAATCCTAGGTGCAGTGCTTGTTCAACGATCACTTAATAGAAATAAAGAAGCTTAAAAAAATATGGCGACCGAGATGGTCGCCATTACTTTTTTATAATCTTACCAATAAATTTTACGTAAACACTTTGTTGCGTATTCATCATCGTTGTCGATTTCAATCATACACATAAGATATTCAAGTGTCTTTGCTTCATTGCTTTTTTCTGTTTCTTCCAGTCTATAAAGTGATTGTAATCGTTGATCAATTGCTTTTCTTAAAGCAGCTAATTTTTTTTCAGCAGTATCCATTATTTATTGTGTATACAAATCAATGTATACGCTCCTTTCACTTTTATGTTTTTCTCTAATTTCATTATATAACATTGAGGCTTGTATTTAAAACCACATGAACTGTGAATATCAATTTTGTTTTAAAAGCTTATCATCATACGTTATAATAGGAGTAGAAAAATAACTAATCGTTTTTCAAATTTATTTACAAATGAATATAAGGAATATGATATGATAAATATTTTAATGAGCAGAAGCGATTTAATTCACCCAAAAATAAAACCAGCATTAGAACAATATATCAAAGAAGGCATGAATGTGACAGTTGTCTGCTACTCTTTTTTTGATATTCAATATCCAACAGCAGATCATTATCGTTTTGACTATGCCCCAGAAGGTCAATATTATATGAAAGTCGTTGAGCAATTATTGCCTTTTGGCATCAAAGAAAAAGATATCCAATGGGTTAATTATTACGATGATACAAGAATAGCAGCAATCAAAAAAATAGAGTCTGCAGATATCTTATTTTTTCCAGGTGGTGCACCGGAAAGATTTATGGATCGTATCCATGAAAAGGGTATATATGAAGCCATTATAAAGCATCAGAAAACATATATTGGTGTATCAGCTGGAACCATGATTCAATTTGAAAATTATCATATTTCACCTGATGCAGATTATCCATCTTTTTCATATGAAAAAGGTCTAGAACTACTTTCTGGTTTCTTTGTAGAAGTGCATTATCGAAGACGCAAAAAACAAAAAAGTGGTATGAGAAAAGTGTTTAGAGCATACAAATTACCCATTTATATCATTCCAGATGATGGATGTATTATCATTGATCAAGGGAAAATTAAACCTGTCAATAAAGCGAAATTGTATTACAAAAATAGAGGTGTTGTTAGATGAAAAAGTTTATCATTATCTACAGTGTTGTAAGTGTTGTATTACTTTCATTTGTCGTATTCTTATCACTTCAACTCCATACACAGGCAAGAGTGCTCGAAGTCTTTGGTGAGATTGCTGATAATGCCCATGAAACAGGCGACTTTGATACATTTGTTGCTTATCAATCGCTCGGGTATAAACGAGAAGCGTATATTGAATTGACTGATGCAAACATTTCAATTTATCAAGTGATAGGTGAACAAAATGAACAACGATTAAACCAAGTCGTCGTCATTGTCAATGATAATGGCACATTCCAACACGCTACTGAAATTGATGATAATAGTGATAAATCCAACATTCGTTTTATCAACCCAGACACATGGACAGCTGAATCAATTAGAACCAGTGATAATTATAATGGAGAAGCCATCACTTATGGGATGGAAATTTATGGGTTTTTCTATGGGGCATTTGTCATAGAAGAGGATCGTGAAGTCGCCATCAATATTGACGATTATAATGGGAATTTATTTCACTCGGAGATACTTCAAATTAATCTGATTGATGAAACATCAGATAATTTAAATCAAGGATTTACAGAAGAAGACTTTGATATGATTACAGATAGGGATACATATATCACCCCTGCTGTGATCACAGATATAACATATTATTTGGTCATTGATATTATATTAGGTGCGGTGATTGCATTTTTCATTAAGCGAAAGAATCAATAGATTCTTTTTCTTTTTACCCAAGTTTTCGGGATTGAATTTAATGTTAAAGACAGTATAATAAGACATGAAAAGAGGGAAATATTATGACATTAATTAGAACACGTGATGGTGCAAACGAATGGTTGAAAACAGTTGACCATGTCATTGAACCATCTCTAGTATCGCTTGATATTAATATCAAACAGGAATATGGTCAAACTATTTTAGGTTTTGGAGGTGCTTTTACAGAAAGTTCAGCCTATAATCTAAATCGAATTAATAAAGCAGAAAGAGAAAAAGCAATCAAAGCGTATTTTGATCCAGTAGATGGATTAGGGTATACGATTGGTCGTGTATCAATTCATGGTTGTGATTTCAGTTTATCTTCGTATTTGTATATAGATGATTATGATGATTCACTTGAATCATTTTCAATCGCCAGGGATAAACCTGTTTTAGAACTCATCAATGATGCATCCAAATTTGCAGGTAAGCCTATAGAACTCTTGGCATCTCCTTGGACACCACCTTATTGGATGAAAGATAATCATTCACCAATTAGAGGTGGAAAATTACTAGAGAAATATGATCAAATATGGACAAATTATATCGTAAAATTCATTAAAGCATATCAAGAGGCAAATGCAAATATTTTAATGATTACGATTCAAAATGAACCTGCTGCTGCACAAAGATGGGATTCTTGTTTATATGAAGGTAAAGATGAAGCGAGATTATCCAAAGTGTTAGGTAAAACTTTTGAGCAGGAGGGTTTATCAGATATCAAGATTTATATTTGGGATCATAATAGAGATCTGATGGTTGATAGAGCAAAAGAAGTATATGAAGACCAAGAAGCGAACAAATATATATATGGTACTGCATTTCACTGGTATGAAAATGAGCAGTTTGAAGAAGTTAAAAAACATCATGATCTATTTCCTGATAAGCATTTATTATTTACGGAAGGTTGTCAAGAAGGTGGTCCACATTTTCATGAATATGCAGTTGGCGAAAGATATGGCAGAAATATCATTCATGACCTAAAGAATTTTAATGAAGGGTTTATTGATTGGAATTTGTTTTTAGATGATACAGGTGGACCAAATCATGTCAATAATTTATGTTCTTCGCCTGTTATGATCAAAATATTTCATGAAGAACTCATTAAAAATCCATCATATTATTACATTGGTCATTTCTCGAAATATATCAAACCAGGTGCAATTCAATTGTTAAGTGAAGGGACAGATAAATTATATTATGTGGCATTTAAAAATACTGATGGTTCTGAAGTTGTGGTCGTGATGAATGAAACGAATCAAGACTTTAATGTGAATTTAAAGGGATTAAAGGATATCGTCACATTGACAAGTTACAAGCATAGTATTGTAACAATTGTCATATAATTTTTAATAAATTAAAAATAAAGCGAACCTAAAATGGATCGCTTTATTTGTAAGCGTTTTAATTTTCTTTCACAAAACTCTTTACAAATTGAAAAGTTACGATATAATAAGTAGTAGGAAACCGATTTCTTTATTTTGGGAGACACTATGGCATACAAAAAAATCATGCAACTGAATGGTAATCTAGGATATTATTTCCCACTATTTAACAAACATGGATTTAGATCATCCATTTCACCGTTTATGGCTGGTGATGCTAAACGTGATCAACATAGATTTGCATTAGAACCAATATCTGAATTAGGACTTTATGTGCATGGATTAGGTCGTAATGTAATTTTTAATATTAATAATGAGCTATATTTTCTAAATGGTTCTACAGAAAAACAACAGCATGATGAGATGACACTAGAAATCGACTTACTTTATCAAAAAGTCACTAGAAAGAGTCAGATATATACCATAGAAACAACAAGTTATGTGGCTATAGATGCTCCAGTTGAACTTCATCAAGTAGTTTATAAAAATCATTCAAATGTTAATCAAGCACTTATAGTGACTACTGCGATTCCTCTATATGCTAGAAGTGCTGATAATATGAGAGATCATAGACACGTTACGTCATTATTAAATCGAATCATGGTTGAAGAAGGAAGAGTTACAGTTAAACCAACCATGCAATTTGATGAAAGAGGACATCAAATCAATCACACATCATATCACGTGATTGCAAGTAGTGATGTGAAAATTAATGGCTATATACCAACTATCGATCAGTTTATTAATGGAGGTAGTCTAGCCTTTCCAAAAGGATTGAACAACATTATTCAAAATCCTTATCACATTGACGGTTATGAAGCAATGGGTGGTATTCAATTTGAAAAAGTAGAATTAAAGCCAAATGAGTCATTTACATGCTATTATGGTATTTCGATTACTGAAGCATCTGAAAGCATTGAAAGTATTCAAAAGAAATACTTGAATAAAGTTGGGTTTGAGGAAGGCTTAAATCAGGTTAATCAATCATTTAAAGAATATAGTAATAAACTACAGTTCCAACTGGGAGATCAACCACTAAGCGATCGGATGAACTGGATGGTTATTCAACCGATGTTAAGACGATATTATGGTAATTCATTTTTACCTCACCATGATTATGGCAAAGGTGGAAAAGGTTGGCGTGATTTATGGCAAGACTTGTTATCGTTGATCATGATGGGAGATGATCATGTCAAAGAGACATTGGTTTCAAATTTCAAAGGTGTGAGATTAGATGGGTCAAATGCTACCATCATCGGTGAAAAACCAGGCGAGTTTCTTGCAGATCGGAATAAAATAGTCAGAGTCTGGTCAGACCATGGGGCTTGGCCATTACTCACAGTAAAACAATATTTAGATGAGACTGGAGATCTCGCATTCCTACTTGAAAAAGTAACGTATTTCCATGATCAATATACACATTACACACATCAAACAAGACGTGACATACCGAAAATTACTTATCAAGGAACCATATTAGAACATTTATTATTACAAAATTTGGTGGGTTTTCTACATCAAGGCGAACATGGCTATACAAAGTTAGAAGATGCAGATTGGAATGATGGTCTTGACATGGCTAAAGCACTTGGTGAAACGATTGCATTCACTCACTTCTATACGAACAACTTACGTATTTTAGCAGATTTAATAGCGTCTCTCCACCAAGAAGAAATTGTTTTATATCAAGCACTTGGATTATTACTTAAAGGTGATATTGATTTAAACCAGTATTTCAATCAAGCTGCTTCATTTGAAGATACATTGATTCATATGAAACGTGATGATGTCATAGATAAGCTAAAAAACTTAGCTAATTCAATGAAAGAAAAGCTTGAAAAGGCATTTGAGGATCAACGTTTCCAAAGCTATTATAATGAACAGGGCATACTGTTAGATACAAAAGATACAGCTAATTTAACTGGACAAGCAATGGCTTTATTATCACATACAGCAACTGACGAACAAGCACTATTATTAGCAAAACGTATTAAAAAATTATTGTTTAATGAACAAATAGGTGGTTACCACTTAAATTCTAGATATCCTGATGCACATATGGGAAGAGCATATGGATTTGCATATCACCATAAAGAAAATGGTGCAATCTTCTCTCACATGAGTGTGATGTATGCATACGGTCTATATCAATATAATCTTGTCTCATATGGACATGATGCAGCATTTACACTACTAAAACAAGCTGAAAAAGAACACAGTGGTGTTCTTGTAGGTATTCCTGAATACTTCAATGACCTAGGTATAGGTAAATACAGTTATTTGACAGGTAGTGCAAGTTGGTTTTTGAAACTACTTAGAGAACAAGTGTTTGGTTTATCATTTGATTTAGGTGTGTTAACACTTAAACCAAAATTAAAGGCATGTGACTTTATTGATTATAAAGCAAATATTCAAACAGTATTATTTAACCACACTGTAAAAATAACTTACCATAATCCAAAAGCATTAGATTTTGGTCAATATGAAATAGCAAAAATTGTTGTAGATGGTATGACAACAGACAATCACTTTAGAAACATAGGAAAACACGTAGAGGTGTATCTTGATGAAATATTACGATCAATTTGAATTTAGTCATAACGGATATAGTAAATTATTCCATTTCAATACGTGGCGTGTCGCAACATTAGAGTATGTTGAAGAAATTGACAATAGTGATATCAATTATCTTGAATGTCATCATGAAACAGATGAAGTGTTTATTTTAATCGATGGACAATGTAGAATGGTCTTTTTCAAGGATAATCATCCAGATGCTGAGATATTTGAATCGATTGATTTACAACCGCAACAAATTTATAAAGTTTTAAAAGGTGTTTATCATGCACATCGTATTTCTAAAGATGCGAAAATCGTTTTGATTGAAGAAGATAGTACATGTGATAAAAATTCTCATCGCGTTTACTTGACGGATAAACAAATTAAAGCAATAAAATAAGAGGATATTCATGTACAACTTATTATGGGAAGATCAATTTGATCAAGATGGAAAACCTAATCCTGATATATGGGAAATCCAATCAGGTGGTCAAGGATTTGGAAATAACGAAGATCAATACTATACAAAAAGACTAGAGAATGTGTATGTTAAAAATGGAATACTTCATATCATTGGTTTAAAAGAAGAGTATGAACATCGTCATTACACATCTGGTAAACTCGTTACTTATCAAAAGAAACATATCCAATATGGCAAATTGGAAGTAACAGCCAAATTACCAAAGGGAAAAGGCACTTGGCCAGCTATCTGGTTACTAGGAGAAAACATCAAAAAAGTGGGATGGCCATTATGTGGTGAGATTGATCTGATGGAACATGTTGGCAAAAATCACGGACATATCCATTTTTCACTCCATTCTGAACGTTATAATCATAAATATTTTAATCATCCAACATTTATCATTAAAGATGAGACTGTCTCTGACGCATTTCATACCTATGGCATAGAATGGGAAGAAGATCAAATCTCGTTTATATTTGATCAAAAGCATGTTGTTACATTTCATAAAGAAGTGGGTGGCACCGAGCATGAGTGGCCATTCAATCAACCGTTTTATTTGATATTAAATCTAGCGATTGGTGGTAACTGGGGTGGCGAAATTGATAACTCAATCTTCCCACTAGATTTTCAAATATCATCAGTTAAAGTATATGAAAGAGTTGAATGAATTGAAAAAGAAAATGACAATCTATACGATTGCAAAAGAACTTAATCTTGCTCCAGGCACTATATCTAAAGTCATTAATGATACAGGTAATGTTTCAGAATCGACGAGAGAGCGTGTAATGCAATATATTAAAAAAGTTGGCTATGTACCCGCTACAAGCGCTAGAATGCTTAAAAGCAAGAGAACATATTCAATAGGAGTCGTTTTCACTGAGGAATCTGATGTTGGATTAGAACACTCTTTTTTCTCAAGCATTTTACAACACTTTAAGACATATGTTGAAAAAGAAGGTTACGAACTATCTTTTATTGTGAAACAAATTGGTCAGCATCAACTTTCTTATTATCAATGGTGTATGAATAAGCGTGTTGATGGTGTCTATATTGTTGTTGGTAATTATGATGATAAAGGCTTAACAGAGCTTATAAATGCAGATATACCATGTATATCAAACGATATGATCGTGCCTGGTTTACATACGGTAATCTCTGATAACGAACAAGGTATAAAATTAACATTAGCTTACATTAAAGAGGAATTAAAAAAGAAAAAAATAGCTTATATTTCAGGACCAAAAACATCCAAAGCGTTTATTGAACGTGTTAATCACGTGAAACATTATGCGAAAGATTATGATATTGAACTTATGCATGAGGTAGTATACGCAGAATCATTTGGATTCACAAGTGGTTATAACGCGACACATGAATTATTGGAAAATGTCTCGAGTTTGCCGGAAGTTATTGTTGTATCTTCTGATGACCTAGCACTCGGTGTGATCAAAAAGACGCTAGAACTTGGGTATAGAATTCCTGAAGATATCCAAATTATAGGCTTTGATGACATTGCATTCTCAAAACATTTCACGCCACCACTTACGACGATTGCACAAGATCGTGCATTGTTAGGTGAAACCGCAGCGAAATTAATGATTAGTTTAATTGAACATCCTGAAAGATCGTTTGCTGAAATCACAAAATTGCCTGTTAATCTCGTTCGTCGCGAATCGACGAAAGAAATCAAATAAAAAAAGTTGTAAACGGTTACATAATATGTTATGATATATATACGAAATCGAAGAAACCGATTTCCTAAATTATTTATAGGAGTTAAGATATGACTGGTTTTCATATAAAAGATTATCAAAAACAAAAACCTTTTGCGAGTTTTCTCTCCGGCATAGCAGGAAAGAAAGGAATTCCTCTATGGGCATTTTATGTCAATAGAGGTCAATTGATTGCAGGATTTGGTATACGAGATAAAAATGGTGCAATCATGGAATTCTTTCCTGCTAATAAAGCCTATCAATATACAGCAAACTTTGGATTTAGAACATTAGTTAAGGTTAATGGTCATGTGCATGAGTTCTTTAGAGAGAACAATGCACAACAATCGTTAACGGTTTATCCTGATCGTATCTCGATTGAAGAAGTGAATAAAGAACTAGACATCTCGCTGAAAGTGACATATCATACATTACCAAATGAGGCACTCGCAGCACTAGTTAGAACAGTTGAACTTAAAAACTTATCTCATACTGAAAAGCAAATAGAACTTGTAGATGGATTAGCACAAATTCTTCCATATGGTATTGATTATGGCGGCTATAAAGCCATTTCAAATTTATTACAATCTTGGATGCAGGTTAACGTCAATGAAGCATATACATTTTATCGCTTAAGAGCTTCCACGCATGATGAAGCTGAAGTAAAAGAAGTGACTGATGGTAATTTCTATACATCATTTGGTCCTCATCAACCTGTTTACATTTATGATTATAAGTTATTGTTTGAAGAAGACACGACACTTGAAACACCTTATGGCTTTATCAATCACACATTTGATGACCTTTCTAAGATGTATCAAGTACCTGTCAATCAAGTACCTTGTGCCATGTCTGGCTATCAATTCGTACTTAAAGATTATGAAATCATTAGTTCATTATTCGGATATACAGGTGATGAAGAAAAACTTAAACAGATTTTAAAGACATATTCAAAAGATAAATTGCTTGATAAACAGAAAGATAATCAAGATTTACATGAGCATCTTACATCTGTGATCGAAACTAAGAGTTCAAAAACCATGTTTGATCAATACTTAAAACAATGTTATTTAGATAATGTTTTAAGAGGTGGTATACCGCTGATTTTCAATTCAAAAGAAGGAACGGTGGGTTATCATATCTATTCCAGAAAACATGGTGACTTAGAAAGAGATTACAATTTCTTCACCCTTGAACCTAATTATTATGCACAAGGGAATGGGAACTTCAGGGATGTCTTACAAAATAGGAGAAATGATTTAATCTTTAATCCTAAACTTGGGTCATTCAACGTCTTAATGTTTACATCGTTTATACAAGCGGACGGATACAATCCACTAGGTATTGAAGGATTAACATTCAGCTATGAAGGTGACCTTGTATTACCAAAAACAATCGAAAATGTCTTGAAACAACCTTTTACTCCAGGCAAATTAGCTAGAGTGCTTGAAGATGAAGGACTCATCATTGAAACCTATTTAGATGACATTATCAAAGCAAGTAAACCAAATTATCAAGCCGTATTTGGTGAAGGTTATTGGGAAGATCATTTCACATATCTTTTAGATTTATTTGAACAATATAATGGGATCTACCCAGATAAGATGGATGATTTACTATTCAATACACCAGTTAAATATTTTGATTCTCCGGTAGAAGTAGTCCCAAGAGATCAAAAATATGTATTAACAAAAGATGGCAAAGTAAGACAATACGGTGCCATCAAACACACAGATAAACCACAAACGAATTGGTTATCTGATGGCAAAGAAGTCATACAGACATCTGTTTATGTGAAATTATTAGTACTTGCAGCAAATAAATTTGCTCATCTTGATCCAGATGGTATTGGATTATCTTATGAAGGTAACAAACCAGGATGGAATGATGCAGCAAACGGTTTACCAGGTTTATTTGGATCTGGCGTATCTGAAATGTTCGAACTATATAGAATCATCACATTCTTACTTGAACAGCAAAAAGACCAACCGTGTCAAGTCATGAAGGTATTCGATGATTTCGTCAATGACCTGTTAAATGTCACTGGTAGTCAATCATTTGACTTATGGCAACAAAGAATGACAGTTTTAGAAACGTATCGATCCAAGATTTATCAACATGATTTAAAACTAGTCACTAAAGATATCTCGAATTACCAAAGAATTCTGCACCACATGCAATCAACATTAGAAGAAGCAATCAAAAAAGCAGAAAGTATTGATGATATCGTACCAACCTATCTCACATATGAAGCAGAACAATTTGAAGAAACTAATCAGATAGGTGAATATGGTTTACCAACTGTACGAATTAAATCATTTAAACGCCGTGCATTACCGACTTTCTTAGAAGGACCTGCAAGATTATTAAAGATTAGTGATCAAAACAAAGCACAGTCACTTTATAAGAAAGTAAAACAAAGTGGGTTATATGATCAATCACTTATGATGTATCAAACCAGTGTGTCATTAGATGATGAACCATTTGAAATTGGCAGACTTAAGGCATTTACAAAGGGATGGTTAGAACGAGAATCTAACTTCTTACATATGACCTACAAATATTTATATGGATTACTAAAAGCAAAACAATATGATGCCTTTTATGAAGAGATAAAAACGAATTATGTATGTTTCATGGATGCGAATGTCTATGGCAGACCACCGACTGAAAATGTGTCGTTTATTGCGACATCAGGCAATCCGGATCCAAAAAAACATGGTCAAGGTTTTGTATCTAGATTATCTGGATCAACATCAGAAATCTTATCGATGTGGCAACTCATGAGCTTTGGTAATCAGCTATTTAGTTTAGAGGAAGGCAAGCTTACATTTAGATTAAAACCAAGTCTTGCAAATGATTTCTTTGATCAAGGTGAGTTTATGACAACACTCTTTGGTCATATTAAAGTCATCTATCATAATGACACTGGATTGGATACATATCATCCAGATGTAAAAGTGAATAAATATATACTTCATTATCAAGATGAAACAAAAGAATTAAGAGATTTAAAAATTCAAGGGAGTTTGGCATCAGACATTCGAAAAGGGAATGTTAAACAAATAAATGCTTATTTATATAAGGAGGAAAATATTAGATGAAAAAAGTATTAGGATTAATTGTTACATTAGGTCTTATCTTAGCTCTTGCTGCTTGTACTACAGGAACAGTTACGATAACATTTGATGTGAATGGTGGTAGTGCTGTTGATTCAATGACTGTAACAGGTGGCGAAATGATTACAGAACCAACAGAACCTACCAAATTAGGTTACGTATTTAGTGGATGGTATGCAGATGAAGCGTTAAGTGATGAATTTAACTTCACATCTGATGCTGTTGATGCTGAACTTACACTTTATGCAAAATGGGTGCAAGATGCCGTAACATTTAGTGGTGCGGATAATGAAGATGTTGATTTTCAAGGCGCATTTAACGTCCTTGATGGCGTAACTGCTACGGGTTCAACAGGTATTGACTATACAGATTACATTACATATTCAACGATTTCAGCAGTTGATGAAGATGATAATTTGGATACAACTTTACCAGGTAATAAGACAATTCAATATGAAGTTAAAATAGACACATTAATTCTTGGTCAAAAATTCCGTACAATTACAGTAGCATCTCTTGAAAAACAAGAAGGTGATATGTTAGTTAATGCTGATTTCTCAGCTGGTATTGCTGGTTGGGACACATTTAGTGCTGATGGTTCTTCAATTGTTCTATCGACAGAAGAATTCGATGGTAATCCAGCATTAAAAGTTGAAGTAGTTGCAGGTGCCAACCTTTGGACACCAAGATTTACGCAAATGAATGTAGAATTCGTTGAAGACACAACGTATGAAATCACATTTAGAGCTAAATCTAGTGTTGCTAAGACAATTAACCTTCAAGTCGGTGAAATTTTAACTGTAGCTCCTTGGTTTACTGATTTCAAACCAGGATTAAGTATTACAAAAGATATTACTACTGAATGGGCTACTTACTCTTATAAATTCACGATGAATCAAGGTGATGAAAACTTCCGTGGTGGTATTTTATTTGAATTAGGTACTTTCCCTAATGAAGATGGTGTAGATGCAACTATGTGGTTTGATGATATAACTATTGAAGTATCAACTGCAGACCCTGATGAAACAGCACCAATTTTCTCAGGTGCAAATGAAACTGCTCGTGTATATATTGATACTGTTTATAATCCATTGGATGGCGTAACTGCATTAGATGCTGTTGACGGTGATTTAACAGATAGTATTGTTGTTGAAATTAAAGATGCTAGTGATCAAGTTGTTACAGCTGTTGATACCAGTGTTGAAGGTACATATACAATTACTTATACAGTTGAAGATGAAGCGGGTAATATCGCTATGACAACAACAACATTGTCTGTTGTTGAAGCACCTCAAGATACATATGCACTTCCAAATTGGAGAATGTTTATCAATAATTGGGAAGGTTCTGCAGGTACATTATATGGTCAAAATGGTCAACTTGTACTTATGATCGAAAATGCTAACTTCTATCAACCATGGACATTACAATTAATTCAAGATGCATTCTCATTAGGCACTGGTGCTGATAACATTGGTAGTTTCCAACTTGAAGCAGGTGCAACTTATAGAATCACATTTGATGCAAAAGCAAGTATAGCAGGTGATTTCACATTCTTATTAGGTGAAAGTGGATCAACTGGTAACTGGGTAGAATACTATTCAGAATCATTAGCAGCAACAACTGCAATGCAAACATTCACAGTTGATGTCACATTAGATGCAGAAGGTGATTACACACAAGCATCACAATTCAAACTAGAATTAGGTGGTTTATTCAACACAGCAGTAGCTGGTGATTACTTCTTACTTGATAATGTTACATTCCAAAAACTTGATACAGATGGTGAAACATATATTGATACAGATTTCATCGTAGATGGTGATTTTTCAAAAATCGAATATAATGTAGAAGAATGGCGTACATTCGTCAATAATTGGGAAGGTTCAGCAGCATCATTAAGTGGTGTCAATGGTGAACTCGTACTCATGATCGAAAGTGCTAACTTCTATCAACCATGGACATTACAATTAATTCAAGATGCATTCTCATTAGGCACTGGTGCTGATAACATTGGTAGTTTCCAACTTGAAGCAGGTGCAACTTATAGAATCACATTTGATGCAAAAGCAAGTATAGCAGGTGATTTCACATTCTTATTAGGTGAAAGTGGATCAACTGGTAACTGGGTAGAATACTATTCAGAATCATTAGCAGCAACAACTGCAATGCAAACATTCACAGTAGATGTCACATTAGATGCAGAAGGTGATTACACACAAGCATCACAATTCAAACTAGAATTAGGTGGTTTATTCAACACAGCAGTAGCTGGTGATTACTTCGTTCTTGATAATGTAACATTCCAAAAACTTGATACAGATGGTGAAACATATATTGATACAGATTTCATTGTTAATGGAAATATTGATAGAATAGAATATAATGTAGAAGAATGGCGTACATTTGTCAATAATTGGGAAGGTTCAGCAGCATCATTAAGTGGTGTCAATGGTGAACTCGTACTCATGATCGAAAGTGCTAACTTCTATCAACCATGGACATTACAATTAATTCAAGATGCATTCTCATTAGGCACTGGTGCTGATAACATTGGTAGTTTCCAACTTGAAGCAGGTGCAACTTATAGAATCACATTTGATGCAAAAGCAAGTATAGCAGGTGATTTCACATTCTTATTAGGTGAAAGTGGATCAACTGGTAACTGGGTAGAATACTATTCAGAAGCATTAGCAGCAACAACTGCAATGCAAACATTCACAGTAGATGTCACATTAGATGCAGAAGGTGATTACACACAAGCATCACAATTCAAACTAGAATTAGGTGGTTTATTCAACACAGCAGTAGCTGGTGATTACTTCGTTCTTGATAATGTTACATTCCAAAAACTTGATACAGATGGTGAAACATATATTGATACAGATTTCATCGTTAATGGATTAATGAACCCTGCAGTTGTAGAGTAAAGGAGATATAGATGAAAAAAATATTATTATCAATGTTCGTATTGCTCCTTACATTAGGCCTAGTTGCCTGTGGAGGAACAGAAGAACCTGATCCAGATCCGGATCCAGATCCAGATCCAAATCCTCAAGGTACAATCAGCTTATCTTATGCTGATTGGGGTGATCCTTCTTTCAATCAACGTATGATCGATTTATTTGAAGAAGCACATCCAAATGTTGAAGTGACATTACGTACAGATATTGAAGGTTCAGGTGACGCATTTACAGGTAATCTAGTACTTGCTGCGCAAGCAGGTATCTTACCTGACGTTTATGTGACTGATAATGTTCCAACAGTCGTTAATAGTGGTTTATCACTAGATACTGCTCAATATTGGGATGCAGACGAAGATACTGATTTAGTCTATGATAATATTGCAGCAACAGCTGTATACAATGGCAAAAGACTTGCATTACCTTCATTCCAATTCTTAAAAGGTATTATGATTAACTTAGATATCTTTGAAGCAGCTAACTTAACATCAGTCGAAGGCGAATATAGAATTGACAATGATGGTTATCCTGTGAAAGACTGGACATTTGATGAATTTGTCAATATTGCAAAAGCAATCACAAATTTCAATCCAGATGTGCCTGCTGAAACAGTTATTGGTCTAGATACATGGTATGGCACACCTGATTTCCAACAAATTTGGCCAATGATGAATGATGCTGAAGTCATGTATGATACTTGGGATGGCACACAATTTAATTACAATTCAACTGACTGGATCTATGCCATGCAAGAAAAAGTTAAGTTACAACAATTAACAGATGGTACCTTATCAGGTAGGTATCCTGCTGCGATTGAAGCAGCAAGAGCTGAAGAAAATTATGATGGTCGTTATGATTATTTATACGATTATCTTATTCAAACTGGTTATGGTGCAATGGATATTGAAGGATCTTGGCAATTCTGGGTTATTAATGATGCAGCAGAAAACGATATAAATATTGGATTCTGGCCATATCCAAGTGGTGATGCAGGTTTATTCCCACCAACGATTCTTGATTATATCTGTGTATCTAGTCAAACAGATTATCCTGAAATGGCTTATGAACTAGCTAAATGGATGTCTTTCGGTTCAGAAGGATGGGATGCTAGACTCACATTATTAGAAGCTGATCGTGCAGAAGCGATTGCTGATGGTGACGTTCCACCATTCTTAGATCGTTTCCCAGTAGCTAATTATCCAGGCGTTTGGGATCGTGTAGACGCACTAGTTGAAGGTATTGAAGGTATTGATTATATATTTGATCGTATTTCATATTCAAAACCTGACCTTGATAAGTGGTTACCTGGATACAAAGATTTTTGGGCATGGGTTAATGATCCTGAAAACAATTCATATAGCTGGGAAGATCTTCTAGCAGCAGGACCAAACTCAGTGGCTACTTTCGCTGTTGAATGGCAAGCAAAAGCAAATGAAATTGTTCAAGGTCAAATTGCAACACTTGGACAAGACGAAGAATAACTTTAAATGATTTAGCGGTTAAGAGGGGAAGAGATTCCCCTCTTCAATCCGCATTTGGGAGGCATTATGAAAAAAGTATTTCGTGATATAAAAAAAGCGATGTCAAATTTATTTAGCATCTTAAAAATGATTAGCGTTAAGAAATATTTATTAGCGTTTTTTATTCTTTTATTTGTGCTAGTAATCGGGCTTTCTTTTTTTAAGAAATCAACGTTAAATGATTTCTTTAATGCACAAGAACTTGCGAGTGATGTCTCCAATACTTATTTAACAAATACATTTGGATCTTCACTATATACAGCAGCTCTACAATCTTATGAAGATATGGGGTTAATTAAAAACAGTGCTGAAAAAGTGATTAGTGTCGAAGATATGACGGGTCAAAGCGTTGATCGTGATGATCCTTTATATGGTCCTTATATCGATTCATATGAGGAATATTTAGGTCATTCATCAAATGCGATGTTACTTGATGACACACATCACATAAGCTTTACACATGATGGGGCAAATGCATTATATCAATTTGCTATAGATTATTATGAATTATCAGACAATATTAGTCCTGCCCAAATTAGTATTCGTATTAATGGAGAAATCCCATTTTATGAAAGTCAAACATTAGTTTTACCATCATCATGGGCTTTTGAAACAAATGAATTTACGGTGGACAGATATCTAAATGAAATACAACCCACATCAAAAAAATTGTTTGATTGGCGTACACACGATATTAATGATAATCGTGGGATGCATACAGGTCTTTATACGTTCCATTTAAGTAATGGAGATGTTGTTGATATTTCATTTGTCAATCAAGATTTGTTAATTGGACAAATGTATTATGTGTTAGAAGATGACATACCGACATATGAAGAATATTTAAATACACACAGTGGATCAGTGGTTAATGATGAAATCATGATTGCCGCAAGAGATATGGATAAGAGAAGTGACCCTTCTGTAAGACTACGTTCAGAACAAGATCCCTCAAATCTATATTATGATACACAACACTTAGTTCTTAATGTCATTTATGGTGATTCATGGCAAAATGCTGGGCAAACGATTGATTATACTATCGACGTTCCAACTAGTGGTTTTTATTATTTATCTTTTAAATATCGTGAATATATGATTAAAGATATGCCGGTATTTAGAAAAATTGAGATTGATGGTAGTGTACCTTTTGATTACTTAGAAGCGTATGCTTTTCCATATACAAATAACTTTTTAAATCGTACATTAACAGATGAAGATGGCAATAACCTTAAAATATATTTAAGTGAAGGAACACATACCATCACATTAGAAGCAGTTAGTTATGCATATCGTGAAACGATTGAACGCATTCAATATGTAATGAATGAAATTCAATCACTCGCATTATCTGTTAAAAGATATACGAGCGGTGGATCAGATCGTTATAGAGATTGGGATATTGAAGCGTATTTTCCAAACGCTAAAGAAGATATTTTAAGTTGGGCTGCTTTATTAGATGAAACACATGATAAACTTTTAAGTTTAACAAATAGTGAAGAACCATCTGAAATTGCTAATTTACGTGTCGCATCTAGCAGGTTAAATCGAATCGCAAATAACATCAATGAATTACCTTCTAATATGGTACAATTTTCTGATGGTGATTCATCGGTGGCGCAAGTACTTGGACAATTGATGCAAAACTTAATGTTATCTAATATGGAATTTGAACGTATGGTTTTACATGGTGATGAAGCACTTACTAAACCCTATGCGAATATATTTGTGCGTATGTGGGAAGGGGTAAAGCGACTTGTTTTATCATTTGTGAATAACCCATATGAAGTCAGTGCAAGAGAAGAAGATGAGCTTGTTGTTTGGGTTAACCATCCAAGACAGTTCATTGAAATTATGCAACAACTTATCGATCAGAATTATACAGGTAATAAGAAAATAACCCTTTCTCAAATGCCTGATCAAAATAAACTTATTTTAGCGAATGCGAGTGGTAGATCACCTGATATCGCGATTGGTGTAGACCACTGGATACCTTATGATTTCGCTGTCCGTTCTGCATCGCTAGATTTAAGACAATTTGATGGTTATGAAGAACTCGTCGGTCATTTTTCAAAAGGTGCGATGATACCATATGTGTTTGAAGATGGTGTTTTTGGTATTCCGGAAACACAAAACTTCTGGGTAACTTATTATAGAAAAGATATTTTAGCATCTATCGGTGTTGATCATATTCCTCAAACATGGGATGAAATCATTGAAATATTACCACTCTTGCAAAGTTATGGTATGAATTATTTCGTTCCACTAGCACAATATACAGGGTTAAAACCGTTTGTTGCGACACTACCATTCATTTATCAATTTGGTGGTGATTTATATACTGAAAATGGTATGTCAACAACCATTAATAATGAAGCGACTTTAGAAGGTATTAAACTCATGTCGGATTTGTACACACTTTATAACTTACCTGAATATGTTGGTAGTTTCTATAATCATTTTAGATATGGATTACTTCCTATTGGCATATCTGATTTATCAACATATATTTTATTAGAAACAGCAGCTGTTGAATTAGATGGTTTATGGGGGATGGACTTACACCCTGGTGTCTATGATGAAGCATCAGATGAAATCATTCGTTATTCTGCAGTTGGTTCTCAATCATCGATGATTATGAGTGCTACTAACTATCCTGAAGAATCATGGGATTTCTTATCTTGGTGGATGTCGACAGCCGTTCAAGCAGAATTTGCCTTCTTACTTCAATCAACCTATGGTAATGCATATTTTTGGAATAGTGCAAACGTGGATGCATTTGCTCAATTATCTATGGCAGATGAATATAAGAACATTATTTTAAATCAATGGGATTATGCGATAGAAGCATCTCGAATTCCAGGATCATATATGGTTGAACGTGAAATTTCAAATGCATGGACAACAATCGTATTTGATGGTACTAATGCGAGACAAGCGCTTGATGAAGCCGTTCGTATTGCAAACAGAGAAATACTATATAAAATGGCTGAATTTGGTTACACTGAAAATGGTGAGATTATCAAACCATATCGTGTACCGACGATATATACGATTGATGAATGGCTAACGGAGGTGGATTCATGATTAAAAAAATGAACCATCCCGCTTGGTTTATCGTGCCTTACTGGACATTATTTGCCGTATTCGTTGTGATTCCTGTTTTAGCAGCAATCGCCTTATCATTCACTTATTTTAATGCCATTCAAGCACCAACATTCATTGGGATTACAAATTATATTGAACTCATTACTATGGATACAGTATTCATGCAATACGTTTTATCGAATACGATTAAGTTTGCATTGATCGTTGGTCCAATTGGCTATTTCTTATCATTTATATTAGCATGGATGCTAGCTCAAATAACAAAGGTACCTAGAACCATACTCGCTATCATTTTATATTCACCATCGCTAACGATGGGGGTAGCGATGGCATCTATGTGGCGTATCATCTTTTCTGGTGATGCCCAAGGTTATTTAAATAGTTTATTAATGAATTGGGGTGTCATATTAGAACCCATTCAATACTTACAATCACCTGACTACTTAATGACAATTATGATTATTGTTAGCTTATGGAGCAGTATGGGTGTAGGCTTTTTAGCGATGTTAGCAGGTGTGTTAAATATCGATCAAACCTTATATGAAGCAGCATATGTGGATGGAATTAGAAATCGTACACAAGAAATCTTTTATATTACGATTCCTTCTATGAAACCACAGATGCTCTTTGGTGCTGTTATGGCTGTTGTTGGCACGTTTCAGGCAGGCGCAATTGGTGTCTCTTTATCAGGTTCTAACCCAACACCGCAATATGCAGGGCAGTTGATCGTAAACCACATTGAAGACTTTGGATTTATCCGTTATCTTATGGGTTATGCAGCAACCATTAGTGTGATATTATTACTGATGGTTTACTTCATTTCTAAAATAACATGGAAAATCCTTGGAGAAAAGGAGTGATGAAAAGTGGCCTCTAAATTTCAGGGTACGAAGATAAACCCAAGAAACTTCCATCCAAGTCAGCTACCTTTCTTCGCGGTACTTATCCCCTTTTCGATGCTGATGTTATTACCAATCATGTTTATTATTAACCATGCGTTTAAACCAAGAAGTGAACTCTTCGCGTATCCACCACGGTTTTTTGTAAGACAACCGACCTTGGATAATTTCTCAGAGTTATTTACGGTGGCTGGTAATTCAGGTATACCGGTATCAAGATATCTAGTTAACAGTTTACTCGTAACTATTATAGGTGTATTTTTAGCGATATTGTTTACAGCATTATCTGCTTATGGTCTTTCTAAATTAAAATTCAAAGGTAAAAAATTCTTATTTGAATTAAATACACTCGCATTGATGTTCGTACCAATTGCTGTCCAAATACCACGATTCTTAGTGATTGCAAGACTTGGTCTTTTAGATACGTATTGGGCACATATATTGCCTGTAATCATTATGCCGGTGGCAATGTTTTTGATTAAGCAGTTTATTGATCAAACACCAAATGAGTTAATTGAATCAGCGAAGATTGATGGTGCATCTGAAATGCAGATTTTCCTACACATTATCTTGCCTATTATCACACCAGCAATCGCCACAGTAGGTATTCTTGCATTTCAAGCGATTTGGAATGATGCGACGACGTCGGTTTTATATATTGATTCAGAGAGTAAGCGAACATTAGCGTTCTACATGCAAACCCTTGTTTCGACAAGAGGTAATATCGTTGCTGGGCAGGGATTAGCCGCAGCAGCTTCACTCATCATGTTCGCACCAAACTTCCTCCTATTTATCATTTTACAGAGTAAAGTGATGAATACGATGGCACATTCGGGGATTAAATAATGATTAAGAAAATTGTAGCTTTCTTGCTTGTCTTAGCCATCATCCTTATAATCCCAGCGGTTGATACACAAGCAAATGGCGTACCTTACAACACCTATACATATTCCAGTGCCACACATCGTATGGTCTGGACACAAGATGCTTACCTACCTTTATCAATTAGTTATAATCTTGGTGGTGTTGAGTTATCTGAACCATCTGACATTACCATTGATGAAAATGATAATGTTTATATTGCTGATACAGGCAATGGTAGAGTGATTAAATATAGTTTACAATCTGATGAGGTTACCATTATAGGTGATACGATTTTGCAAGAACCAACCGGTGTTCATGTCGGTATTGATGGTCATTTATATGTCGCAGATTTTGGTTTAAAACAAGCATTCAAATTTAGTGATGATCTTGGTACATATGACGTTGAAGTTGTTTATGAAAAACCAGTTAATACACCGTATTTCACGGATGAAGATGCGTTTGATCCTACAAAGATTGTCACCGATCGAGGTGGGAATGTTTATCTCCAATTAAGTGGAAATATTAATGGTTTAGCAGAATATGAAAACACTGGGGAATTCTTTGGTTATTTTGGTGGTAATACGATTCCTGCAACATTTGATAATGTCATTCGATATATGTTATTTGATGAGCAACAAAGACGTGATTGGTTCCAAATCATTCCTGATCCTGTTTATAATATTGCTGTTGACCATGATGGCTTAATTTTAACAACAACCAAAGGTGTTGATGGCTACCTCAAATTAAACATTGCTAACTTTGTCTATAATGCATCTGTTTGGGGTTTGGATACAAATGAAGACTTATTTGTTGGACCATATGAAACGATTTATACCATTACTTCTGACGGTTACATTTTAGAATATTCACCAGACGGGCAGGTTTTATTTGTCTTTGGTGGTACTGATCTTTATGGTCAAAAAGGTTTATTCCAAGCACCAACTGGTATTGCTGTTGATTCGAAGTCGAATATATTCGCAATTGATAAAACAACATCATCCTTACAAGTATTCATTCCAACTGAATTTTCAAATCTTGTTCATCATGCAATATCGTTATATCAAGATGGACAATATAGCGAATCATTAGGTCCATGGCAAGAAGTCTTAAAAATGAATGCCTTATTTGATTTAGCTAATAAAGGTATTGGTGATGCATATTTTGCACAAATGGATTATGAACAAGCCATGACCTATTACGCGGTAGCAAGGGATCAAGATGGCTATTCAAATGCGTTTTGGGAAGTAAGAAATGAATTCTTATTAGGTAGTGGTGAGTTTATTATTATCATATTAATTGCACTTGTTGTTTTGTACGCGATTAATCAATTTGTTCATTTCATGGATTATGTGGCAATACCTGTACAAGCAACTAAAAAGAAGTTAAGAGAATATAAATTTTATCGCGATATGGTGTATTCATTTACACTAATTAAACATCCGAGTGATGGCTATTATGGCATTAAAAGAGAAGGTCAAGGATCAAATTTAACAGCTTTAATCTATGTGATACTGTTCTTCTTAGCTTATATTTTATGGATTTATAGAACGAGTTTCTTATTTAATAATACAGTGCCATCAGAAATTAATTTATTCCAACAAGTCGTTACGATATTTGGACCTTTCTTCTTATGGGTTGGTGCAAATTATCTTGTCAGTACGATTAGAGATGGCGAAGGTAAACTTTCTGATGTTTTCCAAGCATCAGCTTATACGTTACTACCAATGATCATTACGTTACCGATATTAACACTTGTTTCTAATGGTTTAACGTATAATGAAACATTTATTTATAATACGATTTTATATCTTGGTATAGCGATTACAGTGATTTACTTCATCATCATGATCAAAGAAATTCATTTCTATGACATGCGTCCAACGATTGCTAATATACTTATCACAATATTTACTGCGATTATGATCGTCGCTATTTCAGCGATTGTCTATTTGTTATTAACTGAGGTATATGGTCTATTCTATGATATTGTAAGGGAGTTGATGAATCGTGGTTAAAACATTTAAAATTGTCACAATACTTGCACTCATAACGGTTTTAACAGTAGGATTTGTTTATGCAGCTAAACCACGTTATATGGTGACAAGTGACGGTACCATTGAAAATTATTCATACATTAATCAACTCTTATTTGAAAGTTCAAGATACACACAAACTGATCTTGTAGACCAAGATGTATTGGATGCTTATCACAATGAATATCAAGTGACGTATCCGACTGAAAAGTTAGATACACTAGGATACGAACTCATGTTAGAATCTTCTGATATACGTGTTTACTTTGAAAAAGATTCATTTAGTATGGTTGTCTATAACAAAATTACAGGATATTATTGGAGTTCAAGACCTGAACTACAAGGCATTTCTGAACAAAGAGAAGACAACACGGCTACTAGAAACTTAATGAATTCTGGATTGATTGTTGAATATATTAATATTACAAATGCGGTAGCATCATCACAAATCAAGTTAGAATCTCTTTATTCACTAGCAGATGTTGAATATCAAAACAATGGCTCAATCACTGAAGAAAATAACGATCTATTAAGACCGTTCTATATCGTTGAAGATAGTTATGACTATGAAGCAGTAGAAACAACGATTACTAATCATTCAAGTGATACATTTAATGTTCATATCGAGTTATATGTCTTAGATATTAGTTTTGACGTCAGTATGTCTATTGATGGTGAACGTGTGAATGCTCATATCGATCCGACATCCATTAATGAAACGGGTGAAAAATTTAGATTAATGTCTATTCAAGTATTCCCTTATTTAGGGGCTGCACGTGAAGACAAAATTCCTGGTTATATTGTGATACCTGATGGTGTTGGTGCGATGATTAGAATGAATCAACGTTATAATACAAGATTACAAGCGAGATTTTATGGGACAGATTTTGGGTATCAATCAGCAACAACATCAAATCTAACATTACCTGTTTATGGGATGATTCATGAAGTGAATCAAAATGGTTTTTATGCACATATTACAGAAGGTGCAGAAACGGCATCACTTATATTAAACTTGTGGGGAGATTCCACAAGGTACCAAAGAGTGAATGCGAAATACAATATTAGACAAATATTTAGATATATTATTAACCGGGCTGGAGAAGGTAATGACGCGGTTAGTGAAGATCATACAAAAATCAATTATAATATTGAGTTTACATTCTTATCAGAGGAAGATGCTTCTTATGTCGGTATGGCAAAAGACTATCGTGATCAATTGATAGATGACGGCATTTTATCGCAAAGAGAACAAGTCAATAATAACCAAATTCCAATTCAACTCAGTTATATTATGAATGCACAAGAACAGGCGTTTATAGGTACAACAAGAATTGAAATGACATCACCAGAAGAGGCATTAGATGCTTATAACTATTTTCAAAATCAAGGGTTATCTAATCAACTTGTGACGTTACTTGGATGGAGTAAAAGAGATGATTTAATATCTCAAGCACCATATCGAACAAGACTTGCAAATAGGAATGCGTATGAAGATCTTTTCACGACAATCACAGAAGATGGCAATACAGTTTATTTAACCAATGATTATATATATAGTAGTGAATACGCAACAAGAATCAACTATAATAGAGATGTCGCTATGACTTTATCTAAGTTAAAAATGGCTTTTTCTAGTAGAAATTTGAATGGACAAATAACTAATTACTATATGCTTTATCCTAAGCAAAGTTTAGCGTTAAGTGAAGATGATCTACAATTTTTTGAAGATCTTGGTGTAACTGGATTGCATCTATATACGATTGGAAATATATTATTTAGTTATTATGATGATGAAAACTTTGAAAGAGATGAATCGCTATCTTATTATAAGCAATTGGTAGATCAATATGACAAAGTAGTGTTATCACAACCAAATGAATATTTTTATGGAAGTATTTCCGGATACTTAGATATGCCAATTACAAACACACAATATGATTTTTATACCGATTTAATACCATTTATACCAATCGTTTTAAAGGGTAGTGTATCAGCATTTACGCCATATTTAAACTTTAATGCGTTAGAAGAAGATCGTTTATTGATGATGGTTGACTTTGGTTTAAATCCAAGTTATGTACTGACAGAAAAAGAAACGTATGAAATGCGTTATACCAATGCAGCATTATATTACACCACACAGCTTTTAAATTATGAAGATGAAATTGTGTCTTCTTATCAATATGTCAATGCAGCATTAAATCAAGTTGTTCATGCTAAAGTAGAAGACAGAGAAGTATTAGCAACTGGGTTTGTTAAAGTGACTTACGATAATGATGTGATCATTTATGTGAACTACACATATAGTACAATGACGGATGGCGACATCACCGTCCAACCTAGGAATTACGAGGTTGTTGTATAATGAAAAAACGTCTAGCATATATCGTGGAAGCGATAAAAAAACCATTTATAAAATTGAGTGAATTGATTAAAACGGGGTTGACGAAGAGCCGTGATTTTATCTATGAAATAAATCGGAGACATATTTATCCAGTCACAAATAAAATTAAATATGCATTAACACATAATCCGATTTTACGTGTAGATGGTCTGAAAATTAAGTTATTTAGTTTCATCACAATTAAAGTCACAAGAAAAAGAAGAGCAGCTATTTATGGATTCTCTTTTATCGCCATATGGATTGTAGGTTTTGCTATATTTACACTTTATCCAATGTTTTATTCTTTCTATTTAAGTTTGACAGAATCCTATTATAATATTGAAGGTATTAGAATCACTTGGGTAGGTTTCCAGAACTATCCTATGGTCATAAGAAATTCAACACTATTACCACTCTTTATTAATTATGTTGGTAAGATGGTACTTGCAGTGCCACTCATTATTGTTTTCGCTATTTTAATTTCAGTATTAATTAACAATCCTATTAAAATGAAAGGATTCTGGCGTACGATTTTCTTCTTACCTGTTGTTATATCAAGTGGACCTGTTATCAATTATTTGAATGAACAAGAAGCAACGTCTCTTCCTAGTTTGCAAAACTCAAATGTGTTATTCTATATACAAGAAAATCTAGGTGCTTGGCTTGCAGGACCATTAGAAACAGTACTCATGAGTATGTTACAAATCTTATGGTATGCAGGTGTGCCTATTCTGATTTTCCTTGCTGCGTTACAAAAGATTGATCCTTCGGTATATGAAGCAGCATCCATTGATGGAGCATCGCCATGGGATCGGTTTTGGAAGATTACATTACCTTCCATTAGGCCTTTCATCACGATCGTTATTGTCTATATCGTCGTGTCCATGTCTATGTTTGAAGACACAGATGGTATCTTATCAACCATTAAACTTCATATGCAGTTAGGGGATACGACATCTAACTTCTGGTTTGGTTATGGATTCGCATCTGCAGCCGCCTGGATATACTTTGCCCTCATGGTCATCATTATGGGTATCTTCATCCTGATCTTGAAACCAAGAAAGGAGAAGAACTAATGAAAAACTTTGATTGGAAACTCTTTAGAACAAAAGCCAAACGTTTCTTACTTGGTATGAATATCACTGAAGGATTTTTGTATAAATTAGTCATCTATGTTTTATTGATTAGTTTTGGTTATATTTATTTATACCCAATCCTTTTCATGACAATGAATAGTTTAATGTCTGTCGAAGATTTAATTAATCCAGGTGTCAACTGGATTCCTACATCACTTCAATGGTCCAATTATGGTAGAGCATTTGAGGTTTTAGAAATTCCAAAAGCAATCTGGGATTCAACGTCATTTATATTATGGAACTCGCTTGCTGTAACTTTATCTTCAATGTTGATTGGTTATGGTTTTGCAAGATTTGATTTTCCATTAAAGAAGATTTTGTTTGGGTTAATGCTTGCCACATTTATATTACCTCAAGCAGTCACGTTAATCAGCAATGTATTAATCTTTAGAAACTTAGGTATTATGAGCACAAGATGGGCATTACTCTTTCCTGCAATGAGCGGACAAGGGCTTAATGCAGCCATTTATATTCTCATTTTCTACTCATTTTATAAAACGATTCCTGAAGTATTATTTGAGTCTGCTGAAGTAGATGGTGCAGGACCATTACGCGTATTTTTTAGAATCGCGATTCCGCTAGTATTACCAGCATTCTTAATCGTCTTTTTATTCAGTTTTGTATGGTACTGGAATGAAACGTATATTACACCTCTATATGCAGGTGGTAACGTGACATTGCCAACGAAACTCATTGCGTTCCAAAATAGTTATAATACGTTATTCCCACCAGATAGTCCTGGTAATGAATTGAACGAAGCTATTAGATTAGCAGGTAGTATGGTTACGATATTACCGCTATTGATATTATATTTTATCGCTCAACGCTACTTTGTTGAAAGTATTGATAGAAGTGGTATTACAGGCGAATAATAAAGGAGAATTTATGAAGAAATTTATTTTACTATGTATACTGGCATTTACTTCAATAAGTTTAGTCGCTTGTGATAGGAACGAACCAGATCCTGATCCAGATCCAGTGGATATACCAAATGGACTCGAGCCACTGGTTGCAACCGACAATGTTGACCCTGATTATAAAACATTAGATGGTGGCTGGGTAGCTATCTGGGCTGATGAATTTGATGGTTTAGGTATCGATTTAAACAGATGGAATATCGAAAATGCCGGTGGTGGATTTGGTAATAATGAATTACAATATTACAGACCTGATAATGCAGAACTTGTTGATGGTAAATTAGTCATTACTGCCAAAGATGAATCATATGGTGGTGCTGAATATACATCTGCAAAACTCACCTCTAAATATAAAGGTGACTTCAGATATGGTCGTATTCAAGTGCGTGCTAAATTAGCACCAGGACGTGGTACATGGCCAGCAATTTGGATGATGCCAACGATGAGTGTTTATGGCGGATGGCCTAACTCAGGCGAGATTGATATCATGGAGTATGTTGGATATGATCCAGGTATGGTTCATACGACGATTCATACAACATATGGCAATGGGACAAATGGCAGACAAATTGGATATGACATGGAACTAAGCAATCCAGAATCTCAATTTTACACATATGAAATCATATGGAAACCAGGTTATATTCAAACCTATGTAGATGGTGTGCCGTATTCAAATCCATTTGTTTATGTACCCGAATTTAATCAAGATAAACCGTATGATGATACATTCCCATTTGACCAACAGTTTTATTTAATCCTTAATTTAGCTATAGGAGGTAATTGGGGTGGTGTCCAAGGTGTTGATGATTCAATCTTCCCAACGACTTTTGAAATTGATTATGTGCGTGTATATCAAATGGATTATGCAAGTTTAGACACGGAAGTACCGGGTACTGTTGATGATATTAGCTCGATGTATTTACTTGAAAATGGCATCTTCTGGGAACCAGCAACAGATGATTATGGTGTTGAACAATATGAGATTTATGTCGATGGTATCCTTCATGATACAGCAACGATGAATCAATATACATTTACAGATTTAGATCCTGGCTCATATATTATCACAATAAAAGCAGTAGATTTCTGCGGACGTGTTGGTGATATAGGCGCATCTTATAGCATGACAATCGTATAAACAATGGTTCTCTGTCAAGGATAGGGGTACCGAATAAGTAAATCAATGAAAAGCGTATTTTTAGGTGATTCATCTAAATGCGTTTTTTCATTATGCACTTAATGTGTAATCTTTGTTGTAAAGAAAGAGAATTCTAGATCTGAACCTGTTGAAATCAGTAAATCCATAAGCTGTTCTTTTAATGACTTTAATAAAGTTATTAATACCTTCGACAATGCCATTCGTCATCTTTTTACGTGTTTCAGGATGAAGGTCAAATGATTGAACGATTTCTTGACGCCAATTGATAAATGTTTTCTTAATATCTCTAAATTCTTTGGTGGTTGCGTGTCTGAGTAGATCAATGAATTGATTGATAAAAGCCGGTGCCTCTTCATAAGATAATGTTTCTATGCTGGTTTGAAAGAGATCTTTAAGATGAAAAGCTTCTTTTAAATCCGGGTGAAGATTCGCTGCGATATCATGTATGACATAATCATTGACGTTTTGTTCTAAGAGATGATGGTAGTAATAAGTGTCATTCAAGTCGCTCGGTGACTTCATCAAGAGCTTCCAATGCTTCTTTAATATCTTATAGTTGATAGAATCCTCATCAAATGTTTTCATAATGCGTATTCTTACGGCGTTGAATGACCAATAGATATATCTTAAGAAGTGGAATGTGTCTGCGATAATGCGCGCATGAGGTAAATAAGCTTTCACGATATTCCGGTACGGTGCCCATAGGTCCATAATGACGTTTTTAACGTTGCTGCGCTCTTCATAAGGTATTTGACTGAAGTAATTCTTTAACCAGTCTGTCCGTCTGTTTCTCATCACGTCTATCACTTTCTTGTTGATGGGATCACAGATGACAAAGGCGTATTTGCCATAGCCGAGGTTGCGCTTTTTAAATTCATCAATACTGATCGTTTCAGATAGTTTTAACCTGCTCGGTTGGATGTGTTTATCGATATGTCTCATCGCTGTTGGCACAGAGACATTCAAACGTTTCGCGATGGCTGTATAGCTTTGGACATATTCAGCTTCCCTTAAGATGTGATGCTTCGTGACATTGGATATCTTATTGAAACGCTCAACGAACTGATTAGGTTCTGGGAACCGCTTGTGGCAGTGTTTACAGACATACCGTCTTCGTCTGTATTTTAAATACACATGGTAGCCATTGATGACACCATGCTTAATGACTCTATCTCTATAGTCGTGAACTTTAGAAGTGTAACTCCCACAATGTGGACATAATTGATAGCCTTGTGTGAATCTCAAATGGACATGCATATCATTCTCAATGGTCTCTATTTGCTTAATCTTTAAGTGCTCGTCTTCAATTCTTAGTACTTTCTTGATATAATTGTCTTGCATAAGTAAACTCCTTATCTAAAGTGTGTGGTTACCTTTATTATAAGATTTACTTATGCTTTTTTATATCCCTTTATAAAATCATCCACCCCTAACATAATTATAGAGCCTAAACAATAAAGGCACTAGTGATACTAGTGCCTTTTGTAAATTTTATTTACATAATTCTTTGAACTTCTTTCATTTTCGGGTTATAATAAAGGTGTCAGATGATTCTTTCGAAGTGGATTGGCTTAGCCCTTTGATGCTTTGCCATGATTCGTTAGATCGCTGGCTAGACCCTAGTAGCGATTCCCCCCCAGTTACTAGGGTTGATTTTTTTTATAAAAGCTTAAGTAGCTGGGATGCGATGATCGCTGAAAACTGCCTTGCACCATAAGGACTAAAGTGTGTATCATCATCTAAACCTTCAGGGTAATTGGAATACTCACTTGGTTTTAAATGAAGGTAATATTTTAATGAATCTTCTTCACCGAGTTTATTCAAAATATCTTGACTAATTTTATACATATCGATGAAGGGATAACCGTAGTTATGTGCGAACACTTTCATGGCGTTTGGATAATCTTTGATAGCATCTGGATCTAATTTTCCATTGACAAATTTTCTTCTCGTAATAGAAGAAATAAACACAGGAATAGCTTCATGAGATATAGCGACTTTTGCGAATCTGTCAAGATTAGCTGTATATTGAGATAGAGTCGTATATCTTGATGGGTCATCATTATTCTCATCATTATGTCCAAATTGGATGATCAACAGATCACCTTTTTTTATTTTCGATTCAATAATGTCTAATCTACCTTCATCAATAAAGGATTTAGTAGATCGTCCATCCTCTGCAATATTATAGATGTCATACATGGGTGGTAAGAATTCATGAATACATTCTCCCCATCCAGTTTCTGGACGTTTACTTTCTAGCTTTGGTGCTGCCGTTGAATCACCAGCAATAAATACTTTCATATAGTCATGTAAGATTTAAAGTGTATTAAGTTAGTTACTTAAGTCTTTAAATCTTTACTCCTTTCGTTCTAATTTAATATACTAATAATGTACTGTGGATCTGTGTCATATTTTTATAACCTAGACTATTTTGAGGTGACGCTTACCACGGTCTTTATTTTAATCAGCAATAGTTAGTTAGCGGAAGACGCTTTTTACATGATTATGAGATAAAGACGCTGCTGGACTTACCACACGTACAAATTTAATTCTTGGAGGTGTACTTATGATCTATATCGGCATCGATATTTCAAAGTACAAGCATGACTGTTTCATCGCCACCGAAACAGTTAGCCATCAGTTCTCATTTGAGAACAGTCAGTCTGGGTTTAAAGAACTATTAGGATACTTTAACTCTTTAGTCAAGCAAGAAATGATAATAGGCTTAGAGGCCACAGGTCATTATGGAGAAAACCTTAAGTCATTTCTTATCCTCCATGGATATTCATTCATGGAGATTAATCCTTTTCTCGTGAAGAAGTTTGGAGAAGCCCATTCACTGAGAAAAACAAAGACGGATAAGAAAGATGCACAAATGATTTCAACTTATATGAGATCTGTAGACTACAAAGCCTATCATCATCAATCTTATCATATAAGTGCTTTAAAATCACTGACCAGGTTACGTTTTAAACTCATCTCAATTCGGACGAAACACTACAATATGATGACCAAGGTCTTAGATGTCATCTTTCCTGAATTCAAACCTTTTATGCAAGAACAAGGCTATAGTGATACATCTTTATACATCTTGAAGCGCTTTTCATCACCGGATAAAATAGCAAGGATGACTGATGACCACTTCGATAAGCTTCGTAAACGATCGATGGGTAAATTCAATTATCCGAAGTTTGTTAAACTGAAGGAACTCGCAAAATCAACCATTGGTGTGACACAAGATCATCAACTATTCAAACTTAAGACTTCAATTTCTTATGTTGAGAAACTCAATCAAGATATCGAAGAAACTGAGAAACAGATCATTTCTTTAATGCATCGATATCCAACTAAGATTCAAACCATTAAAGGTATCGGAATCATTTCAGCAGCTGTCATCGTTTCAGAATATGGTGATATTTCACTTTTCTCCAATCCCGCTGAAATGTTATCCTATGCAGGTCTGGATTCAACCATCAGACAGTCTGGCACCATGTCTTCAACAGGTAAACTGGTTAAACGTGGCAGCAAGTACCTAAGAGCAACACTCATCAATATCTCAATGATGGTTATGATCTATAACCCCGTCTTCTACGACTACTACACCAAGAAGAAACAAGAGGGTAAACATCATCGTGTCGCACTGGTTCATCTTTCAAAAAAACTCATTAGAGTCATTCATCATCTCGAAACACATCAGGAAGATTTTGATTCCTCTAAACTACAATAATTGATTCCTTAAACTGTGGCGGTTAAGTCATAAAATCATCCAGTTATATGGCTAACCTCTAAAAATTATGGCTATTGGAGGTTTTTACAGTTTATCTACTAAAAGTACTTGACTTTTAATAGTTAGTCACCTCTGTCTCATATGATAACACACAAATAGTTATTTACCGGCTTGTTTGTATACTCTGGCATACTTATAGACTTCAAAGCCTAAAGATAAATATAGTTTCTTATTTGAACCAACAATGATCTGTTTTGCTCCATCTCTTATAGCAGCATCCACACATTTAGAAATTGTCGCAGAAGCTAATCCTTTTCGACGATGTTCAGGTACTGTACAAACTGGTTCAATCATCGCGATATCCGTACCTTCTTGATACCAAATACTTGTCCATGCGACATACTCATCTTGATAAGTAGCAGCATACGCATATCTTTTTTTAAAGTGAGGAGAAGAAACTTGTCTTTCACGATACATAAGATGCTCATCACTCATTGGTATGTCACCACCATGATCAAAACCTTTCCAAAGACATGCATGATGTTTTTTGACATCATAGTCATCTCTGATACATAAGAGTTCGTACCCTTCAGGTAATTGATAAGGTATATGGTCTTTGGTGAGTTTTGCCATATGTTCGATATAGTCGGTTTCTTCCCAATTAGATAAAGCGATTAATGCACGCATATCTAAATCTGATTCTTCAATCATAAGCGTCGCATCTGGCATATGATTTAATTCTCTCACAATTTGTGCTTTCACTGCTTTACTGGTTGCTAAATAATAGTAGATGTTAGGTTCATCTTCAAGCATGAGTACACCTTGAAGTTTTTGATCTTCATAAAATAACAACATCTTTTGAAGATCTTCAGTTCTAAAACTATGTCTGGCAAAATACCATTCCCATCTTGACCAATGATAAATATCATACGTATGGTTTTCGTTTAACCGTAAAATAAACTGTCTGACTTCTTCAAACAATGCTGAATAACTTCTATCAGCTGGATAGTGTTTTATCGTCATCGTTATCACTCCCTTAATATAAGTATATATCAATAATGACAGCTTTAAAAAATATCATGTTCAGTATGTATTGAAAAGACATGTATCACAATGTATAATGAATATAATCATTATTGGAGGGGAAAGCACAACATGAAACTTAAATTAGCACTCATATTCGTCATCCCTGTTTTACTATTAATCGGCGTCGGTGTCATACGGTTATTACCAGCAGAGATGACCTATTCATATGCACTAAATACGATTTGGGATATCACATTACCAAAAGATTATCATCTTTCATTTGAGGAAACAGAATTTGGAAGAGATGGTACGAGATATGCTGTATTAGTCTTCGATGAGGAACCAACAGAATTTCTTTTAGATATTGGGTTTGAAGTAGCACCAAACGAAACGTTTCAAACGATTTTAAATGACACGATTGAAGATACAAATGATTTTGATATCCCTGCTCCTTATATGCCAAATTGGGAAAATGAGTATCAATGGATTAACTTGTATATAATCAGTGATGGCGACTATCTGACATATAAAGGTGAAGATAAAGATTTTCATTCGTTAAGAAATCTTTACATGGTATATTTTATGGAAACAAAGACACTTATTGTATGTCAAAGATACATATAACAATGAAAGACTTTTAAAGGTCTTTTATTTTTTGCATACTTTAGTGATATAATAAGTGTAAATAAAGCAGCATATGATTCACATTATGATTGGGGGTTGATCATATGAGTCATCATCAAATAAAATTAGTCTTATTGATCATTATTTCAGCTTTTTTTGGTAGTTATTTTGTGTGGATGTCCCAGTAGTGATGATACTAAAGAGCGTACAGATTCCAATTGTTATGAAAATTTTCTATCTATCTTGAGATATAAAGACATCCAATCAATTGATGATTCAGTCAGCCAAGAGACATGATGATAAACTATTGTTTTTGTTAGAAAATCAATTAGTAGGAACAGTAGAAATAATTGATGAATCTACAATGTAGTGATTTATATAAGGAGAGATATCATGAAGTCAATATTATATGTATTAATGATTACTTTAGTATCTGTTACGTTGTATGCTTGCCAAAGTGTGAAACCACTAGAAAATCCTGAACCGGAACTATTTAGTTTGTTTTATGAAGGATCTAACTTTACGATTTTAAAAAGAACAGATATCAACGAAGATATCATCTATCCATCAATTGCAGTTATTATTTTTGATGATAATAATGAAATGTATGCAATAGGTGCTTATCATATTAATAACTACCTTGTTTACTACAAAGATAAATATTATGACCTGCAAGCCGGAAATCTATTACATCTATATACTGCTGATGACCTCATTGAAATCGGTATCAACGCACAGAAATATCGTTGATGAAATGTAAATAAAAATTAACATGCATTTTATGCAAACAAAGGAGTCATATGTTAAAGATTAAACGAATTATCTTTGTTTCTATATTTGTTTTATTTCTAACGGCATGTAGTAACAATGAGCAAACAGATGTAAGAGCAAAAGGCTTTTTATATATTGATACAGGTGAAGATGAACCAATGCAAGAAGTATATTGCGCTTATCGATTTCAAGATTCAGAATTTGGTATAGGTGATATTACTGTTTCATTTTATATAGGAATTCCAAATCAAGCCATTAGAAGTTCAATTGATGAGCGATCATCAATAGTTATTTTTGCAAATAATGGCAACAATACAGAAGATATTGAATTGTACACATTTAATGTTGATGATTATGAGAGAGATACATTTGAATATGAACGTGTATATAATAAGGATGATTCATATATCGTTTTTTATGAGTATATGATTGAAATTATTTTGCCAGAAATCCTTTTTAATCAAAACTCGGATATGATTGATTTAGGTTTTGGTGTATATACAAATATAGATGATGATATTCGACTTGGATTTTCAACTTATCAGATTATTAACTATGCAATTCAAGACACATCCATCAGATTAGTCAATAAATAGTCACTTTTTATTACGATGACTTTGAAACGGAATAAATGTGGAGGCAATAAATATGAAGTATTCGATAATTGATTACTAATTGGAGGGGTATCGTCATTCTTAATATCCTGCATAAATAAACAAGTACCTCCGATCTTTTAAACAGAACCATATCAGTTGGATGAAGATATCATAATAGAAATTCATATAGGTATTGGAATAGAAAATATGAGTTATCCTTTAGACATGATCAATTTGTGATACGTTCAGAAATCTTTACTAACACATCATGACGGAACATCAATAAACTTAAAATAAAAGATTTCAATTGAAGTCGTTAATTATTATAAATGGTACTCCCTTACGGGATCGAACCATAGACCCACTGATTAAGAGTCAATAGTTTCTCAATTTTATTTACGTTATATTAACAATTTAGGAATTATAAAGTGTATTTGACATTTGAAATTAAAAGAAGTAATATTAAATCGAAAACACGATGGGGTAATCATAATAAAAAAATAATAAAGGGGGCGTTTATTTATAGCAAAATTCTAATTGCGATTTTAGCTAGTTTTTCGCTTTGGGGTGGAATTGCTTCTCAAGATTCAAAAATTCCATGCAATGTTGATTCATCGTATGAGACAGCAGAATATATTGAATCTCATATAGATACTGTTAAAGAGTTGTTTGTTGAATTAGGCTTCAATGATTCGCTTACTTCAGTAGATAAAAGCTATCAAATTGTTATTGATGATATGAATGAAAAAAATGAAGGTGTTTTGTTGGATTTTAATGATGACAATGGCTACTTACTAATTGGGGATGAGGCAGCGATTTATGATTATGAAATCACAGGACCTTCACCATTAGAGAATCTAACTGAATTTGATGTACAAATTTACTATCTACCTTTGTCTGGTTATCACTTTCTGATTGAAGGTCAACTAGTACCAATAAACAGCAATGAAAATGATTTTGATAACACACTTTTAAGTGATCCTTATGAGGGACAAGAACTTGATGGCGCAGGTGGAATTGTATCTACAGCTACATACGTTGCTGATAGATATGGATCTGGTTACTCATTATATCAATATCATTATCTAAGCTATTCAACTAGTCATGATATGTTTGATTTAAGTGTATACTGGCGTTATGAAGATAATCTACGATATTCAGAAGGTAATTGTGGTTTAGTTGCACCTTTTAACGTAATGAACTATTTTTCAACTAAATCAGCATATTCAAATCTACCAGATTATGCAGACCGTGTAACATATAATCCTATTTATCATGAATGGGATGTACACTATGAGAAAATGATAGAAAGTTCAGAGTATCAACTTAATTCGGATTTAACTGATTTTCCTGAATTATATATCAGTGCAAGAACAAATACTTACGATCAATATGGCAGAGTAGAATCTTTCACAATTGGTCAATCTTCTGGAATTATTGAAATGACGATGGATGAGTATGGTTATGATATAAATTTCAGAGAGGATGTTTTATGGGGAGCATTTAACTATAAACAATATCTCGATGATGATAAGCCACTTATGTGGAGTACTTCAACAAATACATAGGGTGCTCATACAATGGCAGTATTTGGATACAAAACTTACAGAAAAGCTAGACAAGTATTATGGTGGACTGAATACGATTATGTTTATTTAATAAGACTGTCTGATGGATGGGTTACTTATATGAGATATATGGATTTGAATGTATATATTGGTTTTGCTGCTTTCATGTATTATTAGAAAGGTGATAGAATATGAGAAAATTAGCTATAATATCAATTATACTAGTAGTGTCGCTGTTATTTACAGCATGCGAAACACCGATGGAAGTCTATGGATTAGGATCTACATATGAACAAGGCAATTACGATTTAACATTTGAAAATGCTATGCATAATACGGATTCTGTCGTTTATTTGTTCACTTTGAACATTCATGACATGGATTACATACAAAGCACATATTCAACAATAGATTTTGTTTGTTTAAATAATATTAAAGATGATGCTTCATATCAAGTTTATATTAATGAAATTGAAACAATTCTTACGACAAATCTAAGTGAAAACTCAACCATTAGAATTGTCTTTAATGAATCATTTGATGCAATAAAAGAAGACAGTTCTTCTAATACGATTAACTTCAGAATCTGGAATGTTAAGTTCTATGATAACGAGTAAATAAATTAATATTATTCATGTTATAAAAAATCAAGAAAAAAGGACACATTAGAGAAATGCATGATTAAGAAAAAGGACAAAAATGAGAAATATTGTCCTTTTTCTTCGGTTTACAACAATCCCAAGAAGTAATCAGTAGATGTGTTCAAAGCTTTCACGAATTCAACGATTTGATCTTAATTAAGCTTTCTATTTCATCGTTCATAGTTGGAAATGAAAGCGATCTACACCTAGAATCTTAGCTACCTGGGTTTGTGATAAACCCTTATCACTACGAATTTTCTTTAGCCTGTGCATTTTAAAATGCTCCTTTCTTATTAGCAAAGCAAGTGAATTGATCTAAATAGGTATACTAAGAGATTTGTGAAACAAAAAAAACTTCAAAATGAAGTCTTTTAATTATCAAATGGTACCCCCTTACGGGATCGAACCGTAGACCCACTGATTAAGAGTCAGGTATTTCATTTGTTTAAATTGCATTAAATTATTGACATATATGTTGTGTTTTATAACTACATACTGATGTTATAATTACATTATAGAGATACATGACATCTTGGGGGTGCTTACGTTGTAAGCTTTTTTGTATTTGAATAATAGAAAAAGGAGAAGAAAAATGTTGAACAAATTTTTAATTGTTATTTTATCTCTATTCACAACAATCGGTTTTAGTGGTATAGTGAATATTGATAACGAAGCTGAACTTGTAAATTTTATTAATGAGAATATTCCAATTTTAAGGGAGGAGTATTATAAAGAGTTTGGTCAAGTATGGGATGTAAATACATATGTTGATTATTATGACTTATACGATGAACATGATGAATTGAAGGCGTTTCTGATTCAGTTTGACCAGGGATACTTAACTGTAGGACTAGACTTAAATATTTATGAAATAAAAACAGAGGGGAATTTACCTTTTTATGTAGCTAGAGATACAAATTACTTGATAGGGAATCATTATTATATTAAAGACAATGAAAGATTTATTCCTAATTCATTCGGTGCACCTTATTTAGATCAAATAGATGGACAAAGTTGGTTTTATGATAATATTTATATTCAGCTTACTAGCACAAATACGAATGCACTAACTAATTTTAAAGTAACATATTCAATTGCAGATGATTTAAGAATGGATAATGGTAGTTATGGTAGTTATCAAATTTATACTAGAACTCAAGGTGCATACATGGATTGTGGTGCACAAGCAGCAGTGAACATCTTGTATACTTTTCAGTTTTCCGGCGAAAGTGGATTAACAAAAAGTATGAATAGTAATACTGAACGGGATACGATGCGTTCATTAATGAATTGGACTACAGCTGGACGTGACTATTTAGTAAGTACTTTTTATGGTATATGGCCAGGTGAAATAGTGTCTGGAATTCATGGATATTTATCGGATGACTATTTTGTCAATTCTGAAGGTTATTTTGGCCCAAATTACAATGGTCCTGCAATTGGATTATATTATAGTTTAGATGTCGTCGAAACCGCACATTATGCAATGATTATTGGTAGCGCTCAATCAGATGCTTGGTGGATATTCAAAACAAATTATGATATTATTTCTCATTGGACAGAAAATTATTATCACAATTTAGGGGTTATAGGTAGTAAAAAATCCGGGACACCATCTTTTTATTTTGTACAATCACAATATAGACATGGTATATATAACATCCAAAAAACAACAGGAGCTAAGTGGTGGGAAATTTGGAAACCGCCATTTGAAAATCTAGTAGTATAAACACAATTCAAAAAGGAGGTTATTAAATGAAAAAAATCTTATTATCGATGATATTAATCTTTTTACTTTTAACATCGTTTGGATGCAACCAATCTGATAAAAAGGAATTTATAGATTTTTTTCAAAATTTAACGGTCGAAAATATTTCGAATATTGTGGAAATTGATGGAGACATCTATAGTGTTTATTTATCGTCGAATTCTTCTTGGGTATATTATACGATGACAACGAATAATGAACACTATATCTTAGTTAAAGAAGAAAGATCTTTTGCATATTTGATGACTGATGATATGACATTATATGACTATTACAACAATCAAAAATATCAATACATATTTGATAGACAAACTTTGCAACTTAATAAATATGAAGATAATATAACTACAAACAGTTCTACATTGAATGAAGATAATCTAATTGATATTGTAAACTATGTAAAAAATGATCTTAATCAGACAGGGGATATATTGATGTTTGATTCTCTATTTACAATTATAAGCCAGACGTTTAGAGATGTTCAAACAAATGAAATTGAGTTGTTTGGAGATTCAGATTTTTTAATTTCTCGAAGTTTTGATAGCGGTCAATTTTTAACGAATATATCATCATTCAGAATACATATTTCGGAGCTGTATACACAAAGCCAATTAGTAGAAATTTCGACTTCATTTGAGAACAATCCATATGGCTCAGTGTCTGTTCAAGTTTCTTGGGATTCGACTAATCGTATACTGAATCCTCGTTTTGAAATTTTGAGAAATCAATTGGTTTTTTATACGATTGATCCACTTGATCAAGATTATTCAATAAGTTAAATATTAGTGTTTAGTTTTTAATGTGATTCAACTTTTAACATTTTAATTTAAATTGGTATTATTTGATTATAAATGACAATCAAGAAAAAAGGACAAATTTTCATTTTTGTCCTTTTTCATTAGTTTCTGATAGTCCTAGGAAGTAATCTGCTGTTGTATTTAAAGCTTTAACTAATGCAACTATTTGATCTTGATCAAGTTTCCTTGTCCCTCTCTCATAGTTAGATATTGAGCTTCTATCAACACCTAGAATCTTAGCAACCTGGGTTTGTGATAAACCCTTATCAGTACGGATTTTCTTAAGTTTGTGCATATTAAATGCTCCTTTCTTATTGACAAAGCAATTTTATTGTTTTATCATAGATGTAGTGACATATCGTCGCGGAGCAGTTCTTGCGGAGTATGCTTTGCTTAAGTCCATTTAATTGTAATTTGGTACCCCCTTACGGGATCGAACCGTAGACCCACTGATTAAGAGTTACAAGGTTTGATAATAATACCAAATCACTCCAGTAAAACATAACGAAAAACTCCGTTTGTATAGGTATTAATAATGAAAACAATTGACAAAACATAATGTAACGGCTAAAATGGAATTGAATTCCATATTAGACGGAGGTTAATGATGAACTATATAAAACGACATGCTGAAGATATTTTGCTTAAAATGTCAGAAATGTTCAAAATCATATTGGTGACTGGACAAAGACAAGTTGGTAAAACAACAATCATTAAAAAAATATTTGGTAACACTCATCAATATGTATCTCTAGATGATGTGCTAATTCAAGAGCAAATAAAACGTGATCCAGCATTATTTTTTCAAACACATACATTGCCTATCATCATAGATGAAGTACAAAAAGTTAAAGAGATATTTCCTTATCTTAAATTATTAGCTGATCAAAGTGAGAAAAAAGGACAAATCATATTAACTGGTTCGCAAACATTTTCTTTGATGCATCATGTATCTGAATCACTCGCTGGTCGAGTCGGTATTTTATCACTTTCCGGTTTATCACTTAGAGAAATAAATACAGAATCTTTTCAAGATGTTTTTGTACCAGATATAGCATATATCAGCAATCAAAGAAAGTCGTTTAATAGTAATATATGGTCAATCATTCATCGAGGATCATATCCAGAATTATATGAAAATAAAATGATGGATTGGCAACTGTTTTATCGTTCATATGTGTCTACATATATTGAAAGAGACGTAAGAGAAATCATCAATATTAGAGACTTGAATCGTTTTTCTGTATTTATGGTTGCAGTTGCAGCTAGAACTGGACAATTACTAAATTATGCTTCAATTGCAAGTGAAGTCGGCATCGATTTAAAAACAGCAATGAGCTGGTTAAGCGTATTAGAAGCATCTTCAATTGTATATATTGCTAAACCTTATTCAAACAATTTATTATCTAGAGCAGTAAAAACACCGACATTATATTTTATGGACACTGGACTTGCTTCATTCTTGTTGAAGTGGCAAACTTCAGAAGTATTAGAAAGTGGCGCAATGTCAGGATTCATGCTCCAAACATATGCGATTTCTGAAATTATAAAATCATACCGTAATAAAGGTATTGAACCAAATCTCATGTTCTATAGAGATAGGGATCAAAATGAAGTGGATATAGTACTAGAGCAAAATGGCAAGTTATATTTAGTTGAAGTGAAGAAAACTTCACATCCATCATTACATATGATAAAGAATTTTGATACAATCAAGAATAAAGGTGATATAGTGATTGGTGGACAATATCTATTATCGATGATAGAAAATCCAATGTATCTAACAAAAGATGTTATTGCATATCCTATTAGTAAGATATAGAAAAAAAGACTTCAATTGATATATCTGTTAATATATGATAAAATGAAAAAAAACTTGGGAGGGGCAATGAAAAAGATTATATTATTTCTATTAGTGTTTATTTTTATGGGATTATCTATTAATTCATTTGGTGCGATTGAAAGTTATACCTATGAAGTTAAAGAATACTATCAAAAAATTAATAATGAAGTCGATGGAAAGACTGTAAGCACAATTCACAATCTTTCAAAGGAAGAATATCAAAAGAAATTAAAGAAATATAAGGACGATAAAGAGAAAGAATTAAATGATATTATTTCTTATAGTGTTTTAGGGGCTGGATTTGAATTTGATGATGGTGGAGATTCAGGTGGTGGTGGAGATGTTCCACCGATGATATCAAAGGATGGATATAATAATAACAGTTTTTTTTCAATTAGTATTCAAGCAACTTATTTCCCAACATATGGTCAATATGGTGAACTATATTATTGGATGAAAGTTGAATGGGATTCAGTGCAAGACGATGGTTTAATTGACCTGCTAAATATAGCATATACTGAATTATTTAAGCCAAAGTTTGTCTACTATAATAATAATGAAGAAGTTTTACCGGATATTAATGGAAACTACCCTGCTGGTTCTGAAGAACACGCTAAAATATATTCGAAAATGCAATATCATCTGTTTAATTACACTGTAGTAAATGGAGAAATGTTTGTATCAATTGATGAAGATAGAGAAGAAGTTGTTGTTGGTTCTGATGATGATATTTATGAGTACACTCCAAACGAACGAACAATTATGGTACCTTACGAAGTTCCTGAATCATTTTTTATAACATATTCTGATTTCGGTTTAATGTTTACACAAGGACAAATTGTATCAGAATTGCAGTTTGAGTTTGAAACAGTACTTATTCCATCAACTAGTGAAATTAATTCAATTGATATTTTAGGAACTTATGTTCACCAGTTTTCCGGATGGAAAATAGATCCAGGAAGAATTACATTGACACCGATTTATCCATATGTAACTTATAGCGGAATTAGTTTAGAACCAGTACCAGAATTCAATTCAATAGGTTATACAATTGGTTTCAATGATTTATCAGATTATTAAGAGGTGATTATGAATTCAAAAAAAATAAATATCGCTCTTACAATAATTGGTATCATAGGAATAATTGTAATGACTGTAGCAATTTATAGAACTGAAGTTGGTGCAAGGGTATTGTTAGTTATATTTGTTATAATGTTTTTAGCTGGTTATTTAAAGTTAGAAAATAAATAATTTTTCAATATTACCTAAAAAAGAGCAGCTTAGAAATTGTTTTGTTAAAACGTTCAGTTAAAAAAGGACAAAATTTTTATTTCTGTCCTTTTTCATTGGTTTCTGACAATCCTAGGAAGTAATCTGCTGTTGTATTTAAAGCTTTGACTAATGCAACTATTTGATCTTGGTCAAGTTTCCTTGTCCCTCTCTCATAGTTAGATATTGAGCTTCTATCAACACCTAGAATTTTAGCAACCTGGGTTTGTGATAACCCCTTATCAGTACGAATCTTTTTTAGCTTGTGCATTTTAAAATGCTCCTTTCTTATTGACAAAGCAAATGTTTTGTTTTATCATAGATGTGTGATGAAATGTCACGGAGCAACTCTTCGCGGAGTAATGCTTTGCTTAAGTCTCGTTATTGTATTTTGGTACCCCCTTACGGGATCGAACCGTAGACCCACTGATTAAGAGTTAGGAAGTTTTACAAATTAATTAGTTAATTATTGCACTTATTTAAGTGCTTTTTTTATATACTTGTGCAGTGTATAATAAATATATAGACATCAATGCATTTCTGGGGGAGAATTAATTTATGTATTATCAAAAAATTTTTTAAAATACACCCCTTGACAAAGTTTTTTAGCTATGTATAATTCGTATGTTAAGAGATACAAAAATAAAAATAGATTGGGAGAAACTATTTGAAATCGAAAAATGTATTGAACAATCATGAATTAGAAGGATCGGATACAGAATTAATAAATTCAAAAGATCTAGTTAATTTAAATGATTCTTTAAGTGTATATTTAAAGGATATTGGTAAAATTCGATTACTGACTAAGGAAGAAGAAATTGAACTTGCTGGTAAAGTATTGGCAGCTCGTAAATCTAAAGATGAAAAAATTATAGAACTTGGAAAAGAAGCCAGAGATAAATTGGTTGTTTCAAATTTAAGATTGGTAGTGAATATAGCTAAGAAATATAGATATACGAATGTTCCCATGATGGATCTTATTCAAGAAGGAAATATGGGTTTGATGAAAGCTATAGACAGATTTCAAGTTGAAAAAGGATACAGACTTTCAACATATGCAACTTGGTGGATTAGACAATTCATTTCAAGGTCAATTTCTAATACAGCTAGAACAATTAGGATTCCAGTACATATATATGATTCATTAGCTATTATTAAAAAAGCGACTATTAAATATATAAAAGAAAATGGTGTAGAACCCGATATTGAAACAGTTTCAAAATTAACAAATATATCAATACCGTCATTAAAGATAGTTTATTTGTGTAGTGATGATGCGATATCTTTAGATCAAAGTGTAGGAGAAGATAATTCCAGACTTCTAGATTTCACAGAAGACAAGAAAAATAAGAATCCAGAAGAATACAATAATGAAAAAGAGCTTGATGAATTTGTGGATGATATCTTACAAGTTTTAGATAGACGAGAACAAGCAATTATTAAAATGAGATTTGGCATAGATTATGATGAAAAAACTCTAGGAGAAGTTGGAGACTTATTTGGAATATCTAGAGAACGAGTTAGACAGATTCAAAGTAGAGCAATCAAAAAATTAAAAAAGGTGATATGAGATGCCAATGTATTTACCCGATACAAGAATTTGTAAGATTTGTAGTAGACGATACAATGCAGATGTTTTGGTTTCATCAAACACTTTTTCTCAAAGGCATCAGTCTATCATGAGAGAATTTAAAAGACATAGATATTGGCTATGTGATGATTGTTGGGAGCAAAATCAAAATAAGCCAGATGATGAATTGGAGATTTTCATTCCAAATGAATATGATTTTGAAAAATTAGAAAACTTAAAAAAGACAGAAATGATCTTGTGGGAAAATAAAATACAAAGATTTAATGATTATTCAAAATCTATAGGAAAATATTACATTAGTAATGACACTTATACGAGTTATTTAAAAGAATTGTTTAGTTGCTTGTCTACAGAAATAGTCGCTCTAAATAAACCTTACAAACTGTATCTAGATTATAAAGAACTCAATTCCGAATTTGATTACACTAAAAAAACCATTGGATATTTATTTGATCCACGACAAAGAGGACCTAATATTTCAATTTATTATGATTTAAAGACATATAGTGGTAATGTATTTCACATGTTTCCAAAAATAATTATTGATTCAGGATATTCATTTCATATAACATATGCTGAAAAAACAATGATTAGTAAAACTATTTATGGCCGAGGTTTTTCGTGGAACATAGATATTGAAATGCATAAAAAAATAAGAGAGTTATTATTACATGGTTATTCATGGATGGATAACGATTATTTTTCTTCTGATATTCAATATCTTCAACATATTTACTTTGAAACGAACATAATTGATGACTTAATTAAAATTTTTGATAACTATTATGATGTTCTTGGGGAACCCTTCGAAAAGATAAGAGAAATTGCTTCTGAAATATTACATGGTCATTTAAATGAAAAATTAGAGATTTCAAATGATGGTCCAACATCAGAAATGAGATTGTTTAACCCACCATTTACTGATGTAAAAGAATAAACTTTTCCATATTTCATTTTTACAACATTGATAGAATAGTTATACAAAAAACTAATTATTAGTCTTTACTTTATATTTCATATTTTAGTCCTTTGATAAAGCAAAAGGTTATTAGTAAGATGTATAATTAGTGAGTGTTAAAATATTTTGATAGACAAATTAACATTATAAATTAATCCATAAAAATAGTATACTATTAATAAGTAATGTACCATTTTCAAAATCTTATTGAAGAAATACATATGAAAATTTATATGTTCAAATGGAGACAATATGCAATTTAAAGATGCAAAAACAAGCATAAGAAATAATATAATGTGGCTGGAAATTGAGACGATTAACAAAAAATACAACAACTATAATTTTGATGCTATAAAAGTAGAACCGATAAAATACGAAAAACGCACAAGTAAAGCAAAATATGGGAAATCATATTTCGGTGGTTCATTCATTTTTGGTAGTTCGTTTGACTTTAAAGCATATTTATCTGGGAAAATATTTGGAGAGATGATAATTTACAAATCATTAGTTAATAAATACATTGATATTTTTATGATATTTAATGAATATAAAAAGAAAGTTTTAAAGGTTTTTGAGGTAAAGAGACTTTATAAGGATATCTCAACTGCACCTCATGATAATAGAAATTGGTTTGCCAAAAATTTTGGATCGACAACCGAAAATAGATTTAAAGAACTTAAAAAGTATGAAGAAGAGTTGCTTAGCAAAAAAACTTATGACCCACGATTTCCAAGTGTTATATTGCATTTAATGGCAACATCGCAGTATGGTGACTATGATAGAAATGAAAGATACGAGTTTAGTGATATTTTAGAATGTTATCGAGTGGCGTTGGAAAAAGAAGGAAAAATGACATTTATACAACAACAACGCGCTATTCTTTCAGATGATAAACGTTACGAGATAATGAAAAGAGATGGTTTCAGGTGTTGCATTTGTGGGGCGACAGCTGCCGCTGGAGTTCGTTTGGAAGTTGACCATATTAAGCCTGTATCAAAAGGTGGAAAGTCAACAGATGACAATCTTCAAACTTTGTGTGAGAGATGCAACAAAGGGAAAAGAGATAAATATTAATAGCTTATGAAATTAATGAATTTGATGATGAATCTTGATGATTAAGCGTATAACCATTTATATAAATCAATAAAGTGAACACAAATTGTAAGAATCTATCTTTGATAAAATAACGAAAGGAATAAAAATATTAAATGTCTAGAACTAATGCATTAGAATTACTGAATTCTTTTAATAGTAATACAGCACATTATTATTTTTTAAAACAAGGCAAGGGAATAGCTGATCCAATTGCAGAGACTTTTATAAATTTATTTAAAATGATGCTGGAATATCTTTCTGAAGATCATCATGATTTAGATTATTTAAAGAGTAGCTTAAGATCAATTAGTATTGATTTGATAATAAATGGTTTATATAAATATACAAATGAGAAGTATCCAGATCTTATGGTTTACAAAGATAAAATAAAAAACATTATAAGAAAATAAAAAAGAATAATAATAGGGGAACAAAGAATATGTTATACGAACTTAACCAATTTAGAGCACGTAGATTTAAATTATCTTTAGATTATAATAAATTTATATCGGAAAATTCAGAAGGATGTTTTGCATATATGGAATTTATACTAAATTATTATTGGCATCATAATGAAAAATATAATGAAACAACTGATGAAATAATAACTGGTATAAAAACTATTAAATCTAAAGTTTTAGCTGATAAAGAGTTAGTAGACATTTTAGAATTTTACATGAATAAATGTTTATCACCAGAACAAATTATTGATGTATTTCAAAATAATAAACTAACTGTATTTGAAAAAGTACGCAAATATAACTGCTTTAATAATGAGGTTATTATTAATTATATTAGTGCAATATTAACAATGAAACAATTTGGATATAAATTAAAAGAAGAATCCATAGAATTATTTTTTGATTATATTTTATCAGCTTCACTAGAGGGTATTGAAAATGAATTTGATGAGGATTCAGTATTTACTTTTATTTTCAATGCTGTCTCGGATACTAAAACAAATGAAGAATATTTTGAAGAAATCGTATAAGACAAACAAAATTTTAGATTATATAAATCAATTTAATAAAAAAAGAGCAATTTAATGTTGCTCTTTCTTTTCGGTCTCAGACAGTCCTAGGAAGTAATCAGCTGTTGTATTCAAAGCCTTGACTAATGCAACTATTTGATCTTGATCAAGTTTCCTTGTCCCTCTCTCATAGTTAGATATTGAGCTTCTATCAACACCTAGAATCTTAGCAACCTGGGTTTGTGATAAACCCTTATCAGTACGAATCTTTTTTAACTTGTGCATTTTAAAATGCTCCTTTCTTATTGACAAAGCAAATTTATTGTTTTATCATAGATGTGTGATGAAATGTCACGGAGCATATCTTGGGTGTTATGCTTTGCTCAAGATTCGTCTTATTGTAATATGGTACCCCCTTACGGGATCGAACCGTAGACCCACTGATTAAGAGTCTTTGGGTCCCAGTTATAATTAACGGATTTCGAGTAAAAAAAGGTCATAAAATTAAAGTAAGCAACGGATCTATTAGTAGGTTCGTTTTTTGTTTTCAAAAAGGAACCGTCACGATCTTTGACAACTGAATAGGAAATGATTCGTCTCTGGATAGATCCATCCAGTGGCGAATCTCTCCATAAAAAAAAGCAATCAATTCTATTAGCTGGTAGGTTACGATTCCCTACGACCGATAAAATCAATTGCTATGACTCAATATTACTTCAGATAAAACTAAATGTCAATAGTTCTATTTATCTTCTAATTCACCACTGACTACTTCAAATTCGGATAGTTCTACTACACTACCTTCACCATCTCTGATATGCATAGAATCTGATATGGAAACATGAGTGTAGTTTGTTGGTTTTAATTCAGGGCATCCATCAATCACATGTATAGGATCAATATAAATAGGTTTATCTTTTGGCATAAAATCATCCTTTCATCAATACAGTTTGATTATATATCTTTAGTAGTGACAAGTCAAAAAAAGAAGCAATCCTATGAGTACAAAACTCTTATTGGCTCAAAAGCCGAGAAGGATGCTTCCGAATTAAGTATACAACAAAAAACAAAAAGGAGAAATAAAAATGGCAACAACAGAGACAAAAGAAACCAAAAAAGTACCAGAATTTGTAAAACTCAGTGATTTAACAGCACCAATTGTATCAAAACTTGAAAAGTATCCGGTCAAATTTACAAAGGTTTATCGTAATGGCAGAGAGATGGCATCTATCTATCTTAACCTCCATAACAAGTTCTTAAGACAATTAAATCTTAGAGCTGGTGGTCCGAAAGATTTTATTTCAAACGAATTATTCAATCTAATTATTTTGGAAGTAGGACTTGAGCTTGAAGACAAAAAAGGTAGGGATCTTACTGAATGGAATAGAAATGTTCCAGTTCGGTTTGTAACTGGGTCCTACTCGAACATGGAAGGTGAATATAAATCTATAGAAATAATTTTCAAAAAAGGGTTATATATTACACACTTCTTAAGTTACGATCAACAACGTTTATTAGAGAATCTAGAAGAAAAGAAATTGCTTAAAATCAAGTGGGAACATAGACCAGATACAATTTCTAAGGAAGTAGATTCAGAAGATATCGAATTTTAAAAAAATCATTCATGTGTCCCCCCCATAGTATGAATGAATGAAGCGGAGGTACTAAGTGAGTAGCATAATTATCCTTTTACTAATCATTGACTCAATAATAATAGTACCTCTCGTTTCAATTACAATACATCGGGGATATCTTAATCATAAATATGAAGCATCCAAAATTAAAGCTTCTTTACTTGGTTTTCTAATCTCCATTAATGGAGCGATTAGAACAGGCAAAACAAGCTTTCAATCTGGGTTAAGTCATATCTACCAAATTGAAATAGAAGAAAAATTAAAATTATTACTTTCAGAAATTATGATAATTTATAACAAATTAGATTTTTCAATTATCAATAAACTTCTTGATGAATACTTCAAAAAAAATGAAACTATAGAATTTCAATACATCTATGAAAAAACATTAAAAGAAATCAAAAACCAAAAAATAAACCAATCACTCATATTAAATTTTATTACATCAAAAAAATCTAAAGAACAATTTCAAGATTATATCTTTGCATATTGGGTTTTAAACTTCAGAAAAAACTATGTTCACTCCAAAACAAACTTTTATTCACATGTAACATTTTCATTTAATTTCAATTATAAAATCGAGCAACAAAAAATTCATGATGCATACGCTCTGAAAGATTATTCGATATATGACTACATGATCGAACTCATTGATGAAGCGTCTGATGAAATAGGTGCAAATAAACGTTATGAAGATGTAAAAGAAGAGGCTGGAGATAAAGATTATCGTAGAAAGTTTGGTCAAATACACCAGGAACGAAACCGGATGATTACAACCAAGCAAGATGTTAGAGATGAAATCAAGAAATTTAGATCTTTAACACAATCAAATTTATGGTTACCAAAACCAATAAAAGTAGTAGGCAATTACAATTTCACATTTGAATTAATCAATTTATTTATTGCATTCTCATTTAGTGTATACAAATTATTTAGACTTTTCATTCCTTACCTCCTCAAAAAAATATTAAACACGATTTCAAAAGAAACAACCTATGAAGATTACACGAAACATTATTTTGAAACTGTAAATGTTGAAAGAAAAATCCTTAATAAATTATTGCACATCAAATGGTTCCTTATATCTATTGGATTTAACAAATATGAAATTTGGAACTACGCATCAGAAGAGGATGTCAAAAAAAGAGACTCAATCTATTATGACAAACTAATCTTTCACATACCTACTATGTATTGTTTTGGAACATATGATACTCATTTCTACAGAATTATCCAAAATGAATTGCTTGCAGCTACACAGACAAAGTCATCAGAAATCAATTGGTATTTTAATCCCGGCTACTTCAAAGATGAAGACATGATGGGTGGTGGTGTAGATGACATTAACTTCTGACGAAATACGAATCATACTTATTGCAATTTTAATCGTCTTAGTCCTCGATTACTTATTCATCATTGCTCGATTTAATGCTTTCATCAAAAAGCAGCAGAAATTGAATGATAACTATGTGAAAAAAATAGTTGAACAATTCAATGAAATATCTGAGAAAGAGCAACGATGATTAGCGAGGGGGTGTAGTAACACCCCCTGACTAAGTGCAATGATAGAAAAACGGAAACTTAAAAAACGCGTTCTGATTGACTTTTTATCCGTTTCAATGGATTTTGTCGATGTACACATAGCAAGCAAAAATTTGTATCAATTATCTGGTGATATGAATCTATTTACCAACTTTATTCAGTTACTAGGATTTCATGACAGTTATCTTAATTTACCTATAGGACAATCTGTCAGAGGATATACCAATGCCTATGTAATAGGCGAACACATTAAAATACTTTTCGGAGGTGAACACACTAAAAATGCAAATGGTAGATATTCTATAAATCTACTCATGAGTGGCCAAGCTTGTAGAGAATTTGAAAATTTTCTTGATGGCAATTGGACTAAATTATTATCCTTTCTCATTGAACAAGATGCTAGCTTTAAAAGAATTGATATTGCGATTGATGATTTTGATGGAGAACAAATTGATATTTACGACATTGAACCTATTTTGAGGAACAAACATTTTGTGAGTCCATTTAGAAAAATTAATTATCAATTCACTGAAAGATATAGCAGCAATCTAGTTATATCAGAAGGTTTTACGATTACCCTTGGTAGCGCGGGTTCAAATCAACTTCAGATTTATGATAAAAGACTTGAACGAAATGCAAGAAATGAACCAGATCTAGATACTGATATTTGGTACCGATATGAAATGAGATTCGTTAATGAAAAAGCTGATGCAGTTACGCAAATATATGCAGTTTCAATTCAGGAGAACAACTCAGCTCAATTTATGACTTATGCTAGAGAACTCTTGATTAACTGTTTAGATCTGAAACAGCCAAATAAAAATAACCATCAAGTTAGTAGATGGAAAACCGACGATCGCTGGTTAGCTTTTCTGGAAAGTGTTGAGAAAATTGATTTAAACGTAAAACATCGTGTAGAAACAACTATCGAAAAAAGAAAGTCATGGTATAAACGATCATTAAAAAAAGTGAATGCTGCATTCTATGCGGGATTTGATGGTAATGAAAGTTTTATGGATTACATGATGAGAAATGTGCTATCTGGTTTAGAAGAACTGAAACCCCAAGATGTAGCAATGATTAACAACTACAGAGAAAATAATGGAAATAAAAAAATTAATTTAGAAGACATATCAGATACAATAAAAAACTTAAAAGAATACCTTGGAGAAGAAAATGAATAAAACAGCAAAATATGTAAAATCATCAAGATATGAATATATCTTAATAGCAATCTTAGTGTTGTATGAAATAACATTATTAGTCGATCTAGTAGATTTGCTCAATCGTGTTTCTCAAATTGATGCAATCGCGTTAATTAGACTAGCAACGTTAATCTTATTTGGCGTCATTGCAATTATATATTTCCAATACACGATGCTTGCCAAACAAAAAATGATTGAAGAAATCAAACTTGAAACAATCCTCATTGATAAAATGTATCAACAATTTGATGTTTCAGACTTGACTGTATTCAATCAAAAATACTTTGATTGTGAAGATGAAGTACTAAATTTCATTCTCACAGAAGTGCCTAAATCATGGTTCATGAACATAAATGTCGAATTCTTATATGATGCAATTCAAGAAGGATATTTATATGAACTAGATGGTTTATATGAAATTACAAAAGATGCCAAAATTGGCATATTAAAGGTTTACTACATTTCTAACAATTTAACTTAAGGAGAATTACAACATGTCAAAAAAAACAAGAAATCAACTTATTAATGTCGTTATCGCTTTAGTGGTAGTTATGGTCTTAGGTATCGTATTTGTGCCGATGATAACAGTGAGTGCAGATGCTATCGCAAATGAAACTGTCTGGTTTAAATTTGTCGATTGGTTTACACAGCTTAACACGACATTCGTTGATAATGCAGCTTTCTATTTACTCGTCGTAGCTGTATTCACGTTTCTATTATTTGCTAGACGCTATCTTAGAAACCGACACTAAAAGTTATATATTATGCCGTGAAAGACATTGACATTTGGTGATATCGATTATTCCCAAAAGAAAGGCAAAAGGATCACATACCTTTTGCCGGTAGCCTTTCAAAAATCGATAAATCGGAACCAAATGTCAATGTACCATGGAATAAGTCCTGAAAGGTATATAACTTTGATAAAAAAATTTCTTTATTAATTAGGAGAATATTTATATTCTCTTAATTAAGTCATCAAGATACAGGTTATCGATTGCTTGCAATGGTTAACCGAATGCAGTTTTCTGTATTTTTTAATCAAAAAACAAAATATTAGAAGTTTATTGATATAAATTTTTATCGATATAATTAATTTTCCCAGTCATTTAATTCTATGAATATGTAATATTCATTGAATTAGACTACCAATTTAGTGTTTAATGGTTGCTTGCAACGTTTAAACACTTAAGTTAGGGATAGAAGAGCGTTCTTAATCTGCGATTAAGTAAGCCGTATAGCCCGACCCGTAGGGGAACTACAAAACAAAAAGGAGCATCTTATGAAAAAATTCCTAATCACATTTTTACTCTTAATAGCTGTCACGATTTCTACAACCACAACTTTTGCTGCTGAAACTGAGACACTAATAACATTAAATGCTGAATCTGATACCATTGATGAATCAGTATCTTATAGTTTTGATGGTGAATATATTACACTAAATGGCTCATATACTGAAACCATTGAATATTCACAAATTTATATAAATCAATATAATTCTAGTTTTATCACTGATAATTTATACAAAATTGTATTGACACATACTTCAGGGACACTAACTGGAGCTTCTGAATTTCCAGTTTTTGTGATGGGTCTTTCTGAACAATCATACACCTCACCATTTTTAATAAACAATCAAACATTTACACGATATGTTACTGCCGGTGGTAGTAGTGGTATCTATCTTAAAATTCGTTTTCCAGAAAATACAGGTTTTGGTGAATTTATCAATTACACTGTCCAATTACAAGTTTATGAAATCAGTGGTGATATTGTCGAATCAAACATTAATTACTATGATGATGAAACGTTACTTTTTCAAGAGTCAACCACTAATAAATTAGTAACAAGTCCTGTAACAACACCCACAAAAGAAGGTTATACCTTTGGTGGTTGGTATACTTCAACCACATATGAGAATGAATTCGAATTCAATGTAATTTTGGAAACTGATCTAGATTTATATGCAAAATGGATATTTGTTTTACCGGATGAATTATCTATCAGCACTTCTTTAGGTGCTGCAACTCATGATTTTGTATTATCCGAACTTGAAGATAGTTCATACATTACCAACACTGATAGTTATTACTTTATTGATCCTCAAATTATCTCACAAAACAGTGCAGAACCATCTCAAATCACTATATCTTCAGGAAAAACATACTTTGATTTTCTAGTACTAACAATTGGGGGAGAAGTTAAACAAGTTGTTAATATTCCCGATTTACCTTCAACATTAGTGGTAGAAATCTTTAGATTTCCAGGAAGTTCTACTGTATCGATTAGTGGTTCTGGACTTGGACTTCAATTTTCGGATTCAGAACAAATTCTCTTATATTTAACAAATTATGATGTTTTTGATAATGAACATGTAACCTTCACACTAAATTATTTTGGTCAAACTGAAGTTGAATATTATAGACCTGGATCATCTGTGAGTATTCCAAGTGTATCTCATGAAAATGGTTATGAAGTAGAAGATTGGTATTTAGATTCAACGTATACCGTTTTATTTGAAGGATCAACACCTTATGTGATAAATGGTGATATTGTCTTATATGGCAAAACTGTTGATTCCACCACAGGTGAAGCGCTTGACAATAATGATTTACCAGATGGTATTGATGATACACCAGACGATACACCCGATGACACTCCTGATGACACACCAGATGATATATCCGATGCAGAATTAAGTGAATTTTTTCAATTTATTCAGGATTACTGGATTGGTATCCTTATCTTAGTTATTGCGGTAGCACTACTTGCAAGTAAAAAACGTTAAGGGGTGATTCTATGAAAAAAGTCATACTTACAATTTTAATAGCTATGGCTTTCCTCTTCACCACTGTACATGCTTTTGCAGCTGAAGAACCCATAGAAGGTCCATCAGTTATTCAAAAACAATATGATAAGATTCTAACCCTCAGTAATATCCTCACACTATATACATCAGAGTTTGGGGATCCTGAGGTCATATCAGAAAACTATGTTGGATATGGTGACATACCTGGTTTATACACAATTACTATCGGTGTAGCTACATACACAAAAGAAGTATCTATTCGGGTCATGCAAACCCTTGGAGACGTCATAGCTGTTACGGATGATGATGTGATCTATGTATACAAAGATACAACCCTCACAAACAACGAGATTATCAATACATTTATTAATGCTAAACAACTTTTAATCGACTCTCAATCAAGTGTTGTAGTCATTACAAATCAATATGATGATAATCCAAATACACCAGGTATTTATCTATTTGAATTTAGGATTTTATCTACTAATGGATCAGAAGAGACATATTCAACCTACATCAAAGTTTCTCCAGAAAATCAAATCGTTCCAGACATGGAAATTGAAGGTCCTGTAACAAGTTCGTTTTGGGAAGTAGTAACAGATAACATCGTTATTGTCTTCCTGGTTTGTTTGATTGTTGTAATATTTATTATTTCAAAGATACGAAAAAAAAGAGGTAAACACTAAGATGAAAAAAATTACGATAACAATGCTGTTACTCATATTTACATTTGTTATTGGACTCAATGCAGCTTATGCATATGATCGTCCATCGTTTTTCGAATATAACGTGGATTATGAGATGACAACTAGAAATGGAGTGGATGTATTAGTTTCTAATCGTTTGCCTATCAACTTTTCATCTTTTGGTGTAGAACTTTGGACAGACATCGAAGAAGCAGATGAATATGGGGCAATCACTATGATTCTTGATCAGTATGCACAGCTTTCTTATGAATCAGAAACAACCTCTCTAAAAATATATTCTTCACTTCATTCGGAAACACCAGAAAATATTTTTAATTTTGTTGAAAGTAATATTCACTATGATGACCTATTATTAACTGAAGATGATGGAAGCGAGTATGTTGACTTGACTTCTTATCAAAATTATTACATGGAAATATCGATTGTTTTAAACCCCTCCATTACCTCCTCAGAACAAGCGATGATCTTAGACTATGTAAACGATAAAGATATCAATGCCATCAGCTTGTTTCCTCTCTTCGATTTAACTGAATACACGTATTCACTAAAAAGTGAACCCATCTCAGTTGATGATTCATGGTGGCATGTTGTTGATGGTGATAAAGCTTATGTACATTTTGCACCGACTTATTACAACAATGTCGATGATTCAGAAATAAATACTTCAGAGATGGTTGATGAAAATCACTTTAATCAATTATGGTTGAACGGTGCATTTTCATTTCTTGATTACAGGTGGCCAACTGCTTGGGGAATTTATAAACCAGGTGATGACTGGAATAAACTCGTTATTGAAGTTAGGTATCGTGATGATACAGAAGAACTCATTTATAACGGACTTGTTGATCATGGTATGACACTTTTCTCAAATTACAGTTCAGTCCTTCATCAATGGGAAATTGAAACAACAAAGTTTGAGAATGGTCATTTAATACTTGATGATGTAGTATTTAGTTCAACCTATTCATTAAATTTTAATGATGATAAAGATGTAACTGATGTTAGGATCTACTTTCAACAAAGTGGTTCTGCAACAGTAGCAACTACACCATCTGATCTACCTACAACCATTGGTTCGAGTTCTGGATACAATGACATTTCAGAAATTGGATTAGCCTACATCGATGTTGATGGTACGGATGCACTTATTACAATTGATTATCAAGGACAAAGTTATGAACTACTATATCAAAACTTCAATACAGACTTTTTGATTGGTATAAAAAAAGCAATCTATTTTACAGATGATGGGAATCGCATTTTACAACTCATATATGATGCAGAAACACCTGACTATATACAAACGGATGAAGGTGTTATAGCAACAAAAGCCTGGGCACCATATGTACACTGGAATCTAACCACAGATGAGATTATTTCAACTGAGAAAGTAAGTGTATTAACCTATTTCAAACTAGAAGATGCTCAAAATATCTATGCGTACTTCTATATGCCAGATGTTATCTCAGATAAGCTGATTCATGTAGATATGACATTTGATTACAGATACTACAGAATTGGGATTCCAGACTTTTGGAACACATATCCCATGGATACACAAATGGTTGCTATTTCGCTTGATTATGGTGAAACGACTTTAACTACTCCTCAGTGGAAAAAAGACTTGTATGTTGTTACACCAATCGCAATGACGATAGGTGCGATGATACCTGGTGTTAGATGGCCAGCATTAATTGTCGGTAGTTATATATTAGCTGCTAATGCTGCATCTATTGAATTTGATTTAAATCAAAAGGAAATTGATGAAATTGAGTCAATTATACCAAGCACAACTTTAGCAAATGAAGTTGAGGCAAGTTATAGCAGAATGGCTGGTGAAACCATTGAAATTGATACTACTAATAATTCACTTTATAAACTTCATATTGGCCAATTTGATGCACATAATGAAGTTGAGATATTTGAAAATTCAGCAAACATCACAAATATTGTTTATGAAATCTCTGGCCAACGAATTACAATTGATGAAGAATACATTCTAGATCAGTTTGATGCATCAGATGATTTGGGAGCACCAGAAGGAAGTCCTATGAATACATACATCATGATTTTCGCAATCGTTATTATAGCTGTCATAGTTATTAGATTATTACCTAACTTTGATAAGTTATTGAACAGCACATTTAGAGTAATTTCTGATCCAAAGAAATTATTAGCATTGATATTCGTTGTTGTGATAGTAGTTGTAGTTATTCTATTATTATAATGTTTGACTTCTTTGGCTTTATCGTTGAAAATTGGGAAACAATTCTAAATGTTGGTTTATTGATTTTCTTGTTTGGGATGGTACCGAGGTTAACTGGTGCTATCAGAAATGCAAAAGAAGGCGTTAGAGAGTCTCTAACACCGCTTGGATTCATAGTGCTTTTAATGATGATCATCTTATTCATTTTGGTTAGATCATTCGTTATCAATTTATAACTATACAGGGAGGGCATTAAGATGAAACTAGAAAAAATGTTTAAGGATTATATGAAGTATTCAAATGTTTACAAGATTCCAGCAACGCATTTGTATGAAATTAGGTGTGTCGCAAGTCTCGAACGATGTTTTAAATATCTTGAAGTAACTGATACAAATCAGTTAACAGAAGATAAACTAGATGAAATGGTCATTTATTATAAGGATGAAACAAGTTGTAAGAATATCTCTATAAACCACAATATAGGACTATTTAAACGCATTATGAGACATTTTAGGATTCGCAATCAATATTTGGAAGACATGCAGAAACTTAGAGTAGTTAAAAGACATTATCCGATTTTAACAGAAACAGAATTGATGGAAATTGGTACGTATATCAGCAAAATGAATTTTTCTACAAACTCGTTTACATATAAGACTGTCATTTATATGCTTCTAGATACTGGATGCAGAATCAACGAGTTATTGAACATTAAGATCAAGAACGTTGATATGGATGTAAGAAATATTCTGTTGGAAGTCACAAAGAACAAAAAGGAACGATTTGTCTTATTTACAAAGCTTTCAGCAACTAAAGTTCAAAAATTAATTGAAATCAATAAAGAAAAATCGGAATATCTCTTCTATAATCAGTTGAAGGATAGACCAATGAATTACAACGATATCAAGCTATTTCTCAGAAGAATGAATGAAAAGCTTGGATTTGATAAGCTACATGTGCATATGTTTAGAAGAACATTCGCAACTAAACTTCATGAAAATGGTGCAAGCTTAGCAAGTATTCAAGTATTACTTGGTCATGAGTCAATCGAGATGACTAGGAACTATATTGATGTTAGTTTTAGAAAGGTAAAAAGAGATTACGACAAGTATATAAATCTACCCGCATAAAAAATCTCAAAAAATAATATAAAGGGGAATAAAATTATGACAAGAGATGAATTTGTTTACGAAGCTTTGCTTTATGGGTGTAGAGATTTAAACATAGAGCCACCAGATATAGAGATTATCCAAGGCTCTATTTTTAGTAATAAAAAGATAATAGCAGCGGTTATATTAAAATGTTACAAAATCGTATTTAAAGAATCTTGGTATGAATCAGCTGAAATTGATCAATTACTAAGAACAATATTTCATGAATTACGACATATTTATCAATATCAAAAAACAATTGAAGTGAAAAATTATAATATTTTTGTTGATAGATGGAAACATGAATTTGATAACTATATATATCCACAGAAAAAAAATATTCATGGTTATTTCGATCAAGATATTGAAAAGGATGCAAGAGGGTATTCAATAATTACTTTCTATAATTTTATGTTTAAAACTAAACACAATTAATGAGTGTTAAATTTAAGCATTAAATATATGATATAATGAACTAAACACAACATTATTTCATTTAAATTTTGTGCATTGTTTTGGTTCATTATTAGCTCGCAAAATGATATAATTAAACAAATAGAGGGTTGATAAAATGAAAAACAAATTAGTGATGCCAATCGTTAAATGGGTTGGGGGAAAAAGGCAATTGATTTCTGAAATAGAAAAGAGATTACCTAAATCTAAATTCAACACATATTATGAACCATTTTTTGGTGGAGGTGCTGTATTATTTTATCTTCAGCCAAAAAAAGCGGTTATTAATGATATTAATGAGGATTTAATTGGAACTTATAAAGTAGTTAAAGAAAATGTTTCGGAACTTTTAGAGTCACTAAAAAAACATAAAAATGAATCAGATTATTTTTATGCATTACGAGATAAAGATAGAAATAAAATAATATTTAGTAAATTATCTGAAGTTGAAAAGGCATCACGACTAATTTACCTGAATAAAACTTGCTACAACGGTCTTTACCGAGTAAATAGTTCTGGAGAATTTAATACACCATATGGTGGTTATAAAAGACCTAATATTGTAAATGAACCAGTAATTAAAGCTGTATGTACATATTTTAACGAAAATCAAATTGAAATGTTAAATACTGATTTTGAAAATTCAGTAAAAAATGCTAAGAAAGGAGACTTTGTTTATTTTGATCCACCTTATGACCCGATATCCTCAAATTCAAATTTTACAGGATATAACGAAATGGGATTTGACAGAAACGCACAAAAAAGATTATATGAATTGTGCGTTGAATTAGACAATAAAGGAATTAAATTTATGTTATCTAATTCCGCGTCAGATTTTATTGTTGATTTATATGGTGAGTTTAACATAGATATTGTCACAGCTAGAAGAAATGTTAATTCAAAGGGGAATGAGAGAGGACCAATCAACGAAGTAATTGTAAGAAATTATTAATGAGCAAGAAAAAAGCAGATGTAGTATGGGAAGAATTATTTGAAGAATATCATATCTTAGATGAAATTAAGAATAATGGATATTTCATAATAAAAGCTTCACAAATAAAAAAAGTTTATGAACCGAGATTAGTTACTAAATTCGATCACAGCATTAATCTTCCGAAGATATTTAAAAAACACAAAATTTCCATCTTACCAATTTCTAGGGGAGAATACATTCTATCTAATCATAGAATGTTTTTCGATTTTGAAGAGATAAGTAATGAGATAGAACAAATCAATTTTCCAGCATATATAGAGAGCGTAGATAAAGATGTTATTACTAGTGAAACTGTAGCGTTAAACTCTTCATATATAAGTGGAATGTTACAGGATTTTATTGAAGATGAAAATATATTCCCCACTGTTTCAGGAAGAATGGGTAGTGGAAAGTTTTCATTTAATATTATAAATGATATAGATGGGAAGGAAAGCAAAGTTGATGTAGCTAATTCTCAAATAGAAATTGATGGTGCTTACGAAGGAGATAAATATTTAACATTGGTTGAAGCAAAACAACACATATCTAATGATTTTCTAATAAGACAAATATATTTTCCTTATAGAGTATGGAAAGACAAAGTTTCTAAAGAAGTTAAAATAGTATATTTTGTTTATTCAAACGGGATATTTACACTTTATGAATATAAATTTGAAGATCCTAACAACTACAACAGTTTAAAATTGATTAAACAAAAAAAATATACATATGAAGATATTCAGATTAATGTTGAAACAATCCAAAATATTATAAATACAGTTACTATTGTTGAAGAACCTGAAATTCCATTTCCACAAGCTGATGATTTTAGAAAAGTTATCAATCTCTGTGAATTAGCAAAAAATGAAGATCTTACCAAAGAATTTATTGCATCGGAGTATGAATTTAATATTCGGCAATCTGATTATTACACAAATGCATGCAGATATCTTGGATTAATGAAAAAAGAAAGATCTGATGGAATAACCTACTATAGATTAACTGATGAAGGTGAATCCATGTTAAAAAGTTCTTATATCGAGAGACAACTTTTTTTAGTTAATAGAATATTAGAACACAAAATTTTCCATGATGTTTTACAGGAAAACTTTGAAACAGGATATTCTATGACAACGAATGAAATTGAAGATAAAATGATGTCCTATGATTTGTATCATGTAGGCATGAAAACTGATGTATCTTCAACATATCATAGAAGAGCAAGTTCAATACGTGGTTGGATTTTGTGGATACTTTCAATTATAGAAGAATAGGAGTAAAATAATATGGAGTTCGGATATGATAAATTTCAAATTAATGTGCTGTTATCAAATAAAAAAGTATATAATGTTCCAAGGTTTCAAAGAGAGTACTCTTGGGCAAGATATGAACTTAAGACATTTTATAAGGATATCTTAGATCAGATTACTTATGATGAACAGTCATCCACATTCGTGCCAAATGATTATTTTTTAGGAAATATTTTACTTGTAGGAGATTTAAAAGGAAGTGAAAATATAGTTGATATTATTGATGGGCAACAACGATTGACGACAATTACAATTATGCTTTCAATATTTAAGAAAAAATTTATTGAAAATAATGAGCGAGCTTTAGCAAATAAAATTTGGGAATTTGTGATGGGTAAAGACATTAATGATGATGTATTTGCAATTTTGAAAAATGATACACCAAATCCGTATTTTCAATATTTAATTCAAGGAGAAGGAGAAGAAACCGCTCCAAAATCAGAAGAAGAAGATCGAATAAAGTCTGCATATAATTATTTTGATTCACAATTGAAAAAAAGAAATTTAAAAAAAATCTTTAAACAAAAAAAAGATATTGATATAGATTATGTTACAATGTTAAAATGTGTAAGAGATCAATTAATTAGATGTTATATTATTGCAATATGGACATCCGAACAAGAATATGCAAATATTCTTTTTGAAACATTGAATGCAAAAGGAAAAGCATTAGCTGCAATTGATTTAATCAAAAATAATATACTTGAAAAACTAAATAATGTTCAACCAACTGATTTTGCAGTTAACAAATGGAAAGAAACTATATCTAATTTAAATTCTAAAGGAAAAAGAATTTCTCTTTCAGTATTTTTTAGACATTTTTGGATCTCTAAATATCAAAAAGTTACCGAGAGTAAATTGTACGACTCATTTCTTAGAAAAGGACCTACAAATAACTCTAAAAGAAAAGAATTTTTAAATGAATTAGTTGAAAACTCGAGATTGTATAGTCAAATTTTAGTACCGATTTTGACAGATTATGATAGTAGAGTGGAAAAACAATATCTTGTACAAAACCTCAAGAATTTAAGCGAATATTTGAATATTGTTCAATCTAGGGTTATCCTCTTAGCACTAATGTATCAATACAATAAATACAACATCACAAATAGACAATTAAAACATGTACTAAATTATATCGAGAATTTTCATTTTGTCTATAATAATTTGTGTTCAAACTTGCCAAGCAGACTAGAAGGAATATATTCTAGTTATGCAATTACAATTAGAGAAATTAGCGAAAAAACTAAAATCCAAACTATTCTTGATGAACTGACTAAAGTACTTGACGAAATTTATCCTTCATTTGAAGAATTTTCTGAGAATTTTGTAAAGTTAAGGTATTCTAAAAATAAATTGAGTACAAACATTCTTGCAAAATATGTCATAAATAAATTGGAAAATTCATATGCGGATAAAGATCACAATCACACAGATGGATCTATAGAACATATTATTAATGAAGATGATGAGAATCAAAAAACTACTTTTATAGGAAATTTAGTTTTGTTAGAAAAAAGTATAAATGAAAGAATACCTAGTGGAATAGGTGTAATTGAAAAATATGAGTATTATAATCTATCTCTATATAAACATAATAATAAATTAATTGTTAACTATCCAAGTGGTTTTATTGAAGAAAAAATTGATGAACGAGGTAGAAAACTAGCTGAATATTATTGGAAAAATATTATTGGTAAACAAATTGATGGTTAGATCTAGTATAGTTTAGTAGAAACAATGAGTAAGAGTATCTTAAATAAGATATCCACTTTATGGTAGTAAAACCAATAACTGAATCTAGTAAGAGTAGAATTAAGCATGATTATATCTATGTTCTATAAGTTGTTCAAGATAGAAACACTAAAAATAAATCAAATATTCACCTTCCAAAGATAAGACGGGCAATAATACAGTCCGTCTTATCTTTATATGTTATTCACACGTAAAAGGAACAACGGAAAAAAACTAAAGTATAATAAATAGAATAAGTATAAAACGATAACGATACAAATGATTGAATACAAACGGTTGACAAAAATAACGAAATCTGGTATGATGTTAGTAGGGAGATGATACAATGTCACTGTTTGATAATTTTGATAGATACAGTTTAATTATTGGTGTTCCTACGATGTCAATAACTAAGAATGGTGTCGCATTTAACAAAGCAGCAATTCATAAATTAAAATCACCTAGCTTTGTTGAAATTTTCATCAATTATGATACTAAACAATTTGCTATTAAAACATGTGATGAAAATAATCAAAATGCACAGAAATTTGTTTCAGACAAAACAAGCAATAAAGATGTGTTTACTGTTAGATGGAACTATAAAGACTTAGTTAAAACAATTTCTTCTATTGTTGATGTTGATATATTTAGTGATAAAGGCATTAAAGTTGAAGGTGAATACATAACAGATGAAAATGCTCTTTTATTTGATATTAACAATTATTCACTTATTTGAAGTAACTGAATTGCATTCAGAAATATAATAAAAAAAGACACTATGCTCGAACATAGTGCCAGATTACATGAAATATTCATGCGCACGTGAATATTATACCATGTAATTATTAAACTGTAAATAGTAGGTGATAACATGGTATTTTTATTTTAGAAATAATTTGATAATCCTTTTTATATTTTGAATGTTTTTCAGTTGCTCAAAACATAATTAAGGAGATTTAAAAAAATGAAAAAAACGATTTTATTTTTTTGTGTATCATTGTTGCTTGTTTTAACGGGGTGTAGTATTGAACATAGTCCGAACGAAGTTTTTAATATTTCTAATTGGGTTGAAGTTAATGCTACTTATGATCAGATTGAACTCAATTGGGATAGTAGTTACTTTATTCACAATGATAACACTATAAGTATTCCAGATGATTGGTACGCAGGTGTAATTCATCAAGAAAAAACAGATTTTGATGATGTTTATATACATGATATTTTATTTCAATATAAATTTAGAATAATAACTTATTATAATCATGAGACTTATACAGAATGTAAGTTTGTTGATTTAGATGAAGAAAATCCAGAATCAATTGAATTGAACTTTATTATTGATACTAATACAATTGAAATTAATAATCAATTAATAATTCAAGACGAATGGATAAATGATTATTATTTTATATATGATTTCAATGATTCAATTGATAATTTCTGTTATTTTAAAATTAGCAAACATGATATTACACAAATTAACGATGGATCATTTAATGAAATTAGAGTTAATTTGATAGTGTTAACTCATTTGGATGGTTCACAAACATTTAAAATAAAAGAAGAAGATGGGTTAGTTAATGTTGGCTATTATTCAGCTGTTGGTATATATTTGAATACTGCTACTAGTTAACAAGAAAGAAAAAGAGCAAATTAATTTTGCTCTTTCTTTTTGGGTTCTAATAATCCTAAAAAATAATCGGCTGTTGTATCAAAAGCTTTAACAAGTTCAATTATTTGATCTTCATGAAGCCTTCTTGTCCCTCTTTCATAATTGGAAACTTCGCTGCGATCCACACCTAGAATCTTAGCTACCTGGGTTTGTGATAACCCCTCTTTTAATCGAAGTTCCTTAAGCTTGTGCATTTTAAAATGCTCCTTTCTTATTGACAAAGCAAATGTTTTGTTTTATCATAGATGTGTGACTGATAGTCATGGAGCAATTCTTAGGAGAGTTTTGCTTTGCTAAGGATTCGTTGCTTTAATTTGGTACCCCCTTACGGGATCGAACCGTAGACCCACTGATTAAGAGTCAGTTGCTCTGCCAGCTGAGCTAAGGGGGCATTTACATGCTTTATTATTATAGCACAAAATCACAATTTTGCAAGCCTATTGAGCTTGTTTTTTTATGGCATGGTTAAAGGGTTTATTATGTTATAATAAAATCATCAAAATGATGTTTATGAAAGGATTTCACATGTACCATTACACACTAGCATTTTTAATAAGAAAAGATCAGGTTTTATTGCTGAATCGTAATAAATCACCTTGGATGGGTGCTTGGAATGGTGTTGGTGGGAAAATTCATGATGCTGAAACACCTTTATCCTGTATTGTTAGAGAAATCGAAGAAGAGACAGGTATTACATTTAAAAGTGAAGAAGTATTTGAAAAAGGTACAGTGACGTGGGACAAATTCAATGCTAAAGGTAGTGGTCTCTATTTGTTTGTTGCTTATCTACCTGATGATTTTGTGTTGAAAACCCCATTGGTTGTTGATGAAGGAATACTTGATTGGAAAACGATAGATTGGGCAAGTGATCTTGAGAATCAAGGCATTGCTAGAAATATCCCTTATTTTTTAAAGACGATACTTCATGATGAAAACAATTATAATTTTGCTTGTACATTTCATGGTGATTTTTTAGCCAAAGTTGAAAGAGAAGACTTATGATATTTGTTTATATAGGGCTACCTTTGCTTGTATTGATTATCATACTTATAGTTATAAACAAGAAAAAAGATGATGCACTTAAAGCATTGATTTATAACATGCTTACATCGTATGGTACTTTAGATGGTCAAACATATCAGATTGGAAATGACGTTTATCATTTACATCTCATTAAAATTAATATGAATGCTGAACTCATCATCAATAGTTCAACGATGTGGGAAGTTCATTATGGATCGACTAGTCGATTAATGGATCAAAGTGAGTTAAGAGATGGTTATAAAAAACTTGTTGTTGTATATCCACTTACAACACCAATAAAAAGATATGTCAATGAAAACGAGATGGTTTTCATATCATATAAGGATGTTGTTCATGATATGCATATTGTGCGTATGAATGAATTAGAATTATTTTTGAAAGGAACGCAATCATGAAAAAAATATCGGTATTACTATTATTGATGATGATGAGTTTTACCTTAGTTGCTTGTATGAGCTTTGAAGTTATTTATACAGACAATGAGCCTATGGTTGTTCAGTCTTCTGATAATGTCATTAAAATATTACAACTGACAGACCAACATTTAATGTATGGATTTGGTGACAATGATCATAAGACATTAGATTTAATTGAAAAGCTTGCTACCGCTGATGATTATGATCTGATTGTATTGACAGGTGATCAAACGATGGCACCGATGACGATGCGTTTATATCGTATATTAATTGATAAAATGGAATCGTTAGAAATACCATGGACGTTTATCTTTGGTAATCACGATAATGATTTTTGTTCATATGAACAGTTGTTAGAAGTCGTTGAAGAAGCTGATACCACATATCTAAAATTTAAGGTTGGACCTGAAATAGTTGATGGTGGTTATGGTAATTTTAAAATTAATTTCACTTATAATGGTAACGTCATTTACCATGCTTACTTCCTTGATTCAAAAAATGAAGAAGAGACGTACACAGAAGAACAAGGTGAATATGGTTATTTATCTACTGGTCAAGTTGAATGGTACACAAACAGTGTTGCAAATGATACTGTAGATTCTGTTGTGTTCATGCATATCCCATTAAGGCAATTTATGTTGGTAGATGAAAATGATGCGAGTTATACAGGTATCTTTAATGAAGATAAAGTATATCCACAAGGACAAGACACTGGATTTTTTGACGCGATGGTTGATGCCGGCATGTCAAAGGGTGTCTTTGTTGGACATGACCATTTAAATGATTTCTCATTTATGCTAAATGGTATTGTATTAGCATATGGCAGAAATTCTGGGTATAGCGCATATGGTAATTTAGAAAAAGGTGGCAGACACATTGAATTCAATGCACTTGGTGAATTAGTCACGTATATCGTATTGGAGAGTGATGTCTAATGCTTAAAAGAAAAGATCGAATTTATGTGTCAATAGGGACATATTTCTTAGCGATGTTAGGTTTGTTTTTTACAGGTAGTTCATGGTGGTTTTTATTACTACTTGTTGGTATTGTTTATGTCATAGTAGGAGGTAAGAAACATGTTTGAGATCATGGTTTTTGTTCTTATTTCAGCCTTTTATGTGTCATTAGCGATAGCTGTTATTATGTTAGCATTTAGAATATTCTTATCGATTACAACTGAAGGAAACTGGAAAGAAAAGTTAATGATTGCGTTATTACCTTTAGGATTTGGTGTATTCTTATTTGTGAAAAATGACAAATGGTTAAAGGTATATCGAATCGCAATTATAGTTTTATTTGTCTTTGCATTTTTAGCAAGTTTATTTTTATTTCATCGAGAATTGGGGTTATAGAGATGCAGTTTAAAGTATTAAAGAAACAAAATAATGCACATATGTGTTTTGTGTGTGGTATTCATAATGATTCAGGTTTAAACACAAAATATTATGAGCTTGAAGGTAAAAGACTTTTAGGTGTATTTCAAGGAGAAGATATTCATCAAGGTTGGCCAAAAAGAATGCATGGCGGTATCGCTGCTGCGCTTCTTGATGAAACCATCGGCCGTGCCATGCAAATGGATGATGAAAATCTTTGGAGTGTTACTGTTGAACTCAATGTTAAGTATTTAAAACCTGTCCCATTAGATGAAACACTTTATGTTGTTGGTTGGATTACAAATTATCGACGTTCAATCATTTATGGTGAAGGTTATTTATGTGATACCAATCAAAACATTTTAGCGACCGCATCCGCTAAATATTTTAAGCAGGATGTACACGATATTATTGAAGGAAGAGAGTCATTAGGAGAAGAGTGGTTTTATGTTGAAGATAACGATGCGCCGCAATTCTTCGAATTACCAAGATGAGTATTTTAGAAGTTGAAGGTTTAACATTTAGCTATCAAGGTGAATCCATGTATCAAAATGGTATGATGCGTCTATTTGAAGGCGAACATGCCGTGTTAGTGGGACCTAATGGTGCTGGTAAAAGTACATTACTAAAATTGTTGGACCATTCATTAAAACCTGATAAGGGAGCGATTAATTGGTTACCTAGTGTCAAAGTAGGTTACCTTGATCAATATGCAAATATTGATCCAAAACTAAAAGTTAAGACGTATCTTTATGACGTCTTTTTACCTTTATTCGAAAAAGAAGAACAAATGAATAATCTTTATCATGATTTGATTGGAAAGCCAGAACATGAACAAGAACGTATGCTACATTGGGCATCTGATTTACAAGAACAATTAATCGAATCAGAATTTTATCGCATCAAGAGTTCTGTAGGAAATATTATTCATGGTCTAGGTTTGGAAATGGATATACTTGAACAACATATTAACACCTTATCTGGGGGTATGAGAGCGAAGATTATTTTGGCTAAACTTTTATTATCAGATGCAGATGTGTTATTGCTTGATGAACCAACCAACTTTTTAGATGTAAGGCATATTGATTGGTTAGCTAAATTTTTAAATGCTTATGAAAAATCATTTATTGTGGTATCTCATCATGAAGGTTTCTTAAGTGAAATTGCGCGAACTGTATTTGCATTAGAACATGGCAATATAGCGCGTTATAAGGGTGATTTTTCTTTCTATTTATCAGAAAGAGAATTGCGTATGTCACAGCATGAAAAAGCGTATAACGCACAACAACGATTCATTAAGAAAAATGAAGAATTTATCAAGAAGAATATCGTTAGAGATAAAACCGTGAAAAGAGCGCAGTCAAGACGTAAAATGCTTGCAAAACTGGAGCGGATTAAACCACCAAAATCAGATACGACGTATAAATTTAGATTTCCTCTATCTTCTGGAACCGGGAGAGATGTACTCGTTACGGATTCACTTGAAATTGGATATGATTATTCTCTTTTAGAACCATTAAGCATGACGATTATGAAACAGGAGAAAGTCGCGATTACAGGTAAAAATGGTGTCGGTAAATCAACATTTATAAAAACCATACTTGAATTAATACCTAAAATTGATGGTACATTTAAATGGATTGATACCGCTAAAATTGCTTATTTTGCTCAAGATCAAAAATTTCCAGATGCGTTGACAGCCTTTGAAGTCGTTCATGGTATGTATCCTGATTTTACGAAAAAAGATGTGATGTCACTCTTAGGACATCATGGGATTAATTTCGAAATGGCACATCGTGAAATGAACAGTTTATCTGGTGGAGAGCAGACGAAAGTGAGATTAGCATTGCTTTATCACCAAAAAGGGAATGTGCTTATTTTAGATGAACCGACGAACCATTTGGATCAAGCAGCAAAAGAAGCATTAAAAGATGCACTCATTCAATATGAAGGTACACTGATTTTAGTATCACATGAAGTTGATTTTTATCAAGATGTTTGTGACTATGAAATCACGTTATTTGAACCTGAGAATTAAGCATGATAAAGCCATCAATCGATGGCTTTTTTATTTGAATATCAAAGTAAAATAATTGAAAATTTTGTGGTAACGAGTCAGTAAAAATGATATACTATAGAAAATACTTTAAACATTCATGATGGGGAGATAATCATAAATTACATTAGTGGGAGGTTCGCGATGAAAAAAGCACTTTTTTTAATAGTATCTTTAATAATAGGCTTATGGCTAGTGGCATGTACAGATACATCTGTACCAGAAAATATTGCTACACCATCAAATGTTCACATAAACGGGGATGTTATATCTTGGGATACCATAGATTTAGCAGATGGTTATATTGTCATTATCAACCAAAATCTTGAATATAACGTACAACAATCGAGTTTTGATTTATCAACACTAAATTTAGATTATGGTACGTATACAATTCATGTTGTGTCTACATTATTAGATCTTCGTTCAAATGATTCAGAATCAGTCACGTATGTGGTTGACGAGATGCCGATTCCGATTGAAGATATCACGGAAGCTGATATCAATGAAGTTGCATTATCAATGATGAAAGATATAAACAGAGATTATAATTCATTAAATTATTCAAGTGATGATTTTAGCAGTGACTATCGTTATGCTGACTATCAGATGTATGTGGAATTTTCGTTAGAAACAGCTGAAATACTACTTATGAATCAAATGACGAAAACAGAAGCGAGTTCATTTATTACAACAGTGAATGATTTTGTTAATGCACTAGCAAGAGCGAGAGATATAAACGATATTGTCAATAACATTTCTATGTTTGAAGACAAAGGCTTAGATGCATCTGCTCTAGCAGAAATCATATATGCTTATTATGTGGCGGGATTTCATTTTATAGATGCTAATACTGAAAATGAAATAGATAACTATCAACGATATTTAAATGATGTCAATTTAAACTTAAGTATATTGATAAGCGATACAGATTATATTGAAAACAAAGCAAATGTTTTAATCCAAATGAATGAAAACACTCAGTCAGTTTATGATGTGGTCTATGGTGAATATTCGGATAAAGCTTATTATTACTATGACGCATTAACGGATATCAGATATGCCAACGACATTGGATATTATGTTCAAAATTATTTAACATCATCTGAAATTGATGATCTATATGCTTTTTACGCATCACTTCAAACAGTCTTTACTACAGACCAAGAGATGCAACGTTATTTTAACGATTATGCTAATTATTATGCTTATACGAGATATATTGATCGATATGAAGGGTATATTTCAAGAGATCAATCCATATCAGAGTCTTTAGATCAAATGTTTGCAAATGTAGAAGAAAGAGCAATGTTTTTGTCAGCGTTTGAAGTGGTTATTGACACAATCTTTTCATATAATGATGCGATTGATCAAGATTTTATGTCAGAATTAAATCGTATCATGATCATTGGCACATTAACATTTGATGAAATAACAACTTTAAAAAATGCAGCGGTTGACATCATTTTAAATGATTTACCAACAACAGATGACATAACACTTGTACTTGATGCTATTGATACTTTTGTGACCTATTTTGGTCAATCTGATACTGAACCAGGAGATTCATTTATTTCTTTAAGTGCACAGTTACAATATTATTCATCACTGGCATTTCTAGATATCATTTATGCGCTTGATGCAGATGACTTAGAACAATTATCAGATGATATGAATGAGATGGAAACAAATGACGGTATGTGGTCATCTTATAAATTCTTAATGCACATATTAACACATGTGAAAACTTACTTTGATACACATGATACTGAAAGAACGAACATTGAGAATATTGTTAATCAATTAGGTGAAACCAACATATATCGTTATTTTATTGTGACATTGATGGATGCTTATTCATCCATCTATTCAGATAGCGCTTCAAATATATTTGACATGATGCTTGATAAAGAAGGCGATCTGAATGAAATTGGTCAATTAATGACAGATATAATGACTAATCTCTTATCATTAGAAATGTCGGATGATGGTTTAGAAGCAAGTTATGAAGCCTTAATTAACACAGATACACCATTCACTGAAGCAGCATCATTTATTGATACATTAGCACGTTATAACGATGCGATTATCAATCAGATTAATGCAGCAGAAATAGACGCGTTATTATCTTTATTGGAATTTAATTATGTCACAACTTATTATTTTCCCACGTATCCAACATTTGAATCATTATCCACTGCTTTAGAATATTTAAGTCAGTTCATTGAACGAGTGAAAACAATTGAAGAAGGTGTAATCTCAGAAATAGCGTCCATAGATACAGCTGAACTATTTGGCGCAGCTGACCTTAACTTACCTAGAGAAACGGCTTTATATGGTACAGCGCTTATCGGTATGTCTAATTATTTGTCCGATCATGATGCTTATATATTAGAAACAATTAATCTACTTATAGATAACATTCTATCAGATGAAAATGTCATGACTTTATTTAATTGGACTGATGAAGACATCCTTAGTATAGAAGGATCAATCGTATCAGTGTATAATCAATTAAAAGTAGATATTAATGAATTGTCAAGTCTAGATTTTGAACATCTATCAAATGAAGATGAACGTGCAATACTTGACGCATTTGATGAGTATTACGTATATCTTGAAATACCTCTTTCTTTTGATCAGTTTGATACAGATTATGACTATTCTCTCGTTGGTGATTCGGTGTTATCCATCAATTTATATCAACAATTAACACATGTTCGTTTTGAAGCTGATGAAGCAGGTTTTTATGAGTTTCAAATGATGCCTGTATTAGCTGATGAAAGTAAATGGTTAGACATATATGCTTATAATGAAAATGGGAAACTCGTTTATACTTATTATTCTTACGAAGGTGAAAACTATAAAGAGTTGGCATACTTTGATGCGGGGGACATACTTTATATAACAATTGAAGGAAGTTTTTCAGAAGTTGATACACCTTATGTCATCTCATCAACAAATATTTATGATACACCAAATCCTGAAACGATAAATGAAGGTGTCGAAGCTAATTTCTTTGGTGATGAATTTAGTGTGACATTCACTCCTGAAGTGACAGGGTTTTACCAATTAACTATTGATAATACATATGAAAATTATAATATTAATATTCAAAATGAAGATGGTTTAGGTATCGCTTATTTATATAATGAAGGTGGTTTGATTGAATTTAAAGAGAATCAAACATATAAGATCCTTTATAAAAATTATTATAATAGCTACGAACATGTAGCTCTAACTTTAGATTTAACGTCATATAATGCGATACCTGATGAAGTATTCATTAATGATCCAGAAACATTTTATGTGAACAATGAAACGATGACCACATTTACACCAGATACAGATGGTTACTATTATATTGATATAAAAGCGTTGAATAATGAAGATAATAACATTTATATTGAGATCACTGAAGATAACGCATTTAATAGTGGTAACAGTGTGTCTCCGATCGCCCAAAATTATTACGATTTAAACAAGAATGTTACATATACAATTCATATACGTTATTACAATGATATGACACAAGTTTCATTAAACATCATAGAAAGAGACGATATTTTATTTAATGGGGCAATAATTACTGAAGATGTTGATTATCTTTTAACAGGTTATAATTATCAAGTGATTTTCTCTCCTTCTGGAAATGGAACATTTAAAATTCCAACCACATTTAATGATGTCACATATGAGAATTCGTATTATGGTCAAGTTAGAATCAATGGCGAGATGATTGGAGATTTTAATCGAGATGATATTTATTTCACGGTCTCAACAGCAGATGAAGTGGTGATCTATATCGACAATTATCGTGATAATATGGTTTACTTCATGGTTGAATCAGTCAATTCTGATCACAACATGCCTGATCAGTTTGTTGCTAATCAAGTATATACGTTATATGGTGGAACAGTTGCTTATACATTCACACCAGAAACAACCGCGTTCTATCAGTTTAATGTCAGTTCATCAGAGGAGATTTCTTTAACCATCCGAGATAATGGTGAATATATGTTTTCAACAATGTCTCGACAGATTAGCAAATATCTACAATTAGAAGAAAAACACACCTATAGCATATTATTTGGACATCCAAATGAACTTATAGATATAACGTATTCATTAGATGAAACATCTTATCGAAACCCTCTAGAAGTTCCAATTGGAGAAACGTTTACTTACTATGATGTTTTTGATGGCTCGCTCATCTTTACACCTGATGAAACAGCCTTTTATAAATTGAATGTATCCCAAATTGATGATGAAACAATTGGTATGTTGATATATGTCAATGATACAAATATATATACTGATTCAATCTCAGTAGGTGATGATTATTATTTTCAGTTTAATGCGGGAATGACGTATGAAATCAATTTTGCATATGCAGGTATCAGCGACATCTTGCCAATGGATATTTTAATTGATATCACTGATGAATCACACTTGCCAGAAGTCTTGAAAATAAATCAATCTTATGCATTCAACACTGGTAATGTATTTTCAACATTTATACCAGATGAGAATGGATATTATCAGATTAAACTCACTGGAGATATTGATGAATTTATTGTTTTATCAGATTACTATCAAGTGATTTATTCAGAACAAGTTACCGATGGTATGGTCAATACCATGATATATATGGGCAGTTATGATAGTTATTTTATGATTATTATTAAAGATGGTGTACTTGTGCCAGCGACACTTGAAATCATAGATACAGGTATAAGTGGTCAAAATGAGAATTTAATCGAAGGTGAATCGATGAATTTCATTTCGTCTCGCGCAGAAGGTGTGTTTGTTGCGCCATTGGATGGTACGTATCAGATCACGATAAGTGATGAAACTAATTCGGTATTTCCTGGAAGAGTTTATACATCATATGATACGAATGTCAATCTTGAAAACTTAAACAATTACATCTTTAATGCTCGTGCTGGTGATGAACTTAATTTGACGGTTTATGATGATGGACAACCAAGAATAATTACCATGCAAGTCGATCAAATCGGTTCTGATATAAGTAGTTTTACAGGTGAAGACCAATCATTTACTGCAAGTGAAGATTTAAAGACACTATTAATTAATGTTGATCAATCCGCTTATTATGAAATCAGTTTTAGCGATTCTGAAGAAATATATCGCTTGTCACTATTCAATATATCACTATCTACATTACAAACAATTGAAAGTGATGGAAGTGCATTACTAGACATTAAAGATTCGTATGATTATGCATTATATATTCATCATATGGATGACTATTCATTTTCTCTAACGATGACTGATTATTCGAATCCGAATAGTCTAGATGCAGGTGAATATACACTTTATGGTAATGATATTTATCAATTGATTACACCTAGCGTTTCTGGTTATTACACGATTACTTCAACTGTTTCAAATCTTTCGTTATTTAGAGGTTATCTGTATGTTTCTGATTTTGATATTGATCAATCATCTGATGATGAAACACTATCGCTTACATCATATTTATATGCAGGTGAAGAATATTTTTTAAGATTATATAACTATGAGTTGATGTTGCCATCATATGATGTAAATATCACTGTTGATACAGAAACGCAAGCACCAGGTTCGATAGAAGTTGGCGTGGAAAAACCAATCGTAGCCAATAACTTAATCTATGAGTTCAGCATTGATGCATCAGGTGAATATAGCATTGACGCGACAGGTAACACAAATATGATATACATGAGACTTATTAATGATAATGATGAAACGGTGAATGAATTTTATGTTTATTCATCAGCATATGACGTGTATTTAAATGCAGGTACTTACTATCTTTACATTGAAGTAACTAATAATTTCATTAACAATTTAACACTTAGAGTTGATGCTATTGATTGACCAATTTACTAATTTAATACTATACTAAAATGACGGAGATGATAACTATGTTATGATCTCTGTTTTTTATTTATATATTTTATTAAATGCGTTCATAAACTTGAAATAACTAACAAACCGTTATATAATTTAAGTACCCCCCCACATAGGGGATAGAAAAGAGGAATTTATGATGAAAGAAACAACTTTTAAAGTATCAGATATTCATTGTGGTGGATGCGGCAATGCCATCAGTACAGCATTAAGACAACATGGTTCAGTTGAGAAGGTTGACGTAGATGTCGCTGAAAAACTAGTTCATGTCGTTTATGATGAAAATTTAGCTGATGATCAGACATTAGCAAAAAGAATTTCAGATATTGGTTATACACCAACAAAAGCGTAAGAAAGTAAGTGATGATTTGTGAAAGAAGTTGAATATAAGGTCACGGGTTTATCATGCATTAGTTGTGCGATTGCTGTTGAACGTGTCCTTAGAAGAAATAAAGGTGTAAAAGATGTTGTCATGCAAAATTTAGAAAATCTCGTCATCGTGACTTACGATGAGTCTTTAGTGAACGATGACACACTATTATTTCAAATAAACAGAATCGGATTTAAGGCGGAAATCAAACAATGAAACGAGTTAAGTTTGATATTTCAGGTATGACATGCGCATCATGTGCAAACAATATAGATCGCGTATTAAACCATAATACACATATTAGTCAATCAGCAGTAAATTTAGCAAATGATACAGCAATGGTGACATATGATGAAGAAAACACGACCGTTGATGACATTATTAAAGATATCGAATCGATTGGATATCATGCTAAGGTTTCACAAGATCTTATAACGTTGACTCTAAACGTTGATGGTATGACTTGTGCGATGTGCGTTAAAAATGTTGATCGTGCTGTTCATACATTACCAGGTGTAGAAGAAGCGAATGTTAATCTTGTCAATGAGAAACTCATCATTACATACGATCAAAACGAATTAACATTGTCAAAAATTAAAAAAGCAGTTCATGATTCAGGTTATGAGGTTAGGTTAGAAGAAAAACAGGATGAAACAATCGATCCTGATGTTTTAAAGATGCAAAAAGCAAGACGAAAGGTCTTAATTGCAGGATCTATCACGATTGTGATGATGACATTAATGGTGATTCATATGTTTGTTGTTGCAATCCCATTTTATGAAATCATTGTCGCATTAATGGGTGCACCGGTCGTATTCATTTTAGGATATAAAATTCATCGAGGTAGTTTTTACTCATTAAGAAGCGGTCATCCAAATATGGACGTCTTAGTATCTTTAGGTTCGCTTCCACCATATTTCATTGGTTTATTGGGTATCTTTTTTCCAATACAAACATTTATTGAAATGGCAACCACGATTGTGACATTCCATTTGCTAGGTAAATTTTTAGAGGCGAGAGCAAAAGGTAAAGCATCATTAGCAATTAAAAAACTTGCAGGTTTGTCAGCGAAAACCGCTAATGTTGAAATCGATGGTGAAGTGATTGAAATATTAACAGCAGAATTATCTGTTGGCGATATCATGGTCATTAAACCTGGTGAGAAAATTCCAACAGATGGAAAGATTGTTGAGGGTCAAACAGCAATTGATGAATCGATGGCTACAGGTGAGTCAATGCCTGTATCAAAATCAGTTGGTGATGAGGTCATTGGTGCTACCATTAACGGTCAAGGATTATTACGTGTTGAAGTAACAAAAGTAGGTAAAGATACTTTCCTTCAACAAATGATTACACTTGTTGAAGCATGCCAAGGAACAAAAGTTCCGATTCAGGCTTTTGCAGATAAAATCACAGGGTATTTTGTTCCTGCGATATTGGTTGCTACAGTGATCACATTTTCATTGATATGGGCATTCCCTGATGTTCATCAAAGTATTTTACGAACATTTTCATTTCTACCTTGGATCGTATTAGATCAATCACCATTAACGACAGCGTTTATTACTGCAACAGCAGTTTTAGTGATTGCTTGTCCTTGTGCACTTGGGTTAGGTACACCTACTGCTCTAATGGTAGGATCAGGCATTGGTGCTGAACAAGGGATTCTCATTAGACAAGGTGAAGCGATTCAAACCTTAAAAGATATCAATGCTATCGCATTTGATAAAACAGGTACATTAACCATTGGTAAACCAGTTGTTACAGATATTGTCTCTGATCATAAAGATATACTTTATTTAGCAGCAACTCTTGAAACAGGATCTGAACATGTCTTAGCACATGCGATTAAAATAAAAGCAGATGAAGCAAACATTAAGCTAGGCAAAGTAGAAAACTTTACAGCAGTGACAGGTATGGGTGTGCTTGGTCATGTCGATCAAAAGCTTGTGATTATTGGTAACGAAGCATATATGAATGCTGAAGATATTAATGTTGAAATGTTTAAAGAACAAGCCGCAAAATTACAGACAGAAGCGAAGACGTTAATGTATGTTTCTGTGGATCGTAAAGCGATTGGCTTAATTGCGATTTCTGATGCGATTAAACCTGAAACGAAACAAGTCATTCAAACACTGAATCATATGGGTATTAAAACCATTATGATTACAGGTGATAATGAGCAAACCGCTGCAGCTATCGCTAAACAAGCTGGGCTTACTGATTTCATTGCAGGTGTATTACCTGATGGTAAAGTCAATGCATTAATGGCATTACAAAAAGAACATGGATTAGTAGCAATGGTTGGTGATGGTATTAATGATGCACCAGCCTTGAAACAAGCAAATGTTGGTATTGCGATTGGTACTGGAACGGATATTGCGATTGAAGCAGCTGACATTACATTAGTGAATGGTCATTTAGATACGATATTAAGGGCAGTTGAACTGTCTAGACAAACATTTAAAAAAATTAAACAAAATTACTTCTGGGCATGGTTCTATAATGCCATCATGATTCCATTTGCGATGCTTGGATTATTGCATCCAATGTTAGGTGCAGCAGCGATGAGTCTATCATCACTTAATGTGATTTATAATTCACTTCGTCTAAGACGAATTAATCTACTTAAACATATGGAGGTTTCCTATGAAGCATGATCACCAAAAAGAACTTAATTTATTAAAAACTGCAAGAGGTCAAATTGATGCTGTTATTCGCATGACAGAAGAAGGCAGATATTGTGTGGATATAGCCAATCAAATTGAAGCAACCCAAGCACTTTTAAAAAAGGCGAATTTAAGTATTTTAAAACAACATATTGAAACATGTGTCCTTGAATCCATTGAAGATGGAACGTATGAAGAAAAAACACAAGAAATTATCGACATTTTAAGAAAATATATGTAATTGATTAGGACTACTTGTTTAAATGCAAGTAGTCTTTTTTAATGAATTAAGTTATAATGTAGGAGATAGATTAATCGATACAGAGGTATGCTATGACTACACAAAGTTTTAATCCAATTCTTCCAAATTATGAATATATTCCAGATGTTGAACCACGTGTTTTTGATGGTCGTGTGTATCTTTATGGATCACATGATCAATTTGATGGAAAATCATTTTGTATGAATGATTATGTGTGTTATTCTTCCCCTGTCAACAATCTTAAAGAATGGCGTTATGAAGGCGTTATCTATCGAAGAAATCAAGATCCTAAACACGGATATGGCATTCTTAATAAAATGGCTGCACCAGATGTAATCAAAGGTAATGATGGTAAATATTATCTTTATTATTTCATTGGACTACATTCTAGGATTGGTGTTGCAGTTTCAGATACACCAGCAGGTCAGTATACCTTTTTAGGATATGTCTCATATAAAGATGGTGTTCGTCTAGGAAAAAAAGGTGAACCACTTCAATTTGATCCAGGCATTTTTATTGATGATGATAGTGCTATCTACTTGTATACTGGATTTGGACCAAAATTTATTCCATTTAATCAATATGGACCAACGAAAAAAGGTGCGATGGTCATGACACTTGAAAACGATATGTTAACGATCAAAGAACCATTTAAGTACATTGTTCCATCTATGCATCAAGCCGAAGAATCTGAGTTTGCTGAACATCCATTTTTTGAAGCGTCTTCTATGCGTAAAATAAATGGTAAATACTATTTTATTTATTCATCCTATGCAGGTCATGAATTATGTTATGCCATCAGTGATTCTCCTGATAAGGATTTTAAATTTGGTGGTGTTTTAATTTCTAATGGAGACATTGGTTTATCTGATAAAGCACATAACTATACAGGTAATAATCACGGTAGTATTCTAGCATTGAATGGCACTTATTATGTGACATATCATCGACATACTAATCGACACCCATTTTCAAGACAGGTGTGCGTTGAGCCACTTGAATACGATGGTACTCATTTCAAACAAGCGGAACTCACATCGATGGGATTCAATGGTGAATTGTTAAAAAATGAAGGTCGATATAGCACAAGTATTTGTTGTCATTTGACATCAAAAAAAGGAACTTTCTTTTATAGAAAACCATATAAACAAAGAACACTTTGGCATCCATATCTAACTCAAAGTGGCATAGATAGAAATAATCATCCAGATCAATACATTGCACATATTAAAGATGGAACTAATGTTGGATTTAAGTATTTTGAACCAGGTTCAATGCACGTTAAAATCGAAGTCAATGGTCATGCTAAAGGTCAAATGATTATCTCTACAGATATAGATGGAAACGATCAATTAGGGGTTATTTCAATAGATGCAAAAACATCTAAAAAATGGTTTGAGACGACACTTAAAAAAACAACAAATAAACATGCATTATACTTTCAATATCGAGGTAGTGGTTCAATCAACTTTTATACCTTTGAGCTTAGTGCGTAATAATGATATAATGAACATACCAAATAAGTGAGGAAAAAAATATGTATGATTATTTAATTGTCGGTGCTGGATTATATGGTTCAGTGATCGCACATGAAGCAAATAAACGCGGCAAAAAATGTCTTGTTATAGATAAGAGAGGTCATGTTGGCGGTAATATATATACAGAAAAAGTTAATGGTGTCGACATCCATAAATATGGTGCGCATATCTTCCACACGGATGATGAAGAAGTATGGGCATATGTCAATCGTTTAGTTACATTCAATCGTTTCACAAATTCACCCCTTGCAAGATATAAAGATAAGCTTTTCAGTTTACCTTTTAGCATGTATACATTCAATCAAATGTGGGGTGTTAAAACGCCTGATGAAGCGAAAAAAATGATTGATTCACAAAGAGAAGCATATAAAAATATTGAACCTTCGAACCTTGAAGAACAAGCCATTAAATTAATTGGTAAAGATATTTATGACGCATTAATTAAAGGTTATACAGAAAAACAATGGGGCAGAAAAACAACAGATTTACCACCATTTATCATCAGACGTTTACCGGTACGATTTACATATAATAATAATTACTTTTCAGATCGTTATCAAGGTATACCAGAAGATGGTTATACAGCATTAATTGAAAAGTTATTAGAAGGCATTGAAGTTAACTTAAATACAGACTTTTTTGAGAATCACAAAATGTATGAAAAACAAGCAAAAAAAGTGATTTATACAGGTATGATTGATCAATACTTTAATTATCAATATGGCCATTTATCTTATCGATCATTAAGATTCGAAAACGAAATGGTTGATACTGAAAATTACCAAGGTAATGCGGTGGTTAATTATACTGAAAGAGATATACCATTCACACGTATCATCGAACATCAACATTTTACATTTAAAGAACAAAAGCCAACGTTGATTACTAGGGAATACCCAGTAGATTGGGAAATAGGTGATGAACCTTACTATCCAATTAATGATAATGACAATAATTTACTGTATAAAAAATATAGAGAATTGGCAGATCAACAAGATAAGGTCATCTTTGGTGGAAGATTAGGTACATATCGATATTTAGATATGGATGACATTATTAGATTGGCACTAGATCAATGCAAGAAATTATTTGATTGAAAGGACTTAACATGAAATATAGGATTGCTATTGTTGAAGATGAAAAAGCAAGTCGCGAACTTGTAAAAAAATATATTAAGCGATACTCTATTGAACATAATCGTTTTTTTGATGTTGTTGAATTTGAAGACGGGACAGAAATCATTAGAGATTATGAAGGTAAATTTGATATTATTTTTCTTGATATCGAAATGAAACATTCCAATGGTATGGAAATCGCAGAAAAGATAAGAGAAAAAGATAAAAATGTCATCATCATTTTCAAAACAAATATGGCACAATATGCCATAAAAGGATATTCTGTAGATGCATTATCGTTTTTATTAAAACCCGTCCCATATTTCGCTTTTTATCAAGAATTTAAACGATCGATTGAAAAGTTAGATGCGAGAGAAGATAGTTATATTTTGGTGCCAGTTGAATCTGGTATTAAAAAAGTTATGACTAACGATATTAATTATGTTGAAAGCATGAAACATACGTTAACTATAAAAACAAAACAAGGCGATTATAGCATGCGTGGTGTCATGAAAGACATGGAAAGTAAGCTTGAGAAATATTACTTCTTTAGATGTAATAATTGTTATTTGGTTAATCTGGCAAAAGTAAAAGGCATCCAAGGAGAGTTTGCAGTAGTCGGCAATGACGAACTGAAAATGAGTAGAGCAAGAAAGAAACCATTTTTAGAAGCATTGACATCGTACGTTGGCGGGGTGAAATAAAATGCCTATAGATCTCATCAATGTGCCAAGAGAGATTACTGCGTTAGCTGAATGGTTATTTGCTTTAGTCATTATCATATTCGCAAGAAAGAGACTTTCTGGTTGGAAATTATATGGTGTGATATTTGGCTGGTTAGTGATACAAGTTGCATACATGGTTGGTACAGGATATTTACCTGTAGGGTTTTGGATTCCAGCCATGATTGGAGCTGTCGCATCAATTGTCTTATTTATATATGTTACGACAGATTTAGATTTGACAGCGTCGACATTATTTGCCGCACAATCATTTGTTATTGCTGAGTTTGCAGCATCTTTTGAATGGCAATTTTATTACTTTATTTTTAATGATACACAGTTAGCCCAAAATTTCTGGATTGGATATGCATTTGCCATAGGTATGTATCTACTCATTTTTATCGTTGTATATTTATTACAAAAGCGCTATAGCATACGTCGGTATATCATCGGTATGAGAAAAAATGATATGATCTCTATGGTGACGATTGCTGTCATGATCTTTGCGATAAGTAACTTATCATTTCTTGATATTTATACACCACTAACTGGTAGAAATCCTGAAGAAATATTTTATATTAGAACACTCGTTGATTTGTGTGGTGTGATTCTAATCTACATGCATCATGAACATCATCTTGCCCTAAACACAAAAAGCGAATTAGATGCCTTGCAAAATGCATTTTTAAAACATTATAACCAATATATGTCATCAAAAGAAAATCTTGATGTTATTAATCAAAGATACCATGATTTAAAACACCAAATTAATCTAATTAGAGCAGAAACAGATAGTGAGAAAAGAGAACACTTTCTTGAAGAAATCGAAAAAGATATTATATCTTACGGCGTTAGAACAAACACAGGTAACCATGTATTAGATACAATATTGACATCAAAAAGCATGGTCTGTGCAAAATTGCAAATTACCTTTACATTTGTTGTCGATGGTAAGCATTTGGATTTTATGAATATTGTTGATCTCACATCTCTATTTGGAAACGCGATTGATAATGCGATTGAATCTGTTAAAGGTATCGAAGACCCTGAAAAGAAATTGATAAAGTTAACAGTATTTGCTCAAAATGAATTATTGATGATTAAATTTGAAAATTATTATGAAAATGATTTGAAATACGAAGATGGTATGCTTGTGACAACGAAGCAAGAAACAAGTTATCATGGATATGGGATTAAATCTATTAAATCTATTGCCAAAAAATATGGTGGCGTTGTCAATATCAACCCTGGGAACAATTGGTTTACACTATACATTTTAATACCACTAAATTCACAAAAACAAATGGATTTTTAGATATGTTTATAAATAAAATAACCAATCTTTCTAAAAACTGGTATATTCATAAACGACAAGTTAAAAATTCAATATATGGATATCATATGGATTAAACCCTTAAAAATAAGCCAAATCCTTATCAAAAAACGCAACATTTTTAGTAAAATGCAAAACTTGCCACGATATTGACAATTTATGACATAATACAAAAATTTGATTTAAAAAATGTTATTATGTAACCGTTATCATCGATAACGTTGTTTGTGTGCCGAAAATTCAGTCGTATGTTAAGATTAGGAACGGTAGAAATACTATACCAAAATTTTATAAATGAATAATTATTGACACACATAAGTTAAAATGTTCTCAAAATACCTAATTTATTGGGTAAATAAAAAATAAGAAGGAGAAGAACATGAAACAAATAAATTGTAGTAAAAGAGTACAAAGTTTTGGTCTACTCAAAAAAATGACTTTGCTTGTGCTCGTCGCTGTTCTAAGTTTCTTTGTAGTAACAGCAAATCAAGTTTTTGCTGCTGATTTTGACGAAAATGACGGTTTGTATTATTCTGACTTCACAAGTTTTGAAGAAACAGAAGAACATGCACTCGTTGTTAACGAAAAAATTGGTGAAGAAGGTTTTATTCTTCTAAAAAATGACGGTGTTTTACCAACAGTTGAAATCGAAAATGTCACTGTGTTTGGTAAAAACTCTACCAATATGGCGCTTGGTGGTGGTGGTTCTGGTCAAGGTAATACTACTGGGGCTGTAGGTATTTATGAAAGTTTAGATGCAGCTGGTTATAATGTTAACCCGGTGTTAAAAGACTTTTATGAAAATGACAATACACCATTGAGAAGTGTTGCCGGTCTTGGCGGTGGTGGTGCTGTGATTGGTGAGACACCAATGGATCATTATGGTCGTCAACAATTTGATTCTTATCCACTTTTCAATGATGCTGCTATTATTGTTATCACAAGAAGTGGTTCTGAAGGTGGCGATTTACCTGGTGTAAGTCTTGATCCTGAATCAGCTTTTTATGAAAAGCACTATTTAGAATTAAATCAAGATGAACTTGATATGATTGCACATGTTAAAGCAAACTTTGAAAACATCATTGTTGTTATAAATAATAGTTCACCTCTTGAATTAGGTGTTTTAGAAGAAGATGCTGCAATTAATGCTGTCGTTTGGGTAGGTCATCCAGGTACTAACGCAATCATGGCGCTTGGTAGTATTCTAAATGGTAGTGTAAATCCATCTGGCCGTACAGTTGATACTTATGCTGCTGATTTCACTTTAGATCCGACATATCAAAACTTTGGTGATAACTCACAAAATGTGGATTCTGGTATTCGACTATATGAAGATGTAGATGGTACCCCAACTGAACTCAATATCAACCGTGGTTCTATGGCGTTAATGTACGAAGAAGGCATTTATGTAGGGTATCGCTATTATGAAACACGTGGTGAAATTGAAGGCGGTTCATGGTATGATGACAATGTCGTATATCCATTTGGATATGGGTTAAGTTACACAACTTTCTCATGGTCAGTTGCAAGTGCAAGTCCAGTTTCTGGATCTGCATTAACATCAGATGGCATGATTTCAGTGACTGTTACTGTTACAAATACTGGCGATGTTGCTGGTAAAGATGTAGTTGAACTATATTATGACGCACCATACATCAATGGTGAGATTGAAAAATCTTCAACTGTTCTTGGTGGCTTTGCTAAAACAGGTTTATTACAACCTGGACAATCTCAAGATGTTGTCATTGAATTATACGTTCAAGACATGGCATCCTATGATTATAATGATGCAAATGATAACGGACATACTGGGTATGAATTAGATGCTGGTAGTTATGACATTCAAATAAAGAGAAATTCACATGAAGTAGTTGCTACTATTCCTTATTCTATAGTATCTGGTATTAACTACGATAACGATAGAGTTACAGGTGATACAGTAGAAAACAGATTTACGAATGATGATTATTTCAATTCACTTCCTGATATTGATAATGATGGTACTGCAGATTTGACTATGACAATTATGTCAAGAGCTGATTTTGCTGCTACTTTCCCTGTTGCTCCTTCAGTAGCTGACTTAACTATTGCTGCTGATTCAACTTTAGCTGATCAACTTGCACATGTATTCGTTCTTGAAGATCTAGAAGATGAAACAGCACCTTGGTATAAAGATGCAACTGATGTAGCTGGTTACACTCAAGCTTCTCAAGCTGAAGTTGATGCACGTGTAGATGGACTTGTAGCTACACAACTATCTGATATGATTAATGTGCCTAAAGATGATCCTGCTTGGGATGCTTTCTTAAACCAATTATCATATGAAGAATTAGCAGTGTTTGTAAGTAGAGGTAGTTATTCTACATCTGCAGTTGCTTCCATTGGTAAAGAAAGAGCAACAGATGCTGATGGTCCTGCTGGATTTGGTAGTGGATTCTATTGGGCATCAGAAGTAACAATCGCTTCTTCATGGAATTTAGAAATAGCTGAACAAATGGGTCAAATGGTTGGTAACGAAGCATTATGGCTTGGTATTAGTGGTTGGTATGGACCTGCTATGAATACTCACCGAAGTTCATTTGCTGGTAGAAACTTTGAATACTATTCAGAAGATGGTTTCTTAGGTGGTAAAGTAGCTGCTGCTACTGTCAGAGGTGCACAAGCTAAAGGTCTATATACGTATATTAAACACTTTGCAATTAACGATCAAGAAACTGAAAGAATGGGTATTTCGACTTATCTTGATGAACAAGCTATGAGAGAAGTTTATTTGAAACCATTCCAACTTGCAGTTCAAGAAGGTGGTTCATATGCCGTTATGTCTTCATTCAATAGAATTGGTGCAGTTGATGCTAGTGCCAACTATGCATTACTAGTCGAAGTATTACGTAATGAATGGGGATTTGAAGGTCATGTTGTGACCGACTACTTTGTTGGTGGCGGATCTAATTCATACATGAACTTAAATGAAATGTGGCCAATGGGTAATGATATTCCTCTTGGTAATCGTAATTATAGTGATAACTATGCACAGTGGGATGAAACTGAAGGTGCACCTGTTTATACACCTGTTGGTGAAACTGAAGCCGTTCCTTCGTACTCACAATGGTGGGCAGTTCGTACTGCTGCTAAAAATGTCCTTTACACATCAGTTAACAGTAACTTAATGGGTAATTTCTTGCAATTAGGTACAGTTGATGGTGCTTTAGCAGATGCAACTCAATTCTCATCATTTAGTGCAAATGTAATACCTGAAAATGTACAAGGCATGGGTATTAGTGCTTCAATAACATCTGGATCTTTACCTGCTGGTTTATCATTAAATGAAGCTACAGGCCAAATTTCTGGTACACCTACAGTAAATGGTTCATTCTCATTTAGAGTTAGTTATTCTGGAAATTACTGGGTAAATGTTGGTTCAGTCGACTTCTCACTTGAAGTTGCTTCTGCATTCACATTAGCAAATCTTGATGCACTTGAAGAGAATGTTGCTGTAACAGATGGATCAATTACATTTGGTGTCACATCTTATCCTGTTCAAACAAACTGGGGTACAATGACTGCACCATTATCTAATCTTACATATAGTGTTATTGGTGGTGCGCTACCTGCTGGTTTAGTTCTCGATGCAGCTGGTAACATCACTGGAACACCAACAATGCCTGGATCATATGATGTAACAATTAATGTTAATGCAAGTTGGGTATTATGGGGTGGATGGATGTCTGGAACAATTGACGTTCCAACAGATGTAACATTAGTTGTTGCTGCTGGTATTCCACTTCCAACATATGATGTCACATTCGCAGGTAACTTCACTGGTGCTTCTGACGAAGTTGTTGCCGTAGTTCAAGATACACCAATCGCAGCATTAGCAGCACCTTATCGTCCAGGTGCAATCTTCTTAGGATGGTTCACAGACGCAGCTGCTACAACAGCAGTAGACTTCAGTGCAAATGTTGCAGCTGATGTCACGTATTATGCTGGTTGGGTTGATGTTGTTGGCTTGGTTGAAGACCTTGCAGCACTTGACTCAGCACTTGATGCAGATGTTGCTACAATCAATGCAGCTATCGATGCAGTCGATGCAGCAATTACAGCATTACAAACAACATTAGAAGCAGCGATTGCAGCTGGTGATGATGCTGTTGCAGCAGATATCGCTACTGATATTGCAGCTTTACAAGCGTCACTTGATACACTCAATAGTTCACTTGATGATGAAACAGGACGTATTGATGATATCGAAACACAATTAGCAGAAACTGGTTGTGGATCTGAAATCACCATTTCAAGTACAATTGTTTTCGCGACAATGTTATTATTAACAGTTGCATTTGCATTTGTTATTACAAGAAATAAGAAACAATTTAATAAGTAATTAACGATTAGTCTTTTAAAATGTTAGAAGATTAATTAATCAATCAACTCGACAAGGGATACTAGTTCAACATCATTTGATGACATCTAGTATCCCCTGTTCAGTGGTTGATACCTGTAAATAATTTACTCAACATATTAAAAAACAAGATTTTCATAAAATATTAAACGGGATTTTTATTTATTTTAAAGGGAAAATAAATAAATCAATACATAAAACACGAATATAAACTTTTTCATTAAAAAATGAATTGTTTTACATATAATATATAAATGCCATTTAATTATCTAGGAGGTTTTTTGCTAATGAAAAAAACAATTTTAAAAACAATGCTTTTAACATTATTATTAACAACATTAACATTTGTATTAATCGCATGTGATAATACTGTTGTCCCGGATCCTGTGAGATACACGGTTATTTTTGATGTGAATGCCGATGGTGATGCTGTTCAAAACGAACCTGATGTCGCAAGAGTGGATGAAAATACTGCAGTTGCTGAACCATCTGTTGATCCTATTCGCAGCGGCTATGATTTTTTAGGTTGGTATGATAATGCAGATGGAAATGGTGACGCATACGATTTCAGTTCACCTATTACTTCAAATAATTTTATTATCTATGCAGTATGGTCAGAAACAGTGACATACCATGATGTATTAGTTGATTATCAAGGTGGCGGTTCAAATGAAACATTATCGATAGCTGAAGGATCAACTGTAACATTAGATGATCCAACTAGAGAAGGATATCGTTTTGATGGTTGGTATATTGATGATACCTTTAGTACAGCTTATAATTTTTCACTCGTTGTTAATAGTGATTTCACATTATATGCAAAATGGGTTGAACAAGTCATTGTAACATTTGATTTAAATTATAGTGGTGCACCAACAGCTTCAGAAGTATCTGTGGATTTGGGATCAGTTGTTGCGACACCTACAGTACCAACTAGAACGGATTACACTTTTGCTGGATGGTTTGAAGATGCAGCATTAAGTACACCATATGAATTTTCTGTCATTAATGCTGATGTGACTGTTTATGCGAAGTGGGTTGATGCTAATGCACAAACATATACAGTTTCATTTGATTTGAATTACACAGATGCCCCATCAGTTAATTCTCAAAATATCACTGAAGGAGCAATCATCTCACAACCTAGTGTATCTAGAGTAGGGTATCGATTTGCTGGGTGGTTTACGGATGCTGAACTTACAACATCATTTAATATTACAACACCAATTACTGCTGAGTTAACACTATATGCTAAGTGGACTGAAGCGGTTGTATTGACATATGATTATAACTATCAAGGAGCACTAAACCCTAATCCAGTTATTGTCGATGCAAACGTTGCAATTACACCAATGCAAAATCCTTCAAGAACCGGTTATACATTTGCTGGATGGAGCAATAGTACATTAGGACTTATTGGTTATGACTTTAGCACAGGTATTAGTGAAGATACTACTGTTTATGCACAATGGTCTATGACATATGTCTATGAAGCAGAAGATTTAGATTTTTCAGATTTTACTGGACCTGGTTATTCAGGTAATGCAAACGGTACAGATGCCATTATTAGAGATGACTCAAATGGTGTTGTGAACGCAAGTAATGGCTATTTTATTTCATATTTATACGCAGATGGTATTGCTCTTACATTTACGATAGAATCGGATCGCGAAGTTGATAACGCAACATTGAGTTTGAGATTATCTGCTGAAATTATGGATTTTTATATTACATCAACTGTTGGTGCAAATCTTCCAACGTATACAGTTACTGTTAACGGTACATCAATTAATTATGGCAATGTGTATTTCATAGATGTACCTTCTCAATTTGAAGAAATTTCATATTTACCATTCCAAGACTATGTCATGTCGGTAAATGTTAGCCTCGTTGAAGGTACGAACACAGTTGTATTGTTGACTGATAATAGCATCGCGATGGGTGGTACAATGACAGCAACAGCACCGATGGTAGATGCAATTAAAATTGAAACATATGCCTACTTAACATGGGACGTAGTTAGTGGAAATTACAATTAATAAATTAAAAAAATAAATCAATAATTTAGGAGTGGGAGAATGTCAAAAAATAAATTTTTTAAAACAAGACAATCTATAGTGTGGTTGATTACGACGTCAATTACGATTGTTTTATTAACAGTTTTAACCATTTTAGCCTCTACTATGTTTTACGACATAATTAGTAATGTCCTAGGTAAAGGTGCAGCAATTACTGCAAGCGGTACAACTCAAGTATTTGAGACTGAATTTAACACAAAAGAAGAAGCAAGATTAAATGGTAATGCAGTTAATGAGGAATTATTTGAAGAAGGAATAGTCCTTTTAAAGAATGATTCAAATGCTTTACCAATTGCAACAGGTTCAAGCGTTAGTGTATTTGGTAAAAATTCTGTTGACCTTGTATATGGTGGTTCTGGATCTGGTGCTGGTAGTGGTGCGAATGTGAATACATTATTTGAGAGTTTAGATGCTGTTGGTATTTCATATAATCCAGCATTAGTTAGTTTTTATGAAGATGATGATGCATCTGGTTCAGGAAGACCTTCAAATCCACAAATGGACAATAATGGTATCATTTCATTATGGACAGGTGAAACACCATGGAGTAGTTATGATGCTACATTAAGAGGTACTTTCTCCAATTATGATGATGCAGCAATTATTGTTATCTCACGTATAGGTGGCGAAGGATTTGATCTACCTAGAACAATGTCAGATAACAATGGTGATCCGGTTGAAGGTGCAAGAAATGCAGATGATCATTATTTACAACTTGATCAAAATGAAACAGATCTAATTGCAGAAGTTACTGCAGCATTTGATAAAGTAATCATCGTTATTAATAGTAGTACACAAATTGAATTAGGTTTCTTGGATGATACGACTCACTATGCATACAATGCTAATATTGATGCAGCACTATGGATTGGAGCCCCTGGTGATACAGGTATCATGTCATTAGGACGTATTCTAACTGGCGAAGTCAATCCATCTGGAAGAACTGTTGACACTTGGGTTCGTGATTATAAAGAAGATCCTACATGGCAAAACTTTGGTAACAATTTAGAAGTACGAGGTGAAAGATATACATCGATAGCCAATCAAATATCAAGTTATTTATATGCTTTCGTTGATTATGAAGAAGGTATTTACATGGGATATCGTTATTATGAAACACGTGGCGAAACCGATGGAGAAATTTGGTACGATGATCATGTCGTTTATCCGTTTGGATATGGTTTAAGTTATACGACATTTACACAAGAAATTACAAATTCAAATGCACTTGAAGGAGATTCAATTACTGCTAATGAAACATTTGAAATCGATGTAGAAGTAACAAACACGGGTACTGTAGCTGGTAAAGATACTGTAATGATTTATGTTACAACACCGTACAATGCTGGTGAAATCGAAAAATCACATGTTGTATTGGTTGGATTTGCTAAAACTGGTGATATTGCTCCATCAGAGTCTGAAACAGTAACTATTGAAATTGATCCATATAGTTTTGCGTCTTATGACTATAATGATGCTAATTCAAATAGCAATGAAGGTTACGAATTAGATGCCGGAACTTATACATTCCGCTTAGGTATTAATGCACATGACGAATATGAGAATTTCACGATGAATGTTGCTGCTGATATTTTATTTGAAAATGATACAACGACAAATAATGAGGTAGTTAATCGTTTTGATGATGCTGATGACGAATTAACAATTGTATTATCCAGAAATGATTGGGATGGTACATTCCCATCAATGCGTACAGCAGCCGAAAAAATTATTAGTGCTGCGACAAATACTGGTATTAATTCAGTAGATTCATTGAACCCAAATACTTACACTGAATTTCCATTGTTAAACGAAGAAGGAACACTTACACTACAAGATTTAGTTGATGCTGATTTTGATGATCCTCAATGGGAAGAACTAATAAGTCAACTCTCAGGAGATGATTTAATAGACCTATTTAATAAAGGGGCTTTCCAAACGATTGCGTTATTAAACATTGGTAAACCTCAAACTACAGATGCAGATGGACCTGCTGGTTTTGTAAACTTCCTATCTACAGGAACTGTTTATGGTACGTCACACTATGGATGTGAACCAATCATGGCAGCAACATTCAATGTTGAATTATTATATAAGTTTGGAGAAGCTGTTGGTGATGAAGGTTTAATTGGTAATGAAGATGGTGATGGCATTCCTTATTCCGGTTGGTATTCACCTGGTGTAAATTTACATCGCTCACCTTTTGGTGGACGTACCGGTGAATATTTTAGTGAAGATCCATTTTTAACAGGTATTATGGCATCACATGAAATTCAAGGTGCAATGAGTAAGGGTGTATATACATTCGTTAAGCACTTTGCGGTGAACGAACAAGAAACATCACGTTCAGGTGTTGCTACTTGGCTTGATGAACAAACATTAAGAGAAATTTACTTAAAACCATTTGAATATACAGTTAAAGTTGGACAAACTACTGGTATGATGTCTTCATTTAACAGAATTGGTACTAAATGGGCAGGTGGTGATTACCGTCTATTAACCGAAGTCTTAAGAGAGGAATGGGGATTCCAAGGAGCTGTTATTAGTGACTTCAACACAGGTAGTCATATGGATTCTAAACAAATGGCATATGCTGGGGGAGATATTAATTTACAAACGTTAAATCAAGAATTTAACGCCTCTAAATCATCAGTTAGTGATATGTCTGTATTGGCAAACGGTGCTAAAAATATCCTCTATATGGTCACTAATTCTAATGCAATGAATACGGAAGTATTAGGCTATAGAATGCCAGTATGGATGCTTGGTTTAGTCATCTTAGACGCAGTGTCAGTAGCAGGATTTGGTACTTGGGGATTCTTCATATTTAGAAAAAGATAGAAATTTTTGTAGTAAATATAATTGAGTTTGTCAAGGTTTTGAATGTATAAAACCTTGACATGCTCAATAAATAAAAAGTGACGGGTTTACCGCCAAAATTTAGGAGGTTTTTTTATGAAATATAAAAAACTAATAGATTCGATGACGCTCAAAGAAAAAGCGTCGCTAATGTCCGGTAAGGATTTTTGGCAAACAAGAGATTTAAAACAACATGATATTCCGTCAATGTTCCTTGCTGATGGACCTCATGGTATGAGGAAACAAGCGGTAGCTGCTGATCACTTAGGTCTCAATGAAAGTTTAAATGCGACATGTTTTCCTACAGCTGCTTCTATGGCGAATTCATGGAATCCTGCACTAGGAGAAGAATTGGGGAAACGTTTAGGATATGAAGCTGTATCGCAAAGAGTCAATGTTGTTCTTGGACCTGGAACCAATATCAAACGTAATCCACGTTGTGGGCGTAACTTTGAATATTTCAGTGAAGATCCAATTTTAGCAGGTAAAATGGCAGCGTCATATATCAAAGGTATTCAATCTAATGGTATTTCTGCTTGTGTAAAGCATTTTGCTGCAAACAACCAAGAACATCGTAGACTTGTCAGCGACTCTGTCATGGATGAACGTACACTTCGTGAAATTTATTTACCAGCATTTGAAATTGCTGTTAAAGAAGGAAATACGAAGACAATTATGTCGTCATATAATTTATTAAATGGCGTTTACGCAAATGAAAATGAACATTTATTAAGAGAAATATTGAGAGATCTTTGGGGATTCGAAGGCGTTATAGTTTCTGACTGGGGCGGCAATAATGATCGTGTTGCTGCATTGAAGGCTGGTGCAGAACTTGAAATGCCAACAACTGGTGAAGAAACAAATAGAGACATCGTTAGAGCCATCGAATCCGGAAAACTTGACGAAAAATATTTGGATGAAGCCGTTGATCGTTATTTAACGCTCGTCTTTGACACATCTAAAGTATTTGAAAAAGAAATTATTCCTTTTGATCAAGATGAACATCATAATTTTGCTGAAAAAGCAGCTGAAGAATCTGTTGTTCTTCTTAAAAATGAAGATAACATTTTACCATTAGCAGAAGGTACTAAAGTGGCAGTCATCGGGGATTTTGCTAAAAACCCAAGATATCAAGGTGCTGGTAGTTCAATTGTTAATCCAACAAAATTGGATTCAGCATTAGATTATCTATCATTATCTGGTTTAAGTTCAGTAGGTTATGAACCTGGATTTAAGCGATATGGTAAAAAATCAAATGGATTAATTAAAAAAGCGATTAAACTTGCTCAAAAAGCAGATGTTATTCTTTTATATTTAGGTTTAGATGAAGTGACTGAATTAGAAGGTATGGATAAACCAAATCTTGAATTACCTTTAAATCAAAGAGTACTTGTTGAAGAACTTGCTAAATTAAACAAACCAATTGTAGCGAAACTTGCTTGTGGATCTGTTATTGAAATGGATTTCGTTAAACACGTGAATGCCTTAGTACATGGATTCTTAGGTGGACAAGCAGCTGCACAAGCTGTCTTAAACGTTGTTACAGGTAAGGTTAATCCTTCAGGTAAGTTAGCTGAATCATATGCCTATCAATACACAGATTATTCAACAGCGTTTAATTATCCAGGGATGGAATTAACTGCTGAATATAGAGAAGGTTTATATGTTGGCTATCGTTATTTTGATACCGCAGGTGTCAAAGTAAGATACCCATTTGGATATGGTCTAAGTTATACAACGTTTGCTTATAGTGATTTAGTCGTTGAAGAACAAGGTGTATCCTTCAAAGTAAAAAATACTGGTAACGTAGCTGGTAAAGAAATCTCTCAATTATATGTAGGACTTAAAAAATCAAAAGTTTATCGTCCTACAAAGGAATTGAAAGGATTCTCAAAAGTTGAATTAGCACCGGGTGAATCAAAAACTGTTAACATTAAGTTTGATGACTTGACATTTAGATATTTCAATACGGTAACTAATCAATTTGAAGTTGAAGAAGGTGCTTATGATATTTACATTGGTAGTTCTTCAGTTGATATCGAATTATCAGGTCAAATTGAAAAAGAAGGAACAACTAAGAAATTCCCTAAAAATGATATCGCAAGCTACAAAAATGCAGATGTTCAGAATGTATCAGATGAAGATTTTAAAGCACTTATTGGAAGAGACATTCCACAGGCAAATTATGAGTTCTATAAAAAGAATAGGATTTATGTTCATGTCAATACAACAATTGAAGAATTACGCTGGGCGAGAGGTTGGTTTGGTCGTTTCTTTGCGGGTGCAATCAGATTCTTGATTTGGTTTCTTAAATTTATTGGCAAGAGAGATGTTGCAGCTGTACTCGCAATGGGTATGTTACAACAACCGCTTAGAGGTATTTCAAGAATGTCTGGTGGTATGATTTCATGGAAACAATTACATGCAATGATTGAAATGTTTAACGGACATTTCTTCAAAGGCTTACGTCACTTCTTCAAGGCAGGTAGAGAAGCAAAAAAAATACGCAAAATGGAAAGAGAGAATGTACAATGAGCGAAACAGGATTAAATTACAAATTGTTGACTCAAAATGAAATTGAAAGTCAACTTTCACCATACAGTGACAATAATGTGTTAGCGTTTCTACAAAAAATTTGGCGTTGGTGGTTAGGTGTTTGGTCTAACTTCTCAGATAAGAAACCTAAATTGTCTAAATTCTTATATACATTCGCACTCTTTTACTTGTTTAGTAATTTAGTGACAATCTTCCAATGGATTTTACTATTATTTATCCCCCATTTCTTTGGTGCTGAACTTGCAGCAACACCAATTGATTGGCCAGGTGTAATTTATACGGTTGGTGGTGTTGATCTTAAATTTATTATCTTTGGTTACCCAGTCTTAAGAGATAATGGTGTGCCAATTATCGGTGGTGGATTAGGATATTTCTATTCATGGTTAATTGCAACTTTCTTAGCACAAGTCATTAACTTCCCACTACAAAGAAATCTTACGTATCGATCAAAGGGGAATCCTTGGTATCAAGCCATGTGGTATTTAATCGGTTGGTTAGGCATTAACTTAGTCATTTGGATTATTATTGGTAACCTTGCAGAATGGAATCAAGCATTCATAGGTATACCAAGAGAGGCTATGGATTTAATTAACATGGTCATCCAAGGTGGCGTTGCGATGCTCATCTTCTACTTTATCTTCCGTGTTATTTTTCCTGATGTTCACAAAGTTGCGGAACATAAAGAAGCACATGCAGCACATTTGAAAACTGCATTAGATGCAGCGATACAAACGTCTGATGCTGGTAAAATTGCAGCTGCTCAAAAAGCATATGATAAGGCTTTAGAAGAAGCAAATAAGATGAAAAAATTAAGTAATGTTAAACTTGCTGAAAAAAATATGTTATCGATTAGATCAACATGTGAATCGAAAATTATTAAAGTTATTTCATGTAAAAAATTACTTGATAAGAAAATAGAAGAACAAGCAGACCCTAGCGAAATTCAAGTAATTGAAGAAAGACTTGCTGAAGATATTAAATTAGCATCTGCAGCGATTCAAGAACGAGATCGAATCGTCAAAGAAGGCGAATTGATTATTGCTCAAAATGCATAAATAATATTAATCTAAAACTTGATTCTTGTCTGAGAGTCAAGTTTTTTATTAAATTTGTGTTATTTTCATGATTTATTTAAGATTATATTGGCTTATTATCGTTTTAATGTTAATATAGTATTGCGCTAAAAAATTTGATATTGAAAGAGAGTTGTTTCATATGAAATTAATGACATTTGTCGTTCCATCTTATAATTCAGAAGCCTATTTAAATCGTTGTATTGATACGCTTTTGTTTGATTTAGAACGAGTTGAAATTATCATCGTTAATGATGGATCGAAAGATAATACAATCAAGATTGCTAATGAATATAAAAAGAAATATCCCAAAACAGTTAAAGTCATCGATAAAGAAAATGGTGGACACGGTTCTGGTGTAAATGCAGGTTTACAAAACGCAACTGGTCTATATTTTAAAGTAGTTGATTCGGATGACTGGTTAGATGTCGCTAATGCAACATATTTATTGGATAAAATTGCACAACATTTAAAAGAGGGTGTATCACCTGATTTGTATGTCACAGATTTTTTATATAATAAGTATGACGAAGGCAAAAGTTTTGTTAGAACATATAAAGAAAATTTTCCAATTGAAAAAATCATTGACTGGAATCATTTAAAACATAAATTTTCTTATTCAAGCACATTATTAATGCACGCATTAGTTTATAAAACATCTGTACTATATGATTGCCAAATGGTTTTACCAGAACATACATTTTATGTAGATAATATCGTATCATATTTACCGTTGTCATCTACTAAATCACTTTATTATATCGACAGGGTTGTCTACAATTATTACATCGGTCGTGAAGATCAGTCAATACAACGACATAACATTGTTAAACGTTACGAACAACAAATCCGTGTATTTAAAATCATTATGCATTCTTTCACTTATGATGAACTTCAAGCGATGCCAAGAGGGCTAAAGCGATATATGAAGCATGCTTTGATGGACATGATGATTATTACACAAATGTTTACGACAGGTGAATATAGTAGAGATCGAAAGAAACATCTCAACGATATGTGGGCAGAACTTAAAGCGTATGATAAGAAAATGTATCATTTCTTGAAGTATAGATCATATAATACGCTTGTTACGTTCTTACCATTTAGACTAAAAGGGTTTGTTATGATGCAGAGTTATTTGCACCTCACTAGAAAAATTAAATTAGGTTAATCATTTTATTAAATGAAAATTAGAAAAGCAGAAACTACTTGTAGTTTCTGTTATTTTTTTATAGATAAAATTGAATATACTGCTTGACACATAATACTATGCAATGTATAATAATGGTGAAAGTGAGGTATGCGATGAAGCAACAATTAAAAAAAGGTGTATTAGAAATATTTGTGTTAGCCGTTCTCACTAAATCAGATTCATATGGTTATAAATTGATTGCAGACTTAGAACCTCATATCGATATAAGTGAATCAACTTTATATCCAATATTAAGACGTTTAGAAAAACAAGAGTGGTTGGAAACTTACAATCGGTTGTATAACGGCAGGAATAGGAAATATTATCGTATCACAAAAAAAGGTGTGGAACAAATAAATATTTTCTATAATGAGTGGAAAGATATTAAAAAAATATTTGATATCTTGACGAAAGAATAGGTGATCTTATGCATGATATAAAAAGAAAAGATGAATGGATGAAAGAACTAAAATTTGAATTAGATCGTTATTTTCGATCAGAAGAAGTGACGGAGATTTTGTCTTATTATGAAGAAATGATCGATGACCGTATGGAAAACGGTGAAGACATTGTTTCAATTTTGAATGACTATGATGCAAAATCAATTGCGAAGTCTATGATTCCAAATGTCATTAGTAGAAGAACTGGTAAGGATGAAAAAATGACATCTAATTTATGGATGATTGTTCTTGTATTATTTTCGACACCTATTTTAATTCCACTTGGTGTCGTATACTTGTCAATCATGATTTCAGTATTTTCAGTTCTGATAAGTGGTGTTGCTGTGATGTTAAGTGGTTTTGGTGTTGTGATTATACAAGTCATTGGTGGATTTTCTACAGGCTTAGCGTTGCCTGAATTTATGGTAACCATTGGTATCGCATTATTGGCGTTAGTCATTTGCTTACTCATTGGATATGTAATGGTTAAAGCATCATGGTGGTTATTAGAACATATGGCTATTTGGTTTAGTCGATTAATCGTCAGAAAGAAGGATTTATATGAAAGTCATTAAAAATTTAATTATTATATTATTTATTGTGGCACTTGTGTTTATCGGTGTTGGTTTTGTAAGTGGTGCAACTTGGGATTCGATGGTTAATGCAGTTACATCAAATAATGAGTATATTGAGCAAGATCCAATTGTATATACAGATATCATCACATCATTAGTCGTTGATGTTGACACTAGAAGTGTTGAAATTATATCAACAGATGATTCTGATATCACCATCAATCATTATCGCATAGAAGGCGAAATATGGAACATTTCATTACAAGATGGCATATTAACTATTTCACAACAAAATGAACCAGGAATTAATGGTTGGTTTGTATGGCGATTACCATTTGGCAATCGTAATGATGTTATCATAACAATCCCATCAAGTTATCAATTTGACGTTGATGTTTTAGCAAATACAGGATCTATATCTCTAAGTGATTTTGATGCTTTAGAAGAAGTCAATTTAGAGTCAGATACAGGTAGCATTCATGTTCAAAATGTTCAAGCCACAGATTTTAATTTATCAACAGATACGGGTAGTCTGAATATAACGAACGTTGACATAAGTAATGATGCAATCCTAGAAACAAATACAGGATCAATTACGATTAATCAAATCACTTCTGAAAATTTAGCTGCAACCGTTGATGCTGGCTCAATTAATATCACGTCAATTGAGACAAACCGCATTGATTTATCAAGTGATACGGGATCAATAAATGTCAGTCAAGTTGATCTACTCGATCGCACATTACACTTAAGTACAAGCACAGGAACAATCAGTGTTAAGGGTGTTGGTCATGGTAATAATTATGATTTAGTTTTATCTAACATAGCATATTACATTAATGCTCAAACGGATACAGGTAGTATTCATATAAATGATTAACAAAAAAGGGATGAGCAATTAATCTAAACCCCCAAAATAGATATACTGCAATAAAACATACATAAAAAAACCTTCCTATACTGTAAGAAAGAATTGTCCTTATAGAAGGAAGGTTTTTTAAATAGACTATTTATAATGTTATGCGGTATGTTCAAATTTAATTAATTTAATTGCTTCTTATTTCTTGTAATAACAAATGCAAATGCAACCGTTAATAATAACATTGTCGCGAAAACAATTGTACTTGAAAGAGTGATTTCAGATCCACAACCAGTTTCTGCTAATTGTGTTTCGATATCATCAATACGTCCTGTTTCATCATCAAGTGAACTATTGAGTGAATCAAGTGATGCTTGTAAAGCTGCAATATCAGTAGCGATATCTGCTGCAACAGCATCATCACCAGCTGCAATCGCTGCTTCTAATGTTGTTTGTAATGCTGTAATTGCTGCATCGACTGCATCGATAGCTGCATTGATTGTAGCAACATCTGCATCAAGTGCTGAGTCAAGTGCTGCAAGGTCTTCAACCAAGCCAACAACATCAACCCAACCAGCATAATACGTGACATCAGCTGCAACATTTGCACTGAAGTCTACTGCTGTTGTAGCAGCTGCGTCTGTGAACCATCCTAAGAAGATTGCACCTGGACGATAAGGTGCTGCTAATGCTGCGATTGGTGTATCTTGAACTACGGCAACAACTTCGTCAGAAGCACCAGTGAAGTTACCTGCGAATGTGACATCATATGTTGGAAGTGGAATACCAGCAGCAACTTCAAAAGTAGTTGGTATCAAAATGTCTTGAAAAATTGATGTGCTCCAACTGGTTGAATATCCACTCATGTGGGCAAGTACTGTTACATTATATGAACCTGAAGTAGTAGGTGTTCCTGTAATGTTACCTGAAGTATCTAATGTCAGTCCATTTGGAAGTGAACCTTCAAACACGCTATATTCAATAGATTGAAGTGTAGTAGATATAAGAAATGGCCCTAAATAAGGATCACCAATATCACCAGTAATGATAGAAGAACCAATGATAAATGCATGACTGATGATACTACCATCTGTTAAAGCAACATTTTCTTCCAAATCATTCATATTAACGAATGAAAATGCTGGTGTTATGGTTAATGTATGACGGATATTTCTGGTGATATAATCATCAACGATAACTGTCACTACAAATGAGAATGTACCTACTGTTGAGGTTGTGCCAGTAATCTGACCATCTGTTGATAAACTCAATCCCTCAGGTAGTGTTGAATTGATACTTGCTAATGTATACACCGCATTGTCTAGATTAGGTAATGCGATACTGATTTGATTATTATATATCCTTGAATATTGAATAGCTGTAAGTTCACGTGGGACTAAATCGCTAAAATCTATACCATTTTCCATCGATGTTGAATTGGCGTATTCATAAAGTATCGACTGAGCTAGATTACGTACAGCTACCCATTGTGTATAACTTGCTAAGTTGTCTCCCTCTTCATATAATGTTGTTCCATCTAGCATGTTAGTTGCATCACTGAATGCTGCTGAAGGACCTGGAGTTGTGGTGTATTCATAGTCACGTTCTACATTACCACCAGTTAACACATAATCGTTATTATTGACAAAGTTAATGAGGACTGGATTATAACTTGTTATAGTTGTTGATTGAATACCTTCTGAAGTATCACTAATATATCTTGTACCACTCGTAACATTTCCATTAAATGTGACGATAACATTTTGGTTAACATCATCCCATTCACCTTCAATATGTCTACCAAATGTATCGGTATAGTGACCTAATGGTAGTTGAAATACTCTTGCACACATATCACCAGTTGCAGAAGGGGTTGTTGACCAACTATAATAACTTGTTATTGAAAATGCATCAAAACCAAATTCATCTCTTAATAAACCAACATGTAAGTTGTAGTTTGATTGCGATGAAACAATACCAATTTTATTAGAACTACTCATTAATGCATTTGCATTTCCATTCTTAATGGCCATTTCAAATGGTTTTAAGTACATTTCACGCAGTGCTTGCTCAGAAATAAACGTAGTGACTGTATAATGGTTTGTATTTTGAGCATCCATTAATGCATCTTCAATATAAACTACTATTCCCTTATCGGTTGCTCCCTTTACAACATTTTGTCCGATTAATCCTGCAAGTATGCCATCTTGTGAATAGGTACTATAATTGAGATTAGAAGCTGGGCTGCGGTGTATATTTAAATTCGGTCCATATAAACCATTAATTTCTTGTAACATGGCTTCATTACCCAAATATCGCCCGTGTCTGTAAGCTAAATCGATATTCCATGTGGAAGCTATATTGACTTGGCTTACCCAGAATGTACCGTGTCCTATAGCATTAAAATTTTCAACCTCATTAGTTCTCGGTTTGCCTATAGTATCTATTGCTTCAGTATGATATTGACCATTACTAACGAGTGTCCTTATTTCATCCCATGTCAATTGATTCATGAATTCGATCCATTGTGGATCATCAAGTGGCACTCCAGACATATCATATAATTGAATGGGGACTAATCCATTAACTCTCTCTGAAACATCATCCTCACTTACTTGTGTCCAATCTTCGTACAATCCACCTTCATTAAACTCGGATTCATCAATATACCAGGGATCTGTAGGTAAATCATTAAACGATGAATAATAAATTTGAGATAACAAGATCATTAATGCTTCATCTGACCATGCTAAATCAGCTGGGGTTGGTGCTTTTGGCATTGTACCATCAAAATCAGCTCTTGTTAAGTAAGTCATTTGTGAATTTGGACTAATGAATGCGGTACGTCTTGTGTTGTAATATGTTAAATCTGACCTGGAACCATCCCAAGTTGTATCTCCAGTTTCTGGGGTAAATCTAAGTTCAATTGATGCACCAGTATCAGCATCAATATCGTAATGAACGATATCACCTGCGATTACTGCATCGATTGAATCTAACGTGTCGTGTGAATTATCTCTAACAGATAAAGTATATGTGCCAGGATCAAGTTCGTAACCTTGGTGACCATCGGCATTTGCATCAACATCATCAAATGATGCCATATCTTGAATGCGAATGGTGACAGGTATCACTTGTGATTCACCTGGATATAAATAATCAGATTTTGCAAAATTTATTAAATTTATACTAGCTTTTTCAATTTCGCCAGTAATATAAGGTGCAGTGTAATAGATTTCCACTATTTTTTTACCTGCGAAATTCCCAGTATTTGTAATTGAAATATTTAAAGTAATTTCCTGGTTATATGCGGTATTCAATGTATCTCCATTCAAGAATAAACTACCATCATGTACGACGTTTTGAATATCAACATCAAAAGTAGTATAGCTTAAGCCATAACCAAAAGGATAAATTACGCCATCTAATCGATTATAATACAAATCAGGTGTTATATATTTTGGATCTGCTTCATCAAGTGATGCCAGCCTTTCTGCATTTGTGAACCCATGTGAATCAGCACTAAAGAATCCTTCTTGTGCAGCAGTTTCATACCAACGGTAACCAACATAAATACCTTCTTCATAGTCTAATGATGTAAAATATCTTGCACTATCGTTTGGTCCATCTACAGTTACTGTATTACCTGAAATATCTGTTACTCGTGAATAAGTCAAATATTCAGCTGAGCTATTAGACAAACCAGAAATTTCTGCAGGTGCAAGCACATTAGCAGGATCACCTGGACCAATATAATTTGTATATAATACACCGTCAACTTCGATAAGTTGATCTTGGATATTACCTTTGAAATTTGCCCAAGTTGGATCTTGTGAAAACTTTGCTGGATAAATATCAGCAGTTTTACCAGATGGATTTGTTTCACCTACGAGCATTGGACCAACTGCCATTCTACCATTTAACCCTGTATAACCAATCCATAAAATAGCATCCACACCATCGTGATCTTCAAGCCATCCTAATTCCATAGGGTTTCCACTACTGATAAGCACAATAACCTTATCAAATTTTGTTGTTAAGCCATTAATAACTGATTTTTCATTATCTGTTAAAGAATAGGTGTGGTCCAACAAATCTGTATGTCCTGGTGTTTCATATAATGAAACTTCATTCCATTCTGGAACCGATCGCCAAATAGTTATGACTGCAGCATCATCATACATATCATAAGAATATGTCATTTCTTCAAGATTATCAAGAGAAGGTTCTTCTAAATTAGTCCAGTTCATTTGATAAAATCTCGCAATTGTTGGATTTACACTAAGATTTACTGATGAAAGACTGTCATACACAGAAGCAGGTCTTACACTTCGAATTCCAGGTGATGACCAATAATAACTACCCGTACCAAATAAACTAATGTTAGTTTCGTCTGGTGTGAGTGGTAGTGCACGATTCTCATTTTTAAGTAAAACAAAGCTCTCGGAAGCAAGTTCAATATTAAATTTATCTGCAGCAGCTTGTTCTTCTTCCCAAGATATGAAATCAGGGTAATAATCAGCGTTAACTCCCTCTGTGAACGCTGCAAAAACCATTAACGAATTACTAAACAAAAGCACAAAAAAAATAAAAATAATTATTATTTTCCTCATATTACGCCTCCCTCTTAAGAGTAATTTTATTTATGAGTAAATCATCGTGTTATTACCTTAATTATATCAAATATATTTATCAAAGTAAATAAAATATCTTTTTCAAAAAAAGAAGAACTACCTTTCTTACATCAGAATCATTGAAACAATAAAATGTTTATATTATTTTAAATTATAAAAAAAACTGGAATAACTAAGTTTCCGTTAGGCAATCCAGTTTTTATAATAATTCTTTTTCATGTTCTATCATAATGGATTCATATTGTCCGATTTTGAAATTTAATCGATTGAGTGATTTTTGGATAGCATTTAATCGTTCTTGTAAAATATCACGCTGATCGATTAATAATTGTTTTCGCTCATCCGCAGTATCATTACCCTGATTGTATAAGTTTATATATTGACTTAAGAAATCAATGGATAAACCGGCATCTCTCATGCAAACAACAAAATCTATTCGATTTATATCTTTTTCTTGATAATCACGTTGTCTATTGATACGTCGAACGTTTTCGATTAAACCTATCTTTTCGTAATAACGTAATGTATCAGAGGATAAATTAAATTTGTCACACACTTCACTGATCTTCATTTTTGTCACATCCTTTACTACTATTAAAACACTCAAAATAAAAAAAATCAACAAAATTAGAAAAAAACCTTGACATGGAGTTAACTCCAAGATATATAATGTGTTTGTAGATTTCTAAATCTGAGATTTAATCTATCAAAAATTTCAAATGAAAAAGAAAGTTAGGTGGCTAAATGAAAGGATTATTTGACTTGAAAGATACGGTAAAAAGTTTCTTATCGGGTAATTTTAAAAATATGAACATTATGTATAACGATAATAATAATCTGGTGTTAAATCTTACTTATAAAGACGAATATCATCTTTTGTTAGATTATGAATTACATGTTGATTTGGATAATAGACGTATCAATCATGCGAACCATACGATTCAAAACTTTATGGGTAATCTTAAAATAGAACGAGATTTTGGATTTGAAACAGCAATTAATAATCAAATATTTAGAGAAGGTGATTAAAATGAAACATACAAACACTCTTATTGTATATTTTTCTAGATTAGGTCAAAACTATGTGTCAGGTAAAATTGTTGAATTAGAAATAGGTAATACGTATCGTGTTGCGAACTTTATTAAGGAATCATTAAATGCTGACATGTTTGAAATAAAAAGAATCAAACCTTATGCAGATAATTATAATGATTGTACAAAAGAAGCATCATTAGAGTTGAAACAGGGATTAAAACCAGAAATTCAAGGTGACATTGATATTTCAAAATATGAAAATATTTTTGTAGGTTATCCAAACTGGTGGGGTACATATCCTATGCCAGTATTAGCATTTTTAGAAAGTCACGATTTCACTGGTAAACGTATTTATCCGTTTTGCACGCATGAAGGATCAGGAATTGGACATTCAGTTAAGGATTTACAAAAGAGTTGTCCTACAGCTGAAATAAAACAAGCATTAGCGATTAGAGGATCGAATGTGACCAGTTCTGGGTTAACGATTGCTAAATGGTTAGAAAATAATGGTTTTAAAAATAATAAATAAAAACAAAAAGGAGAATTAAAATGAAAAGTTTTACATTAAACAATGGCGTACAAATGCCAAGCGTAGGTATTGGAACATTCTTATTAGAACCAAAAGATGCACAAAACAGTGTTGATGCAGCACTTAAATTAGGGTATCGATTAATCGATACAGCCAATGTATATGTTAATGAAAGAGCAGTTGGTAGAGGTATTAAGAGTAGTGGTGTTAAAAGAGAAGACATCTTTGTATCTACAAAATTATGGCCAACAGAATATGAAAATGAAAATGCAGTAGATGAAACATTAGAAAGACTAGGATTAGATTATATTGATTTGCTCTTTCTTCATCAACCAGCAGGTAATTGGCAAGCAGGTTATAAAGCTTTAGAAAAAGCATACAAAGAAGGAAAAATAAAATCAATTGGTATTTCTAACTTTGAAGGTGAATATATTGTATCATTACTTGAACAATGTGAAATCAAACCTCAAGTGATTCAAGTAGAATGTCATCCATATTTCCCACAAGACGAATTAAGAAAAATCACCAATAAAGAAAATATTTTTATTATGTCATGGTATCCACTTGGTGGTAAAGGCAATACAAAACAATTATTAGAAAATGAGATTGTTGTTAGTCTTGCTAATAAATATCAAAAATCTCCAGCTCAAATCGTACTGAAATGGCATGTGCAAATGGGATTTGTTGTGATCCCTGGTAGTAAAAATGTGGATCATATTAAAGATAATATTGATTTGTTTGATTTTGAAATATCAGAAGATGATATGGCTCAAATGGCAAAATTAAATACAAGTTCAAGATATTACACACGTACAGAAGAAAACTTAGATCATTTTGCTGGATGGGCACCTACATACGAGGAAGCATAATGACACAAGATGTTTTTGAAATGCTTAGATTAGGTGATCGTGTTGATATGACTAAAGATTATTTCAAACCTTCTATAGATGAAATGTTTCGTACAAGAAATCTATGTCATGAACTAAACTTGTTGTCTCCGCTTGAAGATAATACATCTAAGCTAAATGAAATTTTTGATAAAGATATGTCAAAGGTAAGAATTTTAACCCCATTTACTATTGATTTCGGTAATCAAACGAATATTCATGATACGGCATTTATCAATCATTCATTTGTTGGTTCATGTGCAGGTGGTGTTGAAATTGAAGAAGGTGTCCAGATTGCACCCCAGGTCACTGTTTTAACAGTTAATCATGATTTTTACGAAAGACACATCGTAATTTGTAAACCAGTACTTATAAAGAAGTTTGCTTGGATAGGTGCAAGAGTCACGATTTTACCTGGTGTTACAATTGGTGAATATGCAATCGTTGGTGCTGGATCTGTCGTCACAAAAGATGTTCCAGATTATGCAGTAGCTGTTGGTAATCCAGCTAAAGTAGTAAAGGCATTAGACCTGAATTTAGTAAATTCTCTACCAAACGGTAGAAGATTATAAAAAATTGGAAGGAAAAAACAATGGAATATACAAAATTAGGTAATACAAATATATCAAGAATCTGTTTAGGTTGTATGACTTTCGGAGATTCAAAAGGGAATCCTGATAGTTGGTTGTTGAATCAAGAAGAAACTAATGCAATGGTTAAACGAGCATTAGATTTAGGCATTAATTTCTTTGATACTGCAAATATGTATAATGGTGGATCAAGTGAAATCTATTTAGGGAATGCCCTAAAAAAATATGCAAAAAGAGAAGATGTTGTGATTGCTACAAAAGTAAGATTTAATGAAGGTGGACTTTCACGAAATGCAATCCTTCGAGAAGTAGATATGTCACTTAAAAAACTTCAAACAACTTACATTGATTTATTGATTATCCACCGTTGGGATTATGACACATCAATTGAAGAAACAATGGAAACACTAAACCAAGTGATAGAAGAAGGAAAAGTTAGATATATTGGTGCATCTGCAATGTATGCATATCAGTTTTTAAAAGCTCAAGAAACAGCAAGAAAGCATGGTTGGCATACATTTGTTTCTATGCAAAATCACTATAACTTAATCTATCGTGAAGAAGAGAGAGAAATGGTTAAACTTTTATTAGAAGAAGGTGTAATCATGACACCTTACTCACCACTAGCTGGTGGACGTGTTGCTCGTAAATGGGATGCCGAATCAAATAGAAGTAAAAACGATCAGTTTGCCAAAAGAAAGTACGACTTTAATCGAGATTTAGATTATCCAATTGTACTACGTGTTGAAGAATTAGCAAAAAAATATAATATTTCAATGGCTCAAATATCGATGGCATGGTTACTATCTAAGCAAGGTGTTGCAGCACCGATTGTAGGCGTAACAAAAATCAAACATTTAGAAGATGCTATTTCTTCAATAGATGTAAAATTAACACAAGAAGATATTGATTATTTAGAAGAACTTTACATGGCTCACAATGTTGTTGGTGCATTATCTACTAATGAGTTAAAATAGTTATCAAAATATAAAAGGAGATCTCAAATGGAAAAATCAAAAGTTTATTTTACTCGTTCAACATCAGGTGAACAATTATTAAATATATATAAACAATTAGGAAAAGAATTAAAAGGTAAAGTTGCGGTAAAAGTACATTCTGGTGAACCAGGAGGAAACAACTATATTAAACCTTACGAAATGAAGCAATTAGTTGAACATGTAAATGGAACAATTGTTGAATGTAACACAGCATATCCAGGAAAAAGATATGAAACTAAAGATCATTTACAAGCAATTAAAGATCACGGATTTAATGAAATTGCAGAAGTTGATATTATGGATGCAGATGGAGATATTATCTTACCAGTTAATCCATTTAATGTGATTGATAAAAACTATGTAGGAAAAAACTTACTTAATTATGAATCAATGTTAGTCTTATCACACTTTAAAGGTCACGCAATGGGTGGATTTGGTGGTGCACTTAAGAATTTAAGTATAGGTGTAGCTTCTAAATTTGGTAAAGGATTTATTCATGGTGGTGGAGATCCTGAACACATGTGGGATTGTGAACAAGATAAATTTTTGGAATCAATGGCTGATGCGGATAAGTCAATTGTTGATCATTTTAAGAGTAATATGGTTTTCATTAATATGATGATTAGAATGTCAATTGATTGTGATTGTGATTCTCATCCTAAAGATCCAGAAATGAAAGATATTGGTATTTTAGCTTCTTTAGATCCAGTAGCATTAGACCAAGCATGTTTAGATTTAGTTTATGCATCTGATGATGAGGGTAAGAAAGAATTAATTGAACGTATTGAAGAAAAACATGGTGTACATACGATTGAAGCTGCTGAAAAGATTGGAGTAGGTTCAAGAGTATATGAAATCATCAACATCGACTAATATACATAAACTTACTTTTGCGGCATTATTAATTGCTATTGGTTGGTTACTACCATTACTTACTGGACAAATACCACAAATAGGAAATATGCTTTTACCTATGCATATCCCAGTGCTAATTGGTGGTGTTATTTTAGGCCCTTGGTATGGTTTGATTATAGGTTTAGTATTGCCTATTTCTAGATTTTTTGTTTTTGGCGCACCAATCATTTATCCCATTGGATTTGCAATGACTTTTGAACTTGCTACATATGGCTTAATTACTGGTCTAGTATTTAGAAATATACGTCATAAAAATATCATCGTTAGAACTATAATAGCTCTAAGTATAGCAATGATATGTGGTAGAATAGTTTGGGGAGTCGTTCAATATATCATAGGTATATTTGGAACTGATTTTACACTAATGATGTTTGTACAAGGGGCATTTATTATTGCATGGCCAGGCATTATTATTCAATTCATCATCATTCCACCAATCGTAAAAACATTTTCACAATTAGGAGCATTTAAATTTAATGAATAAATCTTATAAAAAAATATTAAGTCTGATAAAGAATATTAAACCTGATAAAAAACCATTTGTAATAGCAATTGATGGAAAAGCAGCAAGTGGTAAATCAACACTAACTGCATATTTACAGGATCAAATAAATGCAGAAGTCATTCACATGGATGACTTCTTTTTACCTATAGCATTAAGAACGAAAAGTAGATTAAAAGAACAAGGTGGAAATATACATTATGAGAGATTTATTGATGAAGTAATTAATCATCTTCATCATGAGCATTTTAGTTATAAAATATTTGATTGTTCAATTATGGATTTTACAAAAGAAGTGAAGATTGAAAATCCTAAATATTTAATTATTGAAGGAAGTTATGCACTTCATCCAAAATTTAATCATTATGCTGATTTAAATATTTTTCTTGATATTGATAATGAAACACAAATTAAACGCATCACCAAAAGAAATGACTTTAATAAAATTAATCGATTTATCAATGAATGGCTTCCTATGGAAAATGAATATTTTGAGCATTTTAATATTAAAGAGAAAGCAGACATAATAATTCAAATAGATGAAATCAGGTTAAATCATTCTTAAAAACTAGACTATCCAGATGACTTACCTTCATCACAAAAAAAACAACCCCGTCCGAAAAAAAGCAAAACTCCGTTGGAAATAGAGTAAAAACTCCGTAAGGACAAGACAGGTTGATTATACCTAGTATATTTTTAAAGTTTAACAGCTTAATAGAGACGTTTTTAACAATTTTACATAAAGCAACCTTTCGTATATTTTAGGGTAAAATCAGTGAGTTTTCATTTATTTTACCCTTATTTTATGTTCACATATGGTGAAAAACATGCTTTCTCGAGAGGGAATTAGAATTTTTGGTAAAAACGAGGTTTTTTTGAGATTCCAAGGAATTTGAACTTTATCTAAAAACGTAAAAAAAGACAAGAATTTAGAATTGTTATGTAAGAAAGGTCACGATACAAAATATGAGCAATTCTCGAAGTCACAATATTTAATTTAGTTGTAATCTGATTTCACAATAAACCTCGTTTTTATTATTCATTTTTGCTATAATTATAAAAAGGGGAGTTGATATTATGGTTACATACAAAACTATGCGAGATTACATAAAAGTTAAATATAATTGTTCTGTAAAGACTTGTTGGATTGCAGATATGAAGGAACAATGTGGAATTTTTACTAGAAAAGTACCAAATCGAATTTCAGAAACACAAAGGGTTCATCCATGTCCAATCGATCATAAGAAAAAATTGAAGATGCATTTAAATATTTTAAAATGCTTTAGTTAGATCAATTATGAAACTATACAAGTATAGAAAATGTGATGATTATATTTATGATAACATTTTATACTCTTGCTTTGTCTATTCAAGAGTTAGTAGTTTTAACGATCCATTTGAAATAACACCTAACTATAAATTAATTCTAGATGATTACAATGAAAAATACTTTGCAAAGAGACCAAAAGATTATGAGAGTTTTTTAAACAAATGTCAATAGCGTTTTGAAAATGTATTAAAAAAGCGATTTGAAAATGTTGTATAAAGGCGGTTATAAAGTGCTATAGCGCGCCATCATCATTGAGTGATTTTGAAGCGCGTTCTGACGAATCAATTTTGCCTTTAAGACGATAAGACTTACCTGTAATCTTGATGACGACAGAATGGTGTACCAAGCAATCAAGAATCGCTGATGCCAGTGTGGCATCTGAGAATGTTTCACCCCATTTTGATAGTGGTATATTCGTCGTAATGATGGTAGGCCTTTTCTCATATCTCATTGCGATGAGTTGAAAGAAAAGGTTGGCACCTAATTTATCAATTGGTTGAAAAATATTGACTAGATAAAGATATATTCTTATTACTTTAAGTTATCAATTATTTGACAATTCTATTTCACAATATTTTATATCAAAAACAATTATTTATATATAATTCTTTAACAGTTGGTTTTTGATATTTTGGTTTATAAATAAATCATATAATATAGTCTATGAACCATATTGGATGACTCACATATGCAGTTGAGTATTAGTTTAATGTTAGCTAAAATGTTATGTAAGGATAAAAAATAATACAAACTTCAATGACTAAAGACTATTTCAAAGAAAGTGTAAAACGATGAGACATAAATTTATTTGGCGCGGAATATCAACATTGCTATCAGTTTTTCTTGTTATTTCAATTTTTATTACAATTATTGCTTTAGATTATGCAACAGAAATCAATGCTTATTTAGGCGTTTCCACAAGCAGAGTTGTTGACACAGGTAATCAAAATTCAGATACAATTTATTATAAAAGCAATTATGGTGATTTTACACCAGACAATCTTCGTGTATTGATTTCAGATACTTATGAACAAACCATTAAAGAAGGTGAAGAGGGGTTCGTTCTTCTAAGAAATGAGCATAATGCCCTACCGTTAGATGCTAATAGCGAACGTATTACAACATTTGGACATGCTTCTGTTGATCCACTTTATCATACAGTATCAGCAGGTACTTCTTTATACACAGATAATCCTGAATATATGATAGATTTAAAAGAAGGTTTGACCTACGGTGGTTTTGCAATAAATGAAACACTTTGGAATCATTATTTAAACTCATCTATCAAAACCATTGACAGGAGAACGAAAGGTTCTGGTATAACAGAAGAAGACATTTCATTTCTAAATGGTTATGAAGATACTTGGCAAGGAGATGTTGCACTAGTTATGCTTGCCAGAGAAGCAGGTGAGGGGACGGATATGTTTGTATCTGAAACTGATATTGATGATCAAGTTATTTCATCACTAGCACTTCATGCACGTGAAAGAGATTTATTTAACCTTTTAAAAAATGAAAAAGATGCTGGTCACATATCTAAAGTTATCGTCATTATTAATTCACCTTATTTCATGGAATTAGATTGGTTTAATGATTATGATGTGGACGCCGCTCTTTGGATTTGTACACCAGGTACTGAAGGATTTAAAGGGCTAGCAAACATTTTAAATGGTTCTGTAAATCCATCTGGCCAATTAACAGACACTTGGGCTTCCGATTCATTATCTTCGCCAGCAATCGTAAATGCCGCTAATAATACACCAACATGGTCTAACGTTGATGAAGTCATATCTGCTATTGATAATGAAGATGGTTCGGACTTTTCAGTTAAATGGGTTTCAGTTCAACAAGAAAATATTTATGTTGGATACAAATATTACGAAACCAGATATGAAGATGTGATTATGAGACAAGGTGATGCGAATTCTGCAATTGGCGCATTTAAATCAAATGGTTCATGGAATTATGCAGATGAAATGTGTTATCCATTTGGGTTTGGGTTGTCATATACAACATTTACACAAGAAATTAAACATGTGAGTTATGATTCATCAACTGGTTATTATGATGTTACAGTAACTGTAACAAATACAGGTTCAGTATCTGGTAAAAAAGCTGTATTGGTTTATGCTCAAACACCATATGGTGAATATGAAAAGACTTATTTGGTTGAAAAATCTTCTATTCAACTCGTCGCGTACGATAAGACTGATCTACTTAATCCTAACGAATCAGTTGATATTATTATCCCAGTTGAGCGATATCTTCTCGCTAGTTATGATTATGCAAATACTGAAAGTTATATACTTAGTGGTGGAGATTATTACTTTTCTGTTGGTAATAGTGCACATGAAGCTTTGAATAACATATTAGGGTTTAAGGGATATACTGGTCTCTATGATCAAAATGGTGCTACATACACTGCAAATGAAGATAGTGTCTATAAAATTACACAAGGTGTTCCTGCTTTAAATAGTGCCCCAGATACATTTTCATATGCTTATACTGATTCAACCGGTATTCGTGTTAGAAATCAGTTTGAAGACAGTGATTATAATTATTGGGAAACAGGGGATACGGTAACTTATCTGACAAGACAAGATTGGTCAGGTACATTTCCTATATCTGCTGTAAACGTTAGATGTGTTGGCGAAGATATGTTAAAAGCATTAAGTGGAGATACATATGATGTTACAACGTCATCATTGTCAGCAAGCGATATCTCTTTAGGTTTATATAGTGGGTTATCATTTATCGATATGGTTGGTGTTGCATATAATGATGAACTTCTTTGGGAGTCATTACTACATCAACTTACAATTAATGAATTATCGTTATTACTTCAAGATAATGGAAGTAGTCCGGCAGTTGCAGCAATCACTTTACCATTTGCTAATCGTGGAGATGGCGATGATAGTCTGGGAGAATCATTTCCTTCAGTATTGGGTTATGGAGAACAAACCGTTGATAATGATGAGGATTTGATTAGACCTTTCAACTTATATACACAAGTTTTAGCTGCAACTTGGAATAAAACACTACAAGAAAATCGTGGTCGATTGATGGGTGAAGAATGTCTGTTTGGTCGTGTATCTGCAACCTTCACAGGCGGAGGAAACTTGAAACGAACACCTTTTAGTGGACGCAACCAAGAATATGATTCAGAAGATGCTTTTGTTGTTTATCTTGTTGAAGAAATAAAACTAGGTGCACTGCAGTCAACAGGAGTGATTGCTGGTCCGAAGCATTTTGCAAATAATGATTGGGAAGTATATCGACAAGGTGTCAGTATATTCTATACGGAACAAGCAATGAGAGAGGGTTCTCTTAGAGGTTTTGAAAGTATTTTAAGAAACGACAAAGCGAATGCTCATTATGTTATGCAATCATTTACGCGTCAAGGCGTGACATATAGTGGTCAAAGTTATGCGTTAAATACGTCAATTTTAAGAGAGGAATGGGGTTTTGAAGGTGCTGTTATTTCTGATGCTTGCATCGGAACATATCAACAACACTATATCGAGTGTATATTAGCTGGTACTGATAATTTTTGTTTTGATCGAGGTGATGCTGGTAGACATGTGACTTCTGTAATTAACACATTTGATAATGGCGATGTCCTTAATGCATTGCGTAAAGCATTTAAGAATACCGTTTATATGTATGCACATAGTAATCTAACAAATGGTATAACTTCAACAACAATCATTGAAAAAGTAACCCCTGTTTGGCAAATTGGATTATATGTTACTTTAGGCACGATAAGCCTACTCACCGTTGGTGCAATTACGATGTTTGTGTTTTATACATATATCAAAAAAGGGGGAATAGAATAATATGAAGAAATATTTTCTACAAAAAAAGCTTGGATTCTTTTGTTTAATTAATGCTGGAATTTGTGCTTTGGTTGCATTCATATTAAATATTGTTTATGGTTATTTGAGTGTACTTGCTTTATTGTTTATCATTCTAGTAGTCATCATAGAAACATTACGATTATTTTATGATAATGATTGGATTATCATAGGTGTAGGTATTATTTCCACTATTGCTTTAGGTGCTTTTATAACGATGGATGAAGTCTTTGGATCAATTGTAGATTATGCAAATAATATCGTCATGTTTGGTCATCCTGAAAATATAGGTATGATTATTACAATTATCATTTTCATCATTTTAAGCATTATATTTACTATTATTTCTAGTTTCATAACCACTGAAAAAGCGATAATTAAGCAATCATGATATTTGTTTTCAATAATTGAGAAACTATGTGTTTTGAAGTAAATGTATGGTAAATCAATTAATGTGCTCATAAAATGCTTTGTTTATAACAAAAAAATGAGGATAAACCCTCATTGAATTGAAAATATCATCTAACATCACAGTCAATCGGTAAGTCCAATAAATCATGTGTTTTACCTTATTTGAATGAACTTAAAGAAATGATCGTCGAAACGTAATGATAAAGACTTAAATGCAACTGTTTACATCATGATGAAGTTTGTAAGTAAATACAAATTGGTAAACTATCAATAGTTTTTCTTCTGAAATATCTACGATGAATATTAATCAGCATGCATAGATAATTTTTGTGAATTGATTGAATCATCAAATTGATCAATTTCTTTAATGAGTTCATCATAAACATCGGCTTCTTTGATTTTTTTAATGATTTCACCTTTTCTAAATAGAAGTGCTTCACCCTTGCCACCAGCAACACCAATATCGGCATGTTTTGCTTCACCAGGTCCATTAACGGCGCATCCCATAATGGCAACATTGATTGTTTTATTAACCTTAAGCAAGTATTGTTCAATACGTTTTGCTATATCAATCATATCGTATTGAATACGACCGCATGTTGGACAAGAAATCAAGTTAGGTACTTTGTCTTTTAAACCAAGGTTTTTTAGGATTTCTTTTGCTGCTTGTATTTCTAATACAGGATTATCAGTTAATGATACACGGATCGTATTTCCAATACCTTCTGAAAGAATAATACCGATACCCATGGCACTTTTAATGGCACCAGAAAATGCTGTTCCTGCTTCAGTGACGCCTAAATGAAGTGGGTAAGGGAATGTTTTAGCAGCTAATCTGTTAGCAGCAACCATTAAATTCATATCTGTTGCTTTTAAAGATATCGCGATATCATAAAAATCCATTGATTCTAAAATGTCAACATGATGTTTCGCTGTTTCAACCATCAGTTCAGCAGTTGGTTCAGCACGGCCAGGAAGTGATCCGGAGTTTACACCAATACGTATTGGAATATGTTTTTCCTTGCATGCTGCAACTACCTGTTCAACTTGTTCACGTTTTGGAATATTTCCAGGATTCAATCTAATCTTATCAACACCCTGATTAATTGCTTCAAGTGCCAATTGATAATTAAAGTGAATATCTGCAACTAATGGAATCTTGATTTGCCGTTTAATTTCACCTAATGATTTTGCATCTTCCATATCTAAAACAGCAACTCTTACAATCTCACAACCTGCTTCATAGAGCTTTGTGATTTGATCGACGGTTGCTTTGACATCTTTTGTATACGTCGTTGTCATGCTTTGAATATAGACTTTATTGTTTCCACCAAAAGCTAAATCTCCGACATGAAATTGTCTTGTCTTTTCTCTTTGTAACATATTTATCACCACATTCATTATAAGTGAAAACCTGTAAAAAATATAGTTTTTTACTTAAACTTAAAAAACACTTAAAAGCGTTGAAATATTTATCTAACTTTGGTATAATGTTTGCGTATGTCTGGAGGGATAACATGAGAGATCTCGTTAAATTGGTCTGCACCGAATGTGGCAATGAAAACTATCATACAGATAAAAATAAAAAGACAAAACCAGAACGCCTTGAAATGAACAAGTATTGCCCAACTTGCAAGAAGCATACCAATCACAAGGAAAAGAAATAAGCTATTCTTCCGAATAGTTTTTTTTCTAACTAGCCATGTTTAAAATTATTAAAGAGCGTAATGATTATGCTCATTGTTATGTACTTTGTCGATTTGATTGTTGTGTGGTAATTGATCCCTCTCATGATTATGAAACCATCACAGAAAGTATCGATAATCGAAGATTAACAGGCATTTTATTGACGCACGCACATGCTGATCACGTTGATCTAATCGGTGAATTTAATGCACCGATTTATATGCATGAAAAAGATGCCCATTTACTGTTTGAAGACAACTATAATGGGTATGAACCAAAAACACACCCCTATAAACGAAAAGAACTTGACTTCCGATTCGTAAATGATGGTGATAAAATTCCACTTGCAGATCAATTTATTGAAGTCATATTTACACCAGGACATACTGCAGGATCACTTTCTTTTTTATATCAAACTAGATTGTTTTCTGGTGATACACTTTTTAAAGAAGATGTAGGTAGACATGATTTATATTCTGGAAGCTTGTCAGAGATTAGAAGAAGTGTCATTAAATTATGTGAGTTGCCAGGCAATACAAAAGTTTATCCAGGACATGATGATTTCACAATTATTCGAGATGAACAAAAGAAAAATTTATATTATAAAAAATGGGCAAAACAATTAAAATAAAAATCATAGGTTCAATTTATGATCATATTTAAACGGATTAAACAGTTCTTAATTAAATATAATTTATTTGATTTTAAAACAAGAAACCATAAATTAGCCTTAGTGGCTATGGTGACTAATTTTGGTGCGGCAGCTTTTAAAATAATTGCTGCTTTTTATATTTCATCATACTTCTTGATCGTATCTAGCTTTTATTCTTTGGGTATAGGTTTAACAGTACAATTATTTTTTAGAGGTGTAAATAGATCAAACTTGATTGCTACTAAAGAAAAAAAGTATGTTGTTTTGATGTATAGTACATTACTAGTAAGTTCAATTATTTACTCATTTTATATGATTCGTCAATTTTATATTGAGGTCGATGAATTTAATTATGGCATGGTATTAAGCTTAGGGATTGCTATTGTATCATTTACTGAATTAGGCGTCGCTATTAGAGGATTAATAAAGTCGTATTATTTAAGAGATTCGTTACTTACAGCACGTAAAGTAGTAACGCTCATTAGTGCACTAGTTGCCATTGCAGTCACACAAAGCGCGATTATTACATTTGTCACTAATGACGGTAGTTTAACATTTAATTACAATGCGATATTAGGTTTAATTATGGGGTCGATTGCAATTCTCATATCAACGACCATGCTAATCAGAAATGTGATTCGAGACAATAAACCTCTTGATCAAATGACAATGGAAGAATTTTGGGAATTATTTCCTGTATTTTTAGTTCCACATAAAAATGCATGGACAAGACGTTTTGCACGTGAAAAAAGATACATTTTCAATCATATGACAAGAAAAAATGTGAAGCGGATTGAACATATTGGCAGTACGGCAATTAATGATATACAAGCAAAAAATATCATTGATATACTGATCATTATTGATGGTAGAAAAAATATCATTGAAATTGCACAAATGATGGAAAAAATAGGATATCGAATAATGGATCAATCTGAGAGCAGAATCTCTTTAAATAAAGGATATACTAAACACGGTTTTGCTAGAGATGTATTTCATGTTCATTTACGGTATAAAAATGATTGTAATGAGATATATTTTAGAGATTACTTAAATGCACATCCTGTTTTGGCAAAAGAATACGAAGCACTTAAACTTGACCTAGCTGATATTCATAAATACAATCAAGATGCATATGATGATGCAAAATCAATATTTGTCAATGATGTGATGAAAAAAGCACTTATTGCATATCATGTCTGATAATGATAATTTTGAAGCCCTTTTTAGGGCTTTTTGTTTAGATACATTAAAATGTGGGAATTAGCACAAAATACTTGACAGTGCCAAATGTTTATCATACAATAGTATTGGCACAAAGTAAGATCGAGTGCAAAAGGAGTGATTGCATGTTGACAAGTAGGCAAAAATTAATCCTAAAAGCGATAATAGAAGCTTATGTTAAAGATGCGCAACCAGTAGGTTCAAAATATTTAACACAACTACCATATTTGAACTTTTCATCTGCAACACTACGTTATGATATGGCGGCACTAGAAGATCTAGGATATCTTGAAAAAACCCATACTTCAAGTGGACGTGTTCCTTCAGAACTCGGATATCGCTATTATGTCGAGCATTTAGTAACACGTGATTCAAAGGTCCAAGATTCATATCCTTTGATTGATGAAATCTTTTATAAAAATAAAATGGCAAGAGAACAAGCCATTGAAAAAGCCATTGTATTATTATCAGATTTAACAAATTATACAGCGATGGCAATCGGACCTAGTGCACAGAAAAATCTCATCAAACGAATCGATTTTATTCCCGTCTCAAACGATGAAGCAGTTATTTTGATTGTAACTGATCAAGGGCATGTACAACATCAGCACATTCACATCCCAGAAGGTGGCGGCGTTGAGGATGTTAGAAAAGTGATTAAGACGTTAGATGATTTACTGAAAGATCGTTCGATTGGCGAAGCGAATCTTATCTTGAAAAATACATTAGCGAAAAAAGAAATTGACTCATTTATGGAATATCAAAATCAAATTATTGAATCATTCATTAATGCATTTTCAAGATTTGCAGAAGATAATTTCTATTTATCAGGCATGACCAATGTATTCACTCAACCAGAATTCCACAATGTGAAAAACATTAAGAGTTTTGTTGATATGTTAGATCGCAGAGATTTACTTAGATTAATTGGTGAAGGGGATTCTTTATCTGTAAAGTTTTCATCGGATTTAAATATGATTCCAATGGAAAATTGCACCGTTATTTCAATACCTTATCGTGTCTCAGAACATGAACATGGCACCATCGCAGTTGTAGGACCAACAAGAATGGAATATAACAAAGTTATTCCACTTATTGAATATATCGCAGGTAATCTTGCAAAACTCTATAAAAAATAAAGGAAAAGAACATGGCAGAAGACATTAAAAAAGGGACCATATCTCCTGAAGAAGAACATCATGAAGAAGATATGAAGTCTCCAAAAGCAAAGAAAAATAAATATAAAGAATTAGTAGCGGAACGTGATAAAGAGATTTATCAGTTAAAAGAAAAACTATTGAGAGAAGCAGCTGAAGTTGAAAACTTCAAAAAGCGTATGCAAACTGAACGTATTAATGAAAGAAAATTTGCTTCTAAGAACCTTATTACAGATTTACTTGTTCATCTTGATCATTTAAAAATTGCAGTGAACATGAATACAGAAGATCCAACATTAAAAAATTTCTTAATAGGTTTTAAAATGATTTCTGATAGTTTATTCAAAGTTTTAGAAGATGATGGACTCAAAGAAATTGATGCACTAAACAAGCAATTTGACCCTAAATTTCACCACGCTGTTGAAAAGGAAAGCGTGACTGATAAACCAAACGGCATTAATTTAAAAGTCGTTTCAAAAGGATATACATACAAAGACCAATTACTTAGACCAGCCATGGTTGTAGTAAACGAATGGAGTGATGAAAATGGCAAAGACGAATAAAATTATTGGTATCGACTTAGGTACGACAAACTCGGTTGTTTCTATCATGGAAGGCGGCGAAGCAAAAGTTATCGCGAATGCTGAAGGCGGTAGAACGACACCATCTGTTGTCTCATTTAAGGGAGATGACATCTCTGTTGGTGAGGTTGCTAAAAGACAGGCAATCACTAATCCAAACACTGTAAGTTCTATCAAACGTCATATGGGAGATGGTAATTATCGCGTCTCCATGCAAGGAAAAGAATATACACCACAACAAATTTCAGCGATGATTCTTCAAAATTTAAAAAAGACAGCTGAAGATTATTTAGGTGCACAAGTTTCTGCAGCAGTTATTACGGTACCTGCTTACTTTGATGACCATCAAAGACAAGCAACCAAAGATGCTGGTAAAATTGCTGGATTAGATGTTAAACGTATTATCAATGAACCAACAGCTGCCGCATTAGCTTATGGTATTGATAAGACAGACAAAGAACAAACAGTTCTTGTGTTTGACTTAGGTGGTGGTACATTTGACGTATCAGTGCTTCACTTAGCTGATGGTACATTTGAAGTAGTCTCTACTGCTGGTAATAATATGCTCGGTGGTGATGACTTTGACCAAGCAGTGATTGATTATTTAGTTGCTGAATTCAAGCGTGAATATGGTGTGGATTTATCTAAAGATAAAATGGCTGTTCAACGTCTTAAAGATGCTGCAGAAAAAGCAAAAAAAGAGTTATCAGGTGTGACAGCATCAACGATTTCTCTTCCATTTATTACGATGGGAGATGCAGGTCCTCTACACTTAGAAATGAATTTAACACGTGCTAAATTCAATGAATTAACTGCACATTTAGTTGACAAGTGTCAAGCGCCAGTTCGTCGTGCGTTAGCAGATGCTAAAATGACTGCAAAAGATATTCACCAAGTACTATTAGTTGGTGGTTCAACAAGAATTCCTGCCGTTCAAGAACTTGTTAAACGTGAATTAGGAAAAGAACCTAATAAGAGTGTTAACCCTGATGAAGTTGTCGCAATGGGTGCTGCAATTCAAGGTGCCGTATTATCTGGTGATGTCAAAGATGTCTTACTATTAGACGTAACACCGTTATCATTGGGTATTGAAACATTAGGTGGTGTTTTTACGAAGTTAATCGAAAGAAATACAACCATCCCTACGTCAAAATCACAAGTTTTCTCAACAGCTGCTGATAATCAACCTGCAGTAGACATTCATGTCTTACAAGGTGAACGTTCAATGGCTGCAGATAATAAAACATTAGGTCGTTTCCAATTAGGAGATATACCTGCTGCACCAAGAGGTGTTCCACAAATTGAAGTATCATTTGATATTGATGCGAATGGTATTGTCTCAGTTAAAGCTAAAGATTTAGGGACCAATAAAGAACAAAAAATTACGATTACTGGCTCTGGTTCACTTAGTGATGCAGAAATCGAAAAGATGGTTAAAGAAGCTGAAGAACAAGCTGAAGTGGATCGTCAAAAACGTGAAAATGCAGATGTTCATAATGAAGCATCAAATCTCATTTTCCAAACTAACAAAGCACTTGAAGACTTAAAAGATGATGTTGATGAAGCAATGAAAGAAAAGATTCAATCAGAAATTGCTGAATTAGAAGAAGCGCTTAAAGGTGATGATCTTGAATTAATCAAGGAAAAGAAATCAGCTTTAGAAAAAGATGCACAAGAAGTTGCTACAAAAGCTTATCAAAAAGCTCAAGAAGCACAACAAGCTTCAGGATCTGAACAACCACAAGAAGAAAACAATCAAACAAACGGCAAAACAACAGTTGATGCTGAATTCGAAGAAAAGTAAACCAGTAAGGGGCATTGCCCCTTATTGCCTATGGAGATGATGCTATGGCAACCAAGAGAGACTATTATGACGTATTAGGCGTCAATAAAAGTGCGTCTAACGACGACATTAAAAAAGCATACCGTACTTTAGCAAAAAAATATCATCCAGATATTTCTAAAGAGACTAATGCGGAAGCGAAATTTAAAGAAGTTCAAGAGGCTTATGATACGCTTTCAGATCCACAGAAAAAGGCAACCTATGACCAATATGGCCATGAAGGTAGTCCATTTGGTGGTACCGGAGGATTCGGTGGCCAAGGATTTTCTGATATGGGTGGCTTCGGCGATATTTTCTCTCAATTTTTTGGTGGCGGCAGACAAAGATCACAAAACTATAATGGTCCATCACGTGGTGAAGATTTAGAGAAAATAATGACAGTGGATTTCATGGAAGCGGCACTAGGTACAAAAAAGAATGTATCAGTCGATGTTGATGAAACATGTCATGCATGTCATGGCACAGGTGCAGAGTCTTCTAAAGATATTGAAATCTGTTCGAGATGTCATGGTGATGGTGTGATTAATGTTGATCAACGAACAATGTTTGGTACGATGCGTACACAACAAGTCTGTCCTGTTTGTGGTGGTAAAGGGAAAATCATCAAAAATGCATGTAAAGTATGCCATGGCAATGGACAAGTTAGGACGCATAAATCAGTCGATGTCAATATTCCTGCCGGTGTAGATAATAATATGTCATTAAAAGTAGCAGGATATGGTAATGGTGGCAAGAATGGTGGCGATACGGGAGATCTTTACTTGAACTTTCGCGTGCGACCACATAAAGTCTTTAAACGTAGAAATGACGATATTATCTTAAATGTACCAATCACCGTATCTCAAGCAGTATTAGGGGCACAAATTGATATTCCTACGATTTATGGTGACGTTAACTTAAAAATACCTTCAGGTACACAACCAGGTACTGTTCTTCGCATGCGAGAAAAAGGTATTGCTAATGTTAGAACCAAGAGAAAAGGTGATCAACATGTCGTTGTAGATGTTGAGATGCCTAAGAATATCACAGCAAAAGAGAAGAAATTATATGAAGAACTTGCTACACTTGAAGAAAAGAATAAATCTTCAAATTGGCAAAAATTCAAAAACTTATTTAAATAATAAAGAGGCTTAGCCTCTTTTTTTTGTATATAAATTGGTCGTTTTTTTTGGTTTTGGTATAATGAAGATAGGATACGCATATTGGAGGTTATTATGATATTAATCAGACATCATAATGAAGGTCATTTAAAACCTTATTTCTATTTTGCATTAGAAGAATATGTTTTAAATACGTTATTGAAAGATGACGAGACTTATTTTTTCACATGGGAAATTCACGGGGTTGTTATAGGTAAAAATCAAGTGATTGAAAATGAAGTGAATTTAGACTATTTGAAAGAAAATAATATTGATATTTACAGACGTCCAACAGGTGGTGGATGTGTATATGCGGATCATCGAAATACGATGTTTTCGATTGTAACAAAACGAACAAATAAAAACTTTTCATTTAAAACTTATCTATCCAGAGTTATCGATTCAATGGCTTTACTAGGAGTTCCAATTACTTTTAGTGGTCGAAATGATTTACTCTATGAAGGTAAGAAAATCTCAGGAAATGCTTTTCTCCAAAATAAGCATGGTATGTTAATGCATGGCACATTTTTATATGATTGTGATCTAGAAACGATGGTTAGAGCTATTACACCATCTGATGAAAAACTCGTTTCGAAAGGAATTAATTCTGTCACTTCTAGAGTGACCAATTTAAAACCATATCTCAAAGGCATGTCTCAAGAAGCGCTTATTAAACATTGGGAAAATACGATGACAAATCAGACATATGAGTTATCGGATGAAGAAGTTTTACACATTAAAGAGATGGCGAAAAAATATGAAACCAAAGAATGGATCTATCAACAACAACCAGCTTATACAAAATTATTAAAGAAAAGAATTCCTGGCGGTTTATTTGAAATTCAACTTGATCTACATGATGGCTTAATTAAGCATATGTCATTACAAGGTGATTTCTTCGACACAAAAGATTTATCAGCGTTTGAAGATGTATTTAAAGATCAGGTCTATACAAAAGAGAATCTTAAGAAGATCTTATCAACACATGATATTTCAAGCTATATATTAGACGTCGATAAAGATGCATTTGCTGAACTTTTAATTAGTGGTACACTGATTTAGCGTTATTATGCGATTTTCTAGTATTTCTATTTGACTAATTTATATAATTTTTATACAATTAAAGTGTAAATGAAGGGGTGGTTATGTTATGGCTGATGAAAAGAAAAAAGAAGCGGTAATCAATGAAAATGAGAAGGTTGAAGGAGAAGCTACTAAAGTTGAAGTTGACGTACAACCTGAAGCTGATCTAGAACAACCAAAGGAATCACCTGATGAAGTAGTAGAATCATCAACTAAGAAAATGGTGACACCTGAATCAAAAGCACCTAAAAAGAAACCTGAAAAAGTTAAAAAAGAGAAAACACCTAAAGAACCTAAAAAGGTTAAAGAAGACGTTCCTGCTATTCGCAAGAAACTCATGCTTGAACCTGAAGAAGGAATTATTGAGCCTAAAGGTACGCAAGTGCTTATTTTAGTTGCTATTTTTGCTATTTTATTTGGTGCATTAGGCATCGTTGTTCAGTATTTAGAACTATTAGCAACAATGGATCTTTACACTATCGGTGTAGCAGGTTTGTTACTTATCACAGGTATTCTCTTTGTCATTCCTATGAATGCTAAAGTAAAGCACGTTATTGTTATCGTTTCATTCGTTTACTATATACTAGGTATTCTTGCTGGTGTAGCAGCATGGTACTTCCTCACTTACACTTACGTTGAAGCAGCATTAGTCAGCGTCCCGTTTGTTGTACCTTTTATAGTTACCATCATCTATTTTGTCAAGCATTCAGATAAGAAAGTTGCAGAAGTAGTTGAAGAAGATCTACCACTAATTGATGAAAAATTGGTTCTTGAAGAAGAAAAGGGTATAAAGATCAAAGCACCAAGAAAAGTCAAACCAACAAAATATAAGGAATCAAACGAAGTTGGAGAAAAACTTTTTAAAAATCGCATTAAATATACAAATAAAATATTTAAACATCTTAAAGCAAAGGCTAAAGGTCAAATTGATGTCCTTATTAAAAAAGATTATTTTGAAGCTCAGAAAAGAGCTAAATCATTATTAGGTATTAATGAAAAAGACTATTATCAACAAGTCTTAATTACTGTACCAGATTCTTTTTCAAATAGAGATGAAGTCAAGTATCATTTAGAAGTTGAAAAAGATGGTGAAAATAAACTTTATTTCGATCAGGCATACGTCACTATTTTATATTATGGTAAAGAAACACTGTTTATCTATCAATGCAATATTGATCACCGTAGTGGATATATTGGACATGATCGTGCACAAGAATTTAATTATTTTGATGTAATTTCAGTAGAAACATCCATTAAATTTGATAATGATACACGTCCAAAATACTCAGTTCTAAACGCAGAACTTACACTATCAAACAATCAAAAATTCCTTATTCATTTACGTAATCAACGCTTGGATAGCCAACCACTAGAGCAACCACTACTTAGTGAAAAAGAACAAAATGTCTTACAAATGTTAAAAGAACGTATTAGAGCGAGCAAAGTATAGGATAACTACCTTATTTCGTTGACTTTTATATACCCATCATGTATAATACTTTCGTTGAGGTGTTTTTATGAAATTAGCTTTGAAAGATTTAAGAGACAAGCCCTCAATATCTCTCATCTACGATTATCATGATGCTATTGAGAACATACCTGATATGATTGCGATTAAACCAGCTAAAGTTCATGCTGACATGACGTTTCACAATGACCTTCTGACCATGGAAGTTGTGATTGAAGTTGACATGACATTAGCATGTGCTAAAACACTGAAACCAGTGAGTTATCACATGGAAGCGAAAGAAACAATTATATTTGGTAATGATGAAGATGCGGATTTTGTCTTAGAAGATCAAATCCCATTCTCGGATATTATATTTGGCTATATTCTCTCAGAAAAGCCACTCGTTGTTTATCATCCGGATGCACAAAAATTGGAATTTAATAAAAAGAAAAGTCCACATCCTGCATTTGCTGATCTTGAACAATTCTTGAAAAAAATAGGAGGTGACTGAATGGCTGTTCCATTTCGTCGAACAGGTAAAGCACGTAAACGTAAAAGAAGAACGCATTATAAATTAACTGCGCCAGCTTTAGTGGTTTGCCCACAAACGGGTGAATTCACATTACCACACCGTGTAACGCCAAATAGCGGATACTACAAGGGTCAGAAAGTATTAGCTACAAAGGAATCCAAAGAGGATTAAAAGAAAGGGTGCTTAAGAGCACCTTTTTCTTTGGTATAATGTATATAGAAGGGAAGTATGGCTGATGAAACATGTGACGGTATTAAAAAATGAAACTGTGAATGGTTTAAATATCAAACCTGATGGTATTTATGTTGATGGTACACTAGGTGGTGGTGGTCATTCTAAAGAAATACTTAAACACTTGACTACAGGGAGACTTATTACTTTTGATCAAGATCAATTTGCCATCGATTATGCAAAAAAATTCTTAAGTGATGAACGTGTCACTTATATTCATGCCAACTTTAAGGATTTAAAACATGAACTTCATCAATTGGGCATCAAAAAGATTGACGGTATCCTATTAGACTTAGGATTATCTTCATTTCAAATTGATGATGCTTCAAGAGGTTTTTCATATATTAGAAATGCGCATCTTGATATGAGAATGAATCCAGAACAAACATTATCAGCAAAAGATATCATAAATACTTATTCTGAAGAAGAATTAGCAAGAATCTTTTATGTTTATGGTGAAGAAAAAAACAGTTGGAAGATTGCTTCTCGCATTCTCAGTAAAAGACCATTAGAAATGACAAGTGAATTAGTACATATATGCGATGAAGTAAATTATAAGCAAAAAGGACATAGTGCTAAACGTGTATTCCAAGCATTACGTATTGCTGTTAATGGTGAACTAGATGCTTTAGAGAACGTATTAAAAGATGCACATGACATGTTAAATCCTGGAGGTAGATTCTCAATTATTACATTTCATTCATTAGAAGATCGCATTGTTAAACACTTTTTTAAAGAAAACAGTGAAATGCATATACCAAAAAATTTACCCATTCTGCCAGTGGATTTGACAACACTTAATATCATCACAAAAAAACCAATCTATCCTAGTGATGAAGAGATGGCAGAAAATTCAAGATCTAGATCAGCTAAATTAAGAGTAGCTGAACGTAAATAGGAGGATTTATGACATCTTTAGTTGTATATGACTCAGTGTTTGGAAACACTGAAAAGATTGCTCAAACGATTGCTGATACACTACATACTAAAGCGGTTCGTATTGATGAGATATCGCTTGACTTATTAAGAGACTTATCTATATTAATAGTGGGTTCACCCACTCGCGCTTTTACCGCTTCTAAAATTATTCTTAAATTTATTAAGAGTTTGAAAAATGTCAATCATCATATTGAGAAAGTTGCGATATTTGACACAAGAATTGATGTCGACAAACAAGATAACAATTTATTAGGATTTATGGTAAAAAAGTTTGGTTACGCAAATGATGCAATGACCAAGCAATTTGTTAAATTAGGTTTTAAAAAGATAGAGAGTACTTATTATTATGTAGAAGGTACAGAAGGACCACTTGCTCAAGATGCCGTCGAAAAAGCTAAATCTTGGGCAAGTGAAATTAGTGCATAAAAAAAGTGTGACGGTGTCACACTTTCTTATTTACGCTTTTTGCTTGCAGAAATGATGATCCTTATATAGTCTAGATTTAAATCTTTGAAATGTTCATTATTTTGAATGAACTCAAAAATTTCTGGACTTACAATTTCCATAATTTCGTTGGTTTCCTTATTCATAATATGAATATGAGAATCAGCGCTATGCATTGGATTATCTAATGCAAGATCGTAATATTTAACATTGTTGATATAAAGTTCTACAACCATTTTATTATCAACTAAGAATTCCAAATTATTATAAATCGTTGATACATTATAAAAACCACGGCTTGATAATGCTTTCTGAATTTCTTTAAATGTTAAATGTTTATCTTCTAAGATTTCAATCATCGCTTGACGTGCTTTTGTCAAACGAAGCTTTTTAGATCTAATTTTTTGATAATATCGTTCTTTTAAATCCATAAACTTCAACACTCCTTTGTTATGCTTTATCCATAACCTATCTAAATTATATCAATATTTATAATATATTTAAAGAATAATGCATTGTAAGAAACAGGTAATATAAAGTGGCTTAATGACCTCAAAATAATGATATAATAGAAGTGGTGATGCTATGATCTATGTCTATGGGGGATCATTTAATCCGCCAACGTTAGCACATAAGCGTATTATTGAAACGTTACTCAAGCAAGATCCCCAATCAGAAGTTATTGTTGTTCCAGTTGGAAATGACTATAAAAAAATAGGGCTAATAGATGTTTTTCATCGCGTTAATATGCTGAAAATAACGCTTTTTGGTATTGAACGCGTGATTATAAATGAACTAGAAATAAAAGGTCCTTATGAAGGGACACTTGCAAGTCTTGATAAACTCTCAAATGAATATGATGATTTATGTTATGTCATTGGGTCAGATCAATTACCTGAAATTGAATCATGGATTAATTATAAAGACTTATTGGCGAAGTACCCATTTGTCATCATGATGCGTAATAGTATGCATCCAGATGATGCAGAATTTTATGTACAAGGATTAGAACATGATTTTAGATACATTCAATTTGATCATCCTGCCGCATCAACAGAAGTAAGAATGAAAAAATACGGTTATGAAAAACATTTGGATCCAGCCGTTTTAGCGTATATTAAAGAAAATAATTTATACGGAGAATAATTAGTATGTATCAGTATGGTTTTTTAAAGGTTGCTGCAGCAACACCAGCGATTAAAGTTGGTAATATTGCACATAACCAAAAAGAAATATTAAAACAATTAAACACGTCAAAAGCATCCATCACTGTCTTTCCTGAATTAACCGTTACTGGTTATTCTGCAAGTGATCTTTTTTACCAAGAAGCTTTTATTAAAGCATCTGATGACTCAATTAAAAAAATTATGAAAGAAACGACTTATCAAGGTGTCTACATTTTAGGTGCAGCACTAGATATTTATGGCGTGCTTTATAATTGTGCTGTCGTTATCCAAAGAGACAAAATATTAGGTGTTATTCCCAAACACTATTTACCTAATTTTCATGAGTTTTATGAAAAACGTTGGTTTCATAGTGGTATGGAAACAAAGATGACACATATTCCCTTTTTGGGTCAAGATGTACCATTTGGTTACATGATGTTTGAAGATTTGGAACATCACGTTAGATTTGGGATTGAAATTTGTCAAGATATTTGGGCGACATATTCACCATCTGATGAAATGAGTTTAGCAGGTGCGAACTTAATATTCAATTTATCAGCTAGTTCTGAGTTTGTCGGCAAGCAACAATTAAGAAGACACGTTGTTTTAGATCATTCAAGAAAACAAATGGCTGCTTATGTTTACACGTCTACCGGCCATCATGAGTCATCAGCCGAAGTGGTTTATTCAAGCCATAAATTAATCGCAGCTCAAGGCGAGATGATAGTCGAATCATTACCTTTTGATTTGAATGACGACTTATTGGTAGCAGATCTTGACATGACAGGTATTAATTATCAAAAACGACAAGACTCCACATATCGAGATAAGCATATGCAAGTCGCACATACTTATCAAATCATACCATTTGATGTGTTAGAGACGCATCTATATGAATTTGAAAAACCACTTGATCAAACACCATTCATCAACAAAAATCATCTTGATGAAGATGTTAAAGTGGGAAATCATTTACAAATTTATGGGTTAATCAAAAAATTGACATCGTTACCTAAATCTGCAAATAAGATTATTATTGGTGTATCAGGTGGACTTGATTCAGCACTCGCATTATTAGTCTCACATCAAGCAATACTTACGTTAGGCAGAGATCCTAAGGATATCATTGCAGTAACGATGCCTGCTCATGCGACATCCGAAAAGACTAAAACATCAGCATTAGAATTGATGGAAGGTCTTGGGGTAACTATGCTTGAAATACCAATTGCTGATGACGTTGCAAAACATCTTAAAACCATTAATCATAGCGATATTGATGTGACATATGAAAATGCACAAGCAAGATATAGAACTATGATTTTAATGGACTTAGCAAATAAATATGGCGGATTTGTTTTAGGCACAGGTGATATGTCAGAGATAGCACTTGGATGGATGACATATAATGGTGATCAACAAAGCATGTATGCTGTTAATGCAGGTTTACCAAAGACATGGGTGAAATTACTGATTGGCTACCATAGAGATCAGCATTACCATGATTTAAAAGAGACCCTTCAAACCATATTAGACACACCTATAAGCCCTGAACTTAAAGAAAATCAAGAAACAGAAAGTGCAATCGGTAAATATGAAATCAATGATTTCATTTTATTCCATCATTTAGTGCAAGGATCTGACGAAAACAAAATATCGTGGTTGGTCAAAAAAGCCTTTGATTTAGACGATAAAGAAGTAGAAATTTATGTAAATCGCTTTTTTAAGCGTTTTTACAGTCAACAATATAAACGAACAACCTTACCTGAAGGACCAAAGATTTTAAGTATGTCTTTATCTCCAAGAGGAGAATACCGTATGCCTTCAGATATCGAGAAAAAGTGATTTAAATGAACAAGAAAAAAGTTATTATAGGATTATCTGGTGGTGTAGATAGCAGTGTTGCTGCCTACCTACTACTTAAAGACGGCTATGACGTAGAAGCCGTTTTTATGCGTAATTGGGATTCAGCTACCAATTTGGATTTCAAAGGTAATCCGACAGCATTTGATGAAGTTTGTGAACAAGAAAAAGATTATCAGGATGCGAAATTAGTTGCTGAAAAATTAGGAATTTTACTGCATAAAGTCGATTTTATTGAAGACTATTGGGATCGCGTATTTACATACTTTTTAGATGAATATAAGAAAAATAGAACACCAAACCCTGATGTGCTTTGTAATAATGAAATCAAATTTAAGGCATTTGTTGATTATGTTAAACGTTTTGATGCAGATTATATCGCGATGGGTCATTATGCACAAGTTGATTTAAGTGGTGATGAACCAAGACTTTTAAGAGCAGTAGATCAAAATAAAGATCAAACCTATTTTTTATCACAGCTCAGAAGTGATCAATTAAAAAATGTTTTATTCCCAATTGGACATTTAGATAAAAAAGAAGTGAGAAAGATCGCTGAAAGAGAAGGATTAGCAACAGCTGATAAGAAAGATTCAACAGGCATTTGTTTTATTGGTGAAAGACATTTTAATGAATTTTTATCGAATTACCTACCAGCACAACCAGGAGATATGAAGCGATTAGATGGTACTATCATTAAGAAACATAGTGGCCTTATGAATTATACAATAGGTCAGCGTAAAGGACTGGGCATCGGTGGGACCAAAGATACGATTGACGCATGGTATGTTGTCGGTAAAGATTTAAAGACCAATACCCTCTATGTGGAACCAAATAAAAATCATCCCAATTTATTTACGGATGAAGCAATCATCACTGATGTCGTTTGGCGTGGTGAAAAGAAATCCGGTAAAATGACGGCTAAATTTAGATATCGCCAGAAAGACAATGATGTCATGGTCTCATGGATGGATGATACTACCATACGAGTCACATACCCACAAAAAATTAAAGCAGTCACACCTGGACAAGTTTGTGTCTTCTATGATGGTGATGTTTGTTTGGGTGGTGGATTCATTGACAAAGCATTTAGTGAAGGTAAACTTAGACAATATAGTTAAAAGGAACTTTGTTCCTTTTTTTTCTATTATTATGATATAATACGGCTATATTTGAGGTGTCAAATGGATCAAATTCAAGGCAAAATTAAAAATTATGTATTTCGTAATGACGAAAACGGTTATTCTGTGGCTCGTGTGATTACAGATGAAGAAGACTTAGTTACGATTGTAGGGTATTTACCTAAAATTAGTGAAGATGTCATCTATGAATTTAAAGGTGAATGGGTTCATCATCAAACATATGGTAAACAATTAAAAGTAGAAACCTTTAAAAAAGCTGAAGCACAATCACTTTCAGGCGTCGTAAGTTACTTATCGTCTTCTTTTTTTACTGGTATTGGTCCAAAAACTGCCGAGAAAATAGTTGAAACATTAGGGTCTGATGCAATCAACCAAATTGTAAAAAATCCTCAAGTACTTGAAGCGGTTGGTTTATCGGCTATACGTATTAAAAAATTATATGATCAAATTATTGAACATCAAGCAAATGAACACATGTTGGTAACGCTCTATGGTTATAATATTTCTGGAAAAATCGCGATGAAATTAATTGATAAATATGAATTGTTAACCATTGAAAAAATTGAGGAAAATCCATATAGATTAATTGATGATATCGAAGGGATAGGTTTTTTAAAAGCAGATGAAATTGCCCATAAACTAGGCATTGATAAAGATGATATGCGCCGTATTAAGGCAGCGATACTTTATACATTTGAACATGTAGCTTATGCGAATGGTGATTTATATCTAAATAAAGACGAATTATTTAAGTATACGGCTCAAACACTCAATTTAGACGTCGATATTGAAGATGGTATCCATGCACTTCAAGAAGAAAATAGATTAATCATAGAAAATGATCGTTACTATTTATCTGTCTCATACCATACTGAAAAAGCATTAGCAAAAGAACTTTTAACTATAGAACAAACACCATTAGAAGCGGCAGATATCAATTATATTGATACGCTTATTGATGCTGTTGAGCTTCAAAAGAACATAATATATACAGACGTACAAAAGGATGCAATCAGGCAATCGTTAACACATAAAGTGACGATTATCACAGGTGGACCCGGTACTGGTAAAACGACTATCATTGACGGGTTAATCGAAGTTTATCGACTTTATCATAATTTAAAAGATCGTGGACCAATATTGTATCAAAAAGTTGCATTGCTTGCTCCCACAGGCAGAGCAGCGAAACGCATTAAAGAAATTCTAGATTTACAAGCATCCACCATTCATCGTCATTTAGGTTATGGTTATGATGGATTGTTTGCCTATGATAAATCACAACCACTCCCTCAAGAATTGATTGTGATTGATGAAGCATCGATGATTGATCTTTATTTAGCACACCAATTATTTCAAGCAATCAGATCTGATGCACAGGTAGTCATTGTTGGTGATGTTGACCAACTACCATCTGTTGGACCAGGTCAAGTCTTATATGATATTATTGCGTCAAATCGTGTGACAGTTGTTAGACTTAATCAAATTCATAGACAAGCAAAAGACTCGCAAATTATTACGCTTGCGAGAAAAGTAAATGAACAAAACCTAGACATGGTTGATTTAGAAAGTGTAAATGATGTATACTTATATCATGCATATCTAAAACAGATTCATCAAATTATTATTAAACAAGTCCAAGGAGCCCTTAATCAAGGTTATTCCATGATTGATGACATTCAAGTGTTGGCACCTATGTATCGTGGTGAATTAGGTATTGATAGATTGAATCAAGTATTGCAACAAGCTTTTAATCCTGATCCAATTGATTTCATGACCTTCGGAGATAAAATCTACGCCAAAGGAGATAAGGTGATTCAACTTGTAAATGATCCTGAAAGAGCCATCATGAATGGTGATATTGGGATTGTAACCAAAGTAGGTACCAATGTTGATAAGAAACAATATCTCGTTGTTAGATTTGATGATAATGAAGTGATGTATTTAAAAGAAGATTTAGATGAACTGAATCTCGCTTATGCCATTTCTATCCATAAAGCACAAGGGTCTGAATATAAGATTGTGATGATGCCAATTGTTAAACCCTATATGCATATGTTAAAAAAAGAATTAATTTATACAGCTATTACAAGGGCCAAACAATATCTCATAGTATTAGGAGATATGAATCTCTTAGTATATGCTGCTAATCACTTACAAAGTAAACGTAAAACAACATTAGCTTTAAGACTAAATGAAACACCAAATGATAAGGAAGATGAACGAGAACCATTGGATGAATTGTCACCTTATGATTTCATGTGAGGTAAATTATGATGATTTTTAATGCACTTTTAGATTTATTTGAACTGAAGATGGAACGACCACTCGCTTATGCACCTTTTGAACAAAGCTGGTTTCATTATTTATCACTGTTATTAATGGTTGTTTATACAGTGCTTTTAACGATTAAGTTCAAGAAAACAAATGAACAAGGGGTTAAAAGAACGTTACGAAATATTGGTCTAGCATTAATTATCTTTGAAGTTTATAAACAAGTTATTTTCACATATAGAGGTCCAGGTGTTTGGGAATTTCAATGGTATGCTTTTCCTTTTCAATTTTGTTCAACTGCCATGTATGCGATGTTAATTGTAGGATTCACAAAAGATAAGACAATCTATCAGTTAGGAACCAGTTTTTTAGCTACTTACACATTGTTTGCAGGTTTAGCAGTTATGTTCTATCCTGCAACCGTATTTGTCAATGAAATAGGAATTAATATTCAAACGATGTTCTATCATGGCTCAATGGCCGCTGTAGGGCTTGCGCTTGTGTTTTCGGGTAAAGTATCACATTCCTATAAAACACTCTTAAAAGGCGTTATTCCAATGACTGTTGTGATTTTAATCGCGATTCTATTAAATGGTTTATTTAATCGTTATATGCAAGATGCAGGAACCTTCAATATGTTCTTTATTAATCCTGCATATGACACAGGATTAGTGATATTGAATTTGATTCAACCACATGTTTCTGCTTTGATGTTTATCGTCATTTATTTCGCTGGTATTACACTAGTGTCGTATATCACATTTAAATTATTTGTGGGAGCTTCAAAATTATGGACACGGGCAATCCAAAAAGATGTGGTTTCTAATAAACAATCGATATAGTTAAAATAAAAATCACCATTTGGTGATTTTTTTATCATTCATGATCATGTTATTGAAGTGTTTCGCCGCTTTCAACAATTTTACTATCAAAGTTTGCAGTTCTGAAAATACGACAATTTCTACCAATGACAGTATGTCCAGGCACTACTGTTTTTTTCTCGATTACGGTGATACCACTACTTAATAGGTGTGGTTTCTCTTTATTTGGTGTGAAATCATTACCGAAACCAACAAAAGCATTTCTACCAATGACGACTTTTTTATCAATGATTGATCGTTGTATCGTCACATTTTCACTAATAATAGCATCATTTAATATGACACTGTCTTTTACGACTGTGCCACGTCCAATTCTCACACCAGGTGAAATGACAGAATTAATAACCGTCCCTTCAATAATACAACCATTGGATACTAAACTTTGATTAATGACAGCCTCTTTACCAACTTTAACCGGTGGCAAATCCTCACTCTTCGTATAGACTTTCCACGTTGGATCATATAGATCTAATTTTGTATATTCTTTCGTCATTTCAAGATTCGTATCTAAGTAAGCATCATATGTACCTACATCCATCCAATAATCAGTAAACCGATAAGCATAAACACGTTCTTTCGTATTTTCAATTAAATAAGGAATAATGTGTTTACCAAAATCTAAATCTTCTCTATGTATATTTAATAAAACTTTTTTTAATAAATCATAATTAAATAGGTAAATACCCATTGAAGCAAGCTCTGCAGTTGTTTGATTTGGTTTTTCTTCAAATTTTGTAATCACGCTATTATCATCTGTAGACATCATACCAAAACGATACGTTTCAGAAGAAGGAACAGGTTGGGTGGCAATCGTCAGTGTCGCACCTGTCTTTTTATGTTGATTAATCATTTTACGATAATCCATTTTGTAGATATGATCACCAGATAAAATGAGAACATATGCTGGTTCATGTCTTTCCATGAATTCAAGATTTTTTAAAACTGCATCAGCAGTTCCTAAATACCAATAGTTATGTGGTTGAAGCAGTGTGACAGCAGAATCACGTCTATCAAAATCCCAAGGTTTACCCGCACCGATATGTTCATTTAATGATAATGGTAAATATTGAGTGAGAATACCGATATCGTATAAATGGGATTGTGTACAGTTTGATAATGCAAAATCGATAATTCTAAATTTACCAGCAAAAGGCATTGCTGGTTTACTGCGACGGTTTGATAAGATATCTAGTCTAGAACCTTTACCACCTGCTAAAATTAATGTCAATACTTCCATGTCATCACACTCCTATAATAATTTGATATAACGATTCATATGCTTTAGCCATACGTTTAGTTGAGAAATCTACTGACATGGCTTGTTTGATTAATTGTTTAAATACGATTGGTTCATCATGATATAAGTAAATAGCATCAAAGAGTTTATCTCTAAGTTCATTTGCATTATATCCTTTAAAAGTGAAACCAGTACCTTCACCTGTGAATTTGTTATAGGGTATGACTGTATCTTTTAAACCACCCGTTTCACGAACAACAGGTAAAGTCCCATAAGTCATCGCGATCATCTGACCTAAACCACAAGGTTCAAATTGAGAAGGCATTAAGAATAAATCGGCTGAGGCATATAATTGATGTGCCATTTGTTCATTAAAACCAATATAATTACCAATACGATTTGGATATTTATTCGTTAAATTTCTAATTGCAGATTCATATTCTTTATCACCGGATCCCATGAGTATAAACGATGCATCACTCCCTAAGACCACATCTTCAATGGCATTCACGATTAAATCTATACCTTTTTGTGTAGCAAGTCTTCCTACATACACAATTAATGGTGCATTTAGAAGAATCGATAAATTAAAATGATTTAAAATAGCTTCTTTATTAAGTCTTTTCTGACTATGTACATTCTTTTTATTATAGGTGGCTTCAATAAACGGGTCATCCGAAGGATTAAACACACGATGATCAATGCCATTTAAAATACCAGTGAAATCATCTTTTCTTTGCCATAAAGCACCATCTAAAGAGAAGCCATTAGCCATATCTAGAATTTCATTACGGTACTCTGGACTAACAGTATTGATTTTAGTAGCTCTTGAAATGCCTGCCTTTAAAAAGTTGACGTTATCGAAATGCATATATGTATAGTTAAAAGGTGTATTGAAAAAGCGTGATACATAGGAATCAAATGAACCTTGATACTGAAGATTATGAATCGTCAGTAGTGTATGAATACTGTAATAACCTTCATTTTTATCACGATAATGCTCATCTAATAGATAAGGAATCATACCAGTTTGCCAGTCATTTAGATGAAGGATATCTGGATATTCTCCTAAGGTATCCATCACTTCTAAAGCTGCATAATCAAAACACGTAAATCGTTCGGCATCATCAGGATAACCATAAAGATTTTCACGTTCGAAATAATGCATATTTTGAATGAAAATATAATTGAGACCTTCATAGGTTAACCCGAAATAATTCACAATCGTTTCTAAACCACCGATTTGAATTAATTTTCTTCCGAGAAAGTGCATATCATGATGGTATTTGCCTATTGTTTTATAGTAAGGTGTAATCACTTTTACTTGATGTCCAAGATCTTTTAATCCTTGTGGTAAAAAATATGCCATATCAGCTAAGCCTCCGGTCTTACTGAACGGAAAAGCTTCAGAACTCACAAAAAAGACACGCATAAGAACACCTCCTATCACTTTTAATTATACATGATGGAAACGCTTTATACAATGGTCACACATGATGTTTATTTATGATATGATGGCTTCAACATGCTATAATATGAACGAGAGGATGTGAGGTTGTGACAAATGAGCAATCATGTGGTGCACTTGTTTATCATTTTCATAAAAACAAGAGAGAATTTCTAATGATAAAACATCAAAATGGTGGACATGTTGGTTTTCCAAAAGGTCATATTGAGCATAATGAAAAACATTATGAAACAGCTAAAAGAGAAGTCTTTGAAGAAACTGGCATTAAGGCGTTTATTGATAAAACATATAGGGCATATACGAGTTATAGTCCTGCACCAGATAAATATAAAGAATTAACATATTTTATAGGAAGACCTATTACGGAAAACATGACAAAGCAAATCGCTGAAGTCAGTGATGTATTTTGGTGCGAAGAAGATCAAGTGCTAGAAAAACTTACATATCAAAATGATCGTGATGTTTTCCTTAAGTTATATAAAGATATTTTAAACATAGAAAAAGATGTACCTATGTCACTCTTTACATATATAGAAGACCACATATTACCACAATATGATCAATTTGATGAAGGACACCATAGAGATCATATTTTTGAGGTTGTTAAAGCATCTTTCGATTTAGTCAATGATTATCCAGCACGTAAGGATATGGTTTATTTGGTAGCATGTTTTCATGATTTAGGATTACAATTTGGTCGAAAAACACATCATATTACCTCAGGTGAACTACTACAAAAAGATCCCTATGTCCTAAAACATTATCATAGTGACGAGATTCAAATCATGGTCGATGCCATTTTTGATCACAGAGCATCTAACACAGAGGAACCAAGAAGCATTTACGGTAAAATATTGGCAGAAGCAGATCGTTTATTAGATGTTGATAAGGTCATTGAAAGAACGGTACAATATGAGCTTCACAAACATCCTAATTTAGACCTTGAAGGTCAAATTAAACATGCCTTTGATCATATTATTGATAAATATGGTGATGAGGGATATTTAAAAAGATATCTCGATTATGAACCTAATAAAATAGGTGAAAAAGCATTAAAACAATTAACTCAAAATCACAAATTGTTATATGATGTCTTAAAAAATACATTTGAAGCACATAAATTAGTTGATGAGTGATTAAAGAGCACATAGATATGTTAAAATAGTTTTATATTAAAAGTTAATAAGGAGACGCTAATGATTGTTGGAACAGTTAAGGAACTTAAAAAATATGAGTTTCGAGTCGGCCTAACCCCAAGTAGTGTTAAAGAGTATATCGCACATGGGCATCAAGTAATTGTTGAAAAGGATGCTGGTCTTGGTTCTGGTTATACCAATGATGATTATGAAAAAGCAGGTGCAAAAATACTTGCTAAAGCAAAAGACGTTTGGTCATCATGTGATATGATGGTTAAAGTTAAAGAACCATTAGAAGAAGAATTTACACATTTAAGACCAGATTTATTGCTGTATACATATTTACATCTTGCGGCCAATGAACCTTTGGCAAGAGCTTTACTTGATAATCAAGTTAAAGCTGTTGCGTATGAAACCATTAAAGAAAGTGATGGTTCACTACCTTGTCTTGCACCCATGAGCGAAGTAGCTGGAAGATTAGCTGCTATTGAAGGTGCAAAATGTCTTGAAAAACCGTTTGGTGGATCAGGTGTGTTAGTGTCTGGTGTACCTGGTGTATCACAAGCAAAAGTAGCCATTATCGGCGCAGGTGTTGTTGGTGAAAATGCACTGAAGATGCTTGTTGGTATGGGAGCAGCAGTAACTGTTCTCGATGTTAATTTAAAGAAATTAACCTATTTAGATGATTTATTTGGAAACAGAATTCAAACACTTTATTCGACATCAGATCATATTGAAAAAGCAGTTACAGAGGCTGACTTAGTGATAGGTGCAGTGCTCTTACCTGGTGAAAAAGCACCTAAACTTATCAAACGAGACTATTATAAGAAAATGAAGCCTGGAAGTGTTATCGTGGATGTTGCGATTGATCAAGGTGGTGCGACTGAAGTATCACATGCTACATATCATGATAATCCTACTTATGTGGTCGATGGTATCATTCATTATGCGGTTGCTAATATGCCTGGTGCAGTACCTAGAACATCTACTGAAGCATTGAATCATGCCACTTTAAGATATGGTTTACTGATTGCTGATTATGGACTAGAGCAAGCATTTGCACAAAATGAAGCATTAAAAGAAGGCGTCAATTGTTATCAAGGAAATTGCACATGTAAAGGTGTTTCTGAAGCATTTGATATACCTTTTGTAACACTACACTAAAAACAATTATAAAGGGGAAAGGGGAAACCATCCCCTTTTGCTTACAAAAAAATAGACAGTAGGTGGTATTTTGTTAGGATTAAAACTTGAAACAGCTAGATTCTTTTTACGACGTTTTTTCAATCATCGTTTTAATTTGATTATTTCATGTGAAGATTTTAGTATGGATCGAAGTGAACCATATTTTCTAGTTAGTAATCATGAGCAATTGAATGACCCATTATTAATTGGTATGAATTTAGCTTATTATCCTTATCCTGTTGCTTCTAATACTTTATATACGAATCCTGTATTGAGATTTGCATTAACTAAAATATTAAAATCCATTCCAAAACGAAAAGGACAAGCAGACACACATACAATAAGATTAATAAGAAATGCGTTTTATAAGGATAAAAGAGGTATTCAAATCTGTCCTGAAGGCAATTCATCATATTTCGGTGAACAAACACCAACAGATTTCACATCAACTGCAAAACTCATCAAAAAACTCAAATTTGATTTGGTGATTGGTCAATTTAGAGGTGGTTATTTTGCACACCCAAGATGGTCTGATCATTATCGAAAAAGAGCACCTATTTATCTTCAGTATAAACGTTTAGTTAAAGGTGATGATTTAGATGCAATGAGTGTTGAAGATTTATCAGCACTTCTTGAAAAAGAAATCGCATTTAATGAATATCAATGGAATGAAAAAGCACAAGTAACTTATCTACAAAACAATAAAGCAGAAGGATCAGAAAACTTCTTATATGGTTGTCCGAAATGTCATCATATTCAAACGATTTCATCAAAAGGAAATGATATATATTGTGAACATTGTGGCAAGATAGCATCAATAGATGAACATCATATGTATGTCTCGGATCATGTGAAAGATATGATTGAGTGGGGAAGAAAACAACAAGAATGGTTAAAACCTCATATGCATGAGACATTTGAGACAACAGGAAAGTTTTATGAGTTACTTTTAGATAAACAACGTCGTAAACGTATTACCAAAAAAGCAACTATTCGCATCGTTGGCGATATATTGCTAGTGACTAGTAAGACACATAATTATAGTGTTAACATTAAAGAAATGCAAGGTGTTGCGTTAACGCAGCAAAACAAAATTTCTTTTGATGATCAAGATAATACTTATTTATTGAAAATGAATCATGCCATGTTATTCTTTGATTTAATTAACATGAAAAAGGAGAGCTAAAATGAATGAATTTGGAGTAATTTTGTATTTTCTATTATTTGGTGTTTTAATGTTCGTTGCTAAAATACTTAAAACGTGGATTCCTGGATTGAATAGGGTAGTTATTCCAACTGCATTACTTGCAGGTATATTAGGACTTATATTTAGTATGGTGTTGACACCTTTACTTTCAGCTTCATTATGGAATGAATCAAACCGTTTCTTTTTCTCAACATATTTAGGTGAGGGCGATGTTCAGATGCCTTATAATTCAATTTACAATATTGATTTATTACAAAGTATTGTCTATCATGGTTTAGCAATTGGTTTCTTAGCACTTGCTCTTAAACGTGATTATGGTGATCAGAAAAAGGCGAAGAAGAAGATTTGGTCGACAGGTATGTTGATTACATCAACTTATGCGCTTCAAGCAGCATTAGGAATGCTTTTAGTATTCCTCATTTTCCAAGATCGTTTTATCGGATCTGGTATGCTGGTTGCACTCGGTTTTGGTCAAGGACCAGGACTAGCTTCTTCCATTGGTAGAATGTGGAATACGCAGCTTGGTGGTGGTACGAATGGTATTACGTTAGGTGCAGCGTATGCAACCATCGGTTTCCTATTTGGTGGTATCAGTGGTGTATTAGCGATTAACGTGATTGCGAAGCGAAAAGGTTTTACAAAACCAAAACAATATGATGAACCAGGTTTTGATAAGAAGACTGTTGAAATTGATACGGTTAAGCAAATTAGTATGTTAGATGGTTTAACAACGTCTGCAATAATGATCGCCATCATTTATGGATTAACCTGGTTAACACTTGTTTTATTCCAATGGTTATTTGGGTTCTTAGGTTCAGCAGGTGATATGGCATTCGGTATTTTGAAAGGCTTCAATTTTATCGTAGCTATATTATATGCACTTGTTTATAATCAAATATTAAAAGCTTTAGAAAAACGTGGGAAACAAGTTCGTTTCTTGACGAATAATTACATGCTCTCTAATATTGCATCAACTGCATTTAATATCATGATTACAGCTGGAGTCATGATGATAACATTAGAATTCTTATCAGAATATGGATGGCAACTAATTCTTACATCATTACTAGCTGGATTTGGCACAATGGCTTATCTATCATTTATGACTAGAAAAGTTTATGTCAATCATAAAGATGAATATTTCATTGGTTTATTCGGTATGCTGACTGGTGTCGCGTCAACGGGTTTAGCTTTATTAAAGGGAGTTGATCCTGAATTAGAAACACCAGTTGCAGAAGAACTCGTCTTAGGTAGTGGAACGGCTATTTCGATGGCATTACCATTGTTCGCTATTCTCTTCATACCAACATTCACACAAAATAGTCCCAATCCAGCATTGTGGACTTGGATAGCATTTTTCGGTGTTATACTTTATGTCGCTGTTATGGTAACGATACTTCTTATTAGAGGTAAGCGTCAAGTCAATGTATAAAAAGAAGGTGTCCATCAGGACACCTTTTTTGTTGGATAAGGATAGACACCAAGTAGTTTCACATCAAAATTTACTCTAATCTTAGATAACGCTTCAGAGACAGTGTCTCTTGCATCTGATTCACCATCAAATTCAATATAGAAGTAATATTGGCCAAGTCTAGTTTTTTGAGGTCTAGACATGATCGCTGAAAGGTTTATATCGAAGTCTTTAAAGATTTTTAGAATGTCGTATAACAAACCTGAACGGTCTTGAGTAGGTCTTACAACTAAACTGAATTTAAAACGTTCTGCATATTGTTGATTAAAGGTTTTTGATAAGACAATAAAACGGGTTTGATTATTTTGTGTATCAGCAATATTTTCAATTTTTAATTTAAAATTATTGGACACCATATGAATTGGAATAATCGCTCCATCTGAAGCGTCACCTTCTAATAAACGATGATATGATTGAACATTACTTTCAGTTAGCGTAACGGTAAGATTATGATCACTAATAAATTTTTGACATTGACTCTTGGATGCGAACTGAACATATACATTTTTGACTTTTGCTAATTCATCTACATGAGTAACAAATGCATATTGAACGGGAATCGTTAGCTCAGATTCGATATGAACATCTTGACTAATCATAAAGTCTAGAATTGGTTGAACATATCCTTCCAATGTATTTTCGATTGGAACGATAATCCGATCGAGTCTTTCTAATGCATTCACTGTTTGATCTAAAGTTTGATAATAGTAAGGCGTAACAGTGTGGTCAATTTGATATTTTTTTAGGGCTAAATCGCTAAATGTTCCCTTTGGTCCAAGGACACCAATCTTCATGCTAAACAACTCCTTCATAGAAACTAGTTTACCACAACTATACAATATGTGAAACTATGAAAACGCTTTACAATATGGTATAATATAAGTGTTCTAAAAACAATATAAACAATCTCAAAGGGGACAACATATGAACATCTTGTTTTGGTTAATCCCGAAGGAGAAAGTCGCATTTATTTACGATGATCAAACGATGCGACAAGCACTTGAAAAAATGCAGGTTTATCGTTATCAATCGATACCTATTTTGAACAAAAAAGGTGATTATATTGGTACACTCAGTGAAGGTGATTTACTGTGGTATATCAAGGATCATCAAATTGATTTTAATCAAACAGAAGATATCTTAATTACTGATGTTCCACGGAACAAAGATAATAAAGCAATTGATGTTAACACACAAATGGAAGATATTTTTGAGGTAGCGACAAGACAAAACTTTATACCTGTCATTGACGACTTCGGGGCTTTTATAGGCATTATTACTAGAAAATCTATATTTAGCTACATGATAGCGAAAAAGGGTAAATAATACCCTTTTTTATTTATTGGAATGCGTAATGTTTGATTGGTTACTTTTTGTAAGTTACAATATAGGTGAGGTGGATATGATGAATAAAATTCACGGCATACATCACGCGACCCTTATGACGAGTGATGCCATCATGATATATGAATTTTTTACTTATACTTTAGGTATGAGATTAGTTAAAAAAACAGTCAATCAAGATGATATAAATACATATCATTTATTCTTTGCAGATGAGGCTGGCAATGCAGGTACAGACGTGACTTTTTTTGATTTCCAAGGAAATGCAAAAGCCATCAAAGGTACGAATGAGATTGCTAAAATTGGTTTACGCGTTACAAGTAATGAAGCCATTGATTATTGGCTTACACGTTTTGATTATTTAAGTGTTAATCATCATGGCGTGATGTTCCTATTTGACAGAAAAGCAATTTTATTTGAAGATTTTGATGGTCAAGAATATATCTTAATATCAGATGAGGGTATTAAAGGTGTTAGACCAGGTATTCCATGGCATTTAGGTCCAATACCTGATGAATATGCAATTGTCGGTTTAGGTCCTGTTTACTTTCGTGTATCTGATGCGAAACGATTTGATCATATCTTAGATGCACATTTAGGTTTCAAATTAGTGAAAGAAGAACACAACTTATACTTATACGAAGTCGCACCTGGTGGAAATGGTGCATCGGTAATTGTGGAACAAACGTCAAATATGACTCAAGGCAGACAAGGCGATGGTGCCATCCATCATGTAGCTTTTAGAGTAAAAAACAAAACGGATTTAAATTCATGGATAACGTATCTAAATAGTGTTGGTTACAGACATTCGGGTCATGTTGATAGATTTTACTTCCACTCATTATACACAAGAATGTATCCTAATATGCTATTTGAATTTGCAACAGATGGTCCAGGATTCTTAGATGGTGATGAAACATATGAAACATTAGGTGAACAATTAGCTTTACCACCAAGATTTAAAGATAAGCGTGAATGGATTGAAAAAAAGGTGAGGATGTTTGATACAACAAGAAGTAATAAAAATTTTGTTAAAGAATACTTTAAATAATGTATAATAAACACAAAAGACAACATGTATCTTAGCAACCTAGAACCGCCGCTAATAGAACAACGGAGGGATAAAATGGTCCATATATTTAAAAAAGGTACAAACGGAAAAACACTTGTGTTATTACATGGTACAGGTGGAAGTGAGAAGGATTTGCTAGATATAGGAAAACATATTGATCCTGAAGCGAATCTTTTAGGTGTGAGAGGAAACGTATCTGAATATGGTATGTCACGTTTCTTTAAAAGAAAATCTATGGGTGTTTTTGATGAAGAAAGCCTCATTGAGGAAGCTCATAATTTAAAGGATTATTTACATGAACATGCCAAGATTTATCGTTTTGATCCTAAGAAAATGATAGCTGTTGGATATTCTAATGGTGCAAATATCGCTAGTGCGATGGCATTTCTTCATGGAAAAGTCTTTAAAAGTATGATTTTACTTCATCCAATGGTTCCGATTAGAGGTATCAGCATTCCAAATTTGGGTCGTATGAGTGTATTTATTGGTGCTGGGCAAAATGATCAAATGATGCCAGAACATGAAGTTCATGAGTTAACTCAAATCTATCAGAGTGCAAATGCTGAAGTTTCAGTCTTTTGGACGGAATTTGGTCATCAATTATCAAAAGAGGAATTAGATGCAGCTAAAGTATGGTATTTGGAAATAAATAATGATTAAATTTGACATTACGGAACAAGATATTCACAATATAAAAAAAGGTACACTAGATTCAGTAAACCCTGTAACATTTAGTGTATTTCCTGCCAAAGAAAAACGCAAATATATACTTGCGTGTTTTCTTGTTCATAGTTTTGAAATAGATAAAATTTATAAAGAATCAGATGTGAATGACATTTTGAAAAAAGCTTATAGTGATTTCGCAACTGTCCGCAGATTTATGATTGACTATGGCTTTATGAAGCGAAGTGATGATGGTAAATCATATTGGTTAAATGTTGATTTAAGTGAATATTCAAGATTTAGATGATGCTTTAATACAGGTATCAATGATAACGGTTAGTGCATGTTTAATTGTTTCAAGATCAAATAAAGCACGCTCATCTTGTTCTTTAATAAGTGGTATATGAATGAAACCGGAGGGAATCCGGTTTTTTCTTTGTGATTGAATATCTTCAGATACATAAAAGAGATGGTTGCAGACAAATGCACCTGCAGAATATGATATTTTGACAGGAATGTTTTTATCTTTCAATGCTGATTCAATCGATCTTAATGGTAGATGTGAAAAATAAGCTGATACACCGTTGTCAACAATGGGTAAATCTATAGGTTGTATGCCGGCATTATCAGGAATTCTCGCATCATCAAAATTAATCGCAACACGCTCTAAGGTAATAGCGTCAGCTCTAGCATGTTCTCCTAAATGAATTAATAGATCAGGATTATATGTGACTAATGCATTCATTAATTCACTTCTCAATGTATCGAAAGTAGTTGAAAAAATAACCTTATGTATCATATGATTTTGATTCTCATATTTAAAATTATCTAGCAAGATTTTAGTCACATTTGTATCATGTCCACCGAATGGCATAAAACCAGTAATAAGTATATTCATAATATGCCTCCTATTTATATCATAGCATAAGTTTTATGATAACATTTTCATAATCTTTCATATGGCATTTTTTTATTGACATCTACATCTGAATGGCGTATATTAATAAGAGTTGGAGGTATGCTAATGAATAAAAAAATTATCATCGTAGGTGGTGTTGCTGGTGGAGCAACAACTGCAGCACGCTTACGTCGTTTAGATGAATTTGCTGAAATTATATTACTTGAACGTGGTGAATTTATCTCATTTGCAAACTGCGGTTTGCCTTATCATATAGGGGGCGTCATCACATCAAGAGATTCGCTTATTGTACAATCAGTTGAGGACATGAAAGCGAAATTTAACATTGATGTTAGAATTTTGTCAGAAGCAATCAATATTGATAAAGAAAATAAAAAAGTTGTTGTTAAAGATTTAAAAGGAAATAAGACCTATGAAGAGTCTTATGATAAGGTTATCATATCAACTGGTGCGCAACCTATTATGCCACCAATTCCAGGTTTAAAAGAAGCTACAAATCTATTTAAGCTTCGAAACATTCCTGATATGGATGAAATTATAGCTTACATTAAAGAAAAACAACCAAAGACTGCAACAGTCATTGGTGGTGGTTTTATTGGTATCGAAATGATGGAAAACCTTGCCCATCTCGGTATACATGTTAAACTTATCGAAATGGCACCTCAAGTCATGGCTATGTTTGACTATGAAATGGCACAAATTATTCATCAAAAGATTGTTGAAAATGGTGTAGACCTCATTTTAAATGATGGGGTTAAATCATTTGAACAAGCAGGTAGGAAAATTACACTCGCTTCTGGGACAACTATTTTAACTGATCTCATTATCTTCGCGATTGGTGTTCGTCCTGATAATGAACTAGCTAAAACTGCACAGCTGGAATTGACAAGACGTGGTTCAATAAAGGTGAATGAATATCTTCAAACATCAGATCCAGATATTTATGCAATTGGTGATGTGATTGATGTCATCAATGAAGTAACTGGTGAACCTATGTCGGCTGCTTTAGCTGGACCTGCTAATAAGCAAGGTCGCTATGTAGCAAATCACATTAATGGTATCGAAGATGTATATCATGGCACACTTGCAACTTCAGCAGCTAAGATATTTGAACTCACAGTTGCAAGCACTGGTGTTAACGAAAAAACATTAAAACAATTAGGGCTACCTTATAAAGGTATTCATGTACATCCTACTAATCATGCAAGTTATTATCCTGGTTCAGATGTTATTTCATTAAAGGTTTTATTTAACCCAGAAACAGAAGAGATTTATGGTGGTCAAGCAGTGGGTGGTCATGGTACAGATAAACGTATTGATGTTTTATCAACTGCTATTTATGCCAAAATGAAAGTCACAGAGCTTAAAAACTTAGATCTTGCATATGCACCACCATTCTCGTCAGCAAAAGATCCAATCAATATGGTTGGATTTGTTGCAGACAACATCATTAAAGATATGGTTCAAACCATCACTTGGTCTGATATGCAAGAATTAGCCTCAAGAGGTGCGTTTATTATTGACGTACGTGAGGAAGCAGAATATATCTTAGAATATTTACCAGGTTCGATTAATATCCCTTTATCACAAATCAGACATAGACTCGATGAAATTCCAAAAGATAGAGAAATATATGTTTACTGTCATGTTGGACAACGAGGTTATGCTGCTACTAGAATTTTAATGCAACATGGTTATCCAGTTAAGAATTTAGATGGTGGTTTAAAATCATATAGCTGTGTATTTGATGAAAATGGTAGTGAAATCTGCTTCCGATTAACGGATGATTTAGGTATACCAGTTCTAGATAAAATAAAACTTGAAGAACCTGTTCCTGTTATGCATGATGCTAAAGTGAGTTTGTCAATTGATGCATGTGGTCTTCAATGTCCTGGTCCAATAGTTCAAGTTTACAAGAATATGCAATCCATTGAAGATGGTCAGGTGCTAGAAGTTAAAGCAACTGATCCAGGCTTTATGAAGGATATTCAAAGCTGGTCAGATAAGACAGGAAATACATTGCTTAATGTCACAAGAGATGGTCGTATTATCACTGCTCATATCCAAAAAGGTCAAAATAAGGCAATGCCTAAAGCACCTAAATCTGGTTATGAAGTAAGAGAAGACCAAAATGGTACAACTATTGTTGTCTTCAGTCAAGATTTGGATAAAGCTATTGCTGCATTCATTATCGCATCTGGTGCACAATCGATGGGTAAAAAAGTCAGTTTATTTTTTACATTCTGGGGATTAAACATCTTAAGAAAACCAAAACGTGTCCGTATTAAGAAGACATTTATTGAAAAAATGTTTGGTAGAATGATGCCACGTGGTGTTAACAAACTTCCAATTTCTAACATGAATATGGGTGGTATGGGACCTAAGATGATTAAATCCATTATGAAGAAAAAGAATGTTGATTCTCTTCAAACTTTAATGCAAAATGCAATCGATATGGGTGTTAAGATTATCGCATGTGCAATGAGTATGGATATTATGGGTATTAAAGAAGAAGAATTAATTGATGGTATCGAAGTGGCTGGTGTAGCTACCTACTTAGGAGATACAACTGAAAGCAATCATAACTTATTTATTTAATATCATTATAAAAGCGAACTTTCCTATTCAAGGATGTTCGCTTTTTTTCTTTAAATCTATCGTTGTTATGCAGTTAGATAATCAGTAAATAATGTCATATCAACTTTTGTACTAGATTCATACCAGCTATTGTCAATTGTTAATGTACCATTTAACATATAAACAGTACCTTCATCGTCAACTAAATAAAGATAATCGCCAATAACAATACTAGCTAAATCAATTAATGATGGTTCATCTTCATACACTTTAAAGGAAAGATGATAAAATTCGTCTATAATTGTCATAATATCTTTTTGATCTGTAATCAATACCGAAGATGATGCATAAACACTGGCTGAAACTCGAATTTGAGTCGGTTGGTAATTTTTTGGCATTTGTAAATCTTTTGGTAATTCATTAATAGAGGTACAACCTGTCAACAACAGTATATAGGTGAACAACATAAATATAAAAACTCTTTTATTCATTATTATCCTTTCAAATTAATCATGTTTTATTTGGTTGATTAGGTATGACTAAAATGTTATATGTTTTGATTTTTAATATGTGATACAAATAGAATGCAGCAACAACAATACTTAATCCAATCGTGATACTAACTGTCCAGATATCCCACTGTCCGATAACTTGCCCGAGTGTCGGGAAAAATAAACCAGCAATATTATAGACTATATGTAATACAACTGTTGTCCATATGTTTTTTGTGAGCACTAATACAGCAGACCACATAAGACCGGTTAAGGTCGTATAAAGCATTTGCAATATAGTCTGACCAAAGGAAGCACCAGCAAATATATTTAGTAAATGAACAAGACCGAATAAGGCAGATGAGATAAACATGGATTTTAGTACAGCATGCTTTGTATCTTTTAAGTAATCTAATATCCACGCTAGCATCAATCCTCTAAAGATAAGTTCTTCAAATAAACCAATACTGACAGATTGCATCAAAAACATATAAACATCTGTATCGGACGCCGTTAATGTTGTTTTTTCATTAAAAAAGGCGATGATTGGAAAATTGTTAATTGATACTAAAAGTGCAGGGATAGCTAACCAAAGAAGATGCAAGTTTTTTGGTTTTAAGACATCTAGACGTAACGCCATAATCATAAGAATAATTACAATACTATATGAGAAACGCAGAACGATATCAACAATCATTGCCCCCTCAAAATTAGTATAAAAAGCAAAAATTAAGTCTACAACCAAAAGAATAGCAATGATGATAATTAATAAAATGTGATTTTCTTTTTTCATAGATAGATCCCTTCAGTCGTTCATTTACTTCATTATAATACACTTTACGATTATTTTAAACAACAAAAAGAGCCACTAAGGCTCTTTTTTAGGTTTAGGTTTACGTTTATGAAATTGTGTGAGGATAATGATTTTATCAAGAACAAGCAATGCAGGCGGTAAGAAAAGATAGACAAAGAAAACAGAAATTAGTGCACCTTTACCGAGCAAAAACCCGATATCTTTTATGGCTGTTATATTGGAAAATATTCCTTCAATAAACCCAGCTATGGATAATATCATTGCAGAAATGAAAATCGTGACAGATGCTCGCTCAAATGCTCTATGCAACGCTTCTTTACGATCATATTCAGTTCTGTTTTGTAGATATCGATTCGTTAGTAATACTGCATAATCAATGGTCGCACCCAACTGAATTGACATCACAACCAAATAACCAATATATAAGGTTGTAACATCAGTAAAATATAAAATTGAAACATTTACCCATATCGCTGCTTCTATAATACCAACCAATAAAATTGGAATAAAAATAGATTTAAATGTGATAGCTAATATGATAAAAATGGCAATTACAGATAATGAAATAACTAATGTAGCATCACTGGAAACAACATCCCTTATCTCAGTGGTTGCAGTTGGTGTACCAATAATGTGGTAGTCTTGAAAAAGATCACTCGTTTTTTGATCTAAAGCGTTACTTAAAGTATAGAGTTCCTCACCTTCCTCTTCAATATCTACCATGACTATCACACGTTCATAATGTTCACTCACAAATTGATCGAGCACACTTTGTGGGATAAGATTGATTGGCGTTAATGGATTTACTGTCGTGTAGAGTGATTGCACACGAGTTACATGATCAATCGTCATTAAGGATTGAATGAGTATGAGTTCGTCATCAACCTGATATTTAGGTATTAGAATAACGATTTGTTGCCATACACCGAATTGGTCATTCATCGAATCCAAATCTTGATAAACGGTTGACTGTTCATTAAATGTTGTATTATTGCCATACAAGTAATCTGTTTTTTGTTGATAAATTATACCAAAAACGATGACTACACCTAAGATGATTAATAATGGATATTTGATTTTATTCATGACAGGAATAAACCATCGAGGTGCTTTGATTAATGTTTTATGTTTTGTTTTTTCAATGAGATGATCAGACCAGACTAAAATGATGGGTAAAACGATTAAAGTCGCTAAATAAGACAATATAATGCCCTTAGATAGAACCATACCGATATCTAAACCGATACGATAGCGCATAAACATGATAGATAAGAAACCAGCTACGGTTGTTAATGCTGATGCTGTAATTGCAGGAAATGTTTTTTTAAATGCTTGTTTTATCGCTATTTTAGGATCAGATGTGTGTTCTCTTTCTTCACGATAACGATGCGTTAAAAAGAGTGCATAATCGATTGACAAGGCTAATTGCAATGCCAACGCCATTGTTTTCGTAATAAAAGAAACATTAGGAACGAAAAAATTGGTGCCATAATTGATGAGAACAGCAATGGCAAGTGTGGATAGGATAAGAACCGGTTCAAACCAAGAAGAAGATGCAAGAAATAAGATGATAATCAAAATAGGTACAATAATTAAAATAATCTTGAAAATTTCATTGTTTGCGATGGTTCTGTTTTCAATATTATTGATGGCTTCACCACGCATTGCAATATCATACTGTGCTGTGATGTCTTTAACATCATCAATGATTTGATCGACTTGAAGATCATAGCTGTTATAATCGATGATTAGTGTGAGTAACGCATCATTATTTTTATAAAATAGATTAACCTGATTAATAGGGACATAATCAATGGGGGTGGTAGTTAAATCGACATAATCATCTAACCACACCACTTGAGATATACCATTTATGGTCAGTAATGATTGTTTCATTTGAATTGTTTCTGAAACACCAATATCATTTATTTGAACTTGAATACTCGTTTGTGAACCAAATTCTTCATTCAATGTGTTAATACCATTAAGTGTTTGAGAATCTTTAGGTAAATAAGTCGTTAGATCATAATTCGTTACTGAAAAAGGTATTAAGACAACGCTTGCGATGACAAGTAATGAAATTATCACCATGATTACAATATTTTTTTTCATAAAAATCACCTCTAAAATATGTATTTAAAATAAACATTTAAAATACTCATTTAAATTTTACTTCTTTTATGGTATAAATAGAGTATGAAACATGATTTTAATTACAGTTTCAAATGTCGTTTGAATAAGGTGGTTTGAATGAAAAACAATGATATAAAAAGAAAAATTATAGAGTCGACAAAAATTTTGCTTAGAGAAAAAGGTTATGTGACGATTAAAGATATTGCTGATCAATGTTTCATTAACATTGCTGCAGTTAACTATCATTTTGGGAGTAAAGAGCATTTAATTGAGATTGTTATTGACGAAATATTAGATGAAGTAAAGACACATATCACGATGGAGATGAACCAGGTTTTAAATACGGTCAGTACAGAAGTTTTTTTAGAACAAGTCGTTTCCTATGTCTATAATTTTGTTTTAGATAATGTGGGTATTTTATCTTACTTATTTTTAACAAGAGAACAACAAATGAATTCGACGAATCAATTAATTGATACATTTTTTGCTGATAGCGAATTTACAAGACTTGTCTATAAAAATCTTCAAGAGAAAACATTAACTGACAATCCTAAAGAAGTAATGGCCAAATATACCATGATATTCTCATCACTAGCCATACCCCTTTTTATCCAACTCGTTCAAGGGGATAATGAAGTGAGCCGTATAGACACTTTTAGAGATCCTGAATTTAAGCAGTTCTATTTAAAACAACTGCTTATGCTTGTGGAATAATATGGATATTAAAGCGTTAGATTTTGGCGAATATAAGGGATTTGAGTTGGATTGTCATTATGTGACAAAAGCATATCGTCATATACAAATTAAAGAAGATAAAGCAGTTAAAATGGTCATTAAAAGAAAACGCATGAAGAAAGAGACGAGAGGTTTTACATCAGTTCTTTATGAAAGCCATATTAGAAATGGTATGGCATATGGCGTTTTTGATCGAAAAAAATTGGTTGGTGTGATTGAGGGATCTTTAGAAACATGGCATAACGTTTATCGGATATGGAATTTATGGGTAGACCCCAGATATCGTAAAGAAGGTAATGGAAGAACGTTAATGAATTACATAGAGAATGAAGCGAAAAGCTTAGGTGCGAGAGCATTGATATTAGAAGTTCAATCATGCAATGATCCTGCCATTAAGTTTTACGAAAAAATGGGTCTTCATTTTGTTGGATTAGATTTATTAGCGTATTCAAATGAGGATTTAAAACAAAAAGAAGTGCGATTAGAGTATGGTAAAAGATTACAACCTAATGTCAATTTTTCAACTTAAAATGTGACATAGTTGCAATTTTAATCAAGAGTGATTATTTAATCACTCTTTTTCATTTATAACTAGTATTATGTTAAAAAAAATACTAATATTGTTTGAAAAAGTATGACACATCCGCCGTGTTTTTCGTGACAAAAGTCATATATACTAGTAGCGTGGGGTACAAGTAGATGCTTGTTAGGGAAGAACCAGGTTTTTTTTGTTCATCTCGAAAAAAGCACTATACGGCCTAATAAGGCTTTTTTGATTCCATAATCGAGGTGTTTGATAATGATTTATGCAATCGCTGTTTGGACAATTTTGTTGTTATCGACGACATGGATGGTCTATCAATCTATTCAAGTGAAACACTATTCACTAAATAACAACCATACGACGCATCAGTTGAATAATAATCTCATAGTAAGATCTCATGCTAAGTTATTATTAGTGCTTATTCTCTTATGGTGGGTTGTCTATTTGATTGTTAATATGTTTAGCATTCATTATACGGCGAGATCTATGAATTTATTTGTTACAATAGTCATGATTTGTTTATTAACACCTTTATTTTCGTATTTAATATGTTATGCGAAACATCGTTTAAGCAATAACAACGAAACGCACTACATTAGATCATGTACAGCCGTTGAATGGACATTAAATATATTAACTGCTTTGATTTATGCTTCCATTATTAATTACAGTATACAGATGATGCTAATGTTTTAATCAATCCATAATGAAGTGAGAGGAGTGAAACATATGAAACTATTTATAAGACTTACTATTTTAAGTGGATTAGTATTTCTGCTCTTTTCATCGACGGATAGACTTTCTGACATGATTTATACAAACAATGCCTTTGCAGAATCAACATCAAGTTTGATAGCTGTTGCGAGTATTGTTGGATTCTTTATGTTTATTATATTCACCTATTTTGTTGAGTATGCTGAACTCAGACATCTGATCTATTATCATAAATTATTATCCAAATGGATTAACGTGAGTTATTTGATCGTTTCAGTTAGTGCACTCATCATGACGTTTGTTTCATTTGATTTTAGAAGAGCGATATTAATTGCGATTATCTATCTTACACTAACAATTGCATTTGATTACTTGAGAGAACGTATTATGCTAACGAGAGATATGAGTCGCTCCCATCCAAAAACGATTATTTAAAGAGATGATCTACGTGATCATCTTTTTCTTATTATTTGAAAGAATTTAGGAAACAGCGTAAACTATAATCAAGGAGATGATATCATTATGAATCTTGAAACTATAATTAAAAACCGGGTAAGTCAAAAGACGTATAATGACCAATCGGTAGATAGGGATTTAGTATTGGATTTGCTGGATACAGCTGTTTACGCACCAAATCACAAAATGAGACAACCTTGGCGCTTTATTTTGATTGATGAAGGTAAGGAAAAATTAAGAGAAACTTATTTGAATATGCTGAAAGGTGAAGATAAGGAAAAAGTTGAAGTTGCATTTTCTAAAATATATAAAGCACCTTTAATTATTGCTTTTATTATGCCAACAAATCTTGATTTTGATATTGAATTTGAAGACATTCAAGCAAATTCATCTGTTGTTCAAAACTTCATGTTATTGGCTGAAGAAGTGGGTTTATCAACACATTGGAAGACACCGTTATTTATCAAAACAGACCGGTTTAAAGAAGTTTTAGGTGTCCAAGAAAAAGAGCTTGTTGCAGGATTGATTATGGTTGGTTATGCGGATATGAAGGGAAAGTCTAAACCGCGTACACCTTCAAGAGAATTAGCCGAATTTTACAAATAAAATCACATAATATGCAACTATTTTAAAAAGATAACACTTTCATAAATGTTATCTTTTTTTTATCAACAAAATTGTTGACAAAACAACAAAAAAGTGGATAATTGAAAGAGTATAAAGAAAACAAGGGGTATATTTATGATAAAAATGTTTAGATATCTTAAATGGTATCAGTGGGTATTAGTTATATTCATTATTGGCTTCATTTATTTGCAAGTGCAATTAGATCTAATGTTGCCAGATTACTTAAAAGATATCATTGATAAGATTGGCGAAGGTATCATCACTGGTCAATCGATTACAACTGATTTACTTGGCATCGGTGGCATGATGCTACTGGTTGTATTAGCTTCAGTAGTAGCAACCGTTATTGCTAGCTATTTGGCAACAAGAGTTGCAACAAAAGTAGCTGCCAATATTAGACATGATTTGTATCATCAAGTGCAATCGTTTTCTAGTGCTGAAATTAATACATTTTCTACACCATCATTGATTACGAGAACTACAAATGATGTATTGCAAGTTCAAATGGCGATGATTTTAATGTTACGCATGATGGTGTCAGCACCAATTACAGCTGTGAGTGCCATTGTAAAAGTTGTCTCTATCGATATTTCATTAACGATGATTGTTGTTTATGTTGTATCGGCTGTTGTGGTGATGGTTGTAGTCATCATTTTATTAGTAGGTAAGAAATTTGGTTTAGTTCAACGTCAAATTGATGATGTGAATCAAGTCACGCGTGAATCATTAACAGGTCTACGTGTCGTTAGAGCTCATAATGCTGAACATATTCAAAAAAACAAATTTGAAAAAGTAAATTCAGACTTAACAAAAACACAAACATTTGTTAATTCTGTTTTAAGCTTTATGAATCCTGGTATGATGCTTGCGATGAATGGTTTAAACTTAGCAGTAGTCGTCGTTGCAGCATTTTTAATCAACGATGCTGCACTTGGCACATCACCAATTGATGGTTTAGGCATTCTTGCCCAATTTACACAATATGGTATGAGAATCCTATTCTCATTTATGATGCTGATCATGCTCTTCATCTTTTTACCTAGAGCTTGGGTATCTGCACGTCGTATTAATGAAGTCATTAAAACAAAATCATCCATTGATGATCGTTATGCTGATTCAACGTTAATCGTACCAGATGAAAATTTAACAATAGAATTTAGAGATGTATCCTTTAAATATCCTGAAGCTGAAGAATGTGTTTTAAATCATATTTCATTTAAAGCGAATTCAGGAGAAACGCTTGCTTTCATCGGATCAACTGGTTCTGGAAAGTCAACCATTATTCAATTATTATTACGATTCTATGATGTGACTGAAGGAGAAATCTTGATTAATGATCGTAACATTAAAGAATATCCTTTAAAGGAATTAAACAAATTATTAGGATATGTACCACAACAAGGATTATTATTCGCAGGTGACGTGGCATCAAATATGAAAATTGGTAATCAATCGGCAACACCTGAAGATATGGAAGAAGCACTTGATATTGCGCAAATTAAATCATTCATTGAATCTTCAGAGGATGGTTTAAAACATCGTATAGATCAAGGTGGAGCAAATGTCTCAGGTGGTCAAAAGCAAAGACTTTCAATCGCACGAGCACTCATCAAAAAACCAAAGATATTCGTGTTTGATGATTCGTTTAGCGCACTTGATTATCGTACCGATAAAACGCTCAGAGAAGCTTTAAAAACGAAGACTGCTAACGCACTTAAGATTATCGTTGGTCAACGTATTGGGACGATTTTAGATGCAGAACAAATCGTAGTACTAGATAATGGTCAAACTGTTGGTATTGGTACACATCACGAGTTGATGAAGAATTGTGAAACATATCGAGAAATTGCATTTGCACAATTATCAAAGGAGGAACTTGCTAATGTCTGAGCGTAGTGAAAGACGTAGTCGTGGTCCTCAAATGCATGGACCAGGTAGTGGTATGATTGCCCAAAAACCAAAGTCATTTAAAAAATCATTTAAAAAATTATATGCATATATAGAAGTTTATCGTGTTGTTTTATCTTTTGTTATTGCATTTGCAATATTAGCAGCAGGTTTAAATATTGCTGGACCATACATCATTGCTGATGTCATGAATTACATTCAAGATACAGTTTATATAGGTGGTCAAATAGATACGACATATATACTGAATCTTACATTCATATTAGCCAGTATCTATATTGCTAGTTATGCATTCAATTTAATTCAAGGTTTACTTATTGCTAGAACTACTCAAAAATTAACGAAACAAATGCGCACTGATATATTTGCCAAGATGGATAGAGTACCGCTCAGCTATTTTGATAAAACTAGTCATGGTGATACTTTATCTAGAATGACAAATGACATTGATTTGATTGGTCAAGCAATGAATAACTCAGTGAGCCAATTAACCACAGCAGTTACAACTATTATTGGTGTAGTCGTTATGATGTTTGTGATTCATTGGGTGATTGCTTTAATTGCTATTGCAGTTATTCCACTTTCAACCTTCGTTTTACAATTCATCATGAAACGTTCTCAAAAATACTTTAAGCAACAACAAAATTATTTGGGTGATTTGAATGGTCATATTGAGGAAAGTTATAGTGGTCAACAAATCCTAAAAGTGTATGAAGCAGAAGATGCATTTATGGAAACATTCGAAACTCATAATAAAAAACTATTAAATACAGCTTGGAAATCACAATTCTTTTCTGGTTTAATGTTCCCGATTATGAACTTTGTCGGTAATATTGGTTATGTATTAATTGCTGTTGTTGGTGCTGCTTATGGTGTAAATGGTGTGATTGGTATTGGTGACATCTCAGCATTGTTACAATATAATAGAAGATTAAACCAACCCTTAGGAACAATTGCCCAAAGTTTAACACAAGTTCAATCCGCACTAGCAGCTAGTGAACGCGTATTTGAGTTCTTAAGTTTAGAAGAAATGTCTATTGAAATTGATAGTGAAACCATTAAGGACTTTAAAGGACATGTTCAATTTAAAGATGTTCATTTTGGATATGAAGAAGGAAATGAAATTATTCATGGCTTTAATCTTGATGTCAAACCTGGACAGAAAGTAGCGATTGTTGGTCCAACAGGCGCAGGTAAAACCACTCTTGTTAATTTGCTCATGCGTTTTTATGAAGTTAATTCGGGTGATATTTTGATTGATGGATTATCGACTAGACGGATGACACGTGCTGAAGTACATAAATATTTTGGTATGGTACTTCAAGATACATGGTTATTTAAAGGATCAATTAAAGATAATTTAAGTTATGGAAGACAGTTTGCGACTAATGAAGAAATAGTTAATGCAGCAAAAGCGGCTAATGTCCATCATTTCATTAAATCATTGCCACATAGTTACGATATGGAACTCGGTGAAAATTCATCAATATCTCAAGGTCAAAGGCAACTTATGACAATTGCTAGAGCAATGGTTACAGACGCACCCATGCTTATCCTTGATGAAGCGACTTCATCGGTTGATGTGAGAACTGAAATCCTGATTCAAAATGCGATGGATGAACTCATGAAAGGTCGAACTACCTTTGTTATTGCTCACCGTTTATCAACGATTAAAAATGCAGACATTATTCTAGTGTTAAATAACGGTAATGTGATTGAACGTGGTAAACATGAAGAATTGCTAGCTCAAAAAGGTTTCTATGCTGATCTATATAATAGTCAGTTTGAGATGTGATAATAATGAAAAATAAACCGTTTCTACCAGTTTTCTTCCATCGAATGCATAAAAAAATGATGGAAGAACATTCTAAAATTTTAGAAAAACATGACTTAACCAAAGTGCATGTATCATTTGTGTTTTTGTTGAGTGAAAACGAAAATGGATTATATCAATCAGAACTTGCAAGAAAACTAGACTTTAATCGTGCACATATTTCTAGAACATTAAAAGATCTTGAAGAACGTGGTTTTGTCATCCAAGAAAACGACAGTGGTTATAAAAATAAATATTTTATTACGCCTAAAGGTGAAACCATTGCTCATGAAATGAAAATTGCAGGAAAAAATATTCAAAAGCGAATCTTCTCGGTCTTAACAGATGATGAAATGAGCGAATTCCAACGTATTGTCAAGAAAATGACAGATGCATTATAAATTGAATCCTACTTTGTAGGATTCTTTTTTGTGTGTATGTAAAATTATATTAATTTATTGACAATAGTGTATGACATACAGTATAATGAATGAGAAAGGTGAGATTGCCAATGGAAAACAAAATATTAGAGTCTATCACAACAGAATTAAGAAGAGGTACTCAAATACTCATGGTACTAGAGGCTTTAAAAGAATCTCAGTATGGTTACAGTTTATTACAAAAACTAGAAGAGCGAGGTGTAACCATTGAAGCAGGCACATTATATCCACTATTAAGACGATTAGATTCTCAAGGTTTACTAGAAAGTACTTGGGACACATCAGAATCTAGACCAAGAAAATATTATCAACTAAATGAACATGGAAAAGAGACATTGGATGCATTAAAACGTGCTTGGCAAGATATTGTTTTAGAAATGAATCAATTATTTAAGGAGGAATAACAATGAAGGATTATGTTAAACGCTATATTTATGCTGTAACGAGAAGATTACCTGAGGATGCTAGAGATGAAGTGGAAGCAGAATTGCAAGCACACATTTCTGACATGTTATCTGAAAATCCAAGTGATGAAGAAATCGATCAAGTATTACATGAATTAGGCCATCCTAGAGATATTGCCAGTAACTATGATGATCGGAAACGATATGTGATTGCACCTGAATTTTATGCAGATTATCAAATTGCATTAAAAATTGGTTTAGTAGCAGTAGGTATATTTGCATTATTTTTCAGTGCACTTGATGCGTTACTATCTATTGATCAAAACACTGTATGGCAAGCCATATGGTTTGTGATTGAGCATGTGCTAAATGCGACTTTTAATGCTGTCGTCATCGGATTTGCAGTTGTAACGATCGGTTTTTGGGTAGCGTCTAGTGATAAAGTTAGAAAGATGGCTAAACCTTGGAAGTTAAAAGATTTGATGGAAGTACCAAAAGATTATAAAACAACTTCATATAAGCAAAGTAAAGCAATCGTTGGATTAGTATTTCAAGTGATCGCAACAACAGCGATGATCGTTATTCTACTTTACTACTTAGAACGTTTTGGTATTTATCAAAATGATATCTTAGTTGCTCCATTATTTGGTATGGATGTGATATCGCCTTATATCATGTTCCTCATCGCTGGACCAGTCATAGTTTTAATATCACAAGTTCTTCTAATTATACAAAAAAGATATACTATATCTATGCTACTAATCTATACATTTGGACAAGTATTAAGTGCTATTTTCACGATTATTATGATTCAGAGTAACGGATTTATCACAGATTTATTTATTACTAGAGCAGCTCAAAATGCGGGTATGTCAGTATTAGAGTTAGCAAATGCTATTCATATTCTGATTATCGTATTAACAGTACTTATCGTCTTAGGTAATATTGGTGATTTATTCACACAATGGAAGAAACTATTTAGACCACTTAAAAACAAGGCATAAAAAAAGGTACTTACGTACCTGAGGCTGCTTCTTTAGCGGCCTTTTTATTTTGGATGATGATTGTCCCATAGACACCACTAATGATAAGTATACTTCCTAGAATATGAAATAGACTAATGGTTTCTTGCAAAAATAGCATACCAGCTATGAGTGCAACCACAGTTGATAAATTTGTATAAATAGAAGAAATGTGTGCAGGCATGTGATGCAATGTGTAATTGACTAAGAAAAAACCAGCGGTTGATACAATCGCACCTAGAACAAAAACAGGTAAGAACACTTGCCAATTAAATAATACGGTCACATAAGCAACGATTGAACCATTCATCAGTAGTTCTACCATATAAATGAGATTAAATGAGATTGCACCTGCAATCATCATGAGATAAGTGATTTCAGATGCTTTATAAGACTGACTAGCTTTTCTTGATGTTATGTTATAAAAAGCAGCTGATAAAACAGCGCCGAATAATAGAATAAATCCCCAAATAGAGCTATTCAGTTCAAAACTCTTATACGTTTGAATAAGAATAACACCTGACACACTGATGGAAATAAATAAGATTTGCCAGAAAGAAGGTTTTTCTCGAAGTAACAAAGCACTCAGTAATGCTACACAAATAGGAATTAATGCAATCATTAATCCTGCCTCACCACTTGTTGTGAGATTTAATCCATAAGTTTCAAAAATAAAATATAGTACTGGTTGAAATATAATAACGGGTAATAGTGCAAACAGCATACGGCGCTCAAATTTGAATATAATGATTTTAGTTAGTTTCAGCATATAAAAAACCAAGAAAGCAAATAGAAAACGATATGCCAAAAGACCCATCGGAGAGACATGATCAAGTGCTAATTTTGAGAATAAGAATGAGAATCCAAAAATGATAGAAAACCCAATTCCAGCGATATGTGCTTTTCTAGTCATAAAACTCCTTAAAAAAAGCGTTTAGAACGCTTTTTAATTGACATAAGGTCTAGGCTTATCTTCTTCAGGTTCTTCAATAACAGGTTTCTTTTCAGCAGCAGGTAATTGTTTTTCATTTGATTTACCTTTTTCTTTTTCTTTGGATTTACCTTCATTGAGTTCTTTTGAAAACTCACGATATTTTTGATAACCACCAAAACCATCGTAACCAAGGTAAATTGCACCTATAAGGGCAATTATCAAGAAAATAATACCAACAGTACTATAAGAGAAATTAGGACTGACAATTAAGATTGCTCCTAATGATATTGCAACGATATGTACCCAGAACTTAGGGATTTCTGTTTTTTCATCAAAAAATACGACTGAATGAAAATAAACAAGACCTCTCGCATAAAAGAAGAATACTAAAGCATATCTAAAGATATAAGACCATGCGTTTGAACCACTTAATTCATCTGCTTTATAGATGGCAATGAGCAGTAATGCAACACCAATTAATGCATCCAATACAATTTCAACTAAATTGATCATACGTAAAACTTCTTTATTGAGTGTTTTCAGTAGAGGATACACACGAAGTAATGAAAATACAATGATAGATACTCCTGTAATCGCATATACAACTTGATCGGCAAATGCCATATAAATACCGACACCAAGTAAAACCGCTGCTAAAATTAATTTCAGCAACCAACCATATCCATAACGAGCTTGAGCCATATAAGTTCCTCCTTATCGACTATCTTATTATGGTTTGATTATACCCTTTATTATGATTGATTGCAATCTTTCAAACTTTAACTAACATGATAGTATAGAACATTTTTAATTACTACTTAAATATATGTCTTATCTAAAGATTATCGTGTATAATAGATGCGTATCAATGAAAAAGGGGTTGAGTAATTTGAGAATTGAAGATGAGCATAAATTAGATTTTGCAGATGTGTTAATCCGTCCTAAACGTTCTACTTTGAAAAGTAGAAAAGATGTTGATCTAAATCGGACATATACATTTAGACACAGTAAAAAAACGTATCACGATATACCAATCATGGCAGCTAATATGGATGGTGTAGGTACCATAGATATGGCTTTAGCTTTACAAGAACATGGACTTTTTACATGTTTAGTAAAGACTGTTACAGTTGAAGAATTAAAACCACACATTGACGCTTTAAATCCAGCAAACTTTGCAGTTAGTACTGGAACAAGCGCGAATGATTTTAATCATTTAAAAACGATTTTAGATACATTTCCTAAAATCGAATTTATTTGTATAGATGTTGCTAATGGATATTCAGAACATTTTGGTGAATTTGTTCAAAAAGTGAGAAAAGCATTTCCATCACATACAATTATCGCTGGTAATGTGGTTACGGCTGATATGACACAAGAACTTATCTTACGTGGTGCAGATATCGTTAAAGTTGGTATTGGACCTGGCTCAGTGTGTACAACACGTATTCAAACAGGTGTTGGTTATCCACAATTATCGGCTATCATTGAATGCGCAGAAGCAGCACATGGACTAAGTGCGCATATTATTTCTGATGGTGGTTGCACTTGCCCTGGTGATGTCGCTAAAGCATTTGGTGGTGGTGCTGATTTTGTCATGTTAGGTGGTATGTTTGCTGGTCATGATGAAGGTGGCGGTTATATCATCAAAGAAAGAAGAAATACACTATTAGTTGATCAAGAAACAAATGAACCAATTTATGATGAAAAATCATTTGTTAAATTTTACGGTATGAGTTCTGAGACAGCTATGAAAAAGAATTATGGTGAAGTTGCTGAATATCGATCATCAGAAGGAAAGACAGTGAAATTACCTTATCGTGGCTCAGTTAAAGTAACAGTTCTTGACATTTTAGGTGGTTTAAGATCAGCTTGTACATATGTTGGTGCAAGACGATTGAAAGAATTATCTCGATCAACGACGTTTGTTCGCGTAGCAAGACAATTTAATCAAGTATTTGGTAATGGAAAAGATAACAATTAAGTATAATACTTGAACTCTCTTTATAATAAATATATAATTTAATTAGAATATTTAAGAAAGAGAGGGCGTTTAAATGGCATCAAAAGGTATTTTAAAATTAAACTACGAAGACAAATCAAGAAACTTGAACTATGTCAAGAAACCAGATGGGAAAATCGTTGTAATTACATCTGGTAGATCCAATAAAGTGGCATATATGAAAGAACATGATTTAGTAGAACTCAATATTGATGATCAAATCGTACAAGCGACACCTATCATTATTGAAAATGTGGATCAAGTAAAGGAAAACTTTGATTATATGACAACACATGAAAACAATCATTTTAAAGCGTTTAACGATGTATTTGTTTCAGTAGAATTTAGTCTATAAATCAATTTAGGAGGTGTGTTACGATGAACATATATGCGAAAAGGTCACTAAATGGACTTATACAATTATGGGCAACAATTGTATTACCTCCACTATTAATTCTAGTTTATCTTATAATCATCAATTTTGATTTTTCACAATTTGATGTATCTTATTATATTATTGGTGGTATCTTATTAGCAGCGAGTATTCTTTATCTTGTTTTATTTGGTAAGACACTCTTATTGCCGGACATCGTTATTGAGGGTGATAATGACATACTTCATATACACAAAAGAAAACATCTAGATGAAGAAGTATATATCCACGATATCGTTGATATAATTGCAGTAAAAAATGCTAGAATGACTTTTCTAAGGTTAAGTACCGTTAATAGATCTTATGGGAAATTGACGATAAAGACGATGAATAAAACATACGAACTTTATCCAGTAGCTAAAGTTGATGAGGTAAAAAAAGTTCTGGATAAAAGATATCAAACGAAGAAATAAAAAATTAAACTCAGCAAACAAGCTGAGTTTTTTATTGTATAATAAAAGAAAAGTGGTGATTATATGGATGTTAATATAGAAAGATCCATCAAAGGATTAATAGAACTATATTTAGAAATTTTCATGCCTGTTTTGATAATTATCATCTATTTATTGACATTACAATTTGACTTTAGTTTAGTTCAAACGTATGGTTGGATATTAATGTCGCTTTGTATACTCTATAGTTTCACATCATTAATCCTTTATGGTGAAGGTTTATTTCTACCAAAAACGCCAATCACAATTGATCATGATGGTTTGCATCTGCATATCACACCACAGCGAGACGTTATTATAAGTTATTATGATATTTTGGAAGTTGAATCAATTTATCGCAAAAGAAGAGTATTAAGATATCGTTTTATGAATAGATCTTATGGGAAAATCAACATAAAAACGAGTGAAAAAACATACACTTTATATCCGATTGACTCAATTGAATATGTAAAAGAAGAAATATTAAAAGCACGCGATAAAGCTAAAAAGGATCTCTAAAAATAAAAGCCTAACATCATAGTTAGGCTTCTTTTTTTAATGTAATTTGTGCTTTTTTGCATAGACTTCAAATAATAAATAACCTACCAGTAAATGAACGACTACTCCGAAAATGAAATACCAATAACTATGAGCAATATATGTCGGTAAACCTTGTTCAGATACAATGAGTTTAGTGGTCCAATATGCTGGAAATGGAGATAATAGAAGTTCAGTCCAATTAGATAAAAATAAACCAGCTGCAGGTGCGATTAATAAAAGTGACGTGGACTTCAAAAATACAAATCCTTCAACTTTGTTGTTAGATAATGAAACAATCAATAACGTATATATGGGGGCTTGCATAGGTGCTAATAAAAGAATCATGATTGAAATATCTGCAGAAAGATCAAATAATGCACCAGTCGCAACCATAATTAATAGTGTTCCCAAAATACCAAAAACATATCCGAAGAATAACTTAATCAATACATACCATCTTGCGGAAATCGGAGTAATTTTTAATGACATTAAAACATTGTCATCTTGATCATCTAATAATGAAAATGCAATCACAGCACCAAACATAAAACCATTTAAAAGAAGAAACATTGCATTCACTAAAAATGACCATTGACCACCAGCGTTTTCTTCTAGATAAGGGATTAATATCGCTGCAACACCAGAAATGATGATAGGAAAAGCGGCTAGAAATAAATATAGACTATCACTTTTCATACTTCTTAATTCATGTAAAAATACGCGTTTAATCATGATTACACCCCACTTTGTCTGACAGCATAATCTTTAAATTTTGGTAATACGTATAAATAGTTTAATAACACTGTCACTATAGACATCACACCAACAGCAATCCAAAATTTAACTGTGATTGCAGCACCCATGGCGACAGATGTTATTTCTAATGCAGAACCAACGGGTAAAATTAAAAAGATATATTGCCATGCATCTGCTTTAAATACAATATCTAAATAAGATAAAATGACTGGAACGAATGTCAAAAAGACATATCCCATTAACCACGATAGTAGTGATGTAAAATCTTTTGTATGATATGAAATAGCGAAACCTACTAAACTCGATAGCAGTGTAGGTAGTATTAATGCCACAATCAACACACCCCAATTAATCGTAATGTTTCTAATAAAGAAGAATACTAAAACAATTAAGAGTGTTGATAATAAGGTTTCAATCGTAATCGCTAATACTTTAGCAACTATATGATCCTGGTATTTAACAGGTGTAACTAACATGGTGGATATTGTTGATTCTGTTTTTTCAAAAAACAAAACAGATCCAATATACATAATGGACATCATCGTTGTATCAACAATGATAATCATTGGTAAGAATTCACTTAATACACCATTATCTTCAATGAAATATAAAAGAACGAACCAGACAAAAGCCAATAAAAGAGAAATCGCAGTGACATGATACTTATTGAGTCTGACTAGTTCACCTTTAAGTAATGTCAATACTTTTTTACTCATGATTTAAACCTACACCAGTCACTTGGATGAAGATGTCTTCTAAAGTGGTTTCACCACTATGGATGGTTTCAATTTCCTTATCTTTTAAGATATCAAGAAAGGCTTTATTATGACCGATATCATCCATGGAAAACAGTTCTGACTTAGTTCTTCCATCTTCTTTATACTCAACTGTTAATGTCCGTTTACCATACTTAATCTTCAAATTACGTGGTGAATCTAATTCTATAATTTCACCATTAATAATAAATGCCACACGATCGCAGAGTTGGTCAATATCAGACATAATATGTGATGTAATAAAGACAGTACCACCATTATCTCTAAAGATTCTAATCATGTCTTTTAGAATCATAGCGTTCGCTGGATCAATCCCATTTGTCGGTTCATCTAAAAAGAGCATTTCAGGGTCGTTTAATAAAGCACGTACGATATTTAACCGAATCTTCATACCTTTAGAGAATTCGGATACTTTTTTATCACGATCTTCCCATAAACCCACTTTTTTCATTAACGATTCAACATCAGCATTTTTCTGATAAAGTTTTAAGAAAAAGTTAATGTTTTCCATCGCAGTCATTTTTGAAAAGTGAATAGGCATTTCAAATGAAACACCAATTTTTTCATAAAATGATTGATCTAATTCTGTGATGTTTTCACCATTGAATGTGATTATCCCATCATAGTTTTCTAAAATTTTAATCAATATTTTTTGTGTGGTTGATTTTCCAGCACCGGATGGCCCTAAGAAGCCAAATATTTCACCTTTTGCAATCTCAAAAGAGATACCTTTGATGGTTTCCTCCTTATTCTTAGGATAAGTAAATCTTAAATCTTCGACTTTAAACATGTTACTCGATTCCTTTCTTTAGGAGTTTTATGAAACGCTTAAAGCGTTGATCAACCTCGTCTTGTGTCAAACGTTGTTCAATAAAGTGTGATTCCGAAAGTTCATTTAAAAATAATGTAAACACATCAATTAACATCTCAATATCGACATCATTTCTAATCGATTTATTATCAATGTCTTTTTTTAATTCATCCTTATAGTATGCAACTAACTCTTTTTGATTGGATAAAACCGTTTTGTTTTTACTTTGTGTTACTGGTTTAACCATATGTTTACCGGCTTCATAAATGAGTGGATTATCTAAGGCAAATTGATAACCTAAGCGATAAAGTTCGCCTAAACGATCAAAAAAAGGAACATCTCCATGCATAATGGCATGTTTTTCAAAATAAGCTCTTTTTTCTTTCACAATCACATCAACTAGATATCCAAACAAATCATCTAAATCATTAAAATATTGGTAGAAACTTCCGCGTGAAATCTGGGCATCTTTAATAATGTTTTGAATATTAACATGCTCGTAATCATGTCTGGCGAATTCTTTTAAAGTAGCTTCTATAATACGTGATTGCTTTTCGCTTTTTAAATTGAAAAATGTTGATTTTGGCATCGTATTCCTCGAATGTGACAGGGTTGTCATATCGTTATTATATGCTTAAAATCAATGTTTGTCAACAAGTCATAAAAAAAGACCATCACTGGTCTTTAGTTTTTGTTAGGTTAACGTTGCAGCTACCATGATTAAGTTCATGTCTTATCCACATTAAACCAATTGAAATTAATAATAGTGAAATAAGTTTATAGGGCAATCCTGCAAGCGGAAGAGCAATAACTGAAAAGGCGATACCAATTGAAGCGAAGAAGGCAATCACACAAGATGTACATCCATATGTGAGAATACCGAATATAACTGATATAAAGCCAAATGTCGTTCCTTTTCCATCCTTACCTCTAATTGCCACCATCGCGGTAGATAAGTGCATTAATAAACCACTTAAAGAAGCCATAACGACATTAAGGATGATATTTATAATGACCAGATATAAGCCGTATGAAATAGTCATTTCACGGTAAGGCAAATTGAGATAATCAATGACGATATAGATTATCATAAATAGACTTGCAAAGATGGCAAATTGAATAATATATTTGCGTTGTTTGATCATTTTTAAAGCATCTATAAACATCACATAAACCTCACTTAATAGTTAAATAATTATGATATTTTAATTATATCACATGTTATTTAAAATCATATAAAAAACACTGAAACGATTACCAAAGGTTTTTTATTGACATTCATAAATATTATTATATAATAGTTTTGTCATGGTTTATACCGAGTTAACTTATAGTTTATATATACTAAACTATAAGCGGATTTACATAGTAAAGGAGTGAGAAAAATGGCAGCTTTAATCACGTTAAAAGATGTTACAAAAGAATTTAATGGACAGGTCGTTTTAAGAGGAATTGATCTTACTATTGAACAAAATGAATTCGTGACTTTACTAGGTCCTTCTGGATGTGGAAAAACAACAACGTTACGTATCATCGGGGGGTTTGTAGATCCTAGTTCTGGCGAAGTGTTGTTTGATGATACCAGTATTCTTGATATACCTGCCCACAAAAGACCTACAAATACTGTCTTTCAACGATATGCGTTATTTCCTCACTTAGATGTATTTGAAAATGTTGCCTTTGGACTTCGCGTTAAAAGTGAATCTTTATTAATTCAAGAAGAGATGACTCAAATTCAGGCACAATATCAACAATTAATTGCTTCTGAAACAAATAGTGAACATATTAAATTGCTCAAAGATGAGATGCAAGATAAAATTAATGAAAAGAGAGATCCAAATTATACATTAAAAAAGAAAATTGCAGATCTTAAAAAACAATTAAAAACAACTTCAAATAAGTCATCAATTGCACAAGAAATTAAAGCCTTGAAAAAACAATTTACGACACCGAAAACGAAAGAAAAAGACATACAAGAAAAAGTACTTAAATATTTGAAAATGGTTGGTCTTGAAGGTTTTGAAACAAGAGAAGTGCACAAATTATCAGGTGGTCAACAACAACGTGTAGCGATTGCTCGTGCACTGATTAATGAACCAAAAGTTCTTTTGCTTGATGAACCGTTAGCTGCACTCGATTTAAAATTACGTCAAGAAATGCAGTATGAATTAAAAGAGATACAAAAAACAGCGGGTATTACATTTTTATACGTTACCCATGATCAAGAAGAAGCATTGACAATGAGTGATAAAATTGTCGTTATGAATTTAGGGGAAATTTATCAAATCGGTACACCTGAAGACATTTATAATGAACCAGCGAATAGATTTGTAGCTAATTTTATCGGTGAATCAAACATTATAGAAGGTATCATGAAAGACGATTTTCTCGTTTCTTTTGATCATAAAGATTATGAATGTGTAGATAAAGGATTTGCTAAAAATGAAAATGTTGACATCGTGATTCGACCGGAAGATATTGATATCGTTGACGTAAACACTGGATTTTTAACAGGTGTCGTAGACTCGATTGCTTTCAAAGGTGTTCATTATGAAATTGATGTTAAAACAGAACATCGGATATTTACGATACATACGACTGATTATCATAAAGAAGGTAGTACCGTTGATATAATGTTTGGTCCAGAAGATTTACACGTCATGGAGCAATGGTAATGCAACAAACAATGAAGTCTAGAAATAAATCTAGAAACCAATTTGAACATTACTTTGCTATACCCTATTATGTAGTGATGGCGATTCTAGTCGTCATTCCGATCTTCTTGCTTATCCTAGCATCTTTCCAGTCTGAAACAGCAGGTGGATTATTCCCTTTTACATTTTCATTTTCTCATTACAATGAATTCTTTAGCACAACAAGTTTCGTCAGAAGTATGTCCACATCATTATGGATTGCATTTGGTACAACGATACTGTGCTTAGTCATCGGTTATCCGATTGCCTATATATTAACAAAATTAAAAACAAGAACGCAGATTGCATTAATATTGTTGTTTAATGCACCCATGTGGATTAATAGTTTATTAAGAATCAGAGCGTTAAAGCAATTATTAGAAGTATTTGCACCGGGACTTATCGGTACACCGATTGCGATTATCATTGGACTTGCTTATATATATTTACCATTTATGGTATTACCTATTTATGCAATTTTAGCTAAGATTGATCGTAGTTTATTAGAATCGTCTGCAGATTTAGGTGCTAGTAAGCTTCAGACATTAACGAGAGTTGTTATTCCACTATCATTATCAGGCGTCATCTCAGGGATTATGATGGTATTCTTACCTTCAGCAACGACCATTATTGTGCCAAGATATTTAGATCCAGAAATGAATTTTTATATGATCGGTACCTTGATTGAACGCTCCATCATTGAACAGGAACGTATCCCTTATTCATCAGCAATCGCGATTGTCTTATCAGCAATTATCCTCGCATTTGTCTACTACATTAAGAAACTAGATCGATATAAGGGGGTGAATGCAAATGAAACAGAAAGCAGTTAATACAACAGAAACAATATTTCTGATTATTGCATTACTCTTTATATATGCACCAATTATCTCAATGGCGATATTCTCATTTAATGCTGGCAACTCATATACTAGTTGGGGTGGATTCACTTTCTCTAGGTATGTTGAATTATTCACCGATAGAGAGTTATTTAATTGGACGAATCCAAGAGAATCCGTTGTCTTAATGACTTTGTGGATTGCTACACTTTCAACACTTGTTTCGACGGTATTAGGAACGCTTGCTGCGATTGCACTGACGAAAACAAGAAAGGTTATTCGTGATCTGACGATGCAAGTCAATAATATCCCTATTGTGAGTCCTGATATTATTACCGCTGTGTCGCTTGTGGTGCTCTTTGGTGCGATGACATTAGAGCCATCATATAATACGATGTTACTTGCACATATTGCTTTTTGCACACCTTATGTCTTAATTACAGTTTATCCAAAAGTAAAGAGTTTAGATCCTAATATTGCAGATGCTGCTTACGATTTAGGTGCATCACCATTGAAAGCTTTGTGGAAGGTCATTATTCCACAAATCAAAGTTGCAATCATTGCAGGTGCTGCAATTGCATTTACGATGAGTTTTGATGATTTTATTATTTCTTATTTCGTAGCTGGGTCATCAGGCGATATGAATATATCCATCTATTTATTCAATAATAGACGTTATCCAAAACTAATATTCAATGCTTTATCCGCCATAATCCTTGTGATTATCGGTTCAAAGATATTATATGATTACATCAAATCTGGTAAAAAAACGGAGGAACTAGAATGAAGAAATTTATAGCATTATTGATGGTCTTACTTGTCGCAATCACATTAATCGGTTGTACAGAACAAGATACACTTAGACTTTATAATTGGGGCGAATACATTGATGATTCGCTATTAGAAGCATTTGAAGAAAACACAGGTATTCGTGTCGAACAAATTTTATTCGATTCTAATGAAGTAGCAGTGACACAAATCAAAGCAGGCAATCAATATGATTTAGTGATTCCTTCTGATTATGCCATTGAACAACTTGCATCAGAAAACCTAATTGATCCAATCAATTGGAGTGCCATTACAACATTTGATAAAGATGTTGATTTAGCGGATGGATTAGTTTCAATTTTAGATACATTAGCCGACAATGTTAACGGATTTGATTTATTAGAATATGCTGTACCTTATTTCTGGGGTAACTTAGGTATTTTATATGACACAACAACCGTTGATGAAAATGATTTAACTGGTTGGGATGTACTTGAAATGAGTGATACATATGATATTGCGTTTTACAATAGTTCAAGAGATGCTTATTTAATAGGTCTAAAAGCAACTGGTGTGTCAACAATTAACAATCCAACGACATCTGAATTTGATGCAGGTACAGATTGGTTAAATGCTGCATTAACTGCAAATGTTGCTGTGCAAACAGATGAAATCTTTGATACCATGTTAGATCCTGCTGCATATGATTTAGCAGTAGCTTATTCTGGAGATGCAAATTACTTAATGAGCGAAAACGATAATTTATCATTTTTTGTTCCAAACGAAGGAACAAACGTATTCGTTGATGCTTTTGTCACTCCAAAAGGTGCTAACACAGTATTTGCATATCAATTTATTAATTTTATGATGGATTATGATCAGGCTTTACAAAATACAGAAGAAGTCATGTATACAACACCACGTAAAGATGTTTTTGAAGATGAAATTGCAGTAGGAGGAGAATTTGAATCACTTGCAGCAAGCTATGATATTAGAATTAATGCAAATGATGAGATTTATCGCTATAATGCAGCTTTAAAACTTCAAATGGATAATAGCTGGCAACAAATTCTTGCAAGTAAAGGATATGAAGGTGAAGGTTTAGGTGCAGGAACGATTGCAATTATCGTGATTGCAGGTGTATTAGTACTTGGTTCAATTGGATTAGGCGCTTACAGAAAATTCAAAAAAGTATAAGCAATTCTCTATAAAGTAAAAAGCTACAACTGATGTTTGTGGCTTTTTTGTTTATGCATCAATAAATGTCGATATTTGTGATCATTTTTTTTGTATGTCTTTGTGTTAAGAGTTACCAAAAGAAGTTAAATTATGCTAAAATACTATTGAGGTATAGATATGAAAATTGAGCTAAGAGATCGACGAATTGAATTAATGAATACACTCTACCAATATGATTTATATCATGATGGTGATATTCCTTTTATGCCATCATTTGAAGAACAAGAGTTGGCAGAAATTTATACAGAAATTATCACACATTTAGATGACATTGATACACTAATCAAGAAGCATTTATATAACTATACAATTGACCGCTTATCTTATGTTGATCGTGCTATTATTAGGCTTGCAGCTTATGAACTTTTAATGCATGATACACCTAAAGAAATTGTGATAAATGAAGCATTAGAACTCACAAAAGAATTCACGAATATGGACGATGAGAAGCAACGTAAATTCAATAACCGGTTACTTGACGAAATCGCAAGCGCCGTAAAGGAATGATTTTGTTTGGAAAACTACTTATCAGTAACAGCTTTAACTAAATATATTAAAGTCAAACTCGAAGGTGATCAACACCTTCGCGTCATTTTAATTAAGGGTGAAATCTCAAATTTTAAACATCACAGTCGAGGTCATTTTTATTTTACTTTGAAAGATGAAGGTGCACAAGTAAGCTGTATTATGTTTTCAAGAGATACAACTGGGGTTCAATTCACGCCTAAAGAAGGTGATCATGTATTGATTGTTGGTAGTATTTCAGTTTATCAACCTTCTGGTACATATTCCATTCAAGTGAAACAAATGAAACTTGACGGTATCGGTGAACTCTATTTAAAATATGAGGCATTAAAAAAAGAATTAACAGAAAAAGGTTGGTTCGATGAGGCACATAAAAAGAAAATCCCTCAATTTCCAACACGTATTGGGGTAGTCACATCACCGACAGGTGCTGTGATTGAAGATATAAAAAACACAGTAACAAGGCGTTATTTATTAACAGAAATTCACTTATATCCAGCTTTAGTACAAGGACCAGATTCATCTGTTTCCATTGCGAGACAAATAGTTAAGGCAAATGAGCTTAATCAAGTCGATGTTTTAATTGTAGGTCGTGGTGGTGGATCTATTGAAGACTTATGGGGATTTAATGAAATGCCAACGATTGAAGCCATATATAAATCCCATATCCCTGTGATTACAGCGATAGGACATGAGACAGATTTTACATTATCAGATTTCGTTAGTGATCTTCGTGCACCAACACCGACAGCTGCAGCGGAATTAGCAACACCAAATAAAGATGATTTGCTTTCTCACATTGCTGAGTTAACTTTGCAATCTGAAAAAGCAATCAAACGATTTTTAAATGATAAAACAACGTTAATGACGTATTTAGATGAACGTTTAGAACAACGCTCTCCGAAACTGAAACTTGAATTATTAGACGATCAACTCAAGCGTTATGAATATGATTTATATAAGTTTCAATTAAACCTTTTGGAACATAAATCAAGATTAGTGGATCTTTTAAAAACAAGATTGAAAAATCCAAGTGATAAAATATCGCATTATAAAGAAGTTAATACGAGATTAAATGATAATTTAAAACGAAATGTCATAAATTTAATAGTGGATAAACATAATCAGTTTCATGTTTTAAAAACTGCTTTAGAAGGTAATAACCCCCTTCGTTTAATGGATCGTGGTTACGCGATTGTAAATAAGGATGAACATGTGGTAACATCGATTAATGATGTTATGATAGACGATGTGTTATCCATTGGATTTAAAGATGGTATCGCTCAGACTAAAGTCATAGGAAAGAAGGAACGCTAAATGGAAAAGAAATCATTTGAACAATTACTTAAAGATTTAGAAAGTGTTGTTAAGGATTTAGAAAATAAGGATATTCCTTTGGATGAAGCTGTAAAAAAATATCAATTAGGATTAGAATTATCTAAAGCATGTTACAACATGCTAGAGGATGCTGAAAAACTTGTGACCAAGGAAATTAAGGACTAGATATGATACTTGAGGACATTAAAGACCCTTCGTTTCTAAAAGATCTCTCCTTTAAAGAGTTGGACAAACTAGCTGATGAAATTCGGTCTTTTTTGCTAGAATCAATTCCGGAAACAGGTGGTCATCTCTCCTCTAATTTAGGGACAGTTGAATTAATCATCGCTCTTCATTATGTGTTTAATAGTCCTCAGGACGCATTAATTTTTGATGTTGGACATCAAGCATATACGCATAAAATTTTAACTGGAAGAATAAGAGGTTTTGATCGTTTAAGACAAACGAGTGGCCTTTCAGGTTATATTGATTATAGTGAATCTGAGCATGACCAATGGGAAAGTGGTCATGCAGGTACTGCTTTATCAGCTTTGTTAGGACTTCTTTATGCTAAAGATTTAAAAAATGAGGATGGAAAAGGTATCGCTATTGTCGGTGATTCATCGATTGTTAATGGTATGTCATTTGAAGCGTTAAACTTATTAGGTAGCGATCAAAAGCATCATGGTATTATTATTTTAAATGATAATGAAATGAGTATCTCTCGTTCAGTTGGTGCGATATCAAAAACTTTAACGCGTATTAGAAGTGCTAAATTTGTCATAAGCATGAAACGTATATGGGCACGCATTTTACCACGTTTTATCTTAGGTATCCTTGGGCGTATCAAACGTTCAATCAGAAGTTTATTACAGCGTCAAAATATGTTCGAGGATTTAGGTTATATGTATATCGGACCAATGGATGGTCATGATATTAAGGCGTTAGTTAAAACATTAAGACGCATTAAAGATATTAAAAAATCTATCGTTATTCATGTCTTAACTGAAAAGGGTAAAGGGCATCCACAGGCAGAAAACGATACAATAGGTAAATTCCATGGTATTTCAAATCAAAATGGTCATAAACCAGAAGGCATTTCATGGAGTGAAATGATTGCTAGAATCATGGATAAATTACAAGACGAAATTAAAACGTTTGTGATTATGCCTGCCATGACGATCGGTACAAAAATGAGTAAATTTCAAAAGAAATATCCTGACAGATATTTAGATATAGGTATTGCTGAAGAACATGGTGCTACCATGGCAGCGATGCTAGCTCATCAGCATGTGCCAGTTTATTATCCCGTTTATGCGACATTTAGTCAACGTGCATTTGATCAAATCTTAAATGATATTGCAAGATCAGACCATCATGTTGTTTTCGGTATAGATCGTGCTGGTATTGTGGGTGAAGATGGTTCTACCCATCAAGGTTTATTTGACATATCTATGTTTTCTTTGATGCCAAATATGGTTGTTACAATGCCATATGATGCAAAAGAAGCAGCTAATTTATTTCATTATGCATTCTTAAAGCAGACACATCCATTTGTCATACGCTATCCAAGAGGATATGTCGCTTTTGACGAGCAAACGGATCAGATTTTATTTGAAGATATCTCATTAACTTGGAAAGTCATGAAAGCAGGCGATGGCCCGATACTGATTAGTTATGGCCCGTCTTTAGATTTATTAAAAGAAGCAAACGAAAAAGGGGCATTTAATGCGAAGATTGTTAATGCAAGAATCATTAAACCAATTGATGAACAAATGTTAGATGAACTTTGTAAAACTGGTAAACCTATATTAGTTTATGAAGAAGCGAGCAATCATGGTGGACTATATCCTCAAATACTTTCTTATATGGCAAAAAAAGGCTACCAAAATAAGATAAAAAGTATGAGTATTTCAAATAAAGTAGTTTCCTTTGGTGCATATTTAGATATGTTAAAAGCTGAAGGTATGGATGTTGAACATATCGTGCAAACAATTAAGGAGCTTATCTCGTGAGACTCGATCAATATTTAGTTGATCAAGGTATGGTAAAGACGAGAAGTAAGGCATCAGATTTAATCAGAAGAAAATTAGTGACAGTCAATGGTGAGGTAGCTAAAAAAACTGGACAAATGATTACTGATGACATCGTGAAGATCATCTCTGAAATTAAATATGTTGGTCGTGGTGGTGAAAAACTTGCAGGTGCTATCGATTATTTCAGTGTCGATTTTAAAGATAAAATCGTCATTGATGTCGGTTCATCAACAGGTGGTTTTACGGATGTATCATTAAAATATGGTGCGAAACATGTTTATGCATATGATGTGGGTATCAATCAACTTGATCCGACACTTAAATCAGACAGTCGTGTGAGTGCTTTTGAAGAAACCAACTTTTTAGATGTTACTATACCTCAAGCAGATATCATTGTTATAGATGTATCTTTCATATCAATCACTGCTATATTGCAACATATCAAAGGATTTAAAGGTATTATTTTAGGTCTGGTGAAACCGCAATTTGAAGTCGGACCTACCAAAATGAAACATGGTGTTTTAAGAGACGTAAAAAAGATTAAAAAAATTTTAAAACAGGTGATGTTATTCGCTTATAATGCTGAATTACCTGTGATTGATATGATGCCTTCAACACTTAAAGGGAAAAAAGGCAATCAGGAATATATTATATATATGAACCCAGCACGTCAGCCCTTAACAGATTACGATAAACGCATAGGAGAGATTATATGTTAAAATCCCTTCAAGTATCAAGTTTCGCACTAATCGATGATTTACAAATGACTTTCGATGAAGGACTTTCAGCACTTACTGGTGAAACAGGTGCAGGTAAATCGATTATTTTAGAATCTCTACAACTTTTATTTGGTAAACGCAGCGATGCTACTATGATTCGCCATGGTGAAGAAAAAGCGATCGTCGTTGGGTCCTTTTTGTTATCATCTAAAGTAGCTTCTGCATATGATTTACCAGAATCAGTCGAGATTAGAAGAGAAGTCGATCGAAATGGTAGACATCAGATTAGAATAAATGATAATTTGACTACACTCGCGAAGTTAAAAGAAATAACGTCTATGATGGGATCAATTCATTCCCAAAATGAAACGATGGCGCTATATGAACGTGCATCATACTTAGCATTCATTGATCAAGTAGATCAGAAAAAAGCCGATCAATTAATAAATCAGTATTTATTGCTTAGAAGCCGTTATTTTGAGCTTAAAAAACATTTTGAAGGATTATCCAGGAAGAAGACAGAAAGCCTTGAAAAGAGCGAATTTTTAGCGTATCAAGTCAAAGAAATCGAGTCTTATAAACTCGAAATCGGTGAACAAGAACAATTAACAGATCAAATTAACAAATTAAAAAATCATGATAGAATCATGACGCAATTAAGACAAGCTTATGTCAATATAGATAATGATTCATTTTCAATAGATCATATTTATGATGCTAGTCAAGACTTAACAAAGATTAGTCATCTTGATGATGCGTATAAGAATATGGCGGATCAACTTACAAGTGCGTATTATGAGTTAGATGATGTGAAATCTAAACTATATGATACGATTGAATCTCTTGATTTTGATGAAGAGGCATTTAATCAAATGCAAGAACGTGCTTATGAACTTGCTAAAATCGAGAAAAAATATCAAAAATCAGTGGATGAAATCATTGCTTATTATGAAGACATTAAATCGGAATTACTCATGATTACCGATTATGATATGTATATCAAAGAAGCAAAAGATAAAGTCAATCAAGCATTTGATGCATGTTATGATGCAGGTCTTAAGTTGACAGCATTACGTGAAAAACTTGCAGTTAAATTAGTTAAAGACGTTATAACGGAATTAAAAGATTTAGATTTGGAAAAAGCAACATTTACGATTTTATTTGATGAAAAACATAAAAATGAGAGTGAATTATATGAATCAGGGCTCGATCAAGTGGAATTCATGATTTCATTAAATGAAGGTGAACCTGAAAAACCTTTAGCAAAAGTAGCTTCAGGTGGTGAACGGGCACGCTTTATGTTTGCTTTAAAGAGTATTTATGCGAAAGCAAATGAACTCTCTATGCTTGTCTTAGATGAAATTGATATTGGTATATCAGGCAGAACTGCAGCAAAAGTGGCAGAAAAAATGTCAGGGTTATCAAAAGATATGCAACTATTGGTGATTACACATTTACCACAAGTAGCAGCAAGAGCTGATTATCATTTAGGCATTACGAAAGTGAAAGAAAACGGACGTATGGTTACGCATATTACGAAACTCTCAACTGATGAACGGATTGAAGCGATTGCGATGATGTTATCAGATGAAAAATTATCTCATTTTGCGATAGAACAAGCTAAAATGCTATTAAAAAAGGCATAAAAAAAGGCGCATTGCGCCAAATCTTATGCAGTGCCACTAATAAGTGCGAATATGAATGCGAATAAGATACCGCCTAGCATGCCAATGAGCATGATCCAAACAACTGCCTTACCCCACCATGTTTGGAGAGGATTATGCAATGTACGATCTTTACCATCATGTGTATGATGCTCTTGATTAATCTTCTTTTTTGAATCATTTTTAGCCATAAAATCACCTCGATGTTTTAATCGTTACTATTATACAATAAAAACGTAGTGAAAGAAAGTGATTTCATGAAAAAGCATGTAAAAATAATCTTTCATATTGACCTCAATGCATTCTTTTGTAGTTGTGCCATGATAAAGGAACCTTACTTGAAAGGAAAGCCTTTTGTTGTGGGTGGTTCAGGTGTGACTAGAAGAGGGGTCGTTTCAACAGCGAGTTATCCCGCTAGGAAGTACCATATCGGATCAGGCATGAGTTTGAATGATGCTTTTAATTTATATCCTAAATTACTTGTTGTACCTATTGATTTTAAATTATATAGAAAGTATTCAAGTTTGTTTTTTGAATTTCTCCATCAATATTCGGATTTAGTATTAGCGGGTTCAATAGATGAAGCATATGTAGATATCACAAAACTTGCAGAGACTAAACATCCACTAGATATTGCCAAAGACATTCAAGAGGGATTAATGAAAACCTATCAATTACCTTGTTCTATTGGTGTTGGTCCAACGCTATTTTTAGCTAAAATGGCATCTGACATGAAAAAGCCAATGGGCATTACGGTGATTAGGAAAAAAGAAATTGTAGAAAAACTATTTCCTATCCCAATAAAAGATATGTTTGGTATTGGTAAAAAGACATATCCTTTGCTGATGCGATTAGGTATTGAAACAATTGGAGACTTCACCAAAAAAGAAAACAGACAAAAGATTTTTAATCTGATGTCTGAAGAGTCTTATTATGGGTATTTAGATCACATTATGGGGAGATCAAATGATGTTGTAGATCCAGATAAATATGCGATTAATCAATCCATATCTAATGAAACGACACTCAATTATAATATGGATCAATTGGACGCAATGATGCCAATCATTAATGATTTATTTGAAACGACTTATCAACGTTTAGTCAAAGGTGAATATGTGTGTAAAGGTGTCACGATTAAAGTTAAATTTTCTGATTTTAAATTAACGACAAGAAGCTTTACATTCAACGATTATACTGATGATAGAGAACTATTGTATACCAATATCATTGATTTATTTGAGAAGCATCTCGAAGGAAAACCCGTTCGTCTACTTGGTACAGGATTCTCACAATTAATGTTAAAAAAAGACTTAAAAATAGATATTAATTTATTTAATTATCATCAATTTACTAAGAGAGAAGAAAAATTATTTGAAACAAAAAAGACATCATAGGATGTCTTCAGGATTTAATACGGTCTGATGATCCCAAGTTGTGGGGTCATCTTTTTTATATTGTTCTAAAAATTGAATCACCTCATTCGTCACAGAAGTAGGTGTTGAAGCACCACTTGTCACTGATACTTTATCAGCGCTTGCTAACCAGGATAAATCGATATCTTCGACACCGCTAATTAAATAGGATGGAATGTTTTTCGATTTCATACCAACATCTTTAAGTTTATTGGAATTAGAGCTCTTAATATCACCCACAACAAGCATTAAATCAACGTCATCTTGATTCATGACAGCCTGTTGTCTAACAGTTGTCGCATTGCAAATTTTATCATCGAATAAATAGTTAGGATATCTTGATTCAATCATATTTAATACCGGTTCTATATCATAAAGAGATAGTGTTGTTTGGTTTGTTACAAACACTTTGTCGTTATCAAATGCTTCTAACATCAAGACATCTCTTTCATTTTCTACAAATAAAATATTATTTGATATCGCTAAAATAGCTTCTGGTTCAGGATGATTGCGATGTCCAATATAAATCACCTTGTAACCCTCTTCAAGTTTTTCCTTAACGGCTTTATGGACCTTTAAAACATCTCTACACGTCGCATTCAAATAAGTTAAACCTTTTTCTTTAGCACGTGCTATAGCTTGTTCTGATACACCATGTGCCGTAAATATTACCGTACCTGATGTTATTGGTTCAAGCATTTCTAATCTTGTTTTACCAGGTTCATCTAAACTAATCACACCTAACGCATTAAATGCTTGTGTGATTTTTTGATTGTGAACGATTTGACCAAGCACATAAATTGGTCTTGGATAACTTTCATCTCGCAGTGTTTTTTTGACAATGGCTAGTGCGTTTAATACACCGTGACAATATCCTCTTGGTTTTAAATCTATGGTTTTCATTTTATCACCTATATCTATTATAGCCGATTCGAATCAAACAATCGAAATAATCACTTTTTGTTTGAATTAATGGTATACTATTATAGGTGATTTAATGGAAATTAAAGAGATGTTAAAACAATTAGGTTACGACACAATTACGCCAATTCAAAAGGGCGTTTTTGATGCATTTAAAAACCAAAAGCACTTAGTTGGTTTAGCACCAACCGGAACTGGTAAAACACATGCTTATCTGCTGCCTATCTTAGCAGCTATCAATCATGAAGGTCAGTATGTTCAAGCTGTAATTACAGTACCTACAAACGAACTTGTCCATCAAGTTGCAAAAATGCTTAAAGATGCTGATGAAACGATTAGCGTGAAAGCTTATTATGCAGGAACTGATAAACAAAAAGAGCTAGATTGGTTAGGTAAGCATCAACCACAAGTTGTTATCGCAACGCCATCTAGATTAATTGATTATGCATTAACTAAATACGCGTTAAACATTCAAACGGCTAAGTATTTTGTTTTAGATGAAGCAGATATGATGTTTGATGAGTCTTTTTTAAGTCAAATTGATTTGATTTTACCTTTGCTAAAACAAGCGAAACTCATGCTTTTTAGTGCTACTATTACACAACAAATGACACCGTTTATTAAGACGTATTTTGGATTATATGACTTTATAGATACATCAAGTGATACTGAACTTGATATTGATTATCAACTGATCAATATCAAACATCGTGATCGGATCAGTGCGTTAATAGAAGTGTTTAAACATATTAATCCTTATTTAGCATTGATCTTTGTATCAAAAAATGATGATCAAGAACGTGTCTTTCAAGCGATTTACGAAGCTGGTTATAGTGTGACTCAATATAGTGCGAAACTTGGTGCAAAAAGAAGAAAACAATTATTAGAAGAAATTCATGATTTAAAATATCAATTTGTTGTCACAAGTGATGTTGCAGCGAGAGGTTTAGATTTTGATGCATCTCATGTCATTCATTTTGATTTACCTTATCATTTGGAGTTTTATTTTCATCGCTCAGGTAGAACGGGACGTATGAGAAAACACGGTGTCGTCATTACATTTTTAGATGTAAAAGATCATCGTAAAATTGAAAAATTGAGACAGAAAATTGATTTTACTGATTATACATTAAGCGGAAATCAACTTTCAAAGAAAAAAGACAAAGAAAAAGGACTTACTGAGGATGAAAGACAAGCATTAAAGAAGATTAAAAAGCCGCTAAAAGTTAAACCTAATTATAAAAAGAAAAATAAAATTGCTGTTAAAAAAGCAATTAGTGATACAAGGAGGAAGTCAAATAATGCTAAAAATCGGAAGTCACGTTAAAATGTCTGGTGACGATATGTTTTTAGGATCTGTCAAAGAAGCGTTAAGCTATAAAGAAACAGCATTTATGGTTTACACAGGAGCACCTCAAAATACTATTAGAAAATCACTTGATCGTCTTAATATTGATGAAGCATTATCTTATATGAAAGAACATGGACTTGATCAAAATGATGTTGTGGTTCATGCCCCTTATATTATGAATTTATGTAATCCTGATGAAGAAAAAAGAGCTTTTGCTATTCGCTTTTTGACAGAAGAAATTAAACGTTCTGCAGCAATGCATGCCACTCAAATTGTCTTACATCCAGGTAGTGCTGTCGGTAAGGATAGAGAACAAGCAACCAAATGGATTGCTGAAGGTTTAATTCAAGTCATTGAAAACACAAAAGATTTAAATGTCAAAATCGCACTAGAAACCATGGCTGGTAAAGGCAATGAAATGGGGAAAACATTTGAAGAATTAAAAGCGATTATTGATCTCGTTGACAATAAAGAACGTATTAGTGTTTGTTTCGATACTTGTCATACACATGATGCAGGATATGATATTAAAAATGATTTTAATGGCGTTATGAAGCATTTTGATGATGTTATCGGTAAAACTTATATTTCCGTATTTCACGTTAATGATTCAAAAAATATTTGTGGTGCAGCAAAAGACAGACACGAAAATTTTGGATTTGGTCATATAGGATTTGAGGCATTAATGGGTGTAATTTACCATCCGGATTTTGAGCATATTCCCAAAATTCTTGAAACACCTTATGTGGAAGGTAATCCACCATACTTAGAAGAAATTGAGATGATTCGCTCCAAAGTATTTGATGAAGAACTTATCGATAAACTAAAAGCCAAAGTACAGTAAATAAACCCGAGGTAAATCCTCGGGTTTATTGTTTTACAATAAAATATGACGTTGACTAAACATGCCTATTATGCTAAAATCATCGTGTAATTTAATCACGGATAAGTCTTTTTTTATTGAAAAAAAATTAAGAAGAGGTAACTATGAAACGAATTGTTGTTGTAGGCACACAGTGGGGAGACGAAGGCAAAGGCAAGATTACAGATTATTTAGCACAAAAAGCAGAAGTAGTGGTTCGTTACCAAGGTGGTAATAACGCGGGTCATACCGTTATTTTTAATGGACAAAAGCATAGCCTACATTTGTTACCTAGTGGTATATTAGATCCTAAAAATATCAATATTATGGCAAATGGTATGGTGATTAATCCGAAGGCTTTATTTGAAGAATTAGATGGTTTAAAAGATTATCAATTGTTTATTTCAGATCGTGCACATGTGACATTACCTTTTCACTTACAAGCAGATAAGCTTCAAGAAGCAAAAAAAGGTGATCGTAAAATTGGGACAACACATAAAGGTATCGGTCCTACCTATTCAGATAAATCAGCAAGAATGGGATTGAGAGTCGCAGAATTTATTGATCCTGAAAGTTTTAATGCGTATTTAGAACGTGTATTGCCTGAGAAAAATGCAGAGTTTATAGCATTCAGATTGGAACCATTTGATAAGAATTTATTATTTGAAGAATATCTAACATTTGCAGCAAAAATGAAACCTTTTGTCTGTGATACGTCACTATTATTAAATCAATTAATTGAAAAAGGTCATCGTATTTTATTTGAAGGCGCACAAGGTGTATTATTATGTTTAGATCATGGCACTTATCCTTATGTGACCTCATCTAGTCCAACTGCAGCATCTGTACCACTTAATTGTGGGATTGCACCATGGTTAGTCGAAGGTGCTGTTGGTGTAACTAAAGCATACACAACACGTGTTGGAGAAGGTCCTTTTCCAAGTGAAATGAATGATGAATTAGGTCATCAAATACGTATAAAAGGGAATGAATTTGGAGTCACTACAGGTAGACCTAGACGTATTGGATGGCTTGATACAGTCATTTTAAGACATACTAAACGTGTAAGTGGTATTTCTTATTTAGCGGTCACGTTACTTGATGTATTAGATGGTCAAGAAGAACTTAAGATTGTAACTAAGTATAGGTTAGATGGTCAAGAAATTGATTATATACCAGCTGATGTGACTTTGTTTGAACGTTGTGAACCAGTGTATGAAACTGTACCTGGTTGGAAAGAAAATATTACAGGTGTACATTCATTTGATGAATTACCTGAAAATGCAAAAGCTTATTTACGTAAAATTGAACAATTAATTGGTGTGAAGGTCGCGATATTCTCTGTTGGACCTGATCGCAAGCAAACCATAGATGTTATTAATGTATATGAGTAGGTGTTTATATGATTGAAAGATATACAAATCCAAAATTGAAAAAAATATGGACAAGAAAAAATCGTTTCAATGCCTATTTGAAAGTTGAGAAAGCCGCAAGTTATGCATGGCATCAATTAGGTCTTTTTGATGAAGAAACATATTTGAAAATTGCTGGAGGTCATTTTAATATCAATGATATCGACCGCTATGAAGAGCAAACAAGGCATGACATATTAGCATTTACATTATCAGTGAGTGATTCATTAGGTGTCGAGAAAAAATATTTTCATTATGGTTTAACATCAACTGACATTGTCGATAGTGCGAATGGTGTGCTTTTAAAGCAAGTGAATCGTATCATTAAAGATGATATTAAACATATGCTTGAAGTATTAAAAGAAAAAGCATTAGCTTACAAATATCAATTAGCCATGGGAAGAACACATGGCATGCATGCAGAATTAACTAGTTTTGGATTAAAATTCACTTTATGGTATGCAGATTTTAAACGGATTGAAAAAAGGTTCATCGCTGCTAGTAAAGATGTTGAGTTTTGTAAAATCTCAGGTGCTGTCGGAAATTATGCTGCTAATAATCCAGAAGTTGAAAAAATCGCTGCTAAAAAATTGGGATTAAAAGCTGCACCA